>JAKVBI010000022.1 GCA_022447545.1 Myxococcota bacterium
TGGAAGCGCTCGCCCCAGGCGATGGGGGCCGGATTGGCCGTGTCGGGCTGGGGGTCTGACACCGTCGCCGGCATGGCCGCCACCGAGGTCTGTTGGGTCATGGCCGAGAAGCGGGCTCGGAAGGGGTTGGCGCGCGATGCCAGGGGACCGTCGCGCAGGTAGACGAGGGGCTCGTCGCCGGTGTCGGGAAAACCGTCGGGCCCCAGGGAGCCCGCGAACAGCGGAATCGGAGCCGCGGGCGGGTCTCCGACCTCGGCTCGCCCAAGGGGTTGTTCTTCATACGTGGGCGGGATGTTGCCAATGGGCTTTTCCTGATAGTAGATGGCCCGCCGGGTTTCCTCGGGGCTGGGCGCGGGGCCGGCCGGAGAGTCAGGGGCGTTGGCCTCGAAGAGGCGCCTGGCTTGGAGGCCATCGACCCATCTCATGGGGGCGGGGTCGGCCAGGGGGACGTGCCACAGAAAGTGCAGCGGCTCGGACTGGGCGTTCGCTGCGGTCGCCCCGCCGAGGACGATCAGGGTCACCAGGAAGTGTGTCAGGTCGAGACCCGGCCTAGTCCCGTGGTGAAGGTTGCGTCCATTGCGCAGAATACGTGTTTCTGTTTGGGGCAACGGATTCGCTTTCGTCCGATGGCTCTTCGCAAGTCTACCCCGATCGCTGTGTTTGGATCATCACTATTCCACGTAGCCCAGCGCGCGCAGGGTCTCCTGGTGGAAGGGGTCTGGGCGCAGGGGGGTGGTGGTGGACGGTTCGCGCAGGCGGAGGAAGTCGATGAGTTCGGCTTGGAGCTGGGCCGACCGGGTGGGAAATTCTGCGGCGAGGTCGTGTGCCTCGGCCGGGTCTTTGGCGAGGTCGTAGAGTTCGAGCCGGTCGGTGGGTTCGAAGTTGTGGACGAGTTTTGCTCGGTTGGCCCGCAGGGCCAGCAGGCGCTCGTCGAGTTGGCTCACCGCCAGGAGGGGAGGCGCCGCCGCGGGGTCGGCCTCTCCGGTCAGCCAGCTCGAGAGGTCGCGGGCCGAATGTCGCGGGTCGGGGCTGCGCAGGCCGAAGCCTGTGGGAGTCGCGAGGCCGGCCAGGCCCATCAGCGTGGGGGCGATGTCGATGATGCGCACCTGGGGGGTCACCACGCGGGGGGCGTCGATGCTGGGGGGGTGACGGATCAACAGCGGGATCCGAAGGAGTTCGTCGTAGAGGCTGTTGCGGTGGCCCTTGAGCCCGTGCTCGTAGAAGGCCTCGCCGTGGTCGGCGGTCACGGCGACGATGCTGTCGTCGAACAGGCCGCGCGCGCGCAGGGAATCGAACAGCTGCCCCAGGTGTTCGTCCACGTAGCGGATCTCGCCGTCGTAGAGGGCGATCACGTGTTCGAGGTCCCGGGCGGACATGTCCGGGTGGACGTCGGGGCCGAAGCGGAAGTCGCGCCCATCGACGCTCCCCGTGTAGTCGGGGTCGAACAGCGTGTCGTAGGGGGCGGGTGGGATGTAGTCGTAATGGGCGTCCCACATGTGCAGCAGGACGAAAAAGGGGCGACGTGGCTGCTGGTGCTGCCAACGGTCGAGGTAGGCGTTCAGCGACGCCACCAGCTGGGGGGAGGTGATGGCGAGGGTCGAAGCCTGTCCGGCTGGAGTGGCGCTGTAGTCGTCGTAGAGGTCGAACCCCTGGGCAAATCCGTACTCGGCGCGCATGAACGGGCCTGACACGAAAGCGGCCGTCGTGTAGCCCGCTTTGCGGAAGATTTCGGGCAGGGTGAGGCTGGCGGAGTCCAGGCGCTCGCGGGGAGTGTCCACGTGGTGCTGAAACTGCGGCCGCGAGGTGAGCAGGCTCATGTGGGCGGGCAGGGTCCAGGACGAAGACGAGATCACGGTCTCGAAGCGGGCGCCTTCGCGGGCCAGAGCGTCGAGGTGTGGAGTCGTCTCTCGCGGGTATCCGTAGGAACTCAGATGGTCGGCGCGCAGGGAGTCGATGGAGATCAGCAGCACATTGGGGCGGTCGTCCTGGGGTACCGCGCCCTGGGCGTCCACGGGCACCGTCGTCACCGCCATTCCAGTGCCCACGGCCAGGCTTCCGGCGCCCAGAACCGTTCCCACGATTCCCACGGCCAGGACGCCGCGCCGCAGTGCGCGTTCCGAAGTAAGCACGCGCAGGCACAACCAGCCCAGGGCCGTCAGGGCGAGGCCTGCCGCGGCGACTTCGGGAAAGAAAGAGTCGGTGTAGGAGCCGATGGAGGCCATGTCGAACCAGCGGTGCAGGAGAGCCGGGGCCAGGAAGGCAAGCCCCACGCCCAGCGGGATGGCCGGGTGCCAGGGCGCGTCGGGGCCACGAAGCCGGCGGTTGACGAGACGTAGAACGGGCAGGGCCAGGATCATCAGTCCCGTACACAGCGTGAGGTTCCAGGCCATGCCCATGGCGAGGAAGCGCCAGAAGCCACCGGCCTCTTCGAAGCTCTGGGAGTGCTCGACGATGGCGGGCAGGCGCAGGGAGGGGGCGAGTTCCAGACGCGTCAGGGTGCTCTGGAGCCACCAGGACAGACCGATCTCGCGAGGGCGGCTGCTGGATGCGTGCTCCAGGAACCAGAGCGATTCACTCAGCACTGCCCACGACGTGGCGCCGGTGGCCACCACCAGCAGCCACGCGAAGGCGCGCAAGCGGGTCACTCGGAAGGCTCCTTGTCGCTGGGCTCGAGCACGGACTCGAACCCGTGCTCGGTCACCCAGCGTCGCAGGGAGATGAGGTAGACGTCCCAGATGCACAGCCCGCAACCCCTCTCACAGCACTCGCCGTCCACCGGACGGCGCGGGGGCTTGGGAAGGTCGCGCTCGGCGGCCAGCTCGCGCAGGGTGGCGTGTTGCTCCGGGCTCGGTCGCTGGGACATGGCTCGGCGTTCCTAGCGAACTTTCGTCTTTCCCAGGGCGAGAATGCGCCGGAATTCGGGGGGGGCGATGGGGACCACCGAAAGCCGGTTGTAGCGGAGCATGGCGATGTCCTGGAGTTGCTTGTCTTCTCGGATCTGGGCCAGGCCCACCGGAGTTGCCAGGGGCTTGACGGGCTCGAAGTCCACCACCACCCACCGCTCGTCGTCGGTGGTGGGGTCCGGGTAGGACTCGCGGGTCACCCGGGCGACTCCGACGACCTCCTTGCCCTCGTTGGAGTGATAGTAGAGGGCGAGGTCGCCGCGTTTCATCTCGCGCAGGTGGTTGCGCGCCATGTAGTTGCGCACACCATCCCAATACGTCGAGCCGTCACGCACGAGATCGTCCCACGAGTATTTGAAGGGTTCGGATTTCACCAGCCAGAATTGGCGCGCCATCGCTGCTCCCGTCTTCGAGGCCGGGTCTCGGTTCCCGACACCGGCGCAGTATAGTGGAGCCATGAGTCCTGAAGCGCAGGCTGTGGCAGAGTTCGGCGAGCGCGACCTCGGGCCGGTGCGCGTTCTGTTCGGGAAAGACGGCGGGCGCTATCCCCAGGGCAACTCGCTCCTGGTGCGCGGCACCCGGGAAACGGTGTTGGTGGATCCCTCGCTGGGGATCGTGGCCCGGGGGGAGCTCGCCCTGTCGGTCGACCGTCTGGTCTTCAGCCATTGTCACGAGGACCACGTGGCCGGGGCCCACCTGTTTCCCCAGCAGCCCTGGCACTTCCACGAAGCCGACCTGCCGGGGATTCGCTCGGTCGATGCCATGATGGCCATCTACGGCTTCTCGGGGGAGGTCGAGCAGGATTTCCGACGGGTTTTGACCGACGAGTTCCATTTTACGCCCTGTCCGGATCCGAAGCCGTACCGCGACGGCGACGTTTTCGACCTCGGAGGAGTCCGGCTGCGGGTACTGCACACACCAGGCCACACCCGTGGCCATTGCTGCTTTCTCATCGACTGGGACGGCAGCGAAGATCGTGTGCTGTATCTGGGCGACATCGATCTGTCGAGCTTCGGCCCCTACTACGGAGACGCCTGGTCGGACCTGCTCGATTTCGAGCGCACCCTCGAACGCGTGAGGAAGATCGAGGCTCGGTGGTATGTGACCTTCCACCACATCGGGGTGCTCGAGACCCGCGAGGCCTTTCTCGAGCGCTTCGACCGTTTCGAGGCGGTGATCGCCCGCCGCGAGGCTGCCCTGCTCGAGTTTCTCGCCGAGCCCCGCAGTCTGGCTGAGGTGGCTGAACACCGCTTCGTCTATCGCCCTGGCGATGCGGTTTCCTTCGCGGATCCTGTCGAACAGCGCAGTATGGGGCAGCACATCGAGCGGCTCGTGGCCGCGGGCCGCGTTCGCCGGGTAGACGACTTGCGTTGGGTCGCCTGCTGAGAACTCAGAGGAGGGCCAGTCCCATGACATCGGATTCCGCAGGTCGAGAGCGCAGGCGCCAGAACCGGGAGTTGATTGAGCGTTACTTCGAGGCCATCGGACAGCAGGATCTCGACGCGGTGCAGTCGGTGTGTGCCGAGGACTTTGTGCTCGAGATGCCCTACGCCGATCCGCCCCTGCGGCTGGAGGGGTTCTCGGCCTTCCGAGACTACGTGACCCCGGCTCTGGAGACCCTCGTCTTCACCCTGACGATCACCTGCGTCCACGAGTGCCTGGACCCCGACCTGCTGGTGGTGGAGTACACGTCCCAGGGAACAGCGAAGCCCACGGGCAAACCCTACGGCAACGTGTACATCGGGGTCTGGCGCTGTCGCGATGGGCGCGTGGTGGAGGGGCGGGAGTTCTACAACCCCGATGCGACGCGCAAAGCATTGACGGTGGATTGACGTCTTCGGACGGGCCCGCCCTTCCGGGGGGGGCGAAGCTGTGTCATAGCTCTTCCAGCCCGGTCTTAGGGCAGGAGGAAGACATGACAACGCAGGTTCCGGAAAACGTTCCCCCCATCGAGGACTGGAGCCGTCTGCTCGACGGCAGGGTGGCCGTGGTCACGGGCGGCGGCGCGGGGATTGGGGGCGCCATCTCGCGCCTGTTTGCGCTTCACGGTGCACGGGTGGAGATCGCTGAGATCGACCCGGAACGAGCCGAGGCCGCGCGGTCCGACATCGAACAGGCGGGGGGCCATGCTCGCAGCCACGAGGTCGATGTACGCAAGGCGCCCGATGTCGCACGCCTGCGCGAGGCGGTGCTGGGTGAGCACGGCCGGATCGATGTCCTGGTCAACAACGTGGGCGACTATCGGCCGCTGGTTCCCTTCCGGAAGTCTTCGCCCGAGAGTTGGGACGCCATGTATCAGGTGAACCTGCACCATGTTTTTCTGGTCACGCACGCCTTCTTGGATCCCATGATCGAGTCCGGCGGGGGCTCGATGATCAACATCCACTCGGTGGAGGGCATGCGCGGTTATCCGAGCGAGCCCGTCTACGGCGCCATGAAGGCGGCGGTGGCTCATTTCACCACGTGTCTGGCTGCGGCCCATGGGCGCCAGGGCATTCGCGTCAACGGGATTGGCACGGATCTGTGTCAGACACCCCAGGTCGACTACATCACGGGCTGGGAGAAACACGAGGGGCTGTGGCCCTCCTGGGCACCGGTGGGCCGGTTGGGGTGGCCCGAGGAACAGGCTCGGGTGGCGCTGTTTCTGGCTTCGGACCTGTCGAGTTTCGTGACCGGGCACAACCTGCCGGTGGATGGGGGCACCCGAGCGGGAGGTGGCTGGTTCTTCTCGCCTGCGGCGCGCCGTTTCGTGAATCGGCCCACCCAGCTCTAGGGGCGCTGGGGCGGACTCGCTATGGTGGCCCGATGCCGGAACCCGACATTTCGAAAGTCCTGGAGCGCTACACCGCCTGTGTGACGGCGGGCGATGTGGATGGCATCGTGGGCCTCTACGCGTCGGAAGCGACGCTGGAGATTCCTGTGGGCGGCTCCGTCAGCCGGGGCATCGACGCCATCCGTGCCTTCTACGCCGAGAACGAATTGGCCGAGCGGCTCGTTCTGACCGGCACCGTGCGTGTGGCGGGGCGCGAGGCGGCAGCACCCATGTGCGCCCACATCCGTCGTGACGGCCAACTCCACGAAGTCGACGTCATCGACGTGGTGGCCTTCGACGACGAGGGTCGGCTGACCTCCATGCGGGCATTCTTCGACCTCGCCGGCATGCGCCCGTTGGCCTGAGCGCCACTCGTTTTTCAGTTTCACGTCCGCTCGAAGCGGAGGCCCGAGGCCTAGCGGTTCTGCTCGCGTCCCCGGGCCTGGACCTCACCGCGGCGGGCGGCGATCTGCTCCGGCGCGACGCCGCGCATGAATCGCCGCGAGACTTCCCGCTCTCGGGCCAGACCCTCGCCCTGAGTCCCCAGGGCCGTCTCGCAGTAAAGCGCCTTCAGAGCTCGGAGTGCCGCGGGGTCAGCCGAGGCGATGTCGGCGGCGAGGGTGCGAGCCGCCGGTAGCAGTTCCTCGGGCTCTACCACCTGGCTCACCAGGCCCCAGCGCTCGGCGGTCTCGGCGTCGATGAAATTGCCAGAGAACGACATCTGTCGGGCTCGGGACGGCCCGATCAGTCCCGGTAGGCGTTGGGTGATCCCCCACTGGGGCATCAAGCTGGCGCGCACGTGGGTGTCGGCGAAGCGGGCCTCGCGCGAGGCGATCAGGATGTCGCAGCCCAGGGCGAGTTCGAGACCGCCCGTGACGGTCAGGCCGTTGAGTGCCGCGAGGATGGGGTGCGGGCAATCGGCCAGGGCCCCCATGACGTCGGCTTCGAAATCGACTTCCGAGGAGTCCACTTCTCCACCGAGCTCTTTGAGGTCGACGCCCGCACAGAAGGCGCGGCCGCTTCCCGTCAAGATGACGGCGTGGACGGATTCGTCTTCGCGAATGGCTTCGAACGCATCGGCGAGGGCGCGTCGCAGCCGCGTGGACAGGGCGTTGAGTTTTTCGGGGCGGTTCAGGGTAAAGGTCACGACGTTGCCATCGCGTTCGATCAGCAGGGGCGGGTCGCCCTGGTTTTCAGCGCTGGGCATGGGGCGGTCCTCCAGGACGAGTTTGGAACGGTTTTGCAGGGTACACCCGGCGCGAGCGGGGTGAACGGGGAACCGCCGGAATCTCCAACGAGGCTCTGGCGCCGGTCGCGCATGCGCGCCGGCAAGGGGATCTCACGGGCAGGCGTCGGGGTCGCGATCGTTGCGCTTGGAAGGGCCCGGGGGGCCGCCGAAGTGGTTGCGATAGATCTCGAAGTCGGTGCTGTCGATGGTGCCGTTGCCATCGTGGTCGGCGTTGGAGTTGAAATCCGGGTCGCTTTTGGAGGTTCCGAACAGCGAGCGCAGAAGGGTGAAGTCGGTTGCCCCGACATTGCCGTTCTGGTCGTAGTCGGGATCGCAGAGGTTTCCGCAACCGTCTCCATCGGTGTCCCGCTGGTTTGCATTCGGGACGTCGCGACAATTGTCCCAGACGTCGTCGATGCTGTCCCCGTCGCGATCACCGAGATTTGGGCCGGCCTGAGCCGAGACGGCCAGGGCTCCCGCCAGGAGTGCGAGAGCCAGGGACCGGAGACTGAGTTTCGGGTGGTGGACCATGTCCTCTTCTATGGGAGCGTGGACCGGATCGGACGCCATCGCCACCCCTCAGCGCCGCCACCAGAAGCGGTGGAAACTACCGCAGTCGAGTTTTCTGAATTTGGCGCCGGGCACCGCGCTGTCGCCCGTCAGTTCGGCCGCCTCGCCGCCTTCGAAGGCCTGGTCGAGAATGCCATCGAAATCGCTGTCCTCCTCCTGGCGCACCATGGCGTCGCCGGAGAAAAACTGGATCACATCAGGTCGCCCGTCGCTGTTGGTGTCGGCGTCCAGGCGGACCCGTTGCCCGCTTTCGTAGATTTCGCGCCGGTCCACTCGACCCTCGCCCGTCGTGTCGAACCAGACTTCCGTTACCTGTCCATCGACCACCACGGCACGGGTGTCGAGTTTTTCGCTCTCGGGGTTGTAGATGCACTGGGCAGTCACCTGGCCCGCGGCATCGAGAAAGAGTTTCTTGTCTGGGTTGCGACCGTTGGAAGCAATTTCCTGCACACGGGTTCTGCCCTCGGCGTCGAGGACACTGAGCACGTCGGGATGGCCGTTGCCCCCGGTGTCTTCTCCCAGGCGTACGAGTCGCTCGTTCTGGAAGTAGCTCCAGCGGTCGGAGCGGCAATCTCCGCGGGTGTCCCGGTATTCGGCCCGAACCTTGCCATTGGCATCGAACCACTGCTTCAGGTCCACGCATCCCTTGCCCTGGCTGTCCTGGGTCAGCCGGGTGATCTTGCCCGCCTCGAAGAAGGCGGTGAAATCGATCTCTCCGTCGCCGTTTCGATCCTCGGCGCGTTGGGTCGCTACACCGTCGGCGCCCAGGGTGATCCAGGTGTCGATTTTTCCATCGCCGGTGGTGTCGACCTCCTGAGTCGTCGACCCCTGTGCATTGCTGAGGTTGCGCAGGTCGATGACGCCATCGAAGTCCCGGTCCTCCTCCTGACGGGTCAGGACGCCGTTCTCGTAGAAGGCCAGCAGGTCCGGTTTTCCGTCGGCATTTCGATCCCTCTCGGTGCGCAGGATCTCGCCGGCCTCGTAGAAGGTGATGGTGTCGAGGCGGCCGTCTCCATCGGAATCCTCATCGACCTTTGCAGGGCGCTCTTCGGCATCGAAGAGGGTGACCACGTCGTTGCGTCCGTCGAAGTCCCGATCCTCGCTCTGGCTCACCTTTCGGTCGTTCTCGAAGGTGATCTCGATGTCGGTTTTGCCGTCCCCATCGCTGTCCACGGTCGAACGCGTTCGCCGGTCGTCCTGCCACAGGGTGGTCAACTCGAAGCGGCCGTCGAGGTCCTGGTCGACCTCTTCGCGAACGAAGAGCCCTTCCGAGTAGTGCTTGATCACGTCGGCCTGTTCGTCGGCGTTGGTGTCGACCTCCTCGCGGAGTGGCCGCTGCTGGTCGTCGAAGTGGACGATGACGTCGACCTTGCCATCCTGGGTGGTGTCGCGCCGTTGCACGGTCTGCTGGCCTCCGGCGAATTCCAGAGTCGAATCGAAGATCCCGTCGCCCGTGGTGTCGCGCTCCTGGCGAACGGGTGCGCCTTGGGCGAACAAGATGGAGACGTCCCGTTGGCCATCCCCTGAGGTGTCGCGCGCCTCGCGCACCTTTTCTCCGTTCTCGAAGCGGGTTTCGAGGTCGAAACTTGCATCCCCCGTGGTGTCGCGTTCTTCGCGCGTCACCTGGCCCTCGGGGTTCAGATCGCCCCGCAGGTCCACCCGGCCGTCGAAGTCCGTGTCTTCTTCGAAGCGAGCGGGTTTACCGTCGACGAAGAGATTGACCCGGTCGGGAATCTCGTCGGCGTTGCGGTCTTCTTCGAAGCGCAGAGGCAGGCCGTCTCGATCTGCGGTGCGCCAACTGTCGATCTTGCCGTCGGCATCGCTGTCCTTGCGAACCGAGATCTCTTTACCGGTTTCGGCGTCGAGTTCTACGAAGGTGTCCGGACGCCCATTTCCGCTCGTGTCTTGCTCCTGGCGCAGCAGCGCGCCGTCGGGACCGTGGTGGCTCCACAGGTCGATCCGGCCGTCGCGGTCTTCGTCGGTTTCAATGCGCACGAGAAGGTCTGCTTCGAAGAATTCGGTTCGGGGGGCCCCGGGGTCGTTGGGCTCGGCAGTGACGCGGCGGATTCGGACTCCGTTCTCGAAATGGTGGGTGATCTCCAGGTCGCCGTCCCGATCTTCATCGAGTTGCTCGCGAATCCGGACTTCCTCGGCGTCGAAGTGGTAGACGGCATCGACGCGTCCATCGCCATCTCGGTCGTCTTCCTGGCGAACCATCGCGTCGCCCTCGAAATGGATGGTGGTGTCGAAAAGCCCGTCGGAATTGCTGTCGGCCCTGCGCACCAGGGGGAGGTCTCCGGCGAAGGTCGTCACGATGTCGGCTGTTCCGTCGCCATCCTGGTCCTCTTCTTCCCGGACCCGCACACCGCCTTCGAAATTTCGCACGAGATCCAGGCGGCCCTTTCCTCCGCTATCGATCTCTTCCCGGAGTTTCGTGCCGTCTTCCCCCAGGTGGATGACGAGTTCGGGCTTGCCGTCCGCGTCCTCGTCGAGCCGTTGTTCGCGCTCGACTCCGTCTGTGAACAAGGCCACGGATTCGAAATGGCCGTCGTTTCCGGCATCGGCTTCGCGCCGGATGATTGTCTCCTGTTCATAGAAGGTCAGGACGTCTTTCGTTCCGTCGGCATCGGTGTCTTCTTCGACCCGTACCTTCAGGTCTCGTTCGAACAGGATCGCCACGTCCAGAGAGCCGTCTCCTGTGGTGTCCTGTTCCTCGCTCTTGCGGGTTCCGTCCGCGTTGAAGCTGGCCTTTACGTCGATCTTGCGGTCGAAGTTCTTGTCTTCCTCCACCGTGGCGGGTTCCCCCTCGGCGTAGGTGATGAAACGGTCGGCTCGGCCGTCGAAGTTGGTGTCCTCCTCGAGTCGGTCGGGTTGGTCCCCGGCGTAGAAGAGCGTCGAGTCCGCCACTCCGTCGGCATTGCGGTCGTCGAGTTGGGTCGTGGGGGAGCCGTCCCGGAATGTCACCCAGCGGTCCGTGGTGCCGTCGCCGGTGGTGTCTTCCTCCTGACGACCCACAACTCCGTCTTCGCCGTAGAAGATCCACAGGTCCATGCGCCCGTCGAAGTCGCGGTCGCGCTCGGCGCGTTCGGGGATCTCGTCGATGTAGTGGACGACCTCGTCGTGACGACAGTCCTGGTTGGTATCGGTGCGCTTTTCGGCCAGTTGCTCGGTGTCGTCGTAATGGAGTTCCACCGCGGGGCAGTTCGTCTGTGGCCGCGCGCCTTGGGCGAGCAGCAGGACCAGCGTCAGGCTGGCGATGGCGCTAGCTCTCACCGGTTGGATTGGAGAACGTGGCGAGGATGGGTCGCCCGCTCAGGCAGCGAGCGCGTTGGGGGAGGGGCGGAAACGGAGAGGCAGCGCGCATGGCGTCGATGGCGCTGGCGCCCAGGGCGTTGTCGCCCGCCCGGACGAGTTCGACGTCGGAAGCAGAACCGGCCGCATCAATCTTGAAGCGCAGTAGAACCTCGCTGTTGATCAGCCCCGGAGGCAGACTCCAGCGCTCCAGGGTGCGATCTCGAACCGTGGTGATGTAGGCCACGACCTCGGGTCGCTGGGTGCACGGGAGTTCTCCCGGAGTCAGGGCCCCTCCGGTTCCACCGCTGCCGTTTCCGCCGGCTCCGAGAAATCCATCCCCCACCTCGGTATCGATGTCGACGACGATCCGGCCCACGGGAGATCCCAGTACGTCTCGGCTGGAGGCCAGACCCTCTTGCACCGAGGAGCCACTGCCGATGGCCAGGGTGCTGGTACCCAGTGTCTTGACGGGGGTTGCTACCTGCACCTGCCGCGGGCCCACGGAAGCTCCCACGGGCGCCGAGATCTTGACCGGCCCGCGAACGGCGGGGCCCACGGCGCTTGGGATGTCGATGGCGCTTGCCCGGGCCGTGGCCAGGGAGTCGACCTGACGCACGCGTTCGACGGATACGGATTGGTGATCGATCGCAGTGGGTGCGCGCACGGCCTCGATACGATCCATTTCGAGGGTTTCGGCGCTGACCTGGGGCGAGGCTTCTGCGATGACGCGCGGGTTGACGACCTGTGGGGCCACGGACTGGACCTGGGGCGAGAAGTTGGGCATTCGCCGTTCGGCCAGTGCCTTGGGGGCGGGAGAGGGTTCCTCGACCTCAGGAGTTTCGTCCAGGATGCGAACAGGAATCAGATTCTCGTCGAGATTGGGGGCGAGGCTCGCCAGGAGGATCAGTAGGCCCAGCAGGCCCAGGTGGAGCAGGGCGGCAAAGGAACTCGTCAGCCAGGCACGCCGTTCGTTCTCGGGCTCGACGGTGTCCATGCCCGGGTACGCGTAGCGGGCGGAGCCCCCGGCGTGGACCGCTACGGGTTCGAAGGCGTGGCGGATCATCGGGCGACGACGCTGTCGCTTGCCACGCGGTCGTGAGTGGATGATGGACGCTTCGCTCATGAACGTGTGTCCGCTTCGACGCACACCCCTCTCGGCGCCGAGGCATCGCCGCGTATCGTATCCCTCTCCTGAAGACGTTGCGACCGAGGCCGGCGGCTCGCCGGACCTGCCAGGCTGGGGATCATCCAGTACCCTTCTGGCCCGACGCGTGGCATCGCCGCCGTCGGCGGGGGGGATGAGCAAGGGTCGACGCGGTGACGGTCGGCTCGCGGCTTTTGTCCCCGTGCCGAGGGGCGGGGAACCACCGGATATGGGGGAATTGGCGTGGACGCACAGACCCTGTTGCAGTTGCTTCAGGATGGGGGCCTCACGGTCTACCCGCTCGGAGTAGGGTCGGTCATCGTGGTCAGCATCGTGATCGAGCGATGGTGGCGCTTTCGAGGCATCGAGGAGTCCACGCGCGCACTGACCCACAGCACGGTGGATGCGCTGGTGGCACGCGATGTGGAGACCGCCAAGACCCTGTGTGAAAAGGCCGGTACGTCGGTGGGCGACATCTACCTCGAAGCCATGCGCTGGAAGAACATCCAACTCGAGGATCTCGAGCGTGTGATGGCGACCTCGCGCCAGGAGGCGGTTTCCGGGTTGGGTCGGGGGGTGTGGCTGATCGGAACGATCGGTTCTCTGGCACCCTACGTGGGGTTGTTTGGCACGGTGGTCGGAATCATTCGCGCCTTCCAGGACATGGCGGAGCACGGGGCCGGGGGGTTCGAGGTGGTGGCCGCTGGCATCTCCGAGGCATTGGTGGCCACGGCGGCGGGCCTGTTCGTCGCCATCATGGCGCTGTTCTTCTTCAACATTCTTCAGGTTCGGACAACCGCGATCTCCAAGACCTACGCGCGGTCTTGTGAGCGTTTCATTCAGGCCCTTCTTTACGTTGAGTCGTCTGAGGGCGACACGGGAACGGAGGCCTGAGCATGGCCGGATCGTTTGGTGCCGACGATGGCGAGGGCGATGGCGCGATCATTGCCGAGATCAACGTCACTCCACTGACCGACGTTTTTCTCGTTCTGCTGATCATCTTCATGGTCACCACGACGGTGATCCAGAACCAGAGCAAGAACGTCGATCTGCCCGGTGCCGATGTGAGTGACACGACTCCCCAGGGAGTGACGGTGACCGTCACCCTCGACGGCACCATGCTGATCAATGATGTTCCCACCGATGATGGTCGGCTGTTCGATGATCTCAGTGCCGCTCTCGAGCAGGCCCGGGAGAAACTCGTGATCCTGCGAGGCGACAAGCAGGTGCTGCTCGGACGAGCAGTGAGAATCCTGGATGTCGCCCAGCAGGCGGGTGCCAAGGGAATTGCCCTGGCGACCCAGCGGCTCAGCGAAGAGAGTTGAGGGTGGGGGTCAGGCGTTGCGGCGGCGCAGCCAGACCAGTCCGCCCGCGATGAGTAGGACCTCGGGGACCAGCAGTCCTACGCCGTAGAGCACCTGCAGGGTGTTCGCGATGGGCAGCGGAAACTGAATGGTGTTTCGGATCTTCGGTCGGATCTTGATCTCGGGCTCGCGTTCCATCACCCAATGCACTGCGTTGAGAGCCAGATCCAGGTTGTAGAGTGTGCGCAGGTGATGGTTGGAGGCGAAGCTGCTGTTGCCAAAAGCGACGATTCGCGTTTCGTGCCCTCCGCGGTCGTAACGACCGCTGGCGACAATGGCCTGGTAGTCGCGGCGAGCATCTCCGGGATCGAGGTCGCGGAGGTCCCTCGGGAGTTTGTCGGGATCCGAGAAAAGCCACGAGTCGTAACTTGCGAGTACGGCCCGGGTCAGCTTGTCCGAGCGTTCGCGCTTGCGAAGCTGGAACGCGCGAGACCTGGGGAAGTAGGTCATGCGGTTGCGGTTCAGGCCCTGGGCGACGGGGTGGGTTTCGTAACTGTTCGCGATGATTTCGAGGCCGCCTGAGCCCGGTCGGGAGAACTGGGGGTCGATCACCAGGGCGTTGGGGCTCTCCATGCCATAGCTCGCGAGAATCTCTTCGAGCCCGCTCTCGAAACCCGGGTCGAGCATGGCCACCATACGGCCGCCTTCAGCCAGGTAGCTCCGGATGCCGTCGAGCGTGGAGTCGGGCAGGCGCCGCTTGGGGGAGATCACGATCAGGGCGTCGGTAGGCACCGGTAGTTCTTCGAGGGTCGGAGAGACGACCTCGCGCAGCCGATAACCCTCGGTCTCCAACGCGACGCCGAAGCCCGAGAAACCGTCGGCACGTTCGCTCGTCACGCTGCCCTCGCCATCTCCCTTCAGCAGCGTGAGGGTTCCTCCCACCATCGAGCGCAGGCGGTAGAAGCCCTCGTAGAGGGTTCCCTCGGTGGGCCGGGGAACCAGTTCGAAGGCGTCTCCGAGTTCGAGTACCACCGTGTTCGAGGAGCCAACACCGAATTCATCGGTTTCGTAGACCTCCTCGTTGAGTTCCTGTTCCTGCACGTTCAGGTCGCAGAAACGCGCGAGGTTCTCGAGGAGAAGGCGTGTCCGGCGGATGCGCGGATCCAGGGGGTCGTAGTACAGGGTGGCGTGGACGCCTTCCAGCGCGTTGCAGGCGTCGATGGTGGCAGGTGCGGGGTCGTAGCTGCCTTCGAGTGTCCAATCGAAACGAATGTCAGCGTACTGGGCGGCACGCTCCAATCCTGTGCCCAGCGCCATGGCCCCGGTGATAAGCAGCAGGCCGCGAACGATCACAGGGCGGGAGTAGATTCCGCCCAGCTGGCTCAAGCGGGAGAGGGCGGTGATGGCGGCAACGAGCAGGGCGACAGTACCGATTGCAAGGTTCGCCACTGAGAAGGCGCCGAAATGGTCAGTGGCGTAGAACGAGCCCAGCCCGAACAACAGCGCGACGCTTCCGATCAGTGCCCATTCGCGCATCAACTCACCCGCCGGAGGTCGAAGGAAAAGCGCACGATTGCGAAGGCCACCAGTGCCAGGGCGCCGAAGTACACGATGTTGGCGAGGGAGACGATTCCCTCGGAGAAGGCTCCGTAACGCGGGTGGAGGGAGATGGCGTCGAGAAACCCGGCGATGTTCTCGGTGACGAAGGGCTGGATCCACAAGAAGTCCCAGAGCACGAAGGCCACGGCCCATCCCGACACGGCGGCGACCAGTTGGCTCGATGTGAACGCCGAGCAGACGAGCCCGATGGACGCGAGTCCAATGGCATGAAGGGTGAGCCCCACGAACACTGCGGCCAGATGCTCGACGCCGAGTCCGCCGCTTTGGATCGCCATGGCGGGATAGATGAAGCTCACGGCCATCATCAGGGTCACGAACGCGTAGGTGACGGCGAACTTGGCCAGCACGATCTGGTTCGCGGTGAGGCTGGTGGAGAGCAGCAACTCGTCGGTTCCCCGGGCGCGCTCCTCGGCGAACACGCGCATGGTGATGAGTGGGATGGCTGCGAGCAGCGTCAGGCCCAACTGTTCCATGACCGGGAAGAACACCATGTCCCAGAGGTTCACGTAGTCGGGGATGGAGTCGGTTTCGAATCCCCCCATGGTCGTGGACGCATACGCGAACAGGACCTGGTTGTAGAGACGGAGATGGTCGAAGAAAGTCAGCGCCGTCACCAGCGCTGCCACCGTCAGCGCAACGTAGGCCATGGTCGAGCCGAACAGGCTGGCGAGTTCCTTTCGGATCAGCGCGAGAAAGGCCGTCACGAAGACTCCCGGTGTGGATCGCGGAAGAGGGCGAGGGCGCTGTCGTCGCGGATGATTCGTTCGGTGAGCCCCTGGGCGACCAGGTGTCCCGCATGGAGGACGGCAACGCGCGTGGTCAGGCTGCGAGCCTCGTGCAGGTCATGGGTGCAGAGCAGCACCGTGCGCTGTCCCTGGAGTGCACCCAGCATGCCCTGCACCTCAGCGCGCTGCACGGGGTCGAGGCCCGCCGTGGGCTCGTCGACGATGACGATCGGGGGGTCGTGGAGGAAGGCCTGGGCAAGGGAGACCCGCTGCTGGTAGCCCTTGGACAGATTGCCGATTCTGCGGCCGAGGACGTGTCCGATCTGGAAGCTCTCCACCACCCGCTCAATGGCCTGGTCCAGGTCGGTTCCTGTCATGCCCCGGGCTCCGCCGGCGAAGCGGAGGAATCCGCGAACGCGAAGATCCTCGTAGAGTCGGGAGGTCTCCATCACGAAGCCCAGTTGTCGGCGAACATGTTCCGGGCGGTGGATCGGAGACTGTCCCTCCACGGTCACGGTGCCCGACGTCGGGAGCAGGAAGCCGGTCACCAGGCGGATGAAGGTGGTCTTCCCCGCACCGTTCGCGCCCAAGAGCCCGAAGGTCTGATGTCTCGGGATCGAGAGGGTCAGGGAGTCCAGGGCTACGTGCTGGCGGAATCGCCGGGTCAGGTCGACACACTCGATGGCGGCGGCGGGCTCGCTCTGCTGCATTCCCGGGTTGTTTCCTCTGCTCATGGCGCTCGATGGGTCGTCGGCCCGAGGGATTCCCCGCTCGTAGCCACGCTACATCCGGTGCCAGGCGCTGGCGGATGTTGAGAGTCGCGCGTCGGAGGGCGGAGTTCCAGCCACCACCGCTCAGAGTTCCCCCAGAAAGTCGAAATACCCGGGCCAGGTTTTCGAGACACAGCTGGGATCCAGAATGATGACCTCGGGTACTGCCAATCCTGCCAACGAGAAGGCCATGGCCATCCGGTGATCGTCGTAGGTCGCGATCTGGGCCCCGCGAATCGCACCGGGTCGGATTTCGATGAAGTCTTCACCCGCCCGGGCGTCGGCGCCGAGCTTGCCCAGTTCAGTTTCCAGCGCGGACAGTCGGTCGGTTTCCTTGATGCGCAAAGTTTCGAGGCCTCGAAGGCGGGACGGGCTGCGGGCGAATGCCGCAACCACGGCCAGGGCCAGGGCGGCGTCCGGGAGGTCGTTGAGGTTCGCGTCGATGCCCATCAGGTCCCCGGTGGGCCCGCGGACCTCGGCGAAATCCTCTCCGCGCATGACCTGGCAACCCATGCGGGCCAGCATGTCGAGGAGGGCGAAGTCGGCCTGGTGGGAGGCGTTCGGAATTCCCTCCACCCGCACTCGGCCCCCCGCAATGGCGGCGGCACAGAAAGGGTAGGCGGCCGCCGAGGCGTCGGCCTCGATCGTGTAGGAGCGTCCCTGATAGCCGAGGCCCGCACGAACACGAAGGCTCGTGTCCCCGCTCCACTCGGCACTCGCCCCAAATGCTCTCATGAGGTCGAGTGTCAGATCCACATAGGGTCTGGAGACCAGACGGCCCTCGACCAGGCTCAGCGATACATCGCGCTCCGCGTAGGGGGACGCCAGGAGGACCGCGGAGACGAATTGACTCGAGCGACGCGCGTCGATGCTGGCCGCGCCGCCCGTCAGCCCCGTGCCCTCCACGCGTACGGGCGGGCAGCCCGCATGCTCGAGGGGTTCGACCCGCGCACCGAGTTGGGAGAGCGTGTCGATGAGATCCGAAATGGGCCGTTCACGCATTCGCGGGGTGCCATCGAATTCCACCCAGCCCCTGCCCAGCGTACTGGCCGCGGTCAGGAATCGTGCGCTGGTGCCCGAGTTCTGGATGTCGAGAGAGCGCCCGGGGAGTTTCAGGTCCCCGTCGAGTCCGGAAACCGTCCACGGGTCATGGGAGACATCGATCGGGCATCCCAGCGCCGCCAGGGCTTCGATCATCACCCGGGTGTCGTCACTCTCGAGTCCCCCGTGCAGTCGGCTTTCGCCCTGGGCCAGGGCCGCTACCAACAGTGCGCGGTTGGTCAGGCTCTTGGAGCCCGGCACGCGGACCACGGCGTCGAGCGGGCCTCGCGGTGCGACCACCAGTGAATCCGGAAGGGGAGGGTTGGGCACAGGCGTCAAATTAGCCCCACCCAGGGAGTTCGTCGCGCGGGACTCCGGGAAGAGGGGGTGGGCGCTCGATTCTCGGCCTCTCAGCGAGGCCCTGGGAGTCCAGGAGCAGCGTTGAGGCACCCTGGGGTGTCCGATACACTGCCGTCGCCGTGGCCTTTTCGCGTGCGAACCATGCGCGGAACCGTGTCCCCCAGGCGATCGGGCCGTTTGCGTGGCTCGGATCCGTCTGGCACGGGGGACGCTGACGGGGCGCGAGATCAATGAGGCCTGGGTTCGACCGTTCGACGAATGGCGTTGGGTTGGGCCTGCTGAACGCACGATACGAGTCGTTCGAAATGCATGCAGCACGGCAGAAACGCCGGGATTTGTACCTCGAGCGGGCCCTCCAAAACCGAGAGCGGGAGCCAGGGACATGTTGAAGCGTCGCCTCTTCACGCCTGGGCCCGTTCCTGTTCCCAGCCGCGTCCGACAGGCCATGGCCCAGCCCATCCTCAACCACCGGGCGGCCGATTTTCTGCCGGTCTTCGAGCGTTGCCGAAAGGGACTGCAGCGTGTGTTCCAGACGGAATCTCCAGTCGTGATCCTCGCGGCTTCGGCCACGGGAGCCATGGACTCTGCGGTGTCGAACATGCTGTCGCCTGGTGACCACGCTCTCGTAGTGCGCGGTGGCAAGTTCGGCGAGCGCTGGGGAGAGATCTGCGCCAGTTACGGCGTTCGGACCACCTGCATCGATGTCGAATGGGGACGGGCGGTCGACCCCGCAGCGGTGGAGCGGGCCCTGGAAACGGCCCCTGATATTCGGGCCGTCTACGTGACTGCTTCGGAGACCAGCACCGGCGTGCGCCACCCCGTGCGGGAAATTGCGGAAGTAGTTCGGCGCGGTGGGGATCGCCTGCTGGCCGTGGACGCGGTGACGGCGGCCGGGGTCTATGACCTGCCCATGGATCGGTGGGAACTCGACGTGGTGGTTTCGGGCTCTCAGAAGGCGTTCATGTTGCCGCCGGGCCTGGCCTTTATCGGCTTGTCCGAGCGTGCTCAGCGTTTCATGGGCACCGCCACCTGCAGCCGCTTTTATTTCGATCTTGGAGCCGAGTTGAAGGCGCTGCCCAAAGACCAGACTTCATGGACCCCCGCGGTGGGTCTGTTGATGGGACTCGACGAGTCTCTGAAGATCATTCTCGAGGAACAGGGGCTCGAAGAGACTTGGGCACGAACCGAGGAGTTGGCCCGGGTCACACGCGAAGCCATGTGTGCCATCGGTCTCGAGTTGCTCGCACCCGACGCGCCCAGCCCCGCGACGACGGCGGTGCGGGTGCCCGATGGTGTCGAGGGGCCCGCTTTTCGCAAGTACCTTCGGGATGAACTCGGCTATACGCTGGCCGATGGACAAGACTCGCTCAAGGGCAAAGTGTTTCGTATCGCGCACCTGGGCTACTTCGACCGCTTCGATACGATTGCTGCCATCGCTGCCATCGAGATGGCATTGATCGCCAACGGCCACGATGCGCCTCCGGGAGAGGCGACGCGGCTGGCGGTGGAGTTGTTGTCCAAGTAGCGGTGGGCGTGGACCCCGGGTACGCCCGGGCAGGGGGACGTCGTGGTCAAGGTGCTGGTAACGGATTCGCTGGCGGAGGCCGGTCTCGAGGTGCTCGAGGCCGCCGATGGAATTGATCTCGTTTATCGGCCTGAAATCAGCCATGACGAGTTGCTGAACGCGATCGCCGACGCCCACGGTCTGGTGGTGCGGAGTGGCACGAAGGTCACCGAGGACGTCATTGCGGCTGCCCCTGAATTGCGGGCGATCGGACGTGCGGGCATCGGCGTGGACAACGTCGATGTTCCGGCTGCGACGGCTCGCGGAATCGCGGTGATGAATACACCCGGGGGCAACAATGTCACCACTGCCGAACACGCCATTGCGCTGTTGATTTCGGTGGCCCGACGCATTCCCCAGGCCAATGCCGCCACTCGGGCCGGGAGCTGGGAGAAGCAGTCCTTCATGGGGTTGGAACTCAGCAACCGGACGCTGGGAGTGGTGGGCCTGGGGAATGTCGGTCGCATTGTGGCCCGGCTCGCCCAGGGGCTGGGGATGAAGGTTGTCGGTCACGACCCATTCCTCACGGAATCCGCGGCCAGTCGTGTCGACGTTGAGTTGGTGCCCTTCGAAGAATTGCTCCAGCGCTCCGACGCCATCACAGTTCATGTGCCCAGGACGCCGGACACCACGGGGCTCCTTGGTGCGGAAGCCTTCGAACGGACGCGGCCGGGGGTGATCGTGATCAACGCCGCACGTGGGGGCATCGTGGACGAGCAGGCTCTGCTGGATGCCCTAAACAGCGGTGCCGTGGGAGGGGCGGGGCTGGATGTCTTCGTCGAAGAGCCGCCGGGCGCCGATCACCCCCTGGTGTGTCACGACAAGGTCGTCTGTACTCCCCACCTCGGAGCCTCTACCGAGCAGGCCCAGCTCAACGTCGCCATGGCAGTCGCCCAGCAGATGCGGGACTTCCTGCTATCGGGTGTGCTCGACAATGCCATCAACGTGCCCTCGATCTCAAGAGAGCGCCTGGCCGAGATCCGCCCCTTTCTTCAGCTTGCGGAACGTCTGGGGCGCATGCAGGGACAGCTGTGCGATGCCGCCATCGACCAGGTGGAAATCGAGTACTCGGGAGATGCGGCCTTCGAGGACGTTGCCCCCATCACCATCGCGGTGCTCAAGGGGTTGCTGGAGGCGAGCACGGATCAGGTCAACATGGTCAATGCCCCCATACTCACCCAGCAGCGGGGCATCAAGGTGGTGGAGTCGAAGACGAGTCGCAGTCAGGACTTCGCCAGCGCCATCAGCACTCGGCTGTCGGGGAGCTACAACAGGCTGGTCGTGGGCGCCGTGTTCCACGGCGGGCAACCTCGCATCGTGCGTATTGATGACTTCATGCTCGAGGCGATCCCCGAAGGACCGACCCTGTTGATTCACAATCACGACGAGCCCGGAGTGGTGGGCCTGGTGGGGAGCCTGCTTGGGGAAGGTGGGATCAACATCTCTCGCATGCAGTTGGCGTTGGCACCGGATCGCCCCGAGGCCGCGATGCTGGTGAATGTCGATCACACCCCTTCCCCCGATGTGATGCGGGGATTGGTCGCGTTGCCTCAGGTCATCTCGGCGCGGGCACTCGATCTCGGTTCCTGACCCGACCCGATCCGCGCCCTCAACTCAACGCCCGGAACGTACGAGAAGTCAGAAATGGCCCGCTCGCTGCGTCTGCTGAGTGCGAATCTCGCCAACGGTTCTGTTTCGCCCTGCGCTCTCCGGAATCTGGTGCAGAGCTGGGAGGTGGAGATCGCGATCGTGCAGGAGACGACGCCCCCACTCGCAGAGGCCCTGTCGGAGGTTCTCCCTCATGGCGACTTCGAGCCCGCAACGGATTACACAGGCATGGGGATCGCGTCGAGGCACCCGGCGGAATTCCACCGAATCCCTCTGGTCTATCGAAGGCTGCACATCGCGAAGTTGCGCCCGGAGCTCTGGCCCGGATTGGGTGCGGAGCTCGAACTGATCGGAATCCACATTGCAGCGCCCCATATCGCGCCGTTCTGGGCCCAGCCGCGTCGCCGGGCCGCGCAGCTCGCCGAATTGTTTCGGTACACGCGGTCGAAGGGTGTGGCGGGTCGAGTCGTGGCCGGCGACTTCAACGCTACGCCGATGTGGCCCGTTTACCGGGCGATGGTTGGCGAATTTGTCGATCTCGTGGCCGATCAGGCGCAGCGTCACCAGGGGACTTCAGCACGAACCTGGCCCCAATGGCGGGGGCCGGCTCTTTTTCGTATCGATCACTGCTTTGGGCAGGGTCTCAAGGCGGCCCATTGTGAGGCAGTGCCGGTTCCGGGCTCAGACCATTACGGTCTTCTGGTGGATCTGGAACTTCCCTGAGCAAAATGCGGCGAACGAGCGGGGCGACAGCGTCCCGTGGTTTGTTTTCCGAGCCTTTCGTTTGCTACGCCCGGCTCGATGACTGTCGCCCGCTCGCCCGCCAGCGAATGCGAGTAGCTCCGACTTTCGGGGATACAGGCACTCTCAGGGGGTGAGTTGGGAACATAGACGAAGAAAAGACGAAAGTCAAACCTGATTTCATCTACAACAAAACTCGACACGGCAGGGCCGCGCGGGTACAAACGCTGCACCGTTTTGGATGTCGTGAAGTTTGTGACGCTCTTACGGGCCGTTAGCTCAGATGGTAGAGCAGCGGGCTTTTAACCCGTTGGTCCTGGGTTCGATTCCCAGACGGCCCATGATCACGCCCCTGCCCGCTGGAGCTCATCGGGTGAGGGTTGGGTTCGGACCCAGATGCACTTTCGCCCGCCGCCATGCCGCTGAATTCACCGGTGGGACTTCCTCCGACCGCACTGGGTCCTCATGCCGTGGCCCTGGGCGCGACTCGTCATCCAGGCCGCGTGGCCGTTCGCCACGCCGATGGGCCCGCGCTGACCTACGCGGAGCTGGACGAGCGGGCGCGGCGCTGCGCGACGGCACTGCACCGACTGGGTTGCGGCGAGGGCACCCACGTGGCCACGCTCGTCCACAATGGCTTCGACGGCCAGGGGATCTGGTTGGGGCTGGGGTGGCTACGGGCCATCGAGGTGCCCTTGAACACAGAACTGAAGGGCGCGCTCCTGCGGCATGCGCTGCGGGCCTCCGAGGCCCGAATCCTGGTGACCACTTCGGAATTTCTCACCCGGGTCGCAGAGGTCGAGGACGCCCTGCCGGCGCTCGAGCGAGTGGTCGTGGTGGATGGGATGACATCGGAGTTGCGGTCGTTGAGGGTGGAAGTCGATCCGTTGCCTGATCTGGCGGATGTGGAGCCCGCCAACGGGTTGGAGGGGCCTTCGTACCGGGACATCGCCGCGCTGCTGTTTACATCGGGAACGACGGGGCCCGCCAAGGCGGTGCTGACGCCCTGGGCGGTCATCTACCAGAACTGGTCCTGGGTACCGGCGGACGCCGCCGAGCCCGGCGAAGGTGTCTACTGTGCGATGCCGCTGTTCCACAACTCGGGCCGAGCGGCTCTGAACGGTGCGATGGTGCGAGGACTGACCTTCGTCTTTCGGGAGAAGTTCTCGGCTGAGCGCTTCTGGGACGATGTGAAGAATCACGAGTGTCGAGCTGCATCGTTGGTGGGCCCCATGACGGCGCTCCTCCACTCACGTGCAGAACGAGAGGACGACGCCGACAATCCTCTGCGAGCGATCCTGTGTGGTCCGTTGATCCGTGAGATCGACGATTTCGAGCGGCGCTTTGGTCTGAGAGTTGCCACGGGGTTCGGTCAGACGGAAATCGGAATGGCGCTGGTGACCGATTGGAATCATGGACCGTGGTCGAGTTGCGGAAGGGAACGCCTCGATTACCCGCGGCCTGAAGTGCGGGTGGTGGACGAGCACGACCAGCCCCTGGGGCCGGGGGAGGTGGGGGAACTGGTGGTCCGCAGCCCGGAGCCCTGGGCTCTCAACGCCGGTTATTTCGAACTTCCCGAGGCCACCGCCCGTGCGTGGCGCAACGGTTGGTTTCATACCGGTGATGCCTTTCGGTACGACGAGCAGGGTTGGTTTTATCTCGTTGATCGGATGAACGATGCCATCCGTCGCCGCGGGGAGAATATTTCGAGTTTTGAGGTGGAGGAACTCGTGGGTGGCCATCCCGAGGTCGTCGAATGTGCGGCCGTTGCGGAGCCGGCCGAACTCGGAGAGGACGAAGTACGGATCGTAGTCGTGGTCCGAGACCCGGATTCCTTCGAGCCTGCAGCACTGTTGGCGTGGCTGGAGCCCCGCATGCCCCGTTACATGTGGCCCCGGTACGTGGAGCCGATGAAGGCACTTCCCCGCAACGAAACCACCGGTCGGATCAAGAAGCATGAACTGCGAGCGATGGGCCTTGGGCCCGATTGTTGGGACCGTGAGAAATGGGGAAGCCGCTCTCGGGCTTGAGGTTGCGCGTTTTCCGTAGAAGGCTGCCCTACGAGTTCCAGCGCCAGCGGCCAGAGGGGGCTTGCCGGTTCCCCGGGGCACGGGAAAGCGTAGGGAAAGTCCATCGCTTCCCCTGGCTCCGACAAAAATTGAAAAACCGTTCGGATTATTTTTGTTTCGTGGGGTTGACCCCTCCCCGACCCGTGCGTAGTCTGCGCCGCGTTGGCAGTCGAACTGCTTCACTGCCAAAACGCAGCAGTGGTTTTGAACCACATGTGGGGAATGTGATGGGCAAGGCCCAGGCATTCCAAAACATCCCCAGAGGGACCGTTCCGAGCGGATGGTCACTCTTTAACACCATCTCAAGGTAGATCGGAGGAACCCCCATGAAGATTCGTCCGCTCCAGGATCGAATCATCGTCAAGCGGCTGGAGGAGGAAGAGACCACCAAGGGTGGGATCATCATTCCCGACACCGCGAAGGAAAAGCCCTCAGAGGGCAAAGTCATCGCCGTGGGCAACGGCAAGGTCGGTGAAGACGGCAAGCTCCGACCCGTGGAAGTCCAGAAGGGCGACAAGGTGCTGTTCAGTAAATACGCCGGCACCGAGGTCAACCTGGATGACGAGGAGCACCTGATCATTCGCGAGGACGATGTCCTCGGAATCGTGGAATAGGGGACGATCATCATGGCAAAAGAAGTCAAATTCGATCAGGAAGCACGGAACAAGCTCCTGAGCGGTGTGAATCAGTTGGCCAACGCGGTGCGGGTCACTCTGGGGCCCAAGGGCCGCAACGTGGTCATCGAGAAGAGCTTTGGGTCCCCCACGGTCACCAAGGACGGTGTCACGGTGGCCAAGGAAGTCGAGCTCGAAGACAAGTTCGAGAACATGGGCGCCCAGATGGTGAAGGAGGTTGCGAGCAAGACCTCTGATGTGGCCGGAGACGGCACCACCACGGCGACGGTCCTGGCCCAGGCGATCTTCCGCGAAGGGAGCAAGCTGGTGGTTGCGGGGATGAACCCCATGGACATCAAGCGGGGCGTCGACCAGGCGGTATCGGCCATTACGGCCGAGCTGGCCAAGATGTCCAAGGCCACACGCGATTCGAGCGAAATCGCCCAGGTGGGAACGATCTCCGCCAACAGCGACGAGACGATTGGCGGCATCCTGGCCGAGGCGATGGAGAAGGTCGGCAAAGAGGGTGTGATCACGGTCGAAGAAGCCAAGTCGATGGACACGGAGTTGGACGTCGTCGAGGGCATGCAGTTCGATCGCGGGTATCTCTCGCCGTACTTCGTGACCGATCCCGAGCGGATGGAGGCCGTCCTCGAAGAGCCGCTGATCCTTCTTCATGAGAAGAAGATCAGCAACATGAAGGATCTGCTGCCGCTGCTCGAGCAGGTCGCGCGCCAGGGCAAGCCCCTGATGATCGTGGCCGAAGACATCGAAGGGGAAGCGCTGGCGACGCTGGTCGTCAACAAGCTGCGCGGAACCCTGAATGTCGCCGCGGTGAAGGCTCCGGGCTTCGGTGATCGTCGCAAGGCGATGCTCCAGGACATGGCGATTCTGACCGGTGGTCAGGTGATTGCCGAGGAATTGGGGCTGAAGCTCGAGAATGTGACGGTCAAGGATCTCGGCAAGGCCAAGCGGATCATGATCGACAAGGACAACACGACCATCGTCGATGGTGCCGGGACGAAGAAGGACATCGAAGGGCGTTGTCAGGAGATCCGGAATCAGGTCGAGGCCACGTCATCGGACTACGACCGCGAGAAGCTGCAGGAGCGGCTGGCAAAGCTGGTCGGTGGTGTCGCGGTGGTCCAGGTGGGTGCTGCAACCGAGACCGAGATGAAGGAGAAGAAGGCGCGCGTCGAGGACGCACTGCACGCGACCCGTGCGGCGGTGGAAGAGGGCATCGTGGCGGGTGGTGGTGTTGCTCTGCTGCGCGCCCAGAAGGTGCTCGACAAGCTGAAGGCCGATGAGGAGCAGCAGGCGGGGATCAACATCATCCGCCGTGCGGTGGAGGAGCCCCTTCGCCGAATCGCCGAGAACGCCGGGATCGATGGCTCGATCGTGGTCGACAAGGTGAAGAACTCGAGTGGAGCCAATGGCTTCAACGCCGCCACCGAAGAGTACGTGGACCTGCTCAAGGCGGGGGTGATCGACCCGACGAAGGTGGTGCGTACGGCACTGCAGAATGCGGCCAGCGTGTCGGCTCTGCTCTTGACCACCGAGGCCATGGTGGCCGAGAAGCCCGATGAGAAGGGTGCGGCAGGTATGCCCGCCGGAATGCCGGGTGGCATGCCGGACATGGGCGGCATGGGGATGTAGAAGGGCCGTTGATTGGCCCCAACAATGGAACGGCAGGGCCCCAGAACCCTTGAGGATCTGGGGCCCTGCCAGCCATCGTCTGGGGGGGGTATCCCGACCTGGGAATGGATGAAGAGGGGCGGAAGCAGCTGAAACCCCAGGTGGCCCCAGGTGAGTCTTTTTCACCCCATATTTGTTCGTGCGAGATTTCCCACGCGATCGTTGAACCATGGCTTTCGCCTGGCCTACCATGCCCGAGCCAAATCGAGCACCGGCACTCCGGACGAACCGGGGACGGGCTCGCGTGTCACACCTTTCTCCCATTGGGTGAACCGCTCCAGGAAGAGGCACGACCCAGTAGGAATCATCACTCCGAGAGACATCACCGAGCGACCGGACCGGTTCTCGGGTCTTGGCCGAATGAACGCGCCAGGGCACGAGGAGGGGTGAAGGGCCGAGCGGCTGAAGGGCTGAACAGGGAGCAGCATGGGACCGATCAAGATTGCGATCGTTGGCGTGGGCAACTGCGCGAGCTCGTTGCTCCAGGGCATCGAGTTCTACAAGAACAAGAGCGCCGCTGATGCTGTGGGCTTGATGCACTGGGAGATCGGCGGTTACCGACCTCATGATCTGGCCGTCGTTGCAGCCTTCGATGTGGATGTTCGAAAAGTTGGGAAGGACGTCTCCGAGGCAATCTTCGAAAAGCCGAACTGTACGACAGTGTTTTGTTCCGAGATCCCCAAGGCCGGTGTCCCGGTCCGCATGGGTCGGATTCTCGACGGCGTCGCTGACCACATGGGGGACCACCCCGACGACCGGGCCTTTCTGCCTTCCGACGCCACCCAAGCCAGCCGTGAGGACGTGGTGGTGGCCCTGCGTCAGTCGGGTGCGGAGGTTTTGCTCAACTATTTGCCCGTGGGATCCGAGGAGGCATCGCGCTTCTATGCCGAGTGCGCACTTGAGGCGCGCGTGGCAGTCGTAAATTGCATCCCGGTATTTATCGCCAGTGACGAGGAGTTCGCGGGCCGCTTTGAGGAAGCCGGCGTTCCCATCATCGGAGACGACATCAAGGCGCAGATCGGAGCCACGATCACCCACAGGACCCTGACGGATCTGTTCGCCAAGCGGGGGGTGGAGCTGGAGCGGACCTATCAACTCAACACGGGTGGAAACACAGATTTTCTGAACATGCTCAACCGCAGTCGCCTGGCGTCCAAGAAGGAGTCGAAGACCGAGGCGGTGCAATCTGTGACGACGGAACGACTGTCTGACGAGAACATTCACGTGGGACCGAGCGACTACGTGGCATGGCAGAACGACAATAAGGTCTGTTTCGTGCGGATGGAGGGCAGGCTGTTCGGAGATGTGCCCATGAATCTCGAACTTCGCCTTTCCGTGGAAGATTCTCCGAACTCGGCGGGAGTTTCGATCGACGCCGTTCGCTGTGCGAAACTGGCTCTTGAGCGGGGTCGCGGAGGCGCATTGTCGTCCCCCTCATCGTTCTTCATGAAACACCCGCCCACTCAGTACACGGATGACGAGGCCTATCGCCGCACCGAGGAGTACATCGCGGGGACCCGCGATCTCTGAGGTATGGCCGATGGCCCACCCCGTGCCGCCGGCTTCGCATGTGGACCCCGAGGCGTTGCCACTGAAGGACCTGGCTCCTAGGATTCTTCACGTGCGCTTGGGGGAGGGTCGCGTGGTGCCCGGCGAGAGGTTTCAGCAGGAGCGGTGGCGAGTGAACGTCGCTCGAAGTTTCCTGGCGACTCTGTTGGTGGGCGTCGCGGCGGGTGGGGTCGGCTGTTCGAGTCTGACCAGCCGCATGACTTCGGGACTCGCTCAGGATCTGGCGTCGGCCACCCTGAACCACGATGATCCCGAAACGGTTCGGCAAGGCGCACCCGCCTTCCTGTTGCTGGCAGATGGCTTGATCCAGGGCAGTCCCGATTCTGAGGAGTTGCTGCTCGCTGGGGCTCAGCTTTACGGGGCATATGTGACGGCCTTCGTGGAAGATCACGACAGGGCCGTTCGTTTGTCGGATCGATCTCTGGAATACGCGCGTCGGGCCCTTTGTTTGCGAAGCCGACCCCTATGCAGTCAGATGGCGCGCCCCTATGACGAGTTCGTCGTCCCACTGGGGGATCTCGATCAGGACGATGTCGCGGCGCTCTACGGGTTCGCCACGGCCTGGGCGCGCTGGATCCAGGTCCAATCCGGGGATTGGAACGCCGTGGCCCAGATCCCCAAGGTTCAGGCGACCCTGCGGCGAGTCGTGGAACTCCAAGATGGAATTGATGGGGGAAATGCCCATGTGTATCTCGGGGTTCTGCTGAGCCAGCTTCCTGCGGCGCTAGGGGGGCAGCCCGAGGAGGCGAGAGTCCACTTCGAGCGGGCGATCGAGATTTCAGGAGGGCGCAACCTGCTCGCCAAAGTGCTCTTTGCCCAGCAATATGCCCGTCTGGTCTTCGACCGGCCGCTACACGATGAGTTGCTGCGGGAGGTGATCGCCGCCGACCCCCGCGCCTCTGGGCAGACCCTCATCAACGTGCTGGCCCAGGAACAGGCCATAAGCTTGTTGCAGGGATCTGCCGATTACTTCTGAAACTCGGGGACCTCGAGGGCCGGAGACATCCTGAATGCGTGTGAAGGTCAGTGTTTTTCTCTTGTTTCTCGCGGTTGGCATGGCGACCTTGCCTGCCCAGGCCCGAACGCTCAAGATCGCCACGCTTTCGCCTGAGGGCCATGACTGGATGCGTGAGATGCGGAAGGGAGCGGATGAAATCCGCGAGCGGACCGATGGCCGGGTCAAGCTCAAGTTCTATCCCGGTGGGGTCATGGGCAACGATCAGACGGTCTTGCGCAAGATTCGCATCGGGCAATTGCAGGGGGGGGCCTTTTCGGCCGGAGCGTTGGTCGAAGTCTATAACGACATGCAGGTCTACAGCGTGCCGTTCTTGTTCCGCTCCTACGAAGAGGTGGACTTCGTTCGCAGTCGCATGGACGAGGTGATTCGAGCAGAGTTGGAGAACCGGGGCTTTGTGTCGGTCGGATTCAGCGAAGGAGGCTTCGCATACCTCATGTCCGTCGATGCTCTCAGTAGCCGCGAGGATCTGGTGGGTCACAAGCTGTGGATCCCCGAAGGCGACGAACTCAGCCAAATTGCCCTGGAAACCGCGGGGATCTCGCCCGTTCCGTTGCCAGTCCCCGACGTGTACACCGGTCTCCAGACCGGCCTGATCGATGTCGTGGCGTCGTCACCCATTGGCGCCATCGCCCTGCAGTGGCACACCCGGGTGAAGTATCTGACGGATGTTCCGCTCCTCTACCTGTTTGGGACGGTGGCTCTGTCGAAGAAGGCATTCTCGAAACTGTCCGAGGCGGATCAAGCGGTCGTTCGCGACGTGATGGGCGGCGTGCTCAAAAAGCTCGACCGTCAGAATCGCCAGAGCAACGAGGATGCGCGCAATGCGCTCTTGAATCAGGGAATGCAGATGGTGTCTCCATCGCCGGAGGAAGAGGCTGCCTGGAGGTCTATTGCCGAGCAGGCGAAAAGTGCCTACCAGGGGCGTGGCCTCTATTCGAACGAGACCTACGAAACGATCCAGCAGCAACTCGAGGCATTTCGTGCCAACCCGGTGGGAGCCCTTGAGCCCTGAAGAACCGGCGGGTTGGCTCGAGCGTTGCAAGGCCGCATTGCATCGCCTCGAGGACGGTGTGCTGGGTCTTCTGCTGCTCACCATGATCTTGTTGGCCTCGGCCCAGATTCTTCTGCGCAACCTGTTCGATGCGAGTTTTGCCTGGGGCGACCCTCTGCTGCGGATGCTCGTGCTCTGGGTGGGGCTCCTGGGCGCTCTGGCGGCTAGTCGAGACGGTCGCCAGATTTCGATCGATCTGTTGCCGCGCCTTCTCGACGGCCGCGCCGGTCACTTCGTGCGGGTACTGACCCATGGATTCACCGCGGGTATCTGCGCGATTCTCGCGTTTCATGCCGGTCGGTTCGTGCAGTTCGACCGAGAGGCGGGGATGGTCGGGGTGGCCGGCCTCCCGGTCTGGTGGTTCGAGACCATTCTGCCCGTGGCATTCGGGTTGATCTGTCTCCGCTATGCGCTGGGTACGGTGGGCCACATCCAGGCGCTCGTTCGCGATGGGGACCCGGCGCGGTGATCGCTCTCGGGCTGTTGTTGCTGGCCGTGGCGGGCGCGCCGCTGTTCGCGGTGATCGGTGCGAGTGCCCTGTACGGTTTCTGGAGCGAGGATGTGGACCTCTCAGTGGTCGCCATCGAGTTCTATCGACTGGCAGAAATGCCCGTACTGTTGGCGATTCCACTGTTCACCTTCGCGGGGTATCTGCTGGGAGAGAGTCGCGCGCCCCAGCGGCTGGTTCGGCTCACCGACGCGCTGCTGGGTTGGATGCCGGGCGGCCTTCCCATCGTTGCCATTGCGACCTGCGCGTTGTTTACGGCGTTCACGGGGGCTTCGGGGGTCACGATCGTGGCGGTTGGCGCCTTGTTGGTTCCCGCTCTGCAGCAGGGAGGGTACGGAGAACGCTTCACGCTCGGTCTCGTGACGACGTCGGGAAGTCTGGGTCTGCTGTTTGCTCCCGCGATCCCCCTCATCCTGTACGCGGTGGTCGCCCAGCAGATGTCGTTGGGTATGCCGGTGGGGATCGACGACATGTTTTTGGCGGGGTTACTGCCCGGCCTGTTCATGCTGTTCGTACTGGCCCTGTACTGCATGTGGCAGAGCCGCAGCGTTCCCCGGGTTACGAATCCGTTTTCTTTGGAAGAGGCGAGGGCGGCCCTGTGGTCGGCGGGTTGGGAATTGCCGTTGCCCGTGGTGGTTCTGGGCGGAATCTACGGTGGCTGGTTCGCGGTCTCGGAGGCCGCGGCGGTGACAGCGATCTATGTGTTGATCGTGGAAGTCTTGATTCGCCGAGAGATTCCTCTCCGGTCGATGCCGGCTCTGATGCGGGAGTCCATGGTTCTGGTGGGCGGAATCCTGCTGATCCTGGGAGTCTCTCTGGCCTCGACCAACTATCTGATCGACACGGAGGTCCCAACGCGCTTGTTCGAAGCGGTGCAGCAACATGTGTCGAGCCGCACCACTTTTCTGGTGTTGTTGAACATCTTTTTGCTCGGTCTGGGCATGATTCTCGACATCTTCTCGGCACTCGTCATCATCGTGCCGATCATTCTGCCCATCGCCATCGGGTATGGAATCGATCCGGTGCATCTGGGCATCGTCTTTCTCGCGAACATGCAGATCGGCTACTTCACCCCTCCGGTGGGGATGAATCTCTTCATCGCGAGCTATCGCTTCGAAAAGCCGGTGATGGATCTCTACCGCGCGACGTTGCCCTTCTTCTTCCTCTTGATGTTCGTGGTGCTCGTCGTCACCTATTGGTCCGATTTGAGCCTTGCCCTCGTTCGTGACGCCACGCCCTGATTCGAGTTCCGAGCCTCGGGTTCGTTGTCACGCGTGTATACTCGCCGCGCTAGTCGTGAACGTTTGAGAGGCGAATCGTTGGAGCGTCGGACTGGGGCAACGGGTCCCTGCGTGGGATACCGAGTCATTGATTTCACCACGATGGTGTCCGGGCCTGTCTGTACTCAGTACTTGGCAGATCTGGGTGCCGATGTGGTGAAGGTGGAAGCGCCCGTGGGAGATCCCTCGCGGGTGACGGGCTCCACCCATCGAAAGGGTTTGTCGGGTTTTTTCGCCCAACTGAATCGCAACAAGCGAAGCGTCGTGATCGACTTGCGGGCGGATGGGGGCCCTGATGTGGCCAGACGACTCGCGGCAAAAGCGGACGTCGTGGTGGAGAACTTTCGGCCGGGAGTCGCGGATCGGCTGGGGATCGGATACGAGACTCTGCGGGCTCTCAATCCTCGACTGATCTATGCCGCGATCAGCGGCTTCGGTCCGAGTGGACCCTATTCCGCACACCCCGCTTACGACCACATCCTTCAGGGGCTTACGGGAATGATGCCCATTCAAGGGGGCGAAGAAGAACCGCGAATGTTCCAGAGTGTGGTTGTCGACAAGGCGAGCGGCTTGGCGGCCGGTTCGGCGATTCTTGCCGCTCTCCTGGGCCGCGAGCGATCCGGGGGAGAAGGCCAGCGGGTCGACGTTCCCATGCTCGACGCCTACGCCGCCTACATGCTCCCCGAGAGCCTGGGAAGTCACGCCTACCCTGAGTTGCCAGCTGGCAACTCGAATACGAGTCAGATCTTTCGAACCTGGAAAACCCGGGATGGCTTCATCGTGGGAATCGCGGTACAGGATTCGCAGTTCCAGGGGCTCTGCCGTGCCATTGAGCGAGAGGACCTGCTCGAGGACGAGCGATTCGCCCGCATGGAGGCTCGGTTCCAACATGTAGAAGAGGTCTACACGATCCTCCAAGAGGAGTTTCTGAAGTGGGACACCGCTGAGATCGTTGAACGCGCTCGGCACTTCGGGGCTCCCTTCGGGCCGGTTCATGATTTCGAGGGCTTTCTCTCGGACCCCCAAACCCGTCACAATGGCACGGTGTTCGAAGTCGCCGACGAGGCGGGCGATGTGACTCGCTACCTCACGCACGCGGCGAGATTCTCGAAAGAGGCTCCTTCGTTCCATCTCGAACCGCCCAGCTTGGGGCAACACACGGATGAGGTGCTGGAGCAGGTGGGCTTTTCGGCCTCGGAGATCCAGTCGCTGCGTCAATCGCAGAGTGTTGGGTGAGCGCGGTCTCAGTTTTTAACGCGCATCGGTGGTGCGGATCCCAGCATTGAGACCGGGGCGTGTATCCGAGGCGGAAGCTTCGATCGCATGGGCAAGGGTCGGTACCACGATGCGTGCCGCTTGGGGGCGGATGCGGACTTCGAGCCTTTGAACATCCCCGCGAAAGTCTCCGTCAATCTGGTAGGGGAAGGGTCGGTCGGATTCGAGAAGGACCTCGCTGCAGGTTCCGTATTCGGCGATGAAACGAGGCGATCGTGTGCGGAGCATTGCGGCGAAAGTCTGCCAGCCAACGGCGATGATGCCTGGGCGGGTTCGGGCCTGGAAGTGGAGTTGCCCGCTTTGAAAATGTGCTTCCGGCGCCATGCTCCAGCCCTTGGCGTAGGTTCGGAAGTTGCACAGAACCGTGGATGCATACCTCGGTTGTGAGGTCGTGCCATCGAGGGTCAGTCGCAGTCGCAGGTGACGGGATTGAAGCGCGGAGGCAACGCCGGCAGCGAGGTAAAGGCTGTCCCCCCATTGTCGGTACCAGTGAGTGCCCACTGCGCTCGTGCGCAGTCTCGTTACGTAATCGACGGCGCGGGCGTCGAATCCGACACCCACCATGGCGACACAGGTTTCCCCATTGGCTTCGGCGAGGTCGACGGGTACCGGCGTTCCTCGGAGCAGCGATTCGATCGCTCGGGCGGGCTGGCGGGGAATTCCGAGCTCTCGTGCCACGACATTGGCATGGCCGACAGGGACGATTCCCAGCTGGAGTTGGTCACTTGCTCGTCCGAACCCCTCCAGGGTCTCGCGAATCGTTCCGTCGCCACCCACCACGATCACGTAGTCGATGCTTCCCGGCAGACCGGCCGCTAGCCGTCTGGCTCCATTGGGCTCGCGGGTGGCACACCGCTCGGTCGTCCAACCGGAGCGCGTCAGTTGGTGCTCTGCGATCGCGGAGATCTCTTCGGCTTCGCCCGAGCCAGAGACGGGGTTGTAGATGACCAACGCTCGTCTCACACGGGGCAGGATAGCTCACCGTCAGGATCCCCCCCCGGTGAAACGTGGCTCAGGTTCGCGGTCGACGATTCTCCGCCAAGGTTCCTGGTGAATCGATGATCCATGCCGAATCAGGCTTGAGGGCCACACTGTCTCCGAGGTACACGAGAAAGAAGTTGCGCTTGGAGTCTCCTGGGTTGCGTGGAATTTCCACCACCATTCCCTGTCGGCTCCCCTTTTGCCAGAACTCGGCGTCCCTGCCGGGTCCCTGCTTTCGATAGGTCTGGTTCCACGGGGATGGGGTGGGGTAGGCCCGTCGATCGACATCGATCGTGAGCCGGGCGTCGTCGGGGTCGAAGCGGACCCGTGAGGCCAGGACCGCCGGGTCGCGAACGCTTCCCACCAGATACGTCAGGCCCACGACCTCCAGATCGAGTTCGGGTAGGGCAAGATCGACCCAGCCCTGAATTGAATGTTCGAGAAAGATCGGTCGCTCTCGCAGGTGTTGGCGGCGCTCGGCAACCCAGAAGGGGAAGTTGACGAGATAGACCCGGCTCCCTTCAGGCAGTTCCCGAGCGCTCTCCCGCGTTTGTTCAAGGGTGCGGCGTGCCACTTCTCCGGCGTGGCGCCATTCGGCCAGGGAGCGGCCGCTCCAGGCGCCCTCGATGATCGACACGGAGACCCCGATGGAGATCACTCCCGCTACGGCAGCCGATAGCCAGTCGAGTCCATGCTCTGCAGGGCGCGGAGGCCCTGTACGTTGAGGTGAACGCCATCGGAGGAAAAGGGTCGAGCCGGCCGAGAGGATCGACCACGCCACGATTTGGCTGAGAAAGATCGATGCGGTGTAGAGGGTTCGGGGAAGTGCGACGGTACGCGTGGCGACGTAGACGAACCCCAGGGCTCCGAGAGCCAGGCCAGAAAAGTACAGCCTCGCCCGAGCGCCATCCCGGTCCGAGCGGATTCGGTGTGCGAGCCAGGCACAGGACAGAAGCCACGCGACGGCCACGGTAAATATGACAGCCTGCGATGTGGTGGCGCAGCGATCGAACCGGCCTGGCCACAACGCGGTGCAGATCGAGACATCCAGGCTGAGAGCAGCAGTCTCCAAGAAGCCCGCGTGTGAGGCATGTACATAGCCACCCATGCCTCCCAGGATGTTGCTCCTCCAGGCGAGAACCACGGCGATGGCGAGTGCGGGTGGCCAGGTCCACCGGGCACAGCGTACCAGTCGTGTCCGGACGGGAGCGGGGGACGAAAAGCACCAGACCATACTCGTGGCCATGGCCGGGATCACCACTGCCGAGTCCTTGGAGGCGAAGCCCAGGGCTGCGGTGAGTCCACCTGCCAACAGGGCGATCTTGGAGTTGTGGGTGACTGCTCGGTGCGTGGCATGGAGGGTCAAGAGGGCAAACAGCGCGAACAAGAGGTCGGGGCGCCTGGCCAGAGCTGGGACGGTCTCCATGGTGAGGGGGTGAATGGCAAAGAAGAAGCCAGCCAGGGTGGCTTCCCAGTCCCCACGACGGATTGGAGGAGAGTTTGGGGACGCTGGGGGAAGAGCCAGGAACAACCGATAGACGAGAAGGGAATTGACCAGATGGAGTAGGAGATTGGTGAGGTGAAAGCCAAAGGGTTCCAGTCCCCAGAGGTACCAGTCGAGTCCCCAACTCAAACTCGAGAGCGGGCGGAAGAACAGCGCATTGGGCATGAGACCCTGCATGAGGGGCGACGACAGTACATTGACGAGTTCAGCGCTGTCTGACACCCGTCCAGTGGAGATGAGGGGGAAGGTGTCGACGTCGGTGAAGTAGAAGCCGAGTTGCTCGGAGTAGATCCACGCGCCCGCCAGGGTGATGGCCAGGGTGCCAGCGATGCGGAATCGGGTGCGACTCAACGTGTCCCCTCGAGTGCCCAGGACTTCTCGGGAGCAGGTTCTGTGGTGAACGTGAGGAGAATCGGGAGTTGGCGGGGATCCCACCAGCGAACGTATCCGATCGCCAATCTCCGCAACAGCACGAAGGCAGGGCAGAAGGTCATGGGCGAATCAGGAGTTCGAGGATCGTGCCAAGGCGCCGGCTGTTCCGGGCGAACCCGGGATCATCGGAGCGCCCGCTTACGACGAACGATAGGACGTCGACCTGGTCGAGCAGCGAAGTGACGACAGTCAGGTCCTGGGAGGTCTGACAGGAGAAGAAATTCTGAACGAGCGTATATCCGGGCTCAGTCGCCACGGGGGGCGTGGTGGTCTTCACCTCGCCGGCACAGTCGGACATGAAGAGTTCCCGTTGGTCCCGGCTCAGTTCGTCCAGGGAGCGAAGGGCGCGAAGTTCGACGATGGATGCTCCGTGGCTGGTATCGGTTTCCCAGGCGATGGACGAAGCGGGGAGGCCCATCCGGCCCGGGGGAATGAGGTCGACCTCGCCGAAGCCCGACAGGCGGAGAAGGGTGTAAACCTGCCGCCGGCGAGGCGTCCCTGGTTTGTCGGCCGGGTGCAGTCGTCGTAGACCCGGAGGGCGTCTCGCGTCGAAGGACGCCGCCAACTCCGCGCAATCGATCAGTTTCTCGACCGAGTTCGCGGTGCCCGGGTTCAAGCGTGCAGAGACGGCCCGTTGCTCCCCGTTCAGGGAGATCTCTCGAGCGTCACGCAGTGCCATCAGGGCCTCGGTGCTTTCGTCGACGCGGACTCCCCAACTCGACAACTGGCTTTCGGACACGGGGTGTTGGCCCATGGGTTCGCCGTCCACGGACAGCTTCAACGCTGCTGAGGTGGGCGGTGGCAGAGTCGAGTTGATGCTGAGCCCGAGGGCCAGAGGCTTGCGGATCTCGAGTCGCAACGAAGGACCGCGTTCCTGGGTCAGTTGTTCTGCGACACAGCTCGTGGGGCCCATTTCATCCGTTTCGCCAACGAATCTCAGATTCCATCCGTTGGACCGGTCGTCGTAGAGCGCCGTCGGCTCGGCAACGGCCAACCCGCATAGGCCGGTGGCGGTCATCGCGGTTGCGTACAGGAGGAGTCGTTTACTCCGCAATTCGGATCTGCCGATCGTCGCGACGTTGGATCACCTCATCGACGGCTTCCCGATCGAGTCCACCATCGGCTGAGACGAAGAGCGCGGATGAGGCGGGGAGCGGATCGAGGGAGCGGCGTTCGCTCCAGGTGCGGTGAGTCCACTCCCGGGCTTCATTTCGCTTTTCTGGAGTGTCGACGTAGTCGTAGGAGAGCTCCTCGAAGCCGTCGAGCTTGCCCAATGAGCGGGCAGCGATGTAACGAACTGCGGCGTAGGGATCAACCAGGGCCTCGGCGAGGAATGGGGCCATCCATTGCTTTCCCGAAGCATCGAGGGCCGGCCCCCAACCCATGTGCCAGGCCACGAGGGCTCGTTGTACTGCGTTTCCGCGAAGCAACCAGAGAGCGGCCGCAGACCGGGTGGCTTCTTCCTCGCTGGGGAGGGCGGCGACTGGGCGCCCCGTCCACGCTTCCAGGTGTTGCGCGGTCCAGCCGAGACTGCGGTCGAGGTGGCACAGGTTGCAGGCGTTTGGACGATTCGATTCCAGACTCTCCTCCACCGACGGACTGGCCCCCAGGGTGTGGCTGCGGATCGCCTTGAAAAGCCCGTAGGTGGTGTGTGGCATGTGACAGTTGGCACATCGGCTGCCGCTGGATTCGGGGTCGTGGCGGGTATGGGCTCGGAGGTCTTCGCGGTAGGTCTCATGGCACTGGAGGCAGGCTTCGTCGCCCTCGAAGCCACGCGCAAGTTGATCCTCGGGTTCGCTGTCGTGCATGGAATGGCAGGACAGGCACGTGAGCTGTCCGCCCCGAGCGCATTCCGATTTCAAGATCCCGTTGTAGTCGCGGCCTGACGTGCGGACTTGGCCATCCGACCAGGTGTGGCTTTCGAAGTAGGACCAACCACTGCTGTAGTCAAATGGGGACATCCAATCGCGCACACTGCGTCCGTGTGGTCGCTCCAGGACGCGGCGGGTCGCCTTCAGGTCGTCGCCTGGGCGGTATGTGAAGCCACTCTGCCACCACTCTTGGGCTCTTTTCTGGCTCGAAAAGCTGGTGACGCTGTGGCACTGGCCACAGACATCATTGCTTCGGTCCGTGGACAGTTTCTCGGGGTGCACGATCGTGTCGTCGCCTCGGCCAGTCAGGTGTAGCGCGTAGCGCCGGAGCCCTCCCAGGATTCCTTGATTCGCCGCAACGTGATCCTGGCCCGGGCCGTGACAGGCCTCGCAGCTGATTCCGAGTTCGCCGACGTGGGTGTCGGTGTGGCCGGTGGTCAGGTCCACCCGGGGACGCCCCGCCGTGGTATGGCATTTGATGCATTGCTCGTTCCAGATCACCGAGTATTCGTCTTCGGCATCTGGACCCAGGAAGCTGTGTTCGTAGGGGATCCAGCGCTCGTCTTCCACCATCCAGGTGAAGGGCAGCAGGTGGAGCCTTCGGTCTTCCCCCGCAGCGATCCAGTAGACCTGCTGGTGGTGGGAGCCGGTGGCCATGAGAACCCTGACCTCCACCCGTTGGGTTTCGTTGTCACCTCGGAGGACTCGAAAGGGGGTGCGCTCGTTGCTGCCGTACTGGGGGTCGAGCATGTCGACGTAGAACTGGTCCCCCCTGCGGATCAGGTGGTAGTCGCGATTCCGAATGGTCACGGTTCCGCTCCAATCGGGGATCATGGTTTCGGGACTCACGACCTGGGTCATGGTTCGGTGGTGGGTCTCGTACCAACTCTCGTATTCCCGCGGGTGGCAGGAGCGGCAGGCACGCGATGACACGTAGCCCCCCTCGGAATCCACTCTGGGGCGCTGTGCATTCGCGGGATCATCGGGGCCGCCCGCTCGCTGGGCGCGCGGGTACCAACTCGTGGCGGACGCGGCCAGCAGTAGGCCGGCGAGCAGGCCGAGACCCACCGCTTGCCAAGATGAGTGATGCCCTCGGCTTTCCCGCTTCACGCGATGGCTCCGAGTCCGCGAAACGTTCTCCGGAGAGTCATGGCGATGGGGATGGCTCGGCATATCACGGTCAATTCTTCGTCAGGACCTCGAGCAAGGGGTTCCCTCATTCTATCTCCGTTGGCTCGAGAAGGCCGGATCCGGGTCGATCGACCTGTGAACGTGGGCGCAACACCGGCGTTAGGCGCACATTCCCGCTAACAATTCGAGAATGATGGGGAGACGAACGGCCAGACAGTGGCACCCGGTGTCGCGAGGGATTGGCATTGCCACCGTGGTGTGGATCGGGTCGTTCTGGGCCCAGGTGTCGCTGGCAGCCCCTGGCACTGCGAAACCCCACGATTCCTCTTTGGGTATCGATCCCGATGGCCGCATCCCTTATGTCGAGCGGCCGGCGGACCTTCCCAATCCCGCACGGTGGCGGTACATCCCACCGGGCCGCATTCGGGAAGGCAACGTGCTCGACCGATTGTTCGTCACGAGCTTCGTGGCCCCCTACGTGTTTCGTTTCACGGACGCGGGCTGGGGAGGTGGCTTCGGTCTCGGGGATATCGATTTTCGCAACCAGCGTCGTCGCGAGACGGCGGTCATCTTCGGCTCCTATTCGGCCGAGCAGCAACAGAACTACGGGATGATCTGGCGGCGAATGCTCCACACCATCGACCTGCCGGGGGGAGGGGTGTTGCAGGACGAGCGCAGTTTTCTCAGCGCTCGCGCCGGTTACTCGAAGACCCGGACCCGTCGATTCTTCGGATTGGGTGCCGATTCTCAGGAGAGCAGCGAGAGTAGTTATACCGATGACCTGTGGCTGATCGACCTCGGGGTTCATCTTGCCCTGCCCGATGCGGGTTCGAACTGGGTCCTCAGTGGAGGGGCAAGGATGGAGCTGCACGAACTCTCCCAGGGGATCGTGAGTGGTATTCCGAGTACCGAACAGGCCTTTCCCGAGATCTTTCGCGCCGGTGAGCACCGCGACATGGGTTGGCTGCGGCTGGGTCTCGCGTACGACACCCGTGACAGCCAGGTGAACCCATACCGCGGCTGGTTCGTGAAGGCGGCCGTCGATTCTGCGGTGGCTCAGACGGATGGAGACGTGGGGGCGCTGTTCTCGGTGACTGGGGGACGGGTGTTTCCATTGCCCGGGCTCTTCTATCGAGAGAAGGACTTTCAGGGGGAGGAGAATCCGCCCACCGATACCCTGTCTCTTGGGCTTCGCGGTGAATTCACAGCTGGAGATCTGCCCTTCTACTCGCTTCCGTCTCTCGGGGGGCGTTTCGGAATGCGTGGTTTCGTCTTTGGTCGCTTCCGCGACCGTGCCAGTTGGTACGGCCGGGCCGAATACCGATTCTGGGTTCTCCCAAGGGGAGTTGGCTTCTCTTCCACCGCGAGACTCGAGAGGGTGGGCTTGGCGGCGTTCTACGAGATGGGCTCGGTGGCCGCAGGTGGAGGGGATTTGTTCCACTCGAAGGTGCTGCAGAGCTATGGAGCCAGCGTCGTTTTTAGTGTCGAAAGGGCGGTTCCCTTCCGCCTGAACTTTGGTTTTTCCGAGGACGGTTTCGAATTCAGCGCAGGGGCGGGGCTGGCATTCTGAGCCAATCGGTGCGGACTGCGAAATACGGATCGGAGAACGGGAATGGATGGAAGCGTCGAGGGGCGAATGGATCCGAAGGGAATGGATCCGAAAGAGTTGGAGGAGTTGGCGCGGCCCCCGGGAGAGCAGATTGCTCGCGCGCTCGAAACCTCCGAGCCCGAGGCGCTCGGCCTTTTCGATCGATTGGTGGGCGGGTATCAGTCCTTCATCGAGGGCTTCCATGTCTGGGTCGCGTCGATTCAGGGGTTTCTCTATGAGCGGTTTGGTCCCGAAGGACTGGCGTTGACGGCGACTTTGGAGGCTCGGCTGGCAGCGGCCCGGCCGACGAATCACCAACTCGCGGCGATGGGTGCGAATTTTCAGCGCGAGCGGCGGGAATTCGAGCAGCAGTTCCTGGCCGGAGAGACGGTTGCCGCTCAGTCAGTCTTCGACTCGTTGGAGGCGCGGTTGCGTGGGTCCCACGACTACCACCTCGACCGTGTCTCGCTGTATCTCTCCCATGTGTATCGTGAATACGGGATCGAATGTCTCGAAGAGAGTCTGCGTTACAGCGGGGAGCGCACCCTGTTGCGATGGATGCCGAAAGATCTGTCGCGCGAACCCGAGAAGCGTCTCCGTACCTGGGCCAGCATGCTTCTGGGCAACTTTGCGACCCTTCGAATCGAAGAGGACGACCAGAAGTTCAGTCTCATCCAGGATCCCTGTGGCACGTGTACCCGCCAACTGCGCTCGGGAGCCTACGCACCCCCTCTGGATCTGGCGCTGGTGCGAGAGTCGCACCCCATCACCTACGGCCAAGGGGATCTGCCGGTGTATCGATGCCACGTTGCCGTCATGCACTTCCTGATGCCCATCGAACGGGAGGGTGTGCCCTGGCCCGTCGTCGAGTGCCCGAGAGGGCAGGGTGAGGGGCCCTGCCGGATTCTTTTGTACAAAGACCCCAGCAGGACGCCGGCCCGTCATGGGGCTCGCGTGGGTCTTGGGTGAAGGACCCGATGGCACAGGGGTTGAACCCTCGATAGGGTTTTCTGGAGGGCCAGAACTTCGATCTCGGATTTCGGTCCCGAGAGGCGTTGCTCCTGTCTTACTGTCGACCGTGACCTCACGGAGATCTCGGTATGCGCCGACTGCTATTGGAATCGACTTTCAGGATGTCGTTGACCTTCTCGTGGGTTGGGTCGACCCCACCGTGGGTTCTCGTGGGGCTGATGCCTTGGGTGGCGTTCGCGCTGGCCCTGGGGGGGGCACCGTTGAGATCCGAGGCGCAGAACCTGGAGGTGTCTAGAGATCCAGGGGTTCGGACCTTTCCGTCCGGGGTCGAATCCACCGGGCCCCGCAGCGCTGAAATACGGACGACTTCCGCCTGGCTCGCCCCGCGTTTTCAGCGGAAGATCGAAGAGGCTGAGAAGTGGATCGGTGAACGCCGTTTCGCGCAAGTCGATCGTCTGCTCGAAGATCTCGAGGGGGGGAGATTGGATGTCTATGAGCGTGTGGCGATCGAGCAGGTGCGTGCGATTTCATTCGTCCATCGGCGCAGGTTGACGGAAGCTGTCGAGAGTTACCGAAGGGCGCTCGGGTACATCGAGTTGGATCTGGCAACACGCCGGCATCTGAGTTCGAATCTGGGGCAGGTGCTGGTCACAAGCCGACGCTTCGTCGAGGCGGTTTCAGTGCTCGAGCCAATCGCTCTCAATGCTCCTTTGGGTGGCGATCCGTCGACTCTTCTGGCCCTCGCTCATGCTTACGCGGGAACGGATCGAGAGGGCGAAGCGGTTAGAGTTGCGGAGGCGGCCATGGAGTCGTCCGGCGGGGTGGCCCGTGAACCTCTGCGTCTGATCACGGCCATTCATCTACAGCGGGCTGATTTGGAACGTGCGTCTGAGACCGCGTCGGAACTCGTGCGACACTTTCCCGACCAGGCGGCCTGGCTTCAACTCGCGGCGATATACGGCCGCCAGGGAAAACATTCCGAAGCGCTCGCAGCCCTCGACACCGCCTACGAGGAGGGAATGATCACGGAGGAACGTCCGATTCTTTTGCTCGCGCGAATGATGCTGGGGCAGAACCCCGCACGAGCTGCGGTGATCCTCGATCAGGCGTTGGTGAAGGGTGCGATTTCTCCCGAGGGAGAAGGCGGGCGTTTGCGGGCTGAAGCGTGGAAGGCCGCGGGTCGGCCCGAGTTGGCTCTTGGGTCTTCGAGTGGGGACGAGGAATCGGGGCGTCACGCTTCGGGCAGGCCGTGAAGGGGACTCGCCGCAGGGGACGACGAGGATTCGCGGGTGGCTCAACTTGGAAACGCGTCCACTTGCCGGACCTGTTCGTCATCGGCCTCACGCCCAACTCGACGAGCCCAGTTCACCCACATCGTCACCACGGCCACGATCAGGATTCCTGGCCAGATGACCAGGTGGGCGGTGTGAAAGGTGTCCTCTGAGTATTGGGCACCGATGATGTACAGGCTCACGACCCGAATGAAGTTCACTGCCTGGAGCAGTGCGATGTTGGTCAGGATCCCCACGGCCTTGCTACGCCAGGGGGCGGGGAACGCGAGGATGGCCGAAGCCAGGAGTGTGCAGAGTTGGACGGCATCGCATTCGGGCGCAATGTCGACCATGAAATGACCGTTCCAGATGGATGTCCCGAGTACATCGACCTCCTGGCCCAAGAGGTTCAGGATTGCGCCGCTGACGATGGCGATGCCCTCCAGGTAGACCTCCAGCATTGGGCTGCCCAGAAGAATGGCGTAGTAGAACAACTCGCTACTGATCCCGAGGAAGGCGAAGATCAGAGCGAACCGCAACCAGGGGTCCATGCGACGAGGAGGCTCGGCTGCCGTTTCCTGATCGGACCCAGGGGGCGGGGGATCGGTTTCCGGATTCTTCAAGGGGTCCTTCCGGGAACGTTCTCGTCAGAGGCTTCGGGCGGCACGGTCTGGCGGATCTTGGCTGTGTCGGGATGCGGTATGAAGCGCACGCCATTCACACCCGAATGCAGCAGCCAAAGAGTGTGGTCCGGGAAGTGGTTGGCGATTTCACGGTTTGCATCCTCGCCGAGATCCAACGCCCAGACCATTCTCGCACCGTCGATGTCAGCATCGTTCCGAGTCCAATCGTATTCGACGTGGTGCCCCTGGGCGTAGTGCGCGAGGGCCAGGTGGCTCCCGGGATTTGAGAGGGCGATGTCCTCGAGATAATTCTTTTCGTAGGTGGGGCGGAGTTGGAGTTCGATAGAGTGGTCATCATATCGATCCAGCATGGCATTCCACGACCAGGCGATGAGGCCCGTGATGACGATCAGGCCCAGGGGGACGGGACCTGCTCGGAAACTTCCAATACGCGCCGTAGATGCGAGGAGCACGACGAGCCCCAGAGGAACGAAAGGTCCCAGGAATTCGGTTCGCTCGAAGGTCTGGGCTGCAAGACCTGCTCCGAACAGGAGGAGCGAGGCGCACGCGAAACGGACGTCGGGGTCGCGCATGCACCAGGGGAGACCCAGTAGGAGTAGGAGAAGAGGAAACGGCAACAAGAAATTGCCGTAGAGCTTTGCCTTCTCCGCGAGTCCGCCCAGGAAGCCCACCAGGTCCTGCCGATCGGTATAGGGTTTTGTGAATCGCGTGTCCTTGGAGTAGAGAATTTCCAGCGAGATGTTGGGGTAGTCCTTCGCGGGGGGGCGCTCCATGAACAGCAGGTCTGGAACCGACGCGTAGGTTTCGTTGTAGAGCGAACGAGGGGATTGGAGCGGGTCTTCGGTGGTGCGCCAGTTGAAGTACCCGGTGAAAGTGACCGTCGCGAGGAGCAGGAGGAGCGTGGGTAGAAGCTTGTTGAGAGTGAGCTTGTTCGCGCCAGCCGACGGGGGACGAATTCCATCGCGCAAGAGAATCCAGGCGGCGGGGACGCAGGCCAAGAGGCCCTCGTAGGGCCATGACAGCCATAGGATCGCGGCGCCCAGTCCGAGAACCCAGGCGTGGGCAGAATGGGGCGCCTTGCGAAGGCGGAAGGTGGCGCCGTACACGAGGGCGGCGCCCAGCATGCCCAGGGATGCGCCGGTGTAGCCAATTCCCCAATCGATGAGGAGATTGGGATGGGTTGTCAACACCATGGACCCCAGGAACGAGTATCCGGCCGAGATTCCTCGGATCGCGCTCAACATCCACCACACGCTCACACAGGCCAGCGCGAAGGTCAGGATGCTGGCGCGTCCGGGGTCCCCGAGCGCGTTGCCCGCGAGAGCGACCAGGGCCGGCAACGGCGTGGCAATGGAGACGTACTTGGGTTGGACGAGTTGGTAGGGGCGCTCGAAGTACGTTGGCAGGGCGGGGGGTGGGTTGGCGAGCCGACCGTTGGAAAACGTGTCGGCGGCGAGTAGTACGCTGAAGTCTTCGAGAGTCGTCGGGCGGGGCTCGATCCAGAGAAAGGCCCAGTAGCAACTCGTGACGGCCATCAGCAGCACGAGGATCGGTTGTTCGATCCGTAAACGTGTCACCGTTCAGAGGTCTCTATCGTGTGGTCGAGTCTCAAAGGGCCAGTTCCGAGTCGAATTATATCCCACCCATTCCCGATGGTCCCGGGTTCGTTCCCGCGGCTGGCCTCGGGTGGGTTGGGTGGAAAATCATGAGAAGGCAGCGTGTACGCAACTGCTGGTCGGTCAGAACTGGAAGTAGATGAATGGCTGCGAGTGAATGGGGTCGAAAGCGAAGGCCAGCCCAAAGAGCACCCCGTAGAGCACCGCGAATCCGACTGCGGGGATCTGCCTCCATGCGTCCCGGATTGGAAGCTTTTGAGTTGCGATTTGAGCAAGGGCCAATGCCCCAAGGACAAAGAACACGTGGGGATCGGCCGATTGCGAGCCCGGAGATTCAAACAGCACAAAGCTGCGACAAATCTCGAGTGCTGTGGCGAGGTTTGTTGCCCGAAAGAAGATCCAGGCCACGCAGACCCACCAGAACGTCAATGCGAGGCCGAGGATTTCGGGAAGTCTGCCCTCGCCGACATGGCGCTTCCACTCCCGGTGAACGATCAAAGCGAATCCGTGCAGCAAGCCCCAGATCAGAAAGTTTCCCGAGGCGCCGTGCCACAGTCCCCCCAGCACCATGGTGATGAGGAGGTTGCGATAGGTCGTGAGGCGTGGGCCTCGGCTGCCGCCCAGCGGGATGAATAGGTAGTCCCGAAGCCAACTCGACAGGCTGATGTGCCAGTGCCGCCAGAAACTTGCAATGTTGGTGGTCAGGTACGGGGCTCGAAAGTTGGCCCCCAGCCGATAGCCGAGGAGCCCCGCCGACGCGATGGCCATGTCCGAGTAGCCCGAGAAGTCACAGTAGATCTGCACCGCGTAGGAGAGCGCGGCCAGCCAGGCTCCCGATGCGTCCCAGGCGGAGGGGTTGGCGAAGTAGGTGTCTACGAAGGGTGAGAGATTGTCGGAGATGCAGGCTTTCTTGACAAACCCGACCAGGAACAAAACGAGGCATGCCCGCAGGGGAACGTCGAGAGGGCTTCTCGGGGTCGTGAGTTGGGGGAGAAAGTTGGCGGCTCGTACAATGGGGCCCGCAACGAGTTGGGGGAAGAAGCCGACGAACAGCGCCAGATCGAGAAAGTCACGGGTTGGACGAAGGGTGCCCCGATGGATGTCGAGGGTGTAACTCATGGATTGGAAGGTGTAGAAGCTGATGCCCACTGGCAGGACCAGATCGAGGGTCGTGTGGCTGAGGGGGAGCCCGAGCCACCGCCCGAGTTCCACCGCCGATTGGCCGAAGAAATCGTAGTACTTGAAGATCCCCAGCATGCCGAGATTGACGACAAGGCTCGTGACCAGCCAGGCTCGCTGGGTTCGAGGGGATCGCGCCGTGGCGATGCCGAGCCCTGCCGCGTAGTCGACCGCTGTCGAGAGCAGGATGAGCGCCAGGAATCGCCAATCCCAGGCCGCGTAGAAGGCGTAGCTCGCGGCGAGTAACCAGAGCTTTCGCGCTCGAGTTCGCTTGAGGCTCCAGTGGACGGCTAGGACCACAGCCAGGAATAAGAGAAAACGCATTTCGACAAAGAGCACCTAGTGGGCTCCTGTCTTGGTCCGCCGAACGAACATTCGTGCGAGTTGTCTGGAGAAGTGGTGGGCCCCCTGACGGTTGAGATGGGTCCGGTCGGAGAAGTAGCGAGGGTTCTTGCCGTCGGGGCTCTCCAGGGGATCCTCGAGGTCGAGTAGGGTTCCGGGCAACTGCCCCGACGCGAAAGTCGTGCGGAAGGGTTCGCTCTTGGAAACTCCAAAAAATGGCATGATCACCCAGGAAATCTCTGCACCATCGGGCACTCCCTCGGCAATGGCTCGGAAACGAGATGTGGCGGCCTTGGGAAGGGGGGATTTGTCCACCGCCGTGAAGTCGCTCGATACGATGCCTTCTCGCATGCTTTCGATCAGTTTCTGAAAGGCGCCCCTTCGGATCGCAATCTCGTTCGGGTAGGCGTCCTCGATGGCCACGAACCCCTGGCCCTCGTCGAGGGGGGTTCTCGAAGCAGGAATGGAAGCGGTGGAACGCGCGAGTTCTCCCGCGGCCACGGCATGGTAAGCGGCTGCGAGGAGATGGTTGGCCATGGACGTCAGTTTGTCGTCGAAATCGAGTCTTGACGAGGCGAGCAGTCGTAGGACCTGAAGGGTGTTGGCCGAATCGTGAACGGCGACGACACGGGCTGTCGTGACGTTCTCGTAGTCGAGCCAAACACGGGTATTGGGCTCGACGATCACCCAGCGTAATGAGGCTGGGGCGTCTTTCAGATAAGCCTCGAGAAAGCGCTGCCCATCTGCGAAAGTCAGGCCGGGGATTCCGGCATTGAAGGAGCGGGTGGGTGCGCCGAGGCGTGCGGTTTCTGCATCGAAGACTCGGGGGTCGATGCCTCGATAGAGCGAACTGGTGCCGAATAGGAGCACGTCGAACTCGGCGGCGTTCTCCTTCCAGAAGGTCAGCTTGTCGCTCAGTTGCCGCACCTGTGGCAGGGGGCTGCTCTGCTGCACTCCGGAGCGGACCAGACTCGTCGTCGCGAGCAAGCTGGTGACGCAGAGCAGGGCGTAGAGGCACAACTGCCTTGCAGAGGCACGGGTAGCCCCCTCTCCTTGAGGCGGCAGGGGCTCCGGGGTGCGCGTCATGCGGGGCGCTCGAGCGGCATGGGACGTGTGATAGGTTAGAAGTCGGTGGGAGGGAAGTCGAATGGCCGCGACGTTGCGGCGCTGTGTGGGGCTGCTACGAATCCTCGCAACGAGCCATGAGGGACTCCGGAACGCCGTCTTCGATGCAAACGAGTGAATCTGCGGCGATCGAACTGTCGATCGTGATGCCGTGCCTCAATGAGGCAGACACCCTGGAAGTCTGCATCGAGAAGGCGCAGAGGTCCCTGCGAGAGCTGGGAATCCAGGGCGAGGTCGTTGTTGCCGACAATGGGAGCGACGATGGTTCGCCCGAGATTGCCGAACGCTGTGGCGCGCGGGTCGTCCGAGTCGCAGAGCGAGGATACGGGAGCGCTTTGATGGGAGGCATCGAGGCCTCTCGTGGTCGGTACATCCTCATGGGGGATGCCGATGACAGCTACGATTTTCTCGAAATCGAGGGGTTCGTCGAGAAATTGCGCCAGGGAAATGACCTGGTTCAGGGGTGTCGGTTGCCGGGCGGCGGAGGTCGAATCGTCTCGGGAGCGATGCCGGTGCTGCATCGATGGTTCGGGAATCCTCTTCTTACGCTCATGGTGCGGTGGATGTTCGGCGCTCCGATTCACGACGCCTATTGTGGACTGAGGGCATTCACGAAGAGCCACTACGATCGCCTGGACCAACGGTGTACCGGGATGGAATTCGCGACCGAGATGATCGTGAAGTCATCGTTGCTGCGCGCGAAGATTGCAGAAGTTCCCATCACCCTGCATCCCGATGGTCGCAGCTCTCATGGCCCTCATCTGCGAACGTTTCGCGACGGCTGGCGAACGGTCCGATTCTTCCTGATGTATAGCCCGCGATGGCTCTTCCTTTATCCAGGGCTTCTGTTGATCGCATTGGGCGCGTTGGGCTACGCGGTGGCGCTCCCTGGACTCGAAATCTTCGGTCTGGGCTTCGATGCACACACATTGCTGTTCGCCAGCCTGTTTGTCCTGATGGGTTATCAGTCCGTTCTGTTCGCGCTGTTGACCAAGACCTTCGCGGTCACAGAAGGCCTGATGCCCGAGGATCCACGTCTCGATCGGTTTTTCGAGATGGCGAAGTTGGAGGCGGGCCTGGTTGTGGGCCTGGGGGCGTTGTTCTGCGGAGGGGGCCTGTTGGTTGGTGCAGTGGAGCAGTGGAGAGAATCCGGGTTTGGGTCTCTGGACTACGCGCATACCATGCGCTGGGTGATTCCAGGGGTGACTTTGGCTGCACTCGGCTTCCAGACGGTTCTCTGGAGCTTCTACGTGAGCATTCTGGGAATGCGACGCCGATGAATTGGTTTCGCCGTCTCCACGAGCACCACCATAGGACGCGGCGGACTGAAGCATTGACGCGACATCTGAGCCGATTGATCCCACCGGCATCTCGTCTGTTGGATGTGGGTTGCGGCGATGGTTTGTTGACGAGTCAACTGGCGGAGCAGTGCGTTGATGTTGCGGTGACCGGGGTGGATGTTCTGATTCGGAAAGATACTCACGTTCCGGTGAGCTCTTTCGACGGCGTGTCTCTGCCGTTTTCAGATGGGTCTTTCGATGTGGTGATGATGGTGGATGTCGTCCATCACAGCGACGACCCTTTTCGGCTGCTCTCCGAGGCGGCGAGGGTCGCCAGCCGCTGCCTCGTTCTGAAGGACCACACTTTGCAGGGTGCGCTGGCGGCACCGACCCTGGCCTACATGGATCGATTCTCCAACCTACGTCACGGCGTCGACGTGCCGTGCAACTACTGGACGCCGGAAACCTGGTCCCGCGCGTTCGGCGACCTGCAATTACACGTCGAAGAATGGGATTCACGGCTCGCTCTCTATCCATGGGGGTCGAGGTGGCTGTTGGAACGTTCGATGCACTTCGTTGCGCGCCTGGGTGTGCGTACAACGGCAGCGATGCAACTGCCGGACTCCGAGCCATTTGACGCCGCGCTCTGAGTCGAACACGCTGCTCTGTGTCGCTCTAGGTGTCGCGGCGTGGGTTCGCTGGCTGGCTCTCGAGCAGTTCGCTGGCGCTCATCTGGCGGGTGATGAGACCTACTATGTGCATCTGGCCGAGGCCATTGCCAACGGAGAGGGGCACGATAGCGCATGGCGCCCCCCGCTGTATCCGTTGTTTATGGGGTGGGTGATCTCGCTGTGGCCATCGCTGGATGCTGTGCGTTGGGTACAGATTCTGCTCTCGGTCATCTCGGTGGGTGTTTTGTTCCGCGTTTGCGACCGTCGGTACGGTGCGCGTCCCGCCTTCGTGACCGGACTGGCTGCGGCACTGTGCCCAGCGCTGGTCCACTATGGTCATTTCCTTTGGTCCGAGGCTCTGGCAGCGCCCCTGATGGCGGTCTTCGTCTGGTGTGCGGACCGTTTCGATCGCATGGGGCGTGGGCGCGATGCCTTTGCGTGCGGAGTGGTTCTGGGGTTGCTGGCTCTCACGAAGGAGGTCTGGGTCTACTTCGGTGCAGTGGTTCTGGTCTGGATGGCCTGGCGCCAGCGAGCCCGAGCGGCCCGAGCCTCCTCGGTCCTCGCTGCTTGTGCGTTGGGTCTGGCCTGCGTGGTTTTGCCGTGGACGGCCCGAAATTATCTCCAGTCCGGGGGGTTCGTCCTGATCTCCATGAATCGCTGGTTCCCGATCGCCATGGGGAATTTCTATCCCGACGATGATTGGTATCTGGGTAGCTACAGCCATGATCAGCGTGAAGCCCTGAAGGATCGAGTCGTGTCCATGTCGGGGCCGGAATACGACGCCATGTGGCAAGAGATCGCACTGGAGTTGATTGCCGATCATCAACCCTGGTGGGCCTTTCAGAAAAGCATACGGGGCGTAGTTGGGCTCTACAACGTTCGCAGTCAGCCACTTCGATTTCTCGAAGAGGGCTGGGTGAAGCCTTCCCCGTCGGGTGCGGTGACTCTGGTCGTGACTGAGGTCGGTGGCTACTACGTCTTTATGCTGCTTGGAATTGCGGCATTGTGGTTGGTTCCAGGGGGAGGGCTCAAACCACTGGTGGTGCTCGCGGTCCTCTACGTGACGGGCGTGCACCTGATCGCGAATGCGACTCCGCGCTTTCATGTTCCGCTGCTGCCGCTCTTCGCGATCTACATCGGTCCTCTGATGGCGATGGGGCGCGGGGTGGGCGGACTCCCTCGTTGGCAGAGAGTTGGTGCGGCGATCACCCTGGTCGCTTTCGTCCTGATTCCGTTGCCGCGTTCCTGGTCGGTGATGGTGGACGTCTGGAATGGAATCGGTGGGGGGACGGGCTGAGGTGAGCTTTCGTCCTCGTCGGAACTCGAGGAATGGCCCGGGGCGAATTCTTCGGGGCATGTGCTTCTGCCTGGCTGCGACATTCTGGGTGGGTGTGGGGAGTTGGACTGCGTGTCGACCTTCCGCACCCCCCCGCCCGGACATCATATTGATCTCCCTCGATACGCTGCGGCGCGATGCAGTCGGTGCTCGAACTTCGGACGGTCGGCCGGTGACTCCAAATCTGGACGCGCTGGCTACCCGCAGTGTTGAATTCACCCGTGCCTACGCACCTGTGCCTTTTACCCTGACGTCCCACATGACACTCTTTACCGGCTTGAGACCGGCGGTTCACGGGATGGAGGGGCGAGGGGATCGTCTGAACGCGAAGGCGACGACGCTACCTCAGTTCCTCGAGCGAGCGGGTTACGCAACTCTTGGCGTTTCCACCAACGCGTGGATGAAGGGCGAGTATGGGTTCGATCGCGGATTCGACCACTACGGAGAAATTCCGCCGGGCGATACGTTTGCCGACCGTGCCATCGATCGCGCACTCGAGTGGGTGGACGAGAGGCCTCCGGACTCCCCGTTGTTTCTTTTTCTGCATCTGCTCGATGCCCACTCGGATTGGCGGAACCTTCCGTACGATTCGCCCGATGAGTACCGCGAGGGCCTGGCCGTTGCCGAGACCACCTTTTGCAGTGACGAGGGGGTGTGTGCCACCCGATTCTTGATCGATTCGGATCGCTCCGACAGGGAGTTCTCGCAGCGAGAGATGGAGATTCTCCACGAGTTGTACCTACGGGGTGTGGCCTACCTCGACGCTGAACTCGGTCGTTTGTTCGCCGCTCTGGAGCAGCGAGGGATCTTCGAGCAGGCACTGGTGATCGTGACTTCCGATCACGGGGAGGCGTTTCGAGAACATGGCCGGTTTCTCCACGGACAACCCTACGAGGAGACCCTTGCCATCCCTCTCCTGATCAAGTTGCCCGATGCGGAAGGGGTGAAACCCCGGAGAGTGTCGGCCCTGGTGTCGAACGAGGATTTGCTGCCCACGGTGCTCGAATATCTCGAAGTGACGATCCCTGATGACCTCCAGGGCCGGAGCATGGTTCCTCTCTTGCGGGGGGAAGATGGCGCGCGTGACGTGGTGGTGGGGGGGGATGCCGTCCATCGCCGTCGTGCCATCGCGGACGATCGGTATCGCCTGGTCGTCGGGTTGGAAGATTCCCGGGTTGAATTGTTCGACCTGAAGCGGGACCCCCAGGGAGGGGCAGCATCGCGTGTGGAACGGCCGGAGAGGGTGAGGGCACTTCGGTCTCGGCTCGACGAACAAGTTCTCAGAGACACGGAACTCGCCCGCGAGTACGCGCCGATCCGAGATGGTGAAAGCGTTCTCGACGGTGACGACGAGCGTTGGCTTCGAAGCCTGGGGTACCTGGACTGAGGCGAGTCATGCGGGGGTCCAGGGCGGGTGGTACGCTCGATCCAGCGTCGTGATGGTTCGGCGCGGCAAGCAACTGGGATGGTTGGTCCTTCACCTCGCTTTCGCCTTTACACCACGCCCCGCAGCTATTGGACGCTCGTGCGGGAGAGCGCGCTATCGGGGTTCTCGGTAGGAGACGCCCTTCCTCGGCTGGAAGATGCCGTGGCACGGCGTGTGGGACTCCCCCACGCCGTGGCGACCGCCCGTGCGAGAACGGGTCTTTTTCTGGCCGTTCGCCAACTCGTCGAGCCTGGACGAGAAGTGGTCTTGTCGCCCTACACGATTCACGAAGTTGTGAACATGGTGATCTGTGCCGGGGGGGTGCCCGTGTTCGCAGACATCGACCGTGCGACCTGCAATCTAGATCCTGCGGCAGCCCAGGCGGCGATCACAGAGTCCACGGGAGCGGTGCTGGCAACGCATCTTCACGGTCTTGCCATGGACCTGGAACCCATGGCGAGATGGTGTGCTGCGCGCGGTATCGCCCTCATCGAGGACGCTGCTCAAGCGTTTGGAGCTCGAGTGGGTGGACGATCCGTAGGAAGTTTCGGCGATGCCGGGGTGTTCAGTTTCGGGATGTACAAGAATCTCACGAGCTTTCTCGGAGGGATGTTGGTGACGCCTCACCAGGAGGCCGCGGATGGCTGGCGCCGTGCGAGGTCCTCGTACCCTGCGACACCATTCGGAGAAATTCTGGGGGAGATGGGCCGTGCGGCGAGTACCGACCTGGCCACCTGGCCACCGCTCTTCCGTCCTCTGGTGTTCCCCCTGTTTCGCTTCGGGTACCTGCGCGGGATTGGCTGGCTCAACAGTCGTGTGACGGTCGAAAGCAATCCCTTGGCGCGAGAAGGAGAACCCCGGGAGTACATGGTGCAGATGCGTTCTGCCCAGGCGAAGGTGGCCCTCGATCGGATGGAGGGTGTCGATGAGGATGTAGCCGTTCGCATCGAACACGCGCGTCGGTATCAAGAGGGGCTCGGGGATCTGGATGCGCTCTTGTTGCCTCCGTGGCGGGAGGATGGATCTCACACGTACAGCTACTTCCCCGTTCAGTTCGAAGACCGCGAAGCGCTGATCCGTCACATGATGCGTTCGGGTTGTGATGTTGCTGCTCAGCACCTGAGAAATTGTGCCGACCTGCCGTGTTTCGAGGCCTACGCCCGGGATTGTCCCCAGGCCAGGCTGACGGCGGCTTCCACCATTCTGCTGCCCACCTATCCGCGGTACGGGGTCGAGGACGTTGAACGCAACGTTCGCGCGATCCGTTGCTTCTTCGGTAGGAATCCGGGTGGGGCGGTGTTTTCGTGACGGTCGCCGTCATTGGATCGGGTCCGTCGGGCGTGGCCGTGGCTAGTGCGTTGCTCGAAGGAGGGGTCGAAGTCGAGATGCTCGACTTTGGACACGTCATCGATCCCGAGGCGGAGAGTCTGGCCCAGGCGTTGAGGGAGGAGTCGGCGGGCCCGGAAGACCGGAGGCGCTTGGAGTCCGTGGGGGCTCGGAGGGACTTCAAGGCCTCGTTGCTTCACTGGCTCGACGTCCTGCGGGGGAAGGCACCCCTGCTCGATGTCACCGAGAAACTGCGGCTGGGGTCAGGTTTTGCGTTCGAGGATGTCGGGTGGGGGGTCCCGGCCCGCGCGGGTGGGGCGCCCCTGGCGAGATCCCTGGCGCGCGGGGGGTTGTCGAACGTCTGGGGAGCGGCCTGTTATCCCTTGGCGAAGGGTGAGTTCACAAACTGGCCCCTGGCCGAAGTCGATCTATCGCCCCATTACACGGAGGCCACGCGCATCCTGTCTCTGAGTCAAATCGAGGACGGGCTTAGCAGCGTCTACCCCCTCTACGGCAAAGCCTCGGGCAGTCTGCCTCTCAACGAAGCGGCCCGGGGCCTTGCCAATCACTGGGCGTCTCGGGGGGATCGCCTGGCGGCACTGGGTGTCCACGCGGGTAGAGCGCGTCTCGCCGTGCGGAGCGAAGACAACGAAACCGGTGTCGGTTGTCGCTCGTGCGGGCTTTGCCTTTCGGGTTGTCCCTACGACTCGATCTACCGAGCAGATTGGACATTGGAACGGTTGGAGGAGCACGCTTCGTTTCGCTATCAGGGCGGCCTGTGGGTCCAGCGTTTCGTCGAGGACTCATCGGGGGTGCGCGTGGAGGCGCTTGCTGTCGAAGGGCGGGAGCGGGTGGAAAAAACCTATCGCGCGGTTTTTCTGGCCGCTGGAACCCTCTCGAGCCTCCGGATTGCGGCACAGTCCCTGGGGTATCTGGATCGACCGGTGCGCCTGTTCGACAACGATCTGTATCTGGTTCCTCTTTGGTGTAGAGCGGAAACCGCGGTGTCGAGTGCACCCCCCCGTTTCAGTCTCAACGAGTTGGCGCTGCGGATCGAGGTGGAGGGGGAGCCCCTCCACGTCCAGTTGTACGCCATGAGTTCCCAGGTGGTTGAGCGCTTTCGGCCTCTGCTGTCGATTCTTCCCAAGGCGGTGCAGGGATGGATCGATGGACAGATGGGACGTCTGATGTTGGGATTCGTCTTTCTGCCGGGCCGGAGTTCAGCACGGATCGAGGCCAGGGTCGTGGGGGACGACCCCGTCGCCGAAGTGAGGTTGAGTCAGCAGCGCAACGCCGAGGGGCGCAAACGAGTGGGGGAATTGATGCGTTTCCTGCGCCGTCACCGGGAGGATCTGGGCCTGGTGCCTGTGTGGACCCCTTTTCGTTCGACACCAGCGGGTCACAGCGGAGGGCACCTGGCGGGAGGACTCCCCATGACCGCGAGCCCCGGCGTGCTGGAAACGGATTCGAATGGCCAGTTGCAGGGTGCGGAGGCCGTGTTCGCTGTGGACTCAGCGGTGTTGCCCGATCTGCCCGCCCAGAATTCGACCTACACCATCATGGCCAACGCCCATCGGATCGGTGTTGCATACGCGGCCGGTCGAGGATTGCGACCGAGTGATTCGCCAGGGTCAGAACCACTCCCGGAGTAGGGGGAAGGTGGGGTCCATGCGGTGGGCTAGTGGCACCGCATACCAGAAAAGGCCACTCGCGAGGTGGAGCGCGAAGGCGCCCCCGCACACGCGGACGCGAATTCGCGTTCCCGGGGCCGACACGTCGGGGAGCGCGGCCTTGTCCATCAGGAAGCGCAATGAGCAGACGAACAACAGGAACAATGCGATCTGCGCCGACCAGAGGAAATTCCCATCGAGGTTCCTTGGGCCCGTTTCTGCCAGCAGGTACGCGTAGAGGGAACCCACCACGAAGGTCGACCAGGCGAGAATCAGCGAGCGGCTGCGTCGCGTTTCGCTCCACCAGGCTCCCAGAACCAGGGCCGGAAAAAGAATCGACATTGCGTACTTGATCGCGAGGTGGTCAGGGGACAGGGTGCCCATGACCGCTAGCGGCGCCCATTCGATGGAACTGGGGGTGTGGCTCGGATGGGCGGCCTGACCTGCTGAGTACGTGTACAGGTACTGCCACGCGAGCACGGCACAAGCCGGAAAAGCAATTCCCATCCCCAATGCCCGCAGGTCGGGAAGCGGTTTCGAGCGTCGAGTTAGGAAGACCGCGGCGCAAAGCGCGGGGAGCAGGGCGATGGTGTAACTGGGCTTCGCGAGGGTGGCGAGGATGACGATGGCCGCCGTCCCCATGATTCGTCCCAGGCCGACGTGTGCGCCCGGTTCGAGGGATCGGCAAGCCGCGATGAAGACCCATAGGGCGAGGGGTTTGAGGAGGGCCATGCTGGGGCTGTGGTGGGCGCTGATGGCGACGTACCCGTGATAGAGGTTGCGGTCGCCGGCGGTGAAGAGGTTCACGGGCATGACCAGCATGAGGCTCAAGGTCAGGCCTGCGATCACGAGGGGGGCTCGAAGACCGTGGGCCCTGGTCCGGCTTTGTTCGAGGAGCGAATAGAGGAGGGTGGCCAGGAGCAGTTGTGCGAAAAGGGAAACTCCGAAGGCGGCATTCAGGCTCGACAGCCCGGGAACCGCGAGGTGAAGGAGCGCGGTCAGACCGGCGAAGAGAAAATTGGGAAGAGGGATCCGGGTGGTTCCGTGGCGAGCCCAGTGTTCGGCCTCTCTCGCGTGAACCGTATAGTCCGATTCGCCGCCCAGGGCCCACAACATGCCGCTTGCTAGAAGCGCTGTGCTGATCAGCAGGAGGGTCAGGCCGCCGGGAAGCGGCTGCGAGGGGTGCGAACTCACGGCGCCGCCGTCAGGCGGGCCAAGCTCGCCTGTGCTTGTGCGTGGTGGGGGGCTTTCTCTATGACCTGGGTCCAGACACGTCGTGCTGCCTCGACGTCGCCCATCAAGTGGAAGCAGGCGCCCAGGTCGAACCCATGGTCCGGGGGGCGCGTCTCGGGTCGGGAGGACTCTCGATGACGGGCGATCCGGCTCTGGCAATTGGCGGCTCGTTTGCGGTTGAGCACCTCATGGGCAGCTCTTACGTCCGGTCGTTCCAGGGTCTTCGGCTCCACCCGGGAAAGAGCGTCGCCGGCGCCCACCGGGTCGCCCAGGACATCCCGCAGCAAGCCCAGGTGTAGCCAGTAGTGGGGGTCGTCGGGGCGTAGGTCGACCGCTTGTTCGTAGGCGTCCCGTGCGGCTCTAAGGGACCCCATGGTGATCAGCAGTTTTGCCATGCTATCGACGCCGCTGGCGTCTGGAACCTGTGGGAAGACTCCATCGAGCCAATTGGCCGGTGTGTCGAAGCGCGGTGGCGTGGCATGCGGGCGAATGGGGTCACTCCAGTCGATCGCCAACTCCTGGAGCTTGGCCTGGGTGTTCGGTGTCAGTCGCACGAAGGCCGCGTAGGCTTCATCGAAGTAGACAGCGATCCATTCCGGGTGTTGCTCGAGGGCTGCGATGACATCCATCCGGTAGAGGTGCCGTAACACCGCCGTGTTCAGACCCTGTTCGTCGAGGATTTGGAGATAGCCCTCGGGCGTCTCCAACTGGGTCAGTAGGTTGCCGAGCAGGTCCTGACCATAGACCTCGAGTCGCCCGTCCAGGAAGACGCTCCGTTCGCCGCCGCGATAGAGCAGATACCCCCCATCGCTCAAGTCTCCCATGACGGGCCGGGGGAGCCCCTGCTCCTCGATAAAGGCCCAGGCGCGGATCGGAAAGCGCTCCTCCACCACCCCAAAGCCGAAGGCATGGGGCATGCGTTGGGAGCGCCAGAAGTGGTTGGTGGCCGCGGAGAGGCAAAGCGCCAGCGAGAGCGTCAAGGTGATGGCTCTGGCCATGCCTGGCAAGCCGTCGTAGAGCCACCGGGGTGCCGGAGAGAGTTCCCGCGGTGCGGTGAGCCATTCTCTCAGGTTCGCGGTGAGCACGACGCCGGCCACGATTCCGAACAGGGATGCGTTACGAGTCGATAGGAGAGAGAGGAGGAGAAAACCCGTCCACCAGGCCAGTCGGGTGAGGACGAACCTCTGGGGGCAGAGCAGGAAGGAGGCCGACGACACCCAGAGCACGCCCAGATAGGCCATGAACTGGAAGTTCAGGCGACCGTCGAGCAGCGGGCTGCGAAGTTCGTCGATCATCAGGCTCATGTCGCTCCCCGCCTGAATCTGTTGCCAGAGGGTGACGGGGTAGAGGGCGCCATCCAGGAAGTAGGGGGTGGCCAGACCGCACAGAGAGAGCAGGACGGCCGTTGCCGTGAGTGCAGTGAGGCGCCGACCCCGTACGGGGTGAAGGTCTCCCGTTAACACATTCCACCTGTGTGCGAGGGTTCCCTGGGTGGCTTCGCAGATCACCGAGGTCCAGAGCAGAACGGGTCCGAGGATGGAAAGCGTATGGGTGTTGGCCCAGAGGATCTGGATGAGTGGGAGAGAGAGCAGCCAACCGGTTTGACCTCGTCGCTTGTACTGGTCGAGGCACAACAGCGTCGCCGAAAGCCACAAGAAGCTCATGACCTCGGGACGTAGACGCAACCGCGGATAGATGAGGATGAGGGCACAGAGGAGACCCAACGGACGAACCCAAGTTGCGCCTGCCCTCATGGTCTTCGCCAGTACGAGAAATGCGATCACGATCAGGGCGGTCTTTGCCAGGATCAGGCCGTTGAGTCCAGAGACGGCGGCGATCCCGTGGATCAGCAGGTAATAGAGCCAGCGTAGTTCGATCCAGGGTCGGTCGGGGAACGCGAAGCTGAAGGGATCGAGACGGGGTAACCCGTTTTCGAGGATCCAGCCGCCGGTGGCGTACTGCCACCAGAAGTCCACGGCAATGATTTTGTGCACCGACAGGGCGATGACAGCCGAGAAGAGGGCTGCCAGGGTGAGGCGGTCTAACCAGCGCCACCTCAGCGAGTCCGGTTTCTGACCCGGATCTGATTGGTACATCCCGCGACGCCTGTCTCCCGTGGCCGGTCATGCGTTCTCATCCTGCCCCGATGGTGGATGCCGGAGGAGCCTGTAGTGCCAAACGGTTTCTCGGTTACGCGACCTGAGAAAAGAAGGTGATGGTCAGTGCTGGGCGGGGCGCCCTAGAGTGTACCTAACGGGCGGAGAGGCCGTGGTGCTCCACCCGGGGTGGGGCATTGGTTCCGTTGGGTCAGCGGTCGCCCACCCAACTAAAGCGCAGGCCGGCGTGTGCCACGATCGAGTATCGATCGTAGGTCTGCCTGAGTTCGCCTCGGCCCGGTACGCCCACCCGTGCCGCATCGTTTCCCGTCGGGGCAGGCACGCGGGAGTTCTCGTTTCTGGGTGGAACTGCCGTGCTGATTCGGCTGAAGCCGATGGTGCGGTTGCTGAGGTAGATGGGGACGAGGGCGTCGGCGTACACGCCGATCAGAATCGGGCCTCGTCGTCCGAGGTCGACGCTCAACCCCAAACCGGGCGCGAGGGCGTGGAAGACGTCGGTCTGAGAGTAGTACTGCTTGAAGCGCTGCTGGTTGGCTCCGGTGATGGGGGTGGTGCCGGGTGTCGGGTACTGGGCCAGCAGCTCCCTGTAGCTCACCAGATGTTTGATTCGATCGCCGTAGTAGTTGATGGAGGGCTTGATGGCGACCTTGTACTCACTCAGGGGGACATCGAAGGAAAGGCCAGCTCCGACCCACCACAGTCCCTTGGGAGTTGCGTCGGCGATACCGAAGATTTCCGTACTGCCGATCGGGTCTACGCGGGTGCCCGTTGGGTTGAGTTCTTTGATCGCACGGACCGTTCCGAGCTCTTTGTCGATTCCCTGAGGAAAGCCGTATCCCGCGTGGATGAAGGCGCGAGGTTTTCCCGCGAGCTGCTCGATCTCCGGGGAGAGGAATTCGAGCGAAAGGGGAACCACCGCTCCCGCGAGGCTCGCCGAATTCGTGTTTCCCAAAGGAAGCACACAGGGGTCGGCGCCGACCAGGTTCAACCGGCCGTCGCAGAACGCCGCGTTGCTCACGCCGTAGATGTCGGTGCCGGTGTTGGGGAGCGTCAAGTCGGTCTTCTGGATGTCGCCTGCGAAGCCGCCGAAGAATCGGCTGACGAGGTCGGCGGAGTAGATACCTACGCCAACGGTCACCGAGGGGGTCCAACCGGACCACATATCCTTTTTCTTCGGATTCGCGTCTTCGGCCGAGGCCGGAGAGAGGGCCAAGATCAGCAGGACGCCGCCCACCAGCGGGCGAATCTTTTGTGTCGGGCGGTGCATCTATTCCTCGAATCGCGCACTTGAGGTGCACGAGGCAAGCGCCGATAGCGTTGCGCAGGCCGGATACTACCATGATTCATTCGCCGAAAGTGAAGCGGGATCGGGGTTGAAGGAGGTCGTCTGGGGCCGCCCCTTTCGGGCATGGGGAAAGGGTCGGATGGGAGGGCGTGCCCACGAACTCAGGGCGTCGGGTTCACCCGTTCGAGGTATGGGCGGCCTTTTCGGTACCCGTCGGCGCGTTCTAAAATGGCGGCTTCGGATTCGAGGTCGCTGTCCTGCCGTGCCAGTTCCGCCGCCTGTTCTGCCGCCTCGATGGCGAGATCGAACTCTCCGATAGCAGCCCACGCCGCGCCCAGCGTGTCCAAGGTGCTGAAGTCGGCGCCGTGTTTCTGGAGGCTGCGCTGGACGAGGGTCATTGCCTGTGGCGGGTTCCGGAGGCCGGAGTCGGGGATCGTTGCAAGCATCCATGCGAGGTCGTTGGTGATGAACTCGATTTCGGGGTTCATGCGGTGAGCGGTTCCGAGGTGTTGCAGGGCGTCGGCCTGATGTCCCATCTCCCAGAGGGCGGCACCCAGGTGCGCGTGGGTTTGAGCATCTTCGACCTCGGCCAGCACCCGTTGGAAGTGCCACGCGGCCTTGCTCAGTTGGCCCGATTTGAGCCTCTCGACCCCGAGATTCAAGTGCGCCGGGATGTACTCGGGGTTGCGGTCGAGTGCGAATTCCAAGAGAAAGATGGCTCTTTCGCTGTCGCCCTGTTCAGCCCAGATCTTGGCCAGGTTGCTGATGACCCTCTCGTCGGCATAAATGGCCAGAGAGGCATCGTGATGCTCGATGGCTTCTTCGGTCCGGCCCGCTCGGTAGAGGGCGAGCCCGAGACCTCCCTGGGCCTGGAAGTCATCAGGCATCAGGCGGACCGCTTCCTGTAGGTGCAACAGTGCTCCGTCCTGGTCCCCCATCTCGCTCAGGATCGCTCCCAGGTTGCGGTGGGAGGGCACGTCGTTGGGGTCCTTCTCCAGCGCGTCCCGAAAGTGGACCATGGCTTGGAAAGGACGGCTTTCACCGTTGTGGGACATTCCCAGGTTCGAGTGGGCCCGAGCGTATTGCGGGTTCTTCTCGACGGCGTCGGCCCAAAGGGTGATGTTGTTTTGCCACGTTGCATTGCGGGTCAGGGTTCCTGCGATGAGAACGAGCACCACGAGAACCGCACCAACGACCGCAGAGCGCGGAAAGAGCTCCCGACCGGTCGCGAATGCGAAAGCGGGTGCCAGAACGACACCTGCCAGGGGAAGGTAGGTCCGGTGGTCGAACATCATCTCCAGCGGCAGGATCGAGGACTCGACGACCAAGTGGAGGAAGAACCACAGGATCGAAAAGGAGAAGATTCGCCAACGTCGAGCCAGGGGGATTGCCCAGGCGAGAAGCAATAGGAGAACGAACATCGATCCGGCGGTCGTTGGGGGGGTGAAGAGGGACGTCGAAGGAATTACATGCTGTGCGATGGTCATTCGCGAAGGATCGGGAAGAAGGATGAGCAGCAGATATTGGACCACCACACGCGGTTGGGTCAGGAGGCGTTCACCCAGGGTGAAGTCACGGCGCGCGTAACCCAGGTCCGGCCCGTAGACGAGCACGTAATAGATCGCCCCCCCTACGAGAACCAGTGGAACGGCCAGGCGCACAGCGCTGCGCTTCATCCATGCGCGGTCGAGATCGCGAAAGAAGAAGGCCTCGTAGAGCCACACGGCGACCGGAAGGGTGATGGCGTTCTGCTTGCAGCCCAGGGCCAACAGGCCCGAGACCACTGCCCCCGCGTAGGGGATGTGGCGCGCGGAACCGGGAGGCTTCTCGCGCCCCCGGATGTACAGCAGGAGTGCAGAGAGGTAGAAGAACGTGGACAGGCTGTTCATGCGCTGAATCACGTAGGTGACGGACTGGACCTGGAGGGGGTGGGCGGCAAACAAGAGCGCGGCGAACAGTGCCGTTGTACGCATGCTCGTGGGGTCGAAAGCAGGGCCCGACTGGTTCGGGAGCGAGCGCCAACGTTGGAGAGTCGCCGTGACGAAGGCGTACACGAGTAGGGAGTTTGCAAAATGGACCGCGACGTTCACCGCGTGGTAGCCGAAGACCTCGTATTGGCCGAACCAATAGTTGAGACCGAATGTGATGTTGGCGACCGGTCGCTGGTTGTAGGGGACGACGACGGTGTTGTAGAGAGTTTCGAGGTCGATCTGATACCAGCGAACGGCGGGTTGGTGCACGATGGTGAAGTAGTCGTCGAAGGTGAATGGGGCCTCGAGAATGCTCTCGTAGAGGCCGAAACAGGCGGCACCGAGGATCACCATCACGAGGACGGTGAATTGCCCCGCTTGGTCGGGGCGATTCGTCAACGTTGGAGGTCCTGCGCTGAGGAGTCGATCCTGCGATCTCGGATATACTGTCCTGCGAAGGGAAGGCCGTCGGTCTTCGACTTGTTCATGGCCACATCATGACGCGAATTGTTCGGGGGCGCTCTATCGAAAGGCGTCGCGCTGGTGCGTGGCTCGGTCTGCTGGCGTTGGTCACCCTCGGTTCGATCGCCTACTCGGGTGTTCTGCACGCGCCCTTCGCGTTCGACGATCAACGCAACCTTTTGGAAAATCCGGCGATTCGGTGGCAGGAGGTGGATCTCGACTCTTTTCGTGCGGCCGTTTTCGAGAGTCCTTCGAATCGGCCCGTGGCGAACCTGACCTTCGCACTCAATTACCGGGTGGGTGGGTATGAGGTCTCGGGCTACCGCCTGGTCAATGTCGTCGTGCATCTGCTCAATGCACTCCTGGTGCAGTTTTTTGCCCGCACGACGTTTCGGAGGGTGGGCGGCCTGGGTCCGAACATCGCAGAGCGTGCTGCCTGGTTCGCGGCACTCCTGTTTCTCGTCCACCCCCTCCAGGTTCAGTCCGTCACCTACGTGATTCAGCGCATGAACAGCCTGTCCACGTTCTTCTATCTCTCGGCACTCCTTTTGTACATCCGGGGGCGCGAGAAGCCTCCCGGTTCCGCGCGACACATCCCCTACGCGGGGGCAGTGGTCTCGGGCCTGTTGGCCCTGGGCTGCAAGCAAAACGCCATCACCCTTCCGGTCGCCGTGTGGCTCTACGAGGCCTTCTTCTTTCGCGATCTCGACCGCGCATGGATGAAGCGCAGCGCTGTGCGCCTGGCCGTTCCACTGGTTCTCGTGGGGGGGGCGATCTATTCCGTGCTCGTCTACGGGCCGGACCTGGGTTACGCGCGCCGTGACTTCACTCTGGGTGAACGCCTCCTGACCCAGCCGCGTGTGGTGGCTGCCTATGCAGGACTGATGGCCTTTCCACACCCCGCACGCTTGAGCCTCATTCACGAGGTCGAAGTTTCGACCTCACTCGTGGAACCGCTCACGACTCTGCTGGCAATCCTGGGCCTGTGTGCGGGCGTGGGGTTCGCGGTTGGGTGGGCACGATCCCGACCGCTTCTGTCCTTTGGGGTCTTTTGGTTCATGCTCCAACTCGTCGTGGAGTCATCGGTGCTCCCTCTCGAAATGATGTACGAGCATCGCACCTACCTGCCGTTGGTGGGGGTTTGCCTGGCCTTCGCCCATGTCTGGTACAGCTGGATTGCGAAAACTCCAGCTCGCGTACGTGTCGCAGATGGTCTGGCGATTGTGGTGACGCTGGCGTTGACGCTTGGAACACTCGAACGCAACCGGGTTTGGCTCACCGCGGAGTCGCTTTGGGCGGACGCGCTGTCGAAGAACCCGGGAAGCGTACGGGCCCAATCGAATCTGGGCACGGCCCTGGCTATGGCGGGTCGGTTTGACGAGTCCGAGGGCCATCAACTCGCGGCACTGGCGATTGCCCCCGATTTCTTTGAAGCGCATATGAATCTCGCGCGGCTTTATCTGCACCAGGGCCGGGCGGGGGAGGCGCAGCGCCACCTGGAACGAGCGCTGGAGACAAGAGGGGCGGACCCTGAGGTGCTGGCGGATCTTGGGGCCGCCTTCGCGCAGCTGGGTCGGTCTGAGGAGGCTGCTGTGGCGTTCGAGACGGCTCTCGATCTGGCCCCGGACCATCGCCGCAGCCGGTACAACTATGGGCTGATGTTGTTGGGCACGAACCAGTTCGAGGAGGCGTCTCGCCAGTTGGTGGAGGCGGCGAGAATCGAACCCGGGCGGCCAGAGACGCATATGTTTCTCGCAAGGGCATTCGCGGGCCTGGGCCGCAGGGACGAAGCGATTCGACAGTATCAGGAGGTTCTTCGGCTCGTGCCGCAACATGGAGGCGCCCGGGCGGATCTGGAGCTTTTGGTCAGGGAGATGCCGTCGCGGTCTTCGGGGGACGCTCCCCCGGTGGAGCGACCACCTCAGTCGACGCGATCGGACACCGGAGCGATTCCCCGTCGATAACTCGAGAGGTGGCGCTCGATCTCGTTGCCCAGTTCGGGATCGCCGCTCTCTCGGGCGAGCTTCAGGGCCGCCAGACCCGCGGCGCGAGCGGCCCCGAATTTTCCGTTGGCAGCCTCGGCCACGGCGAGCGTGTCGAGAATGGCCGCATCGCTTCGGTCGCTGGCCTCGGCTGCAATCCGAGCCAGGTCGAGGGCTTCGGGAGGAGATCGCAGGCTGGGGTCTGGATGAGTGGCCAGGAGCCAGGCGAGCAGATTCAGTCGTACCGGGTCCGACGGCGAAGCTTCGAGGGCGGCACGGGCCTGTTCGATCTGCGCTCGCTCCCTCTCGGACCGGTACTCCAAAAGGTTCGTCAGGAATTCTCGGGCGGGCGCGAAACCCGGCCTCACCGAGAGCGTGAATTCGAGGCGGTCGATCGCCTCGTGAATGCGACCTTTCTCGACCAGGAGTTGAGCCAATGCGTAGTTCGTGTGGGGCGAGAAGGGTTCGATGGTCAGGGACTCGACCAGCGAGGCATGGGCTTCCTCGTAGCGCCCCGCTTTCATCAAGGCATGACCCAAGGTGCGGTGGGAAGTCGGCCTGTTGCCGTGATCGAGGTCTGCCGCCATACGGATCTGCTGGATGTGGCGCTCGGTCTCTCCATTGGCTGCGAGTTCTTTCAGCCACCAGTTGTAGCTGAGTGCGAGTCGAGGAGCCTCGCCTTCGAGCACGAACGATTCGTAGGCACCGCTCAGGAACGCCAGGCCAAAGATTCCGGCGCTGAGGCCGAGGGCGAGGCGTTTGAGTTCGCGGGAGACGCGGGGGCTAGCGGGTTGCAATCCCAACTCCTTCGTTTCTTCAGACGCTCGGTGTTTCCCTGTTTGCAGGACGTTCAGGTGGCTGCGGGTACGCTTTGTTCGACGATGGCGCGATTGCCGCCACGGGAAAGGCGCCAGATGAAGGCGTCGACGATGAAGTGGTGAACGTTGATCGCGGCCACTACGAGAAGCATGCTCTCCACGAATCCGAATCCGACCAGCACGTAGGCGTGGGGTAGCAGGGCGAAGAGGCCATAGGCCAGCACGAGGGATGTGGCGTAGAAGCGGGCCACATGATGCACGGCACTGCGCGGATCTCCAGCTTTGCGCTGGTCTTTGAGGTGGAAGATGGTCACGATGGCGAGGTATTGGACCCCGTGGAAGACCGTGGCCCAGACGAACGCATCGCGATAGGAGAGCGTGGCCCACCAGACGCCGTTGGTGATGACGACGAGCAGGCTGATGAATGGCATGGGCATGCCTGATTGGCGCCAGACCCAGAAGAAGAGTGCGATGGGAGAGGCGAAGATCAGCACGGTTAGGATCTTCTGGGTCGTGAGGAGTAGTTCGATGACCTGTGGTTCCATCATTACGGACCGCGGCAGCAGCCAGCCGATGCCGACATCGCCGGCTTGCACGATGGCCAGCAGGAAGGGGAGGAGGCACACCCAGCGCAGGAGTTTCTTGTCGAGGGGGCGCAGACGGCAGCCCGAGTGCATGCTGTACATGACAGCGAGTCCGTACGCCTGGGCCGCGTAGTGGAAGGGCGACCACGTCAGATAGAGGGATTGCAGGTGGGGCCCCAGCGTGCCGGCTTCGAAAATGCAGAGCGTCAGCATCAGGAATGCGACAACAGGAAATGCGAGGGTGAGGAACGGCATGTCTTCGGTGGCGCCGGGCTTGGTGTAGAGACGCACGGTCGAAGAAGCGAAATGAGTGCTGTTGGTGAGCAAGATCAGCATCGCCATCAGCGAAATGGTGTCGTCACCAAAGGAGATGCTCAGATGCAGGCGACCGGCGTGGTGGATCCAGAGCATCACGAGAAGGCTCAATCCACCGCCGATGATCAGATAGTCGAAGATCGGGTGGACGAAGGACTGACCGAGCAGTCGAGTCGAAAGGCTCGACGAAGTGCTGTCTCGGTTCATCGCACGTGGTTCCCCTGCCAGCGGCTGTGCGTCGGTGGCGCTGGAGTTCGGATCGCGGTCGGCCCGCGATCGTCCGAACCGCAGACTCGGGTCGGGAGCAAAGGATACCCTGCTCTCAGCAAGCCATCCATCGAAGGTGTTTGGTGCGGACCCGTGAGGATCGGCGACACAAGGGTCTGCGGGGTGGCTGGCTGGCAACGCGTTCGTGGGTGCGGTCGCATGGGGCGATGGCTCGGACGGAGGCAATGATTTCGATGCGGCGGCGATGAACTCCGGCGGAACTCGTCCGAGGCGGTGGCTCGAAGAGAGGCGGGGCAGCGCGGCCCTACGGGTGTTGCTCTGTCTGCTGTTTGGCGGCTTCGGGCTGGGCTGCACGCCGGCGCGTTCGGGGCCGCCCGACATCGTTCTGGTCGTGATCGATACCCTTCGCTCGGATCGGGTGTCGGCCTATGGGTATGCGCGTGAGACGACTCCACGACTCGATGCCCTGGCGCAGCGGGGGATTCGATTCGATCGCGCGAGTTCGACCTCGAGCTGGACGGTGCCCGCCCACGCATCCCTGTTCACGGGCCTCGCGCCGCTCCAGCATGGGGCTCATCAGGAACACGCTCGCCTTGAACCGGGAATTCCCACCTTGGCGGAGCGCTTGCGCGACGCCGGGTATGCGACCTTTGGGGCCAGTGCCAATCCGCTGGTGGGTTCTCGGACCGGTTTGTCCCGTGGCTTCGACGCATTCGCCGAGACCTGGCGACCTGCCGCACGTGAGGGTCGCACCCACCCGAATCAAGACGCTGTGTTGAGCTTTCTGGGCGACGTCCCGGTGAGCCAGCCGGTGTTCCTGTTTCTGAACTACATGGAAGTTCACGGCCCCTACGATCCGCCGCTGCCCTTTCGGGCCGAGTTTCTCTCCGCCGCCGAGGCCGACGGTACCTTCAGGGATGATTTCGAGGCGTCGCGTTATTACCTCGACAGGAACTCGATCTCAGACGCTGATTTTCGGAGGTTGTCAGACCTCTACGACGGGGAGGTCGCTTACGCGGACGCGTTGCTTGGCGAACTCCTCGACGCACTGGATCGGGCGGATCGCTTGGACAACGCCGTGTTGGTGGTCACCTCCGACCACGGAGAGAACCTGGGGGACCACGGCCACTTTCGCCACGTCTTCAACCTCTATGGAAGCACCGTGTCGGTTCCTCTTGTGTTCGTTTTGCCCGATGACAGCCGCGCAGGTGAAGTGGTGGAGGCACCGGTCAGCCTTGTGGACGTGTTCGCGTCGATTCTGGCCGCGGCGGGTTTGCCTCCTGGGGGCGTGGGTCGCGATCTTCTCGGGTCTCCCGTGGATCCCGGGCGAGCCGTTTATGCGGAGTACTTTCGTCCCGCTCAGGCGTTGACGTTGTTTACACCGGGTGAATTCGAGGAACACTCGGATCGCCTTCGCCCTTTCCTTCGGGTGCTGAGATCGGTCGAGCATGGTGGGCTGAGACTGATCTGGTCTTCAGATGGGAAGCGTGAACTGTACGACGTGAAGGCGGACCCCGGCGAGCAACGCAATCTGTGGGAGGAGCCCGCCTATGCCCAGCGAGCGATGGATTTGGTGGAGTTGCTGGAAGGGCAGGGTGGGCGGCCGGGCGAGGCGTCGGAGCAGGGTCTTCTGGATGGGGTCTCGGCGAGTCCCTTTGGGGTGCTCGACGCGGAGGAAGAGGCCCGCCTTCGCGAGTTGGGCTATCTGCGCCCGTGAACGGGGTTATTCCAGGTAGCCGAGTTCGCGCAGGGCCTGCACGTCGCGGGTATCTGGCTCGCTCGAGGGGTCCATGGGGTCAGCGCTCAGCCACGTGTCGAGCTGGGCTCGGAGGCGGGGCAGCGCCGGGTGGTCGACTCGATAGAGGTTGTTCTGTTCGTTCGGGTCTGAGGAGAGTTGGTAGAGCTCGTAGGCATCAGCTTCAGGGAGGCCGGGTGTATAGATGAGCTTGTGGTCTTCGAGGGTCACGGACCGGAGCTTGCCTGCGACGTCGAAGCGAACGCGCCGCGGGGTTTCGCGGGGATAGAAACTGCGTCCGCTCTCGGCATAGGTGGCTCGGGGTTGGCGGGTGTCGCGCACGGAGTGGGGCAGTAGCGATCGCCCGTCCAGTGCCTGGGTTTGCGCGGCCGGTAGACCGAGGTCGAGCAACTCCACGAGTGTCGGCAGGACGTCGACCAGAGAGACCCTTTCGTCCACTCTGGCTGGACCTCCAGCCGGGTCGTTGCGTGGGAGGATGATGGCGAGTGGGACACGCAACACGCTTTCGTACAGGCTGTCTCCGTGATCGTAGTGAAGCCCGTGGGCTCCGAGTTCTTCGCCATGGTCTGCGGCAAAGACGATCAACCAGTCGGGGCCGCGCTCGGCTTTGAACCGGGTCACGAGTTCGGCGATGGCATTGTCGGTGTAGCGGATTTCCGCGGCGTAGAGGCGGCGAATGTGCTCGTTCACACGCTCGGGAAGTGTGTTGCGGTAGACCGACTTCACTTTCCCGAGTTCGGGCGGGTAGGCGCTCTCGCCCGTGCCGCCGGGCGTGGTTCCAAAACGGAGGGCGTAGGGACCCTCGTAGCCCGTATCGAAAGCGAGAGCCTGCTCGGGTGGTGGGAAGTAGGGAACGTGGGGGTCGATGTAGTGAACCCAGATGAAGAGGGGAGTCCCGTCGGGGGTTCGTTCGAGTTGCTCGATGGCCGTTCGGGTGGTGGCTTTTGCATCGCGGGTGTCCAGGCCGTGATCGTAGACGTCGAAGCCACGAGCGAGACCGCGTTCAGGTCCGAGGATGTGGTTGGAGACCACCGCGACGGTTCGGTAGCCCCGGGCTCGGGCCAATTCTGGGAGCGAGGGCAGGTCGTCTCGAAGCCGGCCAAACAGGGTGCGGACGCCATGGCTCGGGGGATAGACGCCTGTAAACAGACTGGCGATGGACTGGGTGGTGCGTGGGCTCGGAGTGACTGCACTTTCGAAGATCACGCCTTCTGCAACCAGGGCATCGAGAAATGGCGTGGTGGGGCGATCGTACCCATTGCGCGAGAGGTGGTCGGCGCGCAGGGTGTCCACCGTCAAGAGCAGAATGTTTCGGCGGCCCTCGGGGATCTCGGGTCCCGTGCAGGCCCAGAGGAATAGGCTTCCCCAGAGCAGCCAGCTTCCCCGCATGAGCAGGTCCCTCGACCGCACCAGGGCCCAGTGCGAGGCATTGCGCGCGGTAGGGCTCATGACTCGCTGGCCCGGCGTGTGAAGATCTCGAGGTCCCCGATGCGGATCGCAAAGCGATAGTGATTCTCGATCCAGGCTTCGAGTTCGGGAAATTCCATGAGCGCGTGATCGCTGTCCACCGGAGTGCGGGCGACCGTCTCGAACACGGCCCGGTCGGAGTGGATGACGACGATGGCAGCGGGTGGGTCCATTTCGAGGTCCGCGAGCAGTTCGCCTCTTGCCGCGTCTCTCGACCAGATGGCGCGCTGGGGAAGGTTGTAGATGTAGCGTGAGGCGGGCCGTCTCTTCGCGAGGTCGTAGAGCACCGGCTGGAAGCCCCAGATGTAGATCGATTCGTTCACCGGGGTGTGTGCTTCGATCCATTGCGCGGCGCGGTGGTTGCCCGGTGTGTCCACATCCCCTTCTGCGTAGAGGTGCTCGCGAATTCCCTGGCGTCCTTGAGGGGCTCCCAGGGCCCAGCCGCGTTGAGCACTCCGCATCCAGAATTCCTCCAGGGTGCCGGTGCCTGGCGCGGCCGTCGCGAAGACGGCCACCAGGGCTACCGCCGCCACGGCCACACTCCACCACGCTTCGCGGACCAGCAGCCAAAGCTTCCAGTAGCCCCAGCCTGCCAACAACCCCGTCAGCACGAAGGTCGCTGCGAAGTGGTAGTGGAAGAATTTTCCCTGGAGGGCGACGCCGAGCTGGGCCATCAGGATCAACCCGAGCACATGGAGTGCCGCGGATCGCTCGCCGGGGTGCAACGGTCGGAGCATCACGAAGGGGACGATGCCCATCAGGTTCAGTGGCGTCATGCGCATGAGCCACTCCCAGGCTGCCCGGCCGAGGAGCATGGGCAGGCGGTCGGGGTGAAAGTCGAGAGCGACGTAATGGGGGGTGAACACGAAAAGCGCCTGGTGTAGATCGGAGAGTGCCCCCTTGAAGGCGAAGTAGGCGAGGGTGATCAGGAGAGGGAACGCGGCGCCCACCGAAAAGGCGAGCAGGGGCGGACGGAGTGCCCCCCATGCGCGGGTTCGGGCGGGCTCCGGTGCAGAATTGGATGCCGAAGTCCAACGTTGCCAGGCCACCCAGGCGATGCTGACGGCGATACCTCCGCCGAGCGGGGGTTTGAGCAGAGCCGCAGCCCCGTACAGGGCCCCTGCCATTCGCCAGTTCCTGGTGGCTCCCCTTCCCGGCGGCTGGGTGGCAAAGACCAGCGCCCAGGCCAACAGGGCAGCTCCAAACCCCTCGGGTTGGGCGGTGTTCCAGTACTCGAGGGGCACATAGGCGAAAACCGCCATGGCAGCTCCGAGAGCGCCGGGCTCCCAGCGTCCCACGGCGCGTCTCGAGAACAGCCCAAAGGCGGGGAAGATCGAGAGCAGGAGCAGGGCCTCGAGGATCCGAACGGCTCGCTGTTCGGGGCCGAACAGCACTTCACCGACCGCGAAGACGAGGTAGATGCCTGGCGGCTTGAAGTCCCAGGCCGCTCGGTAGGGGGCCTCGCCGCGCTGGACCGCATCCGCGACCACGGCGTAGATCCCCTGGTCCCGCCCGTAGCCGAAGTCGAGCAACTGGAGCAGGAAGAGTGCCGCTAGGACCCCCGTGAAACCCAGCAGCCACCGGTCGCGGCGCATCGGCGGGGCGAATCGGTCATCGGCCCCCGGTTCCTTGGCATGGGTCACGGCTCGGACCCCACGGGGGCTGGTGGGTGGTAGGTGACCCTCCAAATGTGCTGTGAACCATCGTCGAGCACCAGCAGGGATCCATCGGCAAGCAACGTGAGGCCCGTGGGGCGACCCCAGACGGGGCCGGGGCCTCCGCCGAAGCCATCGATGAAGGTCTCGAATCCACCTTCGGGGCGACCCGATTCATTCATGGGAATGCGTAGGACCGAGTAGCCACTCCGCTTGGATCGGTTGTAGGAGCCGTGCAGGGCCACCAGGAGGTCGCCGTCGTAGCCGGAGGGAAACATATCGCCCTGGTAGAAGGCTGCGCCCAGAGGCGTGCCGTGGGGGGGCAGGAGTACGTCGGGAACGAGGCTTCGGGCGATGGCTTCCGGGTCCAGCTCGGACAGGCGGGGCTCGGGGTTGGGGCCCAGGTAGGCCCAGGGCCACCCGTAAAAGCCGCCGGATCGGACCGCCGTTGCGAAGTCCGGCGGGAGGTCGTCGCCCAGACCGTCGCGTTCCGTCACGGCGGCCCACAGGTCACCTGTGTCGGGTTGGATCGCCAGTGACGAGGGGTTGCGGAGGCCCGAGGCGTAGACCCGCGAATTCGAGCCGTCAGGGTTCATAGCGAGGATCAGGGCACGGTTCGGCGGCTCACGACCCTGTCCGTTGTAGTTCGATTGGGAGCCGATACCCACGAATAGGGTGGCTCCATTGTCTGAGAAGGCGAGGTCCCGGGTCCAGTGCCCCCCGCCGGGCAGGGAAGCAATGACCTCGGGCTCACTCGAAATTCCCAGGTCTCCGGGCTCGAAGCGCGCTCTCACCACGGCATTCTCGAAACCCACATACAGCCAGCCATCGGAATGGGCGAGTCCGTAGGGTCGGCTGGTGCCTTCGAGTAGATCGGCCCGTCGGTCCGGACGACCGTCGCCATCGGTGTCTCGCAGAATCGAGACCTTCAGGCCGAAGGATTCAGCCACGATGACGTCGCCGTTGGCGAGAGCCAGGGCCCGACGAGGCCCGGATAGCCCGCTCGCCCAGGCTTGGACCGAAAAACCCGGGGGTGCGTAGAGGACAGGAATTCCGCCCGGGCGGCGTACCTGGATGTTGCGAGTCGCCGAGACCGTGGCAAAGGGTTCGGGGAGGGTTTGAGGATCGATGAAGCGCCGTTCTGGCGCTCTGGCGCGTGTCTCCACCGGTTGATTGGAGAACGGCAGGGGGCGGCTCTCGAAGGGGGGATCTGCGGGCGCAGTACAGGCCACCACCCCCCAGGACAGGGATAGCTGTACCGCGCACTTGCGTGCCAATACCCAACGGGTCATACACTCGACCGCCATGGGGGTCGGTCGTAGCATATCTCAGGCCGCTCTCTCTCCGAGGCGTCTGGCAGCCGCGGTGGGGGTGTTCCTGGGGGCGGCTCTGGTGTGGGGTCTGCACGCCCGCAGTTACCTGCCGTTCCTGTCGGACGACGCGCTGATTTCGCTGCGCTACGCCCAGAGGCTGCTCGACGGTTTTGGCCTGACATGGACCGAGGGGCCACGCGTCGAGGGCTATTCGAATCTGCTTTGGGTTCTGGCGGCCGCGGGTCTGGGGTCGTTGGGAGTGGGGTTGATCGAGGCCCTGCGCTGGTTGGGCGTCCTGGGGGCTCTGGCGACCCTGGCGGCGGTGTTGAGGGCAGCTCGGCCCACCGGCGTTTCGGATCTGCTACCGGCCCTGGGCGCCAGCGGATTGCTCGCGCTGTCGGGGTCGATGGGGGCCTGGACCGTGGGCGGCCTGGAACAACCGCTGTTGGCGGCACTCCTGGCCTGGGGACTGGTGGGGGTGTACCCCCTGCTCGAACCGCCTCGCCTCGAGTCGGCGCGCGAAGTGGCGAGGCGCGCCCTCGCACCGGCACTCGCCCTGGGGCTGCTGTGCTGGACCCGCCCAGATGGGGTGTTGTTTCCGGCAGCCGTCTGCCTCGCGATGATGAGTCTCTCTGAACTCGGGCGGGTTCGATGGGCAGCGATCCTCACGATCGGGACTTCGAGTGCGGTGTTCGTGGCGCTCCAGACGGCCTTCCGGCTCAGCTACTACGGGGCCTGGGTGCCGAACACCGCCAATGCGAAACTGGCGTTCTCGATTTCCCGGGCGTTCGAAGGCCTGGTCTACCTGGCCTCGGGGCTCGGGGAACATTTTCCCATGGTGCTGTTGGCCGGTTGCCTCGCGACCCTTGCGCTGGGGGATGCGGTTTCCGCCCGCCGCCTGCGAGTGATCGGGGTGTGTCTCGGGGTCTGGTGCGGATATGTGATCGCAGTGGGAGGCGATACGTTTCCCGCCTACCGACACCTCGTCGGGGTGGTGGTGTTGCTGTCCCTGGCGTGTGTGGAGGGGCTGCGGGCTGCGCTCCACCGCTGGGCGGAGCGGCCCTGGCTCCCCTGGCTGGCCACGTTGGCGGCTCTGGGGGGGCTGGCGGGATTGCAGGCCAATTCCTTCGAGAACCAACGGGCCCGGGAGGAAACCTGGGAGTGGGACGGGGAGGTGGTGGGCCGCTTGTTGGCCCGGGCTTTCGGAGAGCAGCGGCCGCTCATCGCCGTCGACCCCTCGGGCACGCTGCCCTTCTTCTCGGGGCTCCCCGCCGTGGACATGTTGGGCCTCAACGATCGCTACCTGGGTGAGCATCCACCGCCGGATCTCGGTCGAGGCTGGTTGGGCCACGAGCTGGGCGATGGGGACTACGTGTTGTCGCGGCAACCCGATCTGGTGTTGTTCTGTACGCCAGCAGGCGGAGCCACGCCGTGTTTTCGAAGTGGCCTCGAGCTCGTTCGTGACCCTCGCTTCGCCGCCGAATATCGGCTGCTGCACCTGGAGGGTGACGATCCCCATGTGTTCCGCACCCGCATCTGGGCCCGCCGGGACGGGCGCCTCGGATGGGTGCGGGCGGAGGATCACATCCAGGTCCCCGCCTACTGGCTCAGCGCCAACCCCGACAGCGTGGCCCGCTTGGACCCGTGGGGTGCGTGGTTCGTGGCGGTCGATACCACGACCTCCGCGGGGATTCGGGATCTGGAGCTGCTGCCCGGGGCGGCGCGCTGGCTTCTGAGCGTCCAGGCCGATGGGGGTCCCTGGGAGATCGTGGCCAGGCCGGCCCAGGGGGGCGCCTGGGAGGCGCGCGGTCGAGGCGGGAGCCTGACCTTCGAGGTCTCCAGTTCTCAGGCACAGGGGATTGATGTGAGCCTCGTGGCCCTCGATCCAGGGCAGGCCGTGAGGGTGTGGGGGCTCGAACTCGTCAGGGAGCCGTTGGGGCCGGCACCTGACTGATCTCGTAGATGGCCATGGAGGCCTGCACGTTGTTGGGGGCGATGGTGTAGGGCGCGGACGAGCGTCGAAAACGCTCCTTCAGCCCCCAGGTGCGGATCCAATCCGCGTCGACGTCCCCGGGAAAGGCGACCAGATAATCCGGCCCGAATTCAGCGATTCTGGCGGGTCCATCGCGCAACAACGCGTGGCTGTTGAGACCCGCAAGGTCGAGGGTCTCTCGTCGTCCCACGAAACGCACGGCCCCGGCATCGAAGGTGGCCACGCGATCCGATGGGTTGGTGTGTCCGCGTAGCCATTCGCCGAGGCGGACCTGCACCTCGAGCATGTTCTGATTGTTCCAGGCGTAAGTGGCTGCCAGAGAAGCCGCCCGTGAGGGGATGGCCAGTACGATCGGCGCTCCGAGTAGGAGACAGAGGGCCAGGCGTTGGGTGCGCCGGCCGCCACGAGGGTCCAGCAGCGGGGCCGCACCCAGGCCCAACCAAACGGCCAACAGCGGGACCACCGGGTGCAGGTATCGGGACCAGTAGAAGTAGCGTGGATCGCCGAGTGAGTGGGTGCCGAGGATGCCGGCGATCAGGCCCAACGGCGCCAGTAGGGTCAGGAGACTCGCGTAACGGAGGCTCGCAGGTTCAGAGTCGACGCCGAGTCGAATCAACTGCCGAGCCCCGAGGATCATCAGCAGTGCGCCTGCGCCAAAACCGACGAGGCTCAGACTGCCGAGCGCCGAGAATGCGAAACGCGCATTCCAGACCAGGGCCTCCGCCATCGGCAGCCCGGTCGCCCCGAGGCCCTTGACGTAGAAGGTGGTGGGTAAGGGGTGTCCCGTGACCGCCCAGCAATACCCCAGCCACAGCGTTCCTGCGCCCAACAGCGGACCGAAGGCCACGGCGCAACGAAGCCATGGCTCACGTTCCTCCCTCAATTGGGAGGCGATCAGGGGCAGGGCAAGCAGAACCACGATGCCGCACTCGGGGCGTGCCAGGGGAGGGAGGGCCAGGGTCGCCGCCGCCCAGAGCGGCCGCCCCCGCGCCAGCAGCAGGATCGGGATCAGTAGGCAGGTTGCGGCCAGAACCACCTCCATGCCGGAAACGGAGTCGAACACGAAAGTCGGATTGGTGACGACTGCAGCCCCGGCCAGTGCGGCAGCCGGGAAGCACCGGGTCAAGCGGTCGACGAGCTGCGCCGTCATCCAACCACAGGCGCCGGCTAGAAGGACCCCCAGCAGTTTTACGGCGACGGCGAGTGCTGGATCGGTGCCGAGTCCGAGCCAGAACATGGGGGCGAGCAAGAACACCCACAGGGGACTCGTGAAGCCCGCCTCAGGCTGGGCGGTGTTGTACGACAGGCCCTGAAAATTCGCGAGACTCTCGGCATACACCAGGTGGATCCAAGCGTCGTCGAGGGGAAACCCGACGAGGGCAGCGTCCGTCCCAGGGCTGCGGTCGAGGGTGAAGAACAACGCCCCGGCGAATTGCAGTGTCAACAGACTGCAGGTGAGCAGGGGCCAGCGGCTGCGATGGACGGTGGTTTGACTCACTGCTCAACCGCCTCGGGTGGCCGAGGCGACCTGCGCTGGGCGTCTCGTTCCAGTCGAATTCTTACCAGCTGGGCGCGTGCCGCGGCGTGGCTGGGGTCCCGGGCCAGGGCCGCCTCCAGGCTCGCCATGGCCGCCTCGAGGTTTCCGCGCTTCCACTGGGCGAGGCCCAGGTTCGCGTGCGCTCTGGCCTGCTCCGGGGTCAGGCGTACCGCGCGTTGGAAGTGCTCGATTGCCGCGTCGAGGTCTCCTTGGTCAGCGAGGTGGGCTCCCACGGCCTGGTGCGCTTCCGACAGTTCGGCGGCGTCGGTAGTTTGTATCGTGGCGGCCTCCAGGGCACCGGCGAGATGTTCGTAGGCCTCGTCGACGCGTCCCGACCGTTGGAGCAGGTCCGCGAGTCTCCCATGGGCCCCGGCATGGTGGGGGGCGAATTGGAGCGCCTGGCGGTAGTGATCCTCAGCCGCTGCGTCGTTGCCCAGGGCGAGGTCCACGTTTCCCAGGCCGGTATGGCTGTCGGCGTGGTCGGCCGCCATGGCGAGGGCGTTCTGGTAGTGACGCTCGGCACCCTCCAGGTCGTCGAGAGCGAGGCTGACCAGGCCGAGATTGGCGTGTGTATTGACCTCGGCTTCTGCGGCCAGGGACCTTTCGTAGTGGTGGCGTGCTCGTTCGAAGGCGCCCCGTCGGAGGTATACGGTTCCCAGGTTGTTGTGGGCGTGACGCGAGCCCGGGTTGATGGCGAGGGTGTTCAGGTAGAGCCGTTCCCGATCCTCGTAGAGGCTCGCCTGATGACGAGCTGTCGAGATCTCGGCGGCGATCAGGAGGGCGGGGATCAGCCAGACGGCCGGGCCCGCTCGTTCGGCCAGGCGGGAAAAAACGGCGGCGGTCCCAGCGCATAACGCAGGCAGCGCCAGGTAGAGATACATGTCGGCCACGGGCGCGAAATTCAGGTGACCGAAATCCAAGAAGCCGAGGACGGGCGCCACCGCCAGTACGAACCAGAGTAGAACCGCGAAGGGGCTTCGCCCCCAGGCGTGGCGCCCCCACCAGGTGACACCGAGCAGGGCCGCGAATCCGCCGGCTGGCGCCACGGCCGCGACCCAGCTTCCCGCGGGTTCCCAGGCGGGATACAGAAACGTCAGGGGGTGGGGCCAGAAGGCGGTGACGAGATAGAACCAGAGTGCACGGCCCGCCATCGACGCGCGTCCGAGCAGGCTGGGGTCGGCGAGAGAGTCGGGGCCGGACATGGGGTTGTTGCTCTCGTAGAGCAGGCCGTTGGCTCCAAACAATCCGGCCAACAGGATCATTGGAAGAACAGGCAGCAGGTCGTCGCCGCGCAGTCGACCGGTTTTCCACCAACGGATCAGGGGGAGTGCGAAGGGCACCACGACCACGGAGAGCTTGCTGAGGAGCCCGAAGAGAAATGCCGACAGCGCCACCGCGTACGCGGCGAGGTTCCGCGGTTCCCCTGCCCGAAAGCGGAGCCACGCCAGGATGCTGATCAGGCCGAAACTGGCGGCGAGGAGCGTCTTGCGTTGGGAGATCCAGGCAACGGCCTGGACGTTGGCGGGGTGAAGGGCGAACAGCAGCGCCGCCGCAAAGGCGCCGCGTACCTCCAGGCGCCACAGCAGGCGCCAGACGAGGAGTGAGTTCAGCACGTGGAGCGCGATGTTGGTCCTGCGGTAGCCGCCGGGGTCATCGCCCCAGACGCGCCACTCGAGCCAGAAACTGGTGTGGGTCAACGCGTAGTAGTCGTGAAACTCCGATCCGAGCCAGATTCGAAGCCAGCCATCGGGTGCCGCGATCACGGAATTTCGGGCCACGTAGTCGTAGTCGTCGATCAGGAACTCGCCCGGTAGCGAGGGCAGGTAGGTGATGCAGGTCAGCGCGGCGAGGACGAATCCGCCCAGCAGCGCCCGCACGGACACGGCCCCCGTTCCCAGCATCATGGTGGGATTCTATCCAAGGACGGGCCTTTGCCCGCTGGCGGGCAGCCCCCTCAGAATTCGCGTCCCTGGTGGCTTGCGCGCACGCCACACCAGCGCACCTGAATGCCCTCCAGGCCGGTGCTTCGCCACACTCGCAGGTGCCCGGGGTCAATGGGTTCGAGGCGTACCTGCGGTTCTGGCCCGGGCGAGGTGATCTCCAATACGACGGGTCCCGTAGGTGCTTCGGACGTCACGTCCAGGACACGGCTACGGTCTTGCGCGGTGTCCCATTGGAGCGTGGGCTGGGAGTCGCCGTGGAACCGGTAGCCATTGTCCGGAAGGCGGAGTTCGAGCAGTTGGCCGGGGCGGGAGTCTTCGCGACGCAACTTGAGGCAGTCTAGGGTGGCGCTGCCCGGCGCTCGCAACCAACCCGTCGGGTCATGCAGCTCCCGGTAGTGGCTGGACACGTAGCCGCTGCGCAACCCCGCGGCGGCCCGGGCCGCGGGCAGGGTCACGATGCTGAGGAGGGCTGCCACGGGCACTGCGAGGATCGCGAACCGGGCCCGGAGACTGCGCGGTGCACGCAGGTGTGCGGCGCCCACGCCCGCCAGGGGCACCAGCAGGGCGAGCAGGGGGAGCCCCATTCGCGCGTTGCCGATGGAGACGAGGGGCCCCACGAAGCTGAGGGCGACCAGTCCCAACAGCAGCGTCTGGTCGCTCCGCTGGACCACCGACGACGTGACGCCGAGCGCGGCCAACGTGAGTAGCCCCAGCAGTCCGAGGCCCAAAGCCGTTGCCACGGCGTAGATCGCGGGTGTCGACAACGCGGGGTAGTAGACGTGGAGAAGGTGTCGGATCAGGAAGTCGTCGGGAGCCCAGACCTGTCGTGCGCGCAACCACGATCGCTGCAGGAAACGCGCGGGGTCGGCGGCAATGGCCTCCAGGGCCAGGTCGCGCCCGGCGCGGCTGGGGTGCACGCCATCGGATTGGGCTCGTTGAGCGATGGCGTTGCGGACGGCCACTTTCGAGGGGAAGTCGGCGTTGAGCTTGAGCAGGTTGTAGCCACTGGCTGTGCTCAGCACGATGGGTTGACCTTCGGCTCGCAACAAAACCCATTCCCACGGTGCGAGGGTTGCGATTGCCATGGCCAGGGCCAGCACGGCGGGCACCCAGCGGCGTGTGGCCCCCCCCATCAGCAGCCAACCTGGCACCCAGAGCAGGGGAACCAGTCCAGCGGCGCGGGTGAGACCCGTCAGCCCCAGTGTGGCCCCGCAGGCGATGGCGGCCAGAATTTGCGTCCGGGTCCCGGATGCATTGCGGGTTGCCAGTGCCAGGGCGATGGACAGGAACAGCAGCAAGATGTAGAGGGTTTCCGACCACAGAAGGTGGGCGTAGGCGACAAAGCTTGGATAGAAGGCATGAATGGCTGCGGCCGCGAGGGCGGAACGGCGGTCCGCCAGGCGACGGGTGACCCAGAAGATGACGGGGGTGGTCAGGACCGAAATCCAGAGCACCGCCCATCGAGCCACGGCCTCGCCGGTCCCGAGGGCGGCCATGACGGTGCCGATCACGGCGGGGAACAGAGGCGGCCAGGTTCCATCGGAGTAGAGGCGCTGCAGGTCCAGGGGGTCGAGGGCCATGCCGGCGAGGGTGGCCTGCTCGAGATGCGCGACGGCCTGGGCACGGTGGAAGTACGCCTTTTCGTCGAAGGCCGGGCGCAGCGGAGAGGCCCATTCCAGGGCCAGGGCGCGCACCAGCCAAGAGATCAGCATCAAGCCGAGCAGCAGGCCCATATCCCGCCGGGATCGGCTCATGGGGCCGTGCTCTCGAGATACCCCAGGGCACGGAGCGCATCGACGGCGTCGTCGGGAAGTTGCCGGCTCGGGATCGGCTCCGCTCCCTCCCGCCAGCTCGATTCCCAGGCGAGCCACTCGTCTACCCGACGCTGGAAATCGGTCACCCGTTCGGGGGATAGTTTTGACAGGTCATGTCCCTCGCCAGGGTCCCGGGCGAGGTCGTAGAGTTCCGGCCCGCCCTTGCGGCGCCGATAGTAGGTTTCGCTTCCCCGGCGAACCATGTGCTCGTCCCCGTAGGCGCTCGCAAAGGCTTCCCGCGGTGGTTGGGTGTCGTTGCCGGTCAGCAGATCGAGACCCGGGAGTCCTTCCGGAATCCGGGCCCCGGCCAGTCGGGCAATCGTGGGAAAGAGGTCGATGGAGCGCACCACCCGCGGATCTCGCACACCCTTGGGCGCTGCATGCCCGCTCAGGATCATGGGAATGCGCAGGGTCGCATCGTCGAGGCGTCCTCCGCCGTGTCCGACGCGTCCGTGCTCGAAGAAACGCTCTCCGTGATCGGCGGTCACCACGATCAGGGTTTCATGGGCCCGATCGGTTCGCTCGAGGACCGACGGGAGTCGGCTCAGGGCGGCATCCTGTTGGGCGAGTTCGGCGTCGTAGAGGTCCACGTATCGCTTCGCCAGTTCGGGTTCGACGCGGCCCGACTCGAGGGCCTGCATCACCCAGCGCCGGACTTTGTGGACGTACCGGGGGTAGTCATCGAGCGGGACAATTGGCTCAACGCGATTGAAGGCCCGATAGAAGCGGTAGTCGGGGTCGAAGGTCACGTGGGCGTCGCGGGACATCAGTAGAAAAAAGAACGGCTGGTCGGGCGGGACGGTCTGGACCCAATTCTCGAACTCATCGACCATGGTCGATGCGTTGAGACTGGGTGAGGCGATGGCGTTGTCGAAGCCCTGGGTCATGCCGAAGTGCTCACTCACGTGCACGTTGTTGATACGGGCGGCAGTGGCGTAGCCCGCCTCTTGAAGCGTCTCGGCCAGGGTCACGACGCCGTCGGGAAGCACCCGCTTGGGGAGCAGTTGTCCCCGCATCACCTCCAGCGGGTCGTAGAAATCCGTCATGCCGTGGGCGTTGGGGGGCAGTCCCGTCAGGAGGCTCGCCGTGGCGGGCTTGGTCCAGTTCGCAGCGCTCACGGCGTTTTCGAAGAACAGGCCCTGACGAGCCAGATCGTCCAGGAAGGGTGTGGTCTCGCGTGGGTAACCGGCGGCCCCCATGTGCGAGTACCGGAAGGTGCAGAGCACCACCAACAGAATGTCCGGCGGGCGTTCGTGTGCGGGGTCGGGGGTCGGCGGTGGGTCGAGTTCCTGGCCACAACCCGTCAGCAGCACCAGGATCGCCAGCGCCGGGGCCACGATGATGCGCCAGCGTCGCCCTCTCACGATGCATCCTCTTCGGTCTGTAGCGAGGGAATCGGCGTGATTTCGAGGCGCGCGGTCAGGATCCGTAGAATGAGATTCTCTCCCCGGCTGTCCGCAACTTTAAGCCGGCACTTGAGGTTTCGGATGGGAGCTTCTGTGTCCACCTCGTAATCGATGTTCAGCGTTTCGCCGACGTGGAGCTCGGGGAGCTCCGGGCGTGCGAATTCCTGTTGGCTGCTGTCGTCGAGAACGTGGGACAGGTGAGCGCTGCCCTCGTCCCCGAGGAGTTCGACCTCGATCCGAACCGAAATGCGGGAGTGGCCCGGTACGTAGAGGTTCTGGCCGTCGAGGATCCGCTGTTGGCTCACGCCCCAGATCGGCACGGTGTCGGGTCGGGCGAGCTCGAAGGCCAGGGAGTCGCGGCCCGCCGACGACCCCAACAGGGAACGACCGACGACGGCGGCCGGATCCTCGAATTCGCCAGGCTCGAAGTCTGCGGGAACCGGAGCATCTCCGAACAGCCCGGGGCTGGGAGCCGAGAACTTTTCGCAGTGGCTGATCGCCTCATCGCAAAGAAAGATGCGGTCGTCTCCCACCACCGCTCCGGTCCGCCTCTGGTGAGTGTTGGAGAAGAAGATCCGCCGCGGTCCCGGGTAGGCGCGCAGGAAGCTGCGCCCGATGAAGGGCGTGGCGGAAGCTTCCATGCCGAGGGCGTCAACGATGGAAAGAGCGACGTCGCTTTGAGCGAAGGGTTCGTCGACCGTGAGGGCGGGCGCTCCGGGCAGAAGGGCGATGAGGACCCCCCAGCTCTGGCTGAGCAGTCTCGCCACCCGCCCGCCCGCCGCCCGCCGCCCGCGAGATTCGTCGACACTGATGATCACCAGGGTGTGTTCAAGCACCCCCTGGGCGTCGAGGCCGTCAAGAAAATTCCCGAGGCTTTCGTCCATGTACCGCAGCGCCGAATCGAGTCGGTTGGTCGGTCCTTCGATCCGGGGTTCTCGATCTGGGGGGAGCGTGAAGGGATGATGGGTTCCGACGGTGAGGAGTGTGACGAACCAGGGACGCGGCTCTCGTTCGAGGTCTTCGATCAGGGTCGTTGCCTCCTCGAACAGGCTGCCGTCGTCCACCCCCCAGTTCTTGCGGATCCGGGGTGACTGGAAATGTCGGTCCCCGAGCACGGCGTCGAACCCGATGCGCTCCATGAATGCATCCTTGAACATGAAGCCCAGGGGGGCTCCCTGGAGGTACACGCTGTGATAGCCGGCGTCGCCCAGCACGGCGGGCAGGCAGCGTCGGGACCCTCCGTCGAGGTACTCGGTCATCTTGGCGAGTTGCGACGCGAGTTTTGGATAGTCGCCGCACAACAGCGCATACAGGCCGCGATTGGTCTGTCGTTGCTGGGTGATGAACGTCGTGGCTACGAGGTTTTGATTGGCCAGTTGCGAAAGTCGCGGCAGCGCGAGTTGGGGAACGACACCGTGAGCCTCGGCAATGGGCGCCACGTAGGATCCGGTGACCCCTTCCAGCAAGATCAACAGCACGTTGCTACCGGGTTCGAGGGGGACCACGTCGGTCTCGAACCGGGGGGTTCCCCTCAGGTCGGCGCGAAATTCTTCGAGAGTCTCGCCCTCGGCCGCCGCGATGGCGGGTGATCCGAGGGTCAGGATTGCCTGGTGGGCAAAGTGCAACTCCCGCCAGCCCCGTCCGCCCGCGGGCTCCGGCAGGAGTTCCAGGATCATCAACAACCCTGCGCCGCCGAATGCGAGGAGCAGGGGGACGCGGGCGCCCGGGCTGCGCGGAGCCAGGGTTGCCAAGACTGCCGGCACGGCGATCAGGGCCAACAACAGGCCGGGCTGGCTGGGGGTCAGCGCCGAGCCCGTGAGGAACACCGGGTCGAGCAGATAGGCGCCGTACACAGCCTGCAGATTCGCGTCGAGCTCGTGGATGTGTTCAAAGGCGGCGTATTGCAGAGTGCCCCAGAGCCCGCCGGCCACGCCTGCCAGCAGTCGATGGGTACTGCGGAGGCTCAGCAGGACCGAAGAGACCAGCAGGGCGAGCGCGAGATCCGAACCCAGTCCCCAGAGATCCGTTAGCGAGACCGGTGTATCGGACTGCGCCAACAGGGTTGCCCGTACCCACAATACCGGAGCCGTGGCGGCTGCCAGGGTCAGCGCGGCAGGCCTCGTTCCGGTCGTCGTGTCGGCAGTGACGTCGATGGTTCGATCCCCCAGGGGCGTCTCCATGGCGGCGATTTCGGCAGGGGGGGGCCGACCGACCGGATCCGTGGACACGCGGGAGAGTATACGTGGCGCGGTCGGGCAGCACGGGGTCGGTCGGGACGCCGGGCGAGGGGCGGGTATCCTCGCTGCTGGGCTCCAGCGGGCTGGGGCAGGGGAGACGGGCTTGAAGGACAAAGGGCCGCCGGAAGTCGATGCCGACCCGGTGCTGGAACTCGAACGGCGGCGCGCCGAACTGGCAGGCGATTTTCCGCGCATCGCCCTGTGCCTGTTCCAGTGGGGTGGGTCTGAGGTCCTGGGGACCATGCTGGCACGTATTCCCCCGGCTGTGGTGGCGTGTCTGCAGGAGGTGGTCGTGGTGCAAGAAGCCGCCACGAGCCTCTCGGCCGAAGCTTCCGAGGCGATTCATGCCAGGGGTCGCGCTCTCGGGTTGAAGTTGTCGATTCTCCGCCAGCCGCGCGACCACTCCTTCGGAGGTGCGCGAAAGGCGGCCTTCGAGTTTGCGACGGGGCGTGATTTCGACCACGTGATCACCATGCGGGGTGACGGGCTTCATCCACCTGAGGCCCTGCCCGGGCTTTTGAACGCCGCGCTGTCCGGCCCCCCGAGCTTGTGCGTCGCGGCGCGCGTTCACCGATTGCTGCACCGTCCACCGGGGTTGCCCCTGGCCCGGATGGTCCTCCATCGCGTGGCAACTGGCCTCCAGAATCGGCTACTGGGACTCGGTCTCGAGGACTACCACTCGGGCTATCGCATCTATCCCGTGCACGCGCTGCGTCGGATCCCGTTCCAATTGGACGCGAACGAACGTGTCTTCGACACGCAGATGGTGATCCAATGCCGCGCTCTCGGCCTGCCCATCAAGGAGGTCGATGTTCCTCCGAGCTGGCAGGAATACGCGAGCGGTGCACGGGGGCTGAGAGAGGTCCTGCTGGCTTGTGCTGAGGCCATCGACTACCGCCTCCACCAGCTGCACGTCACGCGTCGCGGACGCTACTTCGTGGACCGGGGGGTGCACTACACCCTCAAGCAGAGCCCGACGGGCTCGCATATGCAGATCGTGGACGCCATCGAACCCGGCACTCGGGTACTCGATCTCGGATGTTCCCAGGGGCTGCTGGCCAGGCCTCTTCTCGAAAAGGGCGTCCGCGTCGTCGGGGTGGATAGTGCTCCCCCGGAAACCGCCGTGTTGGCCGACGAACTCGAGGCCTACCACGCCCGAGACCTCGAGGAGCCTCTGGATCTTCCGCTGGCACGGGAGTTCGACTACGTGGTGATCTCGGACGTGATCGAGCACCTGGGCAATCGCGTCCCCCTGCTTCGCGAAGCGCGGAAATATCTCAAAGCCGGGGGCCGATTGGTGATCTCGACCCCCAACGTGGCGCTTTGGTTCTACCGCCTCTCGTTGCTGGTGGGTCGCTTCGAGTACGGGGCCCGTGGAGTGCTCGACGAGACCCATGTCCACTTGTTCACCCGCGCAACCTTCCGGCGGGAGGTGGAGAAGGCGGGGTTCCATGTTCTGAGGGAGCGGCGCACGGCTCTGCCGTTCGAGGTCGTCTTCGAGTCCACTGGCCGCAGTCGCCTGATTCGAAACGCGGCAGACGTCTATCACGTCCTCGCTCGGGCCTGGCCCACGATGTTCGCCTATCAGATCATCTTCGAAGCCGAGATCACGACCCTCGACGAAGACTCCATCGAGCACCCTTCCGAAGCGGGTTGAACCCGCAGAAACTCCCCAGCAGCGACCACGGTTTGCACGGGCTCAGAGGCGTTTGAGGAATCGGCTGATGATTCCGTCGGAGAGTTTCGTGTGCCTGCGGATGAAGGAGTAGAGGCGCAGGGCGGTTCGGTCTGCGGCCACGAGAAGGCGCTCGCGCAGGGACGATCCCGGAAGCGATCGGTAGTCGGTGGAGGTCAAGGGTTGAGCGCTCGCTTCCTGACGGAAGTAGTAGAGGGCGATGGATTTCCGCTCCACAGACTCGGGGCAGGCCAGAGGGGCCGGATGGCCGTGGAACGAATGGGCGGTGGTGTGGAACAGCACGCAGCGGTTGAACAGGGGCGGGATCTTGGTGACACAGTGTTCCAGGGTGGAGTCCCAAAACTCGAGGTCTCCGTTCCACTTTGGCTGCCAATCTTCGTTGAAGTACAGCAGGAGGTTGATCTGCCGGCTCCAGTCATGATGTTGGGTGTGGGAAAGAAAGTCTGCGTGAACGTTGAGGAAACCACCCCGGGGCACTTTGTGGAGGCCGGCGCCGTCGAGCTCCGGATCGGCCAACAGTTCGTCGAGTCCGGTCAGGCGTTGAACGAACTCGACGAAGGGGCGCGAAATGAGCGCGTCCACGAGGGCACGTGTTCGCGGTGGCATACCATCGAGGTGGGTCAGTGCCGTCTTGTCCTCGTTGTAGTGTCGATAGTGGTCCCAGCCATCGGAAGCCTGATCGAACTCCCGCGCGACCTCACGGGCAAATTCCCCGGGTAGAAAGTCATCCAAGACGACATGAGGGAACGGCAGCGCTTGGCTGAAGTCGTCTCGGTGACGATTCGCCAGTGTGTCGAGTTCGCGGTAGTTGAGGACGTCTTCGGCCAGCGGTTCGGCTCCCGCGTTCGTTCCGGCCCGGTTCAAGGCGCAGTTCGGAATCGCTCGGGTCGCGCTTTCGATCGAGCCCGGGCTTGCATCCCGTCGGTCGCTGGAGCGTAGTGAGGGGGATGAACCGGGGTCAAGGGTCGGCTGAGATCAAAGAGCAGGGCGCCGCCCGCGGGCGAGTAGCGCGAGTCCGGCGAGGCCCCAGACGAGGTTTGCTGCGAGGATCGAGAGGGAGAGTGACAGTGCCACCTCCGGTCGCATTCCGGCGATTCCGAACAGCACGACGTACAGCGATTCCCGCACTCCCGTTCCGCCCAGACTGATGGGCAGAAGGCTGACCGCCATCACGAAGGGCACGATGACCGGAAACCAGAAGGCCGGCACGTGGGAGTCGAGAGGCATCGCGAGGGCCCAGACTCCGAGCACGGGAATGGCCTGGCACGCCAGGCTCAGAGCGAAGACCTCCCCCACGAGTCGGGGCCGGCTGGAGAGATGGGCCAGTGCCGTCAGCACGCGTTGGGTCTCCTGGCCCAGGCGCGGCGAGAGGCGACCGACTCCCTCGACCGCAGCCCGCGCCAGACGGCGGCCCAGGGGGTGGAAGCAGCCGATGGCGACTGCAAAAAGAGTCGCGCTGGCTGCGACGAGAGCCCAGGCCCATTGCGTTCCTGTTTCGCTGGCCGGGATGAAGGGGGCAGCCAGTAGACCCACGGAGCAAAGCGCGGCCAGGCCGAGCAGACGTTCAAGCACCAGGCTTCCGAAGACCTCTGCGCCCCGGCCGCTGTCGCGGCGGGCGTCGGCGAACCGGTAGGCGTCGCCCACCACCGCCGAGGGCAGCGCCAGGCCCATGAAGTTCGCGATCAGGTATGCCCGGAACACAACGGGCCACCGCCCGGCCAGATCCGCAGCCTGAAGGAGCACCGTGAATCGCACAGCGGCCAGCGCCGTTGCGATCAGGTATGCGCTGCTGCCCAGTGCGAACCACGCCAAGGACGTGGGCAGGGGCGCCGACCAGGCGCCGAGCAGGGAGGGCAGCAAAGCTCGCCCGTCGCCCGGAAGCGCCAGACGGATGGCGAGACCGAGGAATCCGACGCTGATGGCCAGGCGCGCAACGGTTTTGACGAGGGTCCGACGTCGATTCGCCGCTCCTCGATCGGTGTTGGACTCGCTCAAGTCGTGCCGTCAGGCGGGCGGCTGGCGCTTGGAGTCACGCCGCTGCGCTTTGAGGTGTTCCTGCACTGCCCGGAGCCCGAAGTCGGGATTGAGCAGGTGCGCCAACATGGAGAACGCACGTGAGAATTTCATGCAGGTCCGGTAGGCGCCCACGCGAACTCTGGCGGGGATTGAGGTGCGGGCATGAGTCCGCCAGTGGGTGCTGTGATCACCGGCGAAATCGGCTGTCGGAGCGCTGGTGTAGTAGTAGAGCGCGATGGATCGGCGCGGTGCATTGCCAACATTCGGGTTGACCCCGTGTACGGAATGATCGCTGGTGTTGAAGATCGCGCAGGTTCCCCATTCGGGCGTGACTTCGACGCTCGGATGGGGATCGTCCTGGCGATGGAGGGTGAGTTGTCCCCCGGCTCCAGGGGTCCAGTCGGGGTTGAGGAAGACCAGTGCGTTGACTCGTCGGTACAGGCCCAGCGCCTCGTGAACGTGGAAGTCCGTGTGGGGTCTCAGGTGGCCGCCAGGACCGGTGACGTGAAGCCCGCCGCCCTCCAGGTGGGGATCCGGAAGCAATTTGGGGATGCCGGTGACTCGCTCGAGGAAGCGCAGAAACGGTGCGGCGCACAATTCCTCGATGAGTTCCCGCCAGGGGCTTGGGATGACGCGAAGGTCCCGGCAGGTGGCCTTGCCGGTCTGATAGCCGTCGGAGAAGCGCTGCCAGTGGGGCCAGGACGCGTCGGGGAACTCGCGTGCGCGGGTGGGGTCGAGGCGGATGGCGTCGCGGAGGACGAGGTGGGGAAACGGTTCGGCGGACTGGTAGCGCTCGGCGAGTGTCGGGACTTGGGACTCGAGGGCCTCGAGTGCCAGGAACTCCGGGCGTGCTGGGCTCCCGGGGGAAGGGGGCTCGGTTTCGTCTCCGCCGGCCATCGCCACGGGAGGAGTCTACCGAACGAGTCTCTGCGGCGCTGACGAGGGCGGGATGAGATTTCGCTTCCGGGCGGCGCGAATGGCCGGGCGTGATAGTCTCAACGCGTGTCGCGCGTACACGGAGGCGAGCCCCCCGCACTCCTGCGACCGGTCGTGTTCGGCCCGCTGTTGCTCCTGTCCGCCCTCGGGCTGAGTGCGTGGATGCACGACTATCGCCTGCCGGCCAGCGATGAAGGTGCGCTGCTGACCCAGGCGTCGAAGATCCTGCGCGGCGCCATCTACTACCGCGACCTTGACGCCTACCCGTTTCCAGGGGCCACCTACGCGCTGGCCGCGGCCATGCGTGTGTTCGGCCTCCATCTCGACGTGGCGCGTGGGCTGGCGTCGGGGGTGTTCTGCACGATCGTGCTGTCGGTCTACGCCATGGCTCTTCGTCTGGTCGGGCCCTCCCGGGCGGCGGTGATCGGCATCTTGCTGTTGTCGTTCAAGTTTCTCGCCTGGCCCTCGCTGACGGGTTTCTTCTACTGGGATTTTTCGTTCGGCTCCGCCTGCGTCGCCGTGGCGTTGTTGCTCCGTCAGCGCGAGGCTTCGCAGCCGTGGGGTCTGGTGGCCGCGGGGATGGCCTGCGGCGTGGCGTTCGCGTCGAAGCAGAGTCTCGGGATCTATCTGGCCGCTGCGGCCGTGGCGACACTCGCGTTTCCGAATTGGTTGCGTGGTGGACCGGTTCGTTCGGGGAGTGCAGGGCGGCGGGATGCGGCGCTGTTCTGTGGGGGGATGGCGCTGCTGCTGGTGCCCATGCTCGGCTACTTCGCATGGCACGGTGTGCTGTGGCAGATGCTCTACAGCGGACTCGTGAGGCCCTTTGTCTCGTATCTGCCGACCAGTGGTCTGTCCTTTTCCACGATGCTGCGCTGGTGGGAGTTGGGTTCCTTCCAGGGGGTGCCGGGGTTGCCGTATCACATCGAACCCGTCTGGACTCTCCTGATGGACGAGCGTCTCCCGTCGCGGGGCTGGTACCCGGTCTACTGGTTTCTTTCCGAGGCCTTCAGTCGCGCCCTTTATTCGAGTGTCGTGATTGCCTTCGTGTGGGCCGGCATGCGCTGGTTTCGGGCGGTACGCGCGGGTCGTCTGGAGGAAGAGGGAGACCTGCCGACGTTTGCGCTGCTGAGCTTTGCGGTCTTTCTCTCGGCGCTGCCTCGGGCCGATTATCCCCACGTGATCAGCGTGTACCCACTGGTTTTGGTCTTGTTGTTCGCACTTTGGGGAGTGCGGTTTCGAGAGGGTCGCGGTGGGCGGGGGCGGACCTGGTGGCTGCGCCTGGAGGCGGGGTGCGCGGTGGCGCTGTTGGTTGCAAGCATCGGGCTTTCGGCTCGGCAGTTCTCCTTCATGACCCACACCCTCCACTTCGAGACGGCCGACATGCGAGTGGCTCCGCGCTACGCCTGGGTCGATTCGGTGGTTCGCTACGTCGATGAAGTGGTTCCAGAAGACGGACGTCTGCTCGTATTCGGTCACGAGGCGTTCTACTACTTCTTGACTCAGCGCTTCTACCCGTGGCCCTTTGCGCAGCTCTATCCCGGTCAGGCGGGGAGCGACAGTGGGGTGAGTTTGGGCAAATTGTTGGAGGAGGACCCTCCGAACCTCGTGCTTCGCGGCATGATTCGGTTCCCCGGAATGCCCTATCTGCCCGATTACGCCCCCGTCCTCTACAGCGTTCTGGAGGCGAATTACACACGGGACAAACGGGTCTTCGAGCGCTTTCCTCCCGAGTTCGGGCGACCCCCGCGGCAGAAGGCGTTGACGGTGCTCAAGCCGCGGCGCTTCCTGCAGGAAGCGTTGGATGCCCGGCAGCGGTCTGGCCCTGGGCAAAGCGGGGTACACTGATCGACGACTCGCGGCCGACGGGCTCACGGTCTGGCCGGCGATCGCCGAAGAGAGGGTTCGGGCCCACAGCGTGGGAGAGAAATTGTGAGACGTACCACCCACCTCCTGTACCCGGATTCGAACTCCGATGGCCCGGGTCGATCTCTGCTTGGTTGGTCGGGGGCAGCGTGAGCGAGTCGGGACACCTTCTGCTGTCCATCGTGATTCCGGCCCACAACGAGGCGGAGAACCTGCCTCCCACCGTGGAGGCCCTGACCCGCACCCTGGGGGCGGAGTCGATCCCCTACGAGGTCATCCTCGTCAATGACAACAGCACCGATGAGACGGGTCGGGTGGCTGAAGGGCTCGCAGTTCGGGATCCCGCGGTCCGGGTGATCACGAGGACCAAGCTGGGGGGCTTCGGTCGAGCGGTCCGCAGTGGGCTCGAAGCCTTTCGCGGGGATGCCGTCGCCGTGGTGATGGCCGATAGCTCGGACGACCCCAAGGATGTGGTCCGCTATTACCGCAAGATCGAAGAGGGCTACGACTGTGTGTTCGGCTCACGCTTTCGAGGTGAGAGCGAGGTGGTCAATTATCCGCGGGGTAAGTTGATCGTGAATCGCATCGTGAACCGGATGATCCAACTGTTGTTCTGGTGCCGGTTCAACGATCTGACCAATGCGTTCAAGATCTATCGGCGGGAGGTGGTGCTGCAATGCGGACCGTATTCGTCCAGCCACTTCAATCTCACCATCGAGATGTCCCTGTCGGCGCTGATCCGCCGCTACCACATTGCTGAGATCCCCATTCGCTGGTACGGAAGGACCTGGGGGGCTTCGAACCTGAGTATTGTCGCCATGGGGCGACGCTATCTCAGTACTTTGTTGAAGGTGTTCTTCGAGCGAGTTCTGATTTCCGATGACATTCTCGAGGAGCGCCTGGCCGAACGTGCCCTCACGGCAGATCGTCTGGCTCAGTTTGAAACGCGTCTCACGTCCGTGGAGAGCGACCTGGTCGGTTTGCGCGAATCAGTTCCTCCGGGGGATCCCGAGTACGGGGACAGTCGGTGAGCGAACCGGTCGACGCGAGAGAGCGGGTCGATGCCATCTACGCGCAGCGCTTCCCGGACGAAGATCCTGGCCACGCCCGATGGCGTCGGGACCTCTGGAAGGTGCTGGTGGATGACTTCTTTTCGCATTGGATCCCCGCAGATGCTTGTGTGCTCGACTATGGGTGCGGGACGGGCGAATTCATTAATGCAGTGGAGGCCCGCCGACGCATCGGGGTGGATTTGCGCTCGGTGTCGCGTGGCGCACTGGACAAGGAGGTGGAGTTCTCAGAGTCCAGGGGGGTGTCGATGCCGGGGGTGGGAGATGGCGAGGCCGATGTGGTCTTCTGTTCGAATCTGCTCGAACACCTTCCCGACCGGGAAACCGTGACGAGTCTGTTGCGGGAGTTCTTCCGGGTCTTGGGACCCGAGGGGCGGCTCCTGCTGTTGGGGCCGAATCTCCGCTATACGCGAGAGGCCTATTGGGATTTTTTTGATCACATCCTGCCGTTTACCCACCATACGGTGGCCGAGGCACTCGCGACCGCGGATCTCGAGGTCGAAGAATCGATCCCGCGCTTTCTGCCTTATACCACTGTCGGTGCGCGCCAGACCCCGCTTCCCCTGGTGCGCCTCTATCTCAAACTGCCATTGGCGTGGAGGGTGATGGGGGCGCAGTTCTTCTTCGTGGCGCGGCGGGCTCCGGTCCGGGGTTGAGGAAGGCTCAGGAATCCCGGGTCTGCAGTTCTTCGTAGATTTCTCGCAAGATGGCTTCGACGTCATACTCGTGCCGCCAGTCGGGAAAGTGTGCCTGGAACTTGCGCACGTCGCTGATCCACCAGATGTGGTCGCCAGCGCGGTTCTGTTCTTCGTAGCTCCAGCGCATGGGACGCCCCGTGAGTTGTTCGGCCATGGTGATGGCTTCGCGCATGGAACAGTTCGAGTGGCGGGCGCCACCCATGTTGTAGACCTCGCCGGCGCGTGGAGATTGGAAGAAATGCCAGAAGGCTCGGACGAGGTCCCTGGAGTGGAGGTTGTCTCTCACCTGCTTGCCCCCGTATCCGATCACCGTGTAGGGGGTGTCGTCCACCGCACACTTGACCAAGTAGGCGAGAAATCCGTGAAGTTGGGCGCCGGAATGGCCGGGACCCGTGAGGCAGCCGCCTCGGAAGGTCCCTGTGTGAAGGCCGAAGTAGCGGCCGTACTCCTGAACCATCAGATCCGAGGCGACCTTGGAGACGCCGAACAGGCTGTGCATGCTGGAGTCGAGACTCATGGTCTCGTCGATTCCATGGGGGCCGTAGGGATGGCTGTCGGGTAGTTCCCAACGGGTCTCTTGTTCCACCAGCGGAAGTTGGTTGGGGGTGTCGCCGTAGACCTTGTTGGTACTCGTGAAGATGAAGACGGCATCTGGGGAGTAGTTCCGAGTCGCCTCGAGGAGGTTCAGGGTGCCGTTGGCGTTGACGGTGAAATCAGTCTTCGGTTCACGCGCTGCCCAGTCATGAGAGGGCTGGGCTGCGGTGTGGACGATCAGGGAGATGTCACGGCCGTAGCGCGCGAACAGGGCGTCGATGCCGGATTCGTCGCGGATGTCGAGGGACTCGTGGCGGTAGCGGTGTAGGTTGCGCTCGAGTTGTTTGCGACTCCAGTCGGTACTCGCTTCGTCCCCGAAGAAGGTCCGACGCATGTCGTTGTCGACGCCCACGATCTCGAGGCCCTGCTCGTCGAGGTAGCGGCAGGATTCGGCTCCAATGAGGCCCGCGGAACCGGTGACGATGGCAAGACTCACGATCGACCTTCCGCGGCCGAGCCGATGGATTCGGGAGAGAGGAGTGGAGCCAGAGTGGACCGGTGTTGCCGAATCCAGGTCACGATGTCGTCGACTAGGGTGTCCAGGGATCGGCGGGGTGCCCAACCCGTACTCTCGGTTGCCTGGCGGTTGTCGGCGACGTAATAGGGGATGTCCGAGGGGTGGGTGTCGGGAACGGCTTCGATCTCGAGCTTTCGGTCCGTGGCCTTCTCGCAGAGGTCGGTCAGTTCTCGTAGGGACACACTGTTCTCTGGGCCACCGCCGATGGAATGGAGGCGACCGCGGTGGCTGTCGGGATCTCGCATCTGCAGGTCTACAAAATCGAAGAGGTCGTCCACGTGCAGCACATCGCGAACCTGATGCCCCTCTCCTCCGAAGCCCCGGTAGTTGAGGGGCCCGCCCAGGCAGTGACGTGCCGCCCAGAGAGTGAAGAATCCCTGGTCGACCTTGCCCATCTGCCAGGGGCCCGCGAGTACCCCGCAGCGGTCGATCATCGCCGTCAGTCCGTACATGTCGACGTATTCCTCCACCAGATGCTCCGAGCATAGTTTTGTAGCGCCGTAGAGTGAGCGACTGCCGGCCATGGGGAACTCTGGTGAGATTCCGTGGCATGACCAGCCGGCTCCGCTGGCTTCCGCGGGCAGTTCGAAGCGCTGGTTTCGGGTTTCCAGGGGCAGGCTCCGCAGGGGGGCGATGGGGTAGACGCGACTCGTGGAGAGGAAGATCACTCCGGCGTCGAAGCGCCGCGCGGCGTCGAGGCAATGGATCGTGCCGAGCAAGTTGGTGTGAATCAGGTAGCGGTTATCCCCTTCGTAGCCCGCCTGGACCGACGGCTCGGCCGAGCACTCGATGAGCCAATCGATGGGGCCGGCGGCTTCGATATCTCCGGGTTGCCGGATGTCACCGTGGCAGAAGAGGACGCCGCCGTCTCGCAGGCGCGGCAATGCGAGCTCGCTGCCGCGACGTTTGAGGTTGTCGAGGGCGATTACCTCGGAGTCTTCGCGTGTACGCTTGAGGGCCAGAGCCAGCGAAGAGCCCACGAAGCCCGCGCCCCCCGTCACCAGAATCCTTTCGCCCATGCTTCGACTTCTCTTCGGGCTCTCGAGGCCCGTTCGGTGGATGATGTCGTGTTCTTCGCCTCTTCGGCGGACCGGGGCAGTGACCCGAGCCATCTTCCAACTCGCTTACTGAGCATAGCGGCCCGTGTCTCGATCATCCGGCGAGGAGGGTCAAATCGGGTGCTATCTTGCGCCTGTGGGAAAGGGTTACCCGGTTCTGCGAAACGCCTCCGTGCGGACCTGAGGCGTTCCCTTGGTCTTTAATTCGCTTTCGTTCGCTCTGTTCTTCGCCGTCGTTCTCGCCATCCATCACCTGCCGATCTCCTGGAGGCTCCGGAAGCTCAATCTTCTCGGGGCCAGTTATTTGTTCTACATGGCGTGGAACCCGCCCTTCGTGCTTCTGCTCTGGATGTCCACCGCCGTGGACTGGCTGGCAGCCCGCAAGATTGCGAGCCATTCCCGCAAGAGTCGCCGGCGGCTGTGGTTGGGCGTGAGCCTGGCGGTGAACCTGGGCCTGCTGGCGGTCTTCAAGTACGGCGAGTTTCTGGTCTCGAATGTCGTGGCGCTCATGGGGGGGGTGGGGATCGATTATGCGCCCGCGGCGCCGGACATCATTCTCCCGCTGGGAATTTCCTTCTACACCTTTCAGACTCTGTCCTACAGCTTGGACGTCTATCGTGGGCAGGAGCGACCCGCCGGGTCGTTTCTCGACTACGCGCTCTACGTGACCTTCTTTCCGCAGCTGGTTGCGGGTCCCATCGTTCGTTCGGGCGTGTTTTTGCCCCAGGTTGAGAGCTCGCGCCGCGCCGATTCTCAACAATGGACCATCGGGTTGACTCTGTTGAGCCTTGGGCTTTTTCAGAAGATCGTGTTGGCCGACGATCTGCTGGCTCCCTCGGCCGAGGCACTCTTCGACGGGAGTGCGCCCCCGGACGTTTACTCGGCATGGGTGGGCACACTCGCTTTCTCGGGGCAGATCTTCTGCGACTTCGCGGGTTATTCTTCCTGTGCGCTTGGTGCTGCGAGTTGTCTGGGGTTTCGCATCCCCGTCAACTTTCGTTCTCCGTACGCGGCCGTGGGGTTTTCCGATTTCTGGCGCCGTTGGCATGTGTCACTTTCATCGTGGCTACGGGACTACCTGTACATTTCCATGGGTGGTAATCGCGCCGGGCTCGCGCGTACCTACATGAACCTGATGATGACCATGCTGGTCGGAGGCTTGTGGCACGGGGCTTCCTGGACCTTTGTGGCCTGGGGTGGACTGCACGGGTTGTACCTGACCGCCGAGCGCTGGCTTCGTGGTCGCGTGGGGGGGCTTTCCGAGCGGTGGATGGTGCAGTTGCCGGTGGGTTTGTTCACCTTCGCAGTGGTTTCGGTGACGTGGGTTTTCTTCCGGGCTCCCGATTTTACGCGTGCCTTTCAAGTGGTCGCGGCGCTGTTCGGTGATACCGCCGAAGAGGCGACTCGGCAGTTGCCAGCGAATGCTTTGGATCCGCTGGCGGTCTTGACGATCGTGGCCGGTCTCGTGACGGTGCACTGGCTCCAGCGCGAAGATTCTGTGCTCGAACGCTTTGCGGTGCCGTGGTGGATGGAATCCGTGGGGATCGCCGCTATCTGGCTCGCCATTGCAATGACACCAGGAACCGATCGTGCCTTTATCTATTTCCAATTCTGAGAGGAGAGGCTCGGTGGGTCGGCTGGTTCGCTGGCGGGTGATTCTGTTGGCACTGCTTTGTTTTGTCGGAGCGGTTCTGGTACTCGAATGGCTGTGGCGCGAGTTCGGGTTCAGACCCTCCGTGGTGGACGGAATGGAGCGCTGGGCCGTGGAGCGAGACCGAGTCTACGATCCGCGTGCGGTGACCTTGGTGGGCGATTCGCGCATGTTGTTCAACCTGTCGCGCGACGGCCTGGAGGACGTGGTTCCGGGTGCGGAAATGGTTCAGTTGGCGATCGGCGGAAGCCAAGGTGGCGCCGTGCTTCGCGACCTGGCTCGGGATTCAGAATTCGCTGGTGTGGTCGTCGTGTCGCTGCGGGCCGAGGGGTTCGAGCCCGGTCAGCTCGAGACTCAGCAGTCCTACGTCGAGCACTACGATCGGGAGTGGCGCCTGGAGAAGTGGATATCCCGTCGCCTTCGAACCGAGCTCGCGAGTCGCTTGGTGATCCTGAATCCCGCCGTTGCGCTTCGCAAGCTGGCCGACGAGTGGCTGACGGAACGTGAGCTGACTCGGCCCTGGATTGTGTTCCGGGCCGACCGGACGATCGACGCCGACTTTTCGCTGCGGCGCGCCGTTCCCGGGGTGTCGGTCGGGGGCATTGTCAGGAACCACTACGAAAAAGCGGAGATCTCGACCCCGGAGGATTGGCTGATCCATGCTCGAAGGATCGAGGGTTGGATCGATGAGATTCAGGCGCGCGGAGGCCGAGTGGCGGTGGTGCGGTTCCCGACTTCAGGCGCCTATTGGCGCTATGACCAGCGCTATTACCCACGCGCAAAGTACTGGGACCGGTTCGCCCGGGAGTCGAGCGCGCTGACGCTCCACTTTCGGGATGCGCCCGAGTTGCGACGTTTCGAACTCCCGGACCGCTCCCACGTCAACGGTTCCGATGCGCGGGCATTCACGCGCAAACTGATGGAGCGGCTGCGGGGTCTCGGGCTTTTTGAACGTTGGGAGCCCTCGGGAGATGCCGGAGGTTTTCAGCGAGCGGATCAGTCCGCGTAGCCCAGTGCGCGCAGGCCCTCGAGTGTTTCCGCATCGATGGGTGGACCCTCGGCGGCGGTAGGTTCGGTTCGGTTCGACAAGAGGTCGACGAGTCGTTGGGCCAGGGCCCGGGGCGCGGGTTCTTCCGGAGGGACTTCCCTTTGTTCGCCAGCATCGCGATCGATTCGGAAGATCTGGGCGGGTTGTTCACGGGGGGCAATGGCCTTCCAGGGCCAGCGCAAGATGGCCAGCGTGTGGCTGCGCGGTGCCACGTTGGCTTCGAAGGGGGGGTCGGCGTGGAGTTCGGCCACCAGGTCTCGCTCAGGCAGAGGACCCTCGCCGGACAGATCGCGCCCTTCCATCGTTTTCGGACGCTTTGCCCCCGCCTGGGAAAGGATGCTGGGGGCGACGTCCAGTAAATCGACGGGTGTGTTCTTTTGTACACCGGCCATCGGTGTGCGGAAATCGCGAAACATCATGGGGATTCGCAGCGACTCCCCGTGTAGCGAAATACCGTGGAACCAACTGCCGTGCTCTCCGAACTCCTCTCCGTGATCCGAGAGCACCCATACGATGGTGTTCTCGCCGTAACCCCGACGCTCGAGGGCCGCGAGTAGATTGCCCAGAGCCGCATCGACGCTCGCGATCTCGGCATCGTACAGGTCCACGAGCCACGCTTGATCCCTGGCATCGACGGGTTCTTCGCCTCGGGCCAGGGACTTCAGCAGGCTCGAAGTCGCGATTTCGCCGGTCCGGTAGTTCGGATCACGAGACATTGCTCGTCGCCAGGGGGCCGGCGGTGCGTAGGCGGAGTGGGGCTCCATGTAGTGGAGGTAGAGGAACAGGGGGCGCTCGCCTACTTCCGGGACTCTCTGGAGGGCTTCGCGGTTCAGTTCGCGTGCCGTGGGGGCACGTCGGTAGACGGGCGCGCCGACGGGGTCCATGTCGGTGAAGATCGAGTTGCCCTCGGAGCGGGCGGGCATGGACAGGGCCACCCAATCGTCAAAGCCACGGGCCAACCCGGTGTCCTCGCTGACGTGGACGAAGTTCCCCGACACGCCCAGAGTTCGATAACCGGCATCCCGGAGGAGTTCGGCGAGGGTCGGGATCTCCGGCGCCAGGTGATGCTGAAAGGCTACGGCGCCGTGTTCGCTCGGGTGCCGCGAAGTGAACAGCGAGGCCACCGAAGGCTTGGTCCATGAACTCGGCGCATGGGCCTGACCGAACAATACGCCGGCAGCGGCCAGGCGATCGATGTTGGGGGAGGTCGGACGCGGGTACCCGTAGGCGCCCACGTGATCGGCGCGCAGGGTGTCGATCACGATCAGCACGATGTTCGGGGGTGGCACGGTGCTGGGACGCGTGCACGCCAGGCAGACGGCCGCGAGGACCGTGCACCCGAGCGCCAAAGGCCTCCGCGTGGCGTCGGAACGGCTGCCGGCTCGCACCTGCCCAGAGTAGCAGTCGGAGGGCACCTGGGTCGGGCAGGTGCGCCGATGGGCGCCACGTGTGGTAAGACACGGAAGTGCCGACACGCGCAACCAGAGCGGCGTGGAGCCTCGTCGTTGGCGTGGGGGTGGCGGTCGTGTTCTTTCTGGTGGTCGAAGGGACTTTCAGTAGTTGGACGGCGCTGAAGGCCATCTTTCCCCAGGACCGGATCGCCGAGCGCCATCACACGCACCACGATCCCCTGCTCGGGTGGGTGAATGTGCCGGGGAGCCGGCTCCCGGATTTCTATGGGCCAGGACGCGACCTGACCATCGACGCACGGGGCTTCCGGTCCGGGGGGAGGCGGCGTGATCTCGCCTCGGAGCGTTTCAGGTCTCTGCTGATCTGTTCCGGGGATTCTTTCGCCATGGGGTACGGGGTGGGAGACGATCACACCTGGTGCCGTGGGCTCGAGAAACTTCATCCGGACCTCGAAACCCTGAACATGGGGCAGGGCGGATACGGGCTCGACCAGTCCTTTCTCTGGTTCCAGCGGGATGCGGCGGATCTCGACCACGACATCCATCTGTTCACTTTTACCACCGGGGACTTCGAGCGAATGCTTTGGGATGAGTTCTCGGGCTACCAGAAACCGCTGCTGGTGGAGGAGGAGGGGCGACTCGTGGTTGCGAACGCGCCTCTCCCCGAGCCCGGATGGATGCACGCGCTGCGTCGCGCACCCTTCAAGCTCATGGCATTTCGAAGCGTCCAGGCCCTGTTCGATTTCAGTCAGTCCCTCGGCGAACTGGACCAACGTCAGGCGATCCGCTCTTCGCAACAGGCGCGGGTGATCCTGGGGATCTTCCGCGAGTTGGCAGCCCTCAATGCGGGCAGGGACAGCAAACTGGCGGCCGTCCTCCTGCCCACCGAATCGGAGGTGTCGCGCGGCGGGGCGACCCGGGAGAGTGGGCTTGTCCTGCGTGAGTTGACGCGGGTCGGGATTCCCTTCTGGGATCTGACGGCGGATTTTCAGGGGATCCCCGGGGCAGAACTCTCGTCCCACTTCATTTCGTCCGAGGATCCCATGGTGGGCGAGTACCCCGGTGCGCCGGGTCACTACAACGAACGCGGCAATGCCTTCGTGGCCGAGGCACTCTCCCGCAGATTGCAGGCGTACGGGTGGCTGGAGGAGCCTGTCGACTCCAGTTCCAAGGCCGATTGAGTCTTCTGCGGGCAGCGGTGGGAGGGAGGCTTCAGTCAGGGCTGAGCGGGGGGGGCTTCCCGTTCTCTGGGCGGACCTCCGAACTCGTGAACCGTGCCCAGACTCCGTAGACGGCAGGCGCGGTCAACACGGGTGCCAGTTCACCGTAGATCCTCAACTCGTCGAGGTTGCCGACGAGTGCCATGCCACCGAGAAAGGGAAGGCCCACCCACATCACCCGACGGAGGAAGTCTGGCTGGAAACGCCACGTCCAGGGGATCGGTAGCCAAATCAGACCACAGGCCGTCAGTACGCCCAGGGGGGGATGGCCCTGCAACAGCCCCGCGAAAAGCGCCAGATTGCGGGTTCCCATGAAGTCGTAGGGGGTCCCGTCGTTGTGGGCGAACGCGGCTCCGAGCGCCAGTTTGATGGCACCCCAGATCACGATCTGGAGGAGTAGACCCCGCAGAAGCTCCCGGGACGGCCTGTGTCCCCATCCCGTCGCCAGGAAGGCCACGCTCAACAGGGCACTCGTTTCCCGGTTGAGGCACGCCAGGGCAAAGATCCCGAGGAAGGCTCGGTGGCGTTCCCGGGCCAGGGTCAGGAGCCCCAGGGTAAAAAGCAGAACAGCGGGCAGGTCCGAGGGGTAGAAGAACCGCCACGTGCTCATGGGGCTCTGGTTCCACAGCAGGGGATAAAGGATCCAACTCGCCGCGAAGCTGGCGGCCTGTGAGGGCATGAAGGTCGCCAGGTAGGCGCGAAAGGCGATCAGCAGCCCCAGGGCCGTCGCGGCAGTCATCGACCAGATGAACGCAGGAGGAGAGATGCCCAGCCATTCGTGCGCGATGCGGGCCAGGGCGGGCACCAGGATGCGGTATTGATACGGGGTGTGGGCGGAGAAGTCCGTGAGGCTTTCGAGGTTCGCCCAGGTGTACTCCACCGTAGAGGATCGATAGAAAGCCGTGAACGCGAGGGCAGCCGCGGCGTACAGGCTCAGCCAGAGGCTTCGGTGGAGTTGCTCGGGTTGGCTCTGGCTCACGGTGGGTGACGCTTTCCCCCGGCGGTCTGGGACCGATCGGCCAGCATAGGCGACGCAGGGGAGCCTTCGCTCGCCTGCGATACCATGGCGGGGATGTCGCGCGGGGTGGTTCGACTGACACTGGCTGCGGCCTGGCTCTTGTCCGCAATGGCCTGCGACCCACCGGCCGCAGACCCTGAATCTACGTTCCGGAAGTCGGGGGGTGGGGATCGCACACGTGCTCCCGACATCGTGCTGGTCTCGATCGATAGTCTCCGCGCCGATCACCTCGGTTGCTACGGCTACGAGCCCGAGACGAGTCCAACGCTGGATGCCCTGGCAGAACTCGGTGCCCGTTTCGAAAACGCGATGAGCACGACCTCCTGGACGCTTCCCTCCCACGCCGCGTTGTTCACGGGGATGTTCGACACGACCCACGGCCTGGTGGACAACGGGCTGCGCCTCCATCCCGGGCACACCACGTTGGCCGAGACTTTACGAGGTGCCGGTTATCAGACCGCGGGGTTTTTCGGGGGGCCGTACCTGCATCCGACCTTCGGACTCGGGCAGGGGTTCGACTTCTATCGCAGTTGTATGACGAGGATCGCATCGGACGTGTCCGGGGCCGATGTCCGGGATGCCGCGCGAGCGGAGGATGGAGGGGCCCATGCCGATGTGACCGGGCCCGAGACGGTGCGAGCCGTTTCGGAATGGCTGGACGGGGTCGATGAGCGCCCGTTCTTCTTGTTCGTTCATCTCTGGGACGTCCACTACGATTACATTGCGCCCCCGGAGTACGTGCAGCGCTTCGACCCCGACTACGCGGGGGACCTCGATGGGCTCGACCTGATGGGCAATCCGCGAATTCACGCTGGGATGGCCAAGCGAGATCTCGAACACCTAATCGCACTCTACGATGCGGAGATCCGATTTACCGATGACGTGATGGCCCAGTTGCTGGCGGCACTGGAGCGTGCGGGTCGACTGGCATCGAGCATCGTGGTGGTGACGGCGGACCACGGTGAGGAGTTCTTCGAGCACGGGAGTCGGGGGCATGCTCAGACGTTGTTCGACGAAGTGTTGCGCGTTCCGCTGCTGATCTCGTCACCCGGACGGATTCCGGCGGGTCAGGTGATCGAGGACCCTGTGCAGTTGGTGGACGTCATGCCGACCCTGTTGGGATTGGCGGGTGTTTCGATTCCGGCGGGTGTGCAGGGGCGAGATCTGACCCCCCTGCTCATGGGTGAGCCCCTGCCCACCGAGCCTGCGTTGGTGGAACTGCGCCTGGACGGGCGGAATGTTTCGGGTTTGCGGACGCGATCGGAAAAGCTGCTCACGGCAGGGGATCAGCGTGGCATGTGGTTCGATTTGAACTCGGACCCGCGGGAGCGACGGGCTCTTCGGATTCAGGGCCAGCGGGCGAATCGCGTGCGCGAGGGGCTGGACCAAAAGTTGGAGGAGGCGTTGGCGGCGCGGTCGGAGCTGGGACATCCGGGTGCCGAGGAGGTGGGGCTGATGGATGCGCTGCGCGAGCGCCTCGAGTCTTTGGGCTATCTGGAGGGCCCCGGATCCTGAGACCGTGCGGGACGTAGGGGCGGACGCACCCAGATCGTCAGGGGGCTCGTTCCATTGGGTCCTTCGGTCTGGATGCGTGTGAATGGCCGGAAGCCAGCCGCCTCTAGGTGCGCTGAACGCCTGGAGTGGGGCGGTTCGACGCTGGCGAGTCGCACGGTGTCCTGGCGGTCGAGTAGGGCCTCGAAGTTGGAGTCGTCAATGGAGCCCCATGCGGGATCCATCACCATCCGGAAGTAAAGTCCTCCCGCGTAGTCGACGGGTTCCGGCCAGCGGATGCCCAGCGGCTGTCCTGAGAAATCGTTGAGGGCCGGGACGGCTTCGAGCATGCCTTGGGGCGGGGCCCAGATGCGTTGGCGAGAAGGGCCGTAGGCGTGGGCGATCGCGTGCTGGGTCTCCAGGGCCAGCAACCCGAGCACCGCTGCAAGGATGAGGCGTCGGGGTTCGGGATTCGGGACGATCTGTCTCAGTGCGGTCAGGGCCAGTGCCGCGTAGCAGGGAACCAGGGCCACGGTGTAGCGGCCCTCGGGAAAGGAAACGGTGAGGAACACCAGTCCGAAGCCCGCGAGCACCGCCAACGCGATCCGGGCCGAAGATTCGTGCCTGCGTAGGCCGAGCCAGGCTCCGTAGGCGATCAGCGGGAGGAACCCGAGAAATCCCGCGTGGTAACTGCCGAGGGTCCAGAGAATGTCGCTGCGGGTGGGATCCCCGAGACCGTCGACGAGGAAGAGAAAGTGCTGGTCGACCCATTTGTGGAGTTTGTCGATGAGCGAGGTCTCGAAGAGTTGCGCCCAGGACACCGCAGCGCCGCGCGCTTGTTGGAAACGCCAAAGGCGCGCCACGTAGGTGGCGAGTGAGGTCTCGAAGACCATCCCGAGAACCGCCATCCCGGAAGCGGCTGAAAAGGTGGCGAGTCCCACGGCCGCGTAGATTCGTGGCGTGCGGAGGGTCTCGCGCAGTTGGCCGAGGGTTGCGTAGAGGATCACGAGGCACGGTACGAGGGCGAGGATGGGGGGGTAGGGGTTGGCGATGAACACGGCGACACACCCTGCCGCTCCCACGAGATCGCGCGTTCGATGGGTTTCCGCGTAACGAATGGCGAAGCACAGGCTCCCCCAGAACAGCGCGTAGGCAAACAGGTAGAAGGAGGCCCCGGTTCGGGCCAGCAGGGCCAGAGATGGGTGGGCGAGAGAGATGCCGACGATCGCCAGACGGGTGGTCGTCGTGGCCGAGGTCCCGCGGGTGAGACAAACGCTCGCCAGCCAGGATCCCAGAAGGGCAAAGCACGCCCCAAGCGCCAAGAGCAGGTCCCCCACTGCGTGGGGGGGGATGGCGAAGCCGCGCTGGAGTGCACTTGCGAGCAGGGAGAAGGGGAGTCGGTGGGCCGCCCAGTCGGCTCGATAGCGATCCTGGTACTCGGCGGAATCCAGGAAGCTGGCCGCGAAGTGATCGCGAAAACTCAGATCATTGACGAAGATGCCCTGGGTCGCATCGTCGGGATCGAAGACTCGAGGGTAATCGACGGGATGGGGCAGCAGCAGGCTCGCGCAGGCGACGACGCTGATGACGAGCACGGTGCGTGTTGCGGAGGGCCAGAAAGTCTGGGGGGGGCGCTGGCGCACGGCTTCTACGAAGTGTGCGCGATGAGGTGGGCCGGCGCCACGTCCAAGCCGTCCGAGTTTCGACCCTCGCCTGGCCAGACCGGGGGGTGCGGAGATAGCCTGTGACACGATGCAGGATTGGGGGAGCGTGGGGTGGATCCAACTGTGGGCCCTCTGGTGGTTCACGGCTTGGCTGGGTGCGAGCGGTTGGCTCGTGCGACACCACCTCGCACCGGCCTGGGGTCCGCTGGAACGGTTCGCACTGAGCTATGCGCTGGCATCCTCGGCTCTCGTGACCACCACCCTCGTCTTTGCCCACACCGGAGGGTTGGGGTTCTACGGGGCGGGGTCATTGTCGGCTCTGGTGGCGAGTTTTGGATGGGGATGGGGAGTTCGCGGCCGTCGGACCGAAAGGGGAGGGAACGGGGCCCCGACTGCTCCGCCTCGAACGCCCTCCACCCTGGGTCTGCTCGTTTTGGGCAGTGTTCCCGTAAGCCTGATCGCCGGGACGAATTTTTCCGGGGACTGGAGCGCCCACTACTGGAATGTCCAGGCGATCCAGGACGGGTGGCTGCCGCTTCCCTACCCCACGGATCCCGCTCTACAGGTCCCCTATCACTACGCCATCGACCTATTGGCTGCCGTGTGGGGGAGTGTGCTGCCCGTGGACCGGGAATGGGTGTTCGATGGTCTGTCGCTGGCGGCCTGGAATGTGTCCGCCCTGCTGGGAGCGAGGCTGTTGATGGCGGTTCGCCCCATGGATCTTCCTCGGGCTGTTGGTTATGTGGTGGCATTCGGTCTGCTGGGGGGCGGAATGGGGTGGCTCTTCTATCCCCTGGTGGACCATCCCGCCGCCAAGGGGATTGAGGCGGCGGGCTTGAGTGCGTGGTTGTACGCGGCAGGAGGGTGGGGGCCCCCGATCCTGGTGGGTCGGGAGATCGTCAACTTCCCCACCGTCCATTATTTCTTCAACATGCCCTTCGCCGCGGGCTTGCCCATGGCTCTGGCGGCTTTGTGCCTCTACATCGATTGGTCGGAGGACCGGAGGAAGGTTCTGGTACTCGCGGTCGGTGCACTGCTCGCCGGACTGTCGTCCTCCCACCTTGCGCTATTCGCCCTGTTGATCGCGACGATGTCGTTGACAGGTCTCGCACACTCGGTCGGGGGTGGGCTGCGCACGCTCGACGGGTGGCGTCGCTCGCTTTTGCCTGGAACGGTCGTGATCGTCGGGGGAGCCTGCGCGTTGGCGCGTCTCCAGGGCGGGGTCTTTGGCGCACCCGACGGCATCATCGGCGAGGGGCGCATCGCCTTGGGGGAGGGCTTGAAGATCCAGACAGCTGCTCTGCCCCTGTACCTGGCGGTGGGATTCGGGGTGCCGGGGCTGCTGGGCCTTGTGGCTGGGATTCGTTCCACCGCTCGCGGTTCTTTTGCCGGCATGCTGCTGTTCCTCTTGGCGCTGATCGGGGTGCTGGTGCCCCACCTGGTCTGGTACCGGGTGGCCCCCATCGACAACTTCAAGTTCCTGACGGTGAGCTCTCTGGCATTGGGCATCTTGTCCGGTGCTGCGGCCCAGGGGTTGTGGGATCGTCTCCCCCGGCCCATGGGGACGGCTGCGTTGGTTCTGCTGATTGCGGCCAGTGTGGCCACACCGTTGCTGCACGTAGCGGCTCGAATGGAAAGTGCCCCGGACTACACGTTGGCGATCCGGGGCGGGGGCCGCGGGGACTGGCCCCGTCTCCAGCCACTGTTTCGCGATCGCTGGCAGGCGGAGGCGGATGCAGCCCGGTGGCTGCGGCAACACATGGGCCGTACCGACCGCCTGCTGACGCTGCCCCAGGCCGATCGTGCGGCCTCCGTCACACTGGCCCTCAGCGGGCGCTTCAGCGCGAGGCCTCAGTACGACGGATACCCCGGGATTGCCTTGGAGCCGTCAAGGGTTGCCCGCGCTCGGGCCTGGCTTGGCCGCGTGGTCCTCATGGATTCCGCGGCGTTGTGCCAGGGAGCTCCTTTGTGGATCTATGTGCGAGAGGCTCAGCTGCGCGAGCCGATGTTGCTGAGTCTCGGAAGGGCGGCGCGCAGCGGCCTCCTCGACCGGGTCTACCACCGTGAGGAAGTGGGCGGGCGCCACGTCATCTATCGAGCGTGTCCAACAGAATCCGGCTCGTCGTCTCCAGCGGCCTCCGGCTGAGACGCCTCGGGATCGGCGTTTTCTCCTCGTCGTCTGGGCAGACGGATCAACCGCATGGTGATGTCGTTTTCGCGCAGGCTGCGGCGTTGCTCCGCCCCGAAGCCCTCGTACTGATAAGGGAGGTATTGCAGGGGGTGTCGGGCGCTCAGAACAACCTCGTACTCGTCTGGAAGGTCTGCCGCTTCGGCGATGGGGTAGATGTGTTGGGCGTGAACGAATTCGTAGATGCCGGGGTGCTGCTTGCCGATGCGGATCGCGGCGCGTTCGAACTGCTCTGGGAACACCTGGTTCAAAGGGGTCCCGAAGTTGAACGCTGCCTGGAGGCTTGCCAAGAAGAGCAACGTGCCGAACAGAGCGGCGCCTCGGGGGGTGAGCTGTCTCAGGCGCAGTAGACCGAAGCCGCCGAGGAGGCATAGGAACGGTACGAACTGGCGCGTGAGGCGGCCGTAGACGACGAACTTCTCCAGCAAGCTCGATGTCACCGCCAGGGCCAAGTACGACACGGCCACGGCAATCCCCCACTCCACCACGCGGCTGGGGGCGCGTCGCGCGTAGATCTCGCGGACCGCGTATGCGAGGGTTGCCAGCCATAGCAGCGCCAAAGCGTGCTCGGAATGCCAGAGATACTCGAACGGGATCTTCCAGCCCTCGTCGAAATCGCCCTGATCGATGGTGCCCGAGAATGCGAACAGGGCGTTCAGGAAGTCGGCGCCCGCCAGCGCCGAGGCCATGGCGAGGGCCCAGATGGGTGCCCCGAAGCCGAGCGCGCATGCGAGGGCAAAGCGGAACCTTTCGCGGTTGGATGCGTTGGGCTTGACGACGCAAAGCAGCAGAGCGACGGCGGCCAGGGTCCAGTAGCCGTTGTAGACCAGAAATGTGGCCGAGGCGGCGAGGCCCGCGGCAAAGGCCCGGAGGTCACCGATGCGCCCCGAGGCCAGGGCTACCGCCAACAGGCCCAGGCTCAGGGAGGCGTCGTAGGGGAGAAGGTGTCGCGAGTAGTAGAGGGCCGAGGTGGAAAGGGCGAGCAGAAAGGCGCTCGTCAATGCCTCCTGCCGGCTTGCTCCCGAGCGCAGAGCGATGATCCAGACCAGGCCGATGGAGATCACAGGGGCAACGCAGAACCACAAGGCAGGAACCAACAGGTCCCCATCGAGGCTGTGTTGGAGTGCTGCTGGCAAGATGCCGAGGAGCTTGAAACCAGCATGGGCCGGCGAGTAGGCGATCCAACGCAGGACTTCGCCGACCTCTCCCTCTCCCAGGAGTTTCACGAAATGCTGGGAGACCTCGTAGCGGCGCTCGTCGGGCCAGTAGTACACACCCCCGCGCAGTACGAGCACAACCCGGAGCAGAAGCGAAACGAGCAATACCACCCAGAGCCCCAGGGCGGACTGATCCAGGGTCGGGCGCTTCATCGTGTCGACACCTGCCCTGGCCTCGATTTTTCGGGAGGAGGGCCAACAACCGAGGTCTCGATCACGCGCTGAATGTCGATCTCGAGTTGGGCACCAGGCTGGGCGCGTAGCGGCATCACACCAGCATACGCGTAGGGAAGGGTGGACCACGGCCAGGGACTCACTGCGGAGAACTGCACGAGGGGTGGGCTCAGGCCCGAGGGCTCCGGAAAACGCTGCCGCGCGACGTGTCGAGCGCTCACCACCCAATCGCCGGGCTCGAGGATGGACCTTCCGGGGATGATCTGAGTCATGCCGTGTCTCTTCGTGTAGAACTGGTAGCCCCAGTGTCCGGCCACCCAGATGGTTTCCCGCCTCGGATCTCCACCCAGGGAGTGCACGGCGTTGGCGATGGCCTGGACGGCCTGTTTTCGAGTCCAGGCGTCGGAGAAATCCGCGGCAGCGAACAATCCCGCGATGGCGATGTTCAGCCCCGCGACCCAAGCGGCAATCCGGGTGCGGCCAGGAGTCAGCACGGCCAGCGAGGCTCCGGTCAGCAGGGTCAGGCACACGATGAGTGGCAGGACACGCCGAACGGCCAGGAAGGGGGTCGCCCACACGAGTCCCGCGGATTCGATGGCAGCCCACAGGAGGAGGCCGTGCAGTGCGAGGCGGGCTCCGGGTCCGGGGTCCGAGCGCAGGGCTCGCACGGCGAGTCCAGCGATCAGGCCCGTGGTGAGGATTCCCGCCGGGAGATAGAGGAAGAGTTCGAGGTTTCGCGCTGTGAAGCGCGGGTCGAACATCATGGTGGCGATGGGTCGCTCGGGAAGCAGGGCAATGGCGGCAAACAACAACAGGACAAGGCCTGCGCCAATCATCAGCCCACGTCGTCCGGCGCCGAGTCCCGCGGCGGCCAGCAGTCCCACGGCGGGCATCAACCCGCCGAGCAGGCTCAAGGTTCCGATTGCCAGCTCGCCCCAGTCGTGACGGCGGGCCGTGCCCTGGCCGTGGTGGAGGGCGATCAGGAAATGCGACTCGCCATAGCGCCAGGCCAGAAAGGTCTCCCAGCCGACGAACAGCACCGCCGCGGCCCCCAGAGCAAGGACCGCCAGGCGGAGCTGCCGAGTCAAACCGGCCCACCCCAGGATGGCGATGACTGCGAACACACTGGGGTATTTGGTCTGCAGGGCGATTCCGGCGAGCCCCCCCGCGCAAAGAGCCCATCCCCGGGACTTCTCCTCGCAAGCGCGCAGGAACAGGGCCAGGGCCCCAAGGCTCATGGACAGGGCTGGGACATCCAACATCAAATTGAAGAAGGGGAGAACGGCCGGCGATGCCACGCAGAGCCAGAGCAGCGGGGTCTCGAAGCCCGGTGCGAAACGCCGACCGAGGTCTCGTACCGCCCAGGCCAGGAGCAGGGCGATGGGAAAGAGCCAGAGTTTCCAGGCGATGGGGTTGTCGCCGAATAAGACGATTGCCGCGGCCCACCAATACGGGAGTCCGGGGGGCGCGAGTACGAAGAGCGCCGGCATCGGGGCGTCCCGCCAGAGCATCGGGAACCCATAGGGGTCGAAGGGGTGGGAGGCGACCTGTTGTGCGACCTGGAAGTAGGCGGCGTCATCGACGACCAGCGGTTTGAAGGCATTGGCCAGAGTCAGAACCATGGCCACACTCCAGACCGAGGGGTTCCGCCAGACGGTTCCGTGCTCCCGGGCGCGCTCCGATGTGCAGGTCACGCCCCCGAGCGTATCGGGACCAGGCCCTGCCGGGCAATCGGGGGAGGGGATGGCGGTCGGGGTGTTGGAGCCCCGGGCCGTCGAGGGTCAAGGGTCAGAATCGGTAGCCGACTCGGATTCCCCAAAGGCGCGGCGGGAGATACTGGGCGAGGATCGGAGAACCGATGGGAGCAGTACCTACGAGAATGCTGTTGATGGTGTAGGTGTCGGTGATGTTGTTGATGAACCCTTCCAGGGAGAGTCGATCGTCCTCGCTTCGCCAGGTCACTTTGAAGTCAATGGTGTTGAACGGTTTCTGGCTGAATTTGTCCAGATTGAACACCCGGTAGTAGGTGCGTGTCTGGAAGCGGTATTGGAATCGCGGGGTCAGGTAACCGAACAATCCGTAGTTGGCCAGGTCGAACTCGTATTGGCCTCCAAGCGTCAAGCTGAACTTGGGCGCCTTGGTGAGCTGATTGCCGCTGACGTCAATCTCCTGCTCGAACAACGGGTTGGGGGACCCGTCTTCCTTGACGATGCGCTGTGTCGGGTCCTCGAGGCGCAGGTTCTCGACTTTCGAATCGAGGAAGTTGAAAATTGCATCGAAGCGAAGACCGGGAGTGGCCTGCCAGTGGGCCTCGAGTTCCACACCGCGGGTCTGCGCGTCTCCGACGTCGCACTGGAAGCCCTCGGCCGTGATCAGACACGCTTGATAGGAGCTGTAGTCCACCCAGAAAAGCGAGAGGTTGAGGGTGAGTTCGCCGTCGTTGAATTCGTTCTTCGAAAGGAACTCGTAGCTCCAAACCCGCTCTGCGTCGTACTGCTTGACTGGCTCCTGCTCGTTGACCGTGCCCTCGGTCGGGTTGAGGGCGGGCAGGGAGAATCCGCCCAGCTTGAACCCTCGCGTCGCACTCACGGATAGCGAGTTGTCGTCGGTCACGTCCCACCGCATCAGGGCCATCGGGGTCCATGCGCTCCAGGTCGTGGTTCGGGCTTCGTTGCCCGCCACCGTCGAGGCCGTACCGGAGCTGCGGAAGGTGAAGATCTGGCGATCGATGCCCTTGGATCCACGGGTGTAGCGGATGCCGCCCTTGATCTGGAGGTTGTCGAGCAACCAGTACTCGATCTCGCCATATCCCGCCTTGGTGTCCGTGACGGCGACCTGCTGCGTCTTGAAGAGCGCCTTGTTCTCCTCGATGAGTACGGGGGTCAGGAGAACGCCAAGAAGTGAATCCCCCTGGATGACCTCGTTGAGGTGGAACATCCCCACCTTCCAGGAGAACTCATCGGCATCGCGGGACTCGAGCCAGACCTCGTAGGAGGTCTGGCGCGCCGTTTGGTCGGTGTCGACGAAGGAGATGAGGCTGTTGGTGGCGTCGAGGTCGATTCCGAAGTTGTCGTTCGTCCCGTCGCCGTTCTGGGTGTGGTTGTACTGGTAGGACATCACAGTTCCAAGACTGATGTCGCCGATTCCCTCGATTTCCGGCAGGTCGTAGTTGAGGTGGCCGGTGAACCCGTACTGGTAGTCGTCTCGTTTTCCCACGACGTTCGCGGTGGTCTGACGAGGGTCGTCTGGATTGACGACGGTGGGCAGCCCTCCCAGGGAACTCAGCGGACAGACCTCACCGACCTGGCCGATTGCGGCGCCGCCGCCGTCATCGGGGCAGTACAGCGCCTGCTCGAAGAGGGGACCGATGGTCTTGAAGGCGGGTCCGACACCACGCTGATGCGAGTAGGTCCCGAATCCTCGTACCTGAAGGTTGTCGGTCACGTGGGACAACAGCTGACCGCGGACGGCAAATTCGTCGGCGTCATCGCCCCAGTACTTCGGGTCGCGGTAGATGGGGAGGAGCCTGCGCTGGTAGCCGTTGCGGTTCTCGTAATTGAGACTGATGCGCGACATCAGATACTCGTCCCAGATGGGAATGTTCATCACCGCGCGTTGGACGATCTGTTTCGCTTTCCCGATCTGCGTGTCCCCGAAGACTTCGAGGTCGGCGGTGGGTCGAGCGGAACTGATGGCGATTCGTCCGGCGGTGGAATTGCGGCTGCCTTGGGTGCCCTGGGGCCCGCGCAGGACTTCGACGTTCTCCACGTCGTAGAACGCGGAGTTCGCGGCCGAGGGCCTAGACAGGGGCACGCCATCGATCTGGAAGATCACGCCGGGTTCGCCCAGGATGGTCAGGTTGTCGAAGCCGATACCGCGCAAAGTGATGACCGCGGACGTCCCCACCTGTCCGATGTGGAGAGACGGGACGAATTGCTGGAGGGAGTCGACGTCCTGAATGCCGAGTTCGTCCAGGCTGGCCTGGTCGAAGGCAGTGACGGACAGGGCTTCCGCCTGTGCAATCGACTCGCGTCGAGTCCCCACGATCTGAATGACCTCGACTTCGTTGTCGGGGCGACGCTGATCGACCACGGGTTGCGGTTCCGCCGTTGTCGTTTCGGCGGTTTCAGGGGACTTGGTTTCTTCAGCCTCGGATGTTTCCGACTTGGGCGCGGTGGCACCGGCAGCCGCTGCGTCACTCGACTGGGCGTGTCCGGCACTGACGAAGAAAACCCACCAAAGAACGGTCAGCAGGAAAGCCATGCTGGCTCCGTTCGGGCTCCGGGAAGGGATGCGCATTAGATCCTTGGATGGGTCGGTTTCGACCCGGCATTAGATCGTCGAGTTTCGCACCTGTCAACATCCATCGAGGGGGTCCGCATGGCTCGAATCCCCGTTGGTGCGGTTGCTCGCGAGCTTGCTTGAAGATGAGGCCCTGGAGGTTGAGCCGATGTCGAGTTTGCGCGGATCTTATCACTCCAGGACAATGATTTGGGCCGCGAATTGAGTGCCGGCGCACGGGGGCCTGAATGATCTGGAAGCCGCGAGTTGCGCTTGAGGGGATCGTTTTCGGTCTTCTGCTTGTCTGCGTGGCCTCCGGGCCGTCTTTCGCGGGTTGGGAAGAGGCCAATTCGGCGCTTTTGGCGGGAGACACCGAGGGCGCTGCGAAACTGCTACGGCGTGCGGCTCGGAAGGGCGATGCGAGGGCCCAATACAGTCTGGCGGTTCTGCTCTTGCGGGGAGAGGGCGTCGCCTACAACTCGGATCTGGCGGCGCGCTGGCTTCGGCGGGCGGTCGATTCCCTACATCTCCGGGCCCATGTTCTCCTTGGAAATCTGTATGCCTCAGGTGAGGGGGTGGAGCGCGACGATACACGGGCCATGGGGCTCTACCGGTTGGCCGCCGAGCGCGGGAGCGCGAAGGCTCAGGTGGCCGTGGCGAGCATGTTGTACTCGGGCCGGGGCGCCGATCGGGACGATGAGGAGGCTTTTATGTGGTTGTTGCTCGCCCAGAATCAGGGCGAAAGCAGTGCGAAACAACTCCTGGAGCGGCTGTCCGAGAAACTCGCTCAGGGTCAGCAGTCGAGAGCCTTCGAACGGGCCATGGCGTGGACCCCGACGGACTCCGGACCCGGGGAAGACCGGCCCTAGTGGTGCAACGGGTGGTGCCCAAGGCGGCCTCGAGTCGGGGTGGGGGTTCTCATGGGTCCTGTGGGTCGGGGCGATATGTGCGCCGTGGGTCCGGGTTCGCCGCCGCGGATCTTCAAGAGAGCCATTTCGTTGCGTGAACGACTCTTCATTGCCGTCCTCCTGGCCCTGGCCACCGGGTTCCTCTACGCGCCCACCCTCGATTTCGAACTGCTGGACTACGACGATCACAAATATCTGACCCTCCACCACCACGTCCGAAAAGGCCTGACGGTTGCCAATCTCGAGTGGGCGTTCACGACGTTCCACTTTTCGAATTGGCACCCGGTGACGTGGCTCTCCTATCTCATCGACCAGGAATTGTTCGGTCTTTCTCCGGCCGGTCTTCACGGCATGAATGCGGGGCTGCATGTACTGGCGACACTGCTGCTTTTTGGCTGGCTCAGCGATGCCACCGGATGCGTTCGTCGCAGCGGTTTTGTGGCGGCGTTGTTTGCCCTCCATCCACTCCATGTCGAGTCTGTCGCCTGGGTGTCGGAGCGGAAGGACGTGCTCAGTGCGATTTTCGGGTTCGCGGCTCTTTGGTCGTACCTCGCCTACGCCCGTCGCGGGGGTGCGGTTCGTTATGCACTGGTGACTCTCTGGTTGGGGCTTGGGCTCATGTCCAAGTCCACACTCGTCACCTTTCCGGTCCTGTTTCTGCTGCTCGACGCGTGGCCGCTCGGTCGCGTACAGGGGTTCGGTGCGCCCCGGGAGATTGGAAATCGCGTTGGGGTTCGGCGATTGCTTTTGGAGAAGCTTCCCTGGTTGCTGCTCTCCGGGCTGACCTCCTGGCTTACCGTGCGTTCCCAGGATTTCGGTGGGGCAATCGTCTCTCGTCAACTCGTCCCGCTTCATCTACGGGTCGAAAATGCTCTGGTCAGCACGGCCAAGTATCTCGGCAAGACGGTATGGCCCGACGGCCTTACGATCGCCTATCCCCATCCGTATTTGTCTGGTGGGACCCCCCTCACACCCATCGAGGTGGGAGTGTCGGTCGTGGTGTTTGCAGGTTGCAGCCTCGCTGCCTGGCACTGGCGCTCCCGTGGGTATCCCCTGGTGGGTTGGCTCTGGTTTCTCGGTGTGCTCGCTCCGGCCAGTGGATTGGTGGCCCAGGTTGGGTCCCAGGCCATGGCCGATCGCTACACCTACCTGCCCCATGTCGGGTTGTTCATCGCCGTGGTTTGGGGCGTCACGGATTGGGTCTGCTCGGTGCTTGGAAGAGACCGTTCGGTGGTGCGAGCGGGGGGGGTGGCCGGCATGGCGGTTGTATTCCTGTACGCGACCATGGCGTGGAGTCAGGTTCACGTCTGGCGGAATGACGTCACCTTGATTCTTCATGCCCTGCAATTCGAGCCACGTCACGCGGTTCTTCACAGCGCTCTGGGCCGCGAGTATCTTTTGGAGGAGCGCTACGAAGAGTCCCTTCGTCACTACCGCATCGCAGCCGCTCTGGATCCGCGGGATCCAGACTCCCACTTTGCGCTGGCCGAGGCCTTGACAAGGGTGGACGATTTTCCCGGGGCCCGGGTTCACTTCGAACAGTGTCTGTCCATCGACCCCGCTCACCTCAAGGCCCGTAAGGGAGTGGGGGCGTTGATGTTGGTCATGGGGGAGTTCGAGGTAGCGAGCGGTCACCTGGGTTTTGCGGTGAAGCGATCGCCGCGCGATTCGCATCTGCGGATGAACTTGGCTCAAGCCCTGGCAGGGGCGGGTCGCCCGGTTGAAGCCATCGAGCAATATCGCGCGGCAAGTGATTTGAATCCCCGCTGGGCGGTTCCGCTCATCGAGATGGCCTGGTTGTTGGCAACTCATCCTGACAGTGAAGTGCGGGAGGGTGGGCGCGCGGTCGAGACCGCTCAGCGTGCGGTGGCCATCGCCAAGGGTCGCGCCGACTATGCCCTGGCCAGCCTCGCGGCGGCCCACGCAGAGGTGGGCGAATACGATGCGGCGGTGAGGACGGCCAATCAGGCCCTCGCGCGATTGGACGAGGCGAAGACTCCGGAGTTGGCGTCTGCTCTCCAGAAGGCACTGCTCGATTACCGGAACCAACGTCCTCATCGAGACCTCTGGATGGGTGGGGATCTTTCGAGTGGTCAGGAATCGCAGGCCCCAGCCGGTTCGTTGCGGCCGTGAGGGAGGCGCGGAATGGACGCCTCTTTCCGGGTGGGGGTGGGTCCGCGGGTTGGAGTCATCTCGGTGCGGCGGTCCTGTTGGCGTGTGCGGTCCTGGTGCCTGGATGTGCGGGGTCTTCCGCGGGGGGGACGGCTCCGGCCGATGCTTCCAATCTGGAAAATCCGGCTCGGAGTGGTCTTATCGAGGTTGCCAGTCGTTCTTTCGATGGGGTCTGGCTCCGGCCCGATACGCAGTGGTCCCGGTACCGAAGGATTGGAGTCGAGCCTCTCGAGTTTGCCGACCCTCTCGACACGGGAGGGTTCGTCTATCGCGAGCGCGATTTTCAGGCCGTGGGGGCCAATTTCGAAAAATATTTCGTTCGCGTACTGGGGCCCCGAGCACTTGGCCGGGCGAAGGCGGGCCCTGGGGTCTTGGTGCTTCGCTGTGTGCTCACGCGACTGATCGCCAATCGTCCGCCCATGGGGGTCGACCGGGAACGTCGGGGGCCGTCTCAGGAAGTGTCAAGCGCGATGGGGGTCGGCAGTGTGGCGATGCGTCTCGAGTTGAGAGATTCCGTCAGCAATGAATTGCTCGCGGTGGTTCGGGATGGTTACCGGGGGTGGCCTCTGGGCAGTAACCTCCAGGCCGTGATGGTCTGGGGAGACACCAACCGGGCCTTTTCTCTCTGGGCTCGAGGGTTGAGTCGGCTTCTGGATGGAAGTGGCCCGAAGCCCGATTGAAATGCGGCGGCATTTCGGCAGGGTCAGGGTGAATTGGACCCTTCCACGTAGGGTTCTTCACGGAGATAGAGCCGAAGGCGGCTTTCGATCTCGTTGGCGAGGCCTGAGTTGCCCGTCGCCATCGCGACGTTTCGTGCTTGCTCGGCCGTGATCACGGCGGTTTCGAACCGTCCGAGGGCCGCCCAGGCAGCGGCCTGGGTGTCGAGGACTCCTGCTTCCGGGTCACCGTGGGCCTCTAGGACACGTTCGGTCAGTTCGATGGCGCGCAGAGGGTCTCGGTGCGACGCGTCGGGAGTCGTGGCCAGCATCCAGGCCAGGTTGTTCGAGGGGATCGCGGCCTCGGGCGCGAGTGCATGAGCCCTTTCCAGTTGCTCGATGGCTTCCTGGGTCCGGCCCTGGGCCCAGTAAAGGTTTCCGACATGTGCCCGTGTTTCGGCCGAATCGTACTTTTCGATGGCCCGAAGGAAGTAAACGAGGGCCAGATTCGGGAGTTCCCGGTCCAGATACATGACCCCCATGTTGTTGAGGGGCGCTGCGTATTCAGGATTCGTGGCCATGGCCAGTCGGTAGAACCGTTCGGCCTCGTCTTCTCGTTCGAGGGCGATGAGGGAAGAGGCCATGCTGTTGAATACGCGTTCGTCGGGATAGTCGAGCACCGAGTCCAGGTAGGTCGAAAAAGCTTCTTGATGGCGACCGAGTAACTGATAGGCATCGCCGAGCCCACCGAGATTGTGGTGGTTGTCCGGGGCGAGCCGAACGGCTTCCAACATTCGCTCGAGGGCGAGTTCGGTCTGGCCTCGTTCGAGTGCAATCGATCCCAGGTTGCGATGGGGTCCATCGTTCTCGGGATCGAGTTCGATGGCGATGCGATAGTGGTCCATGGCTTCATCGTCGCGGTTTGCCATCCCCAGGGCGGCGCCGATGTTGGTATGAGCCCGCGACAAATCGGGACTCTTGGCCACGATGTCGGACCAGAGTGAGACGGGGGTCTGCCAGGCCTGATTGCGCACGTAGGTCCAATGGGTCAGCCACAATGCAATTGCCAGGGCGGCGCCAATGGCCGCCGGTCGGGGGATCCGTTGGGACACGAAGGGGAGGTAGGCAGTCGCGGTCACCACGCCGACCAGGGGCAGGTAGTTGCGATGTTCGTAGATGATCTCGAGGGGGAGAATCGTCGATTCCATGACCGACTGAAGGAAAAACCAGAGGATTCCGAAAGACAGGAGTCTCTGTTTGGGGGCCAGTCCGATGGCTCCGGCCAGAAGGATTCCGAGTGCGATGCCGCTGAAGAGCGTGGTGATGGGGTCCAGCAGACTCTGGGACAAGGGGATGTCGTGTTGGAGGTTGAGGCGGTCGGGGTGGGGGAAGAACAGCAGGCTGAGGTACAGGACGACGACACGCGTCTGGGTCAGGAGTCGTTGGAACATTCCGAAGTCACGGTCCGCGTAGCCGAAATCCGGACCCCAGACGACGACGTAGTAGAGGCCGAAGCCGATGGCCGCGAAGGGAAGGCCGAACCGCAGGATCGTCCGTCGGGCCCATTGAGGATCGAGGTTCCGGAAGAAGAACCACTCGTATAGCCAGATAGCGACGGGCAGGGTGGCGGCATTTTCCTTGGAGCCCACTGCGAGGAGCCCGCAGAAGGTGGCCAGTGCGAACAGGCCATGGCGCGTGATTCCCGGAGCCGTCAGACGTCCGCGAATGGTGAGGAGCAAACAACTCAGGTAGAAAAGCGTGGCCAGGCTGTTCATGCGCTGAACGATGTACGTGACCGATTCCGTTTGAATGGGGTGGAGGGTGAACAGGAGTCCGGCGAAAACGGAGGCCCATTCCACGGAGACGGGATCTGCGGTTGGGTTCGGTCGAGGGGTCAGGTGCGGCAGGCGTTGGAAGGTTCGCCGTGCGAAGGCGCGAACGAGCAATCCGTTCGCCAGGTGGATCAAGAGATTGACCGCGTGGAAGCCCGTGGCTTGGAACCCGTGCAGGTAGTAGTTGAGCGCGAAGCTCACGTCTGCGACGGGTCGATCGTTGATGCCCTGGTAGGCGGTCATCCACAGGTTTTCGAAGGTGATCTCTGTCCAGCGCAGGAAGGGGTTTTCGACGATGTTGACGTTGTCGTCGAATTGAAAGGACGCGGAGAACGTGTTCGCGTAGGCGAGCGTGCCCAGTATCGCGATGCTCATGGAGCCCGCGATTCGCAGGGCGCGAACGCGAGGGTCTTGCGACGAATCCCGGTTCGTTTTGTCCTGCGCCGGGCCAGGGGCTGATCGGTCGGTGGCACTCATCCGGCCTGTAAAAGTTATCCGATATACTCGCGGCGTGGGAGAAGAAGGAGGAGTGGGTTCGCCTCGCGTCTCACGCCTCGAGGCGATTGGGTGGGTCGGCGCGATGTCGGCTCTGGGATTCTTTCTGGTCCGCTACCGGGTCCTGCATCCCGATTCCGATCCCATGCGCTGGTTTGCCTTTGCGCGCAACTTCACGGATGGACTCGGAGAGGTGAAGCTCGCCTACGGGTTTCCGTGGGTCACGAGTTTGGCCATCGAGATCGCGGGGCCACTGGTCGCCTTTTCGATCAATGTCCCGATTCTGCTGATCCTCGGTGCCGTGCTCTACGTCTATGCACGGCGCCATGTGGCGGAAGCCTGGTTCGAAGTGCCTGGAGTCTCATGGGTCGCGGGCTGGGTGACATGGATCTGCTTCGTGGCCTGGAACACGGGCGATTCCTCGATGTTGCTGCGCCTGTCGAATCCCTATCGGGACCCGCTGTCCTACGTATTGCTGCTGGGTGCCACGTTGGCGCTGGTGCGTTGCGTTCGATTGGGTGGTGCCTGGCTTCCTGCAGCGGTGGCGGGTGCTCTTTTTGCGCTGGCCTGCTCTGCCCGTGAGACTTCGATCCTCATGGCAGTGCCGCTGGCGCTGTTCGCAGGGTGGGCCGGAATATCCCACGGCCGAGGAACTCGTGGGATTGGTTGGGGGGCGGCGCTTGCGTTTTTCGGGGCGTTTGCGCTGGCCATCGTGCCCCTCCTGCTGCAGAACTGGATGCATTCCGGTTCCGCCGTCGTTCCCGCACAGGCTTCGGGAACCGTGGGGGTCACGCGTACCTATTTTTCAGGCCTTGGGCTCTTGTATCTGCCCCAGACGCTTCCGCGCGTCCTCGCCGAGTGTATCGGCCACATGGGGCTTTGGGGGCTCGGCCTGGTGGCTGTGGGGGTGGGCATGAGTGTGTGGGGGCGTTCGCCGGTTGCGCTCCTGGTTTCGCTCCCTGCTTTTCTGGTCTACGGCGTGTTTTACAGCGCCTACTACGCCGTAGTTCCCCGCTACCTCTTCGTGCTGGATCTGTTCGCGGCTCCGCTCGCAGGCGTTGGAGCGGCGGGTTTGTGGGCGATGGCGTACCGCCGGGTGGGCGCCGGCCCTGCGCGCCAATGGGCAGGCGTCGTTGCCGGGGGAGTGCTCGCGGTCGCCACGGTGGCCGTGGCCATCCTGGCACCGCGCAACGAATGGTTGCGCGTAGACCTTGAAGGTCCTCGGGATGAGCGATTGCGCCTCGCGGATGTTCGGGAGGTCGGGGAATGGCTCGGCGATCAGGCCTCTTTGCCCGGCCTGATCGTGAGTGAGCCCCCGCTGTCGTCTCTGCTTCGAACTTTCTTCGATTACGACGTCATGGGGTTGATGTTCGATACGGGCAATCGGAACCTCAAGAAACGCGTCGTTTTAGATCGACTCATGGCGCGAATCCGAGAACGGACGGAGCCGACCTACTATTTCCGGGGTGCCGAGGGGGGAGCGGAAGCCACGTATCTTCTCGAAAGCGAGTTCGATCTGCGCCCAGTGGCTCGACTCGACGCCGTTGCTCATCATCTGCCAGCGCTTTTCCCAGGTGTCGCGGAGTTGTCGCTCGAGCAGATCGTGCCCTGGTCGGAAGTCTCTGCCCAAACGACGGTCAGGGTCCCAGAGCCGGGTCGCTACTGGTTGAGCGTGGACGTTGGTCGTCTTTCGCGCTTGACGCGGGGGAGCGCGCGAGTGTCATTCGACGGACGGGTCGTCGACGATGATCCACGGGACCAGGGCAACGTGTATCTGGTGGAATCCGACCGTGTGGGCGAGCACTTGGTGGAGTTGGTCTCGGATGCTCCTGTGCCCCGCATCCTGGGAGCGGAGTTGACGGCGGCGGCGTCGCCCATCGTCCATGACCTGCGCGGGGTGGGGCGGCTGAAGCACGCAACACGGCTTTCGGAGGCGTTCTTTCGGGATGTGATTCCTACTGCACCCGTGGCCGACGGAGGGGCCGGAACCCTCGTTCTGCCCTTCCCCGGGGCTGGAGATGGCTGGTTCCAGGTTCTCCTGGTCGTTTCCCTCATGGGGGACGAGGCAGAATTGGAGACCCACGGAATTTCCATCGACCTGGACGGTGTGCCGATGTACCGCGCTCCCGTCGGCGAGCCCAAAGTCTTCGACGAGGGTTGGGGGTTCTACGAGTTTGCCATTGCCTTTGACGGCCAGCAGTTGGAGGGCCGGGAGGGGCGGCTGGAGGTCGCATTCGAGGCTCCTTTGGAACTCGGGCGTCCACCTCGCCCGGTGATCCTGGCCGTTGAGACCTACCGCCATGAGCGAGAGGCAGAGTACGACCTCCGCCTGGGGATTCTGGGGGACGACCCCTTCGTGACCGATGGGTTTCCGGTGCGGGACGAGTCGGCCATCGAGGCATCATGGCCCGCTCGCTTCACGGGCCCACGGGCTCGGATTCCAGTGTTCGACGCCGACCCTGATGAGGTCCGGCAGTTGCGAGTGGACTACCTGGTGGGGCTCGAAGCGCAGGGGGTCGATCCACCGCGTCCCCGCTGGTTCTTTAACGGGCACCCGCTTCGGGAGGGGAGGAGCCGGCGCGAAACGGTTGCCTTGGAGGTTTCTGGAGGAGACGGGGGTGACGAGGGACATCCCGGCGCAACACTCGATCTCGTGTCTGAGGTCTACGATGTACCCCGCGAATGGTCGCGGAGTGGGGTCAACGAACTCGGCGTCCTGACCCCGACCTGGACCGAGGCCCAGGAAGACGTGAAAGCGGAGCGACAGGAACTCGGGGTTCTGCTCCATCGTGTACGCTTCGGTTCCAGACCGGACGTACACCCGCTGCGTTGATCCCGCCTTCGAGATGAATGACGGTGGGTTGAAGGGAGCGGGTATGTCAGCGTACGAAGAGTTTTCTCTGTTGGAAGAAAACGCGAGAGAGGTCGGGCTTCCCTGGAGTGGACCTCCTCGGGTGGAGCGGCGCTTCGTAGAGGTCGAACCCGGGCGTCGGCTCTCGGCGTTGATGTGGGGAGAGGGCGAGCCTGAACTCGTCCTGGTCCATGGCGGCGCCCAGAACGCCCATACCTGGGACACCGTGGCGCTGGCACTGCAGCGGCCTCTGGTGGCCCTGGATCTGCCGGGTCACGGCCACTCGGACTGGCGTGACGATGGGTGTTACGGGCCTGAGGATAATGCGCCGGCACTCGAAGTGGCGATTCGAAGCCTGGCTCCACGGGCAGAGCTCCTGGTGGGGATGTCCTTGGGAGGCTTGTCCAGTGCCGTTGTGGCCGCCAACCATCCGGAATCGGTTCGACGGCTCGCGATGATCGACGTGACACCCGGTGTGGACCGGGACAAGGCCGCCGCCATCATTGCCTTCGTGCAGGGGCCTGAGTTTTTTTCAAGTTTTGAGGCGATCCTGGAGCGAACCCTGGAGCACAATCCGACCCGAAGCGAGGCGTCTTTGCGCCGTGGGGTACTTCACAATGCCCGGGAGTTGGAAGATGGGCGATGGACGTGGCGGTACGACCGGCGTCGTTCCGAAGGCCCGGCGGCCGACGGGCCCGACGGCCGGTTCTCGAGCGCGGGCTTCGCGGGGGACTTGTGGGGACACGTCTCCGCGGTTCGGGCTCCGCTTCTGCTGTGTCGCGGGTCTCTTTCGCCGGTGGTGAGCGATGAGGACGTCGCGGAACTCCTGCGCCGGCAACCCTCGGCGCGAGTCGAATCCTTCCAAGGTGCGGGTCACAGCATTCAGGGCGACCGGCCTCTGGAACTCGCTCGATGTCTCGAGGAGTTCATGGCCCGCTGAACGTGGTTGCGGGAGTCGTGAGCTC
>JAKVBI010000023.1:0-41587 GCA_022447545.1 Myxococcota bacterium
GAAACCTCGAGGTCGGGAAAACAACTCGCGACGCCGGCCATCCCATCGTTGCCCGGAGCCGCGAGTACTTCATCGACCAGGGGGCTGCTGGCGATCTTCCACGCCAATGCATGCTCCCTGCCGCCGGACCCAACCACGAGAACCTTCACTGCATTCCCCTGTTCTAGTGTCGGAAGTGGCGCGTACCCGTGAAGATCATGGCAATGCCGAGACGGTCGGCGGCCTCGAGCACTTCCTTGTCACGTACTGAACCTCCGGGCTGCACAACCGCGCGTGCTCCGGCTTGTACGGCAACTTCCAGACCATCTGGAAACGGGAAGAACGCATCGCTCGCGAGTACCGAACCCTGCAGGTCGAGGCCCACCCTCTCTGCCTTGGAACGAGCCGCGTGTATGGCGTCGACTCGTGAAGTCGCCCCTCCTCCAATGGCCAGGGTTCTGTCTGGACCGGCAAACACGACTGCGTTGCTCTTCACATGCTTGACCACACGCCAACCGAACGCCAGGGCACGCAGTTCGTCGGCGGTGGGGCTGCGCTGGGTCACGACTTCACAGTTCGCGAGGTCAGCCATCTCCTGGTCCCTCGTCTGCACCAACAAGCCACCCGCCACATGTTTGACATCCAGCTCCGTCGAGTCCAGGGACTCGGGGTGGAAGTGCAAAAGGCGTCGATTCTTCTTCTTCTTGAGCAATTCCAGCGCATCCTCGCTGAAGCCGGGAGCGATCAGGACTTCCGTGAAGATCTTGTCCACCTCCAGGGCCAACTCCAGATCGAAGGGCCGGTTGCAGGCAACAATCCCACCGAAGGGAGACTCCGGGTCCGTCTTGTACGCATTGCGATAGGCCTCGACGGGATTCGCGGCAGTACCCACACCACAGGGGGTGTTGTGTTTGAGGATGCCCACCACCACTCCATCGTCTGGATCGAACTCACTGACCAGAGAAATGGCCGACTGCACGTCGACGATGTTGTTGAAGGACAACTCCTTGCCATGCAGCGGTTCGGCAACGTCGAGGAAGTTGCCATACAGGGCGGCGGCTTGATGCGGGTTCTCGCCATAACGCATGGTCGCGCTACGCGAGAGGTCGTACTCCACGCGAGCGGGTAGCCCGGAGTCCGCATCCCCTTCAAAGCCAGCAAGATAGGCGTGGATCGCCGTGTCGTAGCGCGAAGTTCGCTCGAAGGCCTTGAGGGCCAGACGGCTTCTCGTGGACTCCTCGAGGCAGGAATCGTTTTCTTCGAGTTCACGAAGGATCTGCGCATAGTCACTGGGATCGACGACGACCCCCACGTACGCATGATTCTTGGCGGCCGAGCGAATCATCGAAGGGCCGCCGATATCGATCTTTTCGATGGCTTCTGCGAGCGTTGTGCCCGGCTTCGCCACCGTACTTTCGAAGGGGTACAGGTTGACGACCACGAGATCGATGGTTCGAAGTTCGTTGGCCGCGAGATCCGCTTGATCCTCGGGCAGGTCGCGACGCGCCAGGATGCCACCGTGAACGCGGGGATGAAGAGTTTTGACACGGCCACCGAGCATCTCGGGGCTACTGGTGAGCGTCTCGACGTCCACCACTTCGAGCCCGGCCTCCCGTAGTGCGCCGGCCGTACCCCCAGAGGCAACGAGCTCGATGCCCAGTTCCGAAAGGCCACGAGCGAAATCCACCAGATCGGTCTTGTCGGATACAGAAAACAGTGCGCGTGTCACGCGACGCGCGGGGGGCTGGGGGGACATCGGATTTCTCCTGCCGAGGGATCGCGAGCGGGGGGCTCGCAACCTGTCTACAGACGAATCGTCCGCAAGTCAACGCTGGAACGGGGTCCGAGCCCGCTCCCTGCGGGTTCCCGGCTCAAGGCCCGTCGATGTATTCCCGCGGGACCCGTGCACCGACGCGAACCAGCAACTCGTAGGACAGTGTTTCGGAGGCGCGAGCGGCGTCGTCGACAGGGAGAACCGCCCCCTGCCCCTCTCCGAACAGAATGGCCTCGTCGCCGATCTCCACTGAATCCCGCTCCCCAACATCGACGGTGACGAAATCCATAGAGACACGACCCGCCATGGGATACGACTTGCCGCGAATCAGCACCCGGCCCCGGCCACTGGCGGCTACGGGAATGCCATCCGCGTAGCCGATGGCAAGGGTCGCAATTCGGGTCGCTTGCTCGGCTCGGTAGAGGGCCGAATACCCGACCGACGTACCCGCGGGAATCGAACGCAGGTTGACTACCTGGGTACGCAGGGTCATGGCCGGACGCAGATCAATCTGGGCATGCGGGCTGGGTTGCGCACCGTAGAGAAGAATTCCGGGACGCACGGCACCTGCCTCGGGCAGCGCCCGTGCGATGGCGGGTCCCGCCGCCAGACCTGCCGAGTTCGCTACATGCACCAGACCGGGCCGCACCCCACGGTCCCGGCAGGCTTCCAGCAGGCTGCGAAATTCGGCGATCTGGCGCATCGAATCTCCAAGATCCGCTTCATCCGCCCGTGCCAGGTGGGTATAGACACCGTCGAGAACCAGGTTGGGGGACTGGTCGATGCTTTCCATCAGGGGAAGGGCTTCAGAGAGCTGGACCCCCATACGGTTCATTCCCGTATCGACCTCAACATGGATGGGAAGCGGTTCGGCACCGCCGCTGGCGGCCTCGGCCAGAAGAGCCACGTGATCCGCATGATGGATCACGGGTGTCAATCCGAGCTCCACAGACGATCGAGCCTCCAGGGCGTCGTGTACGCCACCCAGGAGCAGGATCGAGGCTCCAGGGACGACTTCCCGCAGTTCGGCGGCCTCGCCGACCGTCACCACGGCAAAGCGCCCACAACCCGCCTGGGCAAGGGCTGGCGCCACAGAGCGAGCACCGTGGCCATAGGCATCTGCCTTGACCACCGCGATCACATCTCTCCCCGCCGCCATCCGACACGCCAACCGATAGTTGCTGCGAATGGCCCCAAGTGAGATGGTCACGACCGTGGGTCGATCGCCCTTCAAGCCCCTCCCTCCAGGCTCATGGCGGGCTGGCGAGCCGTCTCCGAAACAGCCCATAAGTTATCGAACAATCGGTGAAATCTCGCATGCCGCGTTTGACACCCCATCCGTCGCTCCGTTAGTTTCGACGAGTCAACCGCCTTACCTGAGCCCCCGTGCCGAAATCTTCCATTTCGCCCAGGATCGAGCTGAGGATCAACGGAGAAACCCGACAGGTCCCCCAAGGGTGTACCGTCGACGGTTTGCTGTCGATGCTCGAACTCGGGCACAAGAGAGTTGCGGTTGCGATCAATCGGGAAGTGGTTCCCCGTTCGGATTTCACGGTTCAAAAGCTCGACGGCGGAGACCGCGTCGAGATCCTCGAAGCAGTTGGTGGAGGCTGAAGTATGGTCGCGTATACCCTGGGATCCCACGAATTCAGCTCGCGCCTGATCATCGGCAGCGGCAAGTACGAATCCTTCGAGCAGAACCTCGCCTGCGCCGAGGCCAGCGGAGCCGAGATGGTCACGGTCGCATTGCGCCGGACTCAGCTCGATGCACCCAAAGGTCAGGGCCTGCTGGACTTCATTTCCCCGGATCGGTTTGCGATCCTGCCCAACACGGCGGGCTGTTATACGGCAGACGATGCAATTGCGACGGCAAGACTGGGCCGTGAGCTGCTCGAGACCGACCTCGTAAAGCTGGAAGTGATCGGCGACGAGAGAACCCTGTTCCCGGACTCCGCGGCAACCCTGGAAGCCGCACGGGTGCTCGTGAAAGACGGCTTCACGGTCCTTCCCTACATCACCGACGACCCGGTAGCCTGCCAGCAGCTCGAAGCCATCGGCTGTGCGGCGGTGATGCCCCTCGCCGCGCCCATCGGATCTGGACTGGGCATACGGAACCCTGCGAATCTGCGGATCATTCTCGAGACGGTGGAAGTCCCGGTGATCGTCGATGCTGGAGTGGGCACCGCCAGCGACGCGGCCATCGCCATGGAACTCGGAGCTACGGCCGTTCTCATGAACACCGGGATTGCCGGCGCGAAGGATCCCGTGAAGATGGCCACTTCCATGAAGCTCGCCGTGGAAGCAGGACGACTGGCCTACGAATCGGGCCGGATGCCGCGCCGACTGTACGCATCGGCGTCGAGTCCTCTCGACGGAATCGCGACGTTCTGACCACGAAACCGCGAGCGATTCTCTCCCTCGTCATCGACCGGAAGGCCGTCACTGGGAACCTGTCGAACCTCGTCGCCGCCGCCATCTCTGGTGGCGTCGACTGGGTTCAGGTTCGGGACCGAAACCTCGACGGATCGGAGCTCCTCGACCATACCCAACAGGTTCTCCACGCCATGCTCAGCGCGCAAAGGGAACGGGGTTCCGCAAGCCGATTGATCGTGAACCGTCGCGTCGATATCGCCCTCTCAGCCGAGGCTCATGGGGTTCACCTGGGATTCGACGCCATGTCTCCCGAACAGGCCCGATGCCTCATGGGCCCAGATGCCCTGGTGGGCGTGTCTGCTCACCATCCCGATGAAATCCGGCATCTCCATCCGGCAACCAGCTACGCCCACCTCGCACCCATCCATGCTCCTCTGTCGAAGAAGTCCGAGCGCCATCCACTGGGCCTGGCGGCCCTCCGCGAAGCCTCACGCCACGGAATCCCTGTCCTGGCCCAGGGGGGGATCGATCCATCTACAGCCCGGGCCGCAACCGAAGCGGGCGCTGCCGGGATCGCGGTGACCGGTGCAATCTTACGAGCTGGCGACCCCGAAAAGATTGCCCGTTCTCTCCGCGAGGCTCTCGATGCATAGACGCCCCACCGTTCTCCTATGCCTTGTATGGATCGGCGCTTGTAGTGGTGGCACAAGTCTTTGGCCCGCTTCTGCCACACCCTCCAGTGGAGGCGACCTCGAATCCCGCATCATCGAGATCGCCGAGATCGTCAAGCCATCGGTCGTTCACATCGAAGCCATCGTAAAAATCAACGATCGCCGAAAACAGGTTTCCGGCTCGGGCTTCGTCGCCCACCCTGACGGCATGATCCTCACAAATCACCACGTGGTCGACAACGCCGAGAAAGTCAGCGTGAGTGTGCCGGGACACAAGAAGAAGTACCCCGCCCGGGTCGTTGGGGGTGACGTCCAGACCGATGTCGCGTTACTCCAGGTCGAAACCGACGAACCCCTCGAAGCGGCATCTTTCGGCAGTTCCAAGGGGTTACGTGTTGGGCAATGGGTACTCGCCATCGGCAACCCCTACGGTCTCGACGGAACCGTCTCTCTCGGCATCGTCTCGGCCAAAGGCCGCAACCTCGACAATGCAGACCTTTTAAATGACTTCATTCAGACCGACGCGATGATCGATCGAGGATCTTCCGGAGGTCCACTAGTGGATCTCGACGGAAAGATCGTGGGCATCAACTCCCGAGCCCAGGGCCGAGGAATCAGTTTCACGATTCCCATCGAAACGGCGCAAAAAGTCATGTCGCAGATCAAAGCAGGCGGCATCGAGCGGGGTTTTTTGGGGATCACCATGCAACCACTCGATCGCAACCTGGCGAACTACTTCGAATTACCGGAACTGACCGGGGTAATCATCAACAGCATTGTCGAGAACTCTCCGGCTCAGCGTGCTGGGCTCCGCACCGGTGACATCCTCTTCCGATTCGACGGAAAACGAATCGAAGCGGAAGAGGACGAGGACCTGAGGATCCTCCAGCGCCGTGTGGCCGACCTGGATGCAGGAACGAAGGTCGAAATGGAGGTCTTTCGCGACGGAGAGCAGGTTCCCCTTTCCGCGGTCGTCGGCCCTCAACCCAATGTCGACGCGGCAGAACAAGAGAGTGATCTCGGTTTTCACGCGCAGGAGATCACAGCCCAAATTGTCCGCATTCACCGCCTCGACACGGATCAGGGGGCCTTCGTGTCGTTCGTCGCGGCGGGTTCTCCCGCTCGCCAAGCCGGGCTCCGCGTCGGAGATGTCATAGAACGCGTGAAAGAAACCTCCATTGCCGACCTCGACGATCTGAGCCTAGCGCTCGATGCCGTGCGCGAAGAACAACGCATCCTCTTCACGACACGACGTGCAGAACGGACCCTCTTCATCCTGCTCGAACGTGGTACCGCCCTCCCCCAGCCCGAACCACGGAAGAAACCCGACCTGAGTTCGTGACCCACAAGAGACGTTTCCGACCTCCGAACGGGGCTTTGCGCCACACCGCGTCGTCCCACGAGGTCCGTTACAGTTGTTTTACTTGCAGCGGAACCTCCCAGATTGAAGATTATGAGCGGGGGAGAGCCAACGATTCAAATGTCTTCCATTTCGTGCCCGGTCCAACCGCGCATATTCGCCGTGGTCGCGGTATCCGTGCTTCTAGTCCTCGCTGCAGCTCCCGCTCTGGGCAAGGATCCTTTTCTCCGCCATACGGCAGCGGTGGAGACCGTGCGTCAATCGGGTCCCGCCGTGGTCAACATCACTACCGAGCAATTCACTTCTTCCCGGAATCCGCGCAGTTCCTTCTCTCGATCCCCCCTGTTCGATCGGTTCTTTCGAGATTTCTTCGAGCCCAGGCTCACACGCCGAGCCCAAAACCTGGGTTCGGGAGTGGTCATCGACCGCGAAGGCCACATTCTGACCAACGAGCATGTGATTTCTGGGGCGCAGCGGATCCGCGTCAGCATGGCCGACTACCGCGAGTTCGAAGCCACCGTGCTAGGCGCCGATCCCAACAACGACATTGCCGTCCTCAAAATCACCGCCGAGGCCGAGTTGCCGTGGATCGAACCCTTCACGGCCGACGACATCATGGTGGGGGAACCCGTCATCGCCATCGGCAACCCCTTCGGGCTGTCCAACACCGTGACAACGGGTGTCATCTCAGCGGTCAACCGCTCACTTCGCACCCAGCAGAGAACCTTTCACGGATTTCTCCAGACCGACGCCTCCATCAACCCCGGCAATTCGGGAGGCCCGCTGCTGAATGCCCGGGGGCAACTGGTTGGAATCAACACGGCGGTCTATGACGGCGGCCAGGGGATCGGATTTGCCATCCCCATCGACGTTGCCATTCGCGTAGTCAACCAGTTGATCGAACACGGCGAAGTCGCACCCGTTTGGCTCGGAATGGACTTTCAAGACCTCGACCCTCAGCTCGCGACAGCCCTCGGACTGACGGACCGAACCCGAGGAGCGCTGGTGAATCGGGTCCGACCCGACAGTCCAGCCGAACGTGCGGGCATGAAACGCGGCGATGTTGTGTCTCACATCGAACAGAGACCGGTCCTGGGAGCCCGTAGTTTTTTTGAGATGCTCGAAAGCGTAACCGTCGATCAAGAACTCGAAGCCGACCTTTGGCGCGGCGGAAAGCGCATGCAGGTGATTCTGCGCGCAGAGCCGATTCCAAGCGGTTTGGTGAACCAACTCGTGGAAGAGCTCCTCGGCCTGACCCTCGAAAAACAAGGCGGCGCCTTTATCGTCCGTCAGGTTCGCGCGGGAAGCGGCGCTCAACGCATCGGTGTTCAGGAAGGCGACTTCGTCCTGGGAATCAACGGGCGTGTCCTCGACGACAACCAGGAACTGCGCCGTTCGATTCTCGAACTCCGGGGTCGAAGCCGAGCCCTAGTCGTCGTACAACGCGGCTCCAGCCGGTACCATATAACGATTCCCCTCGTATGACCGAGACGCGAGCAACTGAACCCCAGCTCATCTCCCTCCGAGATGTGCTCCAGAAGAAACCCAAGATTCGATTGCGGAGAAGTTCATGAAACACCAAGGTCTCTTCCCGGCGTCAATACTCGGTGCAGCCATTGCAACACTGATTCTGGTCGCGGGTGGTCCAGACACCGAACTCGATTGGCGAACCGCGGAAGCAAACGCCATCGACCTATGGGGCAGCGACGACGACAAGGAAGAATCCGAGGGTAAGTTCTGGACGGAAAATGCCGACACGCCCCCCGGAGCCACGATCAACGCACCTGCGAGCTTCGCGGATCTTGCCGAACGCGTCTCTCCTGGAGTCGTCAACATCAAGACTTCCAAGACCGTTACCAACCGTCAGATGCCACCCGTCTTCGAGGACTTCTTCTTCGGTCCCTACCATGGCGAGCGCGGAGGTCCGGAGCGCGAGGTCCCGAGCCTTGGCAGTGGATTCGTCATTTCTTCGGACGGATATATCGCAACCAACAATCACGTCATTGCCGATGTCGACAGCATTACCGTCGTGTTCGACGACGGTCGCGAGTTCGAGGCCACGGTGGTGGGAAGAGATCCCAAAACGGACATCGCCTTGATCCAAGTAGAGACCGAAGAGGAACTCTTTTCACTTCCACTCGGAGACTCGGACTCAGTCCGCCCGGGTGAGTGGGTCGTTGCCATCGGCAATCCATATGGACTCGCACACACGGTGACTGCAGGCATCGTGAGCGCCAAGCACCGCGATCTCCAGGGAAGTTACGACGACTACATCCAGACCGATGCCGCCATCAATCCAGGGAACTCGGGAGGTCCGCTCCTCAACCTCTCGGGCGAGGTCATCGGTATCAACACACTCATCAACCCTCGAGCCAACACCATCGGTTTTGCGGTCCCCGTCAACATGGCCAAGGACGTACTGCCCCAACTTCGCGGAAAGGGACATGTGACGCGAGGGTGGTTGGGCGTGATGATCCAGCCCATTCAGCCCGAATTTCAAGAGCATTTAAAGCTCGACAGCGATGCCGGAGCCCTGGTTTCAGACGTCTTGGAAGACGGACCCGCTCTGCGTGCTGGAATCGAGAAAGGCGACGTGATCATCCAGTTCGACGGAGTCGCCATCAAGGAGATGAAGGACTTGCCTCAACTCGTTGCGCAGACTCCGGTGGGCAAAAAGGTACAAGTCGTGGTTCTGCGAGATGGCAAGCGCAAAACCCTAACGACCAAAATCGCAGAGATGGACGACGACGGGCCAAAAGCCGCCAAAGAACCCGAAGAGAGCAGCACGACAGAATTTGGCCTGAGGGTTCAAGAGTTGACGCCCGAATTGGCCGACCAGTTAAATCTCGACAGCAAGCAAGGCGTTCTCGTCGCTGCGGTCGAACCAGGAAGCGCCGCCGGCGAAGCCGGTATCCGTCGAGGGGACGTAATTCTCGAAGTAAACCGCAAAGCGGTGAACGACACGGAGGCCTTGTCGGACGAACTCTCGAACGTAGATGCGAGCGCCCTGCTGCTCATCAAACGCGGAGAGGCGACCTTGTTCGTTGCGCTCAAACGGGAGTAGCCTCCCCCCCGCGCCTGGCCAGCCGTACGGAAACAGATCTGCGAAAGTGTTCGAGTCCTAGGGATACCGGGGGTTGCCTCGTAGTCCTTCGTGCCTAGGTTCCGTTCATGCAATTCGACAAACTCACCATCAAGAGCCAAGAGGCTCTTTCAAATGCGCAAAAACTGGCGGCGGAGCGGGGACACAGCGAGATCCTCTCCGATCACATCCTGCGTGTCCTGATCGAGCAACCTGAGGGCAGTACGGCTCCGATCCTCCAAAAGCTGGGAACCCCTCTCGAGGCCCTGCGGATCCAACTCGATCAAAGCCTCACACAAGTCCCTAGAACGACCGGAGGGAATGATCCGACTCTCGCTCGCGGGACGACGCGAATTCTCGAAGAGGCCTTTCGCGAAGCCGAGAATTTGAAGGACCAATACGTTTCGACCGAACACCTGCTACTCGCCATCGCCAGTGATGATGGCGCAGGCCAGACATTGCGAGAGATGGGAGCCGATCGAGAAAGCCTTCTGAAAGCCCTCGCAAGTGTACGTGGCGGAGCTCGCGTCACGGATCCGGACCCGGAGTCCAAGTATCAAGCCCTCGAAAAATTCGGGATCGACCTCACCCAGGAAGCCCGCCAAGGCAAAGTAGACCCTGTCGTAGGGCGCGACGAGGAGATTCGCCGCGTAGTGCAGGTGCTCTCGCGAAGAACGAAGAACAATCCCGTGCTGATCGGTGAACCGGGCGTCGGCAAAACGGCTATCGCCGAGGGGCTGGCCCAACGCATCGTGGCCGGAGACGTTCCCGAGAGCTTGCAGGACAGGCGCCTGGTGTCCCTGGATATTGGTGCGCTCATCGCGGGAAGCAAATACCGTGGTGAATTCGAAGATCGTCTGAAAGCAGTCCTGCGCGAGATCGACGAAGCCTCAGGCGACGTCATCCTATTCATCGATGAACTCCATACCATCGTCGGTGCTGGAGCCGCCGAAGGAGCTGCGGATGCAGCGAACATGCTCAAGCCCGCGCTCGCGCGCGGTGCTCTGCGTTGCATCGGAGCCACCACGCTGGACGAGTATCGCAAGCACGTCGAAAAGGACGCTGCTCTCGAGCGCAGGTTTCAGCCCGTTCTCGTAGGCGAGCCCAGTGTAGAGGACACGGTTTCGATTCTACGCGGTCTCAAGGAACGCTACGAAGTCCACCATGGCGTACGCATCCAGGACAGCGCCATCGTGTCAGCGGCCGCCCTGAGCAACCGCTACATCACAGACCGGTTCCTGCCGGACAAGGCCATCGATCTAGTTGACGAAGCGGCGAGTCGTGTCCGGGTACAAATCGACTCCATGCCCGAAGAACTGGACCAACTCGAGCGCAAGTGCGTACAGCTCGAAATCGAGCGGGAGGCACTCCGCAAAGAGATCGACAAGGCGAGCAGAGACCGACTCGAGAACGTCGAACTCGAGATTGCGGAACTCAACAGTACGAGCAGTGGACTGAAGGCCCGCTGGGAGAACGAGAAGGCAGCCATCGCTCACGTGCGCGATTTGAAGGAGCAACGCGAAGCCCTCAATGCCGAGCTCGAGCGTACTCAGCGCTCAGGCAACCTCGAACGAGCGGCCGAGATTCGCTACGGCGAACTGGTCGATCTCGAAAAGGATCTGGCTTCGGAACAGAAACGGCTCAACGATCTTCAGGCCGAAGGCCCACTCCTCTCCGAGGAGGTCACCTCCGACGAGATCGCGGAGATCGTCTCCAAGTGGACAGGAATTCCCGTGAGTCGGATGCTGGAAGGCGAACAGGAAAAGCTCCTGCGCATGGAAGACGAATTGAGGGCGCGGGTCATCGGCCAGGACGACGCGCTCACAGCGGTATCGGCTGCGGTGCGACGCGCTCGCGCAGGACTTCAGGATCCGAACCGTCCAATCGGCTCGTTCATCTTCCTCGGGCCCACGGGTGTGGGCAAGACCGAGACAGCTAGAGCCCTGGCCAACTTCATGTTCGACGACGAGAACGCCATGGTCCGTATCGATATGGGAGAGTTCGGAGAAAAGCACTCCGTCGCTCGCCTTATCGGAGCACCCCCAGGTTATGTGGGGTACGAAGAAGGCGGGCACCTGACCGAAGCGATCCGACGCCGGCCCTACAGCGTGGTCCTCTTCGACGAAATTGAAAAAGCTCACCCGGACGTATTCAACGTCTTCCTGCAGATTCTCGATGACGGGAGGCTCACCGACGGAAAGGGCCGAACGGTGGACTTTCGCAATACCGTGCTGATCATGACCTCCAATATCGGGAGCCATCACATCATCGAACTTTCGGATGAGGGTGAGCGCAGGGAACTCGAGCATCGAGTCGACGAAGCCCTGCGTGCCCATTTCAAACCCGAATTTCTGAATCGGGTGGACGAAATCACCGTCTATCATCAGCTTCGACGGAACCAACTCTCACACATCGTCGAGATTCAACTCGCCGGCGTCCAGCAATTACTGTCCGATCGGCAGATCACGCTAAACGTAAATCGGGAGGCCCAGGAATGGCTGGCCGAGCGCGGCTACGACGCCCACTACGGCGCCCGACCTCTAAAACGCGTCATCCAGCGACAGCTTCAGGACCCTCTGGCCATGCGCATCCTGGAAGGAGGATTCTGTGACGGGGATGCGATCCGCGTCGACGTCGCCAAAGAGGGCGACGCCCTCGCCTTCCATCACGACTGACGGGGGCTCCGTATGGAGCCACGACTCCCATCACGCAGCCGGTTCATTCTGGGAAATCGTGAGGTGTTGGTAGAGCGTCCCATCAACAAAACCGAGCCTCCGGTAGTACTCGCGTGTGCCCACTGAAGAGATCACCGCCAAGTCGCGATATCCGGCATCTCGGGCATGCTCGACCGCTCGCTCCATAAGCCGACGCCCCAAACCAATGTGCTGCGATGCTCCACCGGACCGGCGACCGACCTCGAGCGAGGCTCCATAGACATGAACCTCGCGCACCAATGCGCTGTCACGTAGTTCGTCGATCGCAGCAGGCTCCTCCGGTAACGACAACCGCAGAAAACCGGCGATTCGATCACTCGGTGTCACGAACTCGAGAAAGAGCTCGTGTCCGATCGAAGTCGCGTATCTAGTTTCGATCAACCGCAGTGTGTCTGCGGAGACCGCTCGGCCACGAATCTCCCGCGCGCGGATATCAGAACCTCTCCCTCCCCGGTCCTTCATTGCCTTCTCGGCTGCCTCTCGCAAGTTCGCAACCTTGTTCCCCGCGACGATGTCTTCGGCAGAGAAATCGCGAATCACCCGGGTCAAACGACAGTATCGCGGCGTGACCTCTAGGCAGTGACTCAACAAATCCATCAACTCTTCGTGCTCGTAGGGATGCCACTCGCCGCTCTCCCAGAAGCGCATCAATTCGGCGCTCTCTACCAGACTGCAGGGGTAGACCTTGAGTTCGTCCGGCCGGAAGTCCGGTGAGTCGAACAAGCGGGAGAAATCACGCGCATCGGCGGCGGGAGTCGAGCCCAGCAGGTTGGGCATCCAGTGGGCGTGAATCTTGAATCCTGCAGAACGCAATTCACGCATGGCCCGACGGCTGCTCGTCAGGTCATGGCCACGTCGATTCTCTTCGAGCACCTGGTCCGAAAGGCTCTGTAATCCCAATTGAACCTTGGTGACTCCCAAGCGGCGAAGGCGCAGAACTTCGGAGTGAGAAATCCAGTCCGGGCGCGTCTCGACCGACAGCCCCACGCAGCGGCAGCGGGCTGACTCATTGCCGATCTGGGCCGCTTCCAGAGATTCCCAGGTCTCCCTCTCGTCTTCGCGCAACCAGGATCCGCCCTGCCGAGAGTTGAGAAAACGGCCTACCACTTGGTTGTAGGTTTCCGCTGGGGCCCGACCCTCCACCCTTGCCTCGAGATTCCGGTACTCGGGGGCGGGACTGCCATGACTCGCCCGCCCATCGATTCCGCGACCGAAGTCGTCGAGAGCCTCCAGACAGCGTTTGATGAACCAGATCCGATAGGGCTCGGGATAAAAGGACCAGGTCCCCCCCAAGACGATCATTTCGACCTTCTCGACGGGGTGCCCGATGTTCCGATACGTCTCCAGACGGCTCCAGGTCTGGCGGTAGGGGTCGAAGTCGTTGTCGTCGGCACGCTGAGCACCGGGTTCCAGCGCGAGATAGCTCTTGGGCATGCGCACATCACTCGGGCAGAACACGCAGGTTCCGGGGCATGGATAGGGCTTGGTGAGCACCGTCACCGGCGTCACGCCCGAAAGCGTGCGTACCGGCCGAAGACGCAACTTCTCCACGAAAAGCGCCTCCTCCACGGGCCAAGTACGATGGCCACGGAAGGCGCGAAACCCCGCGATGACCTCCGAGCGGGAGAACAGCCCTTTGCCATTCCGGGGATGACGCTTGAGGATCCGGTCCAGAGCGGCAGAATCCAACTCAGGTGAGCTGACGATTTCGTCGATGATGCGAACTAGATCCCGCTCGTGAGGCCGAGGGTCGAAGCTGCGCGGCTGCCGCCGACCAGGCGAACGAGGCCCGGCGTCATTGCTGGCTCGTGTGGACGATGAGGGGCGGGGCGTTTGGGACACGACACATCTTCTCGAAGCGGGAGCGGCTAGCGTAGCCTAAGCGTGAGAAACGGGGACCACGCAGTCTCCGAATGAAAACGGAGTGGGTCGAATTTGAACGACGATACCGTGCAGGCGCTCAACTCCATCAATCGCAGCTTTTACGCAGATTTCTCGGATGAGTTCGGAGCGAGCCGGCAGTCGCCCTGGCCCGGCTGGATCCGTCTGCTCTCGGCGATCGACAGAAGCTGGGACTCGAGCCCAAATTGGAAAATCCTGGATGTCGGTTGCGGCAATGGACGCTTTGCGAGATTTCTGGCTGAAAATCTCCCTGACCGCTGCCGGGCAATCCGTTACGTTGGCGTTGATGCCAGCAGCCATCTCCTCACCGAAGCCAGAGCATCCGATCTCCCCCTTGAAAGTCTGAACTATCACGTCCTGGATTTCGTCGAAGCTCGTCTCAGCAAGCGACTCCGTGAATGCGATTTTGACCTCGCGGTTCTGTTCGGAGTCATTCATCACGTACCCGGCCACCAACATCGCCACCAACTCCTTACAGACATCACGAGTCGTCTACGACCTGGTGGTCTCCTCGCCCTGACCGCTTGGCAGTTCCAAGACTTCCAGCGGTTCCGAGACAAGATCGTGCCATGGAAGGCCTACAACCAACAGGCCCATCGGCCCATTGCGTTGCGTGAATTGGAACCCGGTGATCACCTCCTGCCCTGGGGGGATCAAACCGGTGCCGTTCGCTACTGCCATTTTGCCAATGATGAGGAACTGAATCAGATCTTCGATGACCTCGACTGTGAACTCGTCGAAACCTTTCTCGCCGATGGGCGCGAAGGGGACCTCAACCGCTACTACGTTCTGCGGCGAAGTTCGGAACCCGAGGTCGAGGCCTGATGCGCTTTGAAGGCCGCGCCACCACGCCCTTCTTTCCAACACGAAGATTGGCAACCGTTCTCAGTTCACTGCTCGTGGCCAATTCCCTCTTGTACGGAATCCAGCTGCTCCTGGGACCGCTCCCAGGCCCGCCAAAGGCATCCAGCGCACTGAAGATCCTGATGACCGGGGGAACCAGCGCCGTCTTCTTGCACTGGCTTTACCTGTCCCGCGCCAACCTTCGCGCTTTTGGAATGCGGCGCATGCGCTATTCGAGAATCTGGACCGTTGGGAGCTTTCTCGTTCCCGCCCTCAACCTCGTGCGTCCCTATCAAGTCCTGCGCGAGATCTGGCAGGCCAGCAACCCCGAGATCGCAGATCCCGTGGGCTGGAGACACACCGAGGTTCCCGCGCTCTTGTTCATTTGGTGGGGCAGTCTCGTCGCCTGGGCAACCTTCACCGCCATCGCGATGGCCATACAGAGCGGAACCAGTGGCCCGGTGGAAAAATGGATCGTGGCAGGCCACATCAATACCTTGGGAAACCTCGCCGGGGTCGTGGGCGCGCTTCTGAGCCTGCCGGTCGTATCGTCCATCTCCAACGCCCAGCACGACAAATGGGACCGGACCCACCACCACCGGGCGGTTTCGTTCTGACCTCCCCCCCATCCAACCCATGGCGAAGCACAGGGAACGCACGTGTGCCGTCGCCGATCTCAGGTGGAGGGGCCGAGCCCCGCAGCTTCCCGTGCCGCCGCGACCACGGGACTTCCCAACGCACGAGCGCGCTTGGCGCCATCAGCCAGGATGTCCTCCAAATCGTCCGGGTGGCGGGCCAACTCTTCGCGCTTTTCGCGCATGGGCCCGAAATACTCGAGCATTCGCTCCAACAGGTCCTTCTTCACGTCGCCGTAGCCCAGACCGCCAGCTCGAGCGCGCGCGAACATCTCCTCCTTCTCCTCGCTGGTTGCAAAGAGCGACCACAGCTGAAACACGTTCGCGCTCGTATCCTTGGGCTCATCCACGGGGGTGGAGTCCGTAATGACATTCATCACCGCCTTCTTCAGGCGCTTCGTGGGCCAAAACATCCTCAACGTGTTGTCGTAGCTCTTGCTCATCTTACGACCATCCACGCCCGGAACCACGGCCACGTCCTCGAGAATACGGGGCTCGGGGAGCCGAAATACCTCGGCACCGTAGAGGTGATTGAAGCGCTGGGCCATGTCACGCGTCATCTCGAGGTGCTGCTTCTGATCCTGGCCCACGGGCACGACATCGGAGTTGTAGATGAGGATGTCCGCAGCCATCAATACGGGATACGCGAACAGACCGTGATCGACCGGGATCCCCTGGGCAACTTTGTCCTTGTAGGCATGGGAGCGCTCAAGCAGCCCCATGGGAGCGATGGAAGTCAGGATCCAGGTCAACTCACAAACTTCTGGGAGATCCGACTGTCGATAGAGAATCGCGCTCGTTGGGTCCAGCCCACAGGCCAGATAGTCGAGTACTACCTCCCGAACCAGGCGTCGGCGCTCGGCAGCATCGCGCAGGGAGGTCATGGAGTGGTAATCAGCCACGAAGTAGATGCTCTCGCCCTGGTCCTGAAGAGCGACGTGCTGGCTCATGGCTCCGAAATAGTTGCCGATGTGGCACTCACCGGACGATGTGATTCCAGAAAGGATCCGCATGATGGATCGTGCTACTCCCCTATCAAAAACGTGGTTGGCCAGCCCACCGCTACGCCGGATTCACGAAGGTGAGCCAGTGTAGGAACTCTGAATCCGCTCCCGATACGACCTCTTGGAAACGAGACCGCAACTGCTGACTGGTGATACCAGGGCTGCCATCACCGATGGCTTGGTCATCCACAGAGACAACGGGCCACACACCAGCAGTGGTTCCGGTCAGAAACACTTCCCGTGCGGCCATTAACTCCTCCGGCCGCACTTGGGTCTCGCGAACGGTCAGCCCATCCCGACGCGCGATTTCGAGGATGGTGCTTCTCGTGACTCCCGGCAACACGTTTTCGGTAGAGGGTGTCTGAAGCGCACCATCCGACCCCACGATGAAGACGTTGGTAGTCGGACCTTCGGCCACGTAGCCCTCCTCGTCGACCAACAGAATCTCGTCGTAACCATTCTTCCGAGCCCGCCACTTGGCGAGCATGGGGGAAACATAGTTCGCGGCGACCTTGGCCTGCGGTGGCACGATGTCAGATCTTCGATTTCGAACACACTTCTCCACCCAGATACGCAACACGTCACGCCGGTCCACTCGACTGGGCTTGTAGGCGGCGATGTCCCTCCCCGGGTGGTAGGCCGCGATGGCAACGCTCACCAGGTCATCCACAGGCACCACATCAATTTCGATGGAGGGCAGAAAAGCGCTGATCTTGACAGCGGTAGAACCCGGGTTGGCGCGGACCGTCGAGACGATGGCCGCGGTCAGTTCTTCGGCACTGCGCTCCAGTGGTAGGCCCACCAACTCCGCAGAGCGCAGGAGACGCGTCACGTGATCATCCAGGCGGAAGATGGCGGGCCCCCGATGGGTGTCCTTCACGCTCATGTAGTCGAACACCAGAGAACCGCGCTGCAGGGAGTGCGACAACACGTGAACCGTCGCCGCGTGCCAGGGCACCAGTTCTCCATCGAGCCAGATCCGCCGATCTGGGACCGCCTGGCTCCCCTCGATATGTCCTCCCAGAGCCGCCACGGCGGAACTATATCGAAGCCCCGCGGGAAATCCGTGAGGGCTTTTTGGGTCCTCGCCGCAAAAAAGCAGCAAAGCGCGTCACCTCGAAGCCAAGTATGGCTACTCACTTCCCAGGGCCCGCCATCCCAAGTGCGGGGGGAGACCAGCTTCATGAACCATGTGCGACATCGACGCCCGGGGCTTCTGGTCCTGGCCTTCAGCCTCTATCACGAGATGTTCATCTCAGCCCGGCAGCTTGTACCGAGCGGACGGACGTTCCGCACCGGCTGAATTCAGCAAACCGGCTCCAACGCGCCGAGCCGACTCGCGGGTACCTCCTCGACTCGAGGCTATTTCGAACGCGGGTCCTCACCATCGGAATTCGTCTTCGGGTCCGTCCAGGGCTCTGGGGTCCGTCCTTCGGCACGACCCACCTCGTTGGACTGAACCCAATTGCGCGCCGCCAACGTGATCGCAAAAGCCAGACAGATCAGCGTCATCACGACGAAGTCGATGGAGGAGAAGCCCAGGAGAGTGGGCGCGTAGCGGGTGGTGATGTCCACGGCCTTCAGCACGAAGCCCACGGCCAAGAAGGCCGAGCCCATCAGGATCAACAGATCAATCAGGGGAAGAATCGGCAACGTCGCCTCCATGTTTCCCCGCGGAGGAACCGGCCCCTGGCCGTCCCTGGGGTATCAGGGGCATCCTATGGCGGTCTATACCCCGAGGCAAATCCATCTCGGTCCATTGCAGTGGCTTCGCGAGGCCCAAAGGCCACACTTCTAACTGGTTGATGGCACCTGCTTGGGAACGCAGCTAAATTCGCCTCTCCCCGCGGGACCTCTCAGCGTCACACCCCACCGTGCCGACGTAGCTCAGTTGGTAGAGCAGCTGATTCGTAATCAGCAGGTCAGCGGTTCAAATCCGCTCGTCGGCTCCAGGGGCTCCCCTCGGGCCAGCGGTTCGACGACGGTCCCCTGCAGGGTTCCGAGGCTTCGAGTTCGGGACGGTACTCGTCATGCGCGTCCCAAGCTGACCAGTCGTCGGCGGCCCGTGAACACGAGGAGGGCCATTCCCGAGCCCAACAGCACCCAGCTGCTGGGCTCCGGGATGGCGGTGATGTTGTCCACCCCAAACTGGCCGACGGTCGTGTTTGCCTGCCAGGACGGGGACGTGGCATGGAGAATTCGAAGGGTCTGAACGGTCTGAAGAGCCGTGTGGATGTCGGCGCCCGTAGGCTTTCCACTGGGACCCCCGGAGACGGCAGTCCAATCACCCGGTGCAATGGGAAAGGAGACCGAGGTCCAGCTCTGGAGCGAACCCCAGTGAGACGGAAGCAGAACTCCCTGGCTGAGTGCGAAGGTTCCACCGTTGGAATCCGCCGAATAGATGGCGAGCCGGATTTCGAGATCCGTCGTGAATTGGTTGTTGAGGTCCATCGTAATGGTGTCGACACCCGCCGACAGGTAGTCACCTGACCACTGCGCACTGTTTTCGACCAAGGGCTTGGAGCCGGGTCCCCCCATCCCGTTTCCGACAACCATCATGTACTGATCGACCGAGGGCGGACATCCCAAAGGTCCGCAGATCGGGGCGACGTAGGGCGGATTGGGACTCATCAGAGGCTGACCCCAACCCTCCAGGGTGCCACTTTGGAAGTCATCAATCTGAAGCAGGCTGATGGCTGCAGCGGGTTGAGCAGCGCCAACCCAAAGAAGCAGGACCAGCCCGCGCATCGACCACTCGAAAATGCGCGTGGACAGCGCCACGGTCGCCACGACCCGGTATCGCGAGCAGCACGTCTCCAATGGCGTGTCGACCGGTGCGGCACTCACGTGAGTTCCTCCCGGGCCACCGCTCACAATCCACACCCCAAAGACTGTGACGGAGAAGAGCGCAGCCCAAAGGGTTGTGGGAAGTTGTTGGCCGTTGTGTCACAGCAAATGTGCAGAAATGCAGGCGCAATGGACGGGGTGGCCGACCGACTCGGTTTCGACGAGATCCGTGATGGCGCCCGCCCCCTTTTGGGGGAGTTCACGGCGACCCCCCAGGCACATGGGGGCGGTTTCGTTTGCTTTCAGCCCGAACGGGACGCCGGCTGGGCAGCCCGTTTGACAGCACTTGTTGAGTCGGGATTTCCATTGAGACGCGAGCAGCGATCGACCATGCTGCTCATCCCATCACAGGAGGAGCCGTGAAGATCTCAACCACAGCAAGAGTGGCCCTGGTTGCCTTCGGATTGGCCCAGCCAGCCCTGGGATCCGAGCGCCCCTACCGGATCACCGAGGTACGCGAAACGTGCAGCAACTACCAACCCCTCAAACAGCCGCTTTTTGGCGACACCCACATCCATACCCGGCTGTCCATGGATGCCAGCGTTCAAGACACACGCAACACCCCGGACGATGCCTATCGCTTCGCCAGAGGAGAGCGCATCGGACTCCAACCCTACGACGCCGAGGGCAAGGCGATTCGCAGCGCAAAGCTTCGGCGCCCCCTCGACTGGACGGCCCTGTCGGACCACGCCGAAATGCTGGGCGAAGTACGGATCTGCAGTGACGAGACCCTTGACGGTTACGACTCCGACATCTGCTGGAACAAGCGTTATCTCGGACCCCGAGGTCTTGGCGGCTTCCTCATCCGAACCATGGTTGCCCACCAGCGACTGGAGTTCTGCGGCGAACAGGGAGCCCACTGCCGAGACGTGGCCAAAACCGTCTGGCAGGAAGTTCAAGACGCCGCAGAACGGGCCTACGATCGAAGCTCCGCGTGTACGTTTACCAGCCTGATCGGTTACGAATGGACCGCCGCAGTGGGCGGCGCTTTCAACCTCCACCGCAACGTGCTGTTCCGCAACGACCAGGTACCCGACTACGCGCTGTCTTCCGTGGAAGCAGTTTCGGCCTTCGATCTGTTTCAGGGGCTCGAACGCGACTGCTCCCAGGGAAAGCCCGACTGCGAAGCCATTGTGGTTCCCCACAACTCGAACATCTCTGGACCGGGCCTGATGTTCGAGACGGCGCGACTCGTGAGCCAAGATCAGGCAAATTTTCCCGTCGATCCCGAGGAGGCCCGGCTGCGCAAACGCTACGAGTCGGTGATCGAAATCATGCAGCACAAAGGCGACTCGGAGTGCCTGCTGAGCGGTGACACCACCGACGAAGCCTGTGGGTTCGAGAAGGTTCCCTACGACAACATGAGTGGTGCGGCGCGCTTCGACCTCGTCGCCAATCAACCGCCCAAACGCGCTGCCTTCGTGCGTGAAGCGCTCAAGAAAGGACTCCTCCTGGAAGAGGAGTCGGGAGTCAACCCCCTCAAATACGGATTCATCGCCAGCACAGACACGCACCTGGGAACCCCTGGGCTCGTCGCAGAAAACGACGCCAAAGGCCAGGGAGGAGCCGGGCCCAACATGGCTGCCGGAATCCCACCGGGACTCCCAGACAACATCGAGTTCAACCCGGGAGGTCTCGCGGTGGTGTGGGCCGAGGAGAACAGCCGCGATTCGATCTTCTCGGCCCTGATCCGGCGCGAGACCTACGGAACCAGTGGAACCCGCCCTGTGGTTCGCTTCTTCGGCGGTTGGGAATATCCGTCGGATCTTTGTGAATCGGATTCATTCGTTGAACGAGGCTACGAGGGCGGCGTGCCCATGGGAGGAGACCTGCAGCGACCCCCTTCGGAAACCTCTGCACCGCGCTTCGCGGTGTTGGCTGCCCAGGATCCCGGAATCCCCAACCAACCGGGCACCCCTCTCCAGCGAGTGCAGATCGTCAAAGGCTGGGTGGAGGACGGAAAAAGCCGCGAGCGCGTCTACGACGTGGCAGGTGGCGAAAACGGAGCGCGGGTGGACACCCGGACCTGTGAAACCTCGGGAGGCGGAGCCCGTCAGCTCTGCTCTGTCTGGACGGACCCCGACTTCGAACCCCATCAACGGTCGTTTTACTATGTGCGCGTACTGGAGAACCCCACCTGTCGCTGGCACCAGCACCTCTGCAGCCAGGCAGCCGTCGACTGTTCGAAGCCCGAGACCGTCACGCGCGGCTTCGAGAGCTGCTGCAACGAGCGCTTCCCGAAGACGGTGCAGGAACGAGCCTGGACCTCACCGATCTGGTACTCCCCTGACGAACCCACGAAGTCGTCGGCAAGCGCAAACTGAGGAGCACGGGACATGACGAAGCGAACGGCGGTGATCACGGGTGGTGCTGGAGGCATGGGACTGTGCTGTGCACGGAGACTTGCCCCCCACTACCAGATCCTGTTGGCCGAGATCGACGAAGCGCGGTTGACCGAGGGGCTCGCTGTCCTCTCCGAAGAAGGCATCAAAGCCATCGGCCTGCCCACCGATATCTCCGAGCCTGCATCGGTGGCAGACCTCGCGACCCGAGCAGCGGAACTCGGTGAATTCGGTGCGTTGGTCCATACCGCGGGTCTGTCTCCCACAATGGCCCCGGGGGACAGAATTTGGCAGGTCAACCTGGTGGGCTCGGCGCTACTCATGGAGGCCTTCCGCCCCCAGGTAATCCCCGGCAGCGTGGCGGTGCTGATCGCCTCCCAGGCGGGGCACTTCATCGGCGATGGCGCCACTTCGGAGCTGCATGCCATCCTCGACGATCCCCTTGCCACCGATTTGCTCCAACGGATCGACGCGTTATCCCCCACTTGGCTCGAACCGGGCAGTGCCTACGGTGGAGCCAAGCTGGGAGTGATCCGCCTGGCCGTCCGAGCTGCTCTCGACTGGGGGCCGTCCGGAGGCCGGGTGGTCTCGCTCTCCCCGGGCATCATTGATACGGGGATGGGGCAACAGGAATACGCGGCCCAACCCTTCATGGCTACGATGGTCGATGTGACGCCCCTGGGACGCATGGGCGAGGACGACGAGATCGCCAAAGCCGTGGAATTCCTGTGCTCCGATGCCGCCTCCTTCGTCACCGCAACCGACCTGCTCGTAGACGGAGGCAGCACCCAAGCGGTTCGTCAAATAAAACCAGCCGTTTCCCCAGACTCCTGAAGAATCGACGCTTCGCCAGAAGACGTGGCAGAATACGGAAACCAACCTGAGAGGAACCCCATGTCGACATCCAATGGACTCCGTTACATCGACTCCGATGGGCACATTCTGGAGCACCCGACCGACATGCCCCAGTACGCTCCCGCCAAATACCGTGATCGCATATGGCACATCGAGACCGACGACAAGGGAGTCGAGTGGCTCCACTACGATGGAAACGTCACTCCTGCCAACGGGTTGGCATCGGCTGGCACTGCAGGATTGAGCGACGAAGAGCGTGCTCGCGCCTTCCGCGGAGAAATGCGTTACACCGAGGTCAGACCAGCCGCCTACAATGCCAAGGCCCGCCTCGAGGACATGGACACTGACGGCATCGACCTCGCGGTCCTCTACCCCACGATGCTGCTCGGCCTGCAATCCATGCGTGATGTCGACTTCGCCACCGCCCAGGCCCGGGCCTACAACGACTGGTGCGCGAGTCACGTACAAGAGGGTGAGGGACGGCTGTTCGGAGCCGGCGCACTCCCCCCCATGCACCTCCCGGAACACGTCGAAGGACTCGCGGCCGAGATCTACCGCGTAGCCGACATGCCGGGAATGGTCTCGGTATTCATGCGCCCCAATCCTTCGGTGGACTGGCGCCCGTTCAACGACCCCGTCTACGACCCGATCTGGCGAGCCGCCTCGGAAACTGGACTCCCCATCGGCCTTCATCCCTTCTTGGCACCGGACCTGCCCGGCGCATGCGTGGGGCTTCAACTCGACCGGCCCCGTAACGAAGACGGGAGCTATGTGGACAACTGGAGTTCGAATACCGAGTGGACCGGGCGTGCCCCCGGGCAGCAGGGACCCTCGAGCAGCGTACTCTTCACTCAAGCCATCGCGAACCCCGTGGACGTGATGAGCTGCATCGCCTACCTGACGGCCGGCGGTGTCTTGCAACGCTTCCCGGACCTGAAGATGATCTTCCTCGAAGCCAATGGCGGCTGGCTCGTGCCCTGGCTCGAGCGACTCGATCACCATTGCAAAAAATTCCAGTGGGAGGTTCAGGACCTCGAGATGATGCCGTCTGAGTTCTTCCGACGTCAGTGCTGGATCAGCTTCGATCCCGATGAAGCCATGATGGCCGTCACCGCCCAATCTCCCCTGGTGGGCGCTGATCGCATCATCTGGGCATCCGATTACCCCCACCCCGACGCCAAGTTCCCGGGCGTGACCGAGGAACTTGCAGAGGCCCTGGAGCCTCTGACCTTCGAGCAGCAGAGCGCCATCACGAGCGAGAGCGCAATCTCACTGTACGGTATCGGCTGAGTTCTCGGGCCCCGGGGCGCAGCGCTCGCTCAGCGGCGTGCCTCAAAAGAGATGGGCAGTGATCCGTAGCCCTGAACGAACTCGGTCTTCAAGCGCACGGCCCTCGTGAAGTCGACTTCGTAGTCTCCCAGCGCCGGCAGAAGCGCCTCCAGGGCGATCCGCCCCTCCATACGCGCGATATGGCGCCCAATGCACTGGTGTTGCCCGGTGCCAAAGCTCACGATCCGCGGGGCGCGACGCCTGATGTCGAAGACATCCGGATCCGGAAACTCCCGCTCGTCTCGATTGGCACTGGGATAGAGAAAAATGAGTTTCTGACCGGGCTCCAAGCGCACACCCTGGTGCTCGAACCCACGAACCACCGAGCGACCGAGAAACTGCGTGGGCATGTCGTAACGCAGTACCTCGTCGAACGCATCGGGAATCAACGTGGGGTCGTCCCGCAATTGCTCTCGGAAGTGAGGGTATTCGGCAAAGCGCAGCATGGCACTCGCCAACAGCTTTGGGAACGTCTCCGTGCCACCCACGATGAGATTTCCGAAATGACTGGCCGCCTCCTCGTCCGAGTACCGGCGACCGCCAATCTGAAACTCCGACAACACGCTGAGAGGATCGTTCCCGCCCCCGGGCTGCTGACGACGCTCGCGCAGGCGATCTACGCAGTAGTCGTTCAGAGCGTTGATCGATTCGAGCCCTTCGGGCGTCATGCCGCCCGTGTCCGGATCGTGGGTAAAGAACGCCTGCACCCACTGCGTCAAGAGAGGTCCGTCTTCGACGGGCAGTCCGAGCACGTGACACACCACCGTGGCCGAAAGAAGCGACCCGAAATCCCGGACCACATCAAGGTGCCCAGTGGCCAGGGCCTGATCAACTTGTTCGCGGCAAACGTCCCGGGCCACGCCCTCGAGAGCCTTGACCTTGCGTGGCAAGAAACTGCTGCGAATCGTTGCCCGAAGCGAGCTGTGCTCCGGTGGGTCGATAGTGTTCAACGTCGGACTCACCTCCAGATCCTGGGTCAGCAATTGGGCTGGCGCAGTCCCTTTGGCATTGGTCAAATGCTCCTGGTCGCTGGAGAGGTCCCAGACGTCGGCGAAGCGCGAGACCGCCCAGGTCTGGTATTTCTCGAGAAAATAGAGGGGTACCTCGTCGCGAAGGCGGCGGTAGACGGGATGAGGATTCTCACGAATCTCAGCATCGAAGGGGTCGTATTGAATGCCCTGAGTCATGGATATCCACAGCCCTCCCGAAGCGTCAATGCGAGGAGTTCAAAGCGAGCGCAGTCCGCGCTGGATCTCATCGTACCGCTCTTGGACGTCCTCCCGGGTATGAGGATGCGTCGGGATCACGAACAGGCCCTGTCTCAAACCCTCCACGGCGATCGCCGCGACCTCGTCGGGCTGACGCAGACGCTCGGCCATGAGATCCATCGCGCCTGAGCCCTCCGGACGAGGCTGCGCGACTTCACGGACTACCTCGCCCGAAGGCCGAAGGCCACTGGAGTTCTCCATCAACCCAGTGGCCACGGCCCCGGGACAGAGAACACTGATGCCAATTCCATCACTCTCGAGTTCACGCCGCAATACATCGGCCATGGACAACACACTGTGCTTGGTCATGTTGTAGACGTCGGAACCAAACCCGCGCAGATAGGAAGGGTTCGAAAGGCTCGTTTCGGAGCCGGTCATCAGGATGTGACCCTCACGGTCCGCCGAGCGGAGCAGGTCGACGAAGACTCTGCATGTACTCAGCACTCCCCAGACATTCACATCGAACTGCCAATTGATCTCATCACGGCTCGCCTCGAGGAGAGGCCCAGGACTAATGACCCCCGCATTGCTGCACAGCAAGTCAATCGATCCGAGTTCTTCCCAGGCCCGCTTGAACACCTCCTCTACCTGGGCAGCGTTCGTCACGTCGCAGACCTCATGGGCGGCCGAGAGATGCCCGGCCCTGGCTTTCAACCTCTCGCCTTCGACATCCGTGAGAAAAACCTTGGCTCCGAAATCACGAAACGCTTTCGCGAGCGCGAAGCCGATTCCGCTGGCACCCCCGGTGACGATCACGCCCCGACCCTGCATCTCTTCGAAATCCAACACGCCGCTAGCTCCCCTCTGGAGTCGCTCCCATGCAAATCGAGCAGACATGATTCCGATTCCGAGCCCGCTCACTTTCGCAGACTCGGGTTTCGAGCACATCGGTCACCGATTTCGACCCTCCATTGCAGGGCCATCACACCACGCCAACCATGGAAAAACAACCGTGGTCACGTCCCTGACCAAAGCCGGATCAGCCAAGGGGATCGCCCATCCACACTTCCAGAGCTGTCTCGAAGGCCCGCCCCCCATCTTCGACGAAGAGTGCCCCGCCACTCATCGTGATCGACCATTCGAACCTTCGACCAAGCCCTGCAGAAACCTCTTCGATGAAATCGTCTCCGACCCGACAAATGCCCAGATTGTCGAGTGCCTCCAACTTCCCAAGCTGTGCCTGGCGCCATCGCTGCAAACCCGGACCGAAGGCGAACACCGACACGCGATCAGCTCTCCGGCTGGCGTGGATGAGCCGCTTGGCGCCTGGTTGCCCGACCTCCACCCACTGGCGAATGTGGCCATCGGGCTCTTGGCTCCAAAGGTCCGGTTCATCACGGGTGGACACCCCACGTCCGAACGCAAGCCCATCTTCGTAACGCAGCGCATGGGCGAGAACCCGAGCCACCATGCGCTCGATGGTCTCCGAGGGGTGCAGCGCCACCATGAGCTCGATCCGACCGTAAACATCTCGGTCGACCTGGGCGATTTGGAGGATTGCCCGGTAGAGGGTCGCACCGCGTGCCATGGCAGGGAAGGCTCGCCCGGGTACAGCCCGCGAGCAACCCCCCGGCCCTGCGTCATGCCGGCTCCCTGGCCCCCCAGCCCGACATCAGCGTTGACCCCAAGCACCGGGCTCGCCATAAAGGGAAACACACGCCCTGCCAGAGCAGCGCCCGCCGAATCGAGCGCCCCCAAGGGGCCCCGCGGAGACTCCATGTACCTGAATTCTTTCCCCGACCGTCTAGAACCCCTCGACATGACCCAACTTGACGAGTTTCAGAGCTTGCTCGAAAGCGCTCGTGAGTTGTCGATCCCCCATAGCCCAGAAACCCGATACCGATCGCACAACACCGTCATCCGGCACCAACGCTTTCACTTCCTCGAGTGGGGAGAACCGGGCATGCCGCAAATCGTTCTCTTACACGGAGGTAACCAGTCGGCCCACTCCTGGGACCTCGTCAGCCTTCACCTCGCCCAGCGCTATCACGTCTACGCCCTCGATCAGCGCGGCCATGGAGATTCCGAGTGGAACCGGGGAGCCGACTACACGATCCCCACCATGGCGACTGATGTTCAGCATTTTCTCGAGAACTGCAAGATCGACAGGCCGGTGATCTTCGGCCACTCGATGGGTGGCATGGTGACCCTGCTACTGGCCCACACACAGCCCAGCCTGGCACGTGCCATTGGAATCGTCGATGTCGGCCCGGACATCAGCGAAGTCGGAACGAAGATCATTGGAGAATTCGTGCACAAGAACGTCGAGTTCGATGACATGGAAGAGTTTCTGGACCGCGTTGAAAAGTACGACCCCTTCCGCACACGCACGCACATGCAACGAACCCTGAAGTACAACCTGTTGCAGCGGGCAGATGGCCGCTATGTGAGCAAAACCGACCGACGCCGGTTCTGGCCTCCCGGGGACGATTCTGCCCAGCGCAATCGCGCAGTTCGAGAACTCGAAGATTTCTCACACATGGATTTCCCGGTGCTGGTCGTACGCGGGAGCGAGTCCAAAGTGTTACTACCAGGCCCGGCATCGAAGTTCGCCAAAGCGCTTCCGAAGGGCCAACTGGTGACGGTCGCCGATTGCGGTCACAACGTCCATTCACAGAACACGCTCGGCTTCTTGGAACGAATGAACCCGTTTCTGGAGTCAGTCTACGCTAAATAGTGCGTAATCCGAGCCGTGCCCAACCGAAGCGAAAGAGGTTTCCGAGATGAACACAACGTCGCCCCCGCACACGCCGATTTCACTCGGCGACATCGATCTCACACAGCCCGAGTCGTACAGAGGCGGCTTCCCCCACGATGTGTTCTCCACCTTGCGTCGCGAAGCTCCCATCTGGTGGCATCCTGCCGTACCGAAATGTGTCGAAGTCGACAGCAGGGGGTTTTGGGTGCTCTCCAAACACGAGGACATCCAGATGGCTAGCCGAAACCCGGATATTTTCAGCGCCAAGGACGGGCCAACCCTGCGCGGAGAGAGTCCATCCGGGACGCCGATGCTGACGAACATGGATGGGGCCAGCCACATCCGTCAGCGTCAGCTCATCAGCGCTGGGTTCACGCCCCGGATGATCGGAAAACTAGAGGAACAAGCACGCGGTTGGGCTATCTCCATCGTCGAGGATGCTCTCGAACGCGAGACCTGCAACTTCGTGGACGACGTCGCCTACCAGCTCCCCATGCACATGATCGCCGACATCGTCGGTATCCCCAAGGAGGACCGCGCGCGAATCTTCCAGATCGCCAACGACTTCATGCAATGCACCGACCCCGAGCACCCGGTCCCCGTCGAGGAACACGGTGCACTGGTGGTCGAGATGTACCGTAGTGGCCAGAAGCTCAGTGCGGCAAAACGAGCACGGGCCGAGGACGATGTCTGGTCGATTCTGACCTCAGCCGAGATCAAGAGCGAAGACGGCACACTTTCGGGACTCAGCGATCTCGAACTCGACGGCTTCTTCGTGCTCCTGACCGTCGCCGGCAGCGAGACGACCCGCAATGCGATCTCCCTGGGTCTCCTGGCACTACTCGAAAATCCCGGCCAGCTGGAGGCCCTGCGGAGTGACCCCAGCCTGCTGAAAACCGCCACCGAAGAGATCATCCGTTTCACCTCGCCCGTTTCCTACTTTCGGCGCACGGTGATGCGTGACACAGAAATCCGGGGCGTCCCCATGGCGGCCGGCGACCGCGTGAGCTTGTGGTACCCATCGGGCAACCGCGATGAGGATGCCTTCGAAGACCCCTTCCAATTCGATGTCACGCGTCAGCGCAACGAACAGGTCTCCTTTGGAGGTGGAGGGCCCCATTTTTGTATGGGCGCACACCTTGCACGGCGTGAGATCATGATCATGTTCGAAGAGTTGTTGGCTCGAGTGGCGGAATTCGAGATTCTGGCAGCTCCCCGCTACGGCGTTCAGGGAATCGGCAACCCCGTTGCAGTTTCCCTCAACGACCTCCCACTGCGCTTGAAGGCTCGCTAACGAGCCAGGGGACTCACAGCTAGGCCTCTGGTTCGTACCAGACAGGGGATGTATAGGCGCGCTCACGGGTCGTCATGCGCGCTCCGGAAACCTGTTCGACTCCCAGACGCTGCTGGTCGTAGTCGTTCCATCGTCGCGTTTCGACCTCGAGCACGCGAGCGTAGTAGAAGGCGGGTTCCGTGGCATCGAAGTCGGGGTCGTGCCACCGACTGGTCAATTCAGCCGCTCCGGCCGAGCGATCACGAGCCAGCACAGCGTCGTAGACGCGCTCGTGCAACTCACCGGACGAATCCCGCCAGCCCTTCACGACCTGGATCCTGTCGAGTTGGGCACCCATGGGATCCTTGCCGGCAGATATCAGGAAGGTCGGAACACCACCCTCAAACTCCCGGCGCGGCAGATCCCCTCCCATGGGGACTCCCTTCGCGTAACCCACACCGACCAAATCACGACTCTCAGCATCTGATTCCTCGAAGCGCCACCCCCCGAAGAAGCGTACGGTCATTCGAGGGCCTGTCGTCGCATAGATCTCCCTGCGACGGAAAGCGTCAAACAGGGCAGCGCGAGTATTCTCGCTGGCCCAAACCCCCGCGTAACCCGAAGCCGCCTGCTCCCAGTTGAGCGTGTCCTCTCCTCCCGCGACCCTGGACTCGAAGAAGTTGCCCTGACTTCGGCCGGGACCCGAAACCATCTGGAAGGTCTTGCCCAGATAATTGTCGTCATCTGCGGTGGCCAGTGAGGTATGGCTATCGGTAGAACCGATCATCCCGAGTTTGTACGGATTGACACCCGTAGCGGCTCCAATGGCCAGCCCGCGTTTGAGCGCTGAGCGCACGTAATCACCAGGCAAGCCCCGTGGCTCCACCTTCCCAGTACCGGGGATATCGGTCTCGTCCCAGGTCTCGAAATCAGCAAACTCGTCGTCGGGCGACAAAAAAGGGTGGGTCTCGCTGTCACCTTTGATCTGAGTCACCTCGGCAACGGGCTCCCAGTGCTGACGCCGCTTCGCATAACTGCGCGTGATGGGATCCCCTTTGAAATCATCCAGGCCGAACATCCAGCCACGGCTGAGGTTCGAGTTGTGGGGGATCGCCAAAATTCCTCCCCCCGTCTGGGCCTCGTAGCGCTCAAAGAAGCGCCACAGATCCTCTGGGTCGGAGCTATCCATGCTCGAATAGGGCAACGTCGCGCCTGCCTTATCGGCTCCATCGCGGTAGACCACCACGCGGTGAAGATTGTGTCCGTCCGGCATGGAACTCCACTCGTAGCCGATGATCGCGCTGAAGACCCCCGGCTCGTTCATGCGCTCGGAAATCTCCAAACTCCGAGCCCAGGCGGTCTTACGGAGTTCGGGATCCGCTGCCATTTGGGGATCACCGAGCAGTTGACTCAATTCGATGATTTCAGTCGAATCGAGGCTCCCCTTTTCCTCGAAGAAACGGGCTACACGCCCAGCAGCCGCGTAGCGCATGACCTCGGGATCTCTCGAACGAATCATGGGAAGGAAGCCGAGGAGCTCAGCATGATCGGCCACCACGAGGAAGTCGAGAGGACGAGCGAGACGCACCTTTTGTCCGGCGCCGACATCGAGGACCTCGCCCCTGGCGAAGCGATAAGCGGACTCTGGGGTCAGCTCGGTGTTGCCGAACATATTCGCATCCAGCGAGAACGAGGAGTGGACATGGGTATCTCCCCAATACACATGAGTGGGGTGTTGTGTCTCCTCTGCCTCAGCCCGAGACCCTCCAAAGTGCACGACCGAAAAGAGCCAGCACGCAATTCCAACGGCTCCAATAGCTCTCGACTTCCGCATGCATTCGTCCTCCACTCCTCGACCCCCTGACGTTCGGAGACCTAGACGCGCTCGAGCACCACCACGGGAATCTCTCGCTCGGTTTTCTCTTGATAGCCCGTGTAAGCGGCCCAGACGCCGACCATCATGTCCCACAACCGGTTTCGCTCCTCCCCTTGGGCCACCCGCGCCTTCGCTCGATAGCAATCCGCCTCGACCTGCACGTCGACTTCGGGGTTGTCGACGAGGTTCAGGTACCAGACTGGATGCGTCGGAGCGCCACCCTTCGACGCTACGACCACCACTCCGGCTTCGCACGTGCCGTAGATGAGAGGCAACAGGCGCTTCTTGCCGGTCTTGCGCCCAAGGGTCGTCAGCAACAAACAAGGCACGGGGCCCGGTCCGCCGACGACAGTCGAGTCCCACATGTGGCCGACTTTACCGTCGGTCTCGAGATAACTTCGGGCGTGCTGCTGAAGCCACTCGGGCATCTCGTCGAGCAGGGTTTCATCGATCATTGGATCCTCCTCAGAAAGCATCCTCGAAAAACCAGCGAGTGCAGAGTACGCGGACCTACACGTTCCTCTCGCGCCAATCGAGGATGGCAGTGGGCGACCATCGTGCGTTCATGGGAAGGCTCGAGCTCCATTCCTCGTGCAGACCGCGCGCGCGCACAAATTCCTGCGCCATGAAGTGAGCCCCATTGTACTGACGGGCCTCGGTTTCCGTGACCAGCCATCGAACACACTTCGCGGGCACGGCAAGCGGACAGAAGATATCCACGGGATACCCCAAGCTATCTCCGTGCTTCTCTCCCCGCTCCGTCAGAACCGGCCCGGGATCCACGTCGAAAGCGAGGATTCCATCAGCGCCGTGCTCGACTGCGATCCCGTCGGCCAACTTTCCGAGAGCCGCCTTGGAGCAGTTGTAGGAGACGCCCGCCCCACCTGCGCCCGGGGGCCCCCCCTGTCGCTGATAGTTGTGACGGGTCGACAAATTGACGATACAGCCCGACCGACGCTCCAACATTCCGGGCAGAAAAGCCAGGACGAGAGCCACGGGGGCCAGAAAATTCGCCTGTGCCTTGCGTTCCCACTCCACGAGCGGTGTGTCCTTGACCCACGCGTTGGTGTATCGACCCATTTCGTACATGGCATTGTTGACCAGCACATCGACATGACCCCAGGCGCCGAGGATCTCTTTCGCCGCACGGTCGACCGAAACCGGGTCGAGCAAGTCCATCGGAACTGGTAGAGCCACGCGACCTCGAGCCTCGATCAACCCGGCCGTCGTCTCGAGACTGCCGGGAAGAGGACTCGGGCTGCCATCGGCCTCTTCTTCCATGCCCTCGCCTTCCCGAGCGGTTCGGCCCGTGATGGCCACATCGAAACCCGCATCAGCCAATTCCTCCGCAATCCCCTTGCCGATTCCTCGGGTAGCTCCGGTGACGATTGCCTTGGGTGCTGCCTCGGACATATTCGCTCTCTCGCTTCGCAATGGGCCTGCGCCATACAGGACGGGGGTCGAATGAAACAGGATCCGATTCTGCTCACCGCACATTGTGCACGTGTCCAGCAGATCTTGTCAGCCGCTTCGAACCAATGAGTTCGCTTCTATCAAACGACCCCTCCGTACCCCCTGCTAAGATGCCCTCCATGAGCCAGCCCACTGTATTGACCTGGGACCAAGCAAACGAAGCCCTACTCGGACCTGGGGGGCCCTTCGAAACCGAAGAGGCCACGGTCCTCGGTGAGAACCTCAAGGTCTACAAGAACCGGCCCCGATCCCTTCGCGAAGTCATGGAGAACAGCCGTGTCCACGGCGACGCCGAGTACACGGTCTTCATCACAGAGGACGGTGAGCGACGCCCCTTCACCTTTGCAAGCCTCGAGCGCACGGCGGCATCCATCGCAGCGGGACTGCGGGATCGATTCGGAGTGGGTCCCGGGGACCGGGTAGCGATCCTGGCCGCCAACTGCCCCGAGTGGGTCGCCACCTTCTGGGCCTGCGCATCCATGGGTGCGGTCGTGGTGGCCTGCAACGGCTGGTGGACCCGCGACGAAATCGAATACGCGCTCGACCTCACCGAGCCGAAGCTTCTGATCGCCGACCGCAGGCGCATGGATCGGCTCGGCGACGGAAACTCCCGAGTCCCTTCGCTGGTCATCGAAGACGACTTCGCCGAGACACTCTGGAACCACGCACCCGGCTCATCCCTGCCCGAGGGTCCCATCGAAGAGGATGCACCGGTCACTCTGCTGTTCACCAGCGGCACGACCGGGCGTCCCAAAGCCGCCGTCATCTCCCATCGCAGCATGATCGCCTTCTACATGACCAGCTTTTTTCTGGGCGCACGCGACAGTATGTCCTCGCCCGCCAAGCCCAAGCGAGAACGGCCGTTCGTTCGCCTCTCGGTGTTTCCGCTTTTCCACGTCTCGGGCATGCAGGGTTCGACGGTCACCTCCATGGCGTCGGGTATGAAAACCGTCTGGCCCATGGGGCGCTTCGACGCCGAAAAAGTGATCGCGTTGACGCCGAAGGAGGGAATCACCGCGTGGACCGGGGCATCGACCCATTTATTCCGACTGCTTGAACATCCAAGTCTGGATAATTTCGATGTCACAATGATCGAGTCACTGGGTGTCGGAGGCTCGGCGAGCACCCCCGAGTTGATCCGAGCAACAGAAGCGAAATTCCCACACACTGAGAACACGTTCTCTTCGGGCTATGGATCCACCGAAAGTGGGGCACTGATCAGCTTCGCCAACACCGCCATGCTCAAGACCGCCGCCGACTGCGTGGGGCCGCCTCTTCCCACCGTGGAAGTCCGCATCCTCGACGAAGATGGACGAGATCTCCCCGATGGCGAGGACGGAAACATCTGGTTCCGGAGCCCCCTGGCCATGAATGGCTACTGGAACAATGACGAAGCCAATGCCGAGAACATCAAACCAGGCCGCTGGATCAAGACAGGCGATTTTGGGCGCATGCAGGATGGCTTCCTTTACCTGGCAGCGCGAAAGCGCGACCTGATCCTGAGGGGCGGGGAGAACGTCTATCCCATCGAGATCGAGAACCGCCTCGAGGCCCACCCGAACATCGCCGAGGCTGCTGTCCACGGCGTCGACCACCGGACCCTCGGCCAGGAAGTCAAAGCCGTAGTGGTCCCCAGGCCGGGAGCAGAACTCGACCCCGAAGCAATCCGCACGTTCTGCGCCGAGACCCTCGCCTACTACAAGGTCCCTGCCATCGTCGAAGTCCGAAGCACTCCCCTACCCCGCAACGCTACGGGCAAGGTGATGAAGCACGTACTCACGGGAGATGCCGAAAGCAGCATGGTGGAGGAATAGACCTCCGCAGCGGTGAAGGTCAGGCGGAATCGTCGGATTCCAGATCGGCGCGCAGCGTCCTCGCAGGCGCGGGGGTTCCCGCCTCGATGTCCGCGGCACGCTGACGCACGGAAGCAAGAGTGGCGTCGCTGGTAAACAGATAGAGTCGCCCAGCCTCCAGCCCCTCGAAGGCCAACTGTGCTGCCTGGGCTGGATCGATACCTCGATGTCCCTGGAGCATCGCCTCGGCGGCCTGCTCGTCCGAGTTCTTGGGAATCTCGTCCTGCAGCCCATCGGGCCGATTTCTATTGGAGGCCCGCAGTCCGGTATCCACCACGTCCGGCAGGAACACCGAGACCCCTATCGAACTGCCCGAATTCCGAAGATCATGATAGAGACTCTCCGAAAGAGAAAGAACTCCGTGCTTGGTCACTTTATAGACCGCCAGCCCCGGGCCTGCGATCACACCCGCGGCCGAGCACGTGTTGAGAACGTGCGAGTCGACCGATTGCTCGAGCATCCGGGGAAGGAAGGCCTGCACCCCGTGAATGACACCCCACAGGTTCACTCCCATGAGCCACTCCCAATCTCCCCGCGAATAGTTCCAGATCGGACGTGTCACCGTGACATTCACACCCGCGTTGTTGCACAACAGACCGACAGCACCAAACTTGTCGAACACCCGGTCCGCCAGAGCCTCGACCTTTTCGAAGCGCGTTACATCCGTCTCGATTCCCAGCGCTTCAGTCCCCTGCGCTTTGAGTTCGTTGACAGCAGTCTCAAGGGCCGGCCCTTCGACATCTGCAATCACGACCTTCATGCCCCGGTTCGCTGCCTGTTGCGCCAGCCCGAAGCCGATGCCACTGGCACCCCCAGTGATCACAGCCACCTTGCCCTCGAAATTCATTGGATTCTCCTTCTGATTGACAGCCTCGAACGTCCGACTCCGCGAACCGCGGCACCGAGTCGCCTATGAGCCCGGCTCGATCGACTCTCCCAAGGCCGCGCGAACCTCACCAAGACGCGCATCGAGCCAGGACACTTCGTAGAAATTGCGGTGACCCGCGAGAGCTCGCTCACGCAAAATCTCCAGGGCACGTCGTTTGAGGCGAAGGACCTGGTGCGATCCTGGCGACACCGACTCTGCAACCTCCACCAGGTGTAACGCCTCCACCGCCCTTCCCGCCTCCAGTTTGGCCTGGGCTCTCGTGAGAATGGGCTCGATACCACCCGCCGCCTCCACCAGATCCGGATACACGTCGCGCACGGGCACCGGATAGAGACCGGTGGTCGACTCGAAGTCGAACCAGCCCGTATAGGTCTCCCACAGTCCCCGCAAAGACCAGGCCACCGTGCCGTAGCCCTGGCTGAGTGCGAGTTCCGGGGGCAGATTCACCTCGCTCATGAGTTCGGGCAGGCTCTTCCCGGCATTCATGCCGGCCACCGTCTGATCGTGAACGAACTTGACCGCGTCGCGCTGACGCATCAAGGCCTCCCGGATGAAGTTTTCGTCGCGAATCACATCGAAGTGTCCGTGAGCGATGACAGCAGGCTCGAGTTTCAATGCTCGATCCACCGAGCGCACATACGGCAGGAACTCCCGGTAGCGTTCTCCGCGCACTGAATAGAGGTTTGGAAACGCCGGAAAATGGGGCCCGGTCAGATCTCCCGTGAACAAAATGCGTTGGTCGGGCAGCCAGACCGTCAGTCCATCAGGTCCCTCACCTCCCGGCATGGGAAGAACCTCCAGGCTGCGATCGCCGAACTCCAGGGTCAAGGGCTCATCGTCATCGATGAGAATATCGGGTTCGATCCCACCATAGGTGAAGAGTGGGTCGACTTCTCTCATCGCTTCACCCGCCGCCACGAGATTGGGCATAGCCATCCTCCCCCTTCTCGCGAAATACGGTGCCAATTCCTCCAAATTGTGCTGCATCGCAGGAAAAGCTTCGTGGGCGATCACCTTGGCATTCGGATGTCTGGACAGCCAGAGCTTCGCCCCCCCGATGTGGTCGACATGAGCATGGGTCAGGACAATGAACTTCAGTGGTCCCTTCATGACGCTTTCGAGAAGTTCTAAAGACCGGGCAGCCTGGTGGGGAAGACTCGTGTCGATCAGCACGTTGCCCCCGGGCATCTCCACGAGATACGCGTTGGTCACGCCGGTGGTCCGCCAGACGCCGTCGTCCACCTGCTCCAACGCAACGGGAGTCTTGCCGAAATCCCAGGCCCGCTCAGTCACTTCGTCCAGTGCGCGTGTCGTCTCTGCGTGGGAAGGCGGAACCCACGAGGGCGCGACGCCTATGACTTGAACCCAAAATGCAACGAGCGCCCAACCCAGGGTTCCAACGCGGAGGCGATTCTTCGCTTCCAGGTGGTTCCCTCGGAAGCGCTGACAGCGTCCTCCACCCAAGAGGCCCCATACCCGCGCCGTCTGAAGCCGAGATTCCGTCACAGCCACCCCTCCAAAACGGCGCAGAGCCAAAAAGCGACGCCGAGGAGCGCCCAGTCTGGCAGTGGCCGGGGGCTGCGCGCAAGCAGGACCTGTCACGCCCCCGGAGCCGGAACGCTAGAGAACCGAAATCCGTGCGAGATGCGTATGATGAGGTCAGGAGAAAGTACATGCGTATTGCTTTGGGCGAGGAGCCTCACGGACCTCTGGCTGGAGTCCGGGTCATTGACCTTTCGACCATCGTATCGGGCCCGCTCTGCACACAGATCCTCGGAGATCTCGGAGCGGACGTCATCAAGATCGAGACCCCCTTGGGCGATTCCGTGCGGTACATCGGAGGGGTCCGTAAGGGCGATCTGACTGGAGCCTTCACCCAGGTCAACCGCAACAAGCGAAGTGTCGTACTCGATCTCAAGCAACCGTCCAACGCGGAAGCGTTGGCCCGCCTCGTAGCGACCGCCGACGTACTGCTCGAAAACTTCCGGCCGGGCGTCATGGAACGTCTGGGAGTCGGTTACGAGCGCCTCCGACACGACAACCCACGCCTCATCTATGCCGCCATCAGTGGCTTCGGACCCACCGGCCCCTACGCCAACAAACCCGCCTACGACATGGTGATCCAAGCCATTTCCGGGGTCGCCAAGATCCTCGGAAGCCCGGAAGAGCCGCGACTGGTCTCCAACCTGTTGGCGGACAAAACAGCCGGCCTCCACGCCGTGTATGCCATCACCGCAGCATTGTTCGAGCGCGAGCGCAGCGGAAAGGGGCAACGCGTCGAGATCCCCATGCTAGATGCCTTCACAAGTTTTCTGCACCTGGACACCATGGGGGCATCGGCCTTCGGTGCCGACAACCAGGTCGGAGGATTCGGTGATCTCCTGTTCCGAGCCTGGAAGACCGTGGATGGCCACGTGGTCGCGCTGGTGGTCGAGGATCATCAGTTTGCGGCCCTGTGTGAGATCGTCGAACGCCCGGATCTCGCGGTTGACAGTCGCTTTGCCGGCGTGATCGGCCGCGTGGAAAACGCCTGGCCACTGATTGAGCTCCTCGACGTGGAGATCTCGAAATTCACCACCGCCGAGTTGTTGGAGCGAGCCGAACGAGTCAGCGCTCCCCTGGCTTCCGTCAATGACCTCGAGGGATTCCTCGCAGACCCACAAGTCCAGAGCAGTCGAATCGTCTTCGAACTCGATCACCAAGGGGTCGGCCCCGTTCCCATCATGCGAAGTGTCCCGCGCTACTCGCGTACACCATCGGACGTGAGGCGCTCGTCACCCCACCTGGGCGAGCACACCCACGAAGTTTTAAGAGAAGCAGGGCTGTCCGAAGCGGACATCGCCGCCCTCTCCCAGGACGACGAATCTTGACGCTCTACGACCCGTATGTTCCTCAGGACGATGAGAAACTCTACGACACCTATCGCGTCCTGCGCGACGAGCACCCCGTCTATCACAACTCCCAACGCAGCTTCTATGCACTGTCCAGACACGAAGACATCTGGAAATCGCTCGTCGAAACCTCGAGCTTTTCCTCCGTTGGAATGAGGACGGCCCAGGGCCTTCTTCCCTACATGATCGCCATGGACGACCCGGACCACCGCCGCCTGCGCAATCTGGTTTCCCGGGCCTTCACTCCTCGGCGGGTCGACGAACTCGAGCCGAGCATCCGGGCCCACGCCCGCAGCTGCCTGGATTCACTTTCGGCCGATGGTGGCGGCGACCTGCTCTCGCGGTTCGCATCGCAAATTCCGAGCTTCGCCATCGGCGAGATGATCGGCCTGCCCGAGTCCAAGCGCAGCATGTTTCTGGAGTGGACCGAGTCCATGGTGCCGCTGCAACCGCGCCAGAGTGCCGAGATCGCCGACACCGCCCAATCCATGTACCAAGAATTCAGCGCATTGTTCGAGGAACGCAGAACCGAACCCCAGGACGATCTCATGAGCGCCCTGATCTCCGCGGAGATCGATGGCGAGAAACTCACCGAGGAGGAACTCCTCGGCTTTTGCTTTCTCTTGATCGTGGGGGGAAACGATACGACCACCAATCTGATCGGAAACGGCGCTGTACTTCTCGCACGGCACCCGGAACAGCGAGAAATGATCGTCGAAAATCCGAATCTTCTGCGTAACGCCATCGAAGAAATGATGCGCATCGAATCTCCGACCCAGAACCAACACCGCGTACCCACCCGCGACCTCGAGATCCACGGAGTCAAGATCCCAGCCGGCTCCGACGTGATGCAGCTGTTGGGATCCGCAAATCACGACGAGCGAATCTTCCCCGAACCCGAGCAATTCGACATCACCCGTGACACGGGCCACCATCTCGCACTCGGCCATGGCGTCCACTTCTGCCTGGGGGGCAATCTCGCCCGTCTCGAAGCCCGAATCGCCTTCGAAGAACTGCTGGACCGGGCCCCTGCGTACACGCTGGATGGCAGCGCGCCGTGGCAACCCTCGCGCTGGGCTCGCGCGCATCGAGAGATCCCTGTGGTCCTGGGATAGCCGGGCTACCGCCGGCTCTAGATGGGCGAGGAGAACACCACCGGATCGAAGTCGAAAAGGCGTGCCGCAGTGCCGGCAACGACGTCGCGAGCATCATCCGGGTCGAGCCCATCACAAAGCTTCGAGATGATCTTTCGGGAGTGGGGATACGTACCCTCGGTATGGGGATAATCGGACCCCCAGAGCAACGGGGCGGCGCCCGTGGCGGGCAACATGGCAATGGCCACGGGGTCGTTCTGAAAAGTACCGTGCAGCTGGCGCTTCATGTAGAAGCTGGGTGGCTCAGGCAAGATGGGCTTCACCCAGCCGATGTTTTGCTTGAAGGCTTCGTTGTAGTGGTCGAGGGTGCTCATAGCCCAAGACAGCCAGCCGGCGTTGGTCTCCACGAAAACAAAGTGAAGCTTGGGGTGATCAGACAGAACTCCCGACATGGCCAGTAGTGCCGCGGTTCGAGGTGCCATGGATTGCGTAGAAAGCAAATTCGCCACCGCAGCGCCGCGGCCCCGATAGAACAGCATGCTGTGCCCGCTACCCTGGTGCATCACGACCGGGCGGCCGGTTTCCTCGATCAGCGACCAAAGAGGCTCCCAATCGCGGTGGTTGTATTCGGGCGTACCGACCAGCGGCAACATCAATGCCCCCAATCCCATCTCGCAGACCCGTTCGACTTCGGCCATGGCATCTTCTATCCGCCAGGTTGGAATCACCGCTGCGCAACGGAAACGCGGTGAAGGCTTCTCGAGGCGATCGAAAACCCAGTCGTTATAGCGTTGACAGCACAACCTCCCAGTTTCGGGATCCTTCATATTCCAGACGTAGAGAGACTTCGTGGGATAAATACACTCCCCCACGACACCTTCCTCGCGCATGATCTGAATACGGGCGTCGACGGTCGAGGTTCCCAAAGAGGCAACCTGTTGTCGCCAGCGCTCCCCTTCGCGTTCGTCGGCCGTAAGGGTTCGGTCCTCGCCTTCCGCGCCGATTCGCTTGGCAAATGCCGACTCCGATTCCGAGATCGGTGTCATCTCGGGCGGAAGATTCGCCTTCAGGGCTGCCGGAAGGTCGTCCCAGAGATCGGGCGGCTCCTCCACATGGCTGTCAGCCGAGATGAGCGGAGCAGTCGCGAGATCCAAGATTCCGTGCCTCAATGGTCGCCGATCAAGCGGAGAGTCCGTAGAAACGAAGCGCATTCTCTCCGAGAACTTTGCGTTGAGTCTGTTCCGGTAAGCCGGCGATCTTCTCTCGAATCTCGCCGACCACGTTGAACGTAGCATCGAGATGAGGATAGTCGGATGCCCAGATCACGTAGTCCTCACCCAGGTGACGAATGACGTCAGCCGTGATGGACTCGTCGGGTTCTGCCGAAATGAGGCATTGCCGCTTGAAATATTCCGAGGGCAGCAGCTTCATGTGGGAGAAGGCTCTCATGACCTCGAATTTGTGGTCCATGCGGTCAAGCCACGCCGTGATCCAGTTGGATCCAGCTTCCAGAACCGCGCAACGCATGCGCGGATACGTCTCGAACATCCCGCGCGTCATCATCGACGTGAAAGCCGCCATGACGTCGAGCGCCAGGAAGGTAAAGGAGAACACCGCCTCGCCCACGCCGAGCTGAACATCGTTGATCCAAGGAGCGAGCACTCCCCCCCCAGAACGCGCAACCACGTGGAACGAGACGGGCATGTCCAGGTCCTGGACGGTCTCCCAGAAAGGTGTGTAGGCGGGGTCGTCGAGCTGACGACCATCGCGCGCCGGCGGGTCGGGCGAAAGATAGACACCCACGCAGCCGTCCTTACGCGCTCGGGCGACCTCTTTGACGGCGCCCTCGGGATCCTTGAGGCAAATGTGAGCCACAGGCTGCAGACGCCTCCGGTCGTGGCTACAGAAGTCTACGATCCACCGGTTGTAGGCTCGCGAATAGGCCGTGGCGATCGTCGGATCCCGCACCAGGCCCTCCCAGGCAATGCCGATGGTCGGATAGAGCAGCGCGATATCGATCTGCTCGTCGTCCATCACCGCCAACCTCGCAGCCGGGTCGTAGCCTCCCGGGGGACAACCGTCTTCGTAACTCCGAGCACCGGCTGTCATGAGTGCCTCGGAATCCATCTCGATCCCGCCGAGAGCCCCCAATCGCCCACGCAGTGACTCGTGAGGGTACCCATCCACGAGCAGTACCTCGGAACCACTTTCGTCTTCTTCGATTCGAATGGCCCGGTCGCGCAAATTGGGCTCCATGTACTCGAGCCAGACGTTTCGCGGCTCTAGCACGTGTCCATCTGCGTCTACCGTGGTGATCTGATCAACAGGGCTCATCGGTCATTCTCCTCATTGCGGGAATCACCCATACATCCTGACACGTGAACCCCGCTCCCGTCGAGACCACGCCTCTCGTCAGCTTTTGCGCTGGCTTTCGACCAATGAGGCGGGGCACACTGACCCCATGCCTGAAAGACAGACCGAAACTGTTCGCACATGGATCGATGGAGCTGAGCGGGTCGTCGTGCTCACGGGCGCCGGGATCTCCACGGACTCTGGACTCCC
>JAKVBI010000023.1:41597-110201 GCA_022447545.1 Myxococcota bacterium
GCGGCCCCAAGGGGCTCTGGACCAAGAACCCTGACGCCGAGAAGCAGGCAAACCTTCAGTACTACCTGGCAGATCCGGAGGTGAGGAAGCGCTCCTGGGAGAGTCGTATCTCTGGTGAGATGGACTGGGGAAGCGTGGCCCCCAACGACGGCCACCGGGCACTGGTCGAACTCGAAAAGCGTGGAAAACTGGACCTACTGGTCACCCAGAACGTAGACGGCCTGCATCAGAAGGCCGGCAACTCCGCTCAGCGCGTAGTCGAGATTCACGGAACCCTGCAGGAATTCATGTGCATGTCCTGCGAAGATCGCGGTCCCGTGGAGGTGGTGCTCGAGCGCGTGCGGGCCGGCGAAGGCGACCCCCCCTGCCTCGAGTGCGGAGGGATCTTGAAGGCGGCGGTGGTTTCCTTCGGCCAGAACCTTTTCCCCGGCGACATGGAACGCTCCATCGCCGCGGCGTCGACCTGCGACCTCATACTGGCCGTGGGAACGACTCTGGGGGTCTTTCCCGCCGCCAACGTCGTACCTGCCGCGAAACAGAGCGGTGCCCAGGTGGTGATCGTCAATGGATCACCCACAGAGATGGATGACCTGGCCGACGCGATTCTGCGCGGCTCCATCAGCGAGATCCTGCCCTCTGTCGTGGGAACCTCAACCCCCAATTGATCCGAACCCCTGGAGCGCGCCCGGCTTTCTCCCACTCCCAGAAGATCAGAAGAGTTCCAGAAGATCAGAAGAGTTCGGCCGGATCCACTTTCCCGAGGCGCTTCGCACTCGAAATCCCAGCCAACAAACACATTCCAATGCTCAAGGCCAGAACGAGCGTGATGAGCCCGGGAGTCAGGAACAAAGGAAGGCGGGTTGCGCTCCGGACCAGCGGAAAGACAATCGCACAGATCGAAACTGCGGGCAGAAAACCCATCAAGGCAAACCACCAGGACTCCTGAACGACCAGGCGATACAGCTGGTATTTCCCATACCCCATGGCATTCAGCGTGGCATAGGAAGGCAGTTGGTTACGAATATCAGCCGAGAGGATCTGGAGAAGCACGACGAAGCCCACGCAAATGCCACTTAACGCCCCCATTCCAAAAATGTTTCCCACGGCAGTGTTGCCTACCCAGTACCGTTCGAGCAGATCACTCAACTGGGAGCGCGTAACGACCTGCACATCCTTTGGAAGCAGTTCGCGAAGTTGGGCCACCGTTTGCTGAACGTCTGCCCCCTCCCGCAAGCGGATCATTCCGATCTGAACGCGATCGAGCGACAGAAAAGGAAGGAATCGAATGAACGTATCGTCACTCATGAGTGCCGATCCGTCAGCGAGGAACCCGACACCCAGATCGAAACCTCCCACCACCCGTGCGTTTTTTCCGTTGATCTCCGTCTGTCCATCGGGTGTCGATGGACCACATTTCGCCTGGGTGAGCCGATCCAGCAGAATCGTATTACTCGATTGCAACGCTCTTCGCCGATCTGATTGAACGTCGGATTCGAGGGGAATGGGATCGGCGAGAGGAAAACCCATGGCAAACAGCTTGCAATGCTCGCCGGTCGCCGGATCTCTCCAACGAATGAATCGCAGATAAAGCGGCGACGCGCTCTCCACCCCCTCGACGGCGAGTGCCTGAAAGAGTCGCGCGCGGGGAAACGTATCCGCCTGGGAGAGATGAACGAAACGAGAGGAAAGCAGGAGCACATCGGAATCGAGGCGAGAGGAAATAGCCAGGGCCGTGTTGACCACCGCGCCGTAGAAACCCAACTGGACGAACACCACGAGAATTGCGAATGCCACCCCCGAAGTCGCAACGGCGGTGCGAAGTTTGCGGTGGGCCAACAAGCTCCTGGCAAAGGCGACTCGGTGACGGAGAGCGTGGAATCGCATGCTCTTCACACCCGCATCCCGCCCCTTGGAGAGCAACCGGCCATTCGACTCGCCACGGCTGGTAACTCCATGCAAGACCCAGATAGCACATCACCGGAGGTTGATCGCCACACCAGGTGAAACGGTGGTGTCGCTGTGACACGTCGCAGGGGCAAGCTTCCAGTCAGAAGCGAGAAATCACTTCATCCCCCAGGTGTGCGATGGCATCGAGTTTCTGCTGAAGGGTCATGGTATCCGGCATGTAGGGGTTTCGGTACCCAAGGAAAACCGCATCCACGCCCATGTCTTCGAGGCGACGCAAATCGTCGGGCCCCTGGACATCACTCACTCCCGCGTAGGTCTCAAACGGTACACCCTCTCGCCCCTCCTCTCGGAGCATCTCCTTCAACTCGCTCATACGCACTTCCAATTCGTCCATGCTGAGACCCGTGTGGGTGAAGCCGTCCGCCAGTCGAGCGGCTCGACGAAAAGCCGCCGGTGTATGGCCGCCGTAGATGATGCTCGGGGGGGCCTTGGGCACTGGGCAGAGTTTGAGGGGCGCGAAATCGTAGTACTCGCCGTGATACTCGAAATAGCTGCCATCCATCAGGCCACGAATGATCTCGAGCATCTCACTCATGCGCGCCCCACGAGTCTTCCAGTCCTCTCCGCAGGCTTGAAAATCCTCCAGCCAGGGGCTCAAGCCGACACCGAAAACAAACCGTTCACCGGTCAGAACGGCCAGGGAACTGACCTGCTTCGCGACCAGCACCGGCTGGCGGATCGGTACCTTCAGTACACCCGTCATCATCTGGATCCGTTCGGTCACGGCGCTCATGGCAGCAATCAATTGGAACGGATCGGGCATGGGCACCCCGTCGAGAAAGGAACGATCTCCGTCCTCCGTGTACGGGTACGTTCCTACCGCTTCTTCGGGATAGATGATGCTGTCTCCCAAGCTGAAGATGTCGAAGCCAGCCTCTTCGGCAGCCTTCGCCAACGGAAGATATTGGCTCGGGTCACACATGGACTCGGCGAAGCAAAAACGCATGAAATCTCCTTCCTAGATGGGATGACGCCCGCCACAATGAAGCGATGGACGTTCGATTGCAACTGCCGGAACCAGCCTCACAACTCACACCTTGAAAATACACTCGTGTTAGTCTGAAGCGTCTCAGGAACAGGGGAAGTCATGGCCGCTATTTTCGTTCTCGATCAGATCCGCTTACATCCGGGGAAGCTGGGAGAGTTTCGCGAGAAGCTTGCTCGAGAGTACATCCCGGCCGCACGTGGACGTGGACTCCAACTGGTGGACTCATGGCTCACCCCTCCCCTCGAGTTGGAGGACGATGGGAACGATCTCGTGCTCCTGTGGTCCCTCGAAGACCTGGGAGCATTCTGGAAGATGCGGAGCCTCCAGGGCGCGGACCCCGAGGGAGCACGCTGGTGGGAAGGCACCGGTGCATGGGTGGCTTCCCGCAGTCGAAAATTCATGACACGACAAGAGGTGAGCGCATGATCCGCCAGGTCTCACTTCTCACCCTCGAAAGAAGCGCGACTCCCGACAGGGTGAAGGCTCTCGAATCGGCCCTCGGCGATGTCGCGTCATCGATCTCCGGGGTTTCCCATAGCCACCTGGGTCGCCACCTCCCCGGGTCGCTGATGGGAGACTACACCTGGGACATCTGCTTCGACGGCGCGACACCACCTACATCGGAAGACCTGATCGCCGACCCTGTACTGGCCGAATTCTTCGACCCGTCGAATCCCGATGCCGTGGTGGCCGATGTCGACGCTGTGCGGTTCGAACCCCAGAACTTGGGTGTCCCCGAGCCTGGAATCACCGACTTCGTGAAGCGCACCCTGTTCGTGCGCGTCTTCGACGGCACGCCCGCTGACATCTGCGAAAAGTTCGAGCGCGATATCATGCGCATGCCGACCTATGTCTCGACGATTCGCAATTGGGCCTTCAGCAGAACCGACTCGGCGCTCCTTCCGACAAAATGGACCCACGTATGGGAGCAGGAGTACGACGACGTCGAGGGCTTGCAGGGCGAATACATGATGAGCCCCTTCCACTGGGGCTACATTGATAGCTGGTTCGATCCGGAGTGTCCCCAGCGCATCGTCGACACCCGGGTTGCCCATGTCTTCTGCACCGCACAGGCAAGCGTCCTGGCCTGGAAATAGCAAACCCTCGGTTGCGCGTGGGTACTCGCTCTCAACGCACTCGTTTTCCACCAACACGGGCCAACCCCACCAGACCTCCCATCAAGAGTACGAGCGTAGAAGGCTCGGGCACCGAGGCCGCATGGCTATACGCTTCGAGCACCACCGTGGACTCAGAGGACAGGAAGTTCGTAGGTAACTCATAGGGAATGCTCAGGGAGACACCCGTCAACTCCCAGCCCGTGCCGCCCTCGGGTGACACGTAGGGGCTGAACAGACTCTCGGAGATCCAAGACGACGCTACACCTCCTGGGCCCGACTCCGTGATCTCCAGACTGTCCCACGAACCCGTGCCCACGTCGTAGCCCAGAGATGCCCCGAACTGGAACAGGTCGTAGCGTTCTCCGAACTCGTTCGTCACGTAGGCATCGATGCTTGCGCTGGACGGTACAAAATCGGAATCGAGGGTCAGGGTGTCGGGATCCGGCGGAGCCCCCGGGGCGATAGGCGTGTTGGGAGCACTCAAGGGATCCACCACCATCGTCGTAATGTGCATCACCAGGGCCCGCGAGATGGGCATGGCACTGATGTAGGTGCTTCCGATGCCCGCCGTACTGTTTCCCGACGCCAAACCCGCCGTCGTCACTGCCGTCGCCAACGCCCCGGTGGCGCCGTTGGCACTTCCCGAGGAATTGGCCCAACCCAGGAAACCCGCCGATGCGGCGGTCGCCGCCGCCAGGCCTCCGGGCGCCGCCACATCCGACGCGAAGTCCTGAAGCGCGGGAGTTCCGTCAGCGAACATGAAAGTCCATGGACGGTTCAAGACCACACCTCCAGCGGTATTCACTCCATTCACCCCGAGATCGATCCCCTCGATCGCGAGCTGGGTAGCCGCGAGCGTGGGCCCCCCAACGGCCAGAGCGAGGGTCCCGGCCCGGGCTGCTCCCGCCCAAAGAAAGAGCACCGCCACGCCCAGGAATGGGCTCCAGAAGCCCGTCCTACTCCTTCGACGCCGACAGTCACCACAAACGAGGACAGGTCGCGAAACCATGGGAGGACCCCTCTACAAATTCTCTACGAAAGAATCTATGACGCTCTCGTACCGCAGACCTCAGCCGCACATCAACGTTCCCTCAGCAACTCGGGATCCCCGCTCCAATCCGAATGGTTCAGCTGAGTTCAGTTCCTACCGGGCTTGATGGAGGTCAAAGAGAGGGCCGCGTTCGCATCGCCCAATAGCGATCCCACGCCAGTGGCGATTCCCTCCCAGCCGCGCGACTGGGCCACCGCGAGACAGCCTGTGAGCATGCTTTGCCCGCGTTCGGCGTCACCGCTTTGACGACGAGCCAACAGCATCTGCGCCCAGTCGAGTTCAGTTTGTGCCCGCCACAAATCGCCACCCGATTTGCGATTGGCGTCACTGGACACCTCAAAATGGACCTCGGCAGCGGCCCAGTCCGATCGCGTCGTGGCCAGGAGCCCGAGATATCTGGAAGCAGACCCCAAACACATGCCACCAAAAAGCAACACCACATTTTGAGCTTGGAAGGGAAGCAGCAGTTCGTACAACTCGCCCGCCCGCTGAACGTCCCCCAGCTTGTGACAAGCCTCGGCCAGCATTGCCAGGCAGTAGAGCTGAGTGAGATCGGGCAGGAGGTCACCGAAGCCACGTGCCGCCAGTCCCTCGAAACGCTCTCGAGCCTCTTCGTGGTTGCCCAATTCGGCATGGAAGCTCGCAAGACTCGCGTGAAAGGCTGGTGCAGCGACCTCAGCCAGATCCGGCTGGATGCCGGACATCAGGATGGGAACCACCTCATCGAGTCGCCCCTGGGCACGGCGAACAAACGAGAACTGAGCGCCAAAGATCGCAGTGGCATTGGGGCTGGGCTGATGTTGGAGCAGTTGCTGGGCCTGTAGACAGGCCTCCTCGGCAGCGGCCAAGCGACCTTCGAACAGTGCCAGCGCACAGTGCAGCGTGGTGGACCACCAGCGTGACGACAATGCCCGACCGGATTCTCCAAGCCGGGTGTATGCATCACACTCAGCACGAGCAGCATCCATCTCGCCCCGCTCGAGAAAGCTTACGATTCGCCAACGGTGCGCCAGAGGCGCGAGGTCGAGACGATGGGATGCTCGCGTAATCTCGAGCATCTTCGTCGCGTTTGCCAGGCGCGAGCCAACCCACCGGGGTCCTGATTCGTACAGCAACCGGACACCCATGGCGTGGACGATGCAGTCCACGTTCCCACTGCCACGTGCCAGCCCAAGGCTCTTCTCCGCCAACTCGACTCCGCGGTCCCAGCCACGCGGACCGTACAGCTCGAGCGCCAAACGGCACATGAGTGCGGCGCGCAGATCGATCCAGCGCTCGTCCACGACGCCCAGAGCCTCCTCCAACAAACCCACGAGATACTCGTCACTGCGGGCAACCTCGGCATCCGAAGACGCCCGCACGGCTCCGAGACTCAGAGCGAGGACCGCAAGGCCGAGTTTCTCCGGCACGCCCAGCGCACGCGCCACTTCGATGGACTCGATGTACAGGCTTCGCGCTCTGCTCTCGAACTCATTCGCGGCGGCCTCGGACTCCGCGCGCCACAGCAGAAGCTCGAAGCGCAGTTCCAACTGGCCCGCTGCCACCCCCCCAAGTGTGTCCAGGGCCGCTTCGAAGTAGCTCGAAGCCTCATTCCAAGCGTGTAAAGACATGGCCCGCTCGCCAGCACGGCGCGCATAGGAGACCGCCTTCTCGGCGGAGCAGGCGGGAAAGGCCGCCAGAAAGTGATGGGCCAGCTCTTCCAACGCGGGCTCGATGTAGCTGGAATGCAGGTCCTCCAAGGCGACTCCGATGGCTTCGTGGATCTCCTCACGGTCGACACCCACACAGCGAGCAGCCAGCGTCTCCTGGATCAGGTGATGACTGAAGCGATGGTGACCGCCGCACCGTGTGGCCGGCTCGACGAGCCCATGAGATTCCGCCTCGAGAAGATGCCTTGCAACGACGTTGGAATCCTGACGAGCGACACGCCCGATCAGGTCATCGCGGAATTCATTGCCCACCACGGAAGCCGTACGCAGCAAATCAAGACAGCCTTCCGACAAAGGTACGAGCCTCTGTTCAACGGCATCTCGTACACCCGGTGGGAGCCTAAGGTCTTTTCCACGCGGTACCTCACTCCCCGCGACTCGCTCGGACCGGAGGAACCGACCGATCTCTTGGACGAAGAAAGGATTCCCCCGCGTCCGAATCTCGATGTCCTTCAGAAGTTCGGGCGTCGGATCGCCGCCATAGGTGCGTCTCACCAACTGCTCGATGGCGGGTCTGGAAAGCCCTTCCAGTACGAGCGTCTCTTCCATGGGTCCCCTGCGGAGCCGCGCCAGGGTGGCAGCCCGATCGCGACTGCTCCGAGCCTCCGTATCCCGATATGCGGCAACCATCAGCAGCGGGAGCGATCGAGCCTCTCGTGCCAGAAATTCGAGCAGGTGGAGGCTTGGCGAATCGGACCAGTGGAGATCATCTAGGGTGATGAGAATGGGCTGCCGGTTGGCAGCATTGGAGAGGAACGTCGAAACGGTTTCAAATAGGCGAAAGCGCTCCTCCTGGGGCGAGAGCCTCGCGGTTTCGGATCTGCCTCCCCACTCCGGAACGATTTTGGCAATGATCGCCTCCGGCTCATCCATTTCACCGTCTAGAGACAAATCGTCTCGAGCGGAGCCAATTGCACGAATCACCCGGGACCAGGGCCAGAGCGGCGGTGCTCCCTCATTGCCCGAGCACCAGGTCCGGTGCACCTGCAAACCGCGCGCAGCGGCACGGACCGCGAATTCTTCAAGTAAGTGGGTCTTCCCGATCCCCAACTCTCCGATGACAGGAATCAGTCCACCGCGCCCGGCGCAGGTCGCCTCCAGGGCGGCGTCGAAGATGGAGATCTCTCGTTCACGGCCCCAGGACGCCCGACCGGAGGACGGTGGCGTGATGTCAGGCGAGTCCAGCCGGAAGCGCGATCCACTCGCGACCGGCGAAACCGAAGATTGTTCGTCCACCTGGGCAACAAAACGGTAACCACGGCGAGGCACCGTCTGCAGGGCCCATTGATCGCTGCGGCTGTCACCGAGAATTGCGCGGGCCTCGTGGACCGCGACTGTGAGAACGTGCTCTCCAACCACCGCTTCGGCCCAAAGCGCGTCCAGCACCTCGACTCGCGGCACTACCCGATCACGACGTTCGATCAGGAAGAGTAATAGATCCAGGACTTTGGGCTGAACTTCCAGCCGACGGCCGTTCCTCCGAAGCTCGGCCAGCGTCGGATCGAGTTCGAATTGCCGGAAGCGATACACGATGGCTGGATCTGTTTGGGTCGGTGTGACTGAGTTTTGTTCGAATTGCGCGGGAGAAATCGGTTGCTCGAGCCGGCGAACGCTCTCTGACACAAGTGACTCCTGTAAATTCACGCCCCTCCAGGGGCCGCTGAGTGGCCCGAGCAATCTGGCGCCCGAGGGGGGAAGCAAGCGGCCAGAGGCCCACCCACTCCTCCCGAATCAAATATCTCCCTTGCTTTCGGTAGTGACTGTGAACTACTTCACACCCCGCGGGACACGCGAAGGTCGACGGGCTTGAACAGACGCCCCATCGGGGCGCTCAACTCTGCGCGGAACGGTAAGAGCTACCATCAGGCGGGATTGTCGACCTCGAGAACCTCACCGGCCTTGGAGTCGTCCCGCACCAGGCTGAGAACGGCTTCGGCAATGTCTTCGGGCTGCAACAGATTCGCGGACTCCCAGGCAGTGCGGAGCCAGGGCGCCACACCGTCGACACCACCCTCCTGGGGCATGTCGGTATTCACCAGCCCCGGGCACACGCAGTTGACCCGAACACCGTGAGTCTCCTGAAGCGGAATGCAGGACCGCGTAAAGTGAACGACGCCGGCCTTGGTAGCCGCGTACACCGCCTGAGGGGGAAGTGGCATGAAGGCAGATCCCGACGCGGTTTGAACGATCGCGCCTCCATTGCCACGCTGCATGATGGGCAGCGCCAGATGAGTGCCGAGAATCACCCCTCGCAGATTGACGTCGACCACAGCCATGGAGCGCTCAGGCGTAATCTCTGGCCATTCAGGAGGTCCCTCACCAATTCCGGCATTGTTGTGAAGGATGTCGAGACATTCGTATCGACTCACCACCTCGGCGAACACCGCACGCAGCGAATCCAAATTCGCCACATCGGCCTCGAGAGGCAGCGCCTCGGCCCCCGCGTCCGTCACGAGGTCGGCTGCCTCAGCGAGTTCATGGGCCTTCACGTCGACCAGCGCCACACTTCGCGCGCCCGCCTGAGCCAATGCCACCCCGGTAGCTCGGCCAATACCACGCGCGGCCCCAGTCACGATTGCGATACGCCCTTCGATCTCCATTTCGTCCCTACCTTTTTTAGCTGAACATCAGAGATTACTCTTGTTCGCGTGTCCTCGGACACCCGAAGATGGAGCCGGGCGACCTTCTTCGAGTCCAGCCCCCAAAAGCGCCCCTTTGTCGCTCCCCACCAAGCCGGAGGACGGAAACCCATGCAGGAGCGACTTGGTCGCGACACCCCGGTCACGACGAAAATCGAGCGACGGTCGTGGCGCCTCGACGTCTCCCATGCGGTAGACGAAGCAGGCAGCCACGAAATCGCTGCGCAAGTCGCATGGCCCGTTCGCGAAGATGGAGTCGAGCCCCGCAAGGCACTGTGTTGCCTCCCGGGCGGTTTTCTTTCGAAGGCCTACTTCGATCTGGAAGTCGATGGGAGCTTCGAATTCAGTTTCGTAGAGCACATGGTTCGGAGGGGATTCGTCTCGATCTGTCTCGACCACCTGGGGATCGGCGAGAGCTCTCGCCCCCGCGACGGATACGCTATTGGGGTCGATGCCATCGCGCGTGCCAACCAGGCCGCATTGGAACAGGTGTTAGAACGCCTGGGCACCGGAGACGGCAGCCCACCGCTACCCGATCTCGTGAGCGTGGGAGTGGGTCACTCGATGGGTTCGTGTCTGAGCGTCGCGCAACAGGCTCGCCACGGAACCCACTCCGCCCTCGTGCTGTTCTCTTTCACCACGGCAGGTCTTCCCCACTTCCTGGCACCAGCCGAATTGGAGCTGGCCGAAGATCCCAAACGCGCGCATGCTGAGATCGGCGAGCGCGTGCGCAACCTGTACGGAGCCCCCTACCCCGCCCGAGCCAGCAACGCACCAGAGGGGGGGAACGCCGCGTACTCGGTGGGCACCGCACCGGCCCGGGCGGAACGAGCACTTCAGCAGGCCGGGACAAACCTGCTCGCGGTGGCAGGAACCCTCAGCATGATCCCCGGTGCCTACCGACCCTACGCGGACGAGATCGAGTGCCCAGTCTTCGTCGCCGTGGGAGACCACGATCTACACGGCGTTCGAGACACTCCGAGCATGTTCCCACGGGCGCCCGAAATCGTCGCCTACGAACTCGCAGATGCATGGCACTGCCACAACGTCGCAAACACACGCACAAAGCTCTGGAACCGCGTCGCACGCTGGATCGAAACCGAGATAGACGCCCCCACTCAGACCTGCGATTCTATCTCTTGAAACCACGAGGTACCCATGTCTGAAAGACGACTCTTCTCCGCAGACTCCCACGTCGCAATCACCAGCGATCACGTCAAGAAAAACCTCCCGAGCCAACTCCACGATGCCTGGGACGAAGGCATGGCCAAGTACGACCATCTGCGTTCGGAGCAGATGGCAGGGGGCAGCCTCGACCTGGAGGACTTCGTGGACCTCGACGCAGCGCGCCACCCCGGCTACTTCGACTCCAAGGAACGCCTCAAGGCCATGGACGACGATGGGGTTGAATGCGAGGTGATGTACTCGGAGTTCGACTTCACCAGCAAGGTCTATCAAGTGGGCGAGGACCATTGGCGAGAATGCGCGAGCGCCTACAACGACACGCTCCACGAGTTCGCATCCATCGACATCAATCGGATCCTGATCACGTATCAGCTCCCTCTCATCGACATCGACTTCGCGGCCAAAGAAATCTTCCGGCTGGCGGATCTCGGAGCCCGGTCCATCCAGATCCCCAATTTTCCGAGCGAGTTCGGGATGCCCGACTACCACGACGAGCGCTATGAGCCCCTCTGGCACGCCTTCGAGGAGACTGGAGCCGTCGTCGCCCACCACCTCACGGTGCACAGCTCCCTCTGGGACACCTTTCGCAGAGACCCCACCCCGCAGAAGGGGATCTTCACGGCTCTTCCCTGCTTCCCCCTCGCCGAAACTCTTCAGTGGTACATGCTGACGGGCATCCTCGAACGCCACCCGAAGCTAAAACTCGTATTCGTCGAACCCGGACTGTTCTGGTTGCCCGGTTACATCCGCTACCTGGACAGCCGCATGCACCACCACTACGACTTCCCGGGCGTGAACGAACTGCCCTCCACGTACTGGAAACGCCAGATGGCTGCGACCTTCGTCCACGAGCCCGAGGGCGTGGAACTGCGCCACCAACTCGGTGTCGAGAACGTTCTCTGGTCGACGGATTTCCCACACCCCGTTTGCAACTGGCCCAACGCCGGCGAAAAAATCGTCACGCAATTCGATGGTGTTCCCGAGGACGAAATTCACGCGATCACCTGGGCCAACGGCGCACGAATGTATGGAATCCAGTAACGCATTCCACTCGAATCGCTGCCAGCGAGTCTCTTCACGGCAACCATCCAAACGAAACTGGAGATCCGCATGACGGGCGTTCTCGACGGGATCCGCGTACTCGACCTGTCCTGGGGCATCGCGGGCCCCATGGTCACTATGCAGTTGTCGGACCACGGAGCCGATGTCGTACGCATCGAGCGCCCTGGAGGGGACCCCTTCGCCGATCAACTCGGTTATCGAGCGTGGCAACGAGGCAAACGCAGCGCCGTGCTCGATCTCGAGAGCAGCGCAGACCTCGAAGTCTTTCTGGGACTGGCGGGCAATGCGGACATCCTCGTCGAGAGTTTTCGTCCGGGTGCAACCGACCGGTTGGGCATCGACTACTCGACGCTTTCCGCCATCAATCCGCGACTCATCTATTGTTCCATCACGGGCTACGGACGGAACAACCGCCACAGCGATCGCCCGGGCCATGATGCCCTCGTGGCTGCGCGAGTGGGGTTGCACTGGGAGCAACGCGGATGGCCGGGAGGCTCGGGGCCCCACCATGCGGGCGCTCCCCCACTGTTCCCCGACTATGAAGCGCCCCAGGAGGTCCAACAAGGTGCCCCCCGTGAAGGCCCTGTGTTCCCAGGCTCACGTTACCCGAGCCTGGGCGCTTGCCATGCTGCAACCGTGGCCATCAGCGCAGCACTCCGCGCGCGCGAGCGAACCGGCCGCGGGCAGTGGGTGGAGACCTCACTGCTTCGCGGCGCCCTCTCATCGGGTGTACTCGCCTTTGCGGTCGCCGAGAACCTGGAGGCCGAAAACTTCATGAGCTGGGTGGGCGACAGCCGCGCCCAGAAGGGTCTGTTCGAGTGCAAAGACGGGCGCTGGGTTCACATGTGGGTTCCCAACCCCCGCTTCGCACTAAGTGCCGGGGCCGGGGATGAACTGAATGCCACGCCGGACCTTTCGGTCCGGGACGACCCGGACCGAATCGGTTTGGGGACCTCCGAGCTATTCGTCCTGAACCACTACTGGGAACCCATGGCCCAAGTGTTCAAGAAGTTCACCGCGGACGAGTGGACCCAGGCAGGGGCCGATGCTCGGGTATGCATCCAAAAGATTCGCACTCCCGAGGAAGGACTGTCGGACCCCCTGTTGCTGGAAGACGGATGCGTGGCAGAAATCGAGGACCCGGAGCTCGGACCCATCCGGACTGTGGGAATCACCTACAAGCTCGCCACCAGTCCCGGGCATGTCGGCGGGCCAGCACCCAGAGCTGGCGAACACACCGATGCCGTCCGTGCGGAAGCCGGCACCCCACGCACCTCACCCTCTGCACCGAAGGACCAAGAGGAACTTCCGGGAGGTCCGCTCCAGGGGATCCGTGTCCTCGACTTCGGATTGGCGGTGGCGGGGCCCTACTGCACGCAGATCCTTTCGGACCTCGGCGCCGAGGTCATCAAGATCAATGCCTTGCACGACTGGTACTGGCATTCGAACCAAATCGCCATGGTGTGCAACCGGGGAAAAAGGAGCATCGCAATCAATCTCAAACACGAAGGTGCCGGGTCGGCGATCCAGCGCCTGATCGCTTCGGCGGACGTGCTGATGCACAACATGCGCTACCCAGCCGCAATCAAGCTGGGCATCGACTACGACAGCCTCTCTGAGCAGTACCCGAGCCTCGTCTATTGCCATACCCGGGGCTTCGAGCGGGGCCCGCGTGAACTCTTGCCGGGTAACGACCAGACCGGCGCCTGCCTGGCAGGCGTCGAATGGGAAGATGGAGGCTGCAGCCGCGGGGGACGGCCGATCTGGTCGTATACCAACATGGGGGATACGGGGAATGGATTCCTCGCCGCAACGGCCATCTGCCAAGCCCTGTACGAGCGGGAAAAGACCGGCCAGGGACAGTTCGTCGAGACCGCCATCGTCTACGCGCAACTCCTCAACGCTTCCCACGCCATCGCAAAGCCCGACGGAAGCGGTTTCGATCGGCCCACCGTGGATTCGATGCAAACGGGTTTCTCGGCCGGAGTTCGGCTCTACCCCACGCAAGACAGTTGGTTGTGCCTGTCCCTGCTGAGTGATGACCACTGGCACGCCCTGGGCGACGCCCTTCAGGAAGCCGACCTCCAGACAGATGGACGCTTCAGTACCGCCGAGGCACGGGCCGCCCATGACGACGAGATCTGCAAATTGATCGAGCACACTCTGGCCGGCCGCAGTGCCGATGAATGGTTCGACATCCTCGATGCTGCTGGGGTCCCGTGCGAAGTCTCATCCGAACAGGCGGGCGCCTCCCTCTGGAGCGACGACGAAGCCTTGGCCAACGAATGGGTCGTCAAGTACCCCCATCCCACGGTGGACGAGATCGGCCAGGTCGGATTGGCCTTCTCCTTCTCAGACACTCCCGCCCGGGTTCAAGGAAGACCCCTGATGGTGGGCGAAGACACGCGCGAGATCCTGAGCGAACTGGGGTACTCGGAGAGCGAAATCGACGCGATGCTGGCCGAGGGCACCGTGGGCGATGAGACCCTCAACCCCTCACTCGCCAAAGAGGGCAGCCCTGCACCCAGCTCTCCCTGGGATCCGAATTCATGAGCGACGTGAAGTCCGTCGAACGGCCGGCCCCGCCCCAGGGCTCGCGCGACAGCGCCTTCTTCTGGGAGGGGGTGGGTCGCGAAGTCCTGCTCGGCCAACAATGCACAGGCTGCAAACGTTTTCGGCACCCTCCTCGACCCCTGTGCCCTCATTGCCGATCCTTCGAGTGGAAGGCCGTGGAACTCTCGGGCCGCGGAACGGTGCACTCGTGGGTCAAACCCATTCATCCACCACTGCCCATGTTTCCCGAAGGCTACCTGGTGGCACTGATCGACCTCGAGGAGGGCATCCGGTTGTTGTCCAACCTTTGCGAAATCGAGCCCGACGACGTCGAGAACGGTATGTCGGTCGAGGTCTTTTTCGCCCCCACTCGGGACGGCGGGCGAATCCACCAATTTCGTCCAACCCAGGAGGCACGACGTGGCTAGGGGCAAAGCCGTGATCGTGGGCATCGGCCAGACCGAGTTCTCCAAGGATTCTGGACGCAGCGAGCAACGGCTGGCCTGCGAGTCCATTCTTGCTGCCCTCGATGATGCCGGGCTGACACCAGCCGATGTCGACGGCATGACGACCTATACCATCGACAACAACGAGGACGTGGACCTGGTACGCGCCCTCGGCATCGAGAACCTGACCTTTTCGTCCCGTGTGGGACACGGGGGAGGCGGCGCGGTGGGTACCGTCGCCCACGCCATGGCCGCCGTGGAGTCGGGTCTGGCCAATGTGGTGGTGGGATTCCGGGCCATGAACGAACGCTCGGAACAGCGCTTCGGTCAATCACAGATGAACAACACCGGAGGTGCCAAGGGCGCAGGTACGGGATTCATCGAATGGAGTCTTCCACTGGGCTCGGCAACCCCAGCCGTGTGGACGGCCATCCAGGCTCAGCGTTACCTGGACCGATACGGACTCACCAACGCAGACTTCGCACCGGTTTCGGTGCACCTGCGACAGATGGCGGCCACCAACCCCAACGCCTGGTTCTACCAGCAGCCCATCACAGTCGAGGATCACCAGAACTCGCGCTGGATCGCGGAGCCCGTCTTTCGACTGCTCGACTGCTGCCAGGAAAGTGATGGTGCGGTGGCCTTCGTCGTGACCCGTGAAGAGCGCGCCCGGGACCTGAAACAACCTCCCGTGGCCATCCGGCATGCGACCCAGGCAGTCCCCTTCGAGAGCGAAACCGTGACCAACTACTACGTGGAGGACGTCACGCGTTTCGAAACCGGGGTCTCAACGGCCAAGACCCTGTATGAACATACAGGCGTCGGCCCCGCTGACTTCCAGGTCGCCATGCTCTACGACCACTTCACCATCGCGATCTTCTGGCACCTCGAAGCCAACGGATTCTGCAAACCTGGTGAAGCCGCTGATTTTGTGCGCAGCGGCGAGATCGGTCTCAGCGGCTCGATTCCCGTGAGCCCCAATGGCGGCCACTTGGGCGAGGCCTACATCCACGGCATGAACCTCATCGCCGAGGGAGTGAGACAGGTCCGCGGAACCGCCACCAACCAGGTGGACGACGTCGAGCACGCCCTGGTGGCGGCGGGCATGAGCGCCGCTGTACTCGGCCGTTGCTGAATTCGCTTGCGGCATGTCGAAGCCGGTGTGAGCGATTATGCGAACACGTGATCGGCAAGCCCTTTCCGCTGAATCGAACAGAGGGAAACTCCTGAAAAAATGGGCGTCGAACTCAACGGCATCGCACACATTCAGCTGACCGTGAACGACCCGAAGCGCTGTGTCCCTTTCTGGGAGGATCTCTGCCACTTCCTGGGGATGGAGACCTTGGTTCGCGGAGACAACATCGTCTACTGCATCGGTAGCCGCACGGGGATTCTCGTACGAGGAGCACCCGAGGGAGGACCCACGGAGCCCTACCATCAAGACCGGGCAGGCCTTCATCACTTTTGTTTCCGTGCCCGAAGTCGGGAAGACGTGGATGCGGTCCACGAATACCTGACTGACACGACTGACGTCCACATCGTGCACGCACCCGAAGACGGGTCCCATTTCGCCCCGGGCTACTACTCGATCCTCTTCGAGGACCCCGATGGCATCCGAGTTGAGATCAACTACGTCCCAGGCAAAGGTCACTTCGGGGAAATGGGACGCCTGGGCCCCGACGGTCCCGGCCCAGCCACGACGCTGCGGGACGATGGGATCACCGGTTCGCCGCGAGAGGCTTGAGCATGCCCAACGCCACACTGAACTATCTAGCCAGGATGGACGAGAAACCCGTCTACTACCTGGTGCCACCGCCGCCGGGCACCCCGTGGCGGAACACACGAGGCGACCGACGAGACCTCCCCATTCAGGATGCACGGGCACTGGACCCTCAACCTTCCCTGGACACCCTGGGTTTCCAACTCGCCCCGCTTCAGACTGCAGCCGAAGATCTCTACGATGCCGAGGAGGTACACCGCGTCTACTACCGCGAAGTCGAGTCCCTGGTGAAACGGGTCACGGGCGCGAGCCGCGTTTTCGCATTCGACCACAATGTTCGCTCATCCGAATTCGCAGGCCGCGGTGAGCGCGGTGCCCAGAACCCCGTCTGGTTCCCTCACAACGACTACACTGAAGACTCGTCACCGCAGCGAGTTCGAGATCTCCTACCCGCTGAGGAAGCCGAGGCGCTCCTCCAACACCGCTTCGCTGTGGTCAACGTATGGAAGCCGATCCGAGGCCCGGTCCAAAAAGACCCTCTGGCGATCTGCGATGCCCGAACGATCCAACCGACCCACTTTGTGCCCACAGACCTTCGCTACCAGGATCGCATCGGCGAAATCTACTCTCTGACCTTCAGCGAAGAACATCGCTGGTTCTACTATCCAACGATGCAGGTCGAGGAAGCACTCCTGCTCAAGTGCTTCGACTCAGCCCGAGATCGCGCGCGACTCACCGCCCACACAGCCTTCGAAGATGATTCGAGCGCACCGGATGCACCCGACCGTGAGAGCATCGAAGTCCGAACCTTGGCGTTCTTCGCAGCGAACACGTAGTTACGAACGCGAGCCAACCCATTTCGCACCCGGTCCACGGACGTGCACCTAAATGGCGGAATTCCGCCGGACGGCTTCAAAGTCGATCCTCTCGCGATTGAAACCGTCGCGAAACACCTCACACAGAAGATCTTCTCCCGGCGCTCCCTCGGGTCGGGTCTCGGGCTGACCGTCGCGGCCGAGCACGAGCTTCAATCGCCCCCGCTTGCTGTTCTTGCGAGGATCGGTGGCGGGTTCCTTGAAAACCTCGCGAACCTCACCGTTCACCACGGTCTCCGAGCACTTCATGGCGAATTGCTGCGTGTCCCGGTTCAGTATCTGTAGCAGCGCGCCCCCCATACCAAAGGTCAGATTATCGACGGACCATTTCGCAGCCGTCACGGCAGCGAGGATCTCACTGGCCATCTCATAGTCAATTCCATCCCCCTGGATGACGCGAATCTGCGGAGGCAACACACGATACCCCTTGGGGTTCGACTCGGTTCCAAACGCTTCACCTAGCGTCTCGAGAACCTGGACCACGACCTCCGGGGGGTGGCCCGAGTCGGGCCGTACGACCAGTGTTCCGTCACGCGCCAAGACCTGGTCACGTAGAGTACGGCCCCAATGCTCCCGGCAGGCGTGGAAGATATCGAAGGAGTCGCTCACACAGGCGACTGCGCCTCTGGGAAACTGCTCGAGGATGTTCCGGAAGGCTTCGACCTCCGACTCCCTTCCCCAGGAGGTGATGGTGCTGTGCTCCGCTGCGGGAATCGAACCGCCCGGCATCTCGGCATCGTAATACTCACGAGCCAACAGACAGCCTGGCATCGTATCGGTGCCCTGAAAATTGACGAGGTGGGCAGCTCCACCGATGGCGGCAGACTCGACCGACGAAACCCCTCGGAAGCCAAAATCGTGCAGCTTGAATGGAAGCGACTCCGGATCTCCCGTCGCTTCGAGGTAGCGGCTGAGTAGGCGTTTCATCTCACGCGAAAGAGTCGCGACCGTGCACCCATACCAGACCTGCACGAGCAGGGTCTCGAGAAAATTTGGGAGCCAGTAGCAAGCCGGATCCGTATTTTCGATCGTCAACAACACATTGCCAGTCGGAACTGGCGTGCCTTCCGGCACAGCTCGAATCACGACAGGAAGTCGTCCGGCATGCTGCTCGAGAATGTGCTCGAACCCATCTCGGTAGAAGAGGTCGGGGGAATCGAAGTGTGACGCCCAGATTCGGCTGGCCTGATCGATTCCCTCTCGTGTCACGACCGCTCCTTCGAGATAACGACGCAACACATATTGCAGACCAAAGAACACCACCTCGTTAAAACGACCTCCGCGGCTCTCGAAATACGAGTAGACCCGCTCGGTCCCAGATGGATACTGACGCCAGTGACTGATCTTGTAGCTGTCGGTCAACAGCAGAAGATTGTCTTGGAACCGCATCCAGAATCCTCTCGGTGTTGCGTTTGGGGGCTAGAATCGCCCTCAGAGAGCGCATCGAGCCGCCTTGATTTGTTTACAAGACGGCACGTATCATATATCGTCCGCACGCCTTGGGCGGTCCTGCCCAACGGCCTCACGAGCGGAAACTCGGAACTGGCACCCCAGGAGGACACCCCCGTGGACTTCGATTTCTCTCCCGAAGAACAGAAATTTGCTGACGACGTAGAAGCATGGCTCGTGGAGAATCACGACCCGGTCGTCATGGATCCCACGCGCGAGAACTTCACGCAACTTGCGGATACGCCCGAGCGTCGTGACTTCATGAAGAAGTTGGCCGCCCAGGGTTGGCTGGGCCTCTCCTGGCCCAAAGAGTACGGGGGGCAGGAGATCGAGGGCGTCTACGAGTTCATTCTGAACGAGGCCCTGTCGAAGCATGCAGCTCCCCAGATTGGCAAAGGTGTCGGCATCATCGGCAAGACACTCATCCGCCACGGGAGCGAGAAGCTAAAGGCCGAGTTCCTCCCCAAGATTCTGAAGGCCGACGTCGAGTTCGCCGTGGGCTACAGCGAACCCGAAGCGGGCTCGGATGCAGCCAATATGCAACTCAAGGCGGACAAGGTCGAAGGCGGCTGGATGCTGAACGGCCAGAAAATGTGGACGACCTCGGCCCATTTTGCCGACTGGTACTGGCTCGGCGCCCGAACCGATCCCGACAAGCCCAAGCACGACGGATTGTCCCTGTTTCTGCTGCCCATGGATCACCCGGGCCTGGAGATTCAGAGTCTCCCGACCATCGGGAAGGACACCACGAACCAGGTGTTCTTCGAAGATGTGTTTGTCCCGGACGAGTATCTCGTCGGAGAGCGAGGCAGGGGCTTCCAGTACATCTCCGAGGCCCTCGACCTCGAGCGCTTCACCATGTTCACGCTTTCGCCCATCACCGATCGTACGCGAGTCCTGGTGGATTGGGTGCGAGAGGCCAAGCGAGACGATGAGCCCCTCAAGGATGACCCGAATGTTCGCCGCCTGATCGCACACATCGCAACCGACACCGCGGTGGCCAAGGCTTTGAGCACACGCTTCGTATGCGCGGCGAGAAATGCCGATGGCAAACCGCCGACGATCGAGTCGTCTCAGTACAAGCTATTCACGACCAGCTTGTCCCAGCGAGTCTGCAAAGACGCGCTCGACATCACCGGTGCGGCAGGCCAGATCCGTGAGGGACAGGACGACGCGCCGATTCGCGGCCGTTTCGAAGGCGCGTACCGAGCGACGGTGAACGAAACTGTGGGTGGCGGCTCTTCGGAGATCCAGAAAAACATCATCGCCCGTCGTTACCTCGGACTTCCAAAGAACTTCTAAGCGCGCGGCTCAACATCGAAACTTGCGGAAGCCATACTTGAGGCGTTCGCGGACTCCGACTTCAGGATCACATGCCCACCCCCCCTGCACCGCTACACGGGATTACCGTGCTCGACTTCTCAACCGTCGGGCCTGCGACGCGTTGCGCGCGAATTCTTGCCGACTATGGAGCCTCAGTGGTGAAGGTCGGAGTACCGCCCAAGAAACTCGGCCTTCAGACACAGCCCGAGTATTGGACCTACTCTGCCAACCGCGGCATGAAACAAGTTCGCATCGATCTCAAAGCACCTGAGGGCAAGGCAGCATTCCTCAAACTCGCGGAAACAGCGGATGTCTTGATCGAGAGCTTCCGGCCGGGCGTCATGACCAAGCTTGGGCTCGGCTACGAGGATCTCCACGCGCTGAATCCTCGGATCGTCTACTGCTCAACCAGTGGGTTCGGCCAGGACGGTCCAGCCGCCAAGCAGGCTGGCCACGACATCAACTACCTGGCCATGGGCGGATTCCTTCACACGAGCAATCGGCGCGGCGACGGCGGCCCCCCCATCCCTGGAGCCACCGTGGCAGACAGTGCGGCGGGTGGGATGCACGCGGCGCTGGCGATCTTTGCAGCACTCTTGCGTCGAACGCTGACCGACGAGGGCGAATATCTGGACGTCTGCGTCGCCGAGGGTGTTCTCTGGCTGACCTCCCTCTACGTCGATCAGTACCTGGCCACCGGAGAGACCCCAGGCCCCGGACATGACGTACTAACAGGGCGGTACGCGTGTTATGACGTCTACGGCTGCGCCGACGGCAAATGGATCTCCATTGGTGCGATCGAAGGGCACTTCTTCGCGAACCTCGTAAAGGCCATCGGATGCGAGCAGTGGCTCGAGCATCAATACGACGATGAAGTTCAAGATTCGATGCGATCAGATTTTACAGCGGCTTTCAAGAAGCGCACACGTGACGATTGGTGTGCCGTTCTCGTGCCTGGAGAAACCTGTGCCGCGCCCGTCTACACCATCGACGAGCTGGTCGCAGACCCGCAGTTCAAAGCTCGCGGGATCTTCACCGAAGCCGTCCATCCCGAGCACGGAAATTTTCGCCAGGTTGCTCCAGCATTGGCGGGGATGGATCGCGTGGACTCCCCGATTTCCGTACCCGATTGGAGCCAAACAAACACCTCGGAACTACTAGCGAAAGCGGGGGTCCCTGAGGGTGAAATCCAACGCATGTTCGACGAAGGCATCGTTGGCTGAAACTGGAGACCCTATGTCCGACTTGAAAGAAATTCCCGCCGAGGTGGAAGCCTGGATCGGCCAGGAACGCTACCCCCTGGAAAGCGAATTCGACGTCGAGCGTGCGTACATCTTCAACAGCTGCGCTTCGACGGAAAATGGAAACCCTCTTTTCTGGGACGAAAAAGTCGCCGATGAAACCACCGATGGGTTCATCGCACCTCCAAGCATGATCTCCGTGTGGTTCCGTCCCCATTTCTGGACCCCGTACCGCACCGAAGAGGGAAAGCCCATGCAGACCCACTTCGACCTCAAAGACGCCCTCGACCTTCCCGAAGCGATCATGACAGACAACACCATCGTATTTGGCGTCCCGGTCCGGATCGGCGATCGCCTCCGCACCCATCAGGTCATCAACTACATCAGCGACCCCAAGACCACGAAACTCGGGCACGGCCGCTTCTGGGAAATCGAGATCGTCTACACGAACCAGAAGGACGAACTCGTCGGCAAGGAACTGTACACTGGCTTCGGCTATCGGAGAGATGCGTGATGGCGACGACGGAATCAATCACTCTCGAGCAGATCAAACCGGGCCAGGACCTGCCTGATCTCAGCATGGACATCGACGTCACGAACGTTGTGCTGGGAGCACTCGCGTCACGCGACTGGCGCCCCATGCATCACGACAAGGACTTCGCCGTGGATCGCAATGGAACGCGGCATATCTTCGTCAACACACCACACAACGCCGCCTACTTCGAGAAATACATCACCGACTGGACGGGGCCGAAGGGTCGGCTGGGGCGAATCAAATTCAGAATGAAGGACTCGGTATTCCCCGGCGACACCATGGTGTTCCGAGGATCCGTCGAAGAAGTGCGCACCGACGAGCAAGGCTGCGGATGGGCAGACGTAAAGATCGACTTGCTGGTCGGAGACGCGGTCACGACCTCGTGCACGGCATCAGTCGCAATACCGACTTCAAGTGATGACAACCCTTGGAAGCGAACAGGCAACGACTGGCAGCCGTAGCCGATAAAGAGCACACCACGCGCCCAGGCGCGAAAGGAGTTCCCCATGGATCTCGAATTCAGCGAAGAACAGCACCTCCTCAAGGACATGACACGGAGCATGCTCCAGGAATACTCCTCGATCGAAACCATCCGCGAGATCGAAGATGACCCCAAGGGCTACCCGGACGAGTTGTGGAAGCAACTCGGCGAACTCGGACTTACAGGAATCCTGATTCCCGAGAGTTATGGCGGGGGTGAATTGAGCCTGTTGGACGCCTCACTGATTTACGAGGAATTTGGCCGCGCCATGGCGCCGACGCCGCATTTCGTGAGCGCCGTGATGAGCGCCAGCGTTCTCCTCGCCGCGGGAAGCGACGAACAAAAGCAAGCCTGGCTTCCCGGAATTGCCAGTGGCGACGCAATCGTCACTCAGGCGTGGCTCGAACCTGACCGTGGCTATGGTCCCAAGGGTGTGGCCATGACGGCAACCTCGGATGGCGATGATTTCGTACTGAACGGAACGAAGCGTCACGTGTACTTCGGAAGTGCTGCCAACCAATGGATCGTGCTCGCGCGCAGCGACGCTGGCATCGACCTATTTCTGGTCGACCCCAGCAGTGATGGCATCACCATGGAGCAGCAGCTTTCGCAATCCTCCGATTCCCAGTACCGCGCGGTCTTCGAAAACGTGCGTGTTTCCTCGAGCGATCGCATTGGAGCCGCCGGCAGCGGATGGGACATATGGAACGGTGTGATGCACGACGGCATCATCCTCCTTGCCGCCCAGGCCATTGGCGGGGCAGAGAAGGCCCTGGAGATCACCGTCGAATACGCCAAGACCCGAAAGCAATTCGACAAACCCCTGGGCGCGTTCCAGTCACTGGCCCACTACATGGCCGACTGCTCCACCACCATCGAGGGTGGACGTGTGCTCGTCTACGAAGCGGCGTGGAACCGGACCCAGGGCCGGTCGATTTCGCGGTTCGCACCCATGGCGAAGCTCTTCTGTTGTGAGACTTACCGCGAGACGACCCGACAGTGCGAACAGATCTGGGGTGGAGTCGGTTTCACGATTGAGTACGACATCCAACTCTACTTCCGCCGAGCCAAGCAGCTACAGCTGACCTGGTGGGACACACCCTATCTGGAAGAGTTGGTCGCCCAGGACGTGCTGGACTGACTCTCAGCCAGGGCCTCTCTTTCCGAGACCCCGAGTTCCAGTCAAACGGTGAGGTAGCGGCGGACCAGTTCGTCGGTGAGCTCGGGCATCTGCCCCTGAGCCACTGCACGCCCGCGGTCCATGATGCAGAACCGGTCCGCGACCCGCCGAGCAAAGGTCAGCTTCTGCTCCACCAATAGGACCGTCAAACCACTGACTCGGTTCAGCTCGAGAATCACGTCCCCGATCTGCTTGACGACATTGGGCTGAATACCCTCCGTTGGCTCGTCGAGAATCAGAAGGCTGGGTTCGGACACCAGGGCACGTGCGATCGCCAGTTGCTGCTGTTGTCCGCCCGACAGGTCGCCACCGCGTCGTGAGAGCATTTCGGCGAGAACCGGAAAGAGCGTAAAGACGGATTCGGGAATCTTCTCTCCACCGTCTCTCTTCGCCGCCTGGCCCACTCGCAGGTTCTCTTCGACGGTGAGTTGACCGAAGATGTCACGACCCTGAGGCACATAGCCGATACCCGCACGGGCCCGAGCCTCGATCGACCGACCCAGGACATCGACCCCATCGAAGGTGACGCTCCCGGAACGGGCGGGCAACATTCCCATGATCGTCTTGAGAACTGTCGTCTTGCCCACTCCGTTCCGGCCCATCAAGCAAACGCAGGCGCCCGAGGGAACCTCGAGATCGAAGTCCCACAGGATGTGACTGCCACCGTAGAACTGGTTCAGTTTTTCAGCCACGAGCATCGTCACTCTCCCAGATACACTTCGACGACATCCGGATTCTGCTGAACGTCGTCCATCTCCCCCTCGGCGATTACGCGCCCCTGATGAAGCACCGTGACCTTCCGCGCGATGCTACGGATGAACTCCATGTCGTGTTCCACAACGACGACGGTGTGGGACCCCGCCAGTCCCGAAAGCAGTTCACCGGTTCGTTCGACCTCGTGTTGCGACATTCCAGCTACAGGCTCGTCGACCAATAGAAGCATGGGATCCTGGGCGAGCAGCATCCCGATCTCCAGCCACTGCTTCTGACCGTGGGAGAGGTTGCCTGCCTGACGGTCTAGGGTTTGGGCCAGCCCCACCGTTTCCGCCACTTCCAAAATTTTGTCTCGTACCACTGCGGAGGTCGTTCCGAACAATGAAGACCAAACTCGCTTGTTCGCCTTGGCTGCGACCTCCAGATTCTCGAGGACACTGTGCTGTTCGAACACCGTCGGCGTTTGAAACTTTCTTCCGATGCCGGCGTTGACGATCTCGTGTTCTTCGAGGGTGGTCAGATCGACATTGCTACCAAAGAAGATCGTGCCCGTATCCGGGCGTGTCTTTCCTGTAATCACGTCCATCAGCGTCGTCTTGCCGGCCCCATTGGGTCCAATAATGCAGCGGAGTTCGCCCTCGTCGAGATAGAGATTGAGATCGTCCAGCGCCTTGAAGCCATCGAACGCCACCGAGACTCCCTCCACATAGAGGATTCCCCCTTGATGGGTATCAACGCGCGATGAATCGAGGACTCGGGCGCCGGCACTCATGGATCCACCTCCTCCGAGCCGGTTGGACTCGTCGAATCGGCCCGACCGCGCAGTCGGACGGACTCGAGCAAGCCGACCAGGCCCCGCGGTGCGAACAGAGTGACGAGGATGAAGGTCCCTCCCAGGACATAGAGCCATGTTTCAGGAGCTGCCACGGTGAACCAGCTCTTGGTCGCATTGACAAGCCACGCGCCAGCAACTGCACCCACCAGAGTTCCGCGACCGCCGACTGCAACCCAGATCGCCATCTCGATGGAGTTGGCGGGCTGCATCTCGCTGGGATTGATGATTCCAACCTGGGGGACGTAGAGCGCACCGGCCAGACCGCACAGGACCGCCGAGAAGGTCCAAACGAAGAGCTTGTATTGAAGGGGGTCATAGCCCGTGAAGCGCAACTTCGTCTCTGCGTCGCGGACCGCAGTGACCAGGCGGCCGAGCTTGCTGCAGACGATGTAGCGACAAGCGAGATAAGTCCCCAGCAAGGCGATCACCGACACGACGTACAGCCCTACACGAGTCCCAGGCTCCTGGAGAGAAATGCCCAGAATCCGCTTGAAATCGGTGAGGCCATTGTTGCCGCCGAATCCCGTATCGTTGCGGAAGAAAAGCAGCATGAAGGCGAAGGTCATCGCCTGGGTGATGATCGAGAAGTACACCCCGGTAATTCGAGAGCGGAACGCCAACCAACCAAAGCCGAAGGCTAGGGCTCCGGGGACGACCAGGGCCATCGAGAACGCGAAAGCAAAGTACTCGAAGCCGTACCAGAACCAGGGCAGTTCCTTCCAGTCGAGAAAAACCATGAAGTCGGGCAACTCATTGCCATACACGCCTTCGGTGCCAATGGAGCGCATCAGATACATCCCCATCGCGTAGCCCCCGAGCGCAAAGAAAACGCCGTGCCCGAGACTGAGAATTCCCGCGTACCCCCAGATCAAATCGATGGCCAGGGCCACGATCGCGTAACAGATGAACTTCCCGAACAGCGGGATCAAAAAATCGGGCAGCTTCCAGATGGAATCTTCGTCGGGAACCAGATTGAAGACGGGAACCATCACCGCTGCAATCGCCACGAAGCAGGCAAGTAGCCACCACGCGCGGGCGCTGTGCATGGGATGACGGCCAGTATGCAGTTCGGGCACGCTCACGCCTCCGCGGCCCGGCCCTTCAGAGCAAAAATGCCCTGAGGCCGCCTCTGAATGAACAGAATGAGAAATCCCAGCACGAATATTTTTCCGAGCACCGCACCCGAAACGGGCTCGAGGAATTTATTGAGGACGCCGAGGCCCAGAGCGGCCACCACAGTTCCCATGATGTTTCCGACACCACCGAGCACCACAACCATGAACGAATCGACGATGTAGGATCTCCCCAACTCGGGCCCGACATTGCCCACCTGCGAGAGCGCCACGCCCCCGAGTCCAGCAATTCCCGAGCCCAGTCCGAAGGTCAGCATGTCGATGCGCGACGTTGCGATCCCGAGCCCCGCGGCCATCTCCCGATTCTGGGTGACGGCTCGTACATAGAGCCCGAGGCGTGTGCGTTGGAGCAACCACCACACGACGGCGACAGTGGTAATGGAAAACATCACGATGGCGATCCGGCTCCAGGGAAGCACCACCCCACTCAGGATCTCGTAACCTCCCGACAACCAACTCGGATTGGCGACCTCGACGTTCTGGGCCCCAAAGGTCAACCGCACTGTCTGGATCAACACCAGACTGATCCCCCAGGTCGCCAAGAGAGTCTCGAGTGGGCGGCCGTAAAGAAAGCGGATGACACCCCGCTCGAGCAACATCCCCACTGCGGCACAGACCAAAAAAGCCGTAGGCACGGCGATTAGCAGATACCAATCGAGCCAAGCCAGCAGATGCTGCTCGAATAGGCCAATCACCACGTAGGTCGTATAGGCGCCCAGCATCAACATCTCGCCATGAGCCATGTTGATGACTCCCATCAAGCCAAAGGTGATGGCGAGCCCCAGGGCCGCCAGCAGGAGGACGCTGGCGAGGCTGAGGCCGTAGAAGAAGTGACCCGCCATGTCGTTGAGAAACGCGGTGCGCTGTATGCGCTGAATCGCCGATTGAGCCGCCTCGCGAACCGCCGGATCGGACTCGGCGAACTGGCCGTCTTCATTCTGGTCCAGCAGCGCCACGAGTTCGGCCTCTTGATTCCGATCGCCATGCTCGCCCAACACTTCGACTGCCCCCAGACGCAGTTGAGGGTCGTCGCTCTTCAATTCGATCCGCGCCAGGGCCACCTCGAGCACGTTGCGCACGGTCTGATCAGATTCTTCCTCCAGGGCCAGGCGAATCGAATCTGCCGCATCCGCGCTGGGGCGATTCTCGAGTTCTTCGGCAGCCGCCAACCGGATCGAAACGTCGGGGTTGCGCAGGCGCAGCCGCGCAATCAAGGGTTTGAGACTGCGCCGGACGCGGTTGTTGATGCGGGGAGTCTTCAGGGAGTCTGGGTCGACACGAACTTCTTCACCAGTCAGGGCATCAACAAAGATCTCTCCCGATTCATCGACGATAAACAGGCCGTCGTGATCATCGCTGCGTAGTCGCTTACCGAGCAGGGCTTCCAGAGCCGAAAGCGAGCGGGGATCGTTCAGCTCAGAGAGCTGGTCAATGCTCTTCAGAATGGTGGTGCGACTTTTCGAACCCAGCCCCTGCAGGGCCTCGTTAAAGTCCGGCGCCTCTTCGGCGCGCACCTCGACACCAGCGAAGGCCATGGTGATCACAATCGCCATGAACCCGGGGAGCTTCATTCTCGGCTCCATGAATTACGACAGAAGCGGGAACCATAGCCAAGGACCGGCCATTTTTTGGGTGAGCCGGAAAATGGCGGGAGTCCCCGCCGAGCTCATACTCAGCGGAGACTCCCAAAGTCAGAGTTCACGGAAACAGGAACAGAACCCGCAAACCCTCCACGGCTATTGCGACGCCGGAGAGCTCTTTGCTCCGGAGTGCGAGATCTTGGGCTCCGAGCAATTCCCGCACAAATGCGGATAGCTCCAGTCGGCAACCTTGGAGGCACTGTCGGGAATATGCGGGCTCCAGGCATCCGCCCGGATCGGTCCATCCGTCGCCCACACGATGTCGAACTGCCCCTCGTGGTTCACCTCACCGATCACCACCGGCTTGTGGAGGTGATGGTTCTTTCCGTCCATGGTGATGGGATAACCCGAGGGCGACTGGACGACCTGGCCCGAGAGCGCCTGGCGCACGGCGTCGACGTCGGTGGTCTTCGCCTGCTCGACGGCCTGCACCCACATCTTGAAGCCGATGTAGTGGGCCTCCATGGGATCGTTGGTGACGCGCTCATCGCCACCCGGCAGGTTGTTGTCCTTCACGTACTGCTTCCACTGCTCGATGAAGGCCTGGTTGGTCGGGTTGTCGATGGACTGGAAGTAGTTCCAGGCCGCCAAGTGACCCTCCAGAGGGGCGGTGTCGATACCGCGGAGTTCCTCCTCACCCACCGAGAAGGCCACCACCGGAATATCTTCGGCCTTGATCCCCTGGGCGGCGAGCTCCTTGTAGAAGGGAACGTTCGAGTCACCGTTGATGGTGGACACCACTGCGGTGGGCCCTCCAGCGGCGAACTTCTTCACATTGGCCACGATGGTCTGATAGTCGCTGTGACCGAAGGGCGTGTACTCCTCCATGATGTCGGAGTCCTTGACTCCCTTCGAGTTGAGGAAGTAGCGCAGGATCTTGTTGGTGGTCCGGGGATAGACGTAGTCGGTCCCGAGCAGCACCCAGCGCTGGGCGCCACCGCCGTCTTCGCTCATCAGATACTCGACGGCGGGGATCGCCTGCTGGTTCGGCGCCGCACCCGTGTAAAACACGTTCCACGACGACTCTTCACCCTCGTACTGGACGGGGTAGAAGAGCAGCCCGTTGAGCTCCTCGAAGACCGGAAGGACCGACTTGCGGGACACCGAGGTCCAGCAGCCGAACACCACGTCCACGTCGTGCACTGCGATCAGTTCGCGCGCCTTTTCGGCGAACAGCGGCCAGTCCGAGGCGGGATCCACCACCACGGCCTCGAGCTGCTTGCCGAGCACGCCGCCCTTGGCGTTCTGCTCTTCGATCATCATGAGCACCGTGTCCTTGAGGGACGTCTCACTGATCGCCATGGTGCCGGACAGGGAGTGCAACACCCCGACCTTGATGGTGTCGTCGTCGTCCTCGGCGCCGGCCGCAGCCGCACCCAGGCAGAGTGCAACAGCAATCGCGCCGCAGACGATCTTCTTCAACTGATTCTTCGTCTTCATGACTCATCTCCTTCGAGTGAGGGGTTCAGGGGGAGGCTCCAGATCAGATCTGGAGTTGGACGCCGATTCCAATCCGGCTCACGTCGTTTCCCTTCAGCACGTTCGGGGCATAGTTCAGCCCCGTGGACTGAAGGTTCCCGTACTGGTAGAAGAGCGAGATGCGCGCATTGTGTCCGTCGATCACGTAGTTGATGCCCGCTTCGAGTTCATCGCGATCCGCGCTGGTGCTGCCGGGGTAGATGCCCGTGAAACGGAAGTAGGGCTGGAGCTTCCCAATCCATACCTCGTTGGGCAGCAGGTAGAGCCCCGTCACCGTGAACGCGCTGCCGTCGAACATGCCGAAGTTGCCGGTTTGACCCTGATCGAAGGCAGCAACGTTGTAATCGGCGTCGAAGTTCTTGTACTCGCCGTTGAAGGTGAACACACCGCCGTTACCGAGCGTAAACTCGCCCAGGACGTCGACATTCAGCGCGCGCAAGTCACCCGGATTTTCAAAAGAACCAGCGCCGTCCTTCTGGTACTGGAACGCGAAGGCAACGGTGAAGATGTCGCCAGCGGTCCCGTAATAGGTGCCACTCGTGTAATAGCCGGGGTTCTTCTCCACCGACAGGAAGTTGTAGGCGATACGGCCGGCCCAGAGCAGGTTGTCATCCTGATTCGGGCCAGAAGCAGCAGCTGTTAGGGTAGCGCCAGACGACTGCAAACCGCTGAAGACACCGACGACGTACTGCAACGCGCCGTCGGGACCGGCGGCGCCCCAGAGGTTGACGCCATTGTCGCGGCCGTAGACACCCGCCCCCCCGTTCCCGAAGTCCGTGCTGAAGTCGGAGGAGAAAAACGGCGTCTTGAAGGCGTCGTAGGTGGCCGAGTAGAACGGGCCGTTCATTTCCTGACGGTCCGCGGGAACGAGCAAGCGGCCGCCCCAGATATTGATGTACTGATTGATCTCGAGCTTGGCGATGGCGTCGAGGAGGACGAACTCCTCCGCCGCGCTCTGATTGCTCCGCTCGACACCACAAAACACACATTCGGTGTTGAACTCGAAAGTGATCTTCTCGTGAATCTGCCCGCCGATGTAGATACGAGCATTGTCCAGGCTGAAATCCTTCGACCAGTCCGTCCCGTTGGGTGAGGCGTCCTGCAGAACGTCGAAGGATCCCTTGATCCCGGCTCCGAGACTGATCCACTTCGTTTCATCGATCTGCATCTTGTAGCCGGCCGAAGCGATGCCAGGACTCAGTACGATGGCCGCTGCGATCGAACCCGTGACCAGGCTCAGCAGAAATCTCTTCACCACGATCCCTCCCTGTGGGCGCTGTTGGGGGAACTCCGCACCTCGCGGAGCCAAGTGCACCGACCCACCGATGCTCTTCCTTCGTACCCGCCGACCTGCTCTGGCCGGCTTGCACGACACAAGTGCCGACCAGGTATGCAACTTGGATGCCGGCATTTCAGTGGAACGCGAAATGCATGGTGGGAATGAAAGAACTCCCTGAAAACCCAGGAGCGACCGTTTAAGCTCTGAGAAAAGCTCAGAAGAACCGTTCGAGGTCCTCACAAACTCACAAACGGGATTTCAGCTTGCACTCGACGGGCTCTGTGCCGGAAATTTGGTCACATCGTGCACAGGAATTGTTCGAGTGCCAGGCCAATGGGCCCCACCCGACCAGCCCCCTACCCGTCTGGAGACCGCCGACCATGAGCGCGGAGCCCCACGTACCCGAGCCCCGCTGGGATGCCCAGATCGCCCTCGAGTTCGCCCTCCGCGGCCCACACACACGATTGGTGGGCCGGGAGCACGTGGGCCCTCTCGTGGTCCAGCGAACCTTCCACCCCGAGCCCGACGGCACCTGCCACGCCTACCTCGTCCACCCACCCGGCGGAATCGCCCAGGGCGATCACCTGAAGATTCAGGTCCGAGCAGTCGAGGGCGCCTCCGCCGTCGTCACGACGCCGGCAGCCACGAAGATCTACCGCTCCAACCAAGCCGCGTCGGTGTTGGATCAGTCCCTCGAGGCGACCGGCGCATCGCGCCTCGAATGGCTCCCCCAGGAGACAATCGCCTTCGACGGTTGCCACGCCCGGATGACCACACGCGTGAGTCTGGACGATCAGAGCGCCTTCGCGGGATGGGAAATTCTATGCCTGGGGCGCACTCGCTCAGGCGAACGTATGCAGTCGGGCAGCTTCATCCAGCACCTCTGGGTCCAACGATCAGGCCAGCGCCTACTCAACGAACGGCTCGTTCTCGGGTTCGGGAATTGCGCCCGGACGGCTGCCTGGTCCCTGGCGGAACGGCCCGTGGTGGGCAGCTTCATCATCGCCCCGGCCGACCCAAGCGTGCTCGAACCAGCCCAGCAACTCATTCGCGCGGAACTTCCCACTCCCAACGACGACGAACTGTTCGGAGTGACTTCTTTCCAAAGCCTGCTCGTCTTCCGCTACCTTGGGTCGCGCGCAGACCTGGCGCGCAGGCGTTTCGAACAGGCCTGGGCTCTGGCGCGTCCGCTGGTCTTCGGTACCCCCGCCTCTCGACCGAGGATCTGGAACACCTGACCCGAATCCCTGTTTGGCACAAGGACCCTCTGGCAATCGGAACCTGGGAATCAGGGAATCTCTGAAACAAGGAGCTGGACGCCGTGAACCTCACCCCCCGCGAGAAGGACAAACTCCTGTTGTTTGCGGCTGGCCTGGTGGCCGAGCGCCGCAAGGAAAAGGGTCTGGCCCTCAACCATCCGGAAGCCATCGCCTACCTGACCTCCGCCATTGTCGAAGGTGCACGCGAGGGGCGCTCGGTGGCCGAGCTCATGAACTGGGGCCGCACCCTGCTCTCGCGCGAGGAGGTGATGGATGGAGTGGCCGAAATGATCCCCGAGGTTCAAGTCGAGGCGACCTTCCCCGATGGCACGAAGCTCGTGACCGTCCACGAGCCGATTCCGTAGCGCCATGCGACCCGGAATGATCCAGACTGTCAAGGGTGAGATCGAACTCAACGCAGGGCGCCCCAAACTCATCCTGGAGATCTCGAACACCGGCGACCGCCCGATCCAGGTGGGATCCCACTACCATTTTGCCGAGACCAACAGTGCCCTGGCCTTCGACCGCAAAGCAGCGCGTGGGCATCGTCTCGACATCCCAGCAGGCAGTGCCATTCGCTTCGAGCCGGGGCAGGTGCGCGAGGTCGTCCTGATCCCGCTTGCGGGCAGACGTCACGTCTACGGCTTCAACGCCCAGGTCATGGGCCCTCTCGAGGAAGAACAGTGAGCACGATTTCCCGCGCCGCCTACGCAGAAATGTATGGTCCCACCACAGGGGATCGAGTCCGTCTGGCCGACACTGACCTTTGGGTGGAAGTGGAGAAAGACCACACCCACTACGGAGAAGAGGTCAAGTTCGGCGGAGGCAAGGTGATCCGCGATGGGATGGGCCAGAGCCAAATGACTGGCGAAGCCATTCCCGACGTGGTGATTACGAACGCACTGATCCTCGACCACTGGGGAATCGTAAAGGCGGACATCGGCATCCGGAACGGTCGTATCACAGGCATCGGGAAAGCCGGCAACCCGGACATCCAACCCGACGTCGACATCCCCCTGGGCGCTGGTACCGAAGCCATCGCGGGCGAGGGTCTGATTGCCACGGCGGGAGCCCTGGACGTCCACGTTCACTTCATCTGCCCTCAGCTGGCCGAAGAGGCCCTGACGTCCGGGATCACCACCCTGATTGGCGGTGGCACGGGTCCGGCCACCGGGACCAATGCCACCACGTGTACACCCGGCTCTCGCAACATCGGCCTGATGCTCCAGGCCGCCGACGCGTTCCCCGTCAATCTGGGCTTCCTCGGCAAAGGCAACGCCAGCCTTCCCCAATCACTGGAAGAGCAAGTGCGAGCCGGAGCCATGGGGTTGAAGCTCCATGAGGACTGGGGAACCACCCCCGCGGCCATCGATTGCTGCCTCGACGTAGCCGAGCGCTTCGACATCGCCGTGGCCATCCACACCGACACGTTGAACGAGTCGGGTTTCGTGGAGGACAGCATTGCGGCCTTCAAGGGCCGCGCCATCCACACCTACCACACCGAGGGAGCCGGGGGCGGTCACGCGCCCGACATCATCCGGGCGTGTGGGGAAGTCAACGTGCTGCCCTCGTCCACGAATCCAACCCGGCCCTACACGGTCAACACCGTGGATGAACACCTCGACATGCTGATGCACTGCCACCACCTCGACCCCTCGATTCCCGAAGACGTCGCCTTTGCGGAATCGCGCATCCGACGTGAAACCATCGCAGCCGAGGACATCCTCCACGACCTCGGAGCCTTCAGCATGATCGCCTCGGACTCCCAGGCCATGGGCCGCGTGGGAGAAGTGGTAATCCGAACCTGGCAGACCGCTCACAAGATGAAGGTCCAGCGTGGCTCACTCCCAGGGGATCCCGCAGGACACGACAACCTGCGCGTGAAGCGATACATCGCCAAGTACACCATCAATCCCGCCATCACCCATGGCATCAGTCACGAGGTCGGATCCCTAGAGGTTGGAAAAATGGCCGACATCGTGTTGTGGAAGCCCGACTTCTTCGGCGTGAAGCCCTCGCTCATCCTGAAAGGCGGCATGATCGCGTCGGCCCCCATGGGAGACCCGAATGCTTCGATTCCATCGCCCGAACCCGTCCACTACCGGCCCATGTTCGGCGCCTTTGCTGGGGCGCGACACGCCACCTCGGTGAGCTTCATCTCCCAGGCGGCGGCCGACGAGGGCATCGCTGAGCAACTTTCTCTCGAAACCCCCGTGGTCGCAGTTCGCGACACGCGGCGTGTCGGCAAGTCGGACATGATTCACAACGATGCACTGCCGCAGATTGAAGTCGACCCGGAAACCTACGAGGTAATTGCCGACGGCGAGGCACTGCACTGCGAGCCGGCCACGGAACTTCCCATGGCCCAACGGTACTTTCTGTTTTGAGCGCCCAGGGCCATCGCGCGGAAGTTCCGGGCATCCGCCTAATCGACCGGATCCCCGGGGGTCGAGAACCCGATGCCCACCTGACCCTCTGCTTTGAGGATCGCCAGAAGAATCGCCTCCGAGCGCGGCTGGACGATGGGCGCGAGGTGGCAGTGGTCCTGGAATCCCAGGGTGTCATGCGTGGAGGCGACCACCTGGGTGGCGACGGGTTGACGGTGGAGGTCCGCGCCGCCGAAGAAAACGTATCGATGGTTTCGAGTTCCGACTCCCACCTTCTGGCTCGAGCCTGTTACCACCTCGGAAACCGCCACGTGCCCCTCGATATCCGACCCGGCGAGGTCGCCTATCAACGTGACCACGTACTGGACGAAATGGTTCGTGGCTTGGGCCTGACGGTCGAACACGTGGCTCGGACCTTTGAACCCGAAGCAGGTGCCTATGGGGCTCACGAACACCGCTGAGGATCTCCAACTGCTCGGACCCCTGGTGCGGCTCCAGCAACTCGCGAGCCCGACCCTGCCCGTGGGGAGCTTCGCCTATTCTCAAGGCCTGGAAACAGCCCGGGAATTCGGATGGGTGCACGATCGCGCGACTGCCCAGAGCTGGATCCTCGAACTCCTGCACGACGTAGTACCTGCAATCGACCTTCCTCTGCTCTCTCGCATGTACACCGCCTGGGCGGAGCACGACGAGGCAGCCGTGGAGGAGTGGTCGACGTTGCTTTTGGCGAACCGCGAGAGCGCGGAGTTCGTCGCCGAAGAGCATCATCTGGGTGCCGCTCTGGCGAGGTTACTGACCCATCTGGGCATCTCCGACGCCCAGCCCTGGATCGATCACCCACAGCGGACGCGCGCTGCAACCTTCAGCCTGGCAGCAGTTCGCTGGGAGATCCCCTTGAGTTGGACGGCTGCGGCCTGGGCCTTCGGATGGTGCGAGAACCAGGTCAATGCCGCGGTCCGCCTCATCCCCCTGGGCCAGTCGGACGGTCAATGCATCCTGCGCGAAGCCACACGTTTCATCCCCGAAGTAGTCGAGCGAGGTCTCGACACCGACGACGACGAAATCGGTTTCGCAACTCCGCGCCTCGCCCTGGCCAGCGCGCTACACGAGACGCAGAACGTTCGCTTGTTTCGCTCTTGACTCTCGACTCTTTGGAAAGGAAGAACATGAGCCGCTCCACACCTCTTCGACTCGGAATCGGTGGCCCGGTGGGTTCCGGGAAAACCGCACTGGTTCTCGCTCTCTGCATGCGACTGCGTGACCGCTATTCAGTCGCCGTCGTCACCAACGACATCTACACCCGTGAAGATCGCGACTTTCTCGTCCGCCATGGCGCCCTCCCGTCGGATCGCATCGAAGGGGTAGAAACCGGTGGCTGCCCGCATACGGCCATCCGCGAGGATGCTTCCATCAACCTCGAAGCCATCGCCCAATTGAACGAGCGCATCCCGGAACTCGACCTGGTGATCGTCGAAAGTGGAGGCGACAACCTCGCGGCTACCTTCAGCCCGGAGCTCTCGGACTTGACCATCTATGTGATCGACGTAGCCGCAGGAGACAAGATTCCCAGAAAAGGGGGGCCTGGCATCACACGCTCGGACCTGCTGGTCATCAACAAGACCGACCTCGCCGACAAAGTGGGGGCCTCCCTCTCGGTCATGGACCGTGACTCTGCGAAGATGCGTGGCGACCGACCGTATCTCTTCACAAGCCTACGTGAGGAACGCGGTGTCGAAGAGGTGGTTTCCTTCATCTGCCACCAGGGAATGCTCGGACTCGAGACGCATTGAGCGCGAACGAACCCACCGCACGAGTGTATACTAATCCCGTTCAATCCATCCCACGGCTGGGTCCAGACCCTGCCAATGAATGGGGAAACGCATGGCTGTGATCGTCAGACCCGACGAACGCGTGCTCGAGCCCTATCCCGGCTCCAACGACGGGCTCAAACTCTCAAGGCTCCGACCCGATGATCCCTACGTCCACATGACCGAAGTTCCACCGGGCTACGAGATCGGGCTGCACAGTCATTCGGAAACCGAGGTGACAGTGATCCTGTCAGGATCAGCCCAGGTCGGAGACTCCGAATGCGGCCCCGGCACGGTACTCATGATCGAAGCGAACGAGGAGTATGCGCTCCGCGCCGGTGACGACGAACCCCTGACCTTCGTGGTGATCCGTCCGCGCAAGGCCAGCTACAAAATGAGCCCATGAGCGCCTTGGAACGCCGTTACCGCCGTGGCCTGGCCGAAGGCCGCCAAGTCACGGGCGTCTTCTGCTGTCTCGATGGCTTTGCGACGTCGCATCTGCTCGCTGCTGCCGGTTTCGACTTTCTGATCTTCGACCGTCAGCACGCCGCCTACACCTGGCCTGAACTCGAGCAACTCTGCTTCCGTGTGCGATCGGAGGGCGCATCGCCCTTCATCCGGGTTGCCTCGACCGAAGAAGCGGAACTCAACCTGGCCCTGGATCTACCCGTGGACGGAATCGTCCTTCCGAACCTTGTTTCAGCCGAGGACACGCGGCGCGCACTTTCTTTCTGCAAGTTTCCTCCAGAAGGAGTTCGCTCCCTGGGAAACGAAAGGCACGATGCCATCTGGGGCGCGTACAGTCAGCCCGAACCTCTGGTGGGCATGCTGGTCGAACACCCGGGCGCCGTCGAAGAACTCGACGAAATCCTGCAGCTCGCCATCGACTTCGTCTGGGTCGGCGCACACGATCTCTCGGCGCTCATGGGCCTCGACCCCCACGAAGCCTTCGGACCCGACGGAAGAGCTCCGGAACTCGAAGAGGCCTACCAGAAGATCAAGGCAACGGCGCAAAAGCATGGCGTCGTGTACTGGGACGCACCGGGCTCACCCGATGCCGCCGTGGTGTTTGGAGGAGTCGATGCACGCATGTTCTCCGCCGCCGCTGAAAAGGCTCTGGCCCAAGCCCGGGGCACGTGATGCGCAAACGCATCTACCTCCCCCAACCGATGCTCCACCCGGACGGCGAAGAACTCCTTCGCAAGGAATGCGACATCGTGTTGGCCAGCGAACTCGACGAAGCAGACCGTGGCGCCGCTCTGGCCTCGGCCCACGGCTTCTCGGGTGGTGTCGCCGTTGATGCAGCTCTCATGGATCGAGCGCCAAATCTCGAGGTGATCGGTTTCCCGGGCTCGGGTTACGAGGCCATCGACGTTGCCGCAGCCACGGACCGCGGCATCTGCGTCGTCTACGCTGCGGGCTCCCAGTACACCGCGGTTGCCGAGCACGCCCTCGGCCTCGCGTTGTCTGTCGCCAAGCGAATCGGCTATTCGGATCGCTTTCTCCACCGAGAAAAGCGTTTCATCGATCGCAGTGTCTTCACCGGTGACGGCTGGCCAGGGTTCCCCCATGAGATCTCCGGCAAGACCGTTGGACTGCTGGGCTTCGGCTTCATCGGGCGAGACCTCGCTCGCAAATGCCGCGCCGCGTTCGACATGCGGGTGCTGGCCTACGACCCCTACTTCGACCCCGTCGAAGCCGAACGACAGGGGGTCACCCTCTACCGCACACGAAGCGAACTCCCTCAGCTTCTGGCTCAGAGCGACTTCGTCGTGCTGTGCCTACCCTTGAACGACGAGACTCACCACATCCTGGGCGCGGCAGAACTGGAAGCCATGCGGTCGGACGCGGTATTGATCAACGTCTCACGTGGTGGAACCGTGGACGAAGTCGCTCTCGAACAGGCGCTCCGAACGGGTGCCATTGCCGGAGCCGGTCTCGACGTCTTCGACCCCGAGCCCACACGGGACAACCACCCCCTCTTCGATCTCGAAAATGTCGTGCTCACACCTCATATCGGAGGCTGGGTCGAAGAGGCCCTACCGCGTCTCGCCGTCACCGCAGCACGAGAGATGCTCATGGTGCTTCGAGGCGAGCGCCCTACCCGAATCGCAAATCCCCAAGTCTGGGATGACCCCTCACGGCGAGTTCGCGGAATCGAGGACCCCCAATGAGTGATACCCGCTACTGGATCATCGACGCCGACACCCACGTCACCGAACCGCCCGACCTGTGGACCAGCCGCCTTCCGTCGAAGTGGGCGGACCGGGCTCCACACATCGAATGGGATGACGAAAAGGAGCAGGAGGTCTGGGTCATCGACGGGCAGCGCGCCACCCCCATCGGGGTCACTGCAACGGCCGGTTGGAAGGATCCCTTCCCCGCCAACCCTCCGACCTTCGACGACTGCCACCGCGGCTCCCATGACCTCGAAGACCGCCTGAAGTACATGGATTCTCTGGGGATCTGGGCGCAGGTCCTCTACCCGAACGTCGGCGGATTCGGAACCCAGGCTTTCCAGCGGATCGACGACCCCGCTCTCAAGCTGGAATGTGTGCGCGCCTACAACGACTTTCTGATCGATTGGATCTCGCCAGAACCGCGACGCTTCGCGCCCGTGATGGCCACCCCCTTCTGGGACGTGGAAGCAACCGTCAAAGAAATCGAGCGTTGTGCGGGACGCGGACACAAGGGCCTGCTCTTCACAGGTGAACCCCATGCCCATGGCCTTCCCTATCTATCGGACCGTTCCTGGGACCCGATCTGGGCAGCCGCCCAAGCCGCCAAATTACCGGTGAGCTTCCACATCGGTAGCGGAGACACCAGCGACATTGGTCCCGAGCGCGTTGAAGTCGAAGGCTACGCCACCAATTCCGCACGCGGTGGCAGCGCCCTCTTTCTCGCCAACGGAGGCCACATCCTCGACCTGCTGTTCAGCGGCATCCTGCCGAGATTCCCGGAGCTTCAGTTCGTTTCGGTGGAAAGCGGTGTCGGTTGGGTTCCCTTCGTCCTTCAAGCAGCCGACTACCAGTTCGGCCAACTGGGCGTACGGGCTGAGCGCCCGGAGTTCGAGTTGAAGCCCAGCGAATACTTCCGCCGCCAAGTCTACGCATGTTGTTGGTTCGAGAAGGTCAACCCAGACGTTCTCGAGTTCGTCCACACCGACCGGGTGCTGTTCGAAACCGACTTTCCTCATCCCACGAGCATCTATGCTCAAGACGTACACCGCTCCATCGAAGATGGCCTCGCCGACCTCTCGGAGACTGACCGTCGCATGGTGCTGTGGGACAATACGGCCGCACTCTACGGAATCGCCCCCCCCTGATTCCAATCGACAAGGCATTCACTCTCGGCCCCGTCGAAAAGCAGCGTCGAGTGCCGAGTCCGGTATGGTGGGCTCATGGTCACGAATCCTCCGGGGACTTTTTCCGCCCTGAAATTTCCCGAGTTCCGTGCGCTCTGGTTCGGAAGCCTCCTCTCATTCGTAGCCTTCTTCATGTCGACCATCGTCCAGAGTGTCGTCGCCTTCGAGGTCGGGGGAACGAACAGTGCCGTGGGCAAGATCGTCTCGGGCCAGGGCATCGCCATGCTGCTGATCGGACCCCTTGGCGGGGCAATTGCAGACCGTTGGCCCAAGCGGAGAGTGATCGTGTTCGGCCAGGCGCTGGCGGCCGGGGTCTTCCTCTGGACTGGACTCCTGATCGCGAGCGGTGCCATGACAATCGTCTGGTTGGCGATCAGCGCATTCTCGATCGGCGTGTCCATCGCATTCATCGGCCCATCGCGTCAGGGAATGACGGTCGAATTGGTGCCGGCAACCATGCGCGGCAACGCCATGGCGATCAACAACGTGGCCAACACAGGGGCTCGGGTGATGGGCCCGGCCGTGGCGGGCATCCTGCTCGCGTGGGAGAGTTCGGGACCTGCAGGAAGCTACCTGATCATGACCCTCTGCTACCTCGCCGCCACGGTCTTCATGGCCTGGGTTCCCCGGATCGAAGTACAGCCCGAAGCCAGATCCCGACCGGTTCTGCGCGACATCGCCGAAGGGCTCTCCTACGTCTTCTCTCACAAGCGTCTGCGCCTACTCGTGCTCTTCTTCACCATCTCGATCTTCATGGGTTTTCCGCACGTGACGGTCCTTCCCGGCCTTGCGGAAAACGCCCTGGGGGGAACTGCGGTCGATATCAGTGAACTCTTCCTCGCTTCTGCGGTGGGAGCTCTGGCGGCGAGCTTGGCCGTGACGCGGTTTGGGGACTCGCCCCACGCCGACATCATCTACACCGGTATGGCCGGGTTGTTCGGAGTCTCGCTGCTGGGACTCGCGTGGTCCCCGAGTTTTTTCTGGGCACAGCTTTCCATGTTCGGCGTAGGAGCAGGAAGTGGCGGATTCCAAGCCCTCAATGCCTCGGTCATCGCCAGGGAGACCGCCCTCCCCTACATCGGCCGCGTCATGTCACTCGTCATGCTGGCGTTCGGTGGTTTCGGCCTGATGGCGCTGCCCTATGGGTATCTCGCCGACTGGGCGGGAGAGCGGAACACGATCGTCGTCATGGGATGCAGCGTGCTTCTGGTGACCGCAGTCTTCCGTTTCCTGCTGGTTCGAGAGAGCGCAGACCGGGAATCCGCACCGCTACCTGCCGAGCCTCTGGACTCATAGAAGCATCGCACCCAACAGACTCATGCCAAAACCCAGAAAGAAAAGCATCGATCCTCCAAACGAATCTGCATCTTGAGCATGGGCTTCCACGAGCAATTCCTCGGTGACCAGGTAGAGAAGAGCAGCGGCACCAAAACTCAACACACAGGCCTTCGCAACGTCGCCCAAATCCACCAGCAATGATGCACCCAGGAGCATGCAGGCACCGGTCAGCGAGGCCATCAATGTCAATGACACCAGAGCGAAGCGAGCCGTCCGGCCTCGTGCGCGCAGGGTCGCCGCGAGACCCATCGAAATGAAGAGAACCTCGAACGTGACGGCAATGGTGAGCAACACACCGCTCGAAAGTGAAAGTGAAAAACCCACGCCGATCAAAAGCCCATCAATGGCCAGATCGACCCCGGTCGCAATGAACATGTTCGAAGCCGACACGCTCGAAGGCCCTGATTCAGCCTCTCCATGAGTGTCGCCCCCCGTGGCCCACCGCACCCCGAACATCAGGACCACTCCCAAGGAGAACCCCAGCACCACCGAGAGCTTGTACCCACCCTCGAGCATCTCGGGAACGATCTCGGTAGCCACTGCCGCAAACACGATGCCTGCCGCCAGGTGCTGGAGAGCCGAGCGCGCCTTGGGTCCAGGTTCTCGAGTACCCGCAATGAGGACCCCGCACAAGGTCGCCACCACAGGCAATAGCGCCCAGAGGGCCACTTGAGACAATTCGGCGCTCCGGGTTTCCGCCCCCGCCGCCCAGGTCGCTGAAGGGAGGACCAGAACCATCAACAGAAAGAGGGCCGCCATGGACGAATTCGCTCCTCGCACTCCTAGAGGCTAGAGGATCATCAGCAGCGCGTACACAAGACACTCATGGTGCGCGGTGGCTGCAATCGTTTCGCTCAGCCGGTGGACTCGAGCGTCTCAGGAGCAGGAGGTCTCGAGTTTTCCTCGAAGTTCCAGGTCGACATCGGTCCAGGTCTTGGACACGCCATCTTCGCCCGTGTGCTGAACCCGGCAGGCCTGATTGATCTGATCGTGGGCCTCCTGCATCCCAAAGGCGAGCATGTCGATACTGGCCTTGGCATTGACAGTTCCATCCTCGGCGATCGTATAGGCGAAGGGAATTTCGCGTGTCTGTCCGTTCAGAGTCACCGCGATCTCCACCGTCCCCCGCCTGTCGTCGCCCTCGACTCGGGTGACCCGTCCCTTGATGTCGCCATCCTCTTTGACGAAGCCGAAGAAGAAGGTCGCCAACGTCACGTCGCGGGCGGGATTGCCACTGTCCACCGACTTGCCGCGAATCTTCATGCTGAGCCCTTTGGCCAGCGCGGGCCACGAATTGGCCGTGCGCGGGCCCTCAAGGGAGGTCGCGCCAAAACTCCCATTCACGGGGGCCTTGCTTGCGAGTTTGAATGCGCGCCAGTGTACCGTCACGCCGTCGTCCCCCAACGAGTAGGTGCATTCTGCGAAGGCGTGGACCGGCACGAGCACGAACACAGCCAGCAACGACAGAATCATCGAACCTCTTCCCATCATCCGCTCCTCCTCCCCAGTCTGGAGTCAAGTCTCCAATCGTTTCGTCGAAAGCGTTGGAATACGCCCGCAGCCACTACTCGTCCTGAATCCGAGCAAACAAAGGCGGGCCCTTTTCGATGGACGCTCCGGCCGACAATCCACCCCACGCCATGCAATCGGCGAGGCCCGGACCCTCCGGATCCGCCAGACGCACCGTATATTCTTCGAGCCCCATCCGACGCCAGACCTCCTCCATCTTCTGAGGCAGCGTGGGCCATAGCAGCAGGCTGGCCAACCGGTAGGTCTCGGCGCACGAATAGAGAATCTCGGCCACACGCTCCTCGGTACCCTCCTGTTTGGCCAACTTGAAGGGCTGAGTCTCTTCGATGAAGGCATCGATGGCGCGCACGAGGTCGAGCCCCTTGGAGAGTCCCCCGAGACCCAGGGGGGCACGCCGGTCGTCTCCAAGGATCTCCTCGACCCGGGCGCGCAGACCCGGATCACTGGAAGGTTCCTCGAAACAGCCCCCGAGATATCGCCCCGTCATGTTGGAAATGCGGTGGAACGAGTTTCCGAGGGTGTTGGCGAGATCCGAGTTGTAGACGGCCAGAAAACGCGCGTCCGAAAAGTCGCCGTCATCCGTTCCCAGCGGGCCCTGGGTCAGCAGATACCAGCGCAGAGCGTCGAGACCGAATTTCTCGACCACCTCGTCGAGTTTTTCGAGATCGACGAAATTCCCCAGAGACTTGGACATCTTCTGACCATCCCGGATCCAGAAGGAGTGGGCGTAGATCTGCCTCGGCAACTTCATCCACTCCCGACCCGGTGCTTTCTGAATCGCCATCAACATGGCGGGCCAGATGACCGCGTGAAACCAGAGGATGTCCTTGGCGATCAAGTGGAGGTTCGCCGGCCAATACTTGCGCCGTTCCGGAGCCTCCACGGTCGAGGTGTAGTTGATGAGGGCGTCGATCCAGACGTAAATCATGTGATCGGACCGGCCGGGGAAGGGGATCCCCCAGTCGCCTCCCCCGCTGCGAGAGATGGGCACATCTGCGAGGCCCTCTCGAATCCGGCCCAGCACCTCGTTGCGGCGCGCCACCGGCTGGATGAATTCGGGATTGGCGTCGATCCAGGCGAGCAGATCGTCGGAAAAGGCCGATAGGCGGAAGAAATAGTTCTCCTCCTTCCGCCGAACCAGTGACTTCCCATTGATGGGGGACTTGAAGTCGTGCTCCGCCGCTCGCGCCTCGGGAACGTATTCCTCCTGCCCGGCGTCATACCAGCCCTCGTATTCACCCAGATAGACGTCCCCGGTCTCCACCAGATCGGAGATCATGCCGGTCACGAAGGCCTTATGACGGGCCTCGGAGGTGCGAATGAAATCGTCGTTGGAGATGCCGAAGCGCTCGAAGGTCGTGCGGAAGGCCTCGGCGTTCTGATCGGCCCAGGCCTGGGCGGACATGCCCCGCTCCGCCGCGGTGTCCACCACCTTGGCTGCGTGCTCATCGGTACCCGTGAGAAAAAAAGTATCCTCGCCCGCCAGGCGATGGATACGGGCAACGACGTCGGCCACCGTGGTGGTGTAGAGGTGTCCGATATGGGGCCGGTCATTGACGTAGTAGATCGGCGTCGTGATGTAGAAGGTCTGGGTCGAATCAGTCATGGGATCTTTGCTGGCTGGGATCGAATGGGCCGGAGTCTAGCGAAGGCATACGCCCGCAACGCATCCGCCTGAAGCCATCCAACCGACAGCTCGAACCGGCGAACGAGTGCAGGAAAAGCCCCCCGAGGCGAGGGGTCCGCTCAGTCGAGCTTGGACCAGTTGCGATCGGGATGGAGCATGGCAGCAGGGGCGTAGAGCCACTCCTCACGGTAGGCCTTGCGGGCCAGCGCAGGGATCAAGGCCGCATCCTCCAGACGCCGCTCGGTGATGGCCTCCGACAAGCCCTTCCGACCTGCTTCGAGAGACTGCGGCCGTCGACCCAAAAGCGACTCGAGATCGTCGAGTTCCGCTCGGTCAATGAGCCCACCAAAACGTCGTCGACGATCCATACAGGCAACCAGAGTCTTCACATCGCGTGCGCGGGAGGCCGCAAAATCCTCGGAAAGCGCGGGTTCCACCTGGTTCTCCAGGGCGTAGACCGCGGCCTCGGCCAACACGTCATCGTGACCGGTTCCCTCGGGCATTTCGGGCCGCTCGATGGCGATCCCCATGGCGTCGGCGAGCATTTCACAAGTCGCGCGATCCCCCACGTAGCGATAACAGAGATGCCAGGCAACCGGCTCACGAGGGTGCGCATTTTCGCAGATGTAATGGATGGGAATCATTCCTCTTACATTTTGGTGTACCGCGTAGTACTGCACACGAAAGCGGTCGTACGGAATTCCCGACTCCCGCTCGTAGAGTTCGAACAGACCCGTGAGTCCGCCGGAAGGATTCCAGAACTCGCGCACCGCGATATTTCCGAGATCCTCGAGAGGATCTCCGTAGTGGCCGAGCTCCCAGTCGATCACCGCACTCACCCGATCGTCCTGGAACATAAAGTTCACCGGGCCCGTGTCTCCCTGGACGAGAGCGACTCGTGCGACCTCTTCCGGCGCAAACCGGTGCAGCCAATCCAACCCGTAGGTGGTCAAAGGGTCGACGTGACGGGCCATGAAGCGGCTCCACTGCGAGACGATCAGATCCACCTCCTTGAGCGCACACTCGACGGGCGTCGTGGGCTTGTATTCCATCACATCGTCGAGCCCGAGGTCCTCGAGGTCGAGGGTGTGCAGACGAGCCACGATGCGCGTGAAGTCCTCCATGATGGCTCGCTGCCGGACAAGGTCTTCCAGTTTGTCGAGATCCGATCGGCCCGGGTCGAACTCAAAAAGAGCCGCCCGCAGTTCCGGGTTCCACCCCAAGACCTCCGGCACCGGCACGCCAGTGGGCCCAAGAGCCTCGAAAATGCGAGTCTCGCGTTCCAGTCGCCGAGGGTCGACGTCCGAGGTTTCCCGCTGGAGGCGCAGGAAGCCCTGGAGCACGGAGCCGTCGGAGCGAGTGACATCCACCACCCAGGCCTCGCGGCGAGCCACATGGCGCCGAAGATCCGTGACCCTCCCACCCACGACCTCGGAAATCCATTCGATCGTTCCAGCGGGCAGAGGGTCGGCGAATTCGGGCATGGGACTCTCCTCGTTTGGATCAAACGATACCGCGCCCTCCGCCCAAGCGAAGCGCAGACTCCCTCGCACATCCCGCCTGATTTGGGGATACTTCAGCTCCACGACAACCCATCGAATGCGAGGAGCACCGTGTCCATTCCCGTCCATATCGTCGGCGGCTTCCTCGGCACCGGAAAGACGACACTGATCCGCAACCAGCTGGAGCAGCGGCGTGACGAGAATGTGGCCGTCATCGTCAATGACTTCGGCGAAGCCGCCCTGGACGAAGCCACCCTGGGAACCGAGGAACCCTTCACGCTCACGAACATCCCGGGTGGCTGCATCTGCTGTACGGCCCCCGAAGGCTTCGTCGACGCCCTGGGGGCGGTACTCGAGCAGGCACCCGACCGGCTACTGATCGAACCCACTGGACTGGCGCGGCCACAGGATCTCGTGGACACCATCCGCCGCTGCCCCCACAAGGACGCCCTCGAGGTGGGACCCGTGGTGATCCTCGTGGACCCCGCTCGCCTGGGTCGGGAGCCAGACGCCGAGCAAGAACTCATCGAACTCCAGACCGGCATCGCCGACATCGTGGTCGCCAATCGCACCGACCTTTGTGAAGAAGCCGATCTCGAGCGTTTCGATGCCCTCATCGAAACACTGTGGCCGCCTCCGTTGTCGATCCACCGGACCACCCACAGCCGTTTGCCTCGAGAACTCCTCGACTGGCCCGAAGGCGAGGGAGCCCGACTCCCCCGCAGCGCCACCGCTGAGCCGGCGGATACGGATCCGACAAGCCACGACGGTCACGATCACTCGACCGACGACTACTCGGCTCGATCCCTGCGATGGTCGCCGGACGTCGTGTTTTCGGGCGAGCGCCTGGAGCGCGCTGCCCTGCGGATGAGTCAGGGGGTCGCCGGGGGAACGCTGGCCCGCTTCAAAGGCATCTTCCGCACCGACGAGGGATTCCTTCGCCTCGAAGTGGCGGGCGACGTCCCCCATCGCGAGCGAAGCGCCTGGCGTCGAGACAGCCGGGTCGACATGATCTTCCGAGATGCGAGCGAAGACACTCTCGACACGGCGGCCAATTGGTTGTCGGGGGCACAGCTCGCCGACGAGGAACTCGAAGCGCGGCTTCACCAGATCGAATTGGCGTTGCCCAACGGAAATGTGCGCATCGTAGGGCGCGATGCGCTTCTCGACCTCCCGGGCGGCGTCCCGGACGTGTCGGTCCTGTTTCCCAAACGGGCGGGTGCTGCCGCCAGCCTGAACGCTCTGTGGGAATCCCACGCCCTTCCCCACCAGGGCGAGGCCATCGTGTGCGCTGCCGACGGTTTCGCGAGCGAGCCAGTGCCGCTGGCAGCCTTGCGCGAGGGCGTGCTCATCCACACGCTGGAGGGCGAGCCTCTGCCGCTCGGAAAAGGTGGCCCCTTCCGGCTGATGATCCCGCCGGACACACCGGGCGTGCCCTCTTCGTGCGCCAATGTGAAGTCCGTCGTGCGCATCGTGATGCGCGAAACTGCGGATGGCTGACGGCCCGGCGGTCTTCACTCGTTTCGCGCCCTCCCCCACTGGCCATCTGCATGTGGGCGGTGCGCGGACGGCGCTGTTCTGCTGGGCACTGGCGCGTGCCCAGGGGGGACACTTTCTGCTGCGGGTGGAAGACACCGACCAGGAGCGCTCCTCGGAAGATGCCGTCTCCGGCATCCTAGAAGATCTGGCCTGGTTGGGGCTGGACTGGCAGGAAGGTCCCGAGCACGTGGGAGCAGGCGGTGATCCGCGCGGAGTCGGTCCCTTCTTCCAATCGCAACGCCTGACGCGCTACGACGAAGCCATCGCCTCCCTGATCGAGCGCGATCTCGCCTACCCGGCCTTCGATACCCCCGAGGAACTCGAGGCCGCGCGGCGAGAGGCCCAGGCCCAAAAGCGCACCTTCCGCTACGAGCGCCCGGTGGACTGGAACCGCGAAGAGGCCCAGGCCCGGGCCGAGCAGGAAGACCATGTCATTCGCTTTCGAGCGCCCGGCGTAGCCGACGTGGTTCACGACGTGGTCCTCGGGCCGGTGAACTTCGAAGCCGATGCCATCGACGACTTCGTGCTGCGGAAACGCGGAGGCTTCCCCACCTACCACCTCGCGGTGGTGGTTGACGATCACGACATGGGTGTGACCCACGTGCTGCGCGGCCAGGAACACCTGAACAACACACCCAAGCACCAGGCCCTGCAAGCCGCACTGGGGCTCTCAACTCCGATCTACGCCCACCTGCCCATCATCCAAAACCCCGACGGATCGAAGATGAGCAAGCGCGATCGCGACAAGGCAGCCCGGGCCGCTCTGCGCGAACAGGGCGTCGCCGATCCGGGGCCAGTGCGTGAGCGCGCGACGAAAGCGGTCCCCGCCGACCGCCTGGACGCCTGGCTGAAAGACAAACGGGGCCAACTCGAAACCTCCGTGCTGGAAGCCCTGGAGTCGGCCTGTGGGCTCTCGCTGCCGGGCATCGTCGTGAACGATTTCAGACGAGAGGGCTATCTCCCCGAGGTCCTCGTCAACTTCCTGGCACTGCTGGGATGGAGCTCTGGCGAGAAAACCGAGGATGGGCGCGATCTCGAACGCTTTGATCCCGACTATCTGGCCCGACACTTCACCCTCGAACGCATCGGCCGGGGCAACGCCCGCTTTGATCGCGCCAAACTACTCGCCTTCAACCAGGAGAGCCTCGCGGCACTGCCCGACACCGAGTTCGAGGCGCGCTTCACCGAGTGGGCCAAACAGAATGCAGAAATCACCCTCGCGCAACTGGGCAACCGTCTGCCGCTCTATCTGCGAGCCCTCAAGCCGCGTATTCGCACCTTCGGCGAAGCGGTTTCCCAGACGGGACCGGGGGGCTTTGTGTTGCGCGCCGACGACTCTGTGGTCTACGAGGACGCCGCGGTCACCAAGTGGTTGCGCAAGGGCGAGCCCAATGGCTTCGAGCGTCTGACCGAGCTGCAGACCGTGCTGGCCGAAGTCGAGCCCTTCGAACCCGAGAACCTCGAGGCCACTGTGGCCGCCTGGTGCGAGAAGAATGGCGTAGGAATGGGCAAGGCCGCTCAGCCGCTGCGCGTGGCAGTCACTGGCGCGGCGGCCAGCCCGCCCCTGGGCGAAACGCTGGCCCTGCTCGGTCGAGCGAGTTGCCTGGCACGCATCGCGCGCTGCCTCCAAAACGCCTAACGATTCGCCAGCAATCCCTGCAGAATGATTTCAGCGATCTCGTCCGCGGTCTCCTTGGGCGGGGCCTTTGCGATCTCCGCCACATCGGGCTGCGCGAACTCGCGACCGAGCCCCCCAAGCACGTGAGCGACGGCGGCGGTGTCCACCTTTGCAACCTGACCCGCCGCCACGGCGCGATCCAATAGGTTCTGGGTCACCGAGGTCACGTAAGCCTCGTGGGATGACAAAAGGCGCGACGCTCCAGCCACCTTCGTGAGGTCCGCCGACATCGCCACGGCCTCGGGTTGCACCGCCCGGTTGGCGGCGCGCAGGTAGACGCGAAGTGCATCCAGGGGCCGCATGGTGGATTCGAGAGCCTCGATGGCCGAGCGACCGATCCGGTGCAGGCGTCGGTCGACGACGGTGAGCAGAAGCTCGTCCTTGCTCGGAGCGATGCCGTAGAGGGTCCGCAGCGAGCAGTTCACCAGGGCCGCAATCTGCGCCATGGTGAGATCGCCGATCCCCCCCCGGGCGACGAGGTTCTCGAGTTCGTCGAGCACCTCCAACTGACGAGCACTGAGTGAGCGCTCGGTCTCGGCCGAAAGAAGCGGCTTCGGAGCGCGAACGCCGGGAAAGCGAACTCGCCCGCGCCGGTCCGTGGGCTTCGAGGTCACGGCAGCAGTGCCTCGGGAAGGTCCACCACCCGAGCACGCAGCCATTCCCCAAGGCTCTTCGCCTGGGGATCCTGTCGGGTCGAGGCGGCGACTCCTTCCTGAAGGAACCCTCGAAGCATGAAATTCAGTGAACGGATGGCGGGCAACCGGTAGCGATCCACCTGCAGGTCAGACGCCTCGGGCAGCAATTCCTTGACCTTTTCCGTGGTCAGGAACTGATCGAGCCAGGCCCAGGCCTCATCGCTTCGCGCAAAGACCCCCAGATTTGCATCGCCTCCTTTATCGCCCGAGCGCGTGCCGTAGATCGTTCCCAGGGGAGCACGCCTCGTGGCCCCGCCCGGCGCTGCTGCGGTGGGACCCGGAACCGGGGTGACGGTGGCTTCCGCGTGGGGAATGACCGAAGACACCACTTGCGAACCCCCTCCGAGCAGGACGACTTCCTGAGGTACGACTTCAGCCGGAACTTGCGCCGGCTCGTACACGCCGAAGGCGCGACCCGAACCGGGCCCCCCGCCCACCCCGAAGAATCCGGGAATGCTGGCGAGGCCGAGTTCGATCACCGCATTGGAGAAGGCACGGCCCACCTTCTTCTCGTCGGGGTCCTTGACGCTGATGCGCAGGATGGACACAGCCTGCTCGTTGCTCTCGGGGTCGGGCTTGTCGGTTCGCACGAGGCGCGTAGATACGTGGGCAAAATCGTCGGGGGAGAACGGGCATGCCTCCCAAAATGCATCTTCCACCAGTCGAGCTTTCTTCTCGATGTCGAGGCCCGTCAGGCACACACTCATGTCGTTGCGAAATCCGCCGGCGCGATTGATGCAGACCTTGAGGGTGGGCGGCGGTGGCTCACCCTGGATGCCGTGCATCCGCACCCGATTCGGGGCCTCCTGAACGAGTTCGATCGTATCGAAACGGGTGGTCACATCCGGACCGAGATACTCAGGCCCGCCGATCTCGTAGAGAAGTTGGGAGGTGACCGTACCGACGGAAACCTCTCCGCCAGTCCCTTCGTGTTTTCCGATGATGGATGAACCATCTTCGGCAATTTCCGCCCAGGGGAAGCCCACACGTTCCATCCCGGAGACTTCGCTGAAAAAAGAGTAGTTGCCACCGGTGGCCTGCGTTCCACATTCGATCACATGCCCTGCGGCGACCGCGCCGGCCAGAGCATTCCAGTCGGTTCGATTCCAACCGTGGTGCCAAGCCGCCGGCCCACAGACCACGGCAGCATCGGTCGTGCGGCCCGTGATCACGATGTCCGCGCCCTGGTTCAGCGCCTCGACGATTCCCCAACACCCGAGATAGGCATTGGCCGTGAGAAACGCCGAGGCATCCTTGATCGGGTCCCCGGTCTCGAAGTGAACGAGCTGGTCCTCAGAGATCAAGTCGCTCATGCGCGGCAACAAATCGTCGCCACGCACGTAGGCGATCTTCGGTTTCAGGCCCAGCCCACTGGCAACCTCTGCCACGGCATCGGCACAACCGTCCGGGTCGAGACCACCGGCGTTGGTCACGACCTTGATGCCCCTTTCGAGGCAGGTCCCCATGACCTGTTCCATCTGGGTCACGAAGGTGCGCGCGTACCCCCCACCCGGGCGTTTGGCCCGGGTGCGCGCGAGGATCAGCATGGTGAGTTCGGCCAGCCAGTCCCCGGTCAGAACGTCGATGGGGCCGTCCTCCACCATCTCTTTCGCGGCAGAAAGTCGGTCTCCAAAAAAACCCGAGCAATTCGCGATTCGGATCGGGGGGGCCATCACTCTTCTCCCTCATCTGCTTGCGCTTCGACGACCAGCAGAACCGTGCCAGCCTCCACCTGCTCTCCCTGGGTCACCCGCACTTCGACCACCACACCCTCTTCGCTGGCACGCATGGGGTGTTCCATCTTCATCGCTTCGAGCACGACGAGAATCTCGCCAGACTCCACACGATCACCCACCTGTACCCGCAACTCGAGCACCTTGCCGGGCATGGCCGCGACGAAGCCACCCGAGATCTCTTCTCCTCCAGGCAACTCGAAGCGCGGCCTTTCGATCAACTCCAGATCGCCCCGAGGCCCCTGAACCACGATGCGATCCCCCACACGTGTGATTCGAGACCGGCAGCGACGCCCATCGATCTCGGCATCCAGCCCGCTCGGATCCCACGCATGGATCTGCGCACAGGTTCCATCTCCGAAGCGGAAGCGACCCTCTCGAAGGGCGTGATAACTCACTTCGATTTCGGCCTCGCCATGGGCGAACGCGATCCGCTGGTCGGGCATCCGCGCGTTCCGCCATCCACTGGGCGTCGAGGCAAGAGCACCTGCGGCTGCACGATTGACACCTTGAATCCAGAGAGCTGCCAGTTGGCCACTGCGCTCGAGTTCCTCGGAATCCGGCTCGCGACGGCGGGGAGGGTCCACACGCTCGATGAAATCCGTGGTCGTATCGCCTTCGAGGAACTCGGGTGAGCGCAGGGTCGCGACCAGAAAGTCTCGGTTGGTCGTGACACCGCCGAGATGAAGACCCTCGAGGGCCAGGGCCAAACGTCTTGCCGCTTCGGTGCGGGTCGGCGCGTGAGCAATCACCTTGGCCAGCATGGGATCGAACTCCGTTCCGATCACCGACCCCGCAACCACTCCGGATTCCCAACGCACTTCGGGTGTGCTTTGCGGCTCAAAAGCAAAGAGCGTACCCGTGGAGGGCAGGAAGCCCCGCGCCGGATCCTCAGCGTACAGACGCGCCTCGATGGACGATCCCGTGAACGAAACGTCGAGCTGCGCGTAGCCGAGAGGTTCGCCCTGGGCGATCCGCAACTGCTCGCGCACGAGATCGATGCCCGTTACTTCTTCCGTGACCGGGTGCTCGACCTGCAGACGCGTGTTGACCTCGAGAAAGAAGAATTCGCCGGTCTCGTCGTCGACGAGGAACTCGACGGTACCCGCCGACTGGTATCCGAGGCTGTGGGCCAGGCGCAGAGCGGCCTCGCCCATGGCTTCGCGCAGGGCCGCGTCGACCCTCGGTGACGGGGACTCCTCGAGAATCTTCTGATGGCGCCTCTGAATCGAACACTCGCGCTCACCCAGGTGGACGATCGAACCATGGGTATCACCCAGGATCTGGATCTCGACGTGACGCGCGCGCTCGACGTAGCGCTCCAGAAACACACGATCATCGCCAAAGCCTGTCTGAGCCTCGCGCCGGGCAGCGGCCAACGACTCTTCCAGAGCCTCCGCCGACTCCACTACCCGCATGCCCTTGCCCCCGCCTCCGGCAGCCGCTTTGACGAGCAACGGGAAGCCCAAAGCTTCGGCCTGACCGAGATCCTCCGAGCCGGGTAACGTCGGAACCCCGGACTCCTCAGCCAAGGCCTTGGCGGCGATCTTGTCCCCCATGCGTTCCACGGCCTCGGGTGGTGGCCCTACCCAGGTCATGCCTGCCGCGGTCGCCTCCCGCGCAAACGCTGCGTTCTCCGACAAGAATCCGTAGCCCGGGTGAAGCGCATCCGCCCCCGTGGCCCGCGCAGCCTCCAAGATGGCCTTGCCGTCGAGATACGAACCGGAGAGCAGCACCGCCTCATCGGCCTCGCTCACGTGGGCAGAATTCGCGTCGGCCGACACGTAAACAGACACGCAGCGAATCCCCATGTCGCGGGCGCTGCGAATCACACGCCGGGCGATCTCGCCCCGGTTCGCTACCAGAAGAGTCGTGACACTCACAGTCGAAACACTCCAAAGCCCTCGGCACCTTCCACGGGCTTGTTGTGAACCACGGACAGGCAAATCCCCAGCGCCGTACGCGTATCGCGCGGGTCGAGAATTCCATCATCGCTGATGGCACCCGTCGCCTCGAGGGCCACCGAACCTCTCTCCTGCATGGCCTCGACTGCTGCGACGAGTTTTGCGTCGGCCTCCTCGTCGAAAGCCTCTCCCTTTCGGGCGGCCTGACCCCGGCGCACGATGGACATCACGCCGGCGATCTGTTTGCCGCCCATGACTGCGATCTTCGCGCTGGGCCAGATGAACGTGAAGCGGTTGTTGTAGGCGCGACCGCTCATCGCGTAGGTGCCGGCCCCGTAGGACGCACCGATGATCACCGTCAGGTGCGGAACCGTGGAATTGGTCACGGCATTGATCATCTGGGAGCCCTTCTTGATGATGCCGGCCTGCTCGACCTCCCTGCCCACCACGAACCCCGTGAGGTTCTGCAGAAACAGCAGAGGCACGTCGATCTGATTACAGAGTTGGATGAAGTGGGCCGCCTTCTCGGCAGCCTGCGGGTTCAGCACCCCGTTGTTGCCCAGGATGCCCACCGTATAGCCCTGGATGTCGGCCCAACCGCAAACCAGAGTCGTGCCGTAGCGCGGTTTCCATTCCTCGAAGCGCGAACCGTCGACGATCCTTCCGATCACTTCACGGACGTCCACGGGCCGGCGCAGGTCCGGACTCATGAGGCCCAACAACTCTTCGGGATCGAGAACCGGCTCGTCGTAGCTCGCCACGGGGGGCCGGCCGGGCTTGCGCCAGTTGAGGTGCGAGACCACTTCGCGACAAAGGCGCAGGGAATCGCGCTCATCTTCGGCCAGGTACTCGCCAAGGCCCGACGTCTCCGCGTGCATCTCGGCGCCACCCAGAACCTCGTCGTCGGAATCCTCGCCAGTCGCCATCTTCACCAAGGGCGGACCCGCCAGAAAGATCTTCGACTGATTCCGGATCACAATGTTGTAATCCGACATACCCGGCTGATAGGCGCCACCCGCAGTCGAAGAACCGAAGACCACACAAACCGTGGGAATTCGAAGCTTCGAGAGTTCGATCATCTCGTAGAAGAAGCGACCGCTCTCTGCAAAGTGTTCGGTCTTCGCCGGGCGGCGCCGCGGCTTGCCATCCGAATCATCACTGGGCTCCATACGCAAGTCGGCACCCGCGGACTCGACGAAACTCACGTAGGGAATGTGGTTTTCGCGGGAGATCTCCAGAGCGCGCATCCACTTTTTGCTCGCGTAGGGGGTCAGGGCACCGCCCAACACCGTGGGATCATTCGCAAAGATCAGGCACTCGATCCCGGCAATGACACCAATTCCGATCACCGCGCCGCCGCCAATTGCGTAGTCGGAGTTGTAACCAGCCAGTGGGCTGATTTCGAGGAAGGGACTGTCGGGATCCAGAGCCAGATGGATGCGCTCGCGCACGGGCAACTTGCCGCGCTTGGCCAGGCGCTCGTGGTGAGCGGGACCCCCGCCGGCTTCCGCCTGATCGAGCAGATCCGCAATTTCTTCCAATCGCTCGATCATCGCCGCGCGATTCTCCTGGAATTCCGGCGAACGGACATCGAGACTGGATCGCAAAGGAGGGGCGAGTAGAGGCTGCATGGGCACCCGTGAGGTCATCGACCTCGCTGAAATTGGTTTGACTCTCAGGTAACACGTGGGGTAACAACCGTCAATTGAAGTTACCGCCCGACCTGCCCTCTCCACGCGAAGAAAGAAGAGTCGACATGAGTGAAGTCCGGGTCGAAACCACCGATCGAATCATGACCGTGACCCTGGCCGACGTGGACAACCGCAACGCCCTGGGCGCCGCCGTCGTCAACGGTATGCACGACGCCATCACTCAGGCCAATGCCACCCAGGACATCCGCGCCGTGGTCATCACCAATGACGGCAATACCTTCTGCGCAGGCGCGAACCTGAAGGAGCAGTCCGGTGCCTCCCAGGGCAGCCGGCCGAAGGTGGGATTCGAAGCGCTCCTGGCGCAGATCCAGACCTCACCCACGCCCATCATCGGAAAGATCAACGGCCATGTGGTCGGAGGCGGCAACGGCCTTGCCGCCGCCCTGGACGTGGCCATTGCCCGGGAGGATGTGAAGTTCGGCTTCACGGAAGTTCGCCTGGGCGTGGTCCCCGCGATCATCTCCGTGGTGTGCCTGCCCAAGATGCGGCGCGGCGACGCCATGGAGATGTTTCTGCGCGGCAGTCGCTTCCCGGCCGCCAAGGCCGCGGAGTTCGGCCTCATCGCCCGAGCCGTACCCGGCGACGAACTCGACGCAGCGGTCGATGAAGTCCTCGATGACCTGCGACTCGGCGGCCCCAACGCCCTCGAGCACGCCAAGCGACTGGTCAACGAGGTGCCAAAATTCTCCCAGGAGGAAGCCTTCGCCTGGACTTCGGAACTCTCGGCCCGTCTTTTCAAGAGCGATGAGGCGGCCGCCGGGATGAGGGCCTTCCTCAAGCGCGAACCCCCCCCCTGGGCGAAGGATTCCGAATGAGTGCTGATCGGGCATTCCAGCCTTTGACGGGACCAAACGAGGAACCAACACCGTGTTGCAAGTAAGCGAGGACTTTCGCGAAGAGGTCGACCAACTCCACGCCCTGCTCCGGACCCTCGAACCCAGCGACTGGGACCGCGAGACCCAATTCATCGGTTGGACGCCCTGGGATGTGATCGCTCATCTCCACTTCTACGACCTCATGTCCATGGCCTCTCTCGCAGGGGAGGAAACCTTCGGGCCCGAACGTGAAGCCCTGATCACCGCCTTCCAGGCCCGGAAAACCAACCAACAAATCGCGCGTGAACGCTTCGCGAATCTCGACGCGTCGGAGTTGATGGCACGCTGGCACGCAACTGCCCACGACCTGGCCCGCGATCTCGGCAGCGCGGAACCCAAGCTGCGCCTGCTGTGGTTCGGCCCGGACATGGGCCTGCAGATGTTCACGACAGCCCGCTACATGGAGGTCTGGGCGCACTCCCAGGAGATCTACGATCTGGTGGGCGCGCCGCGCACCTACAACGACCGGATCAAGAACATCGCCACCATTGGGGTCAAGACCTTCGGCTGGACCTTCGTGAACCGCGCGCTGGATGTGCCGGGCCCGCCCCCCTACGTGAGGCTCGTCGCTCCTTCGGGGGAAATCTGGGAATGGAACGAACCCAGCGAGAGCGAATGCGTTCGCGGTGACGGCCTCGATTTCTGCCACGTGGTGACCCAGACGCGTGCCCTCGCCGACACGAAACTGGAGGTGACGGGAGAAGTCGCCAACACCTGGATGCCCATTGCCCAATGTTTTGCCGGTCCAGCCGTCGATCCACCCAAGCCGGGGACACGGGGTCCTGTAACCTGAGCAGCGAGATCCGCCGGGAGGCCTTCGAGCCATGAACCTCGAATTCGACGAACGATATGACGCATTCCGCGGGCAGGTTCGTACTTTTCTGGAAGAGAACGAACCCCCTCGGCCCTTCGGGATCACCGAGGGCACCCGGGAAAAACGAATCGCCTGGCTGAACCTCCTCATCGAACACGGCTACTGGGCCCGAACGATTCCCCGAGAATACGGTGGCTACGGGGCGGAACCCGACCTTCTCGAAACTGTGATCATGGACGAGGAGTTCAACAAGGTAGGAGCTCCGCGGGGCTTGATGGCCCAGGGCCCGTCCATGTTGGTCCCTACCCTGCTGAGCCACGGCACCGAAGAGCAACGCCAACAGTGGGTCGGTCCCACCATGCGCGGCGAAGTGATCTGGTGCCAGGGCTACTCCGAACCCGGCTCGGGGAGTGACCTGGCAAGCCTGCAGACCGCGGCCACCGATGACGGCGACGATCTCCTCATCAATGGCCAGAAGATCTGGACGAGCACGGCGGACAAGTCCGACATGTGCTTCATCCTCGTGCGAACGGAACCCGACGCCAAGAAACACGAGGGCATCAGCTACATCCTGCTGCCCATGGACACGCCAGGCATCGAGATCCAACCCCTGCGCACCATGTCAGGAGGAATCGGCGAGAACTCCTTCAATCAGGTCTTCTTCACCGACGTGCGCGTCCCCAAGGCCAACGTCGTAGGCGCACGTGGTGAGGGCTGGAAGATCGCCAACACGACCCTCAAACACGAACGCAACTCGCTGAACGCCAATGCTGAAGGCACCTGGATGCGCTTGGCGCGCCTCATGAACAACGAGACCATCAATGGCGTCCCGGCCATGGCGAGCCCGGTCTATCGCGATCGGCTCATGAAGCTCCAGGCTCGGGCCCTCTCCATGAAGCACCATGGGATGCGCATGCTCACCAGCAGCCTGAAAGGCGAATCGCCCGGGGTTGCCGGGCTCATTGTGAAGCTTCAGAACTGCCAGCTCAACTTCGACATGGCAGCACTGGCCATCGACGTCATGGGCGAACTCGGCGTGCTCTACGACCACACCAAGTACGAGCGAGAGCGCGGCTTCTGGCAAGCGCACTCGATGTTCTCGCTGGGACTGATCATCGGCGGGGGTACGGCTCAGATCCAGAAGAACATCATCGCCGAACGCGGACTGGGCCTGCCCCGCGAACCCAAGCCGGCCCAAGCCTGACAGGAGAGACGAAGCGTGGATTTTGGACTCTCGGAAGATCAGCTCCTGTTGGAAGACACCGTGCGGAGCTTTCTCGCGGATCGGGTTTCCATCGAGCGCGTACGCGAGCTTCGCGAGCAGGACTCCCCCTACGATCGGGGGGTCTGGAACGAATTGGCCGAGCTCGGTGTCACGGGCATCCTCGTGCCGGAAGCTCAGGGCGGAAGCGGCCTGAGCCTGCTCGATGCCGCCCTCGTCTCCCAGGCACTCGGCCACGCGGTGACCCCCACCCCCTACCTCTCCTCGGCGGTCATGGCCCCGGTCGCCCTGACAGAAATCGGAGGGAGCGCCGCCGAGGGCTGGCTGACGGGTCTCGCCAGCGGAGCGATCATTTGCGGCACCGCCGTGATGGAACTCTTCTCCGTGCGCGAAGAGGCGGGGATCCGGCTCGACGGGGGCACCCTCCACGGAAAGGCGATGATGGCCCTGGACGCCGGCGGCGCTGACCTCCTGCTGGTCGCCCTGGACTCGGACACACTGGCCGTGGTGAAAACCAATTCCGATGCCATGGAGATCACCCGCCTGGAGACCGTCGATGCCACGCGCCACACCGCCGAAGTGGTATTGCAGGGTGCCACCCCCGAGGCGGTGTTCGAAGACGCAGGGCCTGCCATTGCCCGCATGCTCGACGCCGGGCGCATCGCCCTGGCGGCCGATGCCCTGGGCGGCTGCGAAGCCATGATCGAGCAGGCCGTCGCCTACGCGAAGGAGCGCAAGCAGTTCGAGCGTGTGATCGGCTCGTTCCAGGCCGTCAAACACATGTGCTCGGAGATGGTGGCGGAGCTGGAGCCGGCGCGCTCCCTGCTCTGGTACGCGGCCCACAGCTTCGACGCAGTGCCCTCCGACACCCCACTGATGGCCTGCCACGTGCTCGCCCACATCTCGGAGATCGGGCGCGAAATCGCCAGCGTCTCGACCCAGGTTCACGGGGGCATCGGTTGGACCGACGAGCAGAACCTTCACTTCTGGTTCAAACGGATCGGCAACGCACGACATCTGCTGGGCGGCCCCGAGGCGCTGCGAGACCGGGCCGCACGACTGCAGGGCCTGGTAGCGACCGCCTAGCCACTCGGGCAAGATGGGAGCGCCCTGGATGACAGAAGCGATTCCCACGCACTCCAGAGTTTGGCGCGCTGGCCTGCTGGCCGCGGCCGTCGCACTGCTGATCGCACACGCCCTGGTGTTCGACTTCGTCACCGACGATGCGTTCATCTCGTTTCGCTACGCCGACAACCTCGTGCACCATGGCGCCCTCGTCTACAACCTGGGCGAGAGAGTCGAGGGCTACACGAATTTTCTGTGGACCCTGATCACGGCGGGCGTGATCGGGCTGGGGATCGACCCGGTGGTTGGCTCCAAGGGCCTGGGGATCGCCTGCTCGGTGGCCACCCTGTTGCTGGTGGCACGCTTTACGGGACGTCGAGAAGCAGACGGTCCCTCGGGCTTCGATGCGCTGGCCCCCCTGCTGCTGGCCGCAACACCGGGCTTCGCATGCTGGAGCACAGGCGGGTTGGAGAGCGCACTCTTTACCTGCCTGGTCACCGCGAGTTGGACCACGTATCTGTTGGAAAAGGAAAATGGCTCCGGGGCTCGACGCATCCCACTCAGCGGCGTCTGGATGGCCCTGGCCGCCATGACCCGACCCGAGGGGGTACTCCTCTTCGCACTCACCGGACTGTTCCGCCTGGGCGAAATGGTGCTGGTGGAAAAACGCCTGCGCCCCACGCGACACGACTGGCTCTGGGGTCTGGGCTTCGCAGCCCTGTTCGTGCCCTACTTCGCCTGGCGTTGGAACTACTTCGGCTGGCCCTTCCCCAACTCCTACTACGTGAGACTGGGTTCGGAGACGCCCTGGGCACGGGGCTTTCGCTACTTCGGTGCCTGGTTCGAGACCCAGGCCCTATGGTGGTTGGCAGCACTGGCCGCCGTGGCAAGGCCCGCCGCGGAGTACCGTCGGTTCCTGGCCCTGGGCGGCGTGTTCGGCGCCGGCTTGTCGCTCCATGTGATCACGGTCGGCGGTGACTTCATGGCGCTACAGCGCTTCTTCATGCCGCTGATGCCCATCCTGGCCATCGCAGCCGCCCTGGGCCTGCGCGGCCTCGCGAAGCTGGCCGTGGCACGCGGAACCTCCAGGCGAGGCGTGGAGGGAGTGGCCATCCTGCTGGCTGTGATCCTGGCGGTGCTGGTAGTCCGTGTAGACCGCGAGGCTCTGCGCGTGGACACCCGCGATGGCGTGGATAGCATCGGCTGGCTGCATATGTTCGCCGAGCAATGCACCCTCATCGGCCAGTGGATGGCCGAGAATGTCGACCCCGAAGGCTCTCTGGCCGTGACCGCTGCCGGGGCCATCCCCTATTACTCGCGCCTCGAGACGCTGGATCTCCTGGGCGTCAATGACGAGTGGATCGCCCACAACGCCGAGCACACCGATGACCGCCCCGGGCATGGCAAGCAAGCGCCGCCCGAGTATTTCGAAAGCAGGCAGATCACCTACTTCGTCGGCCACCCGGAGCCGGATTTTGGCGAAACCCAACCCGAGCCAATCCCCGACTATCGCTGGAAGACCGCGACGATCCCGGGCCTGCGAGTCAACCCCAACCTTGCCAGCAGCCCCGTCGAGCGAACCACGGACGCGACCTTCGGCTACTGGGAGCGACAGTGAATGAGGAAATCGACCCCCTTCGACTGGGCGGATCGGGTCCGAGAGGTGTGAAGCGATGACTTGGGAGGAAGCATGGGTCGAGTAGACGGGAAGGTCGTCATCATCACGGGCGCAGCTTCGGGCCTCGGAGAGGCCGATGCGCGGCTGCTCTCCGCCGAGGGCGCGTCGGTCATCATGACGGACATCAACGAGGAGGCCGGCCAGACCATCGCCGGGGAGATCGGTGCCGAGTTCGTGCGACAGGACGTCTCGGAGGAGGCGGGTTGGACCGCGCTGATCGACCAGGTCATGGAGCGCCACGGGCGCCTCGACGTCCTGGTCAACAACGCGGGCATTGCCATCATCGCGGACGTTCTGAAAACCACCACCGACATCTGGCGCCGGACCCTGGCCGTTCACCTCGACGGCACCTTCTTCGGTTGTCGCCACGCCCTGCCCGCCATGAAGCAGGGAGGGGGCGGATCCATCATCAACATGTCGTCCACCGCCGCTCTGGTGGGGCTCAGCCCGTACTTCGCCTACTCGGCCGCCAAGGGCGGAATCCGCTCGCTGACCAAATCCGTTGCGATCTACTGCCGCGAGCGGAAGAACGGCATCCGCTGCAACTCCATCCATCCCGGCAGTATCGACACCCCCATGGTCGAGGCCGCACTCGCGGGTCTCCAGGACGTCAAGCTGGCCGAGCAGCGGGACCGCGAGGCAACTCGGATCGCCATGGGGCTGGGAGAACCTTCGGATGTCGCGTACCTGGTTCTCTACCTCGCCTCGGACGAGTCCAAACACGTGACCGGGGCGGAACTCGTCGTCGACAACGGCGACACGGCGGTCTGAGCCAACCTTTCAGAGCAGTAGGGAGCTCGCATGAACATCAAGGGCATGGTCCACGTGAACATCAACTGCAGCGACTTCGAGCGCTCGCGCGCCTTCTACGAGAAACTCGGCTTCGAGGTCTTGTTGGTGGCGCCGGAGGACAGCACGAGCTCAACGGCCGGGGCCATGGGCATGGAGGAGTACCAGATCAAAGCCGCCATCATGGTCATTCGCGGCACCCGCCCCCCCGTGGTGATCGACCTCATCGAATGGCGAACCCCCCGCGACCTGGAGCCTCCCTTCGCCCAGCTCAACCATCTGGGCATCGCCCGCCTCGCCCTGTCCACCTCGGACATGGATGCGGATCTTGCCGAGCTGCGCGCTGCCGGGGTCGAAATCGTAGGAGAGCCCGCCACCGTGGAGTGGGACGACCGCCCCAACTCCCGCTTCGTGTGCTTCAAGGATCCCGACGGGACGGTGCTCGAGTTGTTGGAAGACGTCTGAGACGCTCGGCCGGACGCTCGCTTCAGTTTCCCAGCACCCAGTTCGTTTCCCCCAGCAGACGCTCCATGAAGGACGTTTCGTAGGCCTCTTCGGGCGCGTCGCGCACCATGCGATCCAGGACCTCGGCGTCGGCTCCCACGAGGATGCGCCAGCGCTCCTCGCGCACTCCGTCGAGGATGACCGTCGCCGCCTGGGCCGCCGTCATGGGGGCCTGCTCCTGAAACTGATCGATGCGTTGTTGGAGCCCGACGCGGATCTGGTCGGCGGTGACATCGCCCAGCGGGATACCCGCCTGCTCGATGCGCTGGCGGACTTCCTCCACCTGCTCGTCGGTCAGGTCCTTGGGCGAACGGCCCAGGATATTGGACGAATTGAGCGCGATGGAAGTCCCGATGTGCCCGGGCATGACCACCGACACCTTCACGTGCGGGGCGTTCAGCCGGAAGTCGTTCACCAGCGCCTCGGTAAAGCCCTTGACCGCAAACTTGGCCGCGCTGTAGGAGGTGTGCGGCGTCTGGGGGCCAAGGGAAGCCCAGAACCCGTTGACGCTGCTCGTGTTGACCAGGTGACCCTCGTCGCTGGCCAGCAACATGGGAAGGAAGGTACGCGTCCCCAGGTAGACCCCCTTCCAACAGATGTCGAAGGTTCGCTCCCAGGTCTCGCGATCGTCGTTGATCAGGCTGTCGGCACCGCCGATCCCCGCGTTGTTGAACACCAGATGCACGCAGTCGGTCTCGAGTTCACGGCAAACCACGTCGCGGAAGGCCTGTAGCTGCGCTTCGTCCGAAACGTCCGCCACACAGGTGGCCACCCGGGTGGCGTCAGGCGACTCCGCTTCACACAGCGCCCGCGTCCGAGCCATCTCCTCCTCGGACAGGTCACAGATCGCAATGTGACAACCCTCCGCCGCGAGTTGACGCGCGATTTCACGGCCCATGCCGGTACCGCCGCCAGTGATGACTGCGATTCGGTTCTCGAAATTCCTCATCTCGTACCCCTCCCTCCCTGTCGTGCCCATCCCCTGGGCGGGACGGCGGCTTCGGCGTTGCCCTGCACCCCCAAAAGCGCGGCGCTGGGCGATTATACGAGTTGGAAGACCCTCGGGAGCAGAGGCTTTCCCGGCGCGTGCTTCGCTACCCTTGATTCCGCCCATGCCCGGCGCGCTCGTCTCGATCGTCACCGCTTCCGACCCCAGCGAGCGAAACCAGTCTCTCGACGCCTGGGCCCGCAATGCGACCCTGGAAGACCTGCTCGCGGCCTGCGCCGAATTGGAAAGCTTCTGGCGCACCGAGGACAATCTCTATCAACGGGTGCGGGCGCTGTTCTTCCTCTACGCACTGCACCGCTTCCACATTCCCGGCCGAACGGGGGTGGCCTCCCGCTGCCCGCTCCCCTTCGAAGCCCACGTGGCCGTACTCGAACGCCGCTTCGACGAAGCCATCGACCAGTATCTCGACATCCAGCAACGACAGGGCCCCAATGAGCCGACGTCGAGTGCCCTGGCAGCCGCCTACCGGGAGCAGGGCTTCCAGACGCTGGTGGATCAGGTGCGCCGGAGCGTGCGCAACACGCGCGGCAACGAGTGGATGTTCGACCTGACCGATCCGTCCCGGCACCCCCATCGCGTCGTCGACGCGTTGCTGCCCGGAAGCGATGGACACACGCCGACCCTGCGCGAAGAAACCCCCGTGCGAATGGACCTCACCCACAGTGGGTGGAGCGACATCTTCTTTCTGGGAATGGATTTCCCCGAAGGTGCGCGGGTCATCAATACCTCCATCGACCTCACCGTCGTCGGCAGCCGCGAACCCCCTCGGCCGCCCATCGCCACCTACCTGCGAGTCCTGGATCAGCCGAAGTTGCGATTGGTGAGCGTCGACCTCGGCGCCCAGGTGGAGATCGAGGATCTCGCCGAAGTCTTCGACTCCGCGCGCGACCACCTGGGCCTGCTCAAGGCCGCCGTGATCGCTTCGGGCGTGGTGCCGCCGGGTCTGGAGAACTCCGATGCACGGCTCGAAGACCTACTCGGGGCCCTGGTGGGCCCGGGTCGTGGCCTCGAACTCACCAGCCATGTGCGCGGCATCCCCAAGGGCTCGCGGCTGGCGGTATCGACCAATTTGTTGGCCTCCCTGATTGCCCTGTGCATGCGTGCAACCGGACAGACCCGTGAACTGGTGGGCCCCCTGACCGAGGAGGAACGCCGCACGGTCGCGGCGCGGGCAATTCTGGGCGAGTGGCTCGGCGGATCAGGAGGGGGCTGGCAGGACTCGGGGGGGCTTTGGCCGGGCATGAAACTGATCCGCGGTGAAGTGGCCCGTGCCGGAGACCCCGAGCACGGAGTCTCAAGGGGAAGGCTTCTGCCCGTCCACGAGCCGCTGACCGGCGTGGCCGTGGCCGACGGCGCCCTGGAAGCCCTGTGCGAAAGCCTGGTGCTCGTACACGGCGGCATGGCTCAGGACGTCGGACCCGTTCTCGAAATGGTGACCGAGCGCTACCTGCTGCGCTCCGAGAAAGAATGGCTCGGCCGTGGCCGGGCCATGGAAGTTCTGGACGAACTGCTCGACGCACTGAGGGCGGGAGACATTCGACGCATTGGCTCCCTCACGACCGAGAATTTCCGCGGACCCATCACGACCATCCTGCCCTGGGCCACCAACGCCTTCACCGAGGCTCTGATCGAGCGGGCCCAAACCCACTTCGGCGACGCCTTCTGGGGGTTCTGGATGCTGGGGGGATGTGCGGGCGGAGGCATGGGCTTCCTCTTCGCACCCGAGCGACGCGACGACGGGCGAAGCTGGCTCCTGGAGGCACTTCCCGCGGCCAAGGCCGAATTCCAACGCGCCGTGCCCTTCGCCATGGAGCCCGTCGTCTACGACTTCGAGGTCAATCCACACGGCAGCCGCGCCCAATGGTGCGAAGGCCCACCCGGTCGGGCGGAAACCCTCAGCGACCCGACGGCACGCGAAATGGCAGGGGCCTCCCTCGAGACCCTGCTCACCGACAATGGCTTCGACCGCGAGCAACACGAGTGGATCCGAGGTGAAGTGGCGCGCGGGACGCTGGGCCTGGCCCGCAACCGCCTGCCCCCGCACACAACGATCGAAGACGTCCGGCCCGGAGATGTCCTGTCGCTGACCGACGCGTCTTTCCGTCAGCAGTGCGAGGCGATCGGTGACTCGGCGTTGAGGGCCGGCGAAGTGGCCGTCGTCACCCTGGCGGGTGGATCGGGGACCCGCTGGACCCAGGGTGCGGGGGTCGTCAAGGCGCTGGACCCCTTTGTCCGAATGAACGGACGGCATCGCAGCTTTCTCGAGATCCACCTGGCCAAGAGCCGACGCAGCGCGCAGCGCTTGGGTGCCGAGCTTCCCCACGTGTTCACCACGAGCCCCCTGACCCACACTCCCATGGAAACGTGGCTGACCCGCGACGACGGACGGCGAGCAGGCGTGATCCCGTCGCTCTCGCGGGGTAGCACCGTGGGGCTGCGACTCGTGCCCACCGAACGCGACCTGCGCTTCGCGTGGGAGCAGCAACTACAGGAAGTCCTGGACGAACAGAAGCAGAAGGTACGCGAGAGCCTACACGCCGCATTGATCCGCTGGGCTCGGGATGCGGGAGAGGCCAGCGACTACACCGACAACCTGCCGCAACTCTGCCTGCACCCCGTGGGTCATTGGTACGAAATCCCCAACCTTCTGCTTAATGGCACCCTCACCAGCCTGCTCGCCGAGCGCCCCGGCCTGCGCAGCCTGATGCTCCACAACATCGACACCCTGGGGGCGGACGTCGACCCCGCTCTGCTGGGCTTGCATCTTTCCGAAGAGGCGTGTCTCTCCTTCGAAGTCGTGCCAAGACAGTTCGAGGACCGCGGGGGCGGCCTCGGGCGGATCGATGGACGCCTTCGCCTGATCGAATCCCTGGCGCTTCCACATGAGCAGGACGAGTGGCAGCTGTCCTGGTACAACTCGCTGACGACCTGGATCGACATCGACCGCCTGCTCGCGCTCTTCGACCTGGACCGGGAGAGCCTGAACGATCCCCCACGCATCGCCCACGGCGTGCGAAACCTGGCACAACGAATGCCCACCTACCTGACCCTGAAAGAAGTCAAACAGCGCTGGGGCCGCGGCCAGGAGGATGTCTTCCCGGTGCTGCAGTGGGAACGGCTGTGGGGAGACATGACCACTCTTCCCGAAGTCGACACGCGCTTCTTCGGAGTTTCCCGCCGGCGCGGCCAGCAACTCAAGGAAGTCGCCCAACTCGACAGTTGGCTCCGCGACGGCTCGGCCCCCCACGTGGAATCCCTTTGCGAGTTCTAAACCCAGTTTAGTTCTCTGACTCACAAAGCCCCCAGAGTGCTTTCAACGGCACTCTGGGGGCTTTCTTTTTTGACTTTCCGCGTGTCCCATTTCTGTCCCACTTTGCACACGACAAATCGACCGATTTGCGGTGTGTCGCAGCCGCTGTCCACCCGCCCCGGGACGTGAAACTCCCCTCAGCCGCCCCTCACCGCGCCCGACACAATTCCGCTTCCCTTTCTGCGCGTTTTTATCAATAATCACCTGCAGTTGCGCTGATTCTCTTGGGAAGGGGATGCTGTGATGCTGCTGCGTTTGCGCCGCCTTGTGCGCGCCACCTCGCTATGGGTTGTTGTTGTGGGGCTCCTGGTCTTCACCAGTAGCGGTGTGGCGAGTGCGACGCCTGCCCACAACTCCAACACGCTCGGGCTGGTTGGAGCGTGGGAATTCACTGGCGATGCCAATGATGTGAGCGGCAACGGAAACGACGGCGTGGTGCACGGTGCCACGCTGACGACGGATCGGTTTGGAAATCCTAACTCGGCGTATTCGTTTGATGGGAACGACGACTATATCCGCGTAGGTTCTCAATTCGCGGGTCAGTCTGAATACACACAAGCGGCATGGGTGAGCCTTGGAGAGCTGGACGGACAAGATCCGGTACACATAATTCTCAACACACCAAGCGGCGCGATCAAGTACCAGCATGCTGATAGGACACTCAGAATTACGCCGACCGAGGATCGTCAGGGCGGCATCACAAGCAACCCACATACCGATTTCCCTCACCTGTACGACTTAGATATCGCGGACGGAACGTGGTTCCACGTAGCAGTCGCGGTGTTTTCTGATAACACCGCGAACCTCTTCGTTGATGGCTACCAGGTGAACTGGGATAGCCAGGGGGTTGATGGTGGCGGTACTGGGGACTATCCGGTGACAGTCATTGGTGCGGGCGAACGGTCGAACTATGCACCATACATCGTCGGCGACTTTTCCGGGGAGATTGACGACCTCTACATCTACGACCGCGCTCTAAGCGCGTCCGAAGTACTCACTCTCGCCACCGTCCCCGAACCCAACACCGCACTTCTCTTAGGGGTTGGACTGGCGGGGCTTGCGATGCGGAGGCGGCGCTGAAGCCGACTTTGCGCATGTCCCACTTCTGTCCAATCCGGCAGCCCGAGGAGCATCCCTCGCCGGCGTGAAGCACACGAGGGAAGGGGCGCGCTGGATTGCCGTTCGATGGGTTTGCCGCCGCAAGTGAGCGAAGCGGCGAGGGAAACCCATGGACAGGTTCTACGAGTTCTAAGCCAAGTCCAATCGGCTTGATTAGACGCCCCCTCCTTGCTGGAAACAGCAGGGAGGGGGTTTTCTTTTCCGACTCTGGGCGTGTCCCATTTCTGTCCCACTTTGCACACGACAAATCGACCGATTTGCCGAGTGTCGCAGCCGCCTCCCGCCCGCCTCGAGGCGTGAAACTCCCCTCAGCCTCTCCTCACCGCGCCCTAAACAATTCCGCTTCCCTCTTTGCGCGTTTCCATCAATAATCGCCTGCAGTTGCGCTGATTTTCTTGGGAAGGAGATGTCGCTGTGATGCTGATGCGTTTGCGCCGCCTTGTGCGCGCTGTCTCGCTATGGGGTGTTGTTGTCGTGGGACTGCTGGTCTTCACCAGCGGTGTGGCGGGTGCTGTTCCCGTGCAATGGACCGTCGAGTCCGGAGGTAATGGGAATTGGTACGAATTTTTCGAAAATCATCTTGAGTGGGACGACGCGAACACGTTTGCTGCAAGCCAGACACATGAGGGACTGCCCGGTCATCTTGCGACTGTTACCAGCGCCAACGAGGGTGCGTTTCTTATAAGTGTTGGCGCGATTCCAGCGGGCAACATCGCGTGGCTCGGTGCCTTCCAAGATTTATCCGCTCCAGACTTTAGTGAGCCGGGGGAAGGCTGGCGCTGGGTAACCGATGAGCCTTGGTCATATCAGAATTGGGGGTCTGGACAACCGGACAATCAGCCCTTTGACGAGAATTTTGTCATGTTGAGCGATTTGGGCTGGTGGAATGACCTGCCCGCAGAAGGTGTCAATTTCACTTCGCCGCCCTCTTTGCTGGTTGAGTATTCGTCGCCCATCCCCGAACCCTCCACCGCACTCCTCTTAGGGGTTGGACTGGCGGGACTGGGGATACGACGAAGGCGCCGCTGAGCCGACTTTGCGCATGTCCAACTTCTGTCCAATCCGGAACGCGGAGGTAGCGCCCTCGCCGGCGTGAAGCACGCGAGGGAGGGGGCGCGCTCGATTGCCGTTCGATGGGTTTGCCGCCCCAAGTAAGCGAAGCGGCGAGGGAAACCAAAGGACAGGTTTTACGAGTTCTAAACCCAGTTTAGTTCCCTGACTCACAAAGCCCCCAGAGTGCTTTCAACGGCACTCTGGGGGCTTTCTTTTTGGACTTTCCGCGTGTCCCATTTCTGTCCCACTTTGCACACCACAAATCGACCGATTTGCGGTGTGTCGAAGCCGCCCTACGCCCGCACCGGGACGTGAGACTCCCCTCAGCCGCCTCTCACCGCGCCCGACACAATTGCGCTTCTCTTTTTGCGCGTTTCCATCAATAATCGCCTGCAGTTGCGCTGATTCTCTTGGGAAGGGGATGTTGTGATGCTGCTGCGTTTGCGCCGCCTTGTGGGCGCTGCCTCGCTATGGGGTGTTGTCGTAG
>JAKVBI010000024.1 GCA_022447545.1 Myxococcota bacterium
TCGCTTGCACAAACGCCTTCTATCTGGGCATTGACCGAAAAACGGTGAAGGAAACGAAGCAAATCAATGATGGGAGCAGCCTTTGCTCAATTTAAACAGTAAAGGCTGGGCCCGTCCCGACACTGAGAAGATTCGATTGTCAAAACACGCTGGAGGCCTCGCGCACTGCGGAGGGCGCCGAGAAGGAGTTTGAGTTTTCCCACTGTCCATAGAGCAGGGGCCACACCCGTTCCCATTCCGAACACGGAAGTTAAGCCCTGCATCGGCGATGGTACTGCCGGGTTTCCCGGTGGGAGAGTAGCTCGACGGTGGGACTTTTTTGGAAGCGGGGGCCCGGCGCCAAGCCCCCCGCCGCCGCGGGGTGTTTGTGGGGGGCCCCGGCCCCGCCGGGCCCGCCCCCCCGCCCCCCCGGCGGGGGGGGGGGGCGGGGGGGGGGGGGGGGGGGGCGGGCGGGGGGGGGGGGGTTTTTTGGCGCCGGGCCCGCCGCCCCCCCCCCCCCCCCGCCGCTCTTTCGTTTGAGGGCATGACGGATCCGATGCGTGCCCGGGCCCTCCGCGACCTGGTGGCGCTGATGACGGTGGCAACCGTCGCGCGTTTCTACGGGCTCGGCGATCGGCCACTATGGATCGATGAAGCCAACTCGGTGCTGATCGCCTGGAGCGGGCTCGGCGGGATCGTCCCGGCTCTGACGGTCGACGGAAATCCACCCGTCTTCTACGGAGTGCTCCACTTTTGGATGGGACTCTTCGGCTCGTCGGAGTCCGCTGTGCGGGCTCTGTCTGCAGTTTTGGGGGTGATGGGCGTGGTGGCTGTCTACGCCGCCGCCCATCAGTTTTTTCCCGACCGCCCTGCTGTTGCCCGATTCGCTGGGATGATCACGGCGTTGTCTCCACTGGGGGTGAGTGCCGCTCAGATGGTGCGGATGTACACCCTGAGTCCTCTGCTCGCGTTGCTGTGTGTGATGGCCCTCGATCGAGCCCTGGCTCGTAGCGATGTCCGGTGGATGGTCGGGTACGCGACTCTTGCCGCGATGGGTTTGTACACCCACAATTATTTCGTGTTCCTGCTGCCCGTTGGAATCGGCGTGGCGTGGGTCGCACCGGGCGGACTGGCTCGTCGTACCGCGCTCCGGTGGACGACGGTTGCGAGTTTGCTCGCCCTTGCCGCCTACCTGCCCTGGGCTCCGGTTCTGTGGGGGCAGATGGGCTCGGGAGTCTCGGCTTGGATCGAACCCCTGTGGTCCAGCACGCCGGCTTGGTCGGTGATTCCTCACTCGATCGAGGTCATGGGTGTCGGTGCCTTCTATCCCGATCATCTCGGGCCGCTCGCGAAACTCCGGCAAGGCTCAAGCGTGCCGCTCCTTTGGTCGTTCGCGCGCGGATTCAGCGGGGTGCTCGTCGTCACACTCCTGGCCCTTGGAGTCCGAGCAGCGGCGCGGGGCAGGCGTCCTCAATCGGCGAATGCGCTGCTCGTGTTCCTGCTGCTTCCGCTCGTGCTCCCGTGGTTGGTGTCCGTCGCCTGGCGTCCGATCTTTCTGGTGGGTCGCTATGAGACCCTCGTGTTTCCCGCCTTTGCGCTCCTGCTGGCTTGCGGCATGGAGAAACTCGTAGCGGCACGGCCTAGCCTGGGGACGGTGGCCATCGGTAGTTGGTGCGCGTTGGCTGTACTCAGTCTGGTCGCCTATCACCGGGTTCCCATCATCGAAGATGAGCGGCAGTCGGCGGCCTGGATTCTGGCCAACGCCCGCCCACACGACACGTTTGTTTTTCCCGGATACGCGCGTGCGGTCCCTGAGTACTACTTGCGCAGAGCCGGGTTTTCCGGCGCCCGCGTTTCATTCCCGCTGGAGGTGGGGCAGCACATGGGTTGGTTCGATGTGGCTGCCGCAGTCAAGAATCCCCGACGAACTCAAAGTGAGGCGTTGGCGCTTGCCGAGGAGCTCCGTGGAGCGGTTTCCCTGGGAGGACGAGTGTTCGTTCTGGACGTCGATCGGGTCGCCAGGCGGTCCGGAGTCACCGATCTTCTGCGCAGGGTTTTTGTGGCCAAACTCGGAAACGAACGAGCCATTCCCAGCGCTCGCGTTGGGTTGCCTCCGCCGGTCTACGTGTTTGGGGAGCCTTGAAGGCCGCGCCGATCAACGCCGCTCGAAGATGTAGAAGGTCGGTGTCACGTAGAAGAGATCTCCAGGGGCACGAATTCCCAGTGCGCCGGGTAGGGACCATGGAGATCGGGAGAACTGCGTCGTGTGGACCTGCTCATAGGCGCGCTGGGAGAAGAGATCCTCGATGAATCTCTGTGCGGCGGCATTACGCGTCCGCTGCACCGCAAAATTACTCGTCACGATGTAGTCGAGACCGAGATCGAGATAGTGCGAGGTATTGGCCCCCACTCTCAGAATCAGGGGAATTCGCTGAAATGGTGCATCACTCGGCAGCCTGGGCGAGAACGTCCAGTCGTACGCAAAGGATTCGGTTACGCCAACCTTTGACCCGCTCGGGAGATGCTCGACGAGCCAATGTCCGGCTTGATCGCGTGGGTCCATCTCCATTTCGAGCGGGGTCACATAGCCGGCGGAAAGCTGAAGGGTGAACACCGCGGTGAAGGTGCCCAATCCCAACGCCCAATTCCGGCGAGCGCGTGGGGTGGAAGCGAGATCCGAAACCGCGAGAATCGCATAGGCGGCCACGATGGCCGTGGCGGGTGCGATGAACTCGAGGTGTCGCATCATGCCGCCACCTACTCGACCCAGCGCGAAATAACCGGCGAGCAGGGAACTGGCGAGGGTGAGCATTCCGGGTCGGCGACGCCAGATGAACAGCACCAAACCCACATATCCCGCGATACTCGCGAGACTTCCAAAGGCATACAGGGAGATACTTCCCAGGAGTGTGGTGGGCAGAGAATAATTGCCCGCATTGTGGGTGCGCGACGAGATTCCAAGACCGCCCATGAATGCGTCCCACGCCAACAGCGCCTCGAAGTTGGCCAACAGCCACCCCAAGAGCCCCCCGAGCCCGATTTGAATGAGGCCTGCAACCCACCGTCTCGGGTGTCTTCTCGCGTCCGGATCGGCCTCCAGCCAGGCCATGACCAGTGGGGCGAAGCAGATGATTCCCGACAGCATGGTGCCCGTGGCGACGCCGCCTGCGAGGGCGCCCACAACCAGCGTTCCGGGCTGTGGCCGCTGAGTGAAGCGAAACGCGCACGCCAGGGAGATCGTGCACAACAAGGCCAGCAGTACGTCTGGACGCGCATAGTGGGCGTCCAGGACCGGTCCGGGAAAGAACAGAAACAGCGCCGTGGACAGGGCGGCAAGGGAGGGGCCGGCGATCCGATGGGCCATCCAGCCTACGAGCAGGCCGGTGGCCAGGGCGGCGAGGATGTTGAGCGCACGCAGCGCCAAGATGGTTCGGGCCAGGCCCAGGTCTGCTTCTTGTGTGTCCGCGAAGGGCAGGGTGATGAGCCTCAAGCTCTGTGCGGTCCGCATGTAGAAGGCCCCGCCCCAGATGAAGGTCGTCGCTGTTGGGTCCGAATAGAGTCTCGAACCCTGGGCGACGCCGACTTTTTCGTCGGGGTGGAAAGGCGGTTCGCCGAGACCCGATCGGTTTGGGAGGCCCCAGTCGAACCCCACCAGTCGCAACGCCAGGCCCAACAGCAGGATGACGGCGAAGCTGGCCGTCCATAGCCGAGAGGCTTTCTTCGAGTGCCTGTCCTCTCTCGAATCCGTCATGCCGATGCCTCGGGTCGGCGGAAAATCGGGCCCCATGCTCTCGCGATGGCCAGGGCCGCCCACATGGCAAAGAGGTAAAGCTCCGGTCGCAGGGGAATCGAATAGCGGGGCCAGGGAGCGAACACGATGAAGATCGCCGTGTAGTAGAGGATCAGAATGGCCAGAAGCAATGGGGTTCGCACGAGTAGCGATCGGCTGCGTCGATGCCGCACTCCAGCGAAACAGATCGGCAAACCCGCGCAACTCAGTAGAAGCACCAGAGGATGGAGCATCTTCAGTACGAGGCGGGTGGCTTCGGCGGGTTTCGACTGGTGATACAGGGACGTCTTCACCGCGTAGACGTAGATGTCCCCCTGGCCCTGGAGGATGCTCCAACTCCACCCCCAATATGGCTTTTCCAGCAAGAACCAGCTCAGATAGCGCCCCGGGCGTTGGCGAATCCGTTCGCCGAGGATTTGAAGGAACGCCGCTGGCGAGGACCGGAGTTCCTTGGTTTGCGGGTCATCTCGGTAGGCGTAATAGCGAAGGCGCGGATCCTCGTGGACCCAACCCGGGTAGATGCCGTGGGTCATGGTTGCAAAGGCGCGGTCGGAACTCGTGCGCGCAGTTTCGGGTACCCCGGTGCTGTTGCGCAGCGACCAACTCAGGGGAAAGGCGAAGAAGCAGACCAAAAACCCGATGAGTCCGAGCCGCTTTGCCCGTGTTTCGATGTCCGTCGGAGAGGGGGCGCCCAGGGTCAGGGCCGCGGCAGCAAAGAGCGGTGGAATGAGCAGGAACGTCTGGTTCGTCAAATAGGCGGTTCCAAACAGGGTGCCAGAGAGGGCGAAAAGCCCCAGTTTCCCGCGTTCCAGTGCGATCACGAAACCGTAGATCGCGGCCAGGCTGAGCAGGGAGAACAGGGTCTCGGTCAACACGTAGCCGGTGAGCGAGACGAGATGGGGTGAGAGTGCGACTGCTGTGGTTGCTACCAGGGCTCCCCATTTCGGTAGGAATCGGCAGCCCAGCAGGTAGGTGAGGGGAACCAGCAGCGCACCGAGGACGGCCTGGATACGCAACAGGAAGGGATAGAAGGCGTTCTCGTCCCCCGGCCGATCGTCTCCGGCGATCCAAAGGGCCATTGCGACCAAGGCTGGATAGCCGGGAGCGCGGAAGGAGTCGGGCTCCGGAGGGACCGTCAGGTCGCGGGAGAAGGTGCCATGGGTCAGCAGATTGCTGGCATAGATCACGTATTCCCGCGCATCGGACCGAAAGGGATCCACGACCACCGTGCTTTGCACGTAGTCGAGGCGGAGCCAGAACGCGCAGACGAACAGCAGCGCCACAATCCAGGTGGTGGAACGGACGGGCATCGCTGACTCAAGACTCTACCGCAAGAATCCCCCGGAAGATGCAGTCGAGTCCGGGTCCGACTGGAAGATTTTCGTTCCCCGAGCAGAAACGGCTCAGCTGCCGGATCGGGGAGGGGATTCGGGGGGCTGCCGACCGTGGGCCGGGATTGGCCCCACGCCAAGACCTCTGATAGCCTCGGAACTCCATCGCGCGGTGGTGGACGCCCCCAAGCCTCCGCCGCCCCACTCCGGAACCCGCGGTGACGAAGGCTCCGCTCAGCGAACGACTCTGCAACGGGCTCGTCGCCTGTTTTGCTGCGTTCACGTTGTGTGCCCAGGCGATTGTGGCCCTGGGTGGAACACTTGGGCAACTGCTGGGGCTCCTTGTTCTGGTTGCCGCAATGGCGGGCGGAGGATGGTGGCGCGCCTGGCACCGCCAGCAGCATCGCCTTCCGTCCGACGAGCCTGTTCGAGATTCCAGGGAAATCGCTCTCGTCGATGATCGAAGCCGTCTTCTGTTGAGGGGGGTCGGCTTTGCGCTGGCCTGTCTGGCCGTCGCCGGGACGGCCTGGCACCAGAACATCGTGGTGCTCTGGTGGTCTGTGCTGGTGGTGCTCGTTGGTGCCAGTGTGGGCTTCGTGCTGACCGGTGAATTGGGGTCGCAGAAGGCCATTCGAGGGCGTGGTCTGGAGGGGGGGCTGTACGCCCTGGCGATGGTCTGCGTCGTGTTTGCTCTGGTGGTCAATCGTCCAGACGCCGATGACGCCTTCTATATCAACGTGGCTGTCGCCGTGGCCGACATGCCCCAACGAGCCCTGCTGTCTGGCGATACGCTGCATGGGATCGAGGGGCTTCCTCTTCATCAGCCCATCTACCGTCTACACGCCTTTGATCTCATGGCTGGCGTGGTGTCGTATCTGACAGGCATCTCGGCCATCGCGGTCTTTCATCTGGGATACACGGCGATCGCTGCCTTCTTCGTCCCGCTGGCCGCTGCGCGGATCCTTCGCTTGTTGTTGCCGCGCGACTGGTTCTGGGCGTGTCTGGTATTCGTCGGGTTGTTGATGGCTCTGGGAGAGACCCATCGCTGGTACTCGAACTTTGCTCTGGTTCGAATCTGGCAGGGTAAGAGCGTCTATTTGTTCGTATTTCTGCCCCTCGTCTACGCTGCCGCCATCGATTACGCGCTGCGTCCTGGGTTGAAACGCTGGGGGATGCTTGCAGCGGCGCAGATCGCCGCCATGGGGTGTAGCTCGTCGGCGGTGTGGGCGGGGCCTGCCGGAGCCCTCATGGCCATGGCCTGTGTATTAGGCCCGACCCGCGAGGGACTGCGGACTTTGGGATTGGGGGCTCTGGCCTCATCGTACGTTCTGGGCGGTGGGTGGTTGTTGATGCAGGGGAACATCGAGGCCCACGACCCCCTGCTCCAACGGGCGCGTGTACGAGCCCAGGCCCATTCGCATTACACAGGGCAGGAACTCGCCGAAGCTCTCGAGACTGTTCTCGGGCGCGGGCGCCTCCACTACCTGTCGTTGGTGGCGCTGGCCGGTTCATGGGCCCTCCACGGACCCGGCCTGGCCCGGCGTTTTGCAATCGTTCTCCCCCTGGCCACCTGGCTCATCCTGCTGGACCCCTACGCCGGCCGTTGGCTCGAGGCAAATCTGACCGGGCCATCTTATTGGCGCGTGATGTGGACCCTTCCCATCCCGCTGCTGATCTCCATGGCGTTGGTCGCACCGCTGGCGGCCCGGGGGCCCCCACGGGTTCGTGCCGGCGCAGTGATCCTACTGACTGCAGCGGTCGCGTTCGCAGTGCCGCGGTACTCGGTGGTGAGTCCTCTGAATCGGCCTCGTGAAGTGCCTGGAACGGTCGAACTCGGCTGGCCGAGCTTGAAGGTCCCCAAGGCCGAGAGGATCAGCGTCTACGAGTGGGCACGCCTCGTCGACGAAGCGGTACCACCCGGCGCACCGGTGGTCGTTCCCGAATACATCGCACTGTGGGTGGCGACCTTTCACGATGCTCCTCAGCCCCTGATCGTTCGCGAGGCCTATATCCGCAAGTTTCTCGACCACCTCGGTCGTACAGAGGTGAGGCCACGACGTGTGATGATGCGTTTCGTGGAGGGAACCCTCATTCAACCCGACGCTGCCGACGTGTTTCGGCAGGGGCTCGATCGATTCCAGGTCCGAGCAGTCATTCTTGCCAAGACCGATAAGGCTCCCGAAGCGCGTGACGCCATGCGGGAGCGCGGCTTCCGGCCGGTCCGGCATGGTCCGGAGCACGAACTTTGGATTCGGAGCGAAGTGCCGTCGGAGCGGCGCGAAGAAGGCTGACACGCTCGGGAACGCCGGCTTCGAAACTGGGATACACTTCCCCATGCCCCCCGGAGACTGCGGATCCCAGTCATGCATTCCAAGGAAGCCACCCGCCCTGTCGCGGAAGCCGAGGCCGACGGTGGGCCGAACGCGTCATTGCCGCGAGCGCTGCATCTATTGGTCACACTCCCCGCGCTCAACGAGGAGCGCACCGTTGCAGACGTGGTACGCCAGGTCCCCCGGGAGATTCCGGGTGTCGGGCAGGTGGACGTGCTGGTGGTGGATGACGGAAGTGATGATCGCACGGCCGAGTTGGCCGAGAGAGCGGGGGCCCAGGTCATTCGCCACCCTCAACCTCGTGGGGTGGGCGCTGCATTCCACACCGGTCTGGCGGCTGGCATCGCGCGGGGCGCCGACTTGATTGTCAATATCGATGCCGACGGGCAATTTGATGCTGGCGATATTCCGGAGTTGATCCGGCCCGTGGTGGAGGGTGAGGCCGACTTCGCCTCGGCGTCTCGCTTCATCGACCCCGAATTGATTCCAGACATGCCCCGCATCAAGATCTGGGGCAACCGAATGATGAGCGGCCTGATCTCGCGGTTGACGGGCCAACGCTTCTACGATGTCTCGTGTGGAATGCGTTGCTATGCGAGAAACGCGATGTTGCAGTTGCACCTGCTCGGCCGATTCACCTACACCCAGGAGGCGTTCCTGAACCTCGCTTTTAAACACATGCGCATCGTCGAGGTGCCCATTCGTGTCCGAGGTGAGCGGGAATTCGGCGAGAGCCGGGTTGCCAACAATCTCTGGAGTTACGGTTGGCGAACGGCTCAGATCATTTTTCGCGCCTACCGGGACTTCCATCCGCTGCGATTTTTTGGCGGTTTTGCCCTGGCCCTACTGATCCCCGCCATCCTGCTCGGGCTCTTCGTGATCGTCCATTATTTTCAGACCGGCGGGTTCTCTCCCCATAAGTGGGCAGCAGCGGGGTCTCTGGTGTTGATCGCCCTGTCGCTGCTGCTGATCCAGATTGGGGTGATCGGGGACATGTTGACGCGTCACCGCGTCTACCTCGAGGAACTGCTCTACCGACAACGCGCCGATGCTCGGGAGTCCGATGGCGTCGACTGACGCACCCGCAATCGCGGCTGCGTGGAATCGCCCGCTGGCAGGACTCCTCTCGTGTGCTCTAAGCCGGGCCCTATGCGAGTTCTGATCAGCGCCAGCACCTTTCCGTTGCACAGCAATGACGGGCTTCCGCGTTTCGTCTTCGACCTCGCCCAGGGGCTCTCGAACCACGCTCAGGTGACGGTGTTGGCTCCCCATGCGCCCGGCGCCCTGCACCAGGAACGAATGGCCGACGTGGACGTTCAGCGCTTCACCTATTTCCTTCCGCGTTCCCTCCAAGCGCTGGCCTACGGGCACGGGATCCGCGACAACCTGAGGGCTTCGTGGTGGGCGCGATTGCAACCACCGGGTTTCATTCTCAGTCAGGCCCTGGCAACGCGCCGCCTTGCCGATCGTCTCGGGGCTGCCGTGGTCAACTCCCATTGGATAATCCCCCAGGGGCTGTCGACGGCGCTGGCCCGCGGGGCGCGAAGGCGCTTTCTCCATGTGCTGAGCGTGCACGCCGGCGACGTTTACATGCTCGAGGCACTGCCCTTCGGCTCGGCCTTGGCGCGCTTCGTAGTCTCTCGCAGTGATGAGGTGATGGCCGTTGGGACCCACGTTCGGGACAGTCTGGATGCCCTTCTGGGGCGACCTTCTGGGGCGACCCTCCAGCCCATGGGCGCGGGGGTTCGGAGTTTTCGCGAAGGGCCCGTGGAGGCGTCTCTGGGCGAGCGTTTTCCTCAGGGCTATTTGCTGTTCCTGGGACGCTTCAGCGAAAAGAAGGGAACCGTTTATTTGCTGCGGGCGCTGCCACGGGTCCTCCAGGAGTATCCGGGGATCGGCTTGGTGCTCATAGGGTACGGCGTGCTCGAAGCTCCTCTGCGTTCTGAGGCCGCTGCTCTGGGGATCGAAGATTCGGTGGTGTTCGCCGGTCGCAAGACCCACGAGGAGATCGGCGGTTACTTGCGCGGGAGTCGCGTGGCTGTGGTGCCTTCAATTGTTGACTCACGGGGTGAGACCGAGGGGATGCCCACGGTGGTGGTGGAGGCGCTGGCATCGGGGGCGAGAGTCGTGGGCAGCCGCGTGAACGGAATTCCCGACGTGATTCGCCACCGCGAGAACGGATGGCTTTGCGAGCCCAAGAACCCCGACGATCTCGCCGAAAAGATTCTGATGGCCCTGGCAGAACCCGATGACTCGCCCATCTGGACCCAGGCCGCCTCCACGGCCGATGGTCTCGACTGGTCTGCCGTGGCCGCCCATTACGCCCGGGTCTTCGAACGCCTGAGGGAGGGTTCTCCCCGGACTCCCACCGGTTCGGAAGGAACCTGAACGCGTGCTCGAAGCCCTCAAACGACGCCGCGGAGAACTCAACGATTGGCTTACTGCCCGGGGACTGGCTCATACCTTTTCCCTGCCTGCCCACCAATTGCATCGGGCAACTCTTCCCCTGGTGGGTCGGGCAGCCCGTAGCCCCTGTCTGGACGCAGGCTCTGGGCGATCCCCGTGGAAACCGCTGTTGGCCGCCCAGGGTGTCGATGTCTTGTCGCTGGACGTGGAGGATCGAACCGGCGAGGTGGATCTGCTTGCCGATCTCCAAGCCATGCCCGAAGTGGCGGACGAGTCGATGCAGACGGTGTTGTGTACGCAGGTGCTGGAGCATTTGGCCCGACCCTGGTGTGCCATTTCCGAGATCGCGCGCGTGCTGGCGCCTGGGGGGCACCTGATCCTTTCGGTTCCGCACTTGTCGGTGCTCCACGAGGTACCCCACGATTACTTCCGCTACACGCGCTACGGAATCCAGAGCTTGTTGGACGAGGCGGGTTTCGAAGTTCTGGAGATTCAGGAGTGTGGGGGCCTCGTCAGTCTGCTGGCTCACGGGGCGAGCCTGGTGGTCATGACGACACTCGGCTCTCTGCCGGGCTTGCGTGGGCCGATCTGGGGGCTCAACTACGCGCTACTCGTTCGAGTTGCCGGGTGGTTGGATGCGCTGATGGGTTTGAGAAGTCTCTACCCCTGTAACTATCTCGCTCTGGCCCGCAAACCCACCGCAGGTGGTCGTCCGTGAAGGTCCTCCATGTCGTGGCGTACTTTCCGCCCGACCGACTGGGAGGTGTCGGGGAGGTCGTGGGACACCTGCACGCCGAGCTGCTGCGTTCCGGGCATGAGTCACAGGTGCTGACGACTGGTTCCCGTTCCGGTGAGCGGGATGTGAAGCGGATTGCTCGCGGAGCGGTGGCGTTCGTGCTGACCCTCGCGCAATACGCGACCCGAGTGCGCGATTTCGATCTCGTCCACTGTCACCATGGAGATGCCCTGCTGATGCTTCTGGCCATGCGAATTCGGGGGATTCGAACTCCGGTACTGGCCACTTATCACGTCGGCCACCGGGGCATGGCGAACGCTCACAGGCCCTACACGCTCCATTTCGACGAGGGTGGCCCACCTCGACGTTTCGGAACCGGTTGGCGTGGCTTGGTCTATCGCCACGGGTTGGCGCGCGTTCATCGCTTCACGGACTGGGCGGTTCGGAAGTTGGCCGACCGGGCTTCCTTCATTTCACGCAGCGGCGCGCTGGATGTCCTGGGCGAGGTTCGAGGGGCGCGGGCTCCGGTGGTGCACAATGCCGTTCCCGTGCCCGTGGATGGCTGGAAACTCGACGCGGAGAACGATCCCGAGCTCACGGATCTGCTCTACGTTGGAACCGACGGGCCGCGCAAGCGGGTCTATGCACTGCCTTTCGTCCTGGAAAGTCTTCGCCGCGATCATCCCGAAGCCTGCCTCCGCATCGTGGGGGTCGACGAAAAGAGATCCCCGGAACTGGCGGCTCTTTTTGCCGAGCGAGGCCTGGCCGACGCGGTTCGCTGGGAAGGGGTGCAACCTTCTGAAGCCGTCGTTCCCTTCTACCGGGCGTCTCGGGTCCTGGTGGTTCCGTCGATCTACGAAGGGTTGCCCATGGTCATCCTGGAGGCCCAGAGTTGGGGGCTTCCTTGTGTTGCCACACGGGTCAGTGGTCACCCCGAGGTGATCGAGGACGGCGTCAACGGATTCCTGGTCGAACCCGATGCTCCGGATCGAATGGCTGCTCGTTGCTCGATGCTGTTGCAGGATGAAGCGTTGCGATCGACCATGTCGCGGGCGGCTCGTTCCGTCGTGGAGCAGCGATTTGGCCTGGAGCGCCAGTGCAATGGCTACCTGGAACTCTATCGCCGGCTCACGGGTGAGTGAAACGACGTGTCGGACGTGCTGCAGAGGACGGGTTCGATTGGTTCCAGAGGGGGCCGCCCCATTCGCATCCTGCTCACGATCTCGGATCTGCGCGGCGGTGGCGCTGAGCGCGAGTTCTCGCTTTTGGTCCAGCACCTGTCTCGCAAGCGCTTCGAACCACACCTGTGTTTCTGGCGGGAGAACTTCGCCTACTCGGTACCCCCCGACCTACCTGTCCATTGGGTCGAAAAAACGAAGCCTTGGCACGTGCCCAAAACCGTTCTCGGGTTGCGTCGTCTCGTCGATGAACTGAAGCCGGACATCGTTTTCAGTCAATTGCACTACGTCAACATGTTGACCGGGACTGCTCTGGCGCTCACGCGTCACCGCCCCCGCTGGGTGTTTCGGCTGGTCAATGATCCGAAACGAGAGATGCAAGGCCCATTCGCCATCTGGGCGAGGCGCGCGCTTCGGGGGGCGGACGTGGCGGTCGGCTGCTGTGACGGTGTGAGTGCCGCGATGCTCGAGCATCTGCGCCTTTCCAAGGAACGCGTTGCGACCTTGAGGAACGTTGTCGATCTCGAGGCGATCGATCGAGCGTCCCGCGAACCGCTTCCCATCGAGCGCCCGGAGAATGTGTTTATCGTGGTGCATGCCGGGCGCTTCGCACCCCAGAAGAACCAGGCGATGCTGCTGAAAGCGTTTGCAAAACTCAAGGGCCAGCGAGCCATGCTCTGGATGCTTGGTGAAGGGCCGGGAGAAGGGGAGTTGCGCTCGCTCGCGGATTCCCTCGAGATCTCTCCCCAGGTCAAATGGCTGGGTTTCCAGGACAATCCGTACACCTTCTACCGGGCCGCTGACTGTTTCGCGCTGTCGAGCGACCACGAGGGCCTGCCCAATGCGGTGATTGAGGCCATGGCCTGTGGAACCCCTGCGGTCTCGACTCGCTGTCCCTATGGGCCCGACGAATTGATCGAGGATGGCGTGTCTGGGTTGCTGACCCCCGTTGGAGATGTGGGATCATTTGGCGAGGCGCTGGCCGCCTTGCTCAATGCACCCGGTCGTGTGAGGGAAATGGGCGAGTTGGCCCGCCGACGCACCCTTCGTGATTTCGATACTCGCGAGATGTGTGGCCGTTACGAGGATCTATTCGAAGAGGTGGTCTCTCGGTGATACGGTGCGACTTTCCGAAATCGCAGAGCTGCTCATTCACGCCGAGGAGTGTGTGGCGTTGAGTTCGACCCGGTCGCCGAATTTCTTCATCGTGGGTGCTCCCAAGTGTGGGACCACGGCCATGCACGATTATCTGAGTCAGCATCCCGATGTCTTCATGCCGTCCGCCAAAGAACACAACCACTTTGCGACGGATCTGATTCCGCAGAGCGACCCCTACGCGTCCCGCGAACACTACCTGGCACTGTTTCGAGATGCTTCCCATGAGATCCGGGTGGGGGAGACATCGGTCTTTCATCTTTATTCGCGTGTGGCGGCACAGGGAATTCATTCCTTCGAACCTGATGCCCGCATTGTCGTGATGTTGAGGGATCCTCTTCAGTGGATTGCCTCCTACCACTCTCAAATGCTCTACAACGGCGATGAAAACGTTTCGGATCTCGAAGCTGCACTGGATGCGGAGTCGGACCGCCGGCGAGGGCGGCGCGTGCCCGAGCGGCTGAGGTTCGTGCAGCGTCTCTTCTATTCCGAAGTGATGGGGTTCTCGGAGCAACTCGAGCGGTATTTCGTTGAATTCGGGAGGGGGTCGGTGCACGTCATTCTGCATGACGAATTTGTGCGCGACCCGGCAGGTGTCTTGCGCGACCTGCTCGTTTTTCTCGAGGTAGATCCTGAATTCGAACCGCAGTGGCGCGTCTCGAACCCCAACAAGGAGGTGCGAAGCCGTTTGGTCTCGGAATTTCTGCGCCGTCCCCCAGCCTGGGTCGCCGAGCCCGTGACCCGAATCTTTCCCGAAGCCTGGCGACGGGCGGCGAGGGTCCGTTTGCGTCGCCTGAATGCCACCGAGAAGGAGCGGACTGCCATGGGTGTGGATCTGCGGAGGCAACTTGCCGTCGAATTCCGACCGGAAGTCGACCGGTTGCAGGATCTCCTCGGGCGCTCTCTGTCGACCTGGTGCGACCCATCGTGAGGGGGAGTCAGCGATCGTTTGGACCCGTAAGACGAGACGGGGCGTCTCGGTGAAACTCGCGGTGCTGACACGAAGGGAAGAACCCTTCAGTTTCCGAAATTACCGACAGCACGTCTTGGACGGACTGCCCGCCGACGAGGTGCAATCCGTTGCCTTTGCTCCTGACGAATCCGTCCCCTCGCACTGTGATCTGGTCTGGGATCCCGGACTCGGGATGGCGAAGTTACCCGCGGTATTGACCCGATGGGCGCGTGGTGTAGGGGCGCCCGTGATTGGAACCATGCATGGTGTGCGTGCATTTTCGCTGCCAGCCAGGGAAATCAGCCAAGGTCTGGTGGAGCGCGCGCAACTCGAGATCGCGAAATTGCGTCGATTGCGCGAGTGGCGCGAGTTCGGACCTCACGTGGCGCGGATTGTGGCGGTATCGCGTTTCGGAGCCGAGGAGGTGCAGCGTGCTTTCGGGTTGCCGGCGGCGCGGGTCGTGCCCATTCATCACGGGGTCGACCACGACGTATATCGACCCGATGGGGAACGGATGGTGCGGGAGCGCCCGTACTTGTTACACGTGTCCAGTTACCAGCGAAAAAAGAATCTCGAGCGCGTGTTGAACGCCCACCAAGGGCTTCCCGAGACAGAGCGCCCGGACCTCGTACTGGTGGTTCCGGGGCACCCCGGGGGCTGGCCAGAGCGACGTGGCGTCGAGTGGATCACGCGCGCCTTGGATTCGCAGCAACTCGCGCGCTGGTATCGGGGAGCCCAGGCTTTCGTCTTTCCCTCCTTGCACGAGACTTTCGGGATGCCGATCCTCGAAGCCATGGCGTGTGGGTGTCCGGTGTTGACGGCGAACACGACGGCTTGTCCCGAGGTCGCCGGGGACGCGGCTCTTCTGGTCGACCCGCGCTCGACCGACGCACTGGGAGAGGCTCTGGGTCGGCTGACCGAGGACGATGCCCTTCGAGAGGATCTACGTGGGCGTGGCCTGGAACGCGCTGCTGGCTTCGGTTGGGATCGAACAGCGGCGCTGCATCTGGAACTGTTTCGAGCCGTCGTGGGCGAACGGCGATGACCGATTCGGACGCCCTCAAGCGAGAGATTCGCCGTGGCTTGTTCTTTGTCGTCGGTCATCATCGCGGAGGCACCACACTACTCCAGTCCATGTTGAACGCTCACTCGGCGCTGACCATTCCACCCGAGACCCAGTTCTTCCTTGAGATCTGGCCACGCCGCCAGCAATGGGGGGACCTGCAAAACTCCAAGGTTCGCGATCGCGTTTTGGATTTTCTCGGATCGCGGGAATGTTCAATCCGTGATCTCAAGCTCTCTCGTCAGGCTTTGGCGGCTGCACTGGCTGCCGAGTCCGACTATGAGGACCTGTTCGTGACAATCCTCTCGGTTTGGGCGAGCGAGCGAGGTAAACGACGCGCGGGTGAAAAGAGCCCGGGACACATTCATCAGGTGCTCGAGATCGCCCAGTCGTTTCCCGAGGCGCGTTTTTTGTCCATGCTCCGGGATCCGCGTGCTGTGGTGAGTTCTGAGCTGACGGCGACCTGGGGCGCGCGTTCCGTCGACCAGATCGCGCGCCGTTGGAAGCGCGTGGCCATGCGCCATCGGGAGTTGGAGCAGTGTCTCCCGCGGGACCGCTATCTCGCTCTGCACTACGAGGATCTCTTGTCCGAGCCCGAACGGGTTCTGCGAGAGGTTTGTGATTTTCTCGGCGAACCCTTCGAAGATTCGATGTTGCGCTACGACGAACGAGAGGAGGATGAGCGGGGGTTCGACCCCTCGGAAACCTGGAAGCTCAAAACCTTGGCGCCGCTAGACACCAAGCGTCGCGACGCCTGGAGGAAATCGCTCGACTCCGTCCAGGTCGCGTTGATCGACCATGCGGCGGGAGAGGGGCTCGAGGCTCTGGGCTACGAGCGGGAGGCCATGCCGCGATCAAATCTCGAGTTGTTTTTGTGGCGCCTCTGGGATCGCGTGCCCTGGGCCCTGGAAGTCGCCACGGGGGCGGCCAGAAGGAAGCGCGGTCCCCAGCGCGCTCGTCGGGGTGAGGGAGGCTCTGAGGAATCGTCGTGACCAGCGTTCGCAAGAGCCAGAAATTGCTGCATGCCGCCCAAATTGCGGGTCGCTGGTTGGGACGCCCGCAGGCGGTACCCGAGAAGTGTTTGTATTCCCTGGGGTGGCGCACGACAGACGGCCTTCGGATGCCGAACTTCCTCGGTATCGGGGCACAGAAGGCTGGCACGACCTGGTTGCACCAGAATCTGCAGAAGCACCCGGACTTCTACTTTCCCCCGGACATCAAAGAGATCCGCTTCTTCGACGCTCGTTTCTATATGAGCTTGTCGGAATACGCGGCCTACTTCGAACCCGCCGGGCAGCGCTTGACGGGTGACATTACGCCCGGCTACGGCGCTCTCGGGAAGCGCCGAATCCGCTTCGTCCGAAACCTCATGCCCGATTTGAAACTCGTGCTGATCTTGCGCAATCCCGTCGAGCGCGCCTGGTCCCACGCGGTGATGGATCTGCTCGACACTCCGGGTCGGCGCGCCGAGGACGTGGAGGACTGGGAGTTCTACGCACACTTCGACGCACCGAGTGCTCGGCGTAACGGGATCTACAGCGCCATGCTCGATAACTGGTTGTCGGTCTTTCACGAGTCGAGCCTTTTGTTGGCCTTCTTCGAGGACATTCGCGAGCGTCCCCAGGAACTGCTGCGGTCCGTCTTCCGACACCTGGGGGCAACCGACGATGTAGATTGGACGTCGTTCCCGTATCGTGAGCAGATCAAGCCCGGGGTCGCAGAACCGATTCCAGAGCGTTTCCTCGTCCATCTCCAGGCCCTGTACCGGGAGGAGGTCGAGCGTCTGGCCATTCGATTGGGTGGACCCGTGGAGGGTTGGCGCTGACGTCCCCTCCTGAACAAAGCGAGGCCCGGCGCGGTGCGCACAACTTGCTCGTGATGGGTACGGGCCGGTTGGCCACCCAGGTCGTGCTGGTGATGTCGGCCTTCCTGATTCCACGTGTGCTCGGGGCTGATGGGTACGGAGCCTTTGCAGCACTGATGGCGCTGATCTCCATCGTGCAGACCGGTTGTGCCTTCGGGTTTCCCACGGTGGAGGTGCGTTTTCTGGCACCCCTCTGGCGGCTGAATGATCGCGGCGATGCCGAGGTGCTGGCGTCGTCGATCTGGTTGGTGCGGTTGGGGTTGTCGTTGGTCGGGGGTGTGATGGTGGCTGTTTGGATCCAGAGTTCGCCTGGTCTGGACGTGCCCCTCGGCCTGGTGGCCCTGCTCGTGGGGTTCGCGCTGCTTCGTTTTTCCCTGGAATCCACCAAGAGCCTGCTGCTGCCGCTGGGTCGTGTGGGGTCTCTGGCCGCTCTCGATTTCTGGAGGGCCGCCGTCACGCTGCCCTGCATTGTCTTCCTGTATCCGCCTTTTGGACTGTTCGGAACCTTCGCCGGGTTGGCGGTGCTACACGGTGTTCTGTTGATCATCGCACGCGCTCGCCTGCGCGGGCTCGGACGCATCCGTGTGCAGCGTTTCCGACTCGCGATCCTGCAGCCCCACATTGCTTTCGCGGCGACAAGCTTCGTCAGTGCTCTGGCGGGCATGACACAGGTTCAGTTTTCCGTCTACGCTCTAGCGAACTGGGTTACCCGAGCTGAGGCGGGGTACCTGGGGATCGCGGTTCAACTCTATGGGCTCGTGCAGGTGCTGTTCATCTCGGCCCGTCGCTCCATCATGCCGCAGCTCTCGGAGTTGCAGAATCTGGGGCAGAGCGATCGTGTCACCTACTGGGGTGGGCTGATGATGCGCTACAGCGCATGGCTCCTTACGACCCTTGCCGTCGGCTGGTCGTTGGTCGGCGAATACGTGGTGCGTGGGTTCCTCACGGATGCGTTTGCGCCCGTCTATCCCTGCGCGATCTGGATTCTTGTTGCCAGTACGTTCTTCTGTTGCGGAGCGAGTTGCAATGGTTTGTTGTTCGTGCGGGACCTGCCAAGGGTCGGTGCCTCGAACACGGTTGCGTTCGCGGCTATGACCGGCATGGGGCTGCTCTGGGGAGTTTCCGGGGAGCCGGTGGGTGCCGCGTTGCGCATTGCCGGTGTCTATGCACTGGCCTCGGCCTTCTTCTTCGCTACGTCCTACCTGACCCTCGGCTTCAAGGGCGGTCTCTGGTTGCCCCTGGGACGCACTCTGGTCCTGTTGACACCCCTTGCTCTGGCCGGACCGGCTTCCTCGCTCGAATTGGCGCCGTGGATGGAACTGGCGGTCGCCCTGGCATTCAGTGTTGTCTACTTCGCAGTCGCGGTGGCGCTGCGTCTGCTGCCATGGGAGGAAATTCGCGAGATCGTCGGGAATTTCCGGGGCGGGTGAGCCCGACCCTGTGTGCCTTCACTGACCGTGGGTTTCGAGCAGATGGATGGCCAGGGCGCGTCTCGCCTCGGGTTCGAGTTCGACGGGCGGCATGGGGGGCGTGGGAGTTTCCAGGAAACGCTCGAGTTGTCCGAGTCGATAACGAGAGGCCAGGCCGTCGAGGGGGACGGCGGTCACGCCGGGTTTCGCCTTCGCCGGGTCGTGACAGCCTGCGCACCCCAGCGTCGCATAGCTGCGCGCTCCCTCCTCTGAAAGGATGCGTCGGACGTTGGGGTCGAGTCCTGCCAGGGGGGCCTTCGGCTGGGTCGCTTCGGGTGCGATTTTCCTGGCTTTCGGTCGGTCTTCCGACTCCCTGGCCACACGATAGATGCTGCCCGCGTAATCGTCGGAGATGTAGAGGGCCCCATCCGGGCCCTGGGCGACATCCACCGGTCGACCGATCACCCGCTCGTCGACTTCGAAGCCCCACAAGAAATCACGTTCCTCGATGGACTCTCCGGCCTGTTCGGGCCAGTGGAGTGAAACGACCTTGTAGCCGTCTTTCTCGGTCCGGTTCCAGGATCCGTGGAGTGCCACGAAAGCCGCATTCGAGTAGTCGCGGGGCAGCGGGTTGGGGGTGCGGGCGAAGGCAATGCCCAGGGGGGCATTGTGGGCCCGAAAGCCGTGGACGGGTTCAATCGCATCGCGGATCCGGTCCTCGTGGCCGGGGCCGAGGTCGGGGTCCGGCCGGTTGTTGCCGTTCGCGTAGGGCCACCCATAGAAGCCCCCGCGACGGATTCGGTTGAGTTCACAGGGGGGGAAGTCGTCGCCCAGCAGATCCCTGCCGTTGTCCGTGGCGTACAGTTCACCGGTCTCAGGTCGCCAGTCGAAGCCCTCGGCGTTGCGTAGACCGCTCGCGTAGATCTCGAGTCTTTCGCCATCCGGGCGAAAGCGGAGCATGGCCGCCCGTCTGGGGTCGTCTTCTTCGCAGACGTTGCAACTCGAACCCACCGTCAGATAGATCCAACCGTCGGGGCCGGCACGAAGGGTCTTCGCCCAGTGGTTCCCGCCCGTGGGGAGTCCAGTCACCACTTTTTGCCCCGCACCTGTGATTTCTCCGGAATCGGCGTCGAAGGGGAGGCGGAGCACGGCGTCCTCTTCTGCGACGAAGAGCCAGCCATTTGCTGAATCCAATCCCTGGGCTCTACGGAGCCCCTGGACCAGAATTCTGCGACTCTCCGGGAGCCCGTCGCCGTTCCTATCGCGCTCGAGCAGAAGGACCTGCCCCAGGCGGGGCTGGCTTACGAGGAGGTCGCCGGCGGCGGTAAAATGGAGAAAACGCGCATTTCGGACCCCGGTGGCATAGAGGCTCACCTGGAAGCCGTCGGGCACGCGGATCTGGGACTCCCATTCGCTCGGGGAGGGCGCTGAGATCCCCGATCCGAAGACCAGGTTCCCGAGGGGCGCATTGACGGCGTAGCGCTCGGGGAGGAGCGAACAGGCACCCAGGCTCAGGCCGACTAGGGCCGAGAGCGCCCCGTACCGCCATTTTTCCACCCAGATCCCGCCCAACCCCATGTTCGCAGCCCGCCTTCGCCCGCGTCCCCGAGTCTCCCGAAAATGCTTTGGAGGTGCTACAGATCCCCGGAAATCATTGAAAAAACCGTCCGCGGGGTTGACTGGAAGCGCCCGCTGGCGCACAAGTATTCGCGCTCCGGAGGCTTACAATATGGCTCTAAGAATTCGCACGGGAGATCTCGTCCAGGTGGTTGCCGGCGCCGATCGCGGCAAGCAGGGGCGGGTGACCGCCGTGGATCCCCAGCGCGGCCGTGTCCGCGTGGAGAAGGTGCGCCTTCAGAAGCACCACCTCAAACCCGGTCGCAAGGGTGCTCGCGCGGGTGGCGTGGTGGAATCCGAGGGATTCATCGACGCATCCAATGTGATGTTGGTGGATCCCACCAGCGGCGAGCCCAGCCGCATTCGCACTCGCAACGAAGGGGACTCAAAGGTTCGCGTGTTCGCCAAGAGTGGCGAACTGGTTCCCGAGCCGACGAGTTCCTGACGGAGGTTTGGTATGGCGAAGAAGGGCAAGCGTGAGAAGGTCAAGCTCGAGTCATCGGCGGGAACCGGTCACTTCTACACCACCATGAAGAACAAGACCAATACCCCCGGTAAGCTTGAGATGAAGAAGTACGACCCTGTCGTTCGGAAGCACGTGCTCTACAAGGAGACGAAACTCAAGTAGAGTGTGCAGCGCACACAACAATTCGCGAGGATGTCTGCGATATGGCCTGGGTGATTACACGGCTCTGCCGGGATTGTTTGGATGAAGCTTGCGTCGAGGTGTGTCCCGTCGACTGCATCTATACTTATGACGGGGACGACAACGAGTCGTTTCCAAAGCAGCTCTACATCGATCCCGAGGAATGCATCAACTGTGGTGTCTGTGAACCGGAATGTCCCTGGGAGGCCATCTTCGAGGATGAGCAGGTTCCGGATGTCTTCGCCGACGACACCCCGCTCAATGCCAAGATTCTCGACGACAAGGACAATTTCTCCGTTCCCGAAGTCGAGGACAAGGACAAGCCGACTCCGGAGCAGATCGAGGAGAACAAGGCGAAGTGGGGATACGCGGGCTAATCGGCTCGCGGTTTTCCGCCGCCCTTCGTTTTAATCTTCGTCGAAGGCTGAGGCCATGACGTCCAAGGGCGCGTCGAGGCCCGTCCAGAGTTTCAGCTGGTGGGCGGCTTGGTAAACGAGCATCCACTTGCCTCCGATGGGGGTAGCTCCCCGCTCGGTCGCGTCGCGCAGTAATCTCGTCACCGCCGGTTCGTAGACCGCGTCCATGACGACGGAATGCGCGCGCAGGGAGGTGGCTCTCACAGGTGACTCGTCGCTGCTGAGACCCACCGAGGTGGTGTTGACGAGCACGCTGTGGGGGATTTCTTCCAGGTCGTCAGGGCTCCCGAATCCCTTGGCCCCGAGCTCTTGGCAGAGGTCGCGTGCGCGTTCCACAGTGCGGTTGAGCACCAACACTTCGGCGCCGCGCTCGCACAGCGCGTACACCACCGCGCGTGCGGCGCCCCCTGCGCCCAGCACCACAGCCTGCTGGCCGGGAAGTGTGGTCTCGCGTTCCAGGGCCTGGATGGCCCCCAGCCAGTCGGTGTTCGAGCCCACCAGGCGGTTCTCGCGCAGGGTGATGGTGTTTACCGCGCCGATCTGCTCGGCGGTTGGCTCCACTTCGTCTAGATGGGCCATGACGGTCTGCTTGTGGGGGATCGACACGGCGAGTTGGCGGATCTCGCGCTCCCGCATGCTCTGGATGGCGTCGGCGAGACCCTCCGGAGGGACATCGAAGGCGCGATACTCGGCCTGGAGGCCCAGGGCGGCGAAGGCCGCATTGTGCATGGCCGGCGAACGCGTGTGGCCCGCCGGGTGAAGGATGATTCCGCATTGGTCGGGCGGAGGTCGGGGCACTACCGTCAGGCGGCCCTGTTCGGCTCTACTCACCGGTATTCCTCCCCAGCGATTCCGAGCCTATCGCATTCCGGGCTTCCAGCACCGGGGCAGCTTCGGGTACGCTGCCGACGACACTTGTCGGCCATCTGTACCCCGCGATCAGGCGTGGGCGGTGGGGTGGGGTGATGAGAATTTACAGCGCCAGCGGTGGCGCGAGTTCGTACTAGGAGGGTCCAGCATGTCGGCGTCGAAATCATCGGGGGTCACCACCAAGGTGGCCATCATCATGGGAAGCCAGAGTGATTGGGAAATCATGCAGGTCGCGGAGAAGACCCTGCGGGATCTTGGGATCGAGACCGATGCTCGAGTGATCTCCGCACATCGAACTCCCGAGCGGCTGACGAGTTTTCTAGCCACTGCGGAAGAGGAGGGTTTCGAGGTGATCATCGCTGGTGCGGGCGCTGCAGCTCATCTCGCCGGTGTCACCGCTGCCCATACTCTGCTTCCGGTTCTCGGGGTACCGCTGCCGAGTTCGGATCTCAACGGCTGGGACGCGCTCTTGGCCACGGTTCAGATGCCGGGAGGGATTCCCGTGGCGACTCTGGCGATCGGCCGAGCGGGTGCGAAGAATGCGGCGTTGTTCGCGGCTGCAATTTTGGCGCGAAGCGATTCCGCTGTGCGCGAGAGGCTGGGAAAATTTCGCGAGGCTCAGTCAGCCGCGGTACCCGAGCGCCCTGAGTAACCGAGCGCGCATGCCCTCTGGGCACGCCGCTGAAAGTCACGGGGAATTCGGAGCGCGTTGGTCATTCCCAGGGCGTAGCACCGTCTCGGGCAGCGCAAAGGCGACGTAGGTCGAACCGCTGGGCCTTCCCAGTTTGCCACCGCCGGCCGCCACCACTACGAATTGGCGGTCGCCGACCTGATAGGTGGCGGGTGTGGCGAACCCTGAGAAGGGCAGGTCGGCTTGCCACAGAATTTCGCCGGTGTGACTGTCGAATGCGCGAAGGGTTTCGTCGGGGGTTGCCGCGATGAAGACCAGTCCACCTGCCGTGACCACGGGGCCGCCATAGTTCTCGGCACCGGTGCCGTGGATCCCCTGGGCGGCGAGTTCCGCGTACCCACCGAGAGGCACCTGCCAGTCAATGACTCCCGCATCGAGGTCAACGCTGGCGAGGGTCCCCCAGGGAGGCGTATTGGCCGGGTAGCCATCGGGGTCGCGGAAGGTCTCATAGCCGGCACTGACGTAACGCACCGCTTCGTGGGTAACGTCAGTCGGGGCGGCGGGTCGGGCGTTGGGGTTCGCAAGAAACTCGAAGATCGCTTCGATCTGGGGCATTTCGAGCTTTGGGAACCCCGGCATTCGCCCGCGTCCCTGGGTGATGACCCCATAAATTTCGAGTGGGCGCAGCCGTTTCATGACCCCCGCCAGGGGGGGGCCGACACTGGTTCCTTCGAGGTTCTGACCATGGCACAACCCGCATTGGTCCAGGTAGAGGGCGCGTCGATCCAGGGGGCCATCGAGTTTCAGCAAGCGCACGATGGCTCCGACCTCGTTGGTGTTGACCAGGAGTCGGCGTCTCTTCGCGTCCCACGCCGCGCCCCCCCACTCGGCGCCTCCGTCGAACCCCGGGAACATCACACTCCCCTCGAGACTGGGAGGGATGAAGGGCTCGCCTGTTCGCAGGGTCGACAGGCGGCGATTTACGGCGCGGTTTGCTTCGGGGGTTCGTCGAGTCACCATCTCCCGAGTGAAGCCCTGGCGTGTCAGCGGGGGTGGTGCGGAGGGGAAGGGCTGAGTCGGCGCTGCGATTTCACCGGGAATTTCGCTGTTGGGGACCGGTCGCTCCTCCACTGGAAACAGGGGAATGCCCGTATCTCGGTCGAAGACGAATACATGGCCCGACTTGGTGACCTGGGCGACGGCATCTACCAGCTTGCCCTCGTGTAGCACCTGCACGAGGTTGGGCGGTGCGGGTAGGTCCCGGTCCCACAGGTCGTGGTGTACGAGTTGGCGGAACCAGCGGAGTGTTCCGCTGTTGGCGTCCAGTGCCACGACGGAGTTGGCGTAGAGGTTGTCGCCGACCCGATCACCTCCGTAGAAATCGGGGGTGGCCGAACCCGTCGCGAAGAACGCCATGCCCCGCTTTGTGTCCAGCGTGATCCCACTCCACGCATTGGCGCCCCCTGCGCTTTGCCAGGCTTCGGGGGGCCACGTCTTCGTACCGGGTTCCCCAGCGTGGGGGATGGTGTGGAAGATCCAGCGGCGCTCGCCAGTGCGGACGTCGTAAGCCCGGACATGCCCTGGGGCAGCTCCTGTCCCTTCAGAGACCCGCAGCCCCACGATGTATAACGAGCGCCAGAGGGCGCCGGGCGTGGTGATGGAGACGAAGGCGTCCTCGATGGCTGTGTCGAGTCCCCGGCGCAGATCGACACGACCCGAATCACCAAAGTCCTCTGCCAAACGACCCGTGTGTGGATCGATCGCGATCAGCCAAGGGCCTGCACCCACGAACAGCCGTGCTTCGCCACCGCGGGTCCACAGCGCGAGCCCGCGGTTGCGGCCCTGTCCCTCTTCGTCTGGGGCAAAGGGGTTGAAGCGCCATTGCTCTTCGCCTGTGGATGCGTCGAGGGCGAAGACGCTCGAACCAGGCGATAGCCCGTACAGAATCCCGTCGACGATCAGGGGGTTTGTTTGCAGTTCGGACAGATGGGCCTGTCCGCCGGCATGGTAGGTCCATACTCGCTCCAGCCGGTGGACGTTGTCCCGGTGGATTTGTGAGAGATTCGATCCATGGCTGCGTGCCGGATCCCCCAGGTAGCTGGCCCAGTCGCGATCGGGCTCCGGTGACGCCAGGGGCAGCGAGCAGCAGAGCCAGACCCCACCCACGACCGCCAAGAAAGTCAGGGAAACCCGCCGGTGGACAGGCTCTGGGCGGCGCTGAGCACTCTCCGACTCGTGGGTTTCCTCAGGCTTCATTTGCCGATTATGCCCCTTCGGTCCGATCTCGGGAATTGGGCATTCCGCAGTTCGAAAACCTTCGACGAAGGCGAAAGTGTTACGATTGCCTCATGGAATTTGGAGTCTTTCAAGGAGCGTCGGTGGGCCCTCGCCCGTGGGACGAAGCGGAGCCGGAGAGGATTCGCAACGACATCGCGGTGGGAGTGGCGGCCGACAAGGCTGGTTTCGACGCCTTCTGGGCACCCGAGCATCATTGTCTCGAGGAGTACTCTCACAGTTCCGCGTCGCATCTCTCGTGCCTCGCAGTTGGGATGCTGACCGAGAACATTCGACTCATCACCGGAATCTTCAATCTGTGTCCCGCCATCAACCATCCCGTTCGTGTGGCGGAGCAGATTGCCACCATCGACATTCTCACCAACGGGCGCGTCGAATTGGGAACCGGTCGTGGGAGTGGATCGACCGAGGTCAACACCTTCGGAATCCAGAACGAAGAGACCCGTGACATGTGGCTCGAGGCGATCCGCGCGATTCCCAAGATGTGGACCCAAGACCTCTTCTCCTGGGATGGGAAGTACTTCTCCGTGCCCGAACGCTGTGTTCTGCCCAAGCCCGTGCAGAAACCCCATCCGCCTCTATGGGTCACGGCGACGAACCCAGGCACTGTGGAGACCGCAGCGCGTATGGGGCTCGGCGTGGCGATCTTCAACTTCTCAGACCCCGAACTGCTGCGCCCGCTGGTCGAAATCTACAAGGACAACATCGAAAAGGCCGAACCGGTTGGTGAGTTCGTCAACAATAAGATCATGACGATTACTCCGGCGATGTGTCTCGATGACAGCGAAGAGGCCCGGAGCGTCTACGCCACCAATGGGGGCGAGATCACACCTCACTTCGCCGTCTACTTCGACACCATCCCAGACTTTGCCCAGCGTCTGTCCAAAGAACCCCGGCCCATTTCCCAGACGCGGATTCGAGAGTTGATCGCTGAAGCGGCTTCAGACCCGTCGATTCCCGGTGTTTTTGATTATGACCAGGCAACACCAGAGCATCTGAACCAAAACGGGATCTGCGCGGGAAACCCCGAAGAGGTCATTGCCACGGCCAAGCGCTTCGAGGCCGTGGGGCTCGATCAGTTGGTCATGATTCCCGTGACGGGCTGGAAATGTCCTCACGAGAAGACCATTGAGTCGGTGGGCGTGCTCGGCGAGAAGGTTCTGCCCGCATTTCGTTCCTGAACCGCGCTGTTTCGCCATTCACACATTCGAGTCGACGATCCGTGTGAATTCCGTGAATCATCCAATGGAGGAACCGGGGGAACCGGTGAAGACGGGGGATCCTTGGGATGGATCCCGAACACTTGGGCTTCATACCGACCTGGTTTTCGTGGGGGGGCGGTGCCGCCGATCAGGCCCACAGCGGCGTCCGTCAGGGGCATGTCGGCAAGGCTCGAAGCCTTGTTTCCCGCATTCACGCGGTTCCCTCCGATTCCTCGAAAAGTATCGGTGGCGTGTCTCTCCGGGCCTTCCGGAGATCTCGGGCGCCAGCACCGAAACGCCACCGATGGAGCGAAGAATCGGGGAGATTGTGGAGTGGCACAGTGAACCACTTCACAGTCGGTCGGGATTTTCGGAAAAATGTGAGCAATGAGGTGAGCGCTCGGACGGGAGGTGTCGGCGTGCTCCGATTTTGGGGGTCAGGTCTCTGAACCCTGCTGACTGCGCTCGAAAGCCGCACGCAGATCGTTCCAAACATGGCGGCGAACGGCTTCGGTGTACTGCCGCAGCACGTAGGCGGGGTGGAAGGTGGGCATCAACGGTGTTCCCCGGTAGTCGTGCCATTGGCCGCGAACACGGGTGATGGCCACGTCATGCCCCAGCAGGAGGCTGGCGGCAGGCTTGCCCAGAGTGACGATCACCTTGGGTTTGACAGCGTCGATCTGGCCGTCCAAGAAGGGCCGGCAGGTCGATACTTCATTCGCCAGAGGGTCGCGGTTTCCGGGGGGGCGACACTTGACGATGTTGCAGATGTAAGTCGATGAGCGGGGGATGCCCAAGCCTTTTTCGATCATTTGCGTCAACAGTTCACCCGCTCGCCCGACGAAGGGCAGCCCCTGCTGGTCTTCGTTCTCCCCGGGGCCTTCGCCGATGAACATCAGGTCGGCGTCGGGATCTCCGTGGCCGAATACGATCTTGTTACGCCCCTCGTGGAGAGGGCAACGAGTGCATTCTCCAAGAGCCTCACGGACCTCCTCGAGGCTGGGAGATGCGCCCCAGCTTCGCTCGAGTCCAAGATCCTGGGGTCCAGGTGTTGAGACCGGCGCTGGGCTCGGTGGGGGGGCAGGATCGGCGATGGGTGGACGCTCTTCGGCTTCGCGAGGCTGTGCGGGCAGGTTGATGGGGGACGGCGGGTCCGCGACGTCTGTGGGGGCTGCGATTCGTTCGAGACCCTCTTCAGAGAGTTCCTCGAGCAGCGCTCGTACCGAGCCGAGTACGGCGCGACTTTGTTTCTTCAGGTCCCCGTCCATTTGGGTTCCCGCTTTTCGAAGAAGGCCTGGACACCTTCCTGGGCATCCTGGGTCCGTGAGGTCAGCACGATGGCCTCGCGCAGGTAGCGCATGGAGGTCTCCTGCTCCATTTCACATAGGGTGTAGATCGCCTCCTTGCCCATCCGCAAAGCCGCTGGCGAAAGGCTGGTCAGGTGATTGCAAAGCGCCTCGATCTCGTCATCGAGTTGGTCATCGGCGACCACTCGTGTCACCAGTCCGAGTTCCTCCGCTTCTCTGGCGCCGATCTGCCGACCCGTGAGTACGAGATCGAGCAGAGCCTTTCGGCTTCCCAGGGCTCGGTAGATCGGGGCGGACACCATTAGAGGGAGTAGCCCAAGTCCGATTTCCGGAAGGCCAAAGCGGGCACTCTCCGATGCGATGGTGAAGTCGGCTGCGACGGCCAGTCCGCAACCGCCGGCCAACGCATAGCCTGGAACGCGAGCGATTACCGGCGGACCGGCTTTCTGCATGGCTCCGATCACCCTCGCGACGCCGTCGAAGTGTCGCCGACTCTCGTCGATGGACTCGTGGTTTTGGATCTCGCGCAGGTCCGCGCCGGCGCAGAAGGCTCGGTCTCCGGCCCCTCGCAGCAGGATCACTCGTGTAGATTCGTCCCTGGCGACCCGTGTGATCGACTGCTCGAGCTGCTCGCAGGTCAGGCGGTCAAGGGCATTTCGTTTGTCTTCCCGATCGATCACCACGGTGACTGTTCCGGAAGGGGAGCGTTCGGTCCGCACGTTGGACATTTTGCTCAACTCCGCTGGTCGAGCCATGAGAACGCATGGGTTGCCAATGCGTGGTCCGAGAGTTCGCGGAGGCTCGTGGAGGTGCTGGTTCCGAGAGGTTTTCCCGTTCCCGCTTCGATCGTGCCATGGCGCAGCACTTCGATCTTGTCGAGGACTTCGAACTCGAACCCGGGATCGTTGGCATCGTCATGGCAGCCACCGCAAATCTGGAGGATCACGCAGGAGTCGCATTTGTCACCCAGGGACAGGATGGTTCCACGCCGAACTGCGCCTTCGGCCACGTGGTTTCCACCGGGGCCATGGCATGACTCGCAACCCACTCGAGCGAGGTCCGGCGTTTCGAGGGCGAGTGCGGAGAAATCGCCGTTATCGGGGAAACCGCCCTCTCGCCCCATTCCGGTCGTATGGCAGGCCAGGCACTCGGCCTGGGAGTCGGCGCCTTTTTCCTTCAGGGTTGCGTGAGCTCGGGCATGGGGGTTGGCGGACCATGTGGCGAACTCCGAGGCGTGGCATCCGGCGCAACTCTCGGAGCCGACATAGGCGGCGGTCGTGGGTAGAAGTTCGCCGCCCGGACGTCCGAGCGCGGCCAGTTTCTCCGCTCGCTGATTCGGGCTCAGCTGTGTGAGGTACAGGTTTGCGGCGTGGGAGACGCGCGGAAGGAAGGTTGCGTAGTCGAAACCGAGTGAGTGCTTGGTGTCGTGGCACGTGACGCAAACAGGTTCGTAGTTGCCCGCGTCGACGAAGCCGGGTGACAGGTGTGGTCCTCCTCGGCCGTGACAGGATTCGCAGCCCACATTCTCCAGATTCTTGGACGGGTGGGAGAGTTCGAATCCGCCGGTTTGGTCGTAGCCGACGACGTGGCAGCTCACGCACTCGCCATCGCTGTCTTTTCCGTGCCGTACCAGGGTTCCGTAGGCGGACGCATGCTGGGTGAATTGCCAAGTATCGAGTTGGGTCTCATGGCACACGCCGCAGAATTCGTTTCCGCTGTACCCCTGGGAGCGGAGAAGCATGGGGATCGGTTGCCCAGACAATTTCGCCAGTCGCATTCGCATCAGAGGCGGGTCCTCTTGGCCTCTCCATCCCTGGACCCGCGCGGTGATCTTTCCAGCGGAATCGATCAGGAATATGTCGGGCACGCCGCCGTGGACGCCGTAGGCATTCCGGATCTTCTGGTCATCATCGAATAGGACCTTGAAGAAGTCGAGATCCTGGCTCGACAACTCGGACCGGACGCTCCGACGGCGTCCGGAGATTTCCACACCCACGAGGATCGGTCTTGCATCCTCGGAGATCGTGGGGAGCTGCTCTTTCAGGAAGCGCAGGGCTTCGTGGCAATGGGGGCAGGTGTGGAGGAAGAACATCACGATGACCGGTCGCCCCCGGTGGGCCGAGAGCGAGAAGGGAATGTCCTCGTCGAGGACGTCTGCCAGAAAGTCCGGTGCCTCGGGGCGCTGGCCACTGACGGGGTCCGACTCCCCTTCGGCAGACGGCAGTCTCAAGTTCTCCCGCAACATCCGTTCGACGTCCGCCCGACTCGGGGGCAGGCTGCCGTACCCGAATTTCATGTAACCCTCGGCGTCGACTCCCAGTACCGCGAGAGGTGCGCGAAGGCCGAGTTGCTGGGAGATCGCGGCCGTCGAATCGTCGATCACGGTGAACTCGACCTGGTTCGTATCAACGAACTCTCGAATCTTCGCAGCGCTGGAGCCCATGGCGATTCCGATGACTCGAAAGTTGTGCTTGCCGCTAGATTCGTTCACAGACGAGAAGGCTTTTGCTGCCTCGTCGGCTCCTTTGACCTCAGGGTTGAAAAAGAACAAGAGGAGCCGCTTGCCGAGCAACGAGGAGATTGCCAATTGTTCGCCATCGATCGTCCAACCGGAGAAGGCAGGAAGCGGTCGCTCGCGTCGGGTGTGGGGCTTTGCGGCGGCAGGTTCCGCCGGTGAGACGTTGGGAGTCGAGGTTTTTTTCGGTGCGGACGAGTTCTTGGCGGGATCGTCTCCCCCGCAAGCGAAGGATAGAGCGAAGATGAGACTCGAGAGGAGGGTGGTGGCGCGCACACCTTCAGGATAAGAGAAAGCGACGCGCGGTTCACCCTCGACATCGGGGCCAATCATGCGCGTTGGGATGCAAATTGGGTGTCAGGAGGTCGGGTGGCTGTCCATCTGCTCGAGGCTCGTTTTTAACAATTTTTCGAAGGTCTCGTTGCCGGGCTCGAAGGTGAGTGCCGTCTTCAAGTTGCGAATCGCCGATGAGAAATCCTTCTGTTGCAGATTCTGAAGAGCGAGTGCGTGGTACTGCCTTCCCTGAGCAGACGTGCCTCTGGGGTTGGGGGCCGTTACGTCTGAAGCGTCCCGGCTCAAGGTCAGGCGAACCCCGCCACCGGAATCGAGTTGCTCGTCGTAGAGGGCTCTGCGACGTGGATCTCGCAGGACCGTGTAGGCTTCGGTGATTCGTTTGGCGATGGGTCGGATTCCAGCCTGGATCTGGCTGCTCTGGTGGCGGTTCGCGTCCGGGTGGAAGGTTCGCGAGCAGGTGTGGAAGGCCCGCTGTATTTCCCGCGTGGTGGCGTCGCGCTGAAGTTGTAATAAGCGGTAGTAGTCGATCTGGTCCACCAACCGAGCGAGAGCGAGAATTTCCGACGGAGCGATGGGTTCCATTATTCCCAATCGGTTTCTGACTCGTCGTCGGGGTCGAGCTGAACCGAATGGGGCTCGATTTCTTCGAGATTTGCGCGATAGATCGGCATCTCAGCCGTCGTGTCTCCTTCGCGCAGTTCCTCGTCCGCGGGGAGAAGTTCTAGGAAGTCCGCTTCTGGAAGTGCCTGAGGAGAAGCGGGTTCTCTCTCGATGTTCTCCTCGACCGGGGGGAGAGTGGCCTGGGTGAGTCGTTCCGCATCGCCTCGCGCCACGATGGACTCGATTTCGGACTTCGTGAGGCCCGACGACAAGGTAATCCGCTTCGAAACTTCGCCATGGGTTGTGCGGTCCCGGGCCGTAACATTGACGATCCCGTCAGCGTCGATCTCGAACGTCACATCGATTTCGACCTCTCCCCGCAGCGCCTTCTCGAAACCCGCGAACTCGAACTCGCCGAGTAGTGCGTTCTCAGAGGCCTCGTGTGACTCGCCCTGAAAGATTCGGATCGCCACTGACTCCTGGTGGTCCCTGAAGGTGGTAAATGTTCGGGTCTGTTCGATGGGGACAGGCGTGTTCCGCTCGATCAACGTCTCCGCGAGCCCGCCGGCGACTCCGATTCGCAGGGACAGCGGCGTCACGTCCAGCAGTTGGCATGAACTCTGGGGGTCCACGAGGGAATCCGCGTGAATGGCCGCTCCCATTGCGACCACTAGGTCCGGGTCGATGTCGGTCTTGGGCTCCTGCTGGAAGTATGTGGTGACTGCTTCGCGAATCAAAGGCAGACGTGTGGGGCCTCCCACGAGCACGACACCGTCTAGATCCGAGGCCACGATTCCCGCCTGTTGCAGGGCCTCATCGCACACCTTGAAGGTGCGCTGGACGAGGTCTCCCACGAGTCTGGCGAACTCATCATGTCCGAGCCGACGCTCGATGGACAGGGGGCCGGACGGGCCTTCGGCAATGTCCAGCAGCTGGATTTCGACCTCGGGGTCTTCAGACAGTCCCTTCTTGGCATCCTCCGAGGCGACTTTCAGCATCTCGAGAGACTGGCGATCGTGGCGGAGATCGATTCCGTGAGTCGCATGGAATTCGTCGGCGAGCAGGTCGATGAGCCGATCATCGAAATCGTCACCGCCCAGGAAAGTATCGCCCGCGGTGGAGAGCACCTCGAATACATCGTCACCGATCTCCAGGATGGAGAAGTCGAAGGTGCCGCCGCCAAGATCGTAGACGGCGACGCGCTGCTGGAGTCCTTTGCCGAATCCGTAAGCGAGGGCCGCGGCCGTTGGTTCGTTGACGATTCTGAGAACCTCGAGGCCCGCGATTCTTCCCGCATCCACGGTAGCCTGACGCTGATTGTCGTTGAAATAGGCGGGAACGGTGATCACCGCCTTGGAGACTGGCGTTCCGAGCCGGGTTTCCGCGATGGCTTTCAATTCTCGGAGCACCATGGCGGAGACTTCAGGGAGAGAGAACTCCTCGTCGCGGATACGGATTCGGATGCCGTGGTTTTCGGCCTCCTCGATCGAGTAACCGTAGAAGGCTCGGGCCTTCTTGACCTCCTCGGAGAAGAAGTAGCGGCCAATCAGGCGCTTTGCGGAGTAGACGGTGTTCGCTGGATCCCGGATGATATTCGCGCGGGCGGCGTTGCCGACCTCAATGTCCCCATTGGCTTCGAAGGCCACGACGCTGGCTGTGATGGTCTCGCCGTAGATGTTGGTGAAGACCTCGACATTTCCCTCGGACGCGTGTGCGACGCTCGAGTTGCTCGTGCCCAGATCGATTCCGATGGCGACTTCCGCCACGACAGCCTCCCCGGGGCGAATGCGGCCCGTGCTGCGCTATCGGCAGACATCGGTTGGGTCTGAAACGCAACCCCCCGGGGATCTGCACCCGGGCGCATTGAAGCGCAGCCTCCATCCGAGTAAACATGGGGGCCGGGGAGTCGCCCCAGGGTCAGAGCAAGAGGGACCACGCTGGCGTGGGAGATGAGGTCAAATGTCCGGGCACTCGAAATGGTCGACCATCAAGCGCAAGAAGGGCGCAGCCGACGCCAAGCGCGGGAAAGCCTTCACCAAGTTGATTCGAGAGATCGCAACGGCTGCGAGTCTGGGAGGCGGTGAGCCGGATTCCAACCCGCGTCTGCGGCTGGCCATTGAAAAGGCTCGGGCCAGCAACATGCCCAAGGACAATATTGAGCGCGCGATCAAGAAGGGCACTGGAGCCGACGAGGGCGGGAGCTACGAAGAAGCCATCTACGAGGGCTACGGCCCCGGAGGAACGGCCATATACGTTGAGGTTCTGACCGACAACAAGAACCGAACGGTGGGTGAGGTGCGGCACGTACTGACGAAGTTCGGTGGAAACCTGGGGGCAAGTGGCTGCGTCTCCTACCTGTTCGAGAAGAAGGGTTGGATCAGCTTCGAGGAGGAGGGAATCGACGGCGATTCTCTCCTTGAGATCGCTCTCGATACCGGGGCCGAAGATGTGGTGGAGGAAGGGGGCACCGTCGATGTCGTTACTGCGCCGGGAAGCTTCGAGAGCGTCAAGCGAGCGCTCGAAGAGAAAGGCTTCCAGCCGGCGGGCGCGGACATTCGAATGGAGCCGTCGACCACGGTCACCCTGGAGGGAGCGGATGCCGAGAGGATGCTGTCCGTGGCAGATGCTCTAGAGGATCTCGACGACGTTCAGAGCGTTTACGCCAACTTCGATATCAGCGAAGAGGAAATGGCTCGGATAGCGGGCTAAGATGTCGGGGCTATAGCCTCCTGCTGCCGCTCGATCCGTCCTCCACGCGAACTCGGCAGTGCCCTTGATCCAGGGAATCCGCCATGCGCGTTCTGGGTATCGACCCGGGCTCCAAGGTGACGGGATTCGGCGTCGTTCAGCGTGATCGAAGCGAGATCAGCCACGTCGCCCATGGGAATCTCGAACTGACCAGAAGCTTGACCCTCGCGGGGAAGCTCGACCAGCTTCATCGACTCGTTCTCGAGGTGATTGAACGGCACGCTCCAGATGTCGCAGTGGTCGAGGAGGTCTTCATGCCCAGTGCAACGAGTCCCCGCTCGGCACTGGTATTGGGCCAGGCCCGCGGAGCCATCATGGCTGCAATCGGCGCAGCCGGCATCGCCGTGTTCGAATACGCTCCTGCCACGATCAAACAGAGCGTGACGGGTAGTGGGCGCGCCAACAAGAGCCAGATGAAGTCCATGGTGCGTCGCGTGTTGGACCTCGACACGGATCCAGCCGGAGACGCTGCGGATGCGCTGGCGGCGGCGATTTGTCACGCTCAGGCCGGGCGGCTGGCCACCCTCGAGGCGATTCAGAGACCGAGGAAACGCACGTCCCGGCGCTCGAGCCGCGTGGCGGTGAGGCGTGTTCGGTGATTGCTCGCCTCGAAGGCCTGTTGGTCGAGCTCGCGCCCACGCGTGTCGTTATCGACGTTGGGGGGGTTGGCTACGAGGTGGCCATTCCCCTTTCCACATTCACCGAGTTACCCGACGTGGGCAAGACGGTGGCGCTACATGTTCACACCCACGTTCGCGAGTCCTCGATCGCGCTCTACGGGTTCATGACGCGAGCCGAGCGGGCGGCCTTCGAACTGTTGCTGAACGCCAACCGGGTGGGGCCGAAGCTCGCCCAGACCATCGTCTCCGGGATTGCCCCTGCCGAACTGCTCGCTGCGATCCGCGATTCACGCGCGTCCCTTCTTCGGGCCGTTCCTGGTATCGGTGCCAAGATGGCAGAGCGCATGATCGTCGATCTCGGCGACCGTGTAGATGAGCTGGCGGCGGTCCTTGTCGAAAGTGGAGACGTGGTCGATCCATCGGGGGCGGGGGCTAGCGAGTCCGAGGTCTACGAACACGCACAGTCCGCATTGTTGAATCTCGGGTATCCCAAGGCCCACGCTCAGCAGGTGCTGGATGCAGCCCTGCAGGAAGTAGGTGAGGACGCCAGTCTAGAAGCAGTGGTGCGCGCGGCGTTGAAGGGGATGGCGCGTTGAACGAGACGGAATCCCAGCGAGCGGAGTTGACTGCAGCTGAGCTGCCCGGGGAGTCTCGTATCGAACAGCAGCTTCGACCCGAGAATCTCCAGCAGATGATCGGTCAGAACCGCTTGAGGGAGAACCTTTCGGTGTTCATCCGTGCCGCACGCGAGCGGCTCGAGCCTCTGGACCACGTGCTCTTCCACGGGCCACCCGGACTGGGAAAGACCTCCCTCGCCCACGTGGTGGCCCGGGAGATGGGCGCGCCACTGCGCGCCACGAGCGGGCCCGCCGTCGAGCGACCAGGAGACCTGGCCGCACTGCTCTCGAATCTCGAGGCGGGCGACGTGTTGTTCATCGATGAGATCCACCGTTTGCCCGCGGCAGTCGAAGAGATCCTGTATCCCGCGATGGAGGATTTTCAACTCGACATTATGATCGGGCAGGGACCGACTGCCCGTTCGATGCGCCTCGATCTGCCGCGCTTCACGTTGGTGGGAGCGACCACGCGGGCCGGACTCCTGACATCGCCGCTTCGCGACCGCTTTGGCTGGGTGGCAAGGCTCGAGTATTACTCCGCAGCGGATCTCGAGCGGATCGTCGATCGCTCGGCGGGCTTGTTGGGAATCCATGTCGAGCAGGAAGCACGCCGGGAGTTGGCGAGTCGTTCGCGGGGCACGCCGCGTATCGCGAATCGATTGCTTCGCCGTGTGCGGGACTTCGCTCAGGTCGCCGACGGAATGGACCGGGCCATCGACCGCGAGCGGGCACGATACGCACTCGAATGCCTCGACGTCGACGACTCGGGCTTTGACCGTCTCGATCGCAGCCTGCTCCTGACCCTGCTGGAAAAATTCGACGGTGGGCCCGTGGGGCTCGACACCCTGGCGGCAGCCGTTGGGGAGGACCGTGGAACCTTGGAAGACGTCGTGGAGCCCTATTTGATCCACGAGGGGTTCCTGGCCCGTACTCCACGCGGGAGAGTGGCGACGCGGCTGTCTCGCGAGTACTTCGGCGTGCCCTCCCGCGATGGTCGCGAGCAGCCCGAATTGCTTTAAGCACCGCCGCCGGGGAATTCCCAATGCGGTGCGGCCCCTGACGTTAGAACGGGCCGAAAACCACACGATTTCCAGCTCAACGGAATCTGTGCCCTGGCCGATAGGCAGAAAAGGCGCGCGGGTCGAGTCCCAGCGCGCGATTTGGGAGTTCTGCCTTCACCTTGGCGCATCTCGTGCCCATCCTTCGCGCGTTTGCCATGGCCCTGGGGGCCATGCTGCTGGTGTTTTCGGGGCTCAGTCTCGAATGGGCGCGCGACTCCGAGTTCCGAGCCGTCCGTGACGTCCACGAGGAACTGTCGGGTTGGGTCGAATCGCGTCCGGTGCGGGACCTCTCCAAGCGAGTGAAACTTCCTCTGTTCACCGCCAGGGCCAGCCACCCTTCCGGGGCGACCCTGGCCGGGGGACTCGGAGCGTTGTTGTTGGGCTCGGCCCTCCTGATCCGACGGCGGGGGCCTGTGCGCGATACGGGAGAAGGCTCCGGTGTCATCGGCTCCGCAACCCGCCCCCCTCGCAAATTGCGCCGAGAGGTAGCCTCGCTCGCGCGAGGCGGCGAACCCCTGGCCGCTGCGGAGCTCGCCGTCGAGTACCAGTGGATCGACGCCGCGGTTCGTCACTTCGAAACCGCTGATCTTCCGCTTCGGGCGGCTGAACTGCTCCACGCCGAGGGCCGTCTGGAGGAGGCCACCTCCTTCTATGTACAGGCCGAAGCCCATGACGTGGCTGCCGGTCTGTTACGGGAGAGGGGAGAATTCGAGCTGGCTGCCGAAAGTCAAATTCAGGCGGGAAACCTCCTGTTGGCAGCGGAGTCGTTTCTCGAGGCCGGTCGCGATCTTCGCGCAGCGGAGTGTTTCGCCCAGTCTGGCTTTCCCCGAGAGGCCGCCGAGGCCTATGCGAAGTGTGATCGGTGGGAGGAGGCGGCGCGCTGCGTCGAGGAGTTGATCAATGAGAGCGGGTCCTTGGAACAACGCTCGGAGGCCCAGCGCTCGAAACTCGTCGATCTCCACCGAATGGCTGGAGCCTTGTTTCGTCGCGCAGGGCTGGAAGCTGATGCCCAGCGAATTCTGACCCGAGCGCGTTGCAACGCCGAGGCAGCTCAGGTGGCCCTGGCTCGTGGACGCGAGCGCGAGGCGGCAAATCTTCTCCTTGACGCCGGAGATGCGCCGGCCAGCGCTGAAATCCTGAAGCGCTTGGGGGAAACGACCGAAGCCGCGCGGATCCTCGCAGAACACCTCCGCACCAAGGGTGAATTGGAACGCGCCGGCGGTCTGTTCGAAGAGGCGGGTGATCTGTTGAGCGCAGCGGAGTCGTACCGGACCGCGGAGATTCATGCGCGGGCCGCGACCTGCTTTGAGCAGTGTGGGGAGTGGGAGAAGGCTGGCGAGATGTTCCGTCAGGCAGAGGACCTGCCGCGGGCTGCGGATTGTTTCGAGCGGGCGGAACAGGGGTTTGCAGCGGCCGAGTGTTACGCATTGATGGGAGATCCCGTCGGTGAAGCCGCCATGCTCGACAAAGCCGGCGAACCCCTACGAGCCGCGAAGATCCTGTGGCGTGAGAAACGGATCGACGAGGCGATTCGGGTGATTCAGTCCGTTGCCGTCGACCATCGGGATCGCCTGGGATCCTTGGCTCTGCTGGGAGGGATCTTCCGCGAGGCTGGAAAACCGTCTTTGGCGGTGCGGAAATTGCGTCACGCGCTGTCCGTTGAAGAGGTCGGGCCCGACAGCGTTCACGCGTTCTATGAGCTCGCTGCGGCCCACGACGAGTGCGACGACGTCGAAGTCGCTGGGGGACTCTACGAGAGAATCCTCGCCTACGATTATGCGTTCGCAGACGTCGAAGAGAGGCTCGTGGGCGTTCGCGAACGGATCGAGGCCGCCGAGGCTCTCCCTCCCGAGGCGGCCCCTTTCGGGCGCGGCGGGATGTCTTCGGACTCAGGTTCTGGTCGATATCAGATCTTCGAGACCCTGGGGCGAGGCGGCATGGGCGTCGTCTACGCGGCTCGCGACACGGTTTTGGACCGCAGCGTCGCTTTTAAGGTGCTTCCGGAATCCTTCGCAGACAATTCGCGGACTCTCCAGAACTTTCTTCGAGAGGCGAAGAGTGCGGCGCGGCTCAATCACCCGAACATCGTGACCGTATACGATGCGGGTGAGCAGAATGGTGTTTATTACATCGCGATGGAGCACGTCGAGGGCAATACCCTGAAAGAGATTGTCGATCATCGCGGTCCGATCTCTCCGACCGGTTTCGTCCATGTAATGACGCACATGTGTGATGCGTTGGCCTATGCTCATGACAAGTTGATCGTCCACCGCGACATCAAGACCGCCAACACGATGTGGACGAAGGGCAGGGCTACCAAGATCATGGACTTCGGTCTCGCCAAGGTTTTGGAGGAGTTGAGGAATCAGACGACGATCGTATCGGGTACGCCCTATTACATGAGTCCCGAACAGACCCTGGGTGATGATGTGGACCACCGGACCGACTTGTATTCCCTGGGGGTCACTCTGTTTGAACTCGCCACGGGCAGGCTTCCCTTCCGGGAGGGGAACCTTCCCTACCACCACGTCCATACTGCGCCACCCAACCCGATGGATATGCAGCCAGACCTTCCTGAGCACATCGCTGCGATCATCCTGCGCTGTCTCGAAAAAGATCCTGGCGATCGTTATCAGTCGGCTCGGGAGATCATCGCAGAACTCAGAAGTGCGATGGGTGTACAGCCCCCCTCGGACAAAGCGCCGAGCGAGGAGATCGCATAAGCTTCGGCTTCGAGCGTTCGTAAGGCCTAGCCCCGGCGGCGCTCGGTTCCGGGGGACCTCCCGACATGGGCCAGAGAACCATCGCCGAAGTGGTTTCCTGCGAAGGGATCGGTCTGCATTCGGGGAAGTTCGCCCGCGTCACCCTGCTGCCCGCTCCTCCGGAGACGGGTGTTGTGCTGACCCGTGTGGATCGACCCGGAGCGCAGCCGATCGCTCTGCAACCCGGGGTCGTGACCTCCACTCGGTTCGCCACCAGCTTGGGCAGTGGAGATGACGGCGTGGGAACGGTGGAGCACCTGTTGGCAGCGCTCTATGGCCTCGGTATCGATAATTTGTTCCTGAAAATAAGCGGGTCCGAGGTGCCGATACTGGATGGCAGCGCGCGTCCATTCGTTGCACTCCTGCGCGGTGCGGGGGTCGTTGAGCAGAACTGCCCCCGCGCAAGGTTCCGGGTCACCCGTTCGGTCGAGGTTCGCGACGGAGAGCGGTTCGTTCGCGTCTCTCCTTCCCGCGGCTTGAGGGCTTCCGTTTGTGTGGACTTTCCTCACCCACGGATCGGTCGGCAGAAGTTCGAGTTCGACCTCGACGATCCGGAATTTTTCGAGCGCGAGATCGCACCCGCGCGAACCTTCGGGTTTCTGGCGGAAATCGAGGCGATGCGTGCCGAGGGTTTTGCGATCGGTGGATCTCGGGCGAACGCAATCGTTCTCGATGATCACGATGTGCTCAACAGGGACGGTCTGCGCTGGCCCGACGAGTTTGCACGGCACAAGGCGCTGGATCTGATCGGGGATTTGGCAACCCTGGGGGTGCGGTTGGAAGGACGACTGGAAGTTGAACGTGGTGGGCACCGGCTCCACCAGGATCTGGTGGCTCAATTGGGGACGATTCTCACGGGGGGTGGGGACGACACCCGCGCCATGCAGTCCGCTCGTGTGGAGCCAGGACTGTGACCGCTTGGGGGATCAGCCGTCGGACCGCGAATCTTGTCCCGAACCACTTGCCCCGGGGGCCGGGTTTGATTAGACCTTTCAGCAAGTTAGAGGGGATCCGTGGACCCTCTCAACGGTGCGGGCCGACCCGCAAACCACCCACCACCCCCTGAGCTTTCGAGGTTCCTATTGGCACAATCGCCCGCGGGTCCTCGCGACATGGCCACCCCCCCCCTGCACCCGCCGATTCGTGCCGATGGGACGGTGGTGGAGGTTCGCCATGAAGGCGGCTCGAATCGCCGCATCTCGCTGCTCGTGCCGGGATGGCCCGGGTCCGAGCCCGGGCAGTTCGCCATGCTCTCACCCGGCGCGCGGTCTGCGGTTCCGCGCACGGACCCCCTTTTGCCCAGGCCCATGGCGGTCTTTCGCAGCCAGGCGACCGACGATGGCCACCTCGTCGAGTTTCTGTTCAAGGTGACAGGTCGAGGGACCGCGCTCATGGCCGAGGCGCTGACGGGCCAGGTCGTTGGGGTTGTGGGTCCTCTGGGTCGCCCGTTTCCCCGGGTTCCGGAAGCGGGGGCTTGTGTTCTCGTCGGAGGCGGGACCGGGATCGCCTCCCTCTACGCCTTGGCAATCCGTGAAGCCCCCACGGCCATGCTGCTCTTGGGGGCGGGAAGCCGGGACGATCTGATGGGGGTGGAGGATTTCGAGGCGGTCGACGACCTCGAAATTCGGATCGCCACCGAGGATGGAAGTCGCGGAGAACAGGGCCTGGTCACGCAACTCCTGGAGCGCGTCCTGGACGAGGCTCAAAGTCCTCCGCCGACGGTGTTCAGTTGCGGCCCCACCCCCATGATGGCCCGTGTGGCCGAGATCGCGGCCGCGCGTGGAGCGACCTGCTGGGCTTCTCTCGAGAACAACATGGCTTGCGGATTCGGAGTCTGTCTCGGGTGTGCAGCGCCGATTCGCGCGGGGGGCTACGCGCTGGTCTGCAACACCGGGCCCGTCTTCGAGGCTTCCACGGTGACCTGGGAGGCGATGCCTTGACGCCTGATCAGGTCGACATGACGGTGGATTTGGGGGGCATCGAACTTCGGAATCCGGTTCTGACGGCCTCGGGGACTTTCGGCTACGGGACCGAGTTTTCGCCCTTCCTGGAGCTCGAAAGCCTCGGGGGATTCGTGGCCAAGAGCCTGACGCTCGAGCCACGAACTGGAAATCCTCCCCCCCGGATCGCGGAAGCACCCTCGGGGATGCTCAACGCCATCAGCCTCGAGAATGTCGGTGTTGAAGCATTCATTCGGGAACGTTTGCCTGCTCTATCCGACGAAGTCACGGTAATTGCCAGTGTCTTTGGCACGGAGATCGAGCTGTACGGCCGTGTGACCGAACGGCTCGACGGGGTCTCCGGAGTGGCCGGCATCGAGGTCAATGCTTCCTGCCCCCACGTGAAGGCCGGGGGAATCGAGTTCGGACAGGATCCGAAGGCGCTAGCGGCCCTGGTGCGGACGGTGCGTCAGTCGACGCGTCTTCCAATGCTCGTCAAACTCTCGCCCAACGTTACCAGCATCGCTGAGATGGCCCGGGTGGCCGAGGCCGAGGGGGCCGATGGCCTGTGCCTCATCAATGCCGTTCAGGCTCTCGACGTGGACGTCGATACCCGACGACCGGTTTTGGCCAATGGTCTGGGAGGACTGTCGGGGCCAGCCATCCGTCCAATCGCCCTGAGGATGGTCTGGCAGGCAGCCTCGGCGGTCGATCTACCGATCTGCGGAATTGGTGGGATTGCCAGTGCCGAGGATGCGGTGAAATTCCTACTATGCGGTGCGACGGCCGTCCAGGTCGGTACTGCCAACTATCTCGACCCGGGTGTGGCGGGACAAATCGTCACGGGGATCGCCGAATACGCGGCACGGCATGGTTTTGCCCGGATCGCTGATCTGGTGGGTGCACTGGAGACTCCCCAGGGGGGGTGAGGTGTCGCCCCGAGTTCTCCGAACGATTGCAGTCTCCCGGTAATTCAGTTAGTTTACGCGGGCTTAGCTGTTGGATCGCAATTGTTTTGCGGCCATCTCGACGCGGCGGATGCCAAGCCGTGAAGATCGTGACGGGCTCAGTTCCGAAGACGATTTCGCGGAGGCTGCGCGCTGGAAACGAGGGATGGTGCAATTGGTATGCGATCGGCGCCTGGCAAGTTGGTCTAGGCCGACATGTGACGTGATGTAGCGATGATCGATGGTTTGGTTGGCGGTTCTCCGCCGGGAAGCAGCCGACGCCGGTAAGGCGCCGCGGTTTCAGGGTGTGGGATTGCCAGGAGACGCGTTCCGAAGGTTCGCGGGAAGTGGGCGGTTCGTCCGCTTTTTTTTTAAGGCGAATAGTGGGTGCATCGGGAAATTCCCTCAGAGTTGAGAACACTGATCGATCCCGTCGTCGGAGACGCCGGGCTCGAGTTGGTGGACGTGTTGATCAATCGCGGCAAACAGCCGTGGCAGGTGAGGGTTATCGTCGACACGCCTCAGAGCGATGGCCGTGTTCCCATCGATCAATGTGCCGAAGTCGCCCGCGAACTCAGCACCAACTTCGACGCTGCCGACCCCATTCCCGTTTCGTATCAGCTCGAAGTCTCGTCACCCGGATTGGACCGCATTCTGGCCCGACAAAAGGATTTCGAAGCGGCATGTGGCTTCGAAATCAAACTGCAGACCCGCGAACCCCTCGACGGGAGACGTCGTTTTCGCGGAAAGCTGTTGGCATTCGACGGCGAGATCGCTCGCGTCGAGGTAGAGGGACGCACTGTGGGCATCCCCTTCGACGAGGTGGCCAAGGCGAATCTCGTGTACGAGTTCACCCGCTCCGACTTCGCGCCCGAAGTGACATCGGGTTGAGGTCGCGGAGGATTCTTCGATGCTCGGTCTAAAACGCGAAATCGAACAGGTTGCCAAGGACAAGGGAATCGATCGCGACGAGATCATCTCAGCGCTCGAAGAGGCGATGGGGCAGGCGGCGCGTCGCGAAGGGCAAGATCGCGAAATCGACGCCCGGTACAACGATGAACTCGGCGAGATCGAGTTGTTCGAGTTCCGTGAGGTGGTGGAGAGTGTCACCGACGACGAGACACAGATCGCCATCGCACGAGCCCAGGAGTTTGATCCCGAAGCCGAGATTGGGGATGAAATCGGCGTGAAGATCGACAGTTCCGGCTTTGGGAGGATCATCGCCCAGACCGCGAAGCAGGTGATCATTCAACGCATCCGGGATGCCGAGCGAGACAACGTCTACAACGAATACAAGGATCGTAAAGGCGAGGTGGTCAATGGCATCGTCACGCGGTTCGAGAAGGGGTCCATCATCGTGGATCTGGGCCGAGCGGAGGCGGTTCTGCCTCTCAAGGAGCAGATCCCCCGCGAGGTCTATCGCGCCAACGATCGTGTTCGCGCCTATGTGATCGATGTCAACAAAGCGACCAAGGGGTCCCAGATCATCCTGTCTCGCGCATGCATCGAGATGCTCACCAAATTGTTCGAGCAGGAAGTGCCCGAGATGTACGAGGGCATCGTGTCCATTCATTCGGCTGCCCGCGAACCCGGCGGGCGTTCCAAGATCGCGGTGGTCTCTCGCGACAGTGATGTGGATCCCGTGGGCGCTTGTGTCGGAATGAAGGGGAGCCGGGTTCAATCCGTGGTTCAGGAGCTCCGCGGAGAGCGGATCGACATCGTTCCCTGGAGCCCGGATCCGGCTCGCTACGTCTGCTCTGCGCTCTCGCCTGCTCAGGTTTCGAAAGTGATCATCGACGATCGCGAAAAATCCATGGACGTAATCGTGCCGGATGACCAACTGTCTCTGGCCATCGGCCGGAAGGGCCAGAACGTTCGCCTGGCCGTTCAGTTGACGGGCTGGAAGATCGACATGAAGAGCGAGTCGAAGATGCGCGAACTCGCACAGTGGCTCGCGGAGGCCGTATCGGTAGTCGAGGGTTGTGGAGAAGCTGATGCCGAACTGTTGCTACAGCAGGGGATCACTTCTCTCGAGGATCTCGCGAATTGCCAGGAAGATCTGCTGACGTCGATCCCAGGAATCAACGAAGAGGGAGCCGCCGAGATCAAGGCCAGGTCGGCGGTACTCGCGGAGCAGAAGCGAGCGGAAGAAGAAGAGGCCGCCCGCCAGGAGGCTTTGCGCGTGGAGCAGGAGCGCGTGGCGGAAAGTGCGGCGTCGAGTGAGCAGGCGAGTCCAGGTGACGAGTTGGCGCCGGGACTGGGGGAAGAAACGTCCGACTCCCGTGGAGAGTCGGCTGACGCTTGAGGTGCGGTAAGCACCTCGGACACCATTGCACCCGAGATGAGATCCCCAAGAGGTGGGCGGTTGAGGCCACCTCCAGGCGACTCTAAAGCACCCGAAGGACTGGATGGCGAACATCAGGGCATACAAGATCGCTGAAGAACTCGGCATCGAGCGGTCGGAGCTGGTCGAAAAAGCATCCTCCGTGGGCATTGCGTTGAAGAGCCCCATGGCAGCAGTCGACGAAGAGACCGCTGCGCTTCTCCGCGAAAAGCTGGGCGGACCGAAACCGAAGCGGCAGATGACCGAGCAGCGGGTGGAGCGGGCCTCGGGGACTGCTGTCATTCGCCGGCGCAGAAAAGCGCCGGCTGCGCCCAAGCCTGAAGAGGTTCCCGAGCCGATTGCTGGCGAACCCGAGGAAGCGGCTGCTTTGGTGGAGGAGGCTGTACCCACCGAAACCAGTGAGTCAGTGGCACCGGTCACTGAGGAGGTCGCCGCCGAGGCGCCCGCTCCGGAGTCCGTTCCCGAGGAGCCGGCGGCGGAGCCTGAAGAACCCGAAGAGGAGGCGGCGGAACCGACCTCCGAGGAGCCGGCCGAAGAGCCTCAGGCTGAGGAGCCGATCAAGAGACCTGCCGCAGCCGCGCCTGCACCTTCACCCGGTCCAAGCGGAGACTCGGAAAGGAACGGTGCCAAGCAGCGCAAGTTGGTTCGCGAGGTCGTCAACCTGCGGGAGCAGGAGAATCTCGCGCGGCAGGCCACGAGTCGTGGGCCCATGCGGCGTCAGGTGACTTTGGCGCCCCGCGCGATCACGTCGCCCCGAAAGCGTCGTCGAGACGCAGCTCACAAGCCGGCTGCCGTGGAGGCCCCGAAGACGGTCGCTCAGGTCGTCAAAATCGATGGAACCGTCTCGGTTCGTGATCTCGCACGCCTGCTGGGTGCCAAGGCACCGGAGATTCAGCGCAAGCTGATGGCGTTGGGGACGATGCTCTCGATCAACCAACTGCTCGACTTCGACACGGCCAAGCGCGTGGCGGCGGAGTTTGGCTACGAGGTTCAGGACGTCGGTTTCAAAGAGGATGCCTTTTTGGAGGTTGCCGAGGAGGAGCAGGAGGAGAGTGAATCTCTCGAAAACCGACCTCCCGTGATCACTGTGATGGGACACGTCGACCATGGAAAGACGTCTCTCCTCGATGCGCTGAGACGGACCGATGTGGTGTCGGGTGAGGCCGGTGGGATTACTCAGCACGTTGGTGCCTATCAAGTCGACGTCGACGGAAAGAAGCTTACGTTCATCGACACGCCAGGCCATGCCGCGTTTACTGCGATGCGAGCTCGAGGCGCGCAGGTAACCGACATCGTCGTGCTCGTGGTCGCAGCGACAGAGGGCATCATGCCGCAGACGATCGAAGCCATCGATCACTCGACTGCTGCAGGCGTGCCGATCGTCGTTGCGGTCAACAAGATCGATCTCCCCGGGGCAGACGGCCAACAGCTGCGTCAGCGCCTCATGGAGCACGGTCTGGTCTCCGAGGAGTTCGGTGGCGAAGTGATTTGCGTCGATGTCTCTGCGACCCAGGGTACGGGCCTCGATCGGTTGCTCGAGATGCTCTCGCTTCAAGCCGAGTTGTTGGAACTTCGCGCCAACGCCAAGCGACGAGCCAAAGGTGTGGTGTTGGAAGCTCATCTCGACCGAGGGCGGGGACCGGTCGCGACCGTACTGGTCGAGGATGGGACGCTGCGAAAGGGAGATGTTCTCGTCGTCGGCAGTTCTTCGGGACGCGTGCGGGCCATGGAGGACGAGAATCACAAGCGGGTCAAGGACGCACCGCCTTCCACGCCGGTTCGATTGATCGGTCTCTCCGAAGTCCCCGAGGCAGGGGAGGCGTTCAACGTCGTCGACAGCGAACGGATCGCTAAGAATATCGTCGACCATCGGCTCTCCGAACTGCGTAAGGAAGTCGGTGAGTCGCAGCGTCCTGCGGTCAGCCTCGAGGATTTCTTCAGCCAGTCCCAGGGTGAGGGGGTCAAGGAGCTCTCCCTGGTGGTCAAGGCCGACGTCCAGGGGTCGGTGGAGGCTCTGCGCGAGGCGCTGGGGAAACTCTCGACGGATACGGTGAAGGTGAACGTCCTGCACTCCGGCGTGGGTGCGATTACGGAGACCGACGTCATGCTCGCCAAAGCGAGCGGCGCGATCATCGTCGCCTTCCACGTTCGCCCCGATCCCGCTGGCCGCAGGGCCGCCGAGGGTCAGGGGGTGGATGTCCGCGTGTACCAGGTCATCTACGAGGCCACGGAAGACATCACCAATGCAATGATCGGCCTTTTGCCGCCCAAGGTCACCGAAGAGTTCCTCGGTCGGGTCGAGGTGCGCGAGACCTTTACGATTCCGAAATCCGGGACCATCGCAGGCTCCTACGTGAGCGAGGGGCTTGTGCGGCGCGGAACCCAATGCCGCCTGATCCGCGATGGTGTCCAGGTCTATGAGGGCACGATTGGGTCTCTGAAGCGCTTCAAGGACGATGCGCGCGAAGTGGCGACCGGTTTCGAGTGTGGAATCGGGATCGAAGGCTACAACGATGTGAAGGTGGGGGACGTGATCGAAGCCTACGTCCTCGAGGAGAAGCCGGCGACGCTCGAATGATCGTTGGAGCTGCGATCGTCGAGTTGATGGTCCATGACTCCCGCTCCTTGAAACGGAAACGAGGGGTCGTTCGTTCGGTAATCCAGCGCGTCCGTAATCGTTTCAATCTCTCGGTTGCTGAGGTTGGGGGGCAGGGCACGTGGCAACTGGCGGTGATCGGGTTGGCATGTACTGGTACGGATGCAGTGGGAGTTCGTCGTCAGCTCGATCGAGCCTTGGAATTCATCGAGGAACTCCATCTTGCCGAAGTTCTGGGATCGGACGTCGAGATCACCGACCTGCCGTACGAGGGAATGGGACAACCGGGGGACCCCGGCATTGAAGAGGGGAGTGAGGTCCTTGCTGGAGAGGACGGAGACCCTTGGGAACCCGAGACCTAGCCGGCCCATTGGCGTTCATAGGCGCGAACCCCGGGCGCGAGTGGAGGAGTGGTGTCGAGAAGGACCGAGCGTGTGGCTGAGCAGTTACGCGAAGAATTGGCGCGAGTGTTGCGCGAGGACGTCACGGACCCTCGTGTTGGGTTGGTCACGCTCACACGCGTCGACGTCGCTCCGGACCTGACGCAGGCCCTGGTATTTTGGAGTTCTATGACCACGACGGCCGGAGAGGAGTCCACCCAGGAAATTGCCGAGGGTCTTGAGAGCGCAGCCTCTTTCGTCCGGCATCGGCTCGCGCAGGTCCTTCCGCTTCGGCGGGTGCCAGAGTTGAGGTTTCGATTCGACCCCTCCCTGTCCCTTGGAACGAATACCCTGAAGGTTCTTTCGGAGCTCAGAGATGAAGAGAAGGCGTAGACGAGCCGAGGACGAGGCCCCGGGGCCGGCGGGGTTTCTCGTGGTCGATAAACCGTCGGGCTGGACGTCGCACGATGTGGTGGATGCAGCACGAAGGTGGTTGGGGACGCGGCGCGTGGGCCACCTGGGCACCCTGGATCCTCTGGCTACGGGCGTCCTCCCCCTGGCGATTCGCGAGGCCACCAAACTGGTTCCTTTTCTCCAGGCCGGTGCCAAGTCCTATCGCGGTTCGGTTCGTCTAGGAGAGGAGACGAACACGCTCGATGCGGACGGAGTGGTGATCCACCGTTCGGAGGCGCCCCTGCCCGATGAGGCAGCCCTTCACACAGCCGCGAAGCGGTTCGTCGGTGAGATCCAACAGGTGCCCCCGATGTTCAGCGCGGTCAAGCGGGATGGGGTTCCGCTACACCGGCTGGCTCGAGCGGGGAAAGAAGTCGAGCGACCGCCGAAGACCGTAACCATCGATCGCCTGGAATTGAGCGGATACGAACCTCCCGAGGTCTCGATCGAAGTCGACTGCTCGGCAGGAACCTATGTCCGGGCTCTGGCAGCGGATCTGGGCACCGAACTGGGTTGTGGGGGGCATCTGGCGTCTCTCCGCCGCACCCTGAGCGGCCCATTTACCGAAGATCAGGCAGTTTCGCCAGAACAGCTGGCCCGAGAGGCGGAGGCCGGAGAGATTGCTCATCGGTTCGTCCACCCGATCAATGCCCTTGGCTTTCCGGTTTTGAGGCTGAGAAACGAGGAGGTCGGCCAGGTTGCTCATGGTGCTGAGATCGAGGGAGCCCGCTCGCCTGTCGTACCTGGGACCCTGATCTCTGCGATTCGCCCCGATGGGGCCCTCCTCGCCATCATGGAGATGGCGCCGGGCCGCCGAATTCGCCCCGTGCGAGTCCTCAAGATCCCAGCCCCCAAGGAGACGTCTCAGCGGCCGCTTGCCCCGCCCAGCTAGCTTTGCCACACTCCCGCCCGTCCGCACCCGAGTCGCTTAGAGGCGGTTCAGGGTCCGGGAGCCCGCGGAAAATGCCAAGCCGGAGAAGGTTCGGTGACGGGCATCGGGTCAGAATCGAAGGGACAGCCGCAGGTAGCGAGTCCCGAGGACCCGGTAGAGTCCCAGTGGATGCGAAATAGCGGAGCTGGGTAGAGGGCGGGCTGCTCGGTGCGAGATGCGCAGCCTCAGACAGCGCAGGACACGGGTCAGACCCGTCCAATGGAGAGTTCGAGTTGTTATCAAAGGCCGACGTAGAAAAGACCATTGGGTCCCATAAAGCCCACGACAACGACACCGGGTCCACCGAGGTCCAGGTTGCACTCTTGACCGAGCGCATCAATGGACTTGCTGAGCATTTCAAGACCCACAAAAAAGATCACCACTCTCGCCGAGGCCTGCTGCAGCTCGTGAGCAAGCGCCGGCGGCTACTCAAGTATTTGAGGAGGACTGAGTCCAATCGATACCAGGCGCTGATAGCGCGCCTGGGTTTGCGGCGCTGATCGCAGGATGCGATTGGGGCCTGCTCGTGTGAACGAGCGAAACACGACCCTAAATTACACAACAGAGTTGGACGTCGCGGAACTCGCGTCTTGAAATGCGGAAGTCCGCCATGTGCGATGCCATGCATCGCCCATCGCTGATTCCGCATTTCATCACGGTCTTCGTTTCTCCCCGCGTGTCGGCCAACCCAACCGTCACCGCACTGCCCGGGTGCGCTCGAACGTTGAGCGCACGCCCGAGCTGAGGTGAGATCAGGAGATCTACGTACATGCCTTCTTATTGGTTCCAACCCCAGACCGTCTCGATGGAATTTGGCGGGCGAACCCTGTCGATCGAAACCGGCAAGCTTGCAAAACAGGCGGCTGGTGCAGCCGTTGTGACCTACGGTGAAACGGTCGTACTCGTTACGGCTACCAGTGCCAACCCGCGGCCGGGGATCGACTTCTTTCCCTTGACCGTCGACTTTGTCGAAAAGACTTCGGCGGCAGGCAAGATCCCGGGTGGTTTTTTCAAGCGAGAAGGTCGACTTTCCGATCGCGAGGTTCTGGTCTCGCGTTTCATCGACCGCTCGATTCGTCCGTTGTTCGCCGAAGGCTATCGGGACGAAACTCAGATCACGGCGACCGTGTTGTCCGCTGAGCCCACCGCACCGCCGGACATTCCGGCGTTCATCGGGGCTTCTGCGGCGCTCTCAATCTCGGACATTCCATTCATTGGCCCGATCGGCGCCGTTCGAATGGGACGTCAGGATGGGGAGTTGATCGTCAATCCGAACCCCGAGGAGGTTTTGGAGAGCGATCTCGATATTGTTGTGGCCGGTAGCCGCACGGCTTTGGTGATGGTCGAAGGGTCAGCCAAGGTGGTTCCGGAAGCCGAGATCCTCGACACGCTGAAGCAGGCTCACGACCAGATTGTCGAGGTCATTGGGTTGCAGGAGGAGCTCATCAAGCTGGCCGGAGTGCCCAGTCGGGAGGTGCCGCCGCCGGCTGATCGGTCCGAGTTGGAGGGCGAGGTTCGCTCGCGTGCGGAGAGCGCGCTTTCCGAAGCGGTACGCATCGAGACCAAGGGCGAGCGGTATTCGGCGATTGCCGAGATCGAGGGAGAGGTGCTCCAGGGCTTCGTCGATGCCTATCGCAAGGAGCCGGCCCCACTCGACACGCTCGAGGCCATCGAGAGTCGCGAAAAGGGTCTGCGTACTCTCCAATCAGACGTCAAAGACATTCTGCACGATCTGCGTTCGGACCTCGTTCGCAAGCGAATACTGGATGACGGCACCCGCATCGATGGAAGAGGGGCCGCGGATGTCCGTCCCATCGCCTGCGAGGTCCGCCCGGTGCCTCGCCCGCACGGTGTGGCTCTGTTTACGCGGGGTGAGACTCAGGCCATCGTCTACACGACTCTGGGTGGGTCCAGTGACGAGCAGACCATTGACGGCTTGGTCGAACGGCAGAGCAAGTCCTTCTATCTGCACTACAATTTCCCGCCCTTCTCGGTGGGCGAAGCCCGCATGTTGCGGGGCCCGGGCCGCAGAGAGGTGGGGCACGGGAATCTCGCCGAGCGCGCCATCCGAGAAGTCCTTCCGGAGGCGGACGACTTCCCCTACACGATTCGGGTCGTCTCCGAGACTCTGGAATCCAACGGCTCTTCGTCCATGGCCAGCGTCTGTGGCGCGACCCTGTCGCTGATGGATGCGGGGGTTCCTCTCAAGGCCCCCGTGGCCGGGATCGCCATGGGGCTGATCGAAGATGGGGATCGGGTGGAGATCCTCTCCGATATCCTCGGGGATGAGGATCACCTGGGCGACATGGACTTCAAGGTGGCTGGAACCCGGGATGGAATCACTGCCCTGCAAATGGACATCAAGATCCAGAGTGTCGACTGGTCGGTGATGGAGCGGGCTCTTGCCCAGGCCAATGAGGGACGTCTGCACATCCTGGACCGCATGGCTGAGGAAACCTCCGCGGAATTCGAGGACTTCCAGCCTCGAGCGGAGCTCTCGCGCTACGCCCCGAGAGTCAAGATGATCACCATCAAGCCCGATCGTATTCGGGACGTCATTGGGCCTGGAGGCAAGGTGATCCGCGCCATCCAGGAGACCACCAATACCAAGCTGGACATCGATGACTCGGGCCGAGTCACGATCTTCTCCCCGGATGGGGATGCGCTCGAGCGCGCTGAAGGCATGGTGCAGGAGTTGACCCAGGAGGCTGAACTCGAACGTGTGTACTTGGGTAAGGTCAAGCGCATTACGGATTTCGGGGCCTTCGTGGAGATCTTCCCCGGAACCGATGGCCTGATCCACATCAGCCACCTGGCCGAGGGCCGGGTTGATCAGGTGACCGACGTCCTGGAGGAGGGAGACGAGGTTCTCGCCAAGTGCATCGACATCGACCCCTCGGGCCGTATTCGGTTGTCTCGCAAGGAGGCACTGGCGGACGCCGAGGCCCAGACGAACGCCTGAGGTAGATATGTCGACGGCCCGGGTGAAGATTGCTCGACTTCCCGGGAACGCCGAGCTGCCGCTTCCCTCGCGGGCGACGCCTCGATCGGCAGGCTACGACCTGCATGCTGCCGTGGAGGCACCTGTGCGGCTCGACCCTGGAGAGCGCGTCGCGATCCCCACGGGTTTTGCGATCGCGCTGCCCGAGGGTTTCGAGGCCCAGATTCGGCCACGCAGCGGTTTGGCGCTGAGGCACGGGATCGTGTTGCCCAATGCCCCGGGAACCATCGATTCCGACTTCAGGGGGGAGATTCAGGTCATCCTCGGTAATATCGCGTCGGAGGCCTTCACGGTTTCGCGAGGGGATCGCATTGCGCAGCTCGTGGTGGCCCGCGTGGCCCCGGCGGAATGGGTCGAGGTCGAGGAACTCGACTCGACCGAGCGGGGCAGTGGGGGGTTTGGATCGACCGGCCTGAGGGCGGCGAGAACCGAGCCTGGAACGGATGAGGGGAGATGAGCAACCGTCGGACCTTCCAGGGCACGGAGTCCTCGTGAGCGAAGCACCTCTCCACCCCCAACCTGCGACTCCCCTGGAGCCGAAACCCAGGCGCCAGGGGGGGGACCTCAGGCCCCGGCTGTTGACGGCGGCGATCCTGATCCCCGCAGTGATCTATGTCATCACACAGGGCGGGCTCACCTACCTGGCCGTCGTGGTGATCATCGTCCTGTTGGGGGAATACGAGATCTACGAACTGCTCCGGGAGAAGGGAGCGCACCCTGCTGTGGGGCTCGGGATGGTGGCGGGAGCCTTGCTCCCGGTCATCTCCTTCTACGGGAGCGTGAACTGGTCGACGATCATGATCACCGCCGCTCTTTTGGCAACCATGGTCATGGAGTTGCGCCGCCAGCGCATCAACGAGGCCATGGCGAGTATTTCCGGCACGTTTTTCGGAATCGTCTATGTGGGTTGGCTCCTTTCTCACGCCGTGGTGCTCCGGAACTTCGATCATTCCGTGATCGATCATTACGGTGCTGGTGCGGCGGCAAGGCTGGGTGTCGAGGCAGGCACGGGCGCGTTTCTGATGTTGTACACGCTCTTCGTCGTGGTGTTGTGCGATGCGGGCGCTTATTTCGCAGGGCGCGCCTACGGACGCCGGAAACTGGCATCGGCTATCAGTCCGGGGAAGACCGTCGAAGGGGCCCTGGGCGGGATTCTGGCCGGCGTGGTGGGGGGGTGTCTCGCCAAGGCAGGGTCGGACGTGTTCTGGCCCCAGTTCTCTCATCTTCTCGACTGGCAGGCCACCGTGGGTTTCGCTGTGATCCTTGCCATCGTGGGGATCGTCGGAGACCTGACTGAATCTCTTTTGAAACGCGATGCCGATGTCAAGGATGCGGGAAGGCTGCTCCCCGGAATGGGGGGAGTGCTCGACCGAATTGATGCCCCTCTTCTCGCCATTCCTGTGATGTACTACCTCATGCTCTTCTACGTGTACCCGAGGATTTGAAGCGATGATCGAACGCTATTCGCGACCTGAAATGAAATCGATTTGGACCGATGATGGGAAATATCAGCGATGGCTGGAGGTGGAGATCGCTGTCAGTGAAGTCCTGGCCGAGCGTGGCGAGATCCCAGCCGATGCGGCTCGAGCCATCCGCGAACGGGCGTCCGTGGACTTGGACCGTGTGGCCGAGATTGAGGCCGAGGTCCGTCACGACGTCATCGCCTTCGTTACCGCGGTCTCCGAAAGTGTTGGGCAACCCGAAGCTCGCTGGCTCCACTATGGGATGACCTCGAGTGATGTGCTCGACACCGCCCTGGCGCTTCAGATCCGCGATGCAGGGGCCTTGTTGGTTGCGGGTACCGAACGGTTGCGTCAGGTGTTGCTCGACCGGGCTCGAGAATTTCAATACACGCCCTGCGTGGGGCGAACCCATGGTGTGCACGCGGAACCCACCACATTTGGCCTCAAGCTCCTGGTGTTCCAGGAGGAGATTCGCCGGGGTGGGCAACGATTGGAGGCAGCCCTGGCCGAGGCCGCGGTCGGGAAGATGTCGGGTGCCGTGGGGACCTTTGCCCATCTCACCCCGGAGGTTGAAGTGGCCGTCTGCGAGCGGCTTGGGATTGGTTTTGAGCCCGCCGCCACCCAGGTGGTTCAACGAGATCGTCATGCGGCGTTCATCACCGCCCTGGCTCTCCTGGCATCATCCATGGAGAAGATCTGTGTCGAGTTCAGACACCTGGCTCGAACTGAGGTGCGAGAGGTGGAAGAGGAGTTTGGTGCGGGGCAGAAGGGGTCGTCTGCCATGCCCCACAAGCGCAATCCGTGGCGCTTCGAAAACGTGACGGGCCTCGCACGCGTGGTTCGGGGGTATGCGTCAACGGCCCTCGAGAACCTGGCTCTCTGGCATGAACGCGACATCAGCAACAGTTCGGTCGAGCGGATGATTTTTCCCGACGCGACGGTCACCGTCGACTTCATGCTGGACCGGTTGGCCCGGCTGGTTGAGACGCTGGTCGTTTTCCCAGACCGGATGCGCGAGAACCTCGAATCGACGAGGGGGCTCGTCTTCAGCGGTCAGGTTCTGCTCGAACTTACGAGCAAGGGCCTGTCCCGAGAAGAGGCCTACGCTCTGGTTCAGCGGCATGCCATGGACACTTGGGAGCATGGGGGCGACTATCGCGACCGCATTCTCTCTGAGTCTCGCATTACCGACGTCCTGGAGAAGGAGGAGATCGAGAGATCCTTCAGCTTGGACGCTGCCCTGAACCATGTCGATGCGATTTTTGAACGCACACTCGGAGGAAACTCATGAAGGCCCTCGTTCACGTGACTCTCAAGCAGCAGGTTCTGGATCCTCAGGGTAAGGCCATCGCGCGGGCCTGTGCGTCGCTGGGCTATGAGGCAGTGACTTCGGTGCGGCAGGGGAAGTTGTTCGAGGTCCGTCTGGATGCGGCCGATGAAGTGGCGGCCCGAAACTTGGCCAATGAGTTGTGCGAGAAGTTGCTTGCAAATACGGTGATCGAGGATTACGAGGTCGTCCGGCTCGATCCCTGACGGTGCATTACAGCCGCGCTCTCGGACAGGGTCGGTGGGGCGCGCGGCTCCGATCGTTACATCCGTAGACCTGCAGCCAGCAGGGCAGGGGGCGGCATCGGGGATCCCATGGCAGCGCGCGAATCTGCGGATCCGGGGGGACCCATCTCCTGGTGGGCGACATCCCGTGGTTTCGCCGTGGGCGCTGTTTCGATGTTTGGTCTCGCCCTCGCTGTCCGGGTGGCTTGGACGACCTTCGTCCAACCGCCCGACGAGGTCGTGTACTCCGACATGGCAGGCTACGTCACACGCGCACAGCAGTGGCTGGCGGGAAGTGCCGACACGGACTGGAGTTGGGCCGTCTATCCACCGGGCACCCATTGGTGGTATGGGGTCTGGTTGTTTCTTTTGGGCCCCCCATCCCTTGGGCAACTCGGATGGATTCAGGCAGTTTCAGGTGCGGCGGTCGTTCCCTTCGCCATGGCGATTGCCCGGAGGGCGATGCCGACACCCTGGGCGTTTCTGCCCGTGGGCTTCATCACGGCACTTTGGCCGCCGCAGATCGCCTATTCGGGCTACTTCTCGTCCGAGGTACCCTACTCCCTGTTTCTGATGGCGAGCACCTGGTTGTGGGTTCGGCTGATTCAAACGGGCCGAGGCGCTCTGGTCACGGGAATCGTTTCGGGTCTGGCATTTTGGGTGCGCCCGCCCATTCTGATGACGGTTCTTCTGGCCTTGGCTTGGCTCGTCGTTCGACGTCGGCAACTGCCTCAGGTGGGATTTCGGCAAGTCGGACTGCTGTGCGTGGCGCTCATCCTGATCGTGGGCTTTACGGCCGTTCGCTTCCATGGGCTGACGGGCGAAGTGGGACTGATCAGTGGAAATGGTCGGATCGTCAATTTCTTTGCGTGGACCGACTATGGGCGCATCGAATCCCACGATGAGCAGACGAATCTCTTTGCATGGTTTGCGCCTCCTCCGGTTGCGGCTCTGGGCAACACGCGGGTTTTCCGGTTCGAAGGCCGGTCCATCGATGCATCGATTCTGGCCAAAGAGCGCAACGATTATCTCGCTCAGAAGAGCTTCGTACACCCCATTGCTCTGCTGCAGAGAAACATTCGTCTCCTGGCGATGGATAACGAGGCCTGGCCGGAGTCCGAGCAAGCTTCATCCGGGTTCAGACGAGGGTTGCACCAGACCAGCGGCTGGCTGTTGGTCTGGTTGCTCGGGCCCCTGGCCCTGGCGGGAGTGTTCATCCTGGGCTGGCGCCGCAATCTCGTGCTCGAGTTGCTCGCTCTTCACTTGGTGACCACTGTCTATGCAGCGGCCGTCTACCTGGGTGAAATCCGCTACCGGATTCCCTACGACGCGATCCTGGTGATCCTGGCCCTGTATCCACTGATGGTTTTGGCGCGGCGGGTCGAGGATTCTCGTCAGGATTCTGGGACCCGTGGGATCGTGTGGGTGGCTTCTGGCTGTGGCTTGTTGTTGATGCTGCTGCCTTGGGGGCAGTGGGGCTAGCGGTTCGTTTTGGAACTCGGTCGAGCTGCCACCCACCGGTCGATGTTTGCTTCCAGAATGGGGAGTGGAACGGCGCCATTGCGCAGGATCTCTTCGTGGAAATCCCGGATGTCGAATTCGTCGCCGAGGTTTTGGCGAGCGCGCTCGCGGATTTCCAGGATTCTCAGCATCCCCACCTTGTAGGCCGTCGCCTGGCCGGGCATCACGATGTAGCGTTCGATGGCCTTGCGTGCCCCGTCGCGACTGACCGCCGTGTTTGCGAGCAGGTACTCGATCGCCTGTTCCCGTGTCCAGCGCAGCCAGTGGATGCCCGTATCGACCACGAGACGACACGCGCGCCATAGCTCCAATGAAAGACGACCGAAGTCCTGATAGGGGTCTTCGTAGGCGCCCATCTCTTTCGCCAGGTACTCGGAATAGAGACCCCACCCTTCGATGAAAGCCGTGGGACCGCCGAAGCGTCGGAAGCGTGGGAGGTCTTCGAGTTCCGCCGAGATGGCCAGTTGCATGTGATGTCCTGGAACGCCTTCGTGGTAGGCGAGGGACTCTGCTTCGAAGATTGGCATGTCACGCATGGAGTAGAGGTTGACGTAGACGATGCCCGGTCTGGATCCATCGGGTGCCGGGCGCGAGTAGAAGGCCTTGCCCGCAGATTTCTCCCGGAAGGGCTCGACGGCTTTGACCTTCAGGCCGGCTTTGGGAAGGGTTTTGAAGGCATCGCTCAGGTGTTCCTGCATTTCCGCCACGAATTCGTTCGCCCGCGCGAGGTACGCGGCTCGGCCCTCGGGCGTGTCGGGATCATAGAATCGGTCGTCCTCTCGAAGAAAGGAGAAGAACTGCTGGAGATCACCCTGGAAGCCGACGGCTGCCATGATTTCACGCATCTCGTCGTGAATCCGAGCGACTTCAGCGAGACCGATGGTGTGGATCTCTCGCGCATCGAGGTTCGTGGTCGTCATCTCCACGAGTCGGTAGTTGTAGAAGTCATCGCCATCCGGGAGTTTCCACACGCCGTCGTCGGTCGTTGCCGAAGCCTGGATGCGAGAGACGACTTCGATCAGATGCCTGTAGGCAGGGCCCACGGACTCGATGAGTGCCGCCTGAGCCTCGGACAACAACTCGGTCTGGGTCGCTTCGGGCAGGTCAAGGGCCTCGACCTTGGTCCGAAAGTCCGCGTACAGGGTGCTCTCCTGCTCCGTGATCTCGAAGGGAAAGCCCGAGAGGACATTGTGGCTGTCTTGGAGCACGTAGGGGAAGACGAACAGGGGCGGCAGGATGCCCATGCGGGCACGTTGTTCCAGATTGGCTTCGACCTGCCTCAGCACAGTTCGAACGCCTCGAAGTCGTTGGATGTAAGCCCGGGCGTCGGCCTCAGAATCGATGCGATGGAAATTGATCAGGAAAGCAGGGATGCCAGCCTGGATTCCGAACATCTGATTGACCGGGTAGGTGTGGAAGCGCCAGGGAAATCCTTCAATCTGACGTTCTTTCTCGAATCGGAACAATTCGTAGGAGAGCCTCGACTCCGGGCTCAGTTGGTCGGGTTCAAACTGCTCGACGAGGGCCTCGAGTTCCGCCGTCGCAAGGGCTTGTTCTTCAACGGCCCTGACATCCGAGCGGTCATCCCAGAGACCGTAGTCGTCCTTGATCCCGAGATGGGTCTGTAGTTCGGGAGAGCGGCGCAGGCGTTGGTCGAAGCTTTGCTCGAAGAAGCGGCGCAGTCGGTCGTCTTCGCCGGGCTGTGGTGTCGGTGGCTTTGCGCAGGCCAACACGAGGCTCAGCCCAACCAGCAGGGGGACGCAGTGACCCCTTGCCATCCCCGGACTCGAACCCATGGGAGTCAGGAGATCTGAAGCGTCGGTGTGGGACGCTTGTTCAGCAGATCGTGGTAGAAGTCGTTGCCTTTGTTGTCGGTCACGATGAACGCTGGGAAGTCCTCGACCTCGATGCGCCAGATCGCCTCCATGCCGAGTTCTTCGAATTCCTGAACCTCGACTTTCTTGATGCTGTGATCCGCGAGTCGCGCAGCAGGACCCCCGATGGAGCCGAGATAGAATCCCCCGTGGTTCTCACAGGCCTTGCGAACCTGAGCCGAACGGTTGCCTTTGGCGAGCATCACCATGCTGCCGCCGCGGCTCTGGAACAGGTCGACGTAGGAGTCCATTCGACCGGCAGTGGTGGGACCGAAGGAACCGGACGGCAGGCCTTTGGGCGTCTTGGCTGGACCTGCGTAGTAGACCGCGTGCTGTTTGAAATAGTCCGGGAGGTCGCCTCCTGCGTCGAGTCGCTCCTTGAGTTTTGCGTGAGCGATGTCCCGAGCGACGATGAGCGGACCCGTCAAGGAGAGCCTGGTAGCTACGGGGTGCTTGGATAGTTCCGCCAGGATCTCGTCCATGGGTTGGGAGAGATCGATGGCGACGACCTCGCTTGCGAGGTCGTCAATGGCCACTTCCGGCAGGAACTTCGCGGGGTCTTCCTCGAGTTGTTCGAGGAAGACTCCGTCGCTTGTGATGCGTGCTTTGATCTGTCGGTCTGCAGAGCACGAGACTCCGATCCCCACCGGGCACGACGCGCCGTGCCGCGGCAGCCGGATCACGCGAACGTCGTGAGCGAAGTACTTACCCCCGAACTGTGCCCCGATGCCCGTTTCGTTGCACAGTTGGTGCACTTGCTCTTCGAGCTCGGGGTCGCGAAAGGCACGACCCAACTCGTTGCCGGAAGTCGGGAGGTCGTCCAGATCGTGGGTGCTGGCGAGCTTGACCGTCTTCAACGTGAATTCGGCCGAGGTTCCGCCGATCACGATGGCGAGGTGATACGGTGGGCAGGCCGACGTTCCGATCTTCTTGATGTTCTCTTCGAGGAAGGCCATCAGGGAGTCGGGATTGAGGAGGGCCTTGGTCTCCTGGAACAGGAAGGACTTGTTGGCGGATCCTCCTCCCTTGGCGATGAACAGGAATTCGTATTCCGCGCCGGCCTTGGCATAGATCTCGATCTGCGCAGGTAGGTTCGTGCCCGTGTTCTTTTCGGTGTACAGGTCTAGCGGGGCCAGTTGTGAGTAGCGTAGATTCTTCCCCTCGTAGGTGTCGAAGATCCCGCCGGAGAGCCATTCGGCATCGTCGATGCCCGTCAACACGCTCTCTCCCTTGTAGCCGACGACGATGGCAGTGCCCGTGTCCTGACAACTTGGCAGGACGCGTCCGGCGGCGATGTTCGCGTTGGTCAAGAGTTCCAGGGCCACGAAGCGGTCATTGGCCGATGCGTCTGGGTCTTCGAGGATCTTGCTTAGCTGAGCCAGGTGGGAGGTGCGCAGAAGGTGTGAAACGTCATCGAAGGCCTCGGCGGCCAACATGCGCAGGGCACGCGGGTCAACGTTCAGGAACGTTCGATCTCCCAGGGTCTGACTCGACACCAACTTCGAGGCTGCATCGAGTCGACGGTACCGAGTCTCGTCTCCCAGGTGCTCGAACATCGGCTGGTAGTTGAATTTGGCCAAGGCGTTTCTCCGGCTCTGTGCAATAGGGGAATCAGATTCCGAGGTTTCGGCGGATTCGCGACTCGGGCGACTCTTCGCTGACTTCGGGTTGGAACTCCATACCAGTGATCTGTTCGTAGGCTTCGATGTGCCGGCGTGCCGCTTCGCATCTCACCTTCACGAGAAGGTCCGGAGGAGTTCCTTCGCCGCGATACCCCTACCCTTGTACGGTAGTGTTCCCGCGACGACGTCGAAACAGTTCACGCGATCGCTCACGACGATGGTGCGGCGCTCGCCCGAGACGTAGCTGTCTCGCTCCTTTCCCTCGAAACGTTCGCCGAGTTCAGGGAGGTCGGTCCTTACGAGTGCCCGCTCGCATTGATCTCGGAGAAAAGTCAAATCAGTACCCACAACAATACCCGCTCTCGGTTGGGTGGTGCGATGAAGCGCGACAGCCGTCCCGGTTTCACCCGATCACGACGACTCGTCATGGCTGATATACCCGTCCTACCGGGTATGCGGCAAGGGCAGTGATTGACCCATTGCCTGTGGGGATCCAGAATCCCAGTCGGTGCCGGAGGGGGGGAAGGTGCTCAGGGAAAAAATGGAACAGCGGTTGTTTGGGGAGAACCGAGTCCGACCCAGGCTGAGGGTCCTGGGGGTGCTTGCCCTGTTCGTGTGTGCGGGCGCATGCCTGGAGGCTCCGCCTCCGAGCCTGGTCTTGATCAGTGTAGATACGCTTCGCCCCGACGCTCTGGGTTTTGCGGGGAATGCGCGAGCCACGAGTCCCAACGTCGACGCGATCGCTCGGGAGGGTGTGATCTTTCGTCGAGCCACCAGCGCCGCGGGCTGGACCCTTCCCTCCATGGCGACGATCTTCACGGGCCGCTACCCGCGGGACCATGGAGCCACGCGATATGACCGGAAGATTCGGGAGGGCATCCCGATGCTGGCTTCGATTCTGCGTGAACGGGGGTACGACACCCGTGCCTACGTGAGCCACATCCTGCTGGGCGCAGACTACGGGTTTGCCCGGGGGTTCGACGTCTTCGACGACTCGGTTCTGCGGGTGGGGAATCCCCACGATGTGTCTACCGCCGTACCCCTGACCGATCGGCTGCTGGCGGATCTCGAAGCCAGGCCTCTCGTGGAGCCGTTCTTCCTTTGGGTCCACTATTTCGATCCCCACTTCAAGTACCTGCGTCAACCCGAAACTGCTCGACTCGAACCGGGTCCGCGGAGGCGCTACGACGGCGAAGTGGCACACACGGATACCCAGATGGGTCGGCTCTTGGCCTTTCTGCGCAGCCATGGCCTTTACGACGAGAGCGTCGTGGTCTTTACGTCCGACCACGGAGAGGAGTTTCAGGAGCACGGGGGCCGGTTCCACGACACCCTTTACGAAGAGATCGTGCACGTACCGCTGGTCATTCGGGCTCCCGGCGTCCAACCGGCCCTGCGCGAAGAGCGCGTGGAGCAGGTCGACCTCCTACCGACCCTTCTGGGGCTCCTGGGAATCCAGATGCCGGCTTCCATTTCCGCCCCGGGCGTCGACCTGTTCGAGCACTCACCCGATCCTCTCCGACCGACCTTTGCAGAACGCGACCTTCCGCTGCCATTTCGCCAGCGCAGCGTGAGGTTGGGCGATCGGAAACTGATCGTGGTCGACCTCGCGGAAGTCGAGATCGACCCGGATCGAGACGCTCCGGCCCGAAGTGTTTACAAGCCGCGTCTGGTTGTCGGAATGCGCGAATTCGACCTGGCCCAGGACCCCGAAGAGCAAATCGATGTCTACGATCCTGGTTCGGAGTCATCGCAGCGTTTGCTGGAGTTGCTCCTCACGCACTTCGATGAAGGCGTTGGGCCCGAGAATTCAGTGGAACTCGATGAGATGACGCTTCAGCAACTTCGCGACCTGGGGTATCTCCAATGAACGCCGTAGCTGGGCCTTCAACGACCCGAGAGACGTCCAATCACCAGGGAGGCATCCAATCGGGCATGACCCCTTCGGTTTCGAGGAGTTTCTCTCCAGTGCGGCGGTCGAAAACCGCGATGTGTGTGTAGCCTTTCGCGAGGTTGGGCCTCTCGGGGTTTCTCTCTCGGGTGCTCACGGCGATCTTTTTCCCATCGGGTGACCAGCGGGGGGCCGCCTCGTCTCGATCTGGGGTCTGGCTCAGGTTCCTCGTGGGTCCTCCGTCCATTGGCACGATGAACAGGTCCCAACTGCCGTCGCGATCGGAAATGAATGCAAGTTCCCGTTGAGTGGGAGATTCCCGACTGGAATGCTCGTCGAACTCGGGATCGCCGGCCAGCACTCGGCGTTGGTTGCGGTTCAGGTCGATCAGTTCGATATCTCGTTTGCGATCATTTCCAACCTGGCTCGAAAAATGGATGGCCTGGCCATCGTGGGTGAAGCGTGCTTTGCCGACGAGCGTACCCGGGGCCTGGAACAACTGCCGCGGCGGTTCGTCCACTTCGAAGAGCCACAGAGCGCTGGTCCGCTTGTTGACGTGCTGTTGAGCCAGGATGCTCCCGTTGCTGGGATGGTATTCGGGCCTCAATAGCCTCGTGTGCCACTTGGCCGGGGACACGTTTCGGCGCCTGGACGTTCCGACGAGTACTTCCGCGATGCCCTGCGGGCCGTTCGGGTGGAGACGATCTGCGAACGCGTAGGCGACCCGAGTTCCGTCGGATGACCAGACCGCCCAGTGCTCGCGGTCGTTCTTCTCCTGACTGAGGGCGGTGGCCTGCCGGAGGCGGGGGTCGATGAGGAAGAGTCTGGGACGCGTCGCGCCCTGGGGGCGAGCCTCGAACAAGACTTTGCGGGCACCGGACGACCAGAAGGGCCAGCGTTCGTCGGTGCCTTCGGATCTCAGCAGGACGCGCTCGGCCCCATCGGAGAGCCGAACCCGCCAGAGGTCTCCATATCCTTGATCATCGCGTACAAAGACGAGTCCGTCCGAAGTCGTTGCCTTCGGGTCGATCACATGGTTTGGCTCACACGCGAGCATCCAAGCCAGGCTGATCAGAAGGCCCGCAATTTTGCGGCCCCTGGGTTGGGGGCGTGATTCGGCGCACGGCATCCGTCGCCTCATGGGAGACTCCATCGATCGTCCTGTAAATCCGAATTCCGACTTCGTGGGCTCTGGGGGTCTCACATGAGAAGGGGAGGGGCGGGCGTGATCCTTCCACCCGACCGTGGGGGGCCCCGGTGGTGAGTGTCGCGTGGCACTGAACCGATGGGCGCGAGCGTGGAACAAAGCGGGCTCTAGCATCGCCCCCCGAGCGCCGCTGTGCCACAGGTACGGCATTTCAGGCAGCCGACAACAACGATGTTTGAATTCGGAGCTGGGGCTCGGTCCCTCTACCTTGTTGTTGACACCACCGGACGTGGTTACAATCGCGCCGCGCCGCGCGCCGGATCGGCATGAGCGCCGTTTGTCAACGCCGCCGCGCGCCCGTCCAATGCTTGGCACCAGGATCTGAGGTCTCCCCTTTGCTCGCTGTCGTGCAGTTTCCCGGTTCCAACGACGATCGCGACCTGCAGTTCGCCATGAAGACCGCGTTGCGCGTCGAGGCCCAACTCGTCTGGCACAAGCAACCGCGATTGCCTGCAGGCACCACTGGCGTGGCTTTGCCTGGGGGGTTCTCGTACGGAGACTATCTGCGCTGCGGCGCCATGGCGCAGTACTCGCCCATCATGTCCGACGTCAAGCGCTTCGCCGAGGCGGGTGGGCCGGTGCTGGGCATCTGCAACGGGTTCCAGGTGCTGTGTGAGACCGGTCTGTTGCCGGGGGCGCTGGTTCGCAACCACCACCTGCATTTCGTGTGTGAGTTCGTCCACGTTCGCGTCGAGCACCAGGTCTCTCCCTTCACCTCCAGAGCCGAGGAGGGGCAGGTTCTGCGTCTACCCATCAAGCACGGCGAAGGAGCCTATGCGGCGGAGGCCGATCAACTGAAGAGCCTGGAGGAGAACGATCAGATCCTTCTCCGTTATTGTGAACCGGGGGGGCGCCCGACGCAGGCAGCCAATCCCAATGGATCTCTGCAGGGGATCGCGGGAATCCGCAACCGCCGGGGAAATGTCTTCGGCATGATGCCCCATCCTGAGCACTCCGTAGAACAGGGGATTGGAGGGCTGGACGGCACCGTGCTGCTGGGATCGTTGGGCGACGCTTTGGCCGGGGGGCGATCTTGAGTTCCGCTACCGCTCTCGATGAGCCCGCCGTCGATCTCGAACTTGCCCGTCAGCACGGTCTGACCGATGAGGAATACTCAGATATCCTCACGATCCTGGGCCGGACTCCCACTTTTTCGGAGTTGGGAATCTTCTCCGTGATGTGGGCCGAGCACTGCTCCTACAAGTCCAGCAAGGTCCATCTCGAAAGGCTTCCGAGCGACGGGGAGCATGTGCTCCACGGGCCTGGCGAGAACGCCGGGGTGGTTTCCATCGGAGACGGACTCGCCGTCGTATTCAAGATCGAGAGCCACAATCACCCTTCATTCATCGAGCCCCGGCAGGGAGCCGCCACGGGCGTGGGTGGGATCCTTCGCGATGTGTTCACCATGGGTGCACGCCCCATCGCTTCCATGGACTCACTCCGCTTCGGCCCGCTGGAGGATCCCCGTCATCAATACCTGCTGCGAGGAGTGGTGGAGGGGGTGGGCGGGTACGGGAACTCGGTGGGGGTGGCAACCGTTGGTGGTGAGACCAGTTTTCACGAGTGCTACCGCGGCAACATTCTGGTCAATGCCTTCAACCTGGGGCTCGTCGAAGAGGACAAGATCTTCCTCGCCAAAGCCGCTGGGGTGGGCAACCCGGTGATCTACGCCGGGAGCAAGACCGGCCGCGACGGCATCCACGGCGCCAGCTTGCTGGCGTCGTCCGAGTTCGACGAGGAAAGTGAGTCCAAGCGCCCCACCGTGCAGGTGGGAGATCCTTTCACCGAGAAATGTCTGATCGAGGCCTGTCTGGAACTCATGTCCACGGATTGCGTGGTGGGGATCCAGGATATGGGCGCTGCGGGGCTCACTTGTTCCTCTTTTGAAATGGCGAGTAACGCCGGCACTGGAATCGACCTCGATCTCGACCGCGTCCCACAGCGCGAGGTGGGGATGACCCCCTACGAGTTGTTGTTGTCCGAGAGCCAGGAGCGGATGCTGATGGTCGCTCGCACCGGGCGTGAGGATCAGGTGCGGGAGATCTTCGAGCGCTGGGATCTCGACGTCCAGGTGGTGGGTACCGTGACCGACACGGGACGAATGCGGGTGTCCTTCGGCGGGCAGACCGTGGTGGACATTCCCGTCGATCCGGTGGCGAGGAGTTCTCCTCGGCTCGAGCGCCCCGCGGCTCCCGCGGCAGACCTCGGCGAGCGTCAGAAACTCGACCTTGCATCGGTCTCCCCGGAAGAGGACCCCCAGGCCGCTCTTTTCGCGCTACTCGACACGCCGGGGCTGGGCTCCAAGGAATGGGTCTATCGGCAATATGATCAACTCGTGCAGGGGGGGACGGTGATCGCACCCGGTGGGGATGCCGCTCTGGTGCGGGTGAAGACCGAAGACTGGGCTCCCACTTCCAAGGGGATCGCTCTGGCGGTGGACTGCAACCCGCGTTGGTGCTGGCTCGATCCCTATCTTGGAGCCGTGGCCGCCGTCGCTGAGGCGGCGCGGAACGTGGCTTGCACCGGGGCGCGGCCGCTGGCACTCACGAATTGCCTGAATTTCGGAAATCCCGAAAAACCGGAGATCATGTGGGAATTCGCGGAAGCCACGCGTGGGATCCGGGAAGCTGCCATGAAATTGGGGACGCCAGTCGTCTCTGGCAATGTGTCCTTCTACAACGAGACCTCGGGGCGATCCATCTATCCCACGCCGACCATCGGGATGGTGGGGCTGCTCGATCCGTGGGATCGACACGCGGTGTCCCACTTCTCTGCGGCCGGCCTGGACATCGTGTTGCTCGGTGAGACACGTGAGGAACTCGGTGGAAGCGAATGGCTGGCGCTGAGGCGCGGGTTGGAGGTTGGCAACCCACCCCAGGTCGACCTCGCCGCGGAACTGCGACTCCACGCACTGCTGGAAGAAGGGGTGCGTTCTGGCTTGATTGCGAGTGCCCACGACATCTCGGATGGTGGAATCGCGGTAGCTGCCGCCGAATGCTGCATGAGCGGGCCACGAGTGATGGGTGCGGTTCTGGAACTGTCTGAAACTTCGAGGCCCGACGCGTTGCTTTTCTCGGAGTCGACGGGTCGGGTGATCACCACGTCGTCGCGAGCGGCGGAACTGTGCGCTCGAGCCCAGGCACACGGAGTACCGGCCAAGCGGGTCGGTCGGACGGGCGGGTCGCGCCTGCGCCTGGGGCCGGGAGGTTCCGAGCCTTGGATCGACGTGGAGGTCGAGGAGCTTTACGCAGTCTGGTCACGGGCCATTCCGCGCCGTCTGGAGGATTTGTGAGGGAGGACCGCGATTCGAGATGTTCCGACGGACCGAACGCGGGGGAGGTCGGCCTGGATCCCCAATCGTTGTTCCAGGAGCATCTGGACGATCACTTTCACGACCAGTGTGGCGTGTTCGGGATCCACGGTCATTCCGAGGCCGCGAACATCACCTATCTGGGACTCTATGCCCTCCAGCACCGGGGACAGGAGAGTGCCGGAATCGTGGCTGCGGACGGAGGTATACATCGTACTCACCGCGCCATGGGGCTCGTGGCCGACCATTTCGGCGAGGCGACCCTCAGCCGCTTGTCGGGACGTCACGCCATCGGCCACGTGCGCTACTCGACTGCGGGAGAGAGCTTGATCCAGAATGCTCAACCCTTCTGTGCCACCACCGACGCTGGGCCAGTCGCAATTGCTCACAACGGCAATCTGATCAACGCGAAGGCCGTCCGAGGGGAGCTGGAGGGACGGGGGTCGATCTTCAGCACGACGGCTGACAGCGAAGTCATTGTTCAGCTGCTTGCGCGCTCTCGAGAAAAGAGCATCGAGGAGCGTCTGATCGACGCGCTTTCGCGCGTGAAGGGTGCTTTCAGTTTGCTCGTGCTGACCTCGGACACTCTGATCGCGGCTCGCGACCCTCATGGTTTTCGACCTCTATCGCTGGGGCGCCTCGACGGTGCCTGGGTGGCTGCCAGTGAAACCTGCGCCCTTGATCTGATCGGTGCGACCCATGAGCGAGATCTGGAGCCCGGAGAACTGGTCGTGATCCGACGCGGTAGAATTCGCTCTCTGCGGCCCTTTCAGCGCGATCCCGCCGAGCGATTCTGCATTTTCGAGCACATCTATTTCGCACGGCCTGATTCGGTCCTGAACGGCCACAGCGTCTACGCATTCCGGAAGGAACTGGGACGAGCCCTCGCTCGGGAGCACCCGGTGACCGCCGATCTGGTCGTTCCGGTGCTCGATTCTGGAAACACAGCTGCCATGGGGTACGCCGAAGCGGCGTCCATCCCCTATGAACAGGCCATGATCCGGAACCACTACGTGAAGCGGACCTTCATCGAACCCGCTCAGTCGATTCGCCACTTTGGGGTCAAGGTCAAACACAATGCGGTGCGTGACATCCTCAAGGGCAAGCGAGTTGTATTGGTGGATGACTCGATCGTTCGCGGTACGACCCTGATCAAGTTGGTCACCATGCTGCGGAGCGCGGGGGCGAAAGAGGTTCATCTCCGGATCTCTTCACCACCTACCATCGCGCCCTGCCACTACGGGATCGATACGCCCACGCGCGAAGAGCTCATCGCCAGCCAACACACGACAGAGGAGATCTGCGATATCACGGGTGCCGATTCACTGGGATATCTGTCGTTGGAGCAGCTCAGGGAAGCGGCCAGGGGCATGCGGCGTGGTTTCTGTGATGCCTGCTTCTCGGACCAATACCCAGTGGCAGTCGACGCGGGCGAGTTGGCTCCACAGTTGTCTCTTTTTCGCCCGATCGAGCTGGAGGAGGAGTGACGTGAGCGCCGTGCGCGGTCGCATCGAACCCGACGAGCTCGAGCGATTGGTTTCGGGGGGTGAGGTCGAGACCGTTATCACGGCCTTTCCCGATCTCTACGGCCGTTTGGTCGGAAAACGCATCAACGCTCGGTTTTTTCTGGACGAGATTGCATCTCACGGGATGCACGTCTGCGACTACCTGCTCGCTTGCGACATGGAGATGGATCCAACACCCGGGTACGCGTTCACGAGTTGGGAAGCCGGATATGGGGATCTTCGTGCGGTGCCCGACTTGTCCTCCCTAAGGTGGGCAGATTGGTTGGATCGCACGGCAATCGTGCTCTGCGATGCCCTGGAGGAAGAGCAGGATCGGCTGATCGACGTCGCTCCCCGGTCGATCCTTCGCAGGGTTCTCGATCGGGCGGCCGAGCACGGGCTGTATGCCAAGATGGGAAGCGAACTCGAGTTCTTCTTGTTCGACGACACCTATCGAGAAGCTCGGGCCCAGGGGTATCGAGACCTTCGGACCAGCCAAACCTACGTCGAGGATTATCACATCCTTTCCAGTTCCTACTCGGAGCCGATTCTCGGTGAGATCCGTCGGCGCGTTGACGCTTCGGCGATTCCCGTGGAGTTCAGCAAAGGTGAGTGGGGACCGGGGCAACACGAGATCAACCTCCGGTACGCTTCTGCCCTGGAGATGGCCGATCGGCACGTGATCTACAAGCTCGCCGCCAAGGAGATCGCCGCAGCCGCGGGTTCGTCACTGACCTTCATGGCCAAGTGGCACGAGGATCACTCGGGCAACAGTCTCCATGTACATGTGAGCCTCTGGAATGCCGACGACGATTCGTGTTTTGCGGGCGGAGACGACGAGGCAGAGACCCTCGAGGGCACGTCCATCGAGTCCAGCCCGACGTTCCGACACTTTCTGGGTGGACTCCTCGCCCACGCGCGCGAACTCGCGCTCTTTTTTGCTCCGACGGTGAATTCCTACAAGCGCTACCGGCCCGGCACCTTTGCGCCGACAGGAATTGCTTGGAGCTACGACAATCGAACCGCGGGTTTTCGGGTGGTGGGAAAAGGCCCTTCTCTCCGGGTCGAGTGTCGAATTCCCGGTGCCGATGCCAACCCCTATCTCGTCTACGCCGCGCTGGTGGCCGCCGGCCTCGACGGGATCGAGAAGGGGCTGGATCCGGGCCCGGCGTTCCAGGGCGATGTCTACGCCGCCGAGGGGCTTCCTCGGGTGCCCGCTTCCATGACCGAGGCGGTCGGTTTGCTCGATGCCAGCGCCTTCGCGCGCGAAGTCTTTGGGGACTTCGTGGTAGATCATCTTCTTCACTTTGCTCGCAGTGAGATCGCTGCAGTCGATCGGAAGGTCAGCGACACCGAGCGCGATCGGTACTTCGAGCGGGTCTGAAACTCCACTTCTTTCTCGCCTGTTCGGCCGGGCAGGAAAGTCCGAGCAACAGGTTGAATCGCGTGCCCAGAGAGGATCGCTCTTGCCGAATGCTTCCGAAGGTCGAAACGGCTTCCCCACGCCCCAGTCACGTGGAGAGAAGCTCCAGGGTCGTACGGCTCTGATAACCGGCGCGGCCAGTGGGATCGGTCTCGAGGCAGCCATGCTCTTTGCCAGGGAAGGCGCCCGGGTGGTGGTTGCCGATGTCGACGGGCAGGCCGCAGAATCTTGTGCCGAATCCATTGCCGCCGAGGGGGGCGACGCCCTGGCCGTGGTCGTCGACGTCTCGGTTGCCGCCGACGTGGAGGCCGCGGTGGAAAAGGCCGAACAGCACTATGGCTCCCTTCATATCCTGTTCAACAACGCAGGCATCTTCCCAGACCGGGATGGATCTCCTGTGGACACGCCCGAGTCCGTGTGGGATCGGGTGATGGATGTGAACCTCAAGGGCGTGTTTCTCGGGTGCAAGTTTGGGATCCCCGCCCTGTTGCGGGCTGGGGGTGGATCGATCGTCAACACGGCTTCCTTCGTGGCAGTCATGGGGGCCGCCACGTCCCAGATCGCGTACACGGCCAGCAAAGGCGGGGTTCTGGCCATGACCCGGGAGATCGCCGTTGAGTACGCGCGTCAGGGGATCCGTGCCAATGCTCTCTGCCCCGGCCCGGTCAATACGCCACTGCTTCAGGAGTTGCTCGAAGACCCGGCCGCGCGTGCGAGGCGATGGGTCCACCTTCCCATGGGACGCCTCGCCGAGGCGGACGAGATCGCCCGGGCAGCCCTGTTCCTGGCCTCGGAGGAATCTTCGTACGTCAATGGAACGACGTTCCTCGTAGACGGAGCCCTCAGCGGCGCCTACGTGACTCCCGAGTAGTGTCTGGGCCTGGAACTCTCCCGCACGGTCGGGTTCCGATTCAGTTCAGAAGATCTGGCGGGATCCAGCCGGAGCGCGAATCAACGTGTCGTGGGCGAGGGCAGGGTCCGCATCGCCATAGTCAACATTGCAATGAAGTCCACGGCTCTCCTTGCGCTGGTTCGCGCAGTGGATCACCAGGTGCGCCACGGTTGCGAGGTTGCGCAGTTCGATCAGGTCCGGAGTCAATACGAAGTCCCAGTAGTACTGCCTGATTTCATCGCGCATCAAGTCGATGCGTCGCCGGGCTCTTGCCAACCGACGGTCACTCCGGACGATTCCGACGTAATTCCACATGAAACGCCGGATTTCGTCCCAGTTCTGAGTGATGACGACGGCCTCGTCACTTTCCTTGGCGCGGCCCTCGGACCAGGGTGGCGCCGCGATGGGCTCCGGGTCGATGTCGTTCAGGCGGTCGGCGGTGGCCGTTGCTGCTGCATCCGCGAAGACGAGGGCCTCAAGCAGGGAATTCGATGCCAGGCGGTTCGCACCATGAAGTCCGGTGCAGGTGACTTCGCCCGCGGCGAAGAGATTCTCGATGTCGGTCTCACCCGAGAGGTCGGTTCGGACTCCGCCACAATAATAGTGGGCGGCGGGGACGACAGGAATCGGTTGGCGGGTGATATCGATGCCGAATTCCAAGCAGCGGGCGTCGATGTTGGGGAAGCGATCTCGAACGAAATCGGGGTCCTTGTGTGTGATGTCGAGATGGACCCACTGGTCTCCACTGCGCTTGAGTTCCGTATCGATGGCCCTTGCAACGATGTCACGCGGCGCGAGGTCCCCCATGTCGTCGTAGCGTTTCATGAAGGCTTCGCCGGTGGCGGGTGAACGGAGAATCCCGCCTTCGCCGCGCAGGGCTTCGCTGATCAGGAAGGACTTGGCCTGGGGGTGGTAGAGGCAGGTGGGGTGGAATTGAACGAACTCGAGGTTGGCCAGGGTTGCCCCCGCCCGATAGGCCATGGCCATTCCGTCACCCGAGGCGATGTCCGGGTTGCTGGTGTAGCGGTAGATCTTGCCCGCGCCGCCTGTGGCGAGAAGTGTGACCCGCGACAAGAAACGCTGTACCTCGAGAGTTTCGGTGTCGAGCACGTAGGCGCCCAGGACACGATTGGGCCCCGACCCGCCTGTTTTGCGCGACGTGAGAAGATCGACGCCGCAGTGCCGTTCGAAGACGTTGATGTTGGGGTTCGCGCGCACGCGCTCGAGGAGCACCCGCTCGATTTCACGCCCTGTGGCGTCTCGGTGGTGGAGGATGCGCCTCGCGCTGTGGCCGCCTTCGCGCCCCAGGTCGAACTGTTCTTTGGGGGTGCTCGAGTCGTTGCGGGGGCGGTCGAAGTCCGCACCAAGTTTTAGGAGCGCATCGATCATCTTCGGGCCAAGTTCGACGACACGCTCGACGACCTCGGGTTTGCACAGCCCCGCACCGGTTCTCAGGGTGTCTCGGGCATGAGATTCGACGGAATCCTGCGGCGAGATGGCCGCTGCGATTCCTCCCTGGGCCCAGTTGGTGGCGGAATCTGCGGCGCGCTTCTTCGTGACCACGGCGACGGTTGCGCTCTCCGCCATCCGCAGCGCGTAGAAGAGGCCTGCGATACCGCTCCCGAGCACCAGAATGTCGTAACGGAAGCTATCCGACACGGTTTCTCGCACTCCCTGGCGGTCGCGAAGACTCGGTGGCTCCCCAGAACGGGGCGACCGGCCTTTGCGACTCGGATGATGCCACGATTCCCTGCCTACCGAAGGAGAGCACTAAGGGCGGGAACGCGAGGCTCCGATAACTGGACTGGAACGGCGGGCTTCAGTTTACCGGGGTGGCCGCTTGTCGGGCAATCGTAGTAGGTCGGGGTAATAACCCCACGCTGGGCCCGGGTGGCTCGGCAGGAGGGTGGTCGGATATGGAGAGAGGTGGGCGCAGTTTCGACTCGCCGCCGCGCGGTTTGCGCCATGGCGAGCTGCGAGAACTCGGGATCCGTGTTTTTATCGCGGCCCTCGTCGTGACCGGCCTGCCAGGACTGGTGGTCGGTTCCGCCAGTGCCGAGATCTATCGATTCGTCGATCCCCGGGGAACGATCCACTTCACCGACCAACCCACGGGCGATCGCTGGGAGATCGTGCGTTTTCGCCGTGGATCCCTGTGGCCCACACGGGTTGCGCCGAGGCCCCCGCGGATCGAGCGCTTCGATTCTCTGATCTTCGAGACGGCTCGCAGTCTCGAAGTCGAACCCGCCCTGGTCAAGGCCGTGATCGCCGCGGAGTCGAACTTCGATCCCGACGCCGTTTCGTCGAGGGGAGCGCTGGGGCTGATGCAATTGATGCCCGCCACGGCTGCGTCCCTCGAAGTCGATGATCCCCTCCACCCGGACGAGAATGTTCGGGGCGGGACGAGTTATCTGCGGAACCTGATCGACCGTTTCGGGAACCTCGAACACGCCTTGGCCGCCTACAACGCTGGCCCCTCCCCTGTTGACCGGTACGAGGGGATTCCGCCGTACCCTGAGACTCAGGATTACGTCCACCGCGTTCTGACCTACTATCGACACTACCATGATGATTTCCCGTGACGAGCGGCCCCAACCGCTGTTGGGTCTCGCCGTCGAATCCGGGGGCGAAATGTCTGGGGCCGGTCCGACGCGTGGGTTGAGTGAAATGACGTCACCGCGTACTCGGTCTCTTGAGAGGTTCTGGAACCTCCCCAATACGATTACGACCTTGCGGATTGCCGTGGTTCCGGTGCTTCTCCTCCTGCCGTGGGCCCAGGACAAATTCCGCAGTCAGGTCATGGCGTGGCTGTTCATCATCGCTGCCACGACGGACATCCTCGACGGTTGGCTCGCTCGTCGTGGACACCAGGTGACCCATATCGGGAAATTGCTGGATCCTCTGGCCGACAAGCTGATGGTTTCGACAGCGCTTGTCATGCTGGTGGCGACCGACCGCATTCCGATCTGGGCGGCCTGGATGGTGGTTGTCATCCTGGGGCGTGAGTTGGCGGTGACGGGGCTGCGTGGCATTGCCTCTGCCGACGGGCAGGTGATGTCGGCCTCTTGGTTGGGTAAAGCCAAAGCATTCGCCCAGAATTTTGCGATTGGCGCGCTGTTGTTCCACTACACCACACTCGGATTGCCAGCCCACGAATTGGGGCTGGTTTCCCTGGCGGTTGCGACAGTCCTGGCGTTCTGGTCGGGGTATCTGTATTTCGCGGAGTACTTCCGCGGTCGCGCGCGCGCGGAGCGTGAGGAGGGCGGGAAGTGAATCGTCTGGACGAATTGAAGGACCGTATCGATTCCCGCCAAGCGCGTTTGGGCGTCATTGGGCTTGGCTACGTGGGGCTTCCCCTGTGTGTCGAGTTCGCCAAGGCCGGATTCTCAGTGATTGGTTTCGACGTGGATGGCACCAAGGTCGAGTCGCTGTGTGCGGGCAGCACCTACATTGAGGATGTGCCGGCGGACTCCGTTGCCGAGGTAGTCGAAGCGGGTCGTTTCGTTGCCACGAGTGACTTCAACGAACTCTCTCGTTGCGACGTGATCAATGTCTGTGTTCCGACGCCTCTGACGAAGACGAGAGATCCCGACGTCTCTCACATGGCCCAGGCTCTCGAGGAGATTTGCAGGCGTTTGCGGTCGGGACAGCTGATCATTCTCGGCAGCACCACCTATCCTGGAACGACCCACGAGTTGTTCGTTCCCATGCTTGAGGGGACAGGACTGCGGGCTGGAGTCGACTTCGCCATTGCATTTGCGCCCGAGCGGATCGACCCGGGAAACAAGGATTTCGCGATCCGGCAGGTTCCCAAAGTGGTGGGTGGAGAGACTCCCCAGTGCGCGGAACTCGCCGCTGGCGTGTATCGGGTCATCTTCGACGAGGTCGTTCTCGTGTCCTCCACCCAGTGCGCCGAGATGGTGAAGCTGCTGGAGAACACCTTCCGCGCCATCAACATCGGTCTGGCCAACGAGGTGGCTCTGATGTGTGACCGGCTGGAACTCGACGTTTGGGAGGTGATGGACGCGGCTGCCACGAAACCCTACGGATTCATGAAATTCCTGCCCGGGCCCGGTCTCGGAGGCCACTGCATTCCCGTGGACCCGTCGTTCCTCTCCTGGAAGATGAAGTCTCTGAATTTTCCCGCCCGCTTCATCGAACTCGCGACACTGATCAACGGTCAGATGCCGGAATACGTGTCCGACAAGGTGGCAGAGCTACTCAACGTCGATCGCCTGGCAGTCAACGGCGCGCGTGTTCTGATTCTGGGTGTGGCCTACAAGGCGGACGTGGGGGACATGCGGGAGTCACCTGCACTGGATGTCATCCGCTCGCTGGCCGACAAGGGGGCAGAGATCTCCTTTTACGACCCCCATGTGGGTGAGTTTGAGCTGGAGGGCAGGACTTACAAGAGTGCGGATCTGACCCAGGAGTTGCTGGAGACCTCGGACCTGACGGTCATCCTGACGGGCCACACGAGTATCGACTACACCCGCATTGTGGAATTTTCCCACCGCGTTTTCGACACGAGAAACGCCACTTCCGGTGTGGCCTCCGGGAGGGAGAAGATTCACAAGCTCTAGAGGGTTGCAGGGGAGCCGAGCTGCGCTTGACGACCCACGGCAACCTGCCTTACACGTAGAGAACCGATTTCGTGCACGAGTAGCTCAGTTGGTAGAGCGCCACGTTGCCAACGTGGGGGTCGCCGGTTCGAACCCGGTCTCGTGCTCCATTCTTTCTTCCCGTATTCAGGGGACCGGCTCTCGATGCAGGCCCCGCCACACCCAATGTGGCGGGGCCGTTTCGTATTGGCCACGAGATCCGTTCTCACTCATTTCGGGGTGGGGGTCCCCCGCCGCCTACCGGTAGTCATCCCTTCGAAGACCAGAAAATCGACCCCATGTAAATGCCGGGATGGTAGGCTCTGGCCCTCGTACCGCTTTGAACCGCCGGCCAGGCAGCGGTGTCCCCAACTCGCCGCTCGCATCCCAAGTCGTAGGGTCACGGTGGTGAACAGGGCAGGACAGACCATTCGAGATCAGGCGTCGACCCCCCACGGGCGGTGGCCAAGGGCATGGGAGAGCGCAGCTTTGCTGGGACGGATCGCAGGCATTGGACTCTCCCTCGTGCTGTTGGCATCAGGGGCTGTCGCTCAGATGGACGCTGAGGACATCTACGCCCGCCGCGGCTTGTACGTGGGAACCGGCGCAACGTTTGCGTCACCGCGTTTCCTCGCTGGCGTCAAGAGTGAATTCCAGAGCATCATCGGAGACTGGCCACGGCTTCAGTATTCGACCAGTGACGACTGGGGGGTCGGATTCAACGCCCGGGTCGGATATCGCTTCCACCCCCACTTCGCCTTCGAAGGACAATACGAGTGGATTGATTCCACCGGCTTCCGGGTCTTTGGCTCCGTCTCGCAAGTGGCCGAGAAGGAGAACATCCGTGAACAGCACATTCAGACCCGCCGCCCGGAATGGGTGGCTACGGGCAATACCAAGCTGTTCATCACGAAGGGCCGGGTTCAACCGTTTGCACTGATCGGTATGGGCGCGATGAAGGGCTCGATTGAGCCGAAGGCACCGCTGATTGCTCAGAACGTCCCTGACCTCGAAACGGCCACCAACCCCACTTGTAGCGTAGTCACCTCCACCTGTGACGTGCTGAACAGCCCGTTCGGGATCAGTCAGAAGAGCACGGTTTTCGTCATGCGCTTCGGTGTCGGCTTCAATCTCTACATCACCGAAAACATCGTGTTCGATACGACCGTCGACTACGTGTACCCCTACGGTTCTCTGCGTAACGAACTAGACTACGTCTCCATCGGGTTCGGCGCGCAGTACCGTTTCTGACCCACCTCCGCCCTCCACCGGAATCTCCGGCCTGGACTCTCGTGGGCGTCGACGCGATTCGTGGCCGTGTAGACCCGGGCGGGCCGATGGCGCGCTCACCGATGGGTAGGGGCCGAGTGAGGTTCGTGTTGTCAGGTGGGCGGTGGCTACGACAAATGGCGAGAGCCTTCTCTGGCATCTCCACGGCGCGTCGATTCCCGCTACGACGTGGCAGGCCAACGCGAGGCTCTGCGCTCTGGACCGCAACATTTCGGCGGCTCGACCGAAGGGTGACGCCAGGCAGGAGCCGGATAACATCGAGGGGGTGAGGGGCCCGTACGTCAGGGTCGGGATGGCTGGGGCAGTCGAGGGAGATCCTCAAGTCCGCGGCACCGCGACGAGCGCTCCCCTCGGGGTTCCCGACGATCCATGAGCACATCAACCGATTCTCAGGGCCATCACTCGGATTCGCAGGAGGATTCGGGGTCCAGTGACGGGAGCTTTGCAGCTCGCAAGCAGGTGAGTTTCAGCTTGCTGGTCGGATTCCTGCTATTCGCGTGTTTCGCCTACCGCGACTTGATCCGGGTCCGCCTACACCACGGAGCCGCTGCGGAACTCGAGAATTGGTTCTTCGTCTCCGACGAGACCAGTCCCGCAGTGGTCGTCGGCATGAGCGCATGGCTGTTGTATCGCCGCTGGGGACCTCTGAGCCAGCTCACTCCAGCAGGGAGCTGGGTTTCGGTTCTGGCAGGTGGAGTTCTGAGCGCCTTGGGGGTCGGCGTGGCGGGGTGGGCGTATTACACCCTCTCGCCCGATTTTCTGGCCCCGTCGTTGTCACTGGTTGGTTTAGGGGTGGCGGCCCTGGTGTGGGGAGCCCCCGGCGCGAGGTTGGTGACCTTACCGGCGCTCTTCCTGCTATTTGCGATCGAATTGCCTGGCCCGTTCCTCAACGAGATGGCGTTTCGTCTGCAAACCTGGACCGCCCACTACACGGGTTTTTTGCTCTATTTGTTCGACATGCCCGCTGTCGTCTCGGGCGATCAGATCTTTCGAAAATCGGCGACTTTCATGGTGATCGAGAATTGCAGTGGACTTCGATCGATCGAAACGCTGAGCATGCTGACCCTGCTGATGGTCGACCTGTTCGAACGGCGCCGGTTGCACGCGATTCTCCTGTTGTTGTGCGCTCCCCCGGTGGCGTTCGTGCTCAACGGTTTCCGCGTGCTGCTGTTGATCGTCAACCCCCACTCTGACGTGGCCTCGATCCACAATCTTCAAGGCATCGCCATGCTGCTGGGAGGACTTGGACTCCTTTATGGTGTGGATCTCTTCCTCTCTCGTGTTTTGAATGCTGCCCCCCGCGGGGAGGTTTCTCCAGAGCCGGGAGTGGCTCTTCGGAATAGCGGGCCAGGTGAGGGCTGGCGCTACGGCGTGGCCGCGGCCGTTTTCCTGATGGTGGCCACGATTTCATGGGGGGTGCCTAGCTATCGCCAACCCATCGGGCCGCTCATCTCGCTTTCCCGACAAATCCCCCAGGTGATGGGCTCCTGGGAGGCAGCTGATCTGGAGGTGGATGAGGTCTTCATGGGGACGCTGTCGTTTCGGGAGAGGCTATTCCGGCGCTACAGAGAGGTGGATGGCATGCCAGTCGACCTGTTTGCCGCTCTGGGGAACCACAGCGCAGGAATGAGAGGCCCCCTTTCTCCGAAGACGGCGCTTCCAGGGAGTGGCTGGGTGGTGGAGCGCAGTGAGTCCGTTCCGATCGGGGACGGCGGAATCCGAGCCGAGATGCGCGTCACTCGTTCGGTCGCTCAGCGTCGCCTTCTCTACCATTGGGTCTCGGGATATCAGGGGGCCCTGAGGGAGGCCTTGAGTGCGGGGCTCCGGCTCGAGAGAACCCCGTGGGCCCGGCAACGCGACAGTTTGACCCTCCGGGTCGGCACCCTGCTCGAAACGACTGGGGAGGCTTCTCTAGCTGAGTCACGAGAGCGCCTGGAGCGCTTTCTGGCGGAGTTGCTGCCTCACCTTCAAGGGCTGGAGCGCCGGATGGAGAGGAAAAAATTTTCCAGATTCATCCAAAAAAGGAAAACCGTTTCACACCAGCCGCCCGCTTCGTGAAATTCGATTGTAAATAAAATCAGGCAGTTAGAGATTTTTTTCAAGGTGGCACGGGCGTTGCATTAGGGAGCATCACGAGGCAGGAGCACTGACGGTGCAAACTGCTGGAAAATGGTTGGCGCACACCGGGTTGGAGAATCTCAGTTTTTATTAGGGCAGATCCAAACCGGCGTGCGATGATAGCAACAGGGTTAAATGTGCGAATTCCCCCCATGGGGAGCAACGAGGAGAAAGAAGAATGAAATTCAGCCTGCTTGGATTCCTGTTGGCCTTTGCGCTCGCTCTGGGTGTGGGTTCAGCATCGTTTGCTGGTCCTCTGCTGGGCGACCTCGACAACGACGGTGTCGATGATCTTTGGGACAATTGTCAGGGAATCGCGAATGGTACGCAGACGGATACTGATGGAGATGGTTGCGGCAACGCGTGCGATGCCGACTACGACCAGAACGGAACCGTGGGTGCGTCGGACTTTGCGACCTTCCGTGGTTGCTTCATCGCGGGAACCCCGGGGAACTCGGGCTATAACGCGAACTGCGATTCCGATGACAACGACACCATTGGTGCAGCAGACTTTGCCGCGTTCCGTGCTGGGTTCATCAACGGCACTCCGGGACCGTCGAAGAAGGCCAACCGGGTGGTTCCTTTCTGCCCGTAGGTGAGTGAGTCTGTCGTCTCCCCGCTTTGGTGGGGAGACGACAGAAGTTTCTGGGTAATTCTGGGTAAACACTGGGTAAACTCTAGGAGAACGTAAAAATGAGGAAATTGGCTCTGGCAACGCTCATGGTGAGCCTTGGGCTCGTGAGCGCAGCAACGATGGCGAGTGCGACTTCGGTATCTCTCGTCGTAGTGGATGGTGTGGGAGCCGGAATCGACTCCTTCACGGGTTCGAGCGTAACCGCCACCGGTACTGGCGACGGCACGTTCACTGTCGATGTTCAGATCAATGTGGACGAGGCAGGTCTGTCGACCATGTTCATGTCGCTTGAGTACGACACCGACCTCGGGAACGAGCTGAACACGGTCGGGTTCCAGGAGATGTCTTGGAGCTTGGTGAACATGATGGGCAACACGACTCGTCAGCTTAGCCAGTTGAATGGTGGCGTGAACAGCTCGCAAGAGAGCAATGGCACCCAAGAGGGTCAGCTCTACACCTTCGACGCGTATTCGACCGGTAGCGGACCGGCGAGCACGTCGATCACGTTCGCGCGAGTTGTCTTCTCCCTCAACTCCGGCAACATCTCGTCGGATGGCGACGATATCTTCTCCGGCTTCTTCAACGGCTCCGTCGACGGTGCGTTCGATAACGCATCGCCGAATGGCAATGATATCGGGAGTGGAATTACGTTTAGTAACATCGCCGTCAACCTGGTTCCGGAGCCTGGGACACTCTCCCTTCTCGGACTGGGAATGGGTGCTTTGGTGCTTTCGGGCCGACGTCGAGTTCGAAAGTAGTCATTTGAGTTCCGCTGCGCTTCGAGCGTGATCGGAACTCAAGGCTCAATCCACAGGGCGCCCCGGACCTCCTATGAGGTTCGGGGCGTCTTTTTTTGTGCTGAATATCTTAGCGAGGACAGCGCGAGCCCTTCGAAGGCTTTCCTATTCCTGGATCCAAACCGGGCAGAAGTTGCCCAGGCGTCGGCGGGTCCACCACTGTCCGGTCTGCCTGAATTCGTCTAGAGCTTCAAACTCGTAATCGTAGAGCACCGAACGCAGGTAGAGTGGCTTCTGACCATCGAATGGATCGTGTGCCAGGAGCCCGAGAACGGCAGGCGAAGCTTCCAACAGTCTCTCTGCAAAGGGTCGAAGCCATGGCGCCGTGGAGCAGGTGCCAAGCGCCGCAAACCACATTTGCCAATCGAGCCTGGGCATGTGGGGCTGGCTGAACCCCGGAGCCTCGAAGGGGTCCCCGGGTTTGTGGCGGAATCGGTAGGTGCGCCACTCCTTCCCATCGAGACTGCCCTCCATCTCGATCTCCCCACGGCGCGTTGTCATCACGGCAAACAGTCCGTATTGGTTCAGCGTTCGGAAGGGTGCGAGTGAGCGCAAGCTCGAGAGCACTTGATTGGAGGGTGCGAAGAGTCCAAGGCGAGTGAGTGTCGTCAATCCTGTCAGGCCGATGACGACGATGGCGATCCCAGTGGTGGCGAATGCCCGAGGTCGATTTTGGACCTGTCGTTCAGCTTCCGCTGGCGGGAGAGCGGGGAGGCAACGTGTGGGAAGTGCTCGGCGCAGAGTTTCGTCGTCCAGCAATGTCAGGCACAGAACGAAGGTGAGCAGGTTGAAAAACCCGTAGTTTCCGGTGACCGCGATGGTCAGTTGGAGCGATGTAAATGCCAGGAAGGCTCCGATTCGGACTCGACGCGGGCCAAAAATGCAAAAAGGTGCGATGAGTTCGATCCCAAAGGTTGCAGCGACGCCGATTCGATGGACGAGGTCGGGTGCATGGTGGGCGAAGTAACTCGTCCATCCAGGCAACGGTTGGGTGAAGTAGTGGTAGTTCAGGGCTGTGAAGTCCCGCCAAACGGGATCCTCAGAGAGCCACTTGACGGCGCCTGACATGAAGAAGAGCCGAAATACCAACCACCGCATCATGAAGATCGAGGCGGTGGGGACTGGGAAGCGCATGGCGTCCCCTGGAAGTTTCTGGCGGGGCGCGAGGAAAATACCAACGAAGCATGCTTCGAGAAGCAGTGCATCCCACTGGTAGCTTAGAAAGGGCCCTCCAACGCTGCATAGAGAGAGGTAGACGGCCCATGCTCCGAACAGGGACAGGGGTGGGGCGATTCCGAACAGGACCAGTAACGAAAGCCCCACTCCGGCCCCACAGAGGCCATTCAGCATCGCATCGCTACAAGACACCCAGCAGAGAGTGGGCAGCCGTCCCAGGTCGAATCCCCCGAGCACGGATCGAGCGTGTGTCATGAAGTCAGCGGCTGGAAGAATTCCCCCACTTCCCATCAGGCCATCGATCTGCAGCCAGAGCGAGCCAAAGGCGAGGAAGAGCGTCAGTCCGAGGCCACGAATCACAAAAAGGCGCACAAGCCTGTAATCTCTCGGCGCGACGGAGGTTCGTGCACCGACGGTCTTCGACGACATTTCACGAAGTATGGGCGACCCGTTTGCGCGATGCCGCATGTTCGCCACAAGCGCCAACCCATGGGGCCTACGAGATATGCCGAATTACGATTACGACTTGTTCACTCTGGGGGCGGGCTCAGGCGGGGTCCGGGCCAGTCGCGTCGCTGCTGGTTATGGGGCTCGGGTCGCCATTGCGGAGGAGCGTGACCTCGGAGGGACGTGTGTCAACGTCGGCTGTATTCCGAAAAAACTCCTGGTATATGCCTCCCACTACAGTCAGGACTTCTCGGATGCTGTGGCAGGCTATGGCTGGACGGTGGGCGAGACGAATTTCGATTGGAAGACGCTGATCTCAAACAAGGACCGCGAGATCGAGCGCCTCAACGGGATCTATGCGGGCCTTCTGGACTCCGCGGGGGTCGAGCGATTTCAGGGCCGGGCTGTGGTTGTGGACCCCCACACCATTGAAGTCTCGGGGCGAAGGGTGACCGCTGAGCACATCCTCATCGCGGTGGGCGGTTGGCCGGTGCTACCCGAGATCCCCGGGATCGAGCATGCAATGACTTCCAATGAGGCCTTCCATCTCGAAGAGATGCCCCAGCGGGTGATTGTCGTGGGTGGCGGTTATATCGCAGTGGAGTTCGCAGGGATTTTCCAGGGGCTGGGCAGCCAGGTGACTCAACTCTATCGCGGGCCACTCTTTCTGCGCGGGTTCGACGATGATGTCCGGAACACTCTTGCCCAGGAGATTCGGAACCGGGGCATCGATTTGCGCTTCGATACGAACGTCGCGAGGATCGAGCGGTCGGTTTCCGGGCTTTCGGCACGACTCGAAGACGGCTCGGTTCTCGAGGCAGACGCGATTCTCTTCGCGACGGGTCGCTCGCCACTCACGGCCGGCCTGGGGCTCCAGGAAGTCGGGGTCGAACTGGACGAGGGCGGCGCCGTGATCGTCGACGAGTATTCACGGACCTCGTTGCCGAGCATCTGGGCCATCGGGGACGTGACCGACCGCATTCAGCTGACGCCGGTGGCGATTCACGAGGGAATGTGTCTCGCCGCGACCTTGTTCGACGGGCGTCCCACCAAACCGAACCACGACGATGTGGCCTCGGCTGTTTTCAGCCAGCCAACCGTTGCTTGTGTGGGACTCACGGAAACCCAAGCTCGTTCTCGCTTCGATCAGGTGGAGATCTACCGGTCGACGTTTCGACCCCTCAAGAACACGCTGATCGGAGATGACGAACGCACGATGATGAAAATTGTCGTGGATTCCGTCACCGATCGGGTGCTGGGCTGCCACATGGTGGGACCCGAAGCAGGTGAAATCATCCAGGGCTTGGCCGTGGCGATTAAGTGCGGTGCCACCAAGGCACAGTTCGACGCCACCATCGGGATCCATCCAACAGCCGCCGAAGAGTTTGTCACCATGCGCGAGCCGGTGAGTTGAACTGGCGTCGATGACGTAGGGCGCGGGTCTGCGCCGGTCTCAGGGCATGCGACCCTGACGACCGCCATCGGAAAGTGCGTTCAAGCTCCAGTCGTAAGGCATGAAGTCCACTTCCAGGTCATCGCCGGCCGCGTCGAGTTGGGCCTGGACATTCGCTGGTAGTCGACGTCGGACGAAGGCAACACTCCCTCCCTCGGCGTCGAAGTCGACCTGGAACCATCGGAAGATCGAACTGAGGAACAACGTGTTCTCTGCGGGTTCGAACCGGGCTCCTTTCTCGGGGTCGGCGAGGAAGGTTCCCATTTCACGGTCCAGTTGTTCGTCGATCACTGCAGCTCGCCACGGCTCACGCATGAGGGACGGGCAGGAAGTCGATGCGCAGACCAGCGCAGCGTGGATTCGTGGGTCTCCCATGGGACGCAGGATTTTATGCTCGATCTCATGCAGTGTGTAGGCGCGGTCGCCGATTGTCCCCGCCTTCTTCTTCCAGACTGGGCGGAGAAGCCAGCCGAGGTCGCGGATGCTTTCGAGAGGAAGATTCCGGCGGACTAGGTCGATGGCGAGGATGTTGTACGCGTTGATCCAGAACGCCAGCTCTTGAGCGCGCCCATCAAGGGTGTTGGGATCGAAGGTGGCCAGGCTTTCGATCACTTTCTTCCAGGCGGTTGAGTTCGACAGGTCTCGGTAGGCGACCCGAGTGCCTGCCACATCGTCTACCCCCTCGGTGTGTTGTCTGAGTACCCGCGCGTAATTTTCTTCGTCGAAGCCACCTGGCGTTGCACTCATGGGAAGGCACAGCATTAGGATGCAGGTTCCCATCCATCGGCCAGGGGAGTGTCGCCGGTGCGAATGGGTGGTCATGGATCCTTGCATCCGATGTGGCTCATTCTTCCGATCGGTCGCATCCCAGTGGGATTCACTCGACGGGGCTTACCCGGCCCCTCTATGATGACCGGTGAAACCATGGCCGTGAATTGGTAGGGGGATGTAGAGGATGGTAGCGCGTGGAGTGGATGGCCCTGAGAAGACTCCGATTACATTCCGCGTTGCCGAGGGGGTCGAGTTGCGCGGAGACGCCTGGGGTTCGCCTGAGCGTCGCCCCATCGTCCTCCTTCACGGAGGCGGGCAGACGCGGCATTCGTGGTCCGGGGCTGCGGAGAAGATCGCGTCGGCCGGGTGGTATGCGGTTTCTCTGGATCTGCGGGGCCATGGAGAGAGTGATTGGTCACCCGACGGCGTCTACGGGTTCGAATCCTTTACCGCCGATACGGTGAAGGTGGCTCGAAGTTTCGAGCGGCCCCCGGTTCTTGTGGGTGCTTCCCTCGGGGGGGTTGCGTCGCTTCTCGCGGAAGGGGAATCGCGGGAAAGTCTCGCGGCGGGCATCGTGCTCGTGGATGTGACCCCGCGCATGGAGCCCAAGGGGATCCAACGGATCATGGATTTCATGACTCACAAACCCGAGGGCTTCGAAAATCTGGAGGAAGCGGCGGATGCCATTGCCGGCTATCGGGAGCATCGGTCACGTCCCAAAGACCTGTCTGGTCTCGCCAAGAACCTCCGGCAGGGAGAGGACGGTCGCTGGCGGTGGCACTGGGATCCTGCCTTCATCTCGGGGGATCGAAGTGTGCACGAAGGTCCGTCGCAACAATCCGATCGGTTGCTGGAAGCGGCTCGGCGTTTAACGGTCCCCACCCTTTTGGTCCGCGGCAAGGAGAGCGACGTGGTGAGCCTTCGCGGGGCAGACGAGTTCCTCGAGGCTGCACCTGGTGCGACCTTTGCGGATGTCTCAGGGGCGGGTCACATGGTCGCTGGGGACCGCAACGATGTCTTCGCGGACGCGGTCATCGAGTTCCTCCTCGAACGGGTCTGAGGACCGCTCCGAGATTTCTGGTGGAGCCTCGTTGGCGAAGCGGAACGCCTTGGTTTCGACTTTCGTCGTGTCAATCCGTCGTCTTCGGTTTTAGGGCACTTTGTTCCTTGAGTTGCCGAATGACGGACCGAGCGTTGTCCCGCTCGGAATCCAGGAAGCGGGAGACTGCATCGGAGAGACGTGGATCCCGCAGATAGTGGATGCTGAAGGTTGGCTGGGCGTCGAAACCGCGCAGGTATTTGTAGTCGCCGCCCGCTCCAGGCTCGAACCGCTCCAGACCGTGTTCGATGCAGAATTCGATGGCCGCGTAATAACACACGTTGAAATGAAGGTGTCGGGCGGGCTCCAGTGCACCCCAGTAGCGTCCATAGAGTGATTTCCCCTTGAACAGGTTGGTCGTTCCGGCAATGACCTTCCCCTCGCGTCGGGCGACCACAAAACACAGACGGTGCCTAAAACGCTCGCGAATGAACTCGAAGAATTGGAGGTTTAGGTACTGGCGCCCCCAGGAACGATCCTCGATGGTGGCGAGATAGCAGCGGTACATGGGCTCGAAGAGGTCGTCAGGAATTGCTTCTCCCGTGAGGATGTCGATGGTGATTTCCTGCTCGTCGAGTGCCCGGCGTTCCCGCCGGATCTGGTTTCGCCGCTTGCTACGGAAATCCCCGAGATATGCCTCGAAGTCATCGTAGTTTCGGTTTTTCCAGTGGTATTGCAGCCCAAGCCGCAACAGATACCGCCCGGAAGTCTCTCGGGTCGAATCGCTTAATGCCAGCGCTTCCTCTTCGTGGCAGAAGTTGACGTGCACGCCCGAGAATTCGTCGGATTCGCACAAGCTCGTCAAGAGGTGGCCCATGCGCTGGATCCAATCATGGCGATTCAGCTCTTTGGCCACCAGGAAACGAGCACCCGTGACCGGTGTGAATGGCACTCCGACCAGCAATTTGGGGTAGTAGCGGATTCCTGCACGCTCGGCGGCATCGGCCCATGCCCAGTCGAAGACGAATTCACCCTCGCTGTGATTCTTGAGGTAGAGCGGACAGGCGGCCACGATTCGACCCTCTTCGCGTACGACGAGAGGACGGGGCAGCCAACCCGTGTGCTCACCGACTGCACCGGCGTCTTCCAGCGAGGCCAGCCAATCCCATTCGAGGAACGGGGAATCATTTCCGACGAGCGCATCCCATTCCTCCCGCGCCACGGAAGCCACACCCTCTAGAATCTCAGCCTCTGCCATGGCTGCGAGTCTAGGGCAAAGTGCTGGGGGTCGGTTCCAGGGGGCGGCTCCGAGATGAGACTTCTCCAACGCTACCCGCCTGCGACAGCTGCTATCCTGTTGGGGTGACCCTCGAACTCGACCTGCGACGGCCAAGTGGTAGACGTGGGCGGGTCTCTCCACCGGGTCGGAGCTGGGCCGGTCCTTCGGGGCCGCAGGGTCCGAATGATGGTGGAGTGCCGCCTGGCGGGGACCCCACACGCGAGGGTGGGCTTGCCACTCAGGTACGGCGTCGTGTGGCACGGCCACCGCGGTTCAAGGTGCTCCTCTACAACGATGACTACACGCCCATGGAGTTCGTCGTGAGGGTGCTCGAGGGAGTTTTTGGAAAGGGGCCCTCAGCAGCGACGCAGATCATGCTTCAGATCCACCGCTCGGGAATGGGTGTGGCGGGTGTTTACGTGATCGAAGTGGCAGAGACGAAGGTCAGCACGGTCCACCGTATGGCCGAAGAACGTGGTTATCCCTTGCGAGCGGGCATGGAGAAGGAATGAGCGAAATTGGTCGGGAGCTTCATCTGACTCTCCAGTCAGCCGTGCGCGAGGCCGTGGTCCGTCGGCATGCCTACGTGACTGTCGAACATCTCCTATACGCGATCTTGCATGATGAACGAGGGATCGAGATTCTCTCGCACTCGGGGGCTCAGGTGGACGCCTTGATCGCGGACCTCGAGCGCTTCTTCTTGGAAGACCTCGACACCATTCCCGGCGACGAGCCCTATGAGACGCGACAGACACTGGCCTTTCATCGAGTTCTGGAGAACGCTCTGTCCCATGGCCAGAGCGCCGGCAAAGAGGAAGTCGATGCGGGAGACCTGTTGGCGGCGCTCTACCATGAGCCCGACTCCTACGCGCTGACCCTGTTGCGCGGGCAGGATGTTTCCCGGCTCGACCTACTTCATTACATCTCCCACGGAATTTCGAAAAGTACCCCGGGCGGCGGGCAGGAATCTCCCACAGGATCCGAATCCGAGGCATTCCCGGGATCGGGTGGTGGCGAGCCCGGCGCTGTCCCCGCGGATCCTCTCGCGGCATTCACGACGGATCTCACCGACAGTGCGGCTCGGGGGGAGCTCGATCCACTGATCGGTCGCGGGCCGGAACTCGATCGCATTATTCATATCCTGGCGCGGCGACGGAAGAACAACCCGATCTTCGTAGGTGAAACCGGGGTGGGAAAGACCGCCCTCGCAGAGGGCTTGGCTCTGCGTATCCACGAGGGCCGCGTCAACGAATCACTGCAGGCTTCTGCAATCTATTCCCTGGACATTGGGGCACTGCTCGCCGGTACGCGCTATCGAGGCGACTTCGAGGAGCGATTCAAAGCACTGATCTCGGCCCTCGAGCGCTGTGAGAGCCCGATTCTGTTCATCGATGAGATTCATACCATTCTCGGTGCTGGATCGGCCCAGGGGGCAACGGTGGATGCCTCCAATCTGTTGAAGCCGATCCTTGCATCGGGATGGCTTCGTTGCATGGGATCGACGACTTATCAGGAGTACCGACACTTCGAACGGGACCGCGCGTTGTCGAGGCGTTTTCAGAAGGTGGATGTGAAGGAGCCCAGTAACGACGAATCGATGCGGATCCTGAAGGGGCTCGCTCCCAGTTACGCCGATCACCACGGGGTGCGTTACACGGCACCGGCTCTCCGGGCGGCCGTCGATTTGTCGGCTCGACATCTGACCGATCGTTTCCTTCCCGACAAGGCGATCGACGTGATGGACGAGGCCGGTGCTGCCGTGAGGTTGCGCCCATCCTCCAAGCCTCGAAAGACCGTGGGGGTGCGGGACATCGAAGATGTCATTGCGCGTATGGCCAACATTCCCTCGGCGCGGGCTAGCGGCGGCGATCGTGAACGTCTGGCGCGTCTTGGAGACGACCTTCGCGGAGTGGTTTTTGGTCAGGACCGTGCCATCGAAAGTGTGGTGCAGGCCGTCAAGCGGGCCCGTGCCGGTCTCGGTGGGCGAGACCGCCCGATTGGCAGCTTCTTGTTTACTGGCCCCACGGGAGTTGGCAAGACAGAACTCAGCAAGCAGCTTGCCAGGACCCTAGAGGTTCCCTTCCACCGCTTCGACATGAGCGAGTACATGGAGAAGCACGCGGTGGCGCGGCTGATCGGCGCACCGCCGGGCTACGTGGGCTACGACCAGGGCGGGTTGTTGGTCGAACGGATTCGGAAGCAGCCCTACACCGTCTTGTTGTTGGATGAGATCGAGAAGGCCCACCAGGATCTATTCGACATACTTCTTCAAGTGATGGATCACGCGACCTTGACGGACAATCAGGGGCGCGAGGCAGACTTTCGCCACGTTACCTTGATCATGACCTCGAATGCTGGCTCAAGGGAGATGAGTTCGCGTGCGATCGGCTTTGCGGGGGGGCGCGCTGGCGACGGGCAAAAAGACATCGAGCGGTTGTTCAGTCCCGAGTTTCGAAATCGTCTGGACGAGATCATTACCTTTGATCCGTTGGGCTTCGAGGTCATCGAGCGCGTGGTGGACAAGTTCGTTGACGAGGTGAAGGAGCAACTCCGCGAGAAGAAGGTTCACCTTGAGCTGGAGCCAGACGCTCGAGCCTGGCTCGCGGAAAAGGGATATGACGACCAATTCGGCGCGAGACCCCTGGCCCGGGTGATTCAGACGGAACTCAAGGATCGGTTGGCCGATGAGTTGCTATTTGGGCCCTTGTCGAAGGGCGGGAGCGTGCAGGTTCGCCAGGGAGAAGGCCGCCTGGAGTTTGATTTCGAGGCCGCCGACTGAATTCACCTGGTGGCGGCGCTCAGCGCAATGAGGTGGGCAGGGGGAAGACCATGCCCTCGTCGACTGCAGGCTGTCGAACCACGTTGCTTGCTCCAAGGGCCGTCAGTCGACCGACGACCTCCTCTACCAGTACCTCGGGTGTCGAAGCCCCTGCTGTGATTCCCACGCATCGGGTGTTCGTCAGCCAATGCGGGTCGATGTCCGAAGCATCTTGGACGAGGTAGGAACGGGCTCCCTGTTTGGCGGCCAGTTCGACCAGGCGGTTGCTGTTGGATGAGGCCGGTGCTCCCACCACGATCACGACGTCCGACTTCGTCGTCATCTTCTTGACGGCGTTCTGGCGGTTCTGGGTCGCATAGCAGATGTCGTCCCGTCGGGGCAGCAGGATCTCGGGAAAACGCCGGCGCAGGGTCTCCATGATTTCACGGGTATCGTCCACCGAGAGGGTGGTTTGCGTCACGCAACCGAGCATGGAGGGGTTTCCGACCTCGAGCGCCTCGGCGTCCTCAACCGATTCCACGAGATGCATCCGGTCTGGCGCGTGCCCCATGGTTCCCTGGACTTCCACGTGACCCGCATGACCGATGAGGACGATGTCGTACCCCTGTTTTGCCAGGCGGACGGCTTCCTTGTGTACTTTCGTGACCAGTGGACACGTGGCGTCGATGACCTGCAGTCCGTTGCGTTCGGCGGCACTGCGCACGGCTGGAGACACGCCATGAGCGCTGAAGATGAGTAGGGAGCCTTCGGGGACTGCCTCTGGGTCTTCGACGAAAATGGCTCCCTTTTCGCGCAGGGCATTCACGACGTGTTGATTGTGGACGATTTCGTGCCGCACGTAGACCGGCGGGCCGAAGCGATCCAAGGCCTCTTCGACGATTTCGATGGCCCGATCGACTCCGGCACAGAATCCTCGAGGGCTTGCGACCAAGACATCCACGCCTTCAGGGTAGCAGCCTCGACGGACGAGACCTTGCTACAATCGAACCCCGCACTCTTCCCCAATTTGATGCAGGGAAGCAGACGAGGGAGAGCCTTGTCCCAGGCGAAGAACGAACTCGATCCGACCGAGCGGATGTTGCGGGCCTGTCGTGGTGAGAGCGTGGACCGCCCGCCGGTGTGGCTCATGCGCCAGGCGGGTCGCTATCTGCCCGAGTACCGCCAGATTCGCGAGGGAACCTCCTTTTTGGAGATGTGCAGCGACGTCGATCGGGCGGTTGCGGTATCGCTGCAACCCATCGATCTGGTCGGTTCCGAGGCGGTGATTCTGTTCTCCGACATCTTCGTCCCGGTACTCGGTATGGGGTTGGAGGTCGAATTTGCACCGGGTCCAACCCTGGCAGATCCCATCCGAACCCATGCCCAGATCGAGGCGATGCGCCAGACCGACCCGAGGGATGAAGTGCCCTATGTGTTCGAGATCCTTCGCCGTCTGCGGGGGGAACTCGCCGACCGCCGCATCCCACTCCTTGGATTCGCTGGAGCTCCCTTTACTTTGGCCGCCTATCTGGTGGAGGGCAGCGGTTCCCGTGACTTCGCGACTCTCAAGACCATGATGGTGAGGGAGCCCGACGTGCTTCGGTCTTTGCTGGCGCGTCTCACGAAACTCACGGTGGCGTATTTGGAAGCCCAAATTGAGGCGGGAGCACAGGTGGTGCAGCTCTTCGATACCTGGGCGGGTTTGTTGGATGCCGAATCCTATCGCGAGTGGGTTCTACCCGTTCATCGCGAGATCGCGCGGTCCACCCGGAGAGAGGATGTTCCTCTGATCCTGTATCTGAACAACGGGTCCCACCTTCTCGAACTCCAACTCGAAGCGGGTGCCGATGTGATCTCGGTGGACTGGAGGGTGGATCTCGAGCGGGCAGCGAGCTTGGCCGGACGCGAGGCCAGCGTGCAAGGCAATCTCGATCCTTGCTTGTTGGCAGCGTCGAGGGAAGAGATCTTTTCGCGTGTTGCTCGAATCGCCGAGCAGGCCTCCGGCGCGCGTGGTCACATCTTGAACCTCGGCCACGGATGCCTCCCTTCCACACCCGTTGAAGGGGTGCGCGCTTTCACGGATGCCGCACGGGCGCTCGGCCGTGGCTGAGCCGGGTTTTCGGTCGCCTGAAGGCACGGCTGCCTCCGAATCCAGTGTTGACTCCTATGAGGTCGATGCGTTGGTGGTGGGGGCGGGCATCTCGGGCCTCGCAGCGGGGCTCGAGCTCCAGAACCACCTGACAGACGTTCTGGTGGTCGACTCGGGAGACCGGCCAGGAGGGGTGATGCGTACCGATCACTCCCAGGGGTATGTTTTCGAGCGTGGTCCCAATACCTTTCAGGTCAAACCCGCCATGCTGGGACTGCTTCGATCTCAGCACCTCGAGGAGGCGCTCCTTCGGGCCTCACCTGAGAGCAAGAGCCGCTTCCTGTTGCGCGGAGGCGATTTGGTCGCGGTGCCCACGTCGCCGGGGGCGATGGTTCGCTCGCCTCTGCTCTCCGCTCGCGGGAAGCTGAGATTGCTCACCGAGCCCTTCGTGCGGAAGGGGACGGGGGCGGAAGAGACGGTTTCGGAGTTCGTTTCACGCCGGTTGGGGGCCGAGGTCGCCGACAACCTGGTGGGACCTTTCCTGACCGGGATCTATGCGGGAGATGAACATCAACTGGGTGCAGGTGCGGTCTTTCCGAGTCTCGTGGATGCTGAGCAACGCAGCGGATCCCTCGCCCTGGGGATGCTTGGCACCGCAGCGAGGCGTGGACAGGGCCAGGGCCTGCCGGGTTCCTACTCCGGGAGGCTTTCCGGTGGCGGGATGGGTCCTCTGGCACGGGCTCTGGCCGAACGTCTGACGCTCCCAGTGCTACTTCAGAGACGCGTCGTATCCCTCGAGCCCAGAGAGGGGGGCTGGTCCGTGGCGCTGGAGGGTCCAGCGGGAACCGCACAGGTGCGCTGCCCGAGGGTCGTTGTGGCAACCTCGGCGAGGGGTGCGGCCGAGATTCTGGGGCCCGTCGCGGACGGCTTGTCCCAACCGCTTCAATCGATCACCTATGCGCCTCTCGTTTCGGTTTCCGTGGGGGTCGAACGCGCCGAAGTCGGTAGTCGCGTGCAGGGGTTCGGATTCCTGGTTCCACGCTCTGAGAGGCTTCGCTTGCTGGGCTGCCTGTTTATGAGTCGACTGTTTCCCGGGCGTGCACCCGAGGGACACGAATTGCTCCAATGCCTGCTCGGGGGAGTCCGCGCCCCGGAGTTCGTCGGCCTGGCCGACGACGAAATCGAACGCGCATTGATGGACGAGCTCGATCGAGTGCTGGGACTGCGTGGAACGGCCCAGGTACTCGCGATCACCCGCTACACCATGGCGGTTCCCCAACCCGGCCGAGACCACCGACGTGTCATCGAAGCCCTGCGTGGGCAGCTCTCTAGCCACCCTGGCCTGGCATTGGCTGGCAGCTATCTGGAAGGAGTGGGTGTTCCCGACAGCCTGAACTCGGGGCTCGTGGCTGCGGACTCATTGGTGGGTTCGGGCTAGGCGCGATTAAGTGGCTGCACTTCGCAGCTGATCGGCAAGCGCCTCTACCCATCTCGGCTCGGCGTTGAGAGAAGGGACGAGTAGCAATTCCTCACCTCCGAGTTGCGACCACTGCTCGCGTCCTCGAATCCCGATCTCCTCTACGGTTTCGAGACAATCGGCCACGAAGGCAGGGCACAACACGGCAAGCCTCCGAACGCCCCGGCCAGCGAGTTCAGTCAGGACTTCATCGGTGTAGGGGCGGATCCATGGGTCTCGTAGAAGGCGCGATTGAAACGAAACGTCATGGTGCTCCGGCGCCAGGCCCAGTTCCCGGCTCATGGCTCGTGCAGTCGCGAAGCACTCGGCGCGGTAGCAGCCGCGATTCTTGGACCCAAGTGAGTCGCAGCAGTCGGAGGATTGCAAACAGTGGGTTCCGGTCTTATCCCATGCGAGGATCTGGCGCTCGGGCAGGCCGTGAAAGCTCAGCACCACGTGGTCGGGTTCGAAGGAGGCAAGCGCTGGCCCGGCCACTGCGGCCCAGGCAGCGATGAACCCCGGTTCTTCGCAGAAACTCCCCAGGATCTGCAGAGGAGGAGGGCTGTGAAGTCTTTCGTGTTCCTCCCTTAACTTTGCGTTGATCGAACCCGTGACCGATTCCGAGTACTGTGGGAACAGCGGCAATGCGATGACACGTTCGACCCCGGAACCGCACAGACTCTCGAGCCCTTTTCGAATGCCAGGTTTGCCGTAACGCATGGCTAGCTCGACTTTGAAGGATCCGCCGAGTTCGCGAGCCAGCGCAGTGGCGAGTTCCTGTCCGTGAATCAACAGCGGAGAGCCCTTGGGCTGCCAGATCTGTTCGTAGGCGTGGGCGGATCGGCGGGGTCTAAAAGGCAGGATGATGAGGTTCAGAAGGAACCATCGGGCGATGGGTGACATGTCGAGAACTCTTGGGTCGCCCAGGAACTCGCGCAGGTAGCGGCGCACGTCCTGGACTTTCGGAGAGTCCGGGGTGCCGAGATTGACGATAAGAATCCCGATTCGAGGGCTGGACACGATGCTGGAAGCTCCAAAAGGTCCCATGGGGACCGTGGGTTCGTGTGGGCACGTGTAATGGGGGGGCAACTCGGAGAGCAGTCTTCAGGCTCTGTGTCGACGTATGCCGCCCAGCCGGAAGGAAATGGCCAAGTAGAACAGGGGATACAACAGGGACAGCTCCGCCAGGTAGAGACGACGGCCCATTTCCGGCGTTGCGACGGCCAGGACTGCGAAAGCCATGCATGTAACCGAGAGCCCGACGTTGGTTCTCCATAGAATCGTCATCTGGCTCGGATAGAGGAACTTGTAGGGAATGAAGACGCAACCCGATAGCACGATCACGATGGCCGTCCCGAGCCCAGAGCTGACCCCCAGGAGCCAGCCGTAGAGGGCTACAACATTCCAGTAGGATGGGAAGCCCAGGAAGAATCCATCATCGGTCTTCGCATCGAATCTCGAGAAACCGTAGGAGCTGGCCAAGATCGGAAAGATTGCAAAGGTCCAATGGGCCAATAGACCGGTCGCGGTCATGAAGACGCTCGGGACCAATACGTAATTGAAGAAGTCCACCATGTCGTCCAGTCGCCGACCGTCCACGTGGGGGAGGACTTCCGACACCTGCACTCGACGCGCGAGCATTCCATCGACGGAATCGATGAACAACGCCAGCAGCATCCAGAGCAGCGCGATTCTGGGCTGTTCCGCGTTGATGGCGAGGAGCGCTGCGATGCCGGCAATGGCACCACTGGCAGTGAAGAGATGGACAGACCATGCAGCGGCCCGGCGCATCTGCGGTGAAATGGAAAGACTCTTCATGGCCACGGACGGAGCGTACCAGAGTCGCTACCCTTCGGGCGACGGATGGACGGGGTCCGCGGATCGCCATGGAGCGGCTTGGACTCTGTCACCCGCGATTGCGAGGTTCCATGGAGGAAGAGCGGATCGCCCGGGACGCGCGCCGCGTGTTGCACTTTCTCGATGAGCGCGGGCAGCGTCGGCGTCCGGGCACCCTCGAGGCCATCCTCGGCTGGGCGCGAAAGTACTCCCTCACACCTTATCCTCTGGTGACGGGTTGCTGTCTGCCGGAGTTGGAGGCGGCCATGGGGCCCCGGTATGACATGGAGCAGTACGGGTGCGCGGTGCCTGCAGCATCTCCCAGGCACGCCGACCTGCTCATCCTGGGCGGGACGTTGACGCGTCGCCAAGTTCCCGTCCTGGAGCGGATCCGCCAACAGCTGGTCGAGCCGTATTGGGTGATGGCCTTTGGTGCCTGCGCATGTTCCGGGGGGCCCTATTCCAACTACGCGGTGTCCTCTGGTTTCGACTCGGTGATTCCCGTGGACGTCTACGTGCCCGGTTGTCCGCCGCGTCCCGAAGCGCTTTTCGATGGCCTTACGAAGCTCCAGGCGCGGATTCAAGCCGAGCGGCGGGTCGACCGTCGCTCATCCCTGGAGTCCACGGGAGGTGGGACTCCATCCAAGGGCCAACCGGGTCCCCAGTCCAGCTGGCGTGGACCGCGGATCCAGTCCGGCTAAGGTCTTCCGGTATTGCCTTGGCGGAGTCGCTGTCTGGGTGGATCTTCCGTGGGGCGTATCGATCGGGCCGGCGGACGCCGGACCCTGAGAGTTGGGGACGAGTATGTCGATCGAAGTGGAACTACCGGCTCTGGGTGAGAGCGTTGTCGAGGGAACGCTCTCGAAATGGTTGGTGCGTGAAGGCGAAACCGTGGCGGTGGATCAGCCTCTGGTCGAGGTGACGACCGACAAGGTGGACGCGGAAATCCCCTCACCCTGTGCGGGTGTGGTCGAGCAGATTCTGGTGGCTGAGGGCGAGACGGTTCCGGTGGGCGAAAAACTCGTACGCATCGCGTTTGAGAACGAGCGCGCTCAGACCCAAGAATCGGCGAGTGGATTGGCGGACTCCAAGCAGACCTCGGAAACAGCAGATGGGCCCGTTCGTGCCACGCCGCTTGCCCGCCGAGTGGCAGAGCAGACCGGGGTCGAGCTGGGTGGCACGCGGGGGACCGGTGCAGGTGGAAAGATCACCAAGAGTGATGTGCTGCGCGAAGCGCAGCCCGAGGCCGTGCCCGAACCCCAGTCGACGATGCCCGCCTCCGATCCGCAACTCGTCACGGATTCCCCAGCACCGGTTGCTTCCCGCCCCGCCTATCTCGATTACCAGCTGAGCCCGGGAGACCGTGTGGTCCCCATGTCACCGCTCAGGAGATTGGTGGCTGAGCACATGGTGCTGAGCAAGCGAATCAGTCCCCACGTGGGCACGGTGGCGGAGATCGACATGGGCGATGTGTCGATCGTTCGCGGCGAACACAAGCGAGCGTTCCAGGAGGCGAATGGCTTCAGCCTGTCCTTCCTTCCCTTCGTCATCCATGCCGCTGTCCGAGCGCTGCGGGAATTTCCGCAGCTCAATGCGTCGGTCCTGGAAGATTCCATTGTCGAAAAGAAGGACATTCACGTTGGGATTGCGGTGGAGGCGGAAAAGGGTTTGGTGGTTCCAGTGGTTCGCCACGCCGACCGCCTCTCGCTGGCAGGGCTGGCTCAAGCGGTGGAGGATCTGGCACACCGTGCGCGCAACAAGAAGCTTTCTGCCGATGAACTCAAGGGCGGAACGTTCACAGTCTCGAATCCGGGTCGCCACGGGAATCTCTACGGCTTTGCGATCATCAACCAACCTCAGGTCGGGATCCTACGCATGGGCGAAATCGTAAAGCGACCGGTGGTTCGAAGTATCGATGAGCAGGACGCGATCGTCGTGCGGCCTATCATGCACCTGGCCCTGTCCTACGACCATCGCGCCGTGGATGGAGCTCCCGCCAACAGCTTTCTGTTCCGAATTCGCGAACTGCTCGAGGAAGGGGAGTTTGATCTCTGAGCCGGGTCGTGGTGGACTCCGCGTCGAATGGATGGGAGTCGTACCCTATGACGATGCGCTGCGTCTGCAGAGAGAAGGCGTCGAAGCACGTTTGTCGGGTGAGACACCCGACCGACTGCTGCTGCTAGAACACCCCCCGGTCATCACCTGTGGGCGAGGGACCCAGAGGGAGAACCTGCTTTCCAGCCGAGACGAACTGGAGAGCCTGGGAATCGAGGTCCACGAGGTCGGCCGAGGGGGGGATGTGACTTATCACGCTGCGGGGCAGTTGGTGGGCTACCTCATCGTCGACCTCGCCGCGCGAGGCGAGTGCGACGTCCACGTCTTCTTGCGGCGTATCGAGCAGGGGCTGGGAGTGGCCCTGGCAGAATTGGGTGTTTCGACACGAGCAATTCCTGGAATGACCGGAGTGTTCGTTGATTCTTCGGATCGAGAGGGTCCGCGGCGTAAGATCGCGTCGATCGGAATCGGTGTGCGTCGCTGGGTGACGTGGCATGGATTCGCGCTCAACGTCGACATTGATTTGTCGGGTTTCGAGCACATCGTCGCCTGTGGACTCTCTGGGGTGGAGATGACCTCCGTGGCGAGGGAACTCGGTGATAGGGCCCCCGACGCACTCGCGTCCATGGCACGAGCGGCGGTCGGCGCTTCCATGCAGGATTGCTTCGCCCAAGGCGAGGCGGGATCCCTGCAACTGCGTGAGGCCGACTGAGCCCGCCAGGGGTTGAGGCCCACGACTCGCTGGGTCCTTGTCGCGTCGTTCCGAGCCATCTCCTATCTTGCTTCGTATGCCCGGGAATGTGGTGAGGGTCAGGCGCCCGGAACGGACGGGCAGACTCGATCGGTTCTACCTTTCTGCCTTCGTCTCCGCCATACGGGTCTCGTGCCGCAGTTTCTTTCGCAACCTCATGGGACGGGCGACCGGCACGGGTCGAGGGAGTCTCTCGCCCCAGTTCCCCGGGGAAGGCAGGGCACGTCCGGTCGCGTCGCGCGGAATGCCTGTGTTGGTGGAGGAGGCCCCGGGCACGCCACGTTGCACGGCATGTGGGGATTGTGAGCTGTCGTGCCCCGCCGACTGCATTCGGGTCGTTCCGTCCTCGAGTGAGGGAACGGACCCGCTCCGAGTGCCGGAGGTCTTCGAACTCGACATGGCACTCTGCACGTGGTGTGGTCTTTGTGAGGAGGTCTGCCCCGAGGAGGCCATCGTCATGAGTTCCGTGGTCGAGGTCGCCGCCTTTGATCGCGACTCGATGGTTTTCCGCAAGAGCGAATTGATGGTTCCCGAGGAACTCGTAATCCAGCGCCTCGAGTTCGTGAGGAGAAACCGGGCACGCCAAGCGAGCGCGGGCCGATGAACGATTTCGGATCTCCCGGTGTCCGCTGTCTGATGGATCAGATGCCGTCAACGGTGCGCGGCACCCATGTCAGGTCTGGACAGGTGACGGTGACTGTGGCGGCAGAGGACATCGTTTCGGCTTTGCGATTGTTGCGTGATGGGTCGGATCCCTGCTTCGACCTGCTGGTCGACCTGTGTGCAGTGGATTGTCTGGGGAGGACTCCACGCTTCGAGGTCGTATACCACCTCTACAGTCTTGCTGGAAATCAGCGCCTTCGGGTTCGAGCAATGATCCTCGACGACCCGCCACAGCTGGATAGTTCGGTGGAGGTCTTTCCGGCGGCGAACTGGCTCGAGCGCGAAGCTTGGGATCTCTATGGGATCCGTTTCCGGAATCATCCCGATCCGACCCGATTACTGCTGGGCGAAGATTTCGAGGGACACCCTCTGCGGCGGGATCATACGATCGCGGGGTCGAGGATTGGAACGGAATCGTCCACGGCGAGGGAAGGAGGAGACGAGTGACGGTTGCTTCTCGGTCTGCCCCCGCATGTGAGCGCGATTTTCACGCCGAGGATCTCTCTGGAGACCTGGATGTTCTTCACGCGCAGCTCGTACTCTCTCCATCCCATCCGTTGACTCGTGCGGGTGTCGAGTTCGAAGTCCAACTCGATGGCGAGCAGATTGTCGACCTCGTGGTGAAAATCGGGTTCGCACATCGAGGTTTCGAGAAGGAGTGCGAGACATGCTGCTGGGAGGAAGTCGTCTCCCACGCAGGTCGACTCAATTCCCATTCCGGGACTCTTGCCAGCTTGGCCTACTGTCTGGCGGTTGAAGAGTTGATCGGATGCGCATCGGTGGAGCGAAGTGAGTGGCTTCGAGTTCTGGCGAGTGAGATCGCCCGTGTTGGAGATCACCTCAGCCGGCTGGGTGCAGTGGGGCGCGGGCTCGGATCGCCGATTGCGACCGCCCATGCCCTCGAGGCGCGCGAATGGATCTGGGATCTCCAGGAGTCGCTCTGTGGTGCTCGGGTGGCTACCGACTATGTGCGGATCGGGGGCGTGCGTTATGGGTTGCCAGAGGGTTTCGAACAGCACATGCGGGCGGCCATTGCTGCGGTGCGGCACAAGGTCTCGGCGTTGGAGGAGGTCTCGCTTCGAAATCGTGTCTTCTTGGATCGTCTCCGAGGTACGGGGGTGTTGTCCCGGGCGGATTGCATCCGACATGCGGTCACGGGCCCTCTCCTGAGGGCCGCCGGGGCTGACCTGGACTGCCGCAAGGCCGAGCCCTATCTGGTGTACGGAGATGTTGATTTCGACGTTCCCGTGGGAGAATACGGTGACAACTACGACCGCTATCTCGTGTGTCTCGAGGAGCTTCGTCAGAGTCTCCGCATCATGGAACAGTGCGTTGAACGGTTACTTCGACTTGGTCCCGGTCCGACCGTGGTGGCGGACGCTGAAATGACCTCTGGGGCGGGCGGGGACGGGCAAGTTGTCGTACCCCCGGGTGAGAGCTACGCGGCAGTGGAATCTGCAAACGGTGAACTGGGCTTCTATCTGCTATCGGACGGATCCTCCCGGCCCCGACGGATTCGATGCCGGCCTCCAAGCCTTCTTCACCTCCAGGCTCTGGCGCCGATGCTTCGGGGTGCCGAGTTGGCGGATTTCGCGCCTACCTTCGATCTGGTGAATGCGGCCTCCTCCGAGTGCGACCGGTGAGCGGAGAAGGTTCCAATCGAGTCTCCGACCCCGCCGAGGAGCAGAAGGCTGCTCCGCCCGGACCGCCTCCGCTGCGTCCCTTTGGGTTGGTGTTGCACCACAACGGTGCTTGGTCACACGAAGGGGGGGGCATCCTCAACGACAAGTTGCGCCGCCACTTCGATCGTTCGGTCCGGTACCTACCCGAGGAAGGGAAGTTCGTGGTCCGACTCGGGCGCTTTCGCGGACAAATCGAAGTGGAGGAGGCGGGGTTCTTCGTGCGAGAGTTCGATGCCGTAACTGGACAAATTCGCCTGTCCGACCGCAGCTTTGAGGCCTTGAAGGTGGAGACTCTCCACCTTTCTTCACGGGATGGCGCATTGTTGTGCCGCGTGAAGGAGGGCCTCGAGCCGGCGGGTCTGCTCGCGAGGTTCACCCACTCTTCCCATTCCGACTTGATGAATTCCCTGGAGGACACGGCTTCGGGGCCGGTGCTGCGGATTGGTGGGGTTGCGATACCGCTCCCCGACCTCTGAAATTTCTCGCTGCGGGGAGTGCGCCTTTCCCTCGGCTGTGTTTTGGCGTTACCTTTATCTCGATCCGGCTCGAGTGGGCTCGGGGGCGCAGCCCCCGCGTGATGGGACGAACGCCATTCCCGGGGTACTTCGCGGTGGTCGCACGACCCCGAGGAGTCTCGGGGTGACGGGCGTTGACTCGGCCAGGTGGATCCCATGGCGCCGTGGCCAAGTGGTAAGGCACGGGACTGCAAATCCCTGATCCCCGGTTCGAATCCGGGCGGCGCCTCCAGGGTTCCCCACCGCGCGGACTCCGGGTCAGTATGGCGTGCTGGGTGTTTCCAGTAGAGGGATTCCGCTGTCCAAGGGCGACGGCCCGGCCGTATAATCTCGCGACCGCCCCCTGGACTTCCTCGAGGGAGAAGCCATGCGAACCGCCCGACTCGTCCCCATTCTCGTTCTGGCAGTGCTGCTTGCCTCGGACTCCCATGCGCAATCGTCGGCGCCCGCGGGCGAAAACTGGGGAGGGGACGAGAAGCAGGCTTCGAACGACAGCAAAGAGTTCAGCCGCGATGGCTTCTATGTCAGCTATGGCTACTCCTATGGAATCGAAGAGTGGGACGACGCGGGTGGGGCATCGGTGTCCAACGCTTCGGGGCTGAATGCCAGGGTCGGATACCGTTTCCTTGAGAACTGGGCACTTGAGGCCGAGTACGAGTGGCTGCACGAATTCGAGGCGGATGGGGCGTCGCCGGTCACGGCCAACGCCCATGTCATCACGGTCAATACCCGCGCCTACCTTCCCTTCGGTCGCTTCCAGCCCTATGCACTGCTGGGCCTGGGACTCTTCCAGAGCAGTCGCACTGGCAGCCTGGGTGGCGTTCCTGATGGTGCGTCTGGAACCTTCGCGGGGCGCTTCGGGGGTGGGGTCGACACCTATCTGACCCGCAATTGGGTACTGGCCGCCGAAATCGCCTATGTGCTGCCGAGTGGCGAACTCAACCCGCGACGCTTCCTGTCGGCCACTGTGGGTATGCAGTATCGCTTCGAGCCGCTGGTCTACTGACTTCGCCCGTCGCTCTGGATCTGCGCGAGTCGAGGGTCGCCGGGTCTCAGCGATGAATGGGGAAGTCGAATTCCAATCGTGGCGGTCGATCGATTCCCTCGTCCCGCAATCGCAGTGCGAGGTCGAGGCGCGAGGCGGCTTGAATCAGCCCCAGGTGGCTGAAGGCCTGAGGGAAGTTTCCCAGCGCCGTTCCCGTCGGAGGATCCACCTCTTCCGCCAACAAACCCAGGTGATTGGCTGATGCGAGGTGATTCGAGAAGACCTCGAGGGCATCGTCGAGGCGCCCGGCCAACGCCAAGGCTTCGGTCAGCCAGAACCCGCAAAGTACGAAACCACCCTCGTCGGCCCCGATCCCATCCGACGACCGGTATCGCATCAGGAATACGCCTTCTGCCAGATCGTTCACCACGCGTTTCAGCGTGCGTTGGGCGCGAGGGTCGTCTGGACTCAGAAAGCCGTGGATGGGCATCAGGAGCGACGTCGCGTCGACTTCACTGCCCCCGTAGTGTCCCGCGAACGTTCCAGATGCGTCGTGGTATCCCTGCTCGATGACCTCACTCTTGATTCGGTCCCGTTCTTCGGCCCACACATCCTGGAAACGATCGCCGCCGAAAAGAGGCGCGATGTGCAATGCTCGATCGAGCGCCATCCACGTCATGATCTTGGAGTGCACGTGGTGTTGCGCTCCAGTTCGCGGCTCCCAGATTCCGTGGTCGGGGTGGCGTGATTCTTCGATGGCATTGTTCACGAGTTTTCGAATCTGGCGCCAAATACCCAAGCCGAGGGTTCCGCCAGATTGCTCGTAGAGGTAGGCGGCGTCGACGAGTGGCCCCACGATGTCGTGCTGAATCTGGTCGCGGGCCGCGTTTCCGATCCGAACGGGTCGACTGCCCTTATGACCCACGAGGTGCTCGAGTTTGGTCTCCTCCGGGACCTGCTGTCCCTCGATACTGACCATCAGGTCGAGTCTCCCATTCAACTCGACGGTGTCGCGAACGAACTGGAAGAACCCCAGGGCCTCTGTCGCATAGCCGATGAGATTCATGGCGCGAATTGCCATGGCACTGTCGCGTGTCCATGAGAAGCGGTAGTCCCAGTTGCGTTCGCCGCCCGGGCAGACGGGAAGGCTCGTGGTCGGTGCCGCGACCATGGCTCCTGTGGGTGCGTATTGAAGGAGCTTGAGAGTGAGGGCGGAACGCTGAACGTCGTGTCTCCACGGTCCGTCGTATTGGATCTGGCTGGACCAACTCCGCCAGAAACGACGTGTGGACCTCAAGTGATCGAAGGGCCGGTAGGCGGCGATCCTTTCGGGTCTGCGGGTATTCCACGAAAGCACAGTCCAAAGGCGTTGCCCGCTTCGAAGTTTGACCCGTGCGACGGCTCCACTCTGAGGGTGGAGCTCGAACTTGACTCCGCTGCCGACGGCCACGGTCATTCGTTCGCCATTGGGACCTTCGGCGATGGCGCCCTCGTCGCAGAGCTCGATTCGAGTCTCCCCGCGCGCGTAGTCGAAACGCGGATCGAAAAGGATCTCCAACTCCATGGACCCCTCCCGCGCCTCGGTCAACCGGTGGAGTTGGTGGGTGGTAGATCTCGGATCGCCGTTCCAGGGCATGAAGTCGGTCAGGCACACGACACCTTTCCCCGGATCTCGAAATAGAGTCTGGAGCACGTTCGTGGCATCGTCATAGGACTGGAGGCTCTCGAGTCCTCGGTCCACCGGTGAGATCTGGAAGCGTCCTCCCGAATTCGGGTCGAGTAGGGCGGCGAACACGCTAGGCGAGTCGAAACGCGGCATGCATAGCCAGTCGACGGATCCGTCGATTCCGACCAGTGCGCAGGTATGACCATCTCCAATGACACCGTACTTGTCGCTGTCGAGGGGACTTCCGTCAATGGTGAAAGTTCGCGTCAGGCGGCGCGATGCGGTGTAGATATCCAAGGCCTTCCTCGATTCGCCGTGGTCCGTGAGGGATTCGGCTCAGGTCGCCGAAGGTTTTCTGGGCTCGAGTCGACGTCCTGTTGGCTCGAAGATTGTTGAGCGCACCCAGTTTTTGCGGTGGAGAAATGCCTGAAGCGAGGTGAGCAATACGCCCAGACCGTACCGCGTGGAGCGGGTGAAGTTGATCGAGGAGGCTTCCTCGAAATAGGCAGCCGGACAGCTGATTTCTCCGATCTCGAAACCCGCGAGCAGGATTTGCGCCAGCATCTGGTTGTCGAACACGAAATCGTCGGAATTCTCCAGGAGTGCCAGCGACTCGAGTACAGGTCTCGAGAAGGCGCGGTATCCGGTGTGATACTCCGACAGCTTCGCCCCGCAGAGCAGGTTCTGAATGGCGGTCAGTCCACGGTTCGCGACGTACTTGTAGAGGGGCATGCCGCCGGATAGTGCGCGTCCGCCGAGAACTCGGGATCCGAGGACGGCATCGAAGGGTCCGTCGGTGATCAGGCCGATGATCGCGGGAAGCAATTTCGGCGTGTACTGGTAATCGGGATGGAGCATGACCACTACGTCGGCGCCCAGGTGCAGGGCCTCGGTGTAACAGGTCTTCTGATTGCCCCCGTATCCGCGGTTGGTCTGGTGGACGAGTGTATGGAGACCGAGTCTGCGGGCGATCTCGACGGTTTCGTCGGAACTCGCGTCGTCCGTGACCACGACCTCATCCACCAGATCTAGGGGGATTTCCCGGTAGGTCTTCTCGATGGTCTTGGCGGCGTTGTACGCGGGCATCACCACCACGATTTTTTGCCCGTGGAACACGGTGGATGGTCCCCCCTTTTACATGTCACTATAGAACCGTCACTGAGTGTCTGGCCCGGGTGGCGGAATTGGTAGACGCGGGCGACTTAAAATCGCCTGGCCCATGGTCGTGCAGGTTCGAGCCCTGCCCCGGGCACCCAATGGGTGCGAGATGGCTCTGCTCCAGTGCACTCGTCGAGAGAAGGCGATCAGAACCGCGACGTACTCGTTGAGACTGCAGGGTCATAGATTGGCACGGCGTGCCCAGTCGCGGGACTGCGCCCAACTCGGTTTTACAGCGCGGCAGATCCTTCTCCGTCACCCAGTTTGGAGGACGCGATGACATCGCGCAGATCATCCGTTGCCAGAAGCTCCTCGAGGGCATCCCGGTCGAGAAGTGTTGTGCGGTGGTACCCGAGTTCTGGAAGCTCCAGCTCGAGGCGGTAGATCTCTCGTGGACTCCAAAAGATTTGCCGGATCCGAAGATTGTCACCGCCTCCACCCTCGATGATTTCGGAGCGAAGGGAGTCGAGCAGGCGTTGCAGCTTGTAGTCGCCGAGGGGGAGCGGGTCCAGCCCCGCATCGACGACTCCTGGGATCCGTGCCGTCCGACGGTGCGCGATTTTGTACGCTCCGGGAGCCTTCATGCAGTTGAGAGGATACTCGGCGAGCGCGCTTGCCTTCAACTTGCATCGAATCCCTGCTTCGTGCTAGTGGCGTCTGGTTCATCGTGGAATGGGCGATTTCGATGAATGAGTTCAGGGCGTCGAATTCGGCCGGTGCCCCTCCGATGAACTCGATCCCGGTTCCACGGGTTCGTTCGGCCTCGCCGGGGCTCCCCACGTCTTGCGACCAGGCGACGCGGCCGATGACTTCGATGGGGCGCCCCATGGGAATGCGTATCTCCATCAGGACCTTTCGTCCTGGCGGCAGGGGCTCGGAGCCGAGAAGGAACAAACCACCGCGGGACACATTTTCGCACCACTCGCGCGTTGCGGGGAACGAGGACCGCGCATGTTCGTCTTGGCGCTCCGGCGCGATGCTGGAAACCCGGACATCGAAACTCGACTCCACCCGAGCGTGCCGCCGGCGGTTCAAAGGTTTGGTGTCGGACATGCGATTCATCCTCAGCGCAGTTCATCGGCAATTCAGGGGCAGCGCCTTGAGCGAGTCCGGGAACGCAGACCTCGGAGCGCGCTGGACCGAACCCGGCCCATGGCATGCATCCCTCCGTGACGAGAGGTTGCTTGTCCAGGGGCTGCCTTACGCCCTCGGGCGCCTCGAAGAATGAGGAAGAGCTCTGAATTCCCAAGCTGGGGTCAAAATACCGCGCTTCGGGTTGAGTTGATCCGGGGCGGAACCGGCTCGGCGGCATCTCCACCAATCGCCGAATCCCCGGCCGAGGGTTCCCGCTACCATGCCCCCATGCGTGGATTCGAAGCCCCCAAAGACCGTCTGGCCATCGCTTTGGACGTGCCCGATCTGCATTCCGAGCGGGCCTTGTTGGATCGGCTGGGTGGCGTTGCAGGTTGGCACAAGGTGGGGCTCGAGCTGTTCTCCGCAGCGGGCCCCGCGGCGGTAGAAATGGCCGGAGCCGATGCTCGTGTGTTCCTGGATCTCAAATTCCACGACATTCCGAATACCGTGGCGGGTGCCGTCGCCTCCGCGACTCGTGCCGGGGTGTCGATGCTAACGCTCCATGCTGGCGGTGGACGGGACATGTTGTGCGCAGCCCGGGATGCGGCCGAGAGTGCTGCCGCTGCAGCAGGGGTCGAACGACCGCGACTGGTTGCGGTCACGGTTCTGACGAGTCTCTCGGAAGCCGCGCTACATGAGGTGGGTGTCGCAACCCACGGCGTGGCCGAGCAGGTGGAAAGGCTCGCCTCGTTGGTCGCCGACTCTGGTCTGGATGGCGTTGTGGCGTCGGCCCTGGAGGTGAGAGGAGTCCGTAAACGTATTGGCCCCGAACGATGCATTGTGACCCCTGGGATCCGCCCGGCGCATACCCGAGTCGACGACCAGGTCAGAGTGGCCAGTCCTAGCGAAGCGATTGCATCGGGGGCCGACCTGCTGGTGGTGGGGAGGCCTGTGCGGGGTGATTCTGACCCGGCGCAGGCGGCCAGGAAGCTGATCGCAGATATCGAACACGCCATTGCCGGATAGGCGCCGGCCCAGAGGAGCGTCGGGGACGCGGCCGGGGCAGGGCGCGAGCCGTCCCCGGGGGAGCCGCCAGAGGGATCGGCGTCCTGATTCCATGGCTCCGACGGGGGAGGGGCCGAGCGAGTGGCTTCACGGTATTCATGCTGTTCGTGCGGCCCTCAAGGCTCGTCGTCGGCGGCTCTGGCGACTACGGGTGGGAAGGAGGGCTACGAGCCCCGAGATCGAAGAGTTGGTCGAGGCGGCACGCGCTCAGGGGCTCGCCATCGAGGAGGTCGCTGCGGGGGCTCTGGGCGAGGGGCTGGAGACCGGCACCAACCCCCAAGGCGTTGCGCTCCAGGCCGGACCCGTACCCGAATTCCAACTCAATGAGCTGTTGGCCACGCTCCAGGGGGCGTCTCGTCACACCTTGGTAGCTCTAGACGGGGTGGAAGACCCTCGTAATGTCGGCGCGATCCTGCGGGTTGCCGATGCCGCAGGGGTAGCCGGCATCCTGCTCACCCGGCGGCATGCCCCCCCCCTGACGCCCGCAGTGGCACGTTCCAGCGCGGGTGCCGTGGAGCGGGTCCCTGTGGCCCGGGTTCCGAACCTGGTACGAGCCCTCAAGCAACTCAAGCAATCCAATTTCTGGATATTCGGAGCGGTTCCCCGCGGGGGTGAGGGCCTTTATGCTCTATCCGACCGAACCCTGGATGGCGATCGGGTGCTTGTTCTGGGGGCCGAAGGCCCAGGCATGCGGCCCGCGGTAGAGGGCGAGGTGGACCACCGGGTCCAGATCCCTCTCCGGGGTGAAGTGATGTCGCTGAATGTCTCGACCGCCGCAGCGGTTTGTCTTTTCGAATTTCTGCGACGCGACCACTTGGCGAAATCATGAAGAATTCCCTATACATTCCCGCTAAATCTTCCGGACCAAGGTGCTGGATGCAGGGGGCTCGTACGCTCCGAGCCCCATCGACCCTGGCTCGGCCAATTAACTGAACCGACTGGAAAGAAGAAGTTCGTTTCCCCCAATGGACTCCGCGGGCTGGCGTAGCTCAATGGGTAGAGCAGCTGATTTGTAATCAGCAGGTTGCGGGTTCGAGTCCCATCGCCAGCTCCAGGGCCCCAGGGCCGAGTCGACGGCGATCACTGGCGAGAAGGAAAGGTCGACAATCCATCGAGGTGAGACTCGATGGGCTCGAAACATAGAAAACAACGATGAAGAACTCGGTGGAGACCCGGTGGGGGTCGACCCCCCACTATTGGGTCGAGGCCGAACTGCAATCCGACTGTTTGGCTTTGATCCGCGTGAAACACCGCTTTGCGTCATCAAGAGTCGTCGTGTCGGATGCCAGTGCAGGGGATCGAGACTCTCGTCGACGAACGGCAAGTCTCTACAAGGTGGATAGGAGGGATCGAGACAGTCGAACGGATGACTTCCTGGAAGGGGCGGATCGCGCGCAGGGTCACTTTCAGGGCGCCCGACAGGGAGATGGTGTTCGATTCGGCTGGCGAGTTCGTTTGCGAGAGACCAAGGTTGCGAGCATCGCAAGCGGAGAGGTACCGAAGCGGCCAAACGGGGCAGACTGTAAATCTGCTGGATCATTCCTTCGGAGGTTCGAATCCTCCCCTCTCCACCACGATGCTGATAAGCGAGCCGGTAGTCGAGCAGGAATTTGAGCCGGAAACCGGGCAGGAAATTGAAAAGGTCGAGAAATCACGGGGCTTTGGGAGCGCGGGAATAGCTCAGTTGGCTAGAGCACGAGCCTTCCAAGCTCGGGGTCGCGGGTTCGAGTCCCGTTTCCCGCTCCACCCCTGGGACGAAAAAAACCGCACGAGGTGCGTTGGACGAGCAAGGACAGTGGAGGTCGAGAGAACAGAGCGGTCGCACGAGCGACCGGTTTCAAGGCCTCGAGGAGAAAGGCCCACGTAGCTCAGGTGGTAGAGCGCGTCCTTGGTAAGGACGAGGTCAGCGGTTCAAGCCCGCTCGTGGGCTCCGCGTCATGAAGAAACGGGGATTTTGACAGTTGGGGATTCTTGGACGGGCGAAGGAAATGAGTCGGTAGTCGAAAGAACGAGTGGGAGGTATTCCGAGGCACCGGGTCTCGCCGAATCGGGCGATTCGGGCCAAGCGGATACCGGCCAACGGTAATGAGACTCAACGTTCCTGGAAGAGCAAACGGAGATGGAGAGAGGGCATGGCCAAGGAGAAGTTCGAGCGGACTAAGCCCCACGTGAACGTGGGGACAATCGGGCACGTCGATCACGGCAAGACGACTTTGACGGCGGCGATCACCCAGCATCAGGCGTCGAAGAGCCTGGCTGACTTCACTCCTTTCGACGAGATCGACAAGGCGCCGGAGGAGCGGGAGCGGGGGATCACGATTGCGACGGCTCACGTCGAATACGAGTCGAACGATCGTCACTACGCTCACGTGGATTGTCCGGGTCACGCGGACTACGTGAAGAACATGATCACCGGTGCGGCCCAGATGGACGGCGCAATCCTTGTGGTGAGCGCCGCGGACGGTCCGATGCCTCAGACGCGTGAGCACGTGTTGCTGGCGCGTCAGGTGAACGTTCCCCACATCGTGGTGCTCATGAACAAGGT
>JAKVBI010000025.1 GCA_022447545.1 Myxococcota bacterium
CCTGTGGGCGGCACGCACCTACGTGAGCGATCTCGAAGCGAAGAATCTGGCCTAACCCAGCACCCACATCAGGCAACGCACTTGCGTTTCGCCTGCCGTCCGGCCGCTCGGCCCCGCCTGCCACCAAGAGAAGTCATTGTTGAGTGGTATTTTCCCCACAATCCGGATCGTGGATGAAATACAATCGAGGCAGATGGCTACCCCGCTCGTTCGCGACATCATGCAGACCAAAGTGGTGACGATCAGTGAAGAGGATTGTCTGTCCACGGTCGAGGACATCATGACTCTGGGTCGTGTGCGTCACATCCCCGTGGTACGGGCTGGCCGGTTGGTTGGGGTCGTTTCCGAACGCGACCTGTTGCGGATTTCGCTTTCGAACCTCAGTGGTCTACGGAGCGACCAACGCAGGGCTTTTCTCCACACTGTGGAGATCAAGCGCGTCATGTCGACGCCAGCGGTCGTCGTCTCACCCGAAACCGCAGTGACCACCGCTGCCCGCATCCTCGCTGAACGCAAGATCGGATGCCTGCCCGTGGTCGAGGGCAATGAACTGAGGGGTCTGGTCACGGAAACCGATGTTCTCCGGCACTTTGCCAGTCTGGCGGGAGGCTTGGCCATTCCTGCGATCGGATAGGGTGAAAAGCACTCACTCTGGGATCGGTTGGCACTTCCCCGTGGGGTTTCATACTCTTTTCGCGTACCCCGAGGGAATCGGAGCCCGTTCCTCTGCCCGCGAGGTGTCAGGAAGAGGGCGGTCTCCCCCGCGGGTGTGGTGCTTGCACCGGAACGGGAGAGGAGCGAAATGATTTCAACGATCTCCGTGGCGACCGATGGCTCCGAGGGGTCCGAGGTCGCCGAAGCCTACGCGGTGTCCCTGGCATCCTCTCTCGGGGCGGGCCTGAGCGCGATCTCGGTGGTGGAAGAACGCTTTACCCGGGGGCATGGGGAAGACGGACTCAGCGTCACCCCGCCCGATCTGGAGCCCCTGGCCACCTATCTCCGTTCCCGCGCCGATGCGGCCATCGAGCGGGTGAACCAGCGGGCCGTGGCTGCAGGCTTGACCTGTCGCGGAGAGACCGCCCAGGGGATCGCCGATGATGCCATCGTCCAGAGTGGTCAGAACGTCGATCTGGTGGCGCTGGGACGCAACGGCCAGCACGCGCGTTTTCATACGGGTCTGATTGGCGGGACTGCCAATGGCGTCATTCGTAAGACGTCGCGCTCGACTCTGCTGGTTCCCAGCGGCGCGCAATCCGGAGGGCCGATTCTGTTGGCCTTCGATGCTTCCCCGGGCGCGAGGATCGGTGCACAGATCGCCGTGCGCCTGGCCTCGAGCACCTCCCAGGAGATCCACGTATTCGTCGACTCCAAGGACAAGGGCCGCGCTGCAGCTCGCTTCGAAGAGGTTCGGGACCTGGTGGCTTCTCTCAGCGTTCCCGTTCGCGAGGTTTCCTCGACCCTGGGTCGCCCCGACGTCAAGATCATCGACTCCGCCCAGGAGATTCGAGCGGGATTGATCGTCATGGGGGCCTACGGGCGAAATCGCATCAACGAATACTTCCTGGGCAGCAATGCTGCTGCCGTTGCGCGCACCTCGCCGATCGCGGTACTCCTCGCACGCTGAGCGGGAGCCCGTGAGACCCGACTCCAGCGCGTCCCGTGCGGGGAGCGGTTGCCATGCGCATTTCTGAGATCGCCGAGTTGCTCGGCCGGCCCCTCGAAGGTGATGCGGAGGTGCAGATTCAGGGTGTGGCTGCCCTGGACGATGCAAACAGCGATGAGCTGGCCTTCGCCCGTGAAACTGTGAGCGTTGAGCGTTGTGCGGCAAGTGCTGCGGGAGCCCTGATTGCCCCCGTGGGTCTGGAAGTGGGGGAGCGCCCTGTGATTCGATCTCCGAATCCCGCACTCGACTTTGCCCGATTCAGCCGACACCTGGCCTCCGAACAACAGCCCCGACGCGGGGTCTCGCCCCAGGCTTGGGTGGACCCCTCGGCAGAGTTGGAGGAGGGGGTTCGGGTGGCGCCCGGTTGCTTGCTGGGTGCCCGGGTCCGGGTGGGCGAAGGCACGGTGTTGCATGCCAACGTGGTCCTCTACAACGGTGTCGAGCTGGGCTCCGAATGCGTGATCCACGCAGGTTGCGTGCTCCGAGAGGGCAGCCGTCTCGGAGACCGGGTGGTGCTCCAGCCGGGCGTCATGATCGGCGGAGACGGTTTCGGTTACGAGGCGGGAGATGGAGGCCGGCTGGAGAAGGGTCCGCAGGTCGGGGGCGTCGTGATCGAAGACGATGTCGAAATCGGCTCCAACACCACCGTGGACCGGGGTTCATTGGGCGATACCCGCATTGGTCGTGGTACCAAGATCGACAATCTGGTGCAGATCGGGCACAACTGCGACGTGGGCGAGGACGTCGTGATCATCGCGCAGGCGGGTCTGTCTGGAAGTACCCGCATCGAACGGGGGGCCATTGTCATGGCCCAGGCGGGCATCGTGGGCCACGTCACCGTCGGTGAGCGTGCAGTGGTCGGGCCCCAGTCGGGAGTCATGCGGGATGTTCCGGCCAAGACGCGGGTACTCGGCAGTCCCGAGCGCGAGGGGCGACTGCAGACCAAGATCGTGGCGGCCCTGCCACGTCTCCCGGATCTGCTGCGCCGTGTGCGCGAGCTGGAGAAGCGTCTGAAACGCTTGAACTCGGACGAGTCGTGATGGACCTCTCGAAACAGTCCCTTTCGCAGCTGCGCCAGCGGGTCGCTGCACTCACGGCGTCGGAGGACCGCGAGAGCTGGATCGATGCTCTGCGTCGAGACTCCCGCCAGGGTGCGCGAGATCTCGCCGACCGGCTCGAGCGGCGACTCGCGGCCGAGCACGCCGAAGGGTTGCGCCTGGACGCCCTCTTCGAGCGCCAGCGAGCACTTCACGCCCGAGGTGTCCGACACGTGGCGGGAATCGACGAAGTGGGGATGGGCCCACTGGCCGGTCCTGTCGTTGCGGCGGCGGTGGTCTTGCCCGCGAACGCTCGGCTCGACGGTCTCGACGACTCCAAGCGGCTCTCTCCTCGAGCCCGAGAGCGTCTGGACGGTAGGATCCGTGAGCAGGCCGAGGCGTTTGCGATCGCCGAGGTCCCAGTCGATGAAATCGACCGAATCAACGTCCATCGCGCCGGTTTGGAGGCCATGCGGCGGGCCGTGGAACAGTTGCCCCTCGAGCCGGACCACCTGCTGGTGGATGCGCGCAGGGTGCCCGGTGTCGTGATGCCCCAGACCCCGGTGGTGGGCGGCGATGCCCTGGAAGCCTCGATTGCTGCTGCGTCGATCCTCGCCAAGGTTCACCGAGATGCACTGATGTGCGAGATGGATCGTCTTTATCCAGGGTACGGATTTGCGAGTCACAAGGGTTACGGCACCGAAGCTCATTTGGACGCGCTGCAACGTCTGGGCCCCAGTCCGATTCACCGCCAGTCCTTCGCGCCCGTCTCTGGACGGGTGGCTCGCTAAACGGCGTGGCTCGCATTCGCGAACGAGCCGAAGACTTCCGGGTGGAAGAGGTGCCCCTCTACGAGCCCCGGGGTGAAGGGGACCATACGTTCGTCCACATCGAAAAACGCCTGCGGACCACCGAGGAGGTTGCCCGAAGCCTGGCGCGCGCCGGAGGGTGTTCGGCGCGGGATGTGGGCTACGCGGGCCGGAAGGATCGGGTCGCGGTCACCACCCAGTGGTTTTCCGTTCCACGGCTCGCACCGGAAGAGGCTGTCAAACTCGAACTCCCCGGTGCCGTGGTCCTGGAGGCCCGGCGTCACCCCCACAAATTGCGGGTGGGACAACTTCGTGCCAATCGCTTTCGTCTCGTGGTTCGCGATGTCGATCCGTTGCAGATCGCCGAGGCTTCGAGAACGCTGAATGCGTTCACCCGTTCGGGAATGCCCAATGCCTACGGGCCGCAGCGCTTTGGGCGGGACGGCGGAAACACTCAGCGCGCTCTAGCTCTTCTGCGCGGCGAACTCGAACTTCGCGACCGTCGCCAGGCACGCTTCCTCGTGTCGTCTCTTCAGGCCTGGGTCTTCAATGAGGTTCTCGCGGCGCGCCGAAGGGGGGATCCTGGCGAGTTGGACCGAGTGGTCGAGGGCGACGTGGCTTGTCTCCATGGGAGCGGGGGTTTGTTCTGGGTCGAGGACACCGGGCGGGAGGGGCCCCGAGCCAAGAGCTTCGAGATCAGCGCGACCGGGCCGATCTTTGGCACACGGGTTCTGGAGCCCCGCGGGCGGGTCGCGGAGGTCGAGGCCGAAGCCATGCGTTGTGTCGGCTTGAGTTCTGGAAAACTTCGTCCGCCGCGTGGAATCCGCTTGCGCGGCGCGCGCCGCGCCCTGCGCGTGAGACCTGCAAACGCTCAGCTGCAGGGCCGCAACGACCGGGCCGATGTCTGTTTCGAATTGCCCAGCGGAAGCTTTGCCTCGGTGTTGATGGAAGAACTCTTCCCGGGCGTCGTTTCCGGGTCCGGTGCGCGCGAATGACAGGTTCAATTGTGGCGGGGTATGCTGGCCGTGAAAGAGAAGGGGTTCCATGAAAATTGCGAACAATGTGACCGAAATCATCGGTGGCACCCCCCTGGTCCGTCTCCAGCGCGTCGCGGAGGGGGTCCGCCCTGGAATTGTCGCCAAGCTCGAGAGCCAGAACCCGGCCGCTAGTGTGAAGGACCGAATCGGTCTGGCCATGGTGGAGGCGGCTGAACGCGACGGCCACCTTACCCCTGGTGAGACCGTCATCGTGGAACCCACCAGCGGGAACACGGGAATCGCCCTGGCCCTTGTCGCTGCCGTGAAGGGCTATCCGTGCATCCTCGTGATGCCCGAGCAATTCAGCCCGGAGCGCCGAGCGGTGTTGCGAGCTTACGGGGCGCGCCTGGTACTGACCGACAAGTCCAAGGGCATGCCCGGGGCGATCGAACGTGCCAACGAGATCTGTGCTTCGCTCCCCAACGCGTTCATGCCCCAGCAGTTCAACAATCCCGCCAATCCCGAGGTGCACCGCAACACCACTGCCGAGGAGATCTGGGCTGACACCGACGGAAGAGCGGACGCCTTGATCGCCGGCGTGGGAACTGGGGGAACGATTACCGGCGTCGCCCAGGTGTTGAAGGAGCGCAAGCCGTCGTTCAAGGTCATCGCCGTGGAGCCTGAGGCAAGCCCGGTGCTGTCGGGCGGGCAATCGGGGCCGCACCCGATTCAGGGCATTGGTCCCGGCTTTGTTCCAGACATCCTGGAGACTGAGTTGCTGGATGCTGTGATCAAGGTGTCAGGCGACGATGCGCTGGAGATGGCTCGCCGCATGGCCAAGGAAGAGGGGATCCTGTGCGGGATCTCTTCAGGGGCCGCTGTGACCGCTGCCCTGGAATACGCGGCGGGAGACGGTGCAGAGGCCGACCTCATCGTCGTGATCATTCCCAGCTTCGGGGAGCGTTACATCCAGACCCAGCTGTTCGATCCCTATCGCTACGAGGGCAGTGACGATCTCGAATGACAAGGTCCACGCCTGGGGCCCCATAGTGAGGGAGTTCGCGGGAGTGGCTCCGCGCATCGACCCCAGTGTGTGGCTTGCGCCGGGCTCCGTGGTGGTGGGGGACGTCGAACTCGGACCCGATGTCAGCGTGTGGTACGGGGCGGTGCTTCGCGGGGACGTTCATCACATCCGCGTGGGGGCACGCACGAACCTGCAGGACCAGGCGGTGATCCACGTCAGCCGGGACCGCCATTCCTGTGAGCTGGGTTGTGAGGTGACTGTGGGTCACCGGGCAGTGGTTCACGGTTGCTCGGTGGGGGACCGGGTCCTGGTGGGAATTGGCGCCGTCGTGCTGGATGGTGCTCGAATCGGCGACGAGGCCATGGTGGGGGCCGGGGCGGTGGTTCCACCCGGTTTCGAGGTGCCCCCCGGCACGTTGGTCGTGGGCGTTCCGGCCAAGATCGTCCGGCCGCTGACACCCGAGGAAAAGAGCCTGAACCGCCAGCGGGCCCTCGAGTACGTGGAGAATGCCCGCCTGCATTCCGAATCCCAATCGGTCCCGCTATAATTCGAGTCACTATGAGTGACGAAATCGCACCGCGTCGCGAGGAGAAGAAAGCGCTCTCTCGGCGGCGCATCCTGGAGTCGGCCCGGTTCATTTTCTTCCGGGATGGGTTCATGAAGGCCAACCTGGACGAGGTGGCCCGTGGAGCGGGAGTCGCCAAGGGCACCCTGTACCGCTATTTCGAGAGCAAGGCGGAGCTCTATGTGGCGGTTTTGTCCGAGGATGGCTCGATCTTCGTAGAGAAGATGCGGGCGACGCTGTCCCCCGAGCTGACCGCGGCCGACCAGATCCGTTGCACCGGGCGTTTTTACTTCGATCACTGGACGCACAACCGTCAGTATTTCCAGATCTTCTGGGCCATCGAGAACGAGTCGTTGATCGGTGGGCTGCCGAGCCAGGTCGTGGGCGAAGTGACGATGCTCTGGGAGAGCTGCCTCAAGATCATGGCGGACGTGGTCGAACGAGGTGTCCAGCGCGGCGAGTTCCGCGACTGTGATTCGTGGCAGATCTCAAACATTCTGTGGACGACGTGCAACGGCCTGCTCGCCATCGAATCGAGTGAGCCCCTGCGTCGACTCATGAGGGGTAGTCTGGAAGGCGTCTTCGAGAGCGCTCTCGAAAACTTCCTGCGCGGTATTGCTCGCACGGTACCCGCCGGCTGAACCCCGCTTCGCCGACCGCTACTCCCGCAAGCCCGGCAGGCGTTGGGTGTAGGCGCCGATTCCCACCGTGAGGATTGCTGCGGCGATAGCGATGCCCAGCCGTGGCCGGAGAGTGTCGCGGGCGATACTGCGAGCGACTTCCAGCTCCTCCTCCGGGCTCAGATGCTCTGGCAGTGTCTGCAGGGCCTCGAGCAGCGCCGGGGTCACGAGGAGCAGTGCGAACACGAAGAAGGAGCCGAGCAGATAGAGAAGGCTCAGGGTGAAGCGCGGCTTGAAGGGCTGGGCGGCACTCCGACGCCGGGCCGGCGGATGGGTGGGTTCCGGCATGCTCCGAGCCTAGCAGCCCGGCGGGTTCCGGGGCTGGCTGGTTGACCTCTTCACGGGCGACGCTTAGGCTCGATTGCAGTGTCCCCCTCTCCCAAGAGCACCGCCGCAGCCGCACGCCTCGTATTCGTCGACGGCACCAATGCGCTCTACCGCGCGTTTTTCGCCATTCCCAACCTGCGCGCGCCGGACGGGACGCCCACCAACGCCGCCTACGGGTTCGTGAACATGCTGGGAAAGGTGCTGCGCGAGGAGGAGCCCTCGGGCGTTGTGGTGGTCTTCGATGCGCGTGGCAAGACCTTTCGGCACGAATTGTTCGACGGCTACAAGGCGGGCCGGGACGCACAGCCCGAGGATCTCTCCTCTCAGTTTCCCCTCGTTCGCGAACTCATCCGAGCCCACGATCTTCCAGTCCTCGAAGTCGAAGGGGTCGAGGCCGACGACGTCATTGCGACTCTCGTGGCTCGCGCTCCGGCAGAAGCGGAAGTGCGGATCATCTCCACCGACAAGGATCTGATGCAGCTCGTGACGGATCGTGTGGAACTTCTCGACGGGATCAAGGACCGGCGTTACGGGCCTGCAGATGTCGAGGCGCGATTTGGCGTGGGGCCTGATCAGTTGCTCGATCTACGGGCACTGGTGGGGGATCCCAGCGACAACATCCCGGGGGTGAAGGGGATCGGTCAAAAGGGCGCCGCCAAGTTGATCGGCGAGTGGGAGACCCTCGAGAACCTGCTCGATCACGTCGAAGAGGTGACCCCCAAGCGTGCACAGACGGCGCTGCGCGAACACGCAGAGGACGCGCGCCTGTCCAAGCAACTCTCGACTCTCCGCAAGGACGTGGAACTGCCCCTCGACCCGGACGGCTTGACGCGCGGTGAACCCGACCTGGACACCTTGCGGGAACTCTACACGCGGCTGGGCTTTACGCGGCTGCTCGAAAACCTCGGGGAACCCGATGCCCCTACTTCCCACGCGAGCCCCAGCGCCGAGGTGGAGGGGGTCCCGGACGTCAAGGCACTGGGTGACCTCGCCCAGCGTTTGTCGACTCGCTCCATCGTGACTCTCTTCCCCGTGATTCGTGGAGTCGGCACCCTGGAAGTCGAGCCCGTGGGCCTTGCGTTTGCGTTGGACGATGATTCGGCTGCCTTCCTGCGTTTCTCCGATAGCGGGGGCGAGGGGCCCTCCCTTGCCGAGGTCGCCGGAAGCCTCGACGACCTGATCGGATCGGTGGGCCGAGTGGGCTGGGGTGGGCTCGAGACGAAACGCCTTCAACTCCTGTTCGCCGAGCAGGGGTTGGAGTTGGCTGCTCCCAGCTTCGACGTGGGGGTGGCGGGCCAGATGCTCGATTCGTCGGGGGCTCAGAGTCTATCGGCCCTGGCGTCCCGCTATCTCGGTGAGATGCTTCCGAGCTTCGAGGATCTTGCGGGGCGCGGAAAGAAGGCTCTGCCCACCGGCGAGATTCCCCCTGCCGACCTGGCCCAGTGGGCCGGTCAGCAGGTGCGTGCCGTCGATCGACTGCGACCGATTCTCGAAAGTGAACTGGACGCCGCACAGCTCACACCCCTCTACGAGTCCGTGGAGGTTCCGCTCACGCGGGTTCTGGCCGGGATGGAGCGCAACGGGGTCCGGGTCGACGAAGCTGCCCTTGCCGGTTTGTCGCAAACCTACGGTGCCGAACTGGAGCGCATCGAGGCGAGGATCCACGAACTCGCGGGGGAGACCTTTCTCGTCTCATCCCCCAAACAGTTGCAGCGCATCCTGTTCGAGAAACTCAAGTTGCCCGTGATCAAGAAGACCAAGACCGGCTACTCCACCGATGAGGGCGTACTGGAACAGCTGTCCGCCGAGCACGATCTGCCGGGAGAGGTCCTCGCCTACCGACGCCTCGCGAAACTGAAGAGCACCTATCTCGATGCGCTGCCGCGCCTCGTCAACTCTGAGACCGGCCGTATCCACCCGATCTTCCACCAACTCGGTGCCGCCACGGGCAGGCTTTCCTCCGCCAACCCCAATGTTCAGAACATCCCCATCCGGACCGAGGAGGGAGCGCGAATTCGCGAGGCTTTCGTCCCCGCCGATGGAATGCAGCTGCTGTCGGCCGACTACTCCCAGGTCGAGCTGCGTATCCTGGCCCACTACTCCCAGGACGAGAGTCTGATCGAAGCGTTTCGCGCCGGCGATGACATTCACCAGCGCACGGCTGCCGAGGTCGAAGGGATCCGCGCCGAAGACGTGGACGGTGACCTTCGCGCCCGCGCCAAAGCGGTGAACTTCGGGATCATCTACGGGTCCTCGGCGTTCGGCTTGGCGCGTCAGCTGGGGATCGCAGGGGCTGAAGCCCAGGCCATGATCGATGCCTATTTCGAGCGCTATCGCGGTGTGCGCAGGTTCCTCGACGAAACCGTCGAGCAGGCCCGTGAACAAGGCTACGTACAGACCCTGTTCGATCGGAGGCGCTACCTCCCCGACCTCGCCTCCCGAAATCGAGTCCTACGCAACGCCGCCGAACGCATGGCGGTCAACACGGTCATTCAGGGCACGGCCGCTGACCTGATCAAGAAGGTGATGCTGACCGTGGATGCTGCCCTGGCGGGCGCAGGGCTGGCGGCGCGGATGATCCTGCAGGTCCACGACGAGCTGGTCTTCGAAGTGGCTCCTGGCGACGTCGAGAGCCTGGAGTCCCTCGTTCGGAGGGAAATGGAGGGCGTGGAGGGGTTGCAGGTTCCCCTGGTGGTCGACGTGGGGGTCGGGGAGAACTGGAACCAGGCCCATTGAGCGGGGGTTCGAATAATTGCGGCCATGCCGCGTCGGAACCTCTGTGGGACGCGCTCACAGACGACCGATTCTGAGTCCGGTGCTTGCCGGCGACGCCGGGGGGCTGTTGGGAACCCACCCCTGGCTGGGGAGGGGCCTGGAGCCGAGTGGCTCGGGGCGGCCGAGAGGCGGAGGTCGGGATCCCATGGCAAGAGATTCCGCGGAACTGGAGCACCGGCAGTCCCCGTCCTCTCAGGCTGCGAGCGAAGCCGAGATCATTGACCGAGCTCGTCAGGGGGATCACGCTGCTTTTGGTCTGCTGGTTGCCCGCCATCAGGACCGTGTCTATCGACTGGCGAAGCGTGTGTTGAGGGATGAGGAGCTGGCGCGGGATGTTGTCCAGGACAGCTTCCTCAAGGCCTATCGTTCATTGGAGCGCTTCGAGGGCCGCTCGAGTTTCTATACCTGGCTCTACCGACTGGTCATGAACCGTTGCATCGATTACAAGCGCCGGGATCGGACGCCCAGCCAGGTGGAATTGGAGGAGGGCAGGGCTCTCGACCTGGCGGCGGGAGCTGTGGAGGGCTCGGGTCCCGAAGGGGGGGCCCTGGGCGAGGTCTATCGCGGGGAACTGCGATCAAAGGTGGCAGTGGCCATCGAAGCGCTCCCGGAAGATTCCCGTCAGACCTTCGAGCTGCGGGAAATCGACGGGCTGTCCTATGCGGAGATCGCGCGCATTCAGGGGATTCCCAAGGGTACGGTCATGAGCAGGCTCCACTACGCACGCCGTCGCTTGCGGGAGGCTCTGGCCCTGGAAGGCGTGACCGAAGCGGAGGGAGCGTGATGCATCGACGTCAATCGGAAGAACTCGATGAGCGAAGCACCCGATTGCTTCACGCCTACCACGACGGTGAACTGTCTTCACTGGCGAGGTGGCGTTTCGAGAGGAGGCTTGCGGCTGCGCCGGAACTTCGACGTGAGCTTCGGCTCCTTCGACGAATGCGGGAAGCGGCACGGAATCTCGACGCGCAACAGCCCGCCCCGGACCTGTGGGATTCGATCGCCTTCTCCCTGCCTGCCGAGGAGGCCCGCCGCGGGGACGAGGCAACGAGTGTCGGAATGCCGGGCCAATGGAAGCGCGGACCGGCTGGGGGAATGTCCGCCTGGCTCAAACCCGCTGGGGCCCTGGTGGCTCTGGCCCTGGCGACACTCTGGGTCGTGGATCGGGTGCCCGGGGCCGGCGGTCCGGTGCGAGGGGGAGGCGTTGTGCGCTGGTTGGATACCGGGGGTCGGGATGTCATGGTTCTCGAAGACGATGCGAGGTCGGGCACGACGCTCATCTGGCTGTTGGATGCAGAGGTGGGCCCGGGCGCATCGGTGGGGAGAAGTGATGAGGTTGTGTAGCCGAGCGCAGCAGAGGCGAAATCCGACGCGTGTTTGGGCCCATCGAGGCAGGGCCGGGCTGGGACTGCTGGGGGTGGCTCTGGTACTCCTGGCCCCCCCCGGTCCGGCCAGGGCCGTGGACGCCGTGAGCATCGAGGTTCTCGTGAGTGTGCTGTCTGCCCACCCTGGGACCATCGACCCTCGGGGGCACCGGATCGATGCAAAGCTTCGCGACCAACTGCGGTACGAGAGCCTACGAGTCCTCGAACAGGCGGATCTCCAGGTGGGGATCGGCGAACTGGCGTCTCTGGAACTCCCCAACGGGAGTTGGCTCCGGGTGCGTCCTTCGGACGTCAGCCGGGATGGGGTTCTGCTGCACGTGGATGTCGAAGGGCTCGTACGCACCGATCTGCGCGTGCGGAACGGGCATCTCGTCGTCTATGGCCCCGTTCCCCACGGGGACGGGAAGCTCGTCATCAGCCTGGAGCCTCGCTGGTAGCCAGCCATTGCTCGCATCTACAGGGCCTAAACCTCTGGATTGGTGGGTGAAAATTCGGGAAAAATTTTTCCGGAAATATTCACTCAAATACTGACACCAATACCGATAAATGGATACTTACCCCGCACAGAGCCAATATTTCCTTCCCAGATTGACCCGGAGCCGATACCCAGCGGTTCCGGGTCTTTCACGTTCTGCCCACCGGAGTTTGTTCGGATGGGGTACCGCGAGGTCTCCCTCAAGCTTTCTCTCCAATGCAACTTGGGCGAATTCATTCTCGGGCCGGGGTCTTCTGCCATTTTTTTTGACACGAAACTTGGGCAATGGCCACTTACTGATGCCAAGTCAATTTCCTCTTTCGAGGACGCGAGCCCGAAGCCGATACCCAGCGGCTTCGGGTTCTTCGTTTTCTGGATCCGATCCCCGAAGTCGCGCCTTTTGAGTCGCGCTTAGGCGTTGGCGTGGTTGCCGCGCTCTGTCCCGGCGGTGGCGAGAACGAGGGCGAAATAGCCCTGGGCATCGGTCCAGACTTCATTCAGCGTCAGGTCGCTGGCGGCGACGAGGTTCTCGATTCGTTCCATCGAGTACTTGTGGGAGTTTTCGGTGTGGATGGTCTCTCCCTCATCGAAGGACACCTCGATTCCCAGGGCCGCAATGCGAACGCGCTGCTTGCGATCACTACGCAGGTGCATTTCCACGCGGCTCATGGCCTCATTCCAACGCGCCACGTGACTGAACGAAGCCATGTAGAACTCGCCAGCGAGTTCCCGGTCGATGCGATCGAGCAGATTCTTATTGAACCGGGCGGTGACTCCTGCAGCGTCGTCGTAGGCCCGTTCGAGCACGACTGCCGACTTGTGAAGATCGACACCCATGAGTAGTCCGTCGCCCGAAGCCATGGCACTGCGAATCTGGATCAGGAAACGGGTAGCCTCCTCGAGGCTCAGGTTGCCCACCGACGACCCGAGCCAGGCGATCAGCTTGGGCGCAAGCGTTTCCTTCTCGATGTGGCGCAGGCACTGCTCGTATTCGGCGCAGAGCGCGACGATCTCGAGTTTGGGGTAGCGCTCGAGCAGTCCCTGACTGCTGGCTTCGAGGGCCGAGCGGGAAATGTCCGCCGGGATGTACTGCAGACGCTCCTGACGGCGCTGGAATGCTTCGATCAACAACGTCGTCTTGCTCGCACTGCCGCTCCCCAACTCGGCGAGCGTGATCGGGACCTCGAAATGTTCTGCGATCTCATCGGCTCGCTGCTCGAGGATTTCGCGCTCACAACGCGTGGGATAGTACTCGGGGATTCGGCAGATCTCCTCGAACAGCTGGGAACCCCGATGGTCGTAGAAGAAGCGGAATGGGAGGGTCTTGGAGGGATGGAGCAGGCCCTCGCGCACGGCTTCCGCGAAGTCGTCGCGGCCCGCCTCGTACTCGATCAATTGATAGCGTGGGTGGGCAGAATCGGGGTCCACAGTTGCTCCGTCGTAGCCGCGACCGGTAGGCGAAAGAGTCGATCGCGAACTCGTCTCGATGAAGGCGGGTGTATAGCGTATACGCGGGCGAGAGGTGTATGAGCCTGCGGTGGTCCAGGACCGGGGGCTCTGGCGGGGACCGACGAGGGCTGCGAACCTCCCCGTGGATGCCTTCCGCGATGCTACTGGCCTCTCCCCGGGTTCCTGGCCCGGGTCGTCGCGAAGGGCGGGTGGCTCTGCTGCTCGCGCTGCTGGCTGCCGCACGGGTCGGCGTTTTTTCCGCCGCTTTTCCCTTCTTCACCAACATCGACGAGCACCGACACGTCGACGTCGTACTCAAATATGCACGCGGCTATCTGCCCGCGCCGGGGGACGACGCTTATGAGGCCAATCTGCCACTTCTGCTGGGACTGTATGGATCGCCCGAGTATCACTTTGACCGGGCGCGTCCATTGAACGAACTGCCCCAGCCAGCGTGGCTCGGCAGCCGCAGTGACCAGACAAGACGCGTAGAGGCCCAGCGCCGCTACCTGGCTTCGAGGCGGAGCCTCGAAGCCAACGAGGCTCCGGTCTACTACGCGACCGCGGGGGCCTGGTGGTGGCTGGGGAGGGAACTCGGTCTCCAGGGCGCCTGGGGGTTGTATTGGGTCCGCGCCCTCAACGCCCTCGCGGCCTTTGTCATGGTACTCGGTAGCTATTTCCTGATGCGCGGATTGCCCGGCCTGGATTCCTTCCGAAGGCTCGGGGTTCCCGCCCTGTTGGCGGTCTTTCCCCAGGATTCCCAGTACTTCATCACGCGCGACGCCTTCTCGCCTCTGGTTTCGGGGATCGCCTTCCTGTGGGTTGTAGGCTTGGCGATTCGCTCTCGATCCGGCGGCCTGGCCTACGTGGGGGTCGGGGCGTTGCTGGCAGCTGCTGTACTCGTCAAGTACACGAATCTCGCGGTTGGAGTCGTGGCCGCTGCGTGCTTTGTGTTCGCCGCCACCCAGCGCCCGGATGCTCGCCGTCTGAAGGGAGAGGGGGGACGTTGGTTGCTGCTGTTCGGGGTGGCGCTGACTCCGGTGGTGTGGTGGTGGGTACGCAACCAACTGCTGTTCGGAGATTTTACCGGCTCGAACCTCAAGGTGGAGCGGATGGGGTGGGGGACCCGGGCGCTCGGCGACATCGTTGGCCACCCGTTGCTCACACTCTCGGGGGTCACCAACTTCGTGCTCGACCTCATTCCCAGCTTCTGGCGCGGTCAGCTGGCCTGGTTCCGCGAGGACCTCGCGTGGGGGCCGGCGGATGGGTTCTATACCGTGACGAGTCTCGTGTTCGTTCTGCTGGTGGCGGGTACGACCTGGCGAAAATCAGCCCAGCACGAAGCGGCATCGGGGGCCCTCGAAGGGGCGATCCTGCTCGAGCGCATGGCACTGCTGGCGATCGTCGTGTCGGTGGTGACCCTTGCGCTGCTGTCTCTGCGCTTCGTGTTCCACGAGTACAGCAATCCGTCCGCGGCGCGCCCCTGGTTTGACCAGGGGCGCCTGATCGCCGGCGCACTGGTTCCCTTCGCGCTGCTCTACGTGCGGGGGCTTCAGATTGCGGTCTCGCCTCTGGGAGCCACTCGCGCCAATTGGGCGGCGTGGTGCGGACTGGCACTGACCTGTGCCCTGGTTCTGGGCTCGGAGGTCGCACTGACGCTCCCGGTGTTCAGCAGTCCCTACAATGGGTTCCACCTGCCGTGAAGAGCTTGGGGCGGTGGTGAGAGGTGAGCGGGCGGATTCGAAGACCCGCCGTCAAGAGACTCGCAAACAGCAAGTTCGCCAGCAGATCTGGGATCGTCTCCAGGCCGATGGGAACGCTCGGTTCCCCTATCCCCCCCACGGCCGGATCCCCAATTTCGCCGGTGCCCGCGAGGCCGCCGAACGACTGTTCGAACTGGAGTTGCTGGAGGGCGCTCGGCGGATCAAGGTCAACCCGGATGCGCCCCAGCGCCCGGTTCGGCTCGAAGCGCTACGTCGGGGCATCGAGGTCTACATGCCCACCCCGCGCCTGCGAGGGGGCTTCCTCTGTCTCGACCCCAAAGTCATCGCTCCAGCGGACCTCTCCCGGGCCGCGAGCCTTTCCGGAGCGGGGCGTTTCGCGCGGGAGGTCCCGCTGGACGAGATGCCCGAACTCGATTTCCTGGTGGTGGGATCGGTGGCGGTCAGCCGGGATGGAGGTCGCTGCGGCAAGGGCGAGGGCTATGCGGATCTCGAGTACGGAATTCTGCGCAGCCTCGGGCATCCCGCCTACCCCGTGGTCACCAGCGTTCATTCGACCCAGGTGGTCGCCAGCCTGCCGCGCGCAGCCACCGATCTGCCCCTGGGCTACATCGTGACCCCTGAAGAGGTCCACGTCGTGGACCCAGTCCCCACGCCGCCCAGTGGCATCGACTGGTCGAGACTTTCCGAGGAGCGCCTGGACGCCATGCCGGTGCTCCGAGAGTTGGCCGATCTCGTCTGACCCGGCCGAGGGCTGAATTCGTCCCTCACGAGGGTTCAGGGGTGGATCCCGCGTCCATTTTCGCGGATTCTGGGTGTCCAGGGATGGGTGGGTTTGGCATGGGCACCACGGACTTCGACACAACGGCGACTTCTCCGGGGAAACGTCCGTCGGAAACCCTGGCTGAGCGGGTCGACGAAGGCCTCCTGCAGTTGGGCTACGACGGCTTTCGGCCCGGCCAGCGCGAGGCCATAGACACACTTCTGGATCATGGGCGGCTGCTCTTGGTGGCGCCCACGGGGGGTGGCAAGAGTCTGACCTATCAGCTGCCGGCTGCGATTCTCGGGGGCACCACCCTGGTGATTTCACCGTTGGTGTCCCTGATGCACGACCAGGTGCTGGCCCTCGAGAAGCGCGGCGTGGCGGCCACCTACCTGGCTGCCACGCTCGACTCGAGCGAACTGCGGAGTCGGATGAGAGGCATGGCGAAGGGCCGCTACGACCTCGTCTACGCAGCTCCCGAGCGCCTCGGTTTCGAAGGCTTCCAGTCTCTGTTGCAGGATTTGGATACGCCGTTGATTGCAGTCGACGAGGCGCACTGCATCAGCGAGTGGGGACACGACTTTCGGCCTGAGTATCTGCAGATCGGCGAATTGCTGGCGCGGTTGCCCGAGTCCCGGGTGTTGGCCTGTACCGCCACCGCCACCCCGGTGGTTCGCGACGAGATCCTCGAGCGCCTCGACCTGGAGGCGAACACGCCCCAGCTTCTTCGCGGTTTTGCGCGCCCGAATCTCTCCTTGCGCGCCCGCGAGGTGTCGGGTGCGCGGGACCGCGAGCGGCAGGTGGACGCAGCTCTGGGCGAGGCCTTGGGTCGTCCTGGCGATGGACGGGGGACGGCGATCGTGTACGCCCCCACCCGCAAGTCGACGGAGAGCGAGGCACGGCGTCTGCGGAACGCGGGTTGGGGGGTGGATGCTTATCACGCGGGCATGAGCGGCGAAATGCGCGATGCCGTACAGACCGCCTTTGCGAACGGGGGGCTCGAGCTGGTGGTGGCCACCAATGCCTTCGGCATGGGGATCGATCGAGCCGATGTGCGTGCAGTGGTTCATCTGGGTGCACCGGGCTCCCTGGAGGCCTACTACCAGGAGGTCGGCCGGGCGGGTCGCGACGGCAAGGATGCCCTCGGGCTGCTGCTCGTGGCGCCCAACGATCTGCCCAGACGACGCGCACTGATCGAAGCGCCCGTGGAGGACCGGGTCCCGACTCCTGAGTTCGTCGCCCACCGCTGGTCGATGTTCCTGGAGGTCATGCGTTATGCCGAGGGCGGCAGTTGTCGTCATGACGCGATTCTGCGTTACTTCGGGGATGAGGAGGAGACGCTGGCTGGTTGTGGTCACTGCGACGTGTGCGTGCGCCTCGACGACGAAGCCTTTGCCCCTGACGATCCCGTCGAGGTCGAGATGTACGTGCGCAAGGCCCTGTCCGCCGTGGCGCGCATCCACGGCCGCTATGGGCTGGGGGCAGCGGCCAAACTGCTCAAGGGGGCGTCGGATCCGCGTCTTGACTCTTCCGGCCTGGCGCGCACGCGTACCTTCGGAGTGCTGTCCGAGGCCACCGAGGCCTGGCTACAGGCGCTGCTGCGCCGCTGTGTGGTTGCCGGTTGGGCCGATCTCGCTGGCGCCGACCGCCCGGTGGCGTTGCTGACGCCCGAGGGCCGCGAGGTGATGATTGGAACCCGTCCGGTTCGGTTTTTACTGCCGCCCCGGCAAACGGCCGGGCGGAAATCTGCGGCGTCCCCTTCGACCCGCGCCGAAAGAAGGGTCGTCGCCGAGGCCCTCGATGCCATGGGTCAGAAGGTTTTCGAAGCGCTTCGCGCCCATCGCCTGTCCCTGGCCCGAGCCGCCGGTGTCCCGCCCTATGTGGTGGCCAGCGATCGCGCGCTGCGGGGTATCGCGCAGCTGCGTCCCACTCGTGTGGAGCAGCTGATCGAAGTGCCCGGCATCGGTCCCGCCAAACTCGAGCGCTACGGCTCGGGGCTGTTGGCCGTGGTGGCCGAGGTGTTGGCCGTCGAGACCCGCACCGGCGAGGACACGGTTTCCCCCCCGGCGTAGGCCTGCCGAGAGTGGCTCAGAGAGTGCGCGAGCCGCTCATTGCCCAGGAGCTTGGCAAGGGACTGGGCCCGTTCGACGAGCCGCTGCGCGTCGCCGAACGCCCCCTGCTCGGCCCGGGCCGCGGCCAGGAGTTCGAGGCCCCGGACCCGTGGAACTCCACCGCGGGCCACCAGGCTACGAGCCAGTCGCTGCGCCTCGGCGGGGTCTCGAACCCCGGGGTGGTCGCTTCTCAGTCGCAGCCACGCGAGTTCCAGCGTCGGTCCGTAGAGGTCGGGGTTTTCGGCCCGGGCCTCTTCCAGGGGTTCGATGGCCTCCGGATCTCGCCCCATGCGCGCTCGCGCCATGCCCAGAGCTCCCATGGATTCAGCGCTTTCGAGGCCGAGGGCCCGGGCACGCTCGAGGTGGGGCAGGGCGTCGTGGGGCCGGTCCGACGCGAGCAGGGCCACACCCAGCTGCAGTTGCCCCGGCGCGTAGCGTGGCTCGATGTCGACGGCCTCGCGCAACAACGGCACCGCCTGGGCGGGGCGGTCTCGGAGCAATTCCATGCGGGCCAGGCCAATGCGTGGACGCGACCAACCCGGTGCCTGGCGCAGAGCGCTCCGGTAATGGCGCTCGGCGCGTTCCATGCGACCGGACGCGAGGTGCATACCTGCCAGGGCGTTGTGGGCGTAGTAGTTGTCTCGGGTGACACTTACAGCGCGCTCAAACAACGACTGCGTGTCACTCCAATAGGTCACCTGTCGTGAGGCTACGATTCCCAGCGCGACCAATGCCATCGAGCCGCAGGCCGCGACCGTGTTGCGCCAGCGGGGGTGGGCTTGTGTGAGGTCCAAGGCGGCCCAGGCCAGCGCAAAGGCGATGCCCACCTGGGGGATATAGGTGTAGCGGTCGGCGCGCGCCTGGAGTCCTACCTGCACCAACCCCAGGGTCGGGAGTAGGGTGATCAGGAACCAGGCCCAGCCCGCGAGCAGGTAGGGGCGCCGCCGGGCCTGGGTGACGGCGCCGGCGCTCAGCCCCAGCAGCAGTCCTGCCCATGCGATGCCCTGGGTTCCTCCCAATGCCTGGGGGTCCAGGGGATAGAAGGCCGCCAGTCCCGTGGGCCAGAAGCTCTTCTGCAGATAGAACCCGCAAGCCTCCGCGGCATTCGTCAGTCGCATGGAAAGGGGAAGCTGGCTGCCGAACACCATGGCGTCGGCCGAATGCTGAACGGCGAGGGTGACGAGGGAGACCCCTGCGGCCATCCCGAGCAGGGGGAGTTTCTCCAGCAGGGCGGCGCGCCGGCTTGTCGCCTGGGCGAGCCGATTCAGAGGCCAGAAATCGAGCACCAGCAGCGCCAGGGGCAGGCTGACGACACTGGGTTTCGACATCATTCCCAGCGCGCCGAACCCGCAGACCGCCGCGTAGGCGATCCCACGGGTTCCCCGCTCTGCGTGCCTGGCATGGAAGAGCAGGGCCAGCATCCAGAACAGGCCGGCGAGCACGTCCTTGCGCTCCGACGCCCAGGCCACGGACTCCACGTGAAGCGGGTGCAGAGCAAAGACGCCAGCCACGAAGGCGCTAGGGCCCAGGCTTCCCGTCATGCGCGTGAGCGCCAACAGCAGCACGATGGCGCTGGCGATGTGCAATGCGAGATTGGTGACCAGGAATCCCGCAGGTTGCAGTCCGAACACCGCGGCGTCGACCTGGAGGGAGATCCAGGTCAGTGGGATCCAGTTGTCGTGGTGGGGTTGGAAGGCAGCGGCCAGGCTGGCCAGCGAGAGTGGCTGCTGGAGAAGGGGGTTTTCGAGGATGTACGCGCGGTCGTCGTAGTTGACGAACTCGTGGTGGCGGACCGACGCGTAGGTGAAGACCGCTGCGGCCGCCAGGGAAGCGATCATCCAGCCCCGGGCTCCCACAAAGAGAGGGTAGCAAGGCCTGTGTGGGACCGCGGTCACGCGTTCAGGCCGTGTGATGTAGGATGCCGCTCACCTGACGGAGGATCCCCATGCCCGAGTTTCACAGCACACACCGAGACGGACGCATTCTCACGGTGACCATCGAGCGGCCCGAGGTGATGAATGCTCTCCACCCTCCCGCCAACTGGGAGTTGTCGGAGACCCTGGACGAATTCTGTGCCGACCCGGACCTCTGGGTGGCGATCATCACCGGTGCCGGAGATCGTGCATTCTCGGCCGGTAATGATCTCAAGTACCAGGCCAATGTCGGACGAGGCATGGAAGTTCCGCCCACTGGCTTTTGTGGAGTCACCTCCCGCTTCGACAACCACAAACCGCTGATTGCCGCAGTCAACGGAGTGGCGATGGGCGGCGGTTTCGAGATCGCTTTGGCCTGCGATCTGATCATCGCCTCAGAGAACGCGGTGTTCGCCTTGCCCGAGCCCCGGGTGGGTTTGATTGCCGGGGCCGGTGGTGTGCACCGGCTGCCGCGCCAGATCGGTGTCAAGCAGGCCATGGGAATGCTCCTGACCGGCCGCCGAGTGGGTGCCGAGGAAGGACAGCAACTCGGCTTTGTCAACGAGGTGGTGCCTCATGGCGAGTTGATGGATGCGGCGCGTCGCTGGGCCGATCAGATCCTCGAGTGCTCTCCCCTGAGCGTTCGGGCGAGCAAGGAGTCGGCGATGGTCGGCCTCGATAGCGAGAGCCTCGAGGGGGCCATGCGCGCACGCTACGAGAGCATGGCGACGCTTTTCGAGAGTGAGGACTTCATCGAAGGACCTGCCGCCTTCGCAGAAAAACGGCCACCGCAGTGGAAAGCGCGCTGAGTTTCGAGCGCTCGGTCCAGCTCTTCGGACTGGGTGTTCGGTCTTCGTGACACGCGCCTGGAAGACACTGGATCGTGTCGATACGGCGGGCGGGCGGTTGGAACTGCGCCAACGCGCCGAGCGCGATTTTCTGATCATCTGGGAAGGCCGAGTGCTGATGAACAGCTCCGCCCACGCGTCGGAGCGCGCCCTGGGCGCGCTGGCCGCTGGCCTCGTGCACGGTCGTCCTCGGCCCCGCGTGCTGATTGGAGGCCTGGGAATGGGGTTCACACTGCGGGGAGTGCTGGACGGCCTGGGTGCGGATGCACGCGTGAGTGTCGTTGAACTCGAGCCTGCGGTGGTTCGATGGTGCCGCGGACCTCTGGCCCTGCTCACGGAGACCGCGGTCGCCGATTCGCGGGTGGATCTGGAGATTGCTGACGTGGCCGATGTGGTGCGACGTATCGCCGGGGCCCCGCAGGCTCAGCGATTCGATGCCATTGCCTTCGACCTGTTCGAGGGGCCGGAGCCGGGACGACGTTCCGAGGATCCATTGTTTGGGGACGCAGCTCTGGAGCGTACGCGTCGGGCTCTTGCGCCCGAGGGGGTCTTCGCCGTGTGGAGCGAAGCCGAACGCAGTTCTTTCGGGCGGCGTCTTTCCCGCGCGGGCTTCGATTTCGAACTCCGACGTCCTGGTCGCGGCGGGCTGCGCCACGCCGTCTACGTCGCGCGGCACAGGAAACCTCGCAGGCGCCGCCGCTCTCCCGTTTCGTCTTAGTAGCGCGGAACCGAGGGGTCGATGTTCAGCGACCAGGCTTCGATTCCACCCTCCAGGTTCCAGACATTGGTGAATCCCAGGGAGACGAACTCATCGGCTGCAGCGCGGCTGCGGGAACCGTGGTGACAATGGAAGACCATGGGCGTGTCCTTGGGGAGGCCCGCCAGCCGATTGGCCACTTCCGAGGTCAAGAGGGTCGTCCCCGGGATGCTCGCGGTGGCGCGCTCCTCGGGAGTTCGGACGTCGATAAATTCGAACCGCTCATTGGCGTCCAATTTGCGCTTGAGTTCGTCGACGCTCAGCTGTCCCACGCCATGGGGTGCGTTGGGGTTGTCGATGCGGAAGCCTCGACCCTCGGGTGTCTCTGCGACGTCGATGCGCAGACCTTCGGCACGCGAAGCGCTCAGAGTGTCCAGGTGGAACCGGATGCCATTGCCCGTGACCTCGATGTCATTGGGACTCACGGGTTCCAACAGCAGGGAACTTTGGAACTGGGCGTCGATGCGCAGATGCAGGGTCCGGTCTGGGGGGGTGTTGGCGGTTGCTTGGCGCAGGGCCTCGGCGGCTTCGTCACTGACGTGGAGAGTCGGAGTCGTGACTTCACCGACCTCGATGCCCAGCAGCTGATGGAGCTCGCCGGTGGAGAAGGCCTCCTGGACGATGTCGCAGCCTCCCACGAACTCACCCCGGATGTAGAGCTGGGGAATCGTGGGCCAGGCCGAGAATTCCTTGATGCCGTCGCGGATGTCCGGATTCGAGAGCACGTCGAAGGTCCCGTAGTCGGCGACCAGGGTGTCGAGAATGCCTACGACGGTTGCTGAGAAGCCGCATTGGGGGGCTCCCCGGTTGCCCTTCATGAACAACATCACGTCGTTCGCATCAATGAGACCGCGGATCTGATCGTCCGTAGGGGGGGGCTGACTCATGTCCAACTCCAGAGTTTGCGCGGGTGAACCGCCAAATTAGCCTGAGCGCTCGGATTGTGCTGCCAATTCCCGTTGCCTGGCCTCAGCGCGGAACTTCTTCGTCGTCGGCCACATCGCTCAATCGGATCGGATGGGGGGCGCTTTCGTGCCCATCATTCCATCCCTCGATGGCCTCGGCGCCGCTGAGCCAGGACTCTGCAAGGGAGTCGTCCAGGACCACTGAGAACTCGTCGAAGCCATCGGTGATGCCATCCCAGAGTTCCTGACCTCCAGCCTCCCACCACACCCGAGAGCGATGCTCGAAATCGATCGCCAGCCGTTTCATTCGAGCATGGTGGCAAAAATTCATTCATTTTCAAGCACTTCCATGGCTTCCCCCCAGTACGCCGGAATGACGCGTCGAAAAAAAACAGCGTGGCAAAGGGAAAAGTCGCGGTGCTCGTGACACTTCCAACGGGAAACAGACACTTAACTCATGAAAGCCAAATACCCCTTCCCAGGGAGGCCCGGACCGTTCGCGGTTCGGGCTTTTCTCTTTCCTGGAATCACGGCTCCCGCATCCATTGGCGTCGGTGCTGGAACGAGGTTGTCCACCCCCATGGTTAAACCCATTCACTCACGAGTGCGCAGTTTTCGTGTGCACCCACCAGAAATCGCAGAGTTGGTTGCCCGATGCCGCTTTGCCTTGAGTTGGACTCAACTACCAGGGCCCGGGGTCGGAGGTATGCTGTTGGGGCGCTCTTGCGCGCAGTGGGAGATATGGAAATGCTTGGACTGAGTTCCCCGGTGTCGGCTGAATGGGGAGTCCCGACAGATCGAGTTCGTTCACGGAGCGTGTGGCGACTCCTGGCGAAGGGGCTGGCTCTGGCTTTGATCCTTCCGACGTTCGCCTGTGGAAGTGATTCCGCGGCGCCGGCCACGAAGGCATCCTCGACATCGCCGGCGTCGAGCGCTCCCTCCGAGACGGCTTCGGGCGGGGGCTCGAGGGCTGCCGCTGCGGGGGCCGAGAGCATTCCGGTGGGTGTCCCTCGCTACCCGGGTGCTGTCGTGATCGAGGTTTCGACCAATGCGGAGGCGGGCAGTTCGGTGATCTTCGAGACGAGCGACGCTCCCCGGCAGGTGGCGGACGCGATCGAGAAGGATCTCGATTCCAATGGCTGGCTGATCACGCGCGACGAGCGCAACTCCACCATCACCCTCTTTGGCGATCGCGGAGGGGAGGCGATCAGCCTGGTGATCGAGCCGAAGGGCGATCAGACGTCGATCGCAGTGTTGCTGCTTTCGCTCGAATAGGGCAGAAGTCGTGGCTTTCCGGGACGTAAGACAGGAGACACGCAAGCGATGAACTGGACGAGGATACTCAGGGTCGTGGGCCTGGTGGCGATCTTGGTCGCCGTGGTGCTGCTGCTCGACCTGACCTGGGTCCGAGCCCACCTGGGCGGTGCCGACTCGCAGCTCAAACTGGCCTACGCGAACGCGATGGGTCAGGGCATCGACAAAGACGAAGAATCGGCGACGCATTGGTACCGGCGAGCAGCGGAACAGGGGGACCCTCGCGGCCAGCTGGCGCTGGCGATCCGCTATGAACAGGGTGTTGGCGTCGACGCAGATGCCGAGGCCGCTTCGGACTGGTACCGACGCGCCGTGGCCTCGGGTTCTGCGGAGGCTGCCCTGGCACTTTCCCAGCGACACTACCAGGGGAAGGGTGTGCCCCAGGACAACGTGCGTTCGGCCATGTGGCTCATCATTGCCGACCGCTACGCGGCCGCTCGCGCCGACGGGTTGGAACTGCTCGAGGTCCTCAAAGAGGAGCTGAGTGGGACTGAACTGGCCGAGGCACGGAGAATCGCTCAAGACTGGCGAGCAGCGAACCCGGTGACGGTGGGGCCGGTTTTGTCACCCCAGGATGCAGCGGCGCTGGGAGCGGATTCAATCCCTGAATCCTGACGGTTTCAAACCCGCCCACGCGCGCTCTGAACTCCCTCGGCCAACCATGAACCCTGCCAGAACGATTCTCACATTGGTTCGCCATGGCGAGACCTCTGCCAACGTGGATGGGGTGTGGCATGGCTCGACGGATACGCGGCTGACTCCGCTCGGGGAACGACAGGCAAGGCTCGTGGGGCGCCACGCCCGACTGAACCTGGCCGATGCCACCATCGTCTACTCGAGCCCTCTGGTGCGCGCCCGAGTAACCGCCCGGGCGATCGCCGAGGCACTCGATGCCCCGCTGAAGGTTGATGCCGAGCTTTCCGAGTACGACCTGGGTCGTTGGGAGGGCAAGACCTATCGCGAGTTACAGGAGCGCCATGGACTCTGGGACCACATGCGGCGCGATCCGGATTTCGCGCCCCACGGTGGCGAGTCCGCGCGCCAGGTGACCCAGCGGTTGGAGCGATCACTCAGACGTATCGCGCGGGCCCATCCCGGGGAGCGTGTGTTCGTCGTGACTCATGGCGGCGCCCTGTCCCTGGTGCTTGGCAGCCTGCTGGACGGCGATCTGCGCAAGTGGCGTCGCGTGATGGACAACTGTGCGGTGAGCGAACTGGTGCTGGAGCCAACGCCGGAACTGCTTTACTTCAATGCGACGAGGCATCTGGTGGAGTCGAGCTCTACGGGCGAAGCGGATTCTGGGCAGCAGACGGAGTGAAGAACTCCGGAGGCAGTTGAGGTCGTTGGGGTGCCATGCCCATCTACCGACGGGCGCGCTCCAGACCTGCCACGACGTTGGCCCCGAAGTGACCATCACTGCGCGGCGGTAACCGCTCTTCGATGCACTGGGTGAAGTGCTCGCAAAGTGAGCGTTTGGGATCCTCGAGACGGATTTCCCGGCGCAAAACGTCTTCGGGGGCTCGTTCGTCCGGGCCCCCATCCAGGTCCTCTTCCAGACGCACCATGCTCCTGCCGATGCCTCGCTGTTCCATCACGGCGCGGCCGCGATCCGTCCGCACCTCGATTCGTTGTGTGGCCCGGGAGGGAGCTGAGGAGAATGAGAACTGAAGCTCGCAATCGATGCTGGGCGTCTCGGGACCGCAGGCCACGAGCCTCGCACTCTCGAAGGTGTCTTCCCGCCGTTTCCAATGGGCCTCGAGTTCCGCGGGGAGTTGCTCCAGGATGAACGCCAGCGCTGCAACCTGCTGGGAAACGGAACGCCAGAACTCCCGGCTGCTCTTGGGTGGATCCGGATGATGGGAATGAAGGTTCACGGCCTGGAGCGTGCCGTTTTCGGGCTTGTCGGCCCATTCCTTGATCGCTTGCAGTCCGCGGTGGAAGAGCGGGGTGTGCGCGACCAAGAGGACCTGGCCTCGCTGTTGGGCCAAATTGGCCAGCTCGCGGGCTTCGCTGTGGGTGGAGGCGAGAGGGGCCTCGATCAGGACGTGTTTGCCCGTGAGGAGTGCCTCATGAATCATCGACGCGTCGCCCGTGGGCCGTGTGATGACGACTGCATCCACGTCAGGAGACGCGATCACCTCTTCGGGCGAACGGACCAGAACCGCACCGGGGCAGGCGCTCTCGACGCCCGCCCGGTCTCCGATCAGGGGGTGCGCAACGCAGGCAACTTCTTGCCTCAGCTCCCCCATGATTCTTGCATACTCCGCCCCTCGCGGGCCGAAGCCAACAAATCCCAGTCGCAACCTGCCTCCCCCCAACAGGTGTCCCGCGCGCGTACCGAATCGCGAGACCCAATTAGGGTAAGGGGTGTCACAGCCCCGCGCATGTAGTGGTTTTCACATGCACGGGGCCGATGCTGAGCGGAATCGGAGTCTCTAGGTCGCGCTTCCGCATCCCTGGAGGCCTAGAAGCCCAGAAACCCCGGAAGGCAGGCGCCTAGCCGAGCAGGTCCGAGTAGAGCTCTTCGTTGAATCCCACGACGACCGTCTTGCCAAAGCGCAGGGTCGGCGCCCTCAGGTTTCCCGTTGGGCCCAGCATGGCGGCCACTGTGGTGGCGTCTGCTTTGCCCCCGGGGCGGAATTCGTCGAGTTTCTTGCCCTTGGCGACGTAGACGCGAGAAGCGGCCTTTGCCAGAGCCCCTGCGTCCTTCTTGCCGAGCTTGCTCGAAGCGGAAACAGTTTCGCCGATCGCGATGCCGTGTGCGTCCAAGAACTTGGACGCTCGTGTGCAACTCGTTCAGCCCTTCCGGTTGTAGTACCAAGCGATTTTTTTGGTTGCCATGGCGGTAAGGTGCCTGCTGGGGGCGTCGTTGCCAAGCGCCTCGAGAGGTTTTACGCCTGGGTCTGGTTTTCGATCCAGGGTCCCAGGTGCGGCTCCACACGCAGGCTACGGGGGATCTTCTCGGGTCCGATGGCTCGATCGATGGCCTCGTGGAAGTGATAGATACGGCGCTCCTGATAGCTCAGGGGCATTCCCCGAAAGCCAGGGGATTCGAGGGAGCGCTGGATCCAGGGAAGGTTCTCGGTGTCCTCACGCAGCACGCCGTCGAAGAGCCGGAGTATCGAGCGCAGAGGGTCCGGGACTTCCCCATCACCCCAATTGGGGCCGAACCACACCACGTCGAAGCGGGTGGTGCGAATGTCGCGGGGCCAGAACAGCAGGAACGGGAACCCGATCACGTCCAGAGGTGTGACCAGGTTGGGGAAGAGCGTGTAGGAGAGGTTGGCGATGCGCGGAATCTCACCCGCGGTTTCGATTTCCAGCCCGCCGCCGCCGCCGCCGTAACCGTCTCGGCGTTCGGGGCGGACCGCCGAGACCATTCGCGAGTGTCCGCCGGGCAGCAGGCCCATGGTGGTGCCGCGCGGGTCCAGCAACTGGTTCACGGTGTTCGGGTGGATGTGTTTGAGATGGTAGACCTCCAGAAACGCATCCATGGCGGCCTTCCAATTGCAGGCGAGGTCGAAACTCTGGCGCTCGACGAAGCGGAGTTTCGACGGCTCGAGATCACTCCACTCCTCGGGAATGGGCGCCAAGCTTTCGAGCAGGGGCGGTGCGGCGTCGTCTTCGTTGATGAAGACCCAACCCCCGAAGGTTTCGCAGCGCACCGGGATCAGCGCGCGGCAGGAGCGATCCAGCCCCACGAAATCGTGTTCGTCGGGTACGGCGATCAGTTGACCCTCGAGGTCGTAGGTCCAGCTGTGGTAGGCGCAACGAAGCTGTCGGGCTTGACCGGCAGCCTCTCGCACCACTGGTCCGCCTCGGTGGCGGCAGGTGTTGTAGAAGGCGCGGATGCGTTTGTCTTGGCCGCGCACCAGAAGAATCGGGTGCCCCGTCTCGTCACACAGCCGGAAGCTTCCGGGCGCGGGCAACTCTTCCCGGTGCGCGACCATGAGCCAGCTGCGCGACCAGAGGTGATGCCGTTCGAGTTCGAAAAAGGCCGGGTCGGTGTAGCGCCCAGCGGGTACGTCCGAGAGGGCGGGGAAATCGGGCGGTGCCGCGCGACGTTGGAATTCGAGTTCGATCTCACGCTTGATGCGCGCCGACAGCCTCTCGTCCACGCTGCTCTCCAGGACTGTTTTCGAGCCCTGGGAAGATATCACGGCGCCGGTGCCCCGCTGCGTGGTCGAACCGGCATCGATCTCAGTAGCGGGTCGACCAGATCAGATCGATCCCCGTGTTCTCATCGCTGGAGGCCTGAGTCTCGAGGCTCCAATGGTCGTCCAGTTGCAGTTCGACCCTCACCTCATCCACGGGTTCCCGGGACAGGGTCCGTTGGTAGTGGACGTAGACGTCGCGTGTGAGGTACTTGCCCACTCCAATGCGTGTGTCGGTGTGGCCATCCGACAGTTGGAGTTCGAGTTCGTCGATGGGCAGCGCCTCCTCGAGTAGAGGGGTGATCTGGTTGATGGCGACCCCGGCCGCGAGCGCGCCGGCGGTGGCGTCCAGTGATGAGTCCGGGTCCGTCGGTTCGTCGCTGCCCCGACCGAACACGAGATAGTGGAGCACCTCGGATTCCGGCATGGCCGGATCGCTGTCCAGTCGCAGGGTGGGGTCGAGGGCATCGCCGGTCAGGTAGGCGTGGATGGTGACGTCCGCAACGCGGTAGGTGCCCTCGAGATCAATCTGAGGGATCGGTTTCAGCGTTCCCGGGAAACGCGCCGTTCCGTGTTGAATCGCGAAGCGGCGCCCATAGAAGGTGTAGTTCCCACGCACGACCTCGACCTCACCCGAGTAGCGGGGCGGCTCGCCTTTGGCCTTGGTCAATTGGATGTCGCCATTGAGTTCCACGTCGGCTCCGAGTCCGTCGACGAGGGTTCCTCGGGGAGCGTGGAGTCGGAGATCGATAGCGCTTCGCGTGAACAAGCTGGTGGGTTTGCGGCGCTCGACGATGCGGGTGGTGGGAGTTCCGTCTCCGGACTGGGAGACGATCCGGATCTCCCGCAGCACGGGATCCTCTTGTTCGGGCAGGCGCACCCGAGCGTGCTCGAAGGAGAGGGTTCCGCGTACCACGGGGGCTTCGAGGTTGCCCTCGATGGTCATGTCTCCCACCACTCGACTGCTCAGCACGTTGGACAGAGCCACGGGGAGTTGCTGGAGGGACAGTCCGAGGCGTACCTCGGAGGTCCCCGCTGCGCCGATCCGAATGCGACCGGAGACGACGGCCTGACCGGAATGGGCCTCGCTCACACCGATGTGGAGGTCGTCGGTCGAGAGGGTCTGCTGGTGGAGATCGATGCGACCTTCGATGGGTCCCAGCCGGTTTCCCAGGATCCCCAGTCGTCCCCAGACCTCAGCCAACTCGATGGACCCTTCGAGCTGAGGTTCGGGTGATGCACCGCGAACGTCCACCGACAAGCGCGCATTTCCCCGAAGGTCTCGGACATAGCGGGCCAGAAGAGGCCCCAGCAGGGCCAGGTCGATCTGTTCTCCGCGGATGGCCACGTGGGTGGTCGGGTCGTCGATGAGTCCGGTCGAGAGAGGGGTCTTCGGGGAGTAGGGGAGGGTCGCGTTGGCGTTCAAGACTTCCGTGCCGTTGCTGAACGCATCGAGGTGGGCGGTCAGTCGCTCGTCCCCGGTGCTCGCCGTCAATCGTGCGCGATCCAGGGTGGCGTCGCCCACGCGGGGCTTCCGCCAGTTCAGCTTCGCCTCCACGGTGGGACGCGGCAGCGGTCCATCCAGTTCGATGTCGGCATCGAGATCGCCATCCAGTGCATAGGGGGTCGACAACAGCTTGCCCACGGCCTTGGCTTCGACGCCGCGGGCACGGATGGCCACGCCAGTCAGCCTTCTCGAGGAGATCAATCCGGACACTTCGAGGGGCTGATCATGAATCCAGATCGACAGTCGTTCGATGTCGAGGCCACCTTCGGGCAGCCTGCGGGCATTGCCGCGGGCGCGCACCGTCACTTCGCCGCCTTCGAGACGGGCCTGCTTGAGTTCCACACCTCCCGCCTGGGTGGTGGCCAACTCCGCACTGCCGTTGCCCAGGCCCTCCCCCGCCCAGGTGAGCCCGGAGCCGTGCATCTCGAGCCGGCCGGCCGGGTGCGAAAAGCTCTCGGCCACATCGAAGCGACCCGTCAGCTCGACCTGGCCGAAGCTGCCCTGGATCTGGGCCTCTCGCAGTTCCAACTGGGCCCGACTGAGATTGACTTCCACGCGGCCGGCTTCGATTCGTTCGTCCATCCACTGGGAGGGATGGGCAACGACCTCGAGGTGTGCCCGCGTCTCGATCTGGGAGGGCGCTTCCCAGGGCAGCCGGACGGAGTGGGCTTCGAACTCGACGCCGAGCTGCAGGTCGAGGTCTTCGCCCTCCAGGGAGAGACTTCCCCGACGCAGTTCCAATTCGCCGATGCCAATGCTGTTGATCCAGCGGGAGTCCGATGAAGTCTCGGTCTCGGGCCCGTCACTGCGGTCTGGGAGGTTCCAGGTGCCTTGGGGATCACGCGTCAGGGTCAGCGTGGCGCCGTCGATGGCGATCTGGCTGATGAGCGGGGCCTGGGCTTCGAACAGCGCCCAGAGATCCACCCGAGCACTCATGCGGTCGATGCTCGCCAGCGGCTCGCCGTGGCGTGTGACCTTCACTCCGCGCAGGACGACCTCGGGAACGAGGGGGCCCTCGAGATCCTCCACTGTCACTTCAGCCCCGAGGTTCCAGGAGAGCAGCTTTTCCAGGGCGATTCGGAGGGGTTCTCGTGTCCAATGGGTCTGCGCCGACGCAGGCAACGCCAACAGCGGGCCCATCAGGGCCATGAGGAGGAGGATCGTTCGCATCAGAAGGCCTGTCCGACGGAGACGTAGAAGCGACCCGAATCCACGTTGGCGGGGGGGTTCAAGAGGTGGCCGTAGTCGAGTCGGATGTCGCCCACGGGCGTGAGCAGGCGCAGTCCACCCCCGGTGGAGGCGAGGAAATCGTCGATGCGCAGGTCGAAGGGGTCGCGGGTCACCTGTCCTGCATCGACGAAGGCCACCCCCGACAGGGCCTTCCAGATGGGAAAGCGAATCTCGAAATTGGCCTGACCGAGGGTGAGCCCGCCTTCGGGCTCACCCTGGGCATCAATGGGTCCGAGGTGCTGATAGCGGAAGCCGCGTACCGAGCTGCTGCCACCGCTGTAGAAGAGCTTGAAGGCCGGGACGTCGCTGGGTTGACTGCCGCCGAAGGTCTGGATCGTTCCGGCCAGCACGCGGGTCGCCAACACCACCTTCCACAGGGGGTGGAAGGCCTTGGCCTCGGCGGTCAGTCGCACGTAGTCCACGTCTGAGCCGATGGCCTTTCCGGCGGGCTCCACCGAGAGCTCGAGCCAGGTGCCGCGCGAGGGGTTGCTGAGTTGGTCGAGGGTGCTGCGCTGGACGGCCAGACGGAAGTAGCTCAGCAGCGTCTGTCCCTCCTCGCGATCGGTATCGCCCACTACGTTGCTCACGTCGCCGTAATCGAAGTGATAGCCGGCGAAGCCCCTCCAGTTTTTGCCGAAGGGGCGTTCCAGTTCCACGCCCGCCAGGGCCAGGTCGGAATCGTAGGCTGGTGGGGTCTCGCGCAGATAGGAGGAATAGAGGGTGGTCCGAGTCCGGGACTCGGGGAAGTGGGGTTGCTCGATGCGCGTGTCCACACCCAGCACCAACGAAGAGGCCTTGCCGGTGATCTTGAGCTGCCGGGCATCGCCCAGGAAGTTCAGGTGCTCCCAGCTGATGCGTCCCCGGAACTTGTCCTGGGTGCCGTAGCCCGCCGCCACCTGAACCCGTCGAGGCGGGCCCTCCTCCACCTGAACCTGAACCGGCCAGATCTCGGCGCCGTTTCCCGGATCGGCGGCGGTGACCATGACCACTCGAAACAACCCGAGATCTGCGATGGCCTTCTCGCTGTCCACGAGGGCGCTGCGCACATAGGGTTGGCCGGGTTGCATCGTCAACTCCCGCTGCACGATCTGCGGGTCGATGGTCTCGAGGCCTGAGATCGTCACCGCTCCAAAGGTCACGGCCGGTCCTGGGTCCACGGTCCAGGACACGCGGGCGCTGTGCCTTTCGGGGTTCACCTCGGCACCGCCGCTGAGGATGGCTCCCGGCCGCGAGTTGTTGGCCAGAGCCGTCAGCAGGTGCTCACGGGCTCGCTGGTAGCTGGCCACGCTGAAGACCTCGCCTGTCTCGAAGGGCAGACCGGATTCAATGGCCTGGCGCTTGGATTCGGGCAGCGCCGCCCCCGTCCACTCGATTTGGAACTGCGTCAAGCGGACGGGTTCGCCTTCGTCGACCTGAACAGTGGCCGTGGCGCGGGTATGCGCGGCATTCCAGGTCACCGAGGCGTGGATCTGGGCGTCGTAGTAACCGTGGTCGCGATAGGTGTTCCGGATCCGCGCGACGTCCTCTTCCAGGGTGAACTCGTCGAAGGGGGGAGGCTGGACCCAGAACTTCCAACTGGCTGGCACCGACAGCATCTGGTTCTCGAGCTGTGAGGCGGTCAGTGCGTGGATTCCCTTCCAGTGGATGCGCTGGAGGGTCTGCGCGTCGGGATCGACGGGTTCGGCATCTTCTTTCGCCCCTGCGGGCGAAGCCAGTGCGAGCCACAGCACGCAGAACAGCCGGGCACAGCGTCCCATGTCGTAACGTGACGAACCCTTCAGGCCAGTCCCTCCGGGCCCCCCACTCACTTGCGGGCAGGGGGCGCGGGCAGAGCATACCCGCCGTGCTCGTCGGAGACCGCTGGCGAGCCGGAGCCGTTTGGGCGACGAAACTCGCGCTGTGATGGTGCCGCTTGTCTTCCCGCGCGCCGCACCTCATGCTGGCAGCGGGGATTGGGCTGGGGAACCGAGATTGGAGGCGTGAGCGCATGTTTTCACTGACGGACAGGGTGGCGGTTGTCACGGGCGGGGGGCGCGGGATTGGTCGGGGCATCGTGCTGGCCCTCGCCGATGCGGGAGCCCATGTGGCCATTGCCGACATCGACCTTCCCGCCGCTGAGGCCACCGCCAAGGAGGTGGAGGCGCGTGGTCGACGCGCGCTGGTCGCGCGGGTCGACGTCACCGACGACGAATCGATCCGTGCGGGAATTGCAGCCGTGCGCGAGGCGTTCGAGGGGATCGACATCCTCGTCAACAACGCCGGGGTGGTGCAGGATCACTCGGATGCCCAGGTCGATGCCGATGACTTCGACCATTGTTTTCGCGTCAATCTCCGGGGGATCTGGGCGATGACGAGTGCGGTGGTTCCCTGCTTCCAGGAGCGTGGCGGGGGGAAGATCGTGAACATCGCCTCCATCGCTGGCCGTCGGGGGGGCGCCCTGGCTCCATACTCGGCTTCCAAGGCCGGGGCCATCAGCCTTACCCAGTCCCAGGCCACGGCTCTTGGCCGCGACAACATCAACGTCAATGCGGTCTGCCCGGGGCTTCTTTGGACTCCCATGTGGGAGAAGCTCGAGGGGATCTTCGTCGGCGACACCCACAGTGATACCGTCAGTCGCCGGAAGGTTTTTGACTCCTATATTCAGGCCAGTTGCCCGCTTCGGCGTGAGCAAACACCGGAGGATGTGGGTCAAGCTGTGGTATTCCTGGCCTCCGATGGAGCGAAAAATATCACCGGCCAGGCTCTGAACGTGGATGGTGGCATCCAGATGAATTGATGGCAGCGCGGATGGTCGCCAATGGGCGCATCTCCGCGCAGCCGAGACAGGAGGTCGATGATGGCCAATACCGAGGTTCCCTTCCGGATTCTGCCGGAGCTCAATGACACCAGCGGCTTCTTCTGGAAGTCGGGCGAGGACGGGCAGCTGCGCTTTCTGCGCTGCGGCGAATGCGGGACCCGTCTTCACCCGCCGCAGCCCATGTGTTACGTCGAGCACTCGAAGAATCTGGCACCCGAGCCCGTTTCGGGCCGTGGACGGGTCCACAGCTTCAGCATCAACTACCAGCCCTGGATGCCGGGACCCGAGCTTCCCTTCGTGGTCGCCATCGTCGAGATCGAAGAGGATCCGCGCGTGCGACTGACCACCAACATCGTAGGTTGCGCGCCCGAGGACGTCGCCGTGGGAATGCCCGTGCGGGTGACCTTCGAACATCACAGCGACGAGGGCGGGGACGTCTGGCTCCCGTTGTTCGAGCCGGACCCCGATGCGGATGCAAACTCGAAGAGCGACGCCGCAACTCGGAAGGGGGAGTGAGCCCATGGACGCCAACAGCATCCTCGAACGACGCGCCTGTGTGACGGGAATCGGCCAGTCGGCCATCGGCCGACGTCTGGGGATCAACCCCCTCGAACTCACCCTGGACTCGTGTGTGGCCGCCGTCGAAGACGCCGGGCTCGAGATGTCCGACATCGACGGCCTCGTCACCTATCCCGGGGCGGCTGGACCGTCGGGCTTCAGTGGCGCCGGGGCCGTGCAGGTCCACGAAGCCTTGCGGCTGAAGCTGGGTTGGCACGACTCGGGTATCGAGGCGCCGGGGCAGCTGGGTTCGGTCATCAAAGCGTGTCTGGCCGTGGCGGCAGGCCTGGCCCGGCACGTGCTGTGTTTCCGAAGCGTGTGGGAGGGAACCGCCCAGGGCACCAAAGGTCGCGCCGGTTTGATGCCTGGTGGAGGAGGGCGAGGAAATTTCCGCGCCAGTGGCTTCTCCGAGTGGACGTTGCCGTTCTCTGCACCCTCGGCGGCCGTGTGGATCGCCATGTTTGCCCAGCGCCACTTCCACCTCTATGGGACGACCCGTGAGCAGATGGCCCAGATCGCCCTGAATGCCCGGGCCAATGCGGCCCTCAACCCCGACGCGATCTACCGCGATCCCATGACCATGGACGACTACATGAGCGCGCGGTTGATCAGCACGCCCTTCGGTCTGTTCGATTGCGACGTGCCCTGCGACGGTTCCACTGCGTTTGTGATCTCCCACGTGGACGCCGCACGGGATCTGCGACACACCCCCGTGCGTGTCGAGGCGGTGGGGACGGCCTTGCTCGGTCGTCCGTCCTGGGACCAGTTCGATGACCTGTCCACCATGGCCAACCGAGATGCGGGCGCCCAGCTGTGGACCCGTACGGAACTCACGCCCTCGGATGTCGATATCGTCGAGGCCTACGATGGGTTCAGCTTCCTCACGATGTCCTGGCTCGAGGCCCTCGGCCTCGTCCCGGTGGGTGAGAGTGGGCCCTTTGTCGAGGGCGGGCAGCGCATTGCGCGAGACGGGGAACTCCCCCTCAACACCCACGGGGGGCAGCTCTCCGCCGGACGGCTCCACGGCTACGGTTTTCTGCACGAGGCTGTCCTGCAGCTGCGGGGCGAGGCGGGCGAGCGTCAGGTGACCCGAAAACAGCCTCAGGTGGGGATCGCTGCTGCCGGTGGCGGCAACACCTGTGGGTGCTTGCTGCTGACCCGGGAGTGAGGAGGGCGCGGTTCTCGACGCGGGGGACTCAGCGTTTCTCCCGCTGCTCGAGGGCGCGCTGGTAGGCGGCGTAGCCGGGTTGGTCGATGGCCAACTTGTCGAGCGCCGTTGACCAGAGGTGTTCGAGCAGGGCTTCGTCGTCGTCCGCCAGCTCACCTGAGCGTATGCGCTTCGACAGCTCGGCCACCTGCTCGTCGAGTTCGCCCTCGGTCCCCAACAAGTCTCGCAGGCGTGCGGCCTCGCGCTCGCAAGCAGGCCCGCGGAGGGTCAGTTCGCGTTCGACGATGCCCAGGGCGTTGACGGCCACCCGCGCATGGAAGCGGGTCCGGCCCTCGAGTTCGTTCATGGCGTGCTCGCTCAGGAATTCCCGAACTGCAGTGATCAGCTCCAGGGCGTCGGGGCGTTCGTGCATGAGCGTTGGTCTCCAGGGGTTCGCGTTCAGCTGAGTGGTGCGATCAGGTTCAGCAGATCGATTTCGTTTTCCGACAGGCGCCGCCCGATGGTGGCGCGCTCGATCGAGGGGTCGAGGCCACTCGTGTAGAGGGCATACATCCCCAGGCAGATGGTGGCCCACTTCAGCGAGGCCAGGACCTCCCACCAAAGCACCGCGGACGCATCCACGGCCTGCCCGCCCGCGGACACATAGCCTTCGATCAGTTCCTCGAGGGGACCGAAACCGCCCACGCGTTGATCGACGACCCCGAAGCGCCAGACATTGGCGCACACCCAACCGAAGTCTTCGAGGGGGTCGCCGAGGTGGGCGAGCTCCCAGTCGAGCACGCTGCGGAGCCCCTCGGGTCCGACGATCAGATTCCCGTTGCGGAAGTCACCGTGTACCAGGCGCAGGGGCTGCGCGGGCGGAATGCGGTGGGCGAGCCAGCGCACGGCGAGTTCGAGCACGGGCTGGGGACGCTCGTGTTGTGCGAGGGCCTGCCGTTGGCCCTCTACGAGTTGGGCGGGGGTGGCCCGGGGGAGTGCTGGCAGGGGGTCGATCTCCACGGCGTGGATCCGTGCCAACGCCTCGCCGAGCTGGCGCGGCAACCGGGGTCGGGCGGCCGCATAGCTTTCGTCTCGCAGGATGCGGCGAGGGATCGTCTCCCCCTCGATCCACTCCATCGCGTACCCCGCACCCATGGCGTCCGAGGCGTCCAGAATGAACTCCACCCGAGGGACCGGCACGCCGCTGTTGCCCACGACGCGCAGCAACTCGGCCTCGGTTTCCAGCGTGGTCCGGCTCAGGCCATCGCCGTCCGGCATGCCATCGGGCCGCCGCCGCAGGATCGAACGGCGTGGGTTCCCCTGGTCCACCACCTCGAAAACGGAAGTCTCCTGGGTGGCGCCCGCGGGCAGCCGTTCGAGCCAACGGACACTTTCTACGTCCGGCCGCCGTCGCCGGACGGCGCGCTCCAGTCGCTCCTCGAGGCTCTGGGTCGTCGCACTCACCGTTCGCATCATAGACCCATCGCGCCCAGGCATCCGGGCCCCTCGCTGCTGGAGCGGAGCGGCTGGGGTCGAGGGGCCGGGGGCGAGGCGCCGTGAGCTACGCCGGGTATGCTCAGGGGGCGTGGACGCTCGAGCCAAGTCGCCCGCCCCCGACTCTGCCCGCCTCGGCGGTTTCAGTCTGGGGATCGTGTTGGTGCTTGCGCTCGCCCTGCGCCTGATCGGTTTCGGTTGGGGGTTGCCGGGCAGCGCGGGCCACGACCCGGCGCCGATCCACCCGGATGAGCACGAGGCCTTTTTCGAGGCCGCGAATCTCTACAACGCTCCCGTGGACATGACGTTCGTCAAGGGGGGCGCCTTTTACATCCGTCTGGGTTGGCTGGCGCGAAATGCCGTCGAGGCAGGGTCTGAACTCTCCGAGTCCGAAGCCCTGGCTTCCACCATCCTGGTTCTGCGAAGCATCAGCCTGTTGGCGGGCCTTGGCACGGTGGCACTGGTGATGTGGATCGGTGCGCGGGTGGGCGGCCGTGAGGTGGGCATCGGCGCGGGTCTATTGTTGGCGACGGCGCCCTTTCACGTGCTCGATTGTCATTACGCCCGGCCCGATGCTCTGACGACATTTTTCGCCACTGGGGCACTGGCCTTTGGGGTGCGCGGGGGACAGCGAGACTTCATGTGGGGTGGGGTGTGTGCGGGCCTCGCCACCGCCACGCTGCTGTCGGGTGTGATTGGTTTCGTATCGCTGGGGGTGCTGAGTTTGCATCGGCGACGCGAAGTGGCAGGCCGGGCGCCGTCTCGCACCGCCCTGCGCGATCTGCAGGCGGTGGGGCTTGGGGCGTTGCTGGGTTACGGCTTTGGCAACGCCGAGGCGGCCCTTCATCCCTCGGTGTTCGTAGACGGTTTGCGCGCTGCGCTGGACACCCACCAGGGGGGCGTCTATGCGCTGCCCTGGAGGCTCTTCGTCTTCGTCTCCCCCTACGCATTCGGCGGGCTCTCGCTCGTGGCTGGCTTTGCAGGACTCGTGGCTCTGGCACGTCGGCGAGAACCCGTGGACGTCGCGCTTTGCGTTCAGTGGCTCGTGGGCTGGCTCCTGCTGGGGCAGGTCGGGGGCAGCATGATGCGGCACCTCGAAATCGTGGGTCCCGTGACACTGACTGCGGCTGCGTTCGCGGCGGTGGAGGGGGGCCGCTGGGTCGGGCGCCGGTTGGGACGGGAAGCCTGGGGCAGCCTCGGGGTGCTGGCGGTGTTGGGGCTCTGGAACCTACAGCTCAGCCTGGGCTACGTGCTTCCCATGCAGTGGACCGAAGATGCGCGCTACCGCATGGGGCGTTGGATCGTGGAGCACGTGCCCCGGGGTTCGAGCATCGGCGTCACGGTGTCGTTCTACGGCGACCACAGCTATGGGCCCCGGTTCCCCGCCGATGCCACCCCTTCGGACTATGAGGTGGCCGGGATGATGCTGCGCTCGAACTTCGATGCCTCGGAATACCTCGACATGGGAATCGACTTCATCGCGACTTCCGACTACGCGCGGGATCACGCCGCGGGTCCATCGGCTCGTGGCTTCTTCCGCGATCTGCCCCAGGGCAGGGGGTATCGACTGGTCGCCATCGAGGCACCCGGTGGGGAGCCCCTGGTGAGCCTGCCCCGCCTGGCCGGTTGGCGCCGGCCCGGGGATCTGCACTACGTGCAGTCGACCTTCTACCTGTTTCAACGCATGCCCAAGCGCGTGCCCGAACGCATTCCCGAACACGTGCCCTGAAGGTTCGGTTGCGAGGGCCTAGGGCTCCCGCGGCAACCCCAGGATGCGCTCGGACACGATGTTGCGCTGAATCTGGGACGTGCCCGCCGAGATGGTCGTCTGGATGGCCCAGAGGTAGTCGTGCAGCAGGTGCTGGTTGGGGGTGCCCGCGACGTCGGTCCCCGATAGCCCAGCTCGGGCGAGAGTTCGCCAGGCCAACTCGGACACCCGTTGGTAGAGCTCGGTGTAGTAGAGCTTGATGGCCGAACCGCTCAGGGATGGCACGCCGCTGTCGCTGGTTTGGGCCACCGAGAGTTTGACCAGGACCCAGAGTGCATCCACCTCGGCCTGCAGGTGCCCCACCTCGCGCCGCAGGGCGCGGTCGTCCCAGGCGCGGCCTTCGTATCGGGTCAGTCGCATGGCGCCGCGGGCCAGTTCCGACAGCAACTCCTGGAGCCGGTAGACGTGGCCCCCGTAGGCGGTGCCGCGCTCGAAGCGAAGGGTGACGTTGGCGACTCGCCAGCCGTCATTCTCTTTGCCCACGCGGTGGTCGACGGGCACCCGAACTTCGTCGAGGAACAGTTCGTTGAATTCGCTCGGACCCTCGATGGTGCGGATGGGACGAAACTCGACGCCGGGTAGATCCATGGGCAGGACCAACCAGCTGATCCCGCCGTGTTTGCGGGCATCGGGGTCGGTGCGCACCAGCAACTCCCCGTAGTCCGCGATCTGGGCATAGGTGGTCCAGATCTTCTGGCCGCTGACCACATAGTGGTCACCGTCGCGCTCGGCGCGAGTGGACAGCGAGGCGAGGTCGGAGCCCGAGCCCGGCTCTGAGAAGCCCTGGCACCAGACCTGCTCGCCCGAGAGGATTTGGCGCAGATGTCGCGCTTTCTGCTCGTCGCTGCCCTCCACCGTCAGGGTCGGGCCCCCGTGCATCATGCCGATGAAATTCACGCCGACGTAGGGAGCCCCGGCTCGGTTGATCTCTTCGTAGTAGATCAGTTGTTCGGCCAGGGATGCACCCCGGCCGCCGTATTCGGTGGGCCAGTGGATGCCTGCGTAGCCGGCATCGAACAGTTTCCGCTGCCAGCCCGTGTCGTACTCGCGGCGTGCCGGCCAGTCGTCGGACGGAGGCGGGTCGCCGTGCGGGGGCACTTCGGACTCGAGCCAGTCGCGCAATTCCAGCCTGAAGCTTCGTTCTGTGGCGTCGTCCCTGAGGTCCAATGGGTTTCTCCCGACCGACGGATTGGTTCCGAGGGCTGCGTCGGGCTGTAGGCTCCCATGCGGCTCGCCCCGCGTCAATGAAGTCTCGAGGCGTCGGCGTGCAGGAGCGGTACCCTGCCACGCCTGTGGCGAGAGTAGGCCGCACTCTGGGCGGCGATGGACGACCGGTGCTTGCACCGGGCGCTCGCGCCGGGTAGAACCAGATGCCCGCCGCGCTCCGCGCCGGGCAATGCAGAATTCAGCGATTCCGGAAAATGGAGGAACGAACATGACGACCCGACCTGCAGGGGGGCTCGAAGGCAAAGCGGTGTTGGTGACCGGGGGAGGGACCGGGATCGGTCGAGCCTGCGCGGTGGCGCTGGCCGCCGATGGCGCGGCGGTCACCATCTGCGGGCGAACGGAGTCGAAGCTGAATGACGCGGCGGAAGTGATCGCCGAAGCTGCGGGTTGTGGGGGCAGTGTTCAGACCGTCGTGGCCGACGTCACCGACGAGCAGAGCGTCCAGCAGGCAGTGGCTCGCGCCCTCGAGCCCACGGGCTCACTCGACGGTTGCGTCGCCAATGCGGGAGGCGGCGGGGGAATGGGTCCCTACCACGTGCAGGACACCGACGAGTTCCTGCGTGTGCTCCACCTCAACGTGCTGGGCACCATGTTGTGCGTCAAACACACGGTTCCTCACATGGTGAAGGCCGGAGGCGGCTCCTTCGTGGGAATGTCCTCCATCGCAGGCCATCAGACGCACCTCTACTTCGGGGCCTACACGGTGGGCAAGGCCGGCATCGAGCAGATGATGCGAAATGCCGCCGACGAGTTCGGGCCCAAGAAGGTGCGCTTCAATGGAGTGCGGCCGGGCTTCATCGCCACCGAGATCATGGAGGGGATTCCGCGCGACGGTGAGGTGTACGACAGCTACATCACTCAGACTCCCATGGGAGATGTGGGGCAGCCCGAGGACGTGGGTTCCCTGGCCCGCTTCCTGGTGGGTGAGGAGTCGCGCTGGATTACCGGGCAGATCATCAACGTCGACGGCGGTCACAGTTTGAGGCGAGGTCCGGACTTCACGCCCTTCGTCGAGCCCGCCCTGGGCCGTGAAGTGCTCGAGGGTAAACTTCCCGACTGAGCGGCTTCGTCGGGCTCAGAGATTCTCGGTGTGCAGTTCCACCAGGTGCTGGAACTTGCGCACGGCGGCCTCGCGCCGGGTGGGGAGGTGCTCGCTGGGCCAGCCTTCCACCGGCTCGGCATCGCGTAGAAAGTGGCGCGCGATGCTCACCTTGTGCACCTCGTCGGCGCCGTCGGCGATGCGCAACGCCCGGGCAGCCCGGTACATGCCCTCATAGGGCAGGTCGGTGGTGTAGCCCAGGGATCCGTGGATTTGGATCGCGCGGTCGAGCACATTCATGGCCACCTTTGCGCCGTAGTACTTGATCATCGCAATCTCGGCACGGGAGTTGGATGCGCCCGTGTGGTCCATGGTCCAGGCGGCTTTCAGGGTCAGCAGGCGAGCCGTTTCGATGTCGACGGCGGTTTCAGCGATCATGTCCTGCATCAATTGGTGTTGGGAGAGCACCTTGCCGTGGGAGGTGCGCGACACCACCCGCTCGCGCATGCCATCGAAGGCGCGCTGACACACGCCGAGCATGCGCATGGCGTGGTGGATGCGGCCTCCGCCCAGTCGCTTTTGGGCGAGCACGAACCCCTCGCCCGGTTGGCCGATCAGATTCTCGGCCGGGACCCGGGCGTCTTCGTAGATCACTTCGCAATGATTGCCGCCGCGCCCCTTCCTGGGTGAGGAGTCCGGATGGGACATGGTTCCCGGCTTGCGGACGATGTTCATACCCGGGGTGCCCGCCGGAATCACGAACATGCCGGCCCGGCGATGGGGCTGGGCATCGGGGTTCGTCACCGCCATCAGGATCGTGAAGTCCGCGATGTCGGCGTTGGAGGCAAACCACTTGTGACCGTTGATCACCCATTCGTCACCGTCGCGCACGGCGAGGGTGCGGATCTGAGTGGGGTCCGAGCCGGCGACGTGGGCCTCGGTCATGGAGAAGCAGCTGCGCAGCTGTCCATCGAGCAACGGCCAGAGCCATTTTTCTTTCTGTTCCTCGTTGGCGCCCACGGCCAGGAGTTCGGCATTGCCCGAGTCGGGGGCCTGGTTGCCGAAGACCCCGGGCGCCTCCTGGGTGCGGCCCAGGATCTCGTGCATCAGGCCCAGCTTCAGCTGCCCCATTCCCTGTCCACCCAGTTCCGGGTCCAGGTGCGCGGCCCACAGGTTTCGCCGCCGAACCTCTGCTTTGAGGGGCGCGGTGAGTTGGTCGAGTTGATCCTGGTCGAGTTCGTCGGAGATCGCTTCGATGGGGAGGATTTCCTCGTCCACGAACTCGCGGATCCAGTCCAGGGTCTCCTGAAATTCGGGGTCCGTCGAGAAGTCCCAGGCCATGTGTCCCTCCTGTAGCCGCCCATGGGTTGCGCGGCGGGGCGTGTCTTTTTTACAAGCGCTCGGCGGCCTCGACGGCGCGCTCGAGCATGAAGTCCACCCGTGCCCTGGCGTCGTCGGCGCGGCTCCGGCCCGCCATGCCTCCCCCGGCCCCTGCCTCGAGGCGGGCCACCACGCCTTCGACCAGGCACGACATCTTCCACCAACTGAAGGCGACGTAATAGTCGTAGTGGGAAAGGTCCAAGCCCGAGCGCTGGGTGTACAACTCTACGGCTTCGGCTCGCCGGGGGAAGGGATCGTGGCGGGTGGGAGAGGGCGAACCGAAGTCGTACTCCTCGTCTGGATCCGTCCAGTACATGATCGACCAGACGAAATCGGCGATGGGGTCGCCCAGGGTGCACAACTCCCAATCCAGGACCGCGATGATGCGGTGGTCGGCGTCGAGCACGGTGTTGTCGAAGCGGTAGTCGCCATGCACGAGCCCCACGGCCTGCTGAGCGGGTATCGCGTTGGACAGTTTTGCGTAGAGGGTGTCCACCGCCGGAAGCTCGCGCGACTGGGAGGATCGATATTGCTTGAGCCAGCGATTCAGCTGTCGCTCCACGTAGGCCTCGCGCCGGCCGAGGTCTCCGAGCCCAACGCTATCGGGGTCGAGCCGGTGCATGGCGACCTGCACATCGATCAGGGATTCACTGGCCGTTCGGCACTGCTCCGCCGTCATCCCCTCGGCTTCCTGAGGGCCCCGTAGAATCAGACCGTCGGCGAAGCCCATCAGGTAGAAGGGCGCCCCGATCAAAGCCGAGTCTTCACAGAAGGCAACGGCTTCGGGCACCGGAATTCCCGCCTCGGGGTTGGCGTGAAGCGCCTCGAGGATCTGCCACTCGCGACCCATGTCGTGCGCGGTGGCGATGCGCGCTCGCACCGGGGGCCGGCGCAGCGCCCAGCGGTGACCGTTCGGGCTTCTGACGCTGTAGGTCAGGTTGGAGCCGCCCTGGGCGATCAGTTCGAATTCGAGACCCGGTTCAGCACCGTTGACGTGTTCGAGCATCCACTGCTCGACCGGCTCGACTTCCAGTCCTCGGATCTCCGCCGCCACACGGCCTCCTGTCGTTGAGTCCAGCCCGCGCATCTTACCCCACGGAAAGGGGCGACTCGCGATTCAGAAGGGGCCTGCTCTGATCAGCTGGCGGTGCGAATCACGTCGATCACGGCGTCGCGGTCGGTCTCGTTGTAGAGCATCAGGGTGGTCCGGTCCGCGAAGGCGTTGCGCTCGCGCAGGCGCTGCCCCACCTCTTCGGGCGTCCCGGACACTCCGATCGTGTCGAATAGCTCGTCGTCGATCTCGTTGATCATTTCGAGCCAGCGTCCCTCTTTCGACATCCGGTTCAGCTTCGGCTGGAGGTCCGGGTAGCCGTGGTGGTCGAGCACGCCGCGATAGGCGGGGGTCGAGCCGTAGAAGGAGATCTGTCCCTTCGCCTTCTGGCGCGCTGTAGAGATCTCCTCGTCATTGCTTCCCATGGCCACGATGGTCTGGCAGGAGATCTGGAAGTTCTCGCGAGCACGCCCCCCGCGATCGAGTCCTCGCCTGAGTGCGGGCAGCGTGTCGCTTTCCATGAACGCAGGCGAGTGGAAGGGATGGACGAAGAATCCGTCGGCCACCTCGCCCACCACCTCGACCATTTTCGCTCCGACCCCGGCGATGAAGAGCTTGGGAGGGCCGAAGGGGTTGGGGCCCGGGTTGAAGACCGGCGTCATCAGGGTGTGGTTGTAGAACTCTCCGCGGAAGTCCAGGCGGGTTCCCTCGGTGAAACACTCCCAGATGGCTCGGATTGCCAGAGCGAACTCGCGCATGCGCGCCGCGGGTTTGGACCAGGGCTGACTGAAACGTTTTTCAATGTGGGGGCGGATCTGGGTGCCCAGGCCCAGGATGAATCGGCCGCGGCTGAGTTCCTGGAGGTCCCACGCGATTTGCGAGCAGATCATGGGGTTGCGGGCAAAGGCCACCGCGATGGCGGTGCCCAACTCCATGTGTTCCGTTTGCTTGGAAGCGAGCACCAGCGGAAAGAATGGATCGTGGGGACCTTCGAACCCCCAGGCAGCTGCAAAACCCTGGCGCTCGAGGTCCGCGGCCATCTCGCCGCTGTCTTCCAGACCCCGCGTCATGAGGGCTGCATCGATCTTCATGAAGGCTCTCCGTGGGGGCATGCGTCACCCCGCGCCGCGCGCAGATCGCACGGGGTGGGGGCACGGCGGGAAAACGTGGGCGGGGCGTCCGGCGCTCAGCCGGCCTTCTTCATGCTCTCCACCGTCATGCCGCTGATGGCGTCCCCTTCGTTCACGAGCCTCGAGTGGCTGTGGCCGAGATGGTGCATGTCGAAGACCGCTTCCATGGCCGTCCACTGTCCCTGGGTGTCGAGGGTGCGGTTGACGGCCTGCTTCGACATGTACAGGGCGAAGGGATCCATCTGAGCGATCTCGTGCGCCAACTCGAGGGTGTGGCTCTCGAGTTCCTCGCGTGCCACCACGCGGTTGACCATACCCAGGCGGTGGGCTTCTCGAGCGTCGATGAACTGACCCGTGAACAGGAACTCCTTGGCTTTGCGGGCACCGAGTTCCCAGGTGTGGGCATGGAACTCGACTCCAGCGATTCCCATGCGCGCAACCGGGTCACTGAACAGCGCGTCCTCGGAGGCGATGATCAGGTCGCAGGGCCAGCACAGCATGAGTCCGCCCGCGATGCACTTGCCGTGCACGGCAGCGAGGGTCGGCTTCGGGATGTCTCGCCAGCGACGCGACATGCCGAGGTAGTTCTCTTTCTCCCAGGCATACATTCCCGCCACACCATTGTTCATGTCGAAGCCCCGTTCGCCGCGGTAGCGGATGTCGTGGCCTGAGGAAAAGTGCGGGCCATTGGCCTTGAGCACGATGACGCGGACTTCTTCGTCCTGAGCGCCGCGCATGAAGGCCTCGTCGAGTTGGGCCAAGAAGGGCGGGTGCTGGGCGTTGCGCGCATCCACGCGGTCAAGAGTGATGACGGCGACGGATCCGTCGCGCTCGTAGAGGATGAACTGCTCGTCGGACATGGGAACCTCCATGGGGTTGAGTGGATGATACTCGATCTCGGCCATCGGGCGCGGAATCCAACGGGTTTGCCTTGGGGTTCGGCATGGTAGGCTGGCGGCATGGCCAGTCAGGAATTTCACGCCCATCAAGCCCGCATTGCGGCGGCTCCGCGTCCTTCGCCGGACCAGCCTCTGGCGGAAAAGCGCGCCCGTGCCGACGCCGTGATGGGAGCGATTCCGCTGGCGCCCGGCATCGTGGCGGAGCCCGTGAGCGCGGATGGGGTTCCTGCCATCTGGCTGCGAGGGGAGGATGTCTCCGGTGCCGCTGCGATGGTGTATTTTCACGGGGGCGGCTACCGGATGGGCTCGGCCACGGCCTGGCAGTCCTACGCGTCCCAGTTGGCGGCCCGCTGCGGGGCTCGTGTCTTGCTCGTCGATTACCGGCTCGCCCCGGAACATCCCTTTCCCGCTGCCCTCGACGATGCCGTGGCGGCCGTGCGCTGGCTCGTGGCGTCGGGCGAGGCGCCGGAGCGCTTGGTGGTCGCAGGCGATTCGGCAGGAGGGGGACTGGCGGCGGCCACCCTCCTGGCCCTGCGCGATGCCGGCGATCCACTGCCCGCCGGTGGGGTGTGCCTCTCACCTTGGGCCGATTTGACCAATTGCGCCGCATCGTTCTCCGAGAAAGCCGACACGGATGCGTTGTTTTCCAAAGCGCAAGCCGACGAAGCGGCGGACCTGTACCTGGCGGGTCACGCTGCTGAGGACCCGCGCGTGTCCCCCGCCCTCGGCGACCTGACGGGTCTCCCGCCCTTGTTGATTCATGTGGGGGATGTCGAGGTCTTGTTCGACGATGCTCAACGGCTCGCTGCCGGAGCGCGTCGAGACGGAGTCGATGTCCAACTCTCGGTCTACCCCGAGATGCCCCACGTCTGGCACATGGCCGTTCCAGCTTTTCCCGAGGCCGTGGACGCCGTGGACGAAATCGCTCGCTTCGTGGAGCGAGTGACTGGAGGCTGAGCGCGAGCCTTGCAGATCTTGGGTTAGGATGACTGAGAACTCGGTTGGAGGGAGACACGAACCATGACCCGCTGGAATCACAACCGTTGGCTTCCTGCCATTCTCGAACGTCGATCGACCGACGAATTCAATGCTCCTGGATACACGAAGGCCCAGGCTCTGGCCGTGGCCCGGGTGATGGAACGGGGGAGTGTGGATGCCCGACGCTTGGGTTGGAGTCAAGCGCGCTACTTCGCCAGTCGTATGGGGACGGCGGCGGGTCTGCTCTCACTCAACGAGGCCTACGGCGGGCGGTGGTATGAAGTGCCCGACGCCGCTGCTCGTGATGCGGCTGCGGCCGAGGAGGCCCTTGGCGGCAACGAAGTCGTGCTCGACGTACAGACCCACTATGTGGCCAATCGCAGCCTGAAACACTGGCGGCCGTTTCTGATCGATACGTACCGCCGCATGATGCCGGATTGGTGGAAGGGCCTGGACGACTGGGAGATGTACAACTTTGCCGAGTACCTGCGCTGTGTGTTCGTGGAAAGCGAGACGGCCGTGGCGGTACTGACCTCTGCACCGGGTCTCGACGACCAGCGCATGCTCTGGAATCACGAGATGGCGGGCACGCGGGAGTTGCTGGATCGACTGGGGGCCGAGGGGCGGCTACTCAATCATGCGGTCATCCACCCGGACGAGCCCACTGAAATCGAATCCATGGAGGAAGACGTCGCGCGCTACGCCCCGGTGGGTTGGAAGGTCTACACGATTGGACACCTGGTGGGCACGGACTTCGTGAACACAGCGAGTTGGTGGTTGGACGACGAGCGCGTGGGTCTGCCTTTTCTCGAGCGGGTACGCGATGTGGGGCCTCGGCTGGTGTGCGCCCACAAGGGCATCAGTGCCATGGTGCCCACGGGTTCTCCTCGCGACGTGGGTAATGCCGCGCGCGCTTTTCCAGAGATCGATTTCGTCATCTACCACGCGGGCTACGAGATGCCTGTGGGCGAAGAAGCCGAAGAGGGGCCCTACACCGAAGAAACCGCCAACATCGGTACGAGTCGCTTGTTGACCGCGGTGCGCGAGGCCGGGGTGGCGCCGGGGAGCAACGTCTACGCGGAACTGGGCAGCACCTGGTTCTGCTTGATTCGCCGCCCCATCGAGGCGGCCCACGTGATCGGCAAACTCCTGCTCGCCGTGGGGGAGGACAACTTGATCTGGGGCAGTGACTCGATCTGGTATGGACCCACCCAGCCCGCCATCGACGCTTTCCGCGCTTTCCAGATCCCAGTGGAACTTCGCGAGCGCTACGGCTATCCGGAGCTCACTCCCGAGGTCAAGGCGAAGGTTCTGGGTGGCAACGCTGCGCGGGTCTACGGCATCGATGCCGAGGCGGCGCGGCGCCGCGTCGCCAATGACGATCTGTCCTGGGTGCAGCGAGCCGTGCGCGAGTACGAAGCCGAAGGAACGCCAACACAGTCCGCCTAGGGGAGGGGTGCCCGAGGCCATGGGTTGGTGATCTTCCGACCTGGGCATGCGGTCGAGCCTCGGGTGTCGAGATCGAATCGCCCCCGCGGGCTCGCCCTACGCGTACACTGGCGGTCCGCTACTTGCGGGCTTGCGAACTGGGCCACGTTCAGGCCCTCTGGAGGTATTGCGTGAAGTTCTCCGTCACCTATCCGCTCATCAACCACCCCTACGACCCTGCGTTTCTCGAGAAGGAAAACATTCTGCGCTTCGCGCGGGCCGCCGAGGCAGCCGGTTACGACGGCCTGGGTTTCACCGATCACCCGGCACCCACCGAGCGGTGGTTGCGAGCCGGGGGGCACGATGCCCTGGATCCCTTTGCGGCGCTCGCCTTCTGTGCAGCCGTCACCGACCATCTTCGCCTGATTCCGCACATCTTGGTGCTGCCCTATCGAAACCCCTTCTTGACCGCGAAGTCCATCGCCACCGTGGACCGGCTCTCGGGCGGGCGTTTCATTCTGGGCACGGCCATCGGCTACCTCAAGGCCGAGTACAAGGCCCTGGGGGTGACGTTCGACGATCGCAACGAAATCTTCGACGAGTGCATCGAGGTCATGAAGGGGATCTGGGCCGAGGACGACTACTGCTTCGAGAGTCCTCGTTTCGTCGCGCTGGGTCAGACAGCCGGCCCCAAGCCCGTGCAACGCCCGCATCCACCCATCTGGATCGGCGGCAACGCACGACGCGCGCGGCGGCGCGTCGCTCGGTACGGTCAGGGCTGGATTCCATTTCCGGCAAGCGCGACTCTGTCCAAGACGGCCCGAACTCCCGCCCTCGAGGGTCGTGAGCAACTGGCCGAGATGCTCGATGAGTTGTGGAGCTACGTCGACGAAGCAGGCCGCGATCGCTCGGAGATTGATGTGCACTTTGCAGCCCACGCCGGGGGGGCTCCGGGGAGTGATGATTTCGACGCCAATGCCCACCGGGACGAACTCGACGAGTTGGCGAAACTGGGTGTGACGTGGGTCGGAGCCGGGGCGCCTGGGGACAGCATCGATCACGCCATCGAGACCCTCGAGCGCTACGGCGCCGAGGTGATTGCCCCCATGCGCGCGGGAAGTTAGGCCTCGAGCGCACAGGAGGATTCAAGTGAGTGTCCCCCCGCTGATCATCGAGGCTGCAATCAACGGCGCCACCCCCAAGGAGCGCAACCCCCACGTACCGCGTAGCCCCGACGAAATCGCCGCCGACGCCATCCGCTGTCTGCACGCGGGCGCCACCATCATCCACAATCACACCGATGACCCGGTCATCGACATGGTGACCCCCGCCCATGACCCGCAGCCCTACATCGAGGCCTGGTCGCGTGTGCTCGATGCCGTGCCCGGTGCGTTTCTCTACCCCACCATGACGGGGGGTGGCCCTCATACCACCGTCGAGAAGCGGTACGGCCACTTGCGGGTCATGGCTGAGGCCGGAGTGCTGACTCTGGGAATCGTGGACCCGGGCTCGGTCAACATCGGTTGGGCGATGCCGGGTGATGCGCCTGCTCCTTCCGAAACGGTCTACATCAACACCCTGGCCGACATCGAGTACATGTTCACCACCTGCGAAGACCTCGACATTCCGGTGTCCATCTCGATCTTCGATCCGAGCTTTCTGCGTACAGCCGTCGCCTATCTGTCGGCGGGTCGATCTCCCGCCGGGGGGCAGATCAAGATCTTCTTCGGGGCCCCGGGCAGCTTGATGGGACTGCCGGCGACACCCAAGGCACTGGCCGCCTATCTGGAGATTCTGGAGGATTGCAGCTGGCCCTGGAGCGTGGCGTTGCCGGGGGGGGACATCCTCGGCACCGAGGTGGCGCGCCTCGTACTCGAACGGGGAGGGCACCTCCGAGTGGGACTCGAGGATCACGTCGGTGCAGGGACACCCACCAACGAGGAGATCGTGGCTGCCACGGTGGCCCTTGCCCATGAGTGTGGACGCGAGGTGGCCAGCCAGGAAGAAGCCCAAGTACTCATCCGTGCCGCCCACTGAGGGAGCCCATGTCGGCCAAAGCACTTTCGCACATTCGCATCTGTGATTTTACCGGTCAGCTGGCCGGGGCCGGAGCGACCAAGTGGCTCTCGGCCTTTGGCGCCGAGGTGATTCGTATCGAGGACCCGGTCAAGCAGGGCACCTGGGATGTGTTGCGAAATATGCCGCCCTTCGTCGACGAGAGGCGTGGGCCCGACCTCGGCGGCGGGTTCAACAACCACAATGTCGAGAAACTCGGCATCGCCCTCAACCTGCGAACCGAGCGCGGCCGCGAACTCGTGGCCGAGATCGTCGAGAAGTCCGATGTGGTGTGCGAGAACTTCGCGTACGGAGTGATGGAGCGTTGGGGGCTCGGCTACGAGCGCCTGGTGGAGATCAAACCCGACATCATCTATGTGTCGAACTGCGGTTTCGGCCATACCGGGCCCTATCACACGTACAAGACCTGGGGCCCCATCGTCCAGGCCATTTCCGGACTCACCTTCACTTCCGGACTGCCCGACCAGCCGCCTGCGGGTTGGGGCTATTCCTACATGGATCACACGGGTGGTTACTACATGGCCATGGCCATTCTGCTCGCATTGTTCCACCGCGCTCGCACGGGTCAGGGGCAATGGGTCGACATGTCCTGCACGGAAGCCGGTGCGACTCTGACCGGTCCGGCGATTCTGGATTACACGGTCAACGGGCGACGTACCCGTCGCCCGGGCCAACCCCACAGCAATCGCAATGAGTGGCCCGCCATGGCGCCGCACGGCATCTACCCGGCCCGGGGCGAAGACCGCTGGCTCGCCATTGCCTGCCGCAACGACGAGGACTGGCGGGCTCTGGCTCGCGTGGCTGATCAGGGTTGGTCCGAGGTCGAACACTTTCGCGCTCTCGACGGCCGCGTTGCGCGTCAGGATGAACTCGACTCCCTCGTGGCGAAGTGGACCGCCGACCGCGATGACTTCGAGACAGCCGCTCGACTGCGCGAGGCCGGGGTGCCGGCGGGTGCGGTGCAGCGACCCGCCGAACGCATTGATCACGACCCCAACACTGCGGAATGGGGACTGTGGCCCACCGTCCATCACAGCAAGATGGGCGACGTACGCGTGGACGGCATGCCGGTGCACTTCTCCGAGACGGACTGGGAGATGCAGCGTGGGGGGCCGTGCTGTGGAGAACACACCGAGCAGGTCTTGAGTGGGTTGTTGGGGATGCAGCCCGACGAGATCGAACGGTTGCGCGAGGAGGGGGTGTTATGACGGCTGGCCCGTCTGATGCGACCCTGGAAAATGGCGCCCTGGCAGGCGTGCGTGTGGTCGAGCTTGCCAGTGAAATGGGTGCTCTGGCCGGCAAGCTGATGGCGGACATGGGAGCCGACGTGATCCTGGTGGAGCCGCCTGGAGGAGATCCCAGCCGCAACTACCCGCCGTTTCTAGACGACGAGCCCGGTCCCGACCGAAGCCTTTTCTGGTGGCACTACCAGACGAGCAAGCGCGGCATCGTGCTGGACCTGGAAGAACCGGGCGACCGGGCTCGCTTCACCCGATTGGTGGCCTCCGCGGACGTGCTCCTCGAATGTGAAGCTCCGGATCGCTTGTCTTCTCTGGGTCTCGACTACCCGGACCTGTCGGCCGACCACCCGGAACTCATCCTGGTGTCGATCACGGGCTTTGGTCGGAATGCGCCCCGGCGCGATGAACCGTTCACGGATCTCACGCTGCTGGCCAATGGGGGGCCGGCGTGGAGCTGCGGGTACGACGACCATTCGCTGCCGCCGATCCGGGGGGGCGGCAATCAGGGTTACCAGACGGCATGCCACTACGCCTTCCTGTCGGCCCTGACGGCTCTCTTGCACCGCGAGGTGTCGGGCCGCGGCCAGCACATCGACGTCAACGCCTTCGCGGCCACCAACGTGACCACCGAGATGGCCTCGTACCACTGGCTCGTCGCCCAGGGCACGGTGCAGCGCCAGACCGGTCGCCACGCCCAGGAACAGCCCACCATGGAGGCCCAGATGCAGTGTGCCGATGGTCGTTGGCTGACCACGGGGTTTCCGCCGCGTCGACCTGAGGAACTTCGCTGGATGCACGACTGGATGGTCGAGTTGGGCGTGGTGGAAGAATTTCCCGAGGCGGTTTTCCTGGAGCAGGGCGCCCAACTCGAAGCCCCCCTGGATATCTCGAAAATCGGCGTGGATGACCAGACCACCGTGATCTTCGGCGCTGCGCGCGAAGGCATGGTGTTTCTGGCCTCGAAGGTGCCCGCCTACGAGTTGTTCGTACGGGCACAGGATGTGGGCATCTCCGTGGGGATCATCTACTCCCCCGACGAGGTGCTCGAAGACCGCCACTTCGTGGAACGCGGCTTTCCCGTGCAGGTGGAGCACCCGGAGTTGGGGCGTTCCTTCACCTACCCCGGTGCGCCCTACAAGTTCGAGAAGTCCCCCTGGCACATCGCTCGGCGCGCGCCCGCACTGGGCGAGCACGACGCCGAGGTCTGGGCCGAACTCGAAGCACTCGAGTAGTCGCTCGTTGGTACCGCGCGCTGATCAGGAACCGGCCGGCTCGGCGAAGGACTTCACCTCCAGGAACTCTTCGAAGCCCACGGTTCCGTTCTCGCGCCCGAGCCCGGACTCGCGGTAGCCGCCGAAGGGCACCTCGGGGCCGTAATAGATGCCGCCGTTGACCGACATGGTGCCGGTCCGGATCCGCCGCGCCACGTTCCGTGCGCGCTCGATGTCTGCGCTGACGACTCCGCCCGAAAGTCCGTAGATGGAGTTGTTGGCGATGCGGATGGCATCCTCTTCGTCCTCGTAACCGATCAGGCACTGCACGGGGCCGAAGAACTCCTGCTGGGCGATGGTCGAATCCGGATCCACGTGACTGAAGGCCGTGGGCTCGATGAAGTAGCCCTGGGGCAGGTGCTCGGGGCGCTTGCCTCCGCACAGCAGTCGGGATCCCTCTTCGATCCCCTGGGCGATCATCGCTTCGACCTTCTCTCGCTGCTGCGCGCTACACAGCGGGCCCATCATGTTTTCGGGGTTGGTGGGGTCGCCGTACTTCACGTTGGGCATGGTGGCTCCCAGGATCTCGGCGGCCTCGTCCATGCGATCGTTGGGGACGAGCAAACGCGACAGGATCGCGCAGCCCTGTCCCGCGTGTCCGCACACTCCCATCCCTCCTCCGGCAACGGCCGCTGCGAAGTCCGGGACGTCATCGAGCAGAATGTTGGCCGACTTGCCACCGAGTTCGAGGGCTACGCGCACGACACGCGGTGCCGTGACTTCGAGGATGCGCTTGCCCGTGGCGGTGGAGCCGGTGAAGGAGACCATGTCGATGCGCGGATCGGTGGTGAGTTGTTCGCCGATCCCGTTACTTCCCGAGGTGATGGTGTTGATCACGCCGGGCGGGATGTCGGTTTTTTCCTGGATCAGCTGGCCCAGTAGCAGGGTGCACCAGGGGGTCGCTGGGGCGCCCTTGAGCACCACCGTGCAGCCGGCCGCCAAGGCCCAGCCGGCTTTCTTGATGTTCAACTCGATGGGGAAGTTCCAGGCGGTGATGGCCGCCACCACTCCCACGGCTTCGCGTTCGATCCAGCGGTGGGATTTGTTGCCGAACACCTCGGCCTCGCCCAGGTCTTCGCTCCACGCGTACTTCTCGAGGAAATCGGCGTAGTAGTTGAGGCTCTTGACCGGCACGTCGATGCCCGGCCCATAGGTCATGATCTTCGGGCAGCCGACTTCGGCGATGTAGGCCTCGCGCAGATCCTCGATGCGCTCGGTAATGGCTTCGTGCAGTTGGCGCAGGCAGCGAGCGCGCAGGGCGTGGTCTCGCGACCAGTCGGTTTCGTCGAAGGCCCGCCGTGCCGCAACGACGGCGCGGTCGATGTCCTCGGGCTGGGCGTCGGCGGCCTGGCCGATCACCTGCTCGGTGGCAGGGTTGATGTTGTCGTAGAGACGTCCCCCGGTGGCTTCTACCAGTTCGCCGTCGATCAACAGTCGTTGTTCGTGCCAGTACTCACTCATGGGATCCTCCGTGGGGAATTGTGGGGTGGGTTTCCGCGGATTTGTTGCTCGCGGGGGTTCGTTGTGGGGTCAGCTGCCCCAGTCCAGCGCCGATGCGTTGTCGGGGTCGTGTTCCAGTAATTCGAGGACGTTTCCGAAGGGGTCGCGTCCGTAGACCCAGCGTCCCGGTGCCTCGCCGTTGGGTTCCCCATTGAAGGGAACGCCAGCGGCCTTGAGCTTCTCGTACTCCTCGCCGAAGTCCGACACTCCCAAGGCGATGTGTGTGATGCCGCGCTTGCTCACCGGGCGATCCGGGGTGGCGCCCTGGGTGCTCTCGGCCGTGAATTCGAACAACTCGATGCACGAATTCCCTTTCTTCACCATCGCGACGCGGCAAGCCGAGTCCTCCAGGGCCATGGCGTCATCCATGGGCTGCACGCCCGACGGCCAGCCTGCACTCATGACCTCCTCGAAGCCGAGCAGGCCGCAATAGAACTCGAGAGCGCGGTCCATATCCGGGACCGAGACGGCAGGGTGGTGGACACCGAGGATCATGGTCGGGTCTCCTTACAGTACGAACCGATCATACCCCCGGCGCGACCCGCTGTGGGCGCGTCTTCATCCGAGCCGCATGGGCAGGACCCGGGGGCCGTAGAACATGGGGGTCGTTAGTGGTTCGAATTGGCGGCCGTTCGTGGGCGTGGCCACGTCGAACCGGTCGAGAAAGGCGTTGACGGCCGCTGTCGCCTCCATGCGCGCCAGAATCGCTCCGGGGCACTGGTGGGGGCCCGCGCCAAAGGCGAGGTGCTCACGTGCGTTGGCCCGGTCGATGTCGAAGCGGTCGGCGTCCTCGAAATGAGCCTCGTCGCGGTTTGCCGAGGCCAGTCCGATGAAAATCTGATCGCCCGGTTCGAAGCATTGGCCCTCGATCTCGATGGGCGCCACGCAGCTGCGGACCATGAACTGGGTGGGGGAGAAGATGCGAAGAGCCTCTTCGATGGCATTGGGGATCAGTGAACGGTCGGCGCGCACCCTCTGGTAGAGATCCGGTTCGCAGGCCAGGCTGTGGAGCAACCCCCCAATCATGTCACGTGTGGTTTCGGCGCCCGCACCCAGCAGGAAGAAGAGCTGTGCGCACACGAAACGCGGCGATAGGCGTTGCCCATCGACTTCGCCGCGCAGAAGGTGGCTGATGCCGTCGTCGGGCCACTCGTCTTCGGGAATCGCGGTGCGGCGCGCCAGATGGCCTTCGATGTAGCCATAGAAGGCCGGGTGGATGTCGCGCTGGGTGTTGCCCGAGCCGGGACGCATGTCCAGCGCGCGTTCGCAGACCTCGACGGTCCATTGGTAGAGCTGGATGGCGTCATCGATGGGCCATCCCAGCAGCCAACACACGGTGCTGGCGGGGATGGCGTCGACATAGTGGGCCATGACGTCCACTTCGTCGTTGGCATCGCGTGAGCCGAGGTCGTCGAGCAGTCGTTGGCACAGCTGGTCGACGAAGGGTTTGGCCCGGCTGGATTTGTGGGGCGCGATCAGGCCGTTGACGATGCGGCGGATCTTTCCGTGACGCGGCTCGAGTAGACCATTGAAGGCCTGCTCTTCCTCGGGAACATCAGCGGCGCCCACGGCCCCACCGAAGTGGTCGATGGCAGGGAGAGCCCGGGAGACTGCTGCGCGGTTCGAAAGGTAGTAGGGGCCGGCATCGCCCAGAATCTGGCGAATGGGTTGTTGGCGCCGCAGCGCCGCCATGGCGGCGAAGCGCGTCTCCGGCGAATGCTTGTCCAGCAGATCCTGATCGAAGTCCATGCCTGGCGGACACTCTACTCCGATGGAGTGGGAGATGCGTCTCGGGTCGTTTCAGAGGCCCGCGCGGGCCAGGGCGTGCTGGAGCAGTGTCTTGGCGTCGACTCGCGCCCTCAGGCGGCTGCACAACAGGAAGGTTCCGCCGAGCTTGCGCTGGAGGAAGAGTGTCGCCGGAGGCGGGGGGCGCCACATTCCGTGGGACAGCACCAGTTCGGTGCCCGCTTCCCGCGCGCGGCCCGGCAGGTCCGAGCTGTCGAAAGGGTAGGGGCCATCGTGCCGGAAGGGCTCTGTGGCCAGAGAGATCAGGTCCAGCATGGCCTCGGTCTGTTCTGCCCGGTCACTCGTGTCGACGAAGCCGATTCGTCGAGCCGCTGCGCGCAAGGCATCCCGGTCGTCTGCAGCCGCCGCCTGGAACAAGCGCGCGTAGCCTTCCGACAGTTTTTTCGAGATTTCCTGGCCGGCCCCCAGGTCCAGGAGACCGATGCGTTCGTTGGAGAGCCACAGGTAGTTGGCGAAATTGGGGTCCGTTTGCATGAAGCGAAACTCGAACAACTCGCGCAGCAGGAGTTCGAGGAGCAGCGTTCCGGCTCGGTCGCGCGCCGGCTGGTCGTGATCGGCTCCGCTCAGGTCCTCGAGGGGGAGGCCCTTCAGGCGGTCCATGGCCAGCACCCGCGAGGTGGTGAAGTCCTCGTGAACTCGCGGCACGATCACGTCGGGCTCGTCCTCGAGCAGGACGCCGTAGCGGCTGAGGTAACGGGCCTCTCGCTGGTAGTCGGATTCGCGCTTCAGCTGCTTCTTGACCTCGGCGATGATCGGATCGAAATCAATCTGGCCCGGCAATATGCGCGCTACGCGAAGGGCGGCTGCCAGGTTGTCGACGTCACTGTCGATGCTGTCGGCGACTCCCGGGTACTGGATCTTCAGGGCGAGCTTGCGACCGTCGCGGGTGGTGGCCTCGTGGACCTGACCGATGGAGGCTGCCGCAATGGGGGTGTCATCGAATTCGAGAAAGCGCTCCTGCCAATCCGGGCCCCAGGCCCGGTTGAGCACCCGGTGGAGTTGTTCGACGGGCATGGCATCGCCTTCGGCGCGTAGAACCGCCAGGGCATCCGCAACCTCAGGGGGCAGGAGGTCTTCGGCTTCCATGGACAGCATCTGTCCCATCTTCATGGCCGCCCCGCGCATGGTGGACAGGCTGCGGGCCAGGCGCTCGGCGTTCGATCCGGTCAGAAAGGCGCTGGTGCCCGATTCGTCGGCCCCCCCGAGACGGCGCAGTCCCTCGGCGGCACCACCCAGGGCGATCTCGCCCGCCAACCAACCCAGGCGGGCCATGCGCTCGATCCGTCCGGACGGAACGCGCGAGCGGCGGGAGGGACGTCTCGGTTCGGTCATGTCCTCGTTCTCTAGGGTGCGGGTTGCAATCTTGCGGCGTGGTGCGTTGCACGGTCTCGGCGCCGGTGGCGATTCGTGTCCTGCGCGGAAACCACCGTATCCGCAACGAGGTGTTCCATTCCCCGGGCTGGACTCTACCGAAACCGGTTGGTTTCGACCGGCGCCTTCAGGCCTGGAGAATTTAGCGTCGAGACGATCCTTCGGGTGCTCGATTCCCGGGTGTCCGCCGAGTGGAGCTTCGTTTCAGGGAGCACTGCGCATTTTACCCGCCCTGGAAGCCTGGCGATTCACATCCCTTCCTCTCTGTGTGTAGGGGGCGAAGTGTCAGCGTCCGACGAAGATCGCCCTGTTTCTGTGTTCTGGAACGACTGGGAGAGAGTGCGCGGTGATCGCTTCAGGAAGGTCTTCAAGAAACGGGAGCGGATGGCTCGATCCGAGCTCGGCGAGGATCGCAATGTCACCGGCGTGAGGTTTGAGTTTGCGGATGGCACTGAGTAAAGTGTTCGGATCCAACGCCCGGACGGATGTGCGAAGGCGTGACGAAATCCGGCTGCATAGTGATCGTGTTTCCGGTTCGAGCGGTTGAGAAGGAGTCTCCGGCCTGAACCATCGAGCGATACGGATCTTTCGAGCGGGGCTGGCCGGGTTCGTTTGCGCCGCGATCCTCTTCGGTTGCGGTTTCGACCGGGGCTTCGACGACGCGGATGAGTCTGAACCGCCCATTCCGCACATCGTGATTGTGCTCGCCGACGATCTGGGATGGGGAGATGTCGGATACCACGGAAGCGAGATCCGAACCCCCAATATCGATGGGCTCGCTGAGGAGGGAGTGCGGCTCGAGTCGTTCTACACCCTTCAGTCGTGTAGCCCGGCCCGTGCTGCTTTGATGACCGGTCGGTATCCCATGCGCTACGGATTTGCGCGCGGGGCGGTGCGCGACAATGGAAGCATGGTCCTCCCCACACGCGAGAGGACCCTCGCGGAAGTGCTGAGCGCGGTGGGCTATCGCACGGTGCTGACGGGAAAATGGCACCTCGGGCACGGCCCGGGCCACACGCCCATCGACCGCGGATTCGAAGAGCAGTACGGCGGTTACCTGTCGGGCGCAGGTTATTTCGACCGGCTCCGGGGGCATCCGTCGTATCGCCTCGACTGGTATCGGAATGGCAAGCCGTTGGCGGAGACGGGCTATACGACCGACCTCATCGCCGCCGAGGCTGAAAACGTCATCGTTGGCCACGACCTCGCGCGCCGGCTCTTCCTCTACGTGCCCTTTACCGCCCCGCATGTGCCCTTGGAAGCGCCACCGGCGATCGTGGCAAGTTACGAACACCTTGCCGATCCCGAGCGTCGGGTCTACGCCGCCATGGTCGAGAGCCTCGATGCGGGCGTGGGTCGGATTCTTCGAGCGCTCGATCAGCGCGGGATGCGGGACGACACCCTCGTCGTCTTCCTATCCGACAACGGTGCCGCCACCTACCAGGCCGGAAGCAACGCACCGCTTCGCGGTGGCAAGAAGGATCTCTACGAGGGGGGGCTCCGGGTGCCGGCCATCGCCGCGTGGCCGGGAACCCTCGAGAGTGGCCGAGAGGTCGACGTTCCCCTGCATATGGTGGATTGGTTCCCGACCCTCGTTCGACTCTCCCGCGCGAAGTTGAAGCCGGACCTTCCCCTCGATGGCATCGACATTTGGCCCACTCTGGTCGAGGGTCGAGACACGGGCCGTGAAGAGTTGCTACTCAACTACATCCGGCCCAGCCATGGGGCACTGCGCCGAGGTGCCTGGAAATTCTTGGCGTTGAAATGCAAAGATGGGAAGGTTTGGACGGAACTCTTCAACCTCGAGAAGGATCCCGAAGAAAGCACGGATCTCTCTACGGCCCATCCCGAGATCGCGGCAGACCTGCGCGATCGACTCGACATCTGGGGAGAGCAGGCGTCGAAAAAACCCAAAGCCGGCAGCCGCGCCTCTCCGTGTGGACGGGAGGCCTCCGACCTCTCTGGAGCGAATGAATCATGACCGCAGGCCCCGACCCCGAAGAAACTCCCAAGCCCCAGAAGGACCTCACCCCCTACATCGAGGGTCTCGAGGGCTGGTTCCGTCGCCAGTGGTCCCACGCCCGGGACCTCCGGGTCCACGACCTGTCGATCCCCATGGCGACGGGGTTCTCCAACGAAACGGTTTTCTTCGAAGTCGCCTGGTCGGCCGACGGTGTGGAGCACGACGAGCGCTTCGTGGCGCGCATCGAACCCCCCGACGGCGGGATCTTTCCCGAGCAGAATCAGGCTTGCGCGGTTTCCGTGGCGGTCCAACAGCGGATCATGCATGCCGTGGAAGCCACCGGAGTGGCACCGATTCCGCCCATGCTTCCCTACGAGCCCGACCCCTCAGTGCTTGGCCAGCCCTTTTTCGTGATGGGCTTCGTGCCCGGCGTGATCCCCGCCGATACACCGCGTTACACCCAGGCCGGATTTCTGGTGGACGAGGCCACTCCTGAGGATCGGACGCGCATGCTCGAAAGCGGCCTCGAGGCCATGGCGGCGCTGCACGGTATCGACTGGCGTGAGGCGGGCCTCGAGTGGCTGGCTTCCGACGGCGAACGCCCCCCGAGCCAGCGTCAACAGGTCGAGATCTACCGCCGCTACGTGGAGGCCGAGTTGCGGGGCCGTCCCCATCCGGCCGTCCATCAGGCTCTGGATTGGCTCGAGGCCAACGATCCCCAGGACGAACGCATCGGCCTTTCCTGGGGAGATGCGCGCCTGGGCAACATCATCTGGCAGGACTACCGCTGTGCTGCGGTGGTCGACTGGGAGGCCTGCGCGCTGTGTCCCACCGAGGCCGACGTGGGGTGGTGGTTGATGTTCGACCGCATGTCCCACGAGGACCTCGGCGCCGAACGCCTGGCCGGCTTCCCCACGCGATCGCAGATGATCGCCCACTACGAAAAAGTGTCGGGTCGCGAAGTTCGCGATCCCCACTACTGGGAGGTCTTCGGCGCCCTGCGCTTCTGCGCGATCTTCATTCGTCTGGGCGACCGCATGATGAGCCACGGTCTGGTACCGCCGGACTCGACGATGTTCTCCGAGAACATGGTCAGTGATTCGTTGCTGCGATTGTTGGCCGACGGTCCGAAACCCTGAACGGGCCGACGTGAGGCGCAGCCCTCAGCGTTCTGCAGGCAGCGTTCGCGGTGAAGCCAGCGTGGAGTGGATTGCACCGTCCACGGGCAGCACGGCACCGCTCACGTAGCGGGCTTCGTCCGAGGCCAGGAAGACCGCGGCTTCGGCGATCTCTTCGCTCGTGCCCAGGCGCCCCATTGGGATCTGGGTCTCGAAGGTCTCGCGGCCCCCGTCCAGGGTGTCGAGCCACGACATGAATCCCTCGCTGCCCATGGGACCGGGTGAGATGGCGTTGGCGCGAATGCCCTGACGACCGAACTCGAAGGCGATGCTGCGCATGAGGGAGATGACCCCGGCCTTGGCGGCTCCGTAGGCGGGTAACCCTTCGGTGGCACCGATGCCTGCCCCCGAGGAGGTGGCGAGTACCACGCCCCGACCGCGTTCGACCATGACACGTAAAGCCGCCTGGGCGCCGTACCAAACGGCGTCGAGGTTGAGGGAGAGCTGGGCTCGGTACTCTTCGTCGGAGGTCTCCAACATGGGCTTCGGCAGGGCCCCACCGGCGTTGCAGAAGAACACGTCGAGAGCTCCGAAGTGGTCGAGGGCTGATTGGGCCAGCTCTTTGTTGACGGGGGCGCGGGTGACGTCCCCGGGCACGGCCTGGGCGCGGGCCCCCTGGGCGACCAACTCCTCGACGGTCTCGTTCACGGCGTCGACGGCAATGTCGTTGGCGATGAGCGCGGCACCCTCCTGGGTGAAGCGCCGGGCCGTGGCCCGACCGATTCCCGAGCCCGCCCCCGTGATTACCGCCACCTTGCCTGCCAATCTGCCCGGCATCGCATCTCCCTCCGGTGGAACGCGCGAATGTTCGCACGGGGTTCCACCTTACCCGATGGCGTCTGGCGGCGTCGGTTCTCGGGGAGAGTCAGCTCGGTGCGACGTCGGAGACGATGCCAACGATGGTTTCGAGGTTGCGAAGTTGGCCGGCCACGTCGCGCCCGGCCGGTTGAACGCGCAGGGTGTCGATGCCCGCCGCCACGTAACAACGCACGCGGTCGGCCACCATCTCGGGGGTTCCGAGCATGTGGGTGCGTAGAACCATCTCGGGCAGGACGGCCTGCGCCGCCCCGTCTCGGTCCTTGGCTTTCCAGAGGCGATGGACCTCGGCCGCCGCTTCTGCGTACCCGGCGCGAACGTAGGACTCACGATAGAAGTTGCGGTCGTCGGTTCCCATGGCGCCGATGTTGAACGCCAGGGACGGTCGCCAGCGCTCGAGCAACGATTCGACGTCCTCGTCGATCTCTACCACACCGCCCACCTGCAGCTCGATGGATGAGCGCGGGCGTCCCGCGGCAGCCAGGCCGGCGTGAAGGGGGGCCAGTAGATCGTCGGCGCGATCGGGGATGAAGGAGTGCCCGATCCAGCCGTCGGCGAGTTCACCGGCCAGGGCCAGACCGCGCGGGCTCATGGCCGCCACCAGAATCGGAATGTTGGGGCGCGGAGGTTGGGAGAGTCGAAGAGATCGGCTGTCCTCGCGGGGGAGCTGGATCTGGCGGCCCCCGTACTCGAGGCGTTCGCCTCGAAGGGCGAGGCGCACCACCTCGATGGTCTCGCGCATGCGCTCGATGGGGCGGTCGTAGGCACTGCCGTGAACGCCATGGACCACGGCCGGCCCGCTGGCCCCGAGCCCCAGACGGAAGCGGCCCTGGGACATCTCGTCCAGGCTCGAAGCTGTCATGGCGGTGGTGGCAGCGGTGCGCGCCGAGAGCTGAGCGATGGCGGTGCCCAGCGCCACCGAACTCGTGCGCGCAGCGAGGTAGGCGAGGGGCGTGAAGGCATCGCGCCCCCAACCTTCGGACGACCAGACCGAGTCCACGCCCAGAGCCTCGGCGCCCACGCCGAGTTCGATCATGTCCTCGAAGCTGCTCGGTCCCGCTGTCATGGGTGCGCCGAGCGCAAGAGCAATCTTCACGGCGACCTCCTTGCCCGCGAACGTTCCCGGGCGGGAACCCGGCAAATCACTGTCTCAGCGTCTCAGCGTCGGGTGGCAGCGAGTTTCCGACCGCTGCGAAGTGCCAGAGTTGCGATCAGCGCCATCCCGGCAAGTCCCAGATGGTAGGGGTCCAGGAGATGGAGCAGGGAGGTTGCTCCCGCGCTCAAGTGGTCGGGGTGGGCGCTCACCGCCATGGGCATCAGGACGAGGCAGAGCGAGGTGATGAGATTTCGCATGGAGTCTCCCGGCTGTTGGGTAAAGACGCTTGGGGTTTGGCGTGAAACTCGATTCGCAACCACGGTAGCGCAGCGCGACGGCCTCGGCGCTCCGATTGCGGGGGTTCCGCTCCTCCCGATATCCTAGGTGTGGGGGAAAAGAGCAGTGCAGCCGCGCACCATCGGCTCGATGCCGGCCATGGACGTCAGATCACGCCATCGACGGCCGGTCCTGTCGCGGGGTCGCTCGCATACGCCTTGGACGTAGCCCGCCCCTCCGCTTCTCCGCCGTCGCTGGGAGTCTGGGCCCTCGCCCTGTGCTTCGGGGCGATTCAGCTCTACCTCGTCTGGCACCAGAGCCTCACCTACGCGACGCCCTGGATCTATGTCGACGCCGGTTACCGCCTGTATCCGAGTGTTCGCATGATGGCTGGCGAGCAGTTGTTCCGCGACATGTTCACCGCCTATCCGCCACTGTCGTATTTTCTCCACCTCGGGGCCTTCGAACTCTTCGGCGTCAAGAACTCGTCGGTGCGTCTGGTCTTGATGGTCTCGCAGTTCGCTACCACTGCGCTGACCTGGGTTCTGGCACGACGCGCCATGGGCGAGGTTCCCGCGGCAGGTGTCGCCCTGCTGACCGTGGCCTTCGGGGTGGTGCGCCTGCAACTCGGATATACGGGCTGGTACGTGTTGCCCCTGACCCTGGCCGCACTGCTCTTCGTTTTCCGATACATCGAAAGTGGCGCGACCTCGCAGCGTGCGCTCTTCTGGGCTGGCATCTTCGCCGGGCTCGCCCTGGGGACAAAACTTCGCGACGGGATCTGGGTGATCGTCGCCGTTCTGTTGTGCGTCCTGGCAATACGCACCCTGCGCGACTTCCCCTTCGGCCCGGGCCATTTTCGACGCTTCCCGCTCATCTACCACGCCCATTGGCTGCTGATCGCCGTGGTGTTGTTCAATCTGTCGGGAGCTGCAGACGAGAGTCGCCTGGTCTTTTTTGTGTTTCCGTCAGTCGTGCTGTGCGAGGTGTTCTTTCTGCGCCAGACGCGCTTTGCCGCTTCGGTGCCCAAGCGCGCTTCAGCGCTTTGGAGCGGTTGCGCGGTCTTTGGCGCTGGGGTCTTGGTGGTCACGCTTCCATGGCTCCTCTACTACCTCGCCACGGTGGGAGCGGAGACCCTGTGGAACAGCCAGGTCGAAATCCTGTTGGGCATGAAGGGCAACATGGTGGTATGGCACCCGTACGGCGCTCCGCTCGGGGCCGCTGCACTGGCCACCACCGGGGCACTGGTCGGGGTTGCTCTGGCGTTGTTTGGCCCGCAGGCCTGGCGGGTTCCTCTGCGCGGGGCGCTGGCCCTGGGGGTCGGAGGGTCGCCGGCGCTGGCTCTTGCGGGAGCCGGGTGGGTGAGCGCTCTGCTCTATTGCCTGATCCCCTTCGCGACGGGTGTGGCATTGCTGTTGGCGGCGAAGTGCGAGCAGAAGGGCGATCCCCGGGCACCGCATTGGGTGGCCCTGGCCGTGTTCAACATCGCCGTGCCCATGTCGTTGCACCCCTTCACCGACTTCAACCACTGGTTGTGGGTCTGCCCGGTGAGTTTTCTGATCCTGGGGGCTGCCGGGGTGGCGCTGATGTCCGATCTGTCTCGTCGGGGCTCGCCGGTGAAGGGCGCGGTGACGCTGGGGGGAGCGCTGCTCGTGGCCTTGGCTCTGTGGAGGGCCTTCGAGCCGCCTCTGACCCTCGAGGCACGTGGGCTCGAGGGCACCGATCGGTTGGACACGCCCGTGGAAATTGGATCCCATGCCACCGTTCAGTCTGTGGTGAACTTCGTCAACGCCAATGTGCCACCCGACGGCTACATCCTGGAACTGCCCGGTAGCTTCTATGCGTTTGCGACGGGCCGCCGGCAGGCTGCGCGCCTCGACTACTTCCATGTGTTGGACAATGAAATCTGGGATGAGATGGGAGAGATCCGTTCCATCGAGAAACACGCGCCGGACTGGGCATTGGTGTCTGCCCGGGATCTTCGCTGGCGCCGACTCTTTCCCAATCTGGCTCTCCACGTAGACGTCAACTACGAACTCCACAGCACCCTGGGGTTCGTGCGGGTGTTCAAGCGTCGTGAACAGCCCTCGGCCGACACCGGAAGAGGCGGGCTGCCGTGACGAGTCGATGGCTCGTGCTGGCGAGTGGGCTCGTGGCTGGGGTTCTCACGCTTTTTATCGCCTTCGATCAACTCTTCTCCACTTTCGCCCGCTACGACGACGAGGGCTATCTGATGCTTTCGTTGGTTTCCTTTCTGCAAGGGCATCCGCTCTACGAAGCCACTTTCTCCCAGTACGGCCCCGCCTACTACGCGTTCCACGGCCTGCTTCACAGCGTCACGGGTCTGCCCATCGATCACGACGTGGCACGCTTCAAGACGGGGGTGCAGTGGTTGTTGACATCGGGTCTGGCGGCCGGCGTCGTGTGGCGCTTGACCCATCACCTGCCCCTGACCTTCAGCGCCTACCTGTTGACCTTCTTCCACCTCGACCGTCTGGTCCTCGAACCGTCGCATCCTCAGGAACTCTCGGCCCTGGCGGTCGTGGGGGTGTTGTTTGCCGCGACCCATGTTCGTGGCACCGGCGATGCCCGGGCCTGGTTGGCGATCTCGCTGCTGGGCACGCTGTTGGTGTGGACCAAACTCAATGTGGGTGGGTTGTTGTGGGTGGCCGTGGCCCTGGCGGTGGTCCTGCAGCTCCGGGATACGCGCCTGCGGGCGCTGGCACTACCCCTCTTGGCCACAGGCGCGGCTCTATTACCGGCGCTGGTGGGGCGCGCCCACCTGATGACCCTGGCGGGACAGTGGCCGTTGTGGCTCGGGGTGGCGGTGGGCCTGATCTACATGGCGGCCCGGTCTCGCGAATGGCCCGCTCGGTTCGACGGCCGCGCTCTGGCCTGGCTGGCGGTGCCTCTGGTGCTGGGGTCGCTGGGCATGTTGGGGCTCACGACACTCCATGGAACCTCTCTGGCCGGCTCGTTTCACGGCCTGGTCGGGCAGCACCTGGGCTTCCACGGCCGCTTCTACATTCCCGTGGAGGGGGGTGGGTATGGGTTGCTGGTGGCGCCCGCTCTGGTGGTCTTGGCCTGGTGGGCCGGGCGCGAGGGGTCGCGAGCCCGGGACGTCGCCGCGGGGCTGGCTGTGGGGTTGTTGCTCTTCGCGGGAGGGAGTGATTGGGTTCAGTCCTCGGAGCCCCTGAGGCACGGCCTGCTCGACCGCGGGGGAGCGGTGGGGTTGCTGTGGACGGCGCCGCTGCTGCTGTGGGCCCTGGTGCCCGGGGCTGGACGCGGGGAACCCGAGTCCGCTGGCGACGCGGACTCCGGGTTCGGCCGCAGCCTGCTGGCCTTTCTGGGGGCCTTGATGCCGGTGACCGCCTACCCGGTGCCCGGCACTCAGATGGCCCTGGCCACCCTGCCGGCCCTGCTTGGCCTGCTCGTGCTCGTGGCCGATACCGTTCAGCGCTGGCAGGGGGAAAACGGGGGGCGTGCTCTCGTGGGTCGCGGCCTGCGCATCGGTGTCGTCGGAGTGTTCGGGCTGATGGTCGTGACCTCCCTCCACCGTGCGGATCAGGTGCGGAGCCATCGAGCCTCGCTGACCCCCCTGGACTTGCCCGGGGCATCGCTATTGCGCCTGCCCGCCGAGCGTGTGGCCTCCTACCGCTGGCTCGTGGATGCAATTCGCCGCCACAGCGATACGTTCGTGTTCGCCGGGGCGAGCCGCAATTCCCTTTATTTCTGGACGCAGCTCGACCCGCCCACAGCTCTCAACACCACTTTGTGGACCGATCTATTGGACAGCGACCAACAGCGCGAAATCGTCCGGGCTCTCGAGGGTGCCGACCGGCCCAGCGTGGTGTATGAGCCCTATGCGCGCACGCGACGAGACTCGCCCTTGAGGGATTACATCGAGGCACACTTCGAGAAGAAATTGGCACGGGGAGACACCGAATTGTGGTTTCTCTCGGGGGCATCAGCGGGTCCGCAGCCGCTGAACGCGCCGGTAGGAGGCACCGATGGCTGAGCCGGAGTTGCTGACGGTCGGGCGGCGGATGGGCCGCGTGCTCGGTCTGGCCGTGGTGGCCGCGGCGCTGTGTGTGATGCTCTACCACCAGGTGCGCTGGCTCGTGCCCCTTCACCACCACAACGTGGTGACCTTCCGAGCCTACGACCAGGGGTTCGAGATGGACTCCTTCGAGTCGAGTCTGGGCCGGATGGATCTCGGGGCCACCTGGGGCCCCCGGGTGCTGAGTAACGTCGCCGGTTCCCTGGCCACGCGCGAATGCTGCGCCGGTCGGGAGTTGAGTCTTCCGAATCTGGGGCAGATGCTTCACGGCGAGGACTTCCCCCACGACGCGGGTCTGTATGGGGTGTTCTGGCTGGCTCTGATTTTTGGCTTGTATCTGTTGGCCTTCGGTGGAGAAGCCCTGATTCCCATCCTCGGCACCTACTGTGGGGTGGCCTTCGGATACATGCCCGGTATCGCCGATCGGATCTACCCCTGGGACATGCCGTCGCTGTTCTTCTTCAGTGCGTTTCTGGTGTGTCTCGTGCGCGGCCGACTGCTGGTCTTTCTCCCTCTGCTCCCGGTGGCGGTGCTCTTCAAGGAGACGGCCATCGTGCTGGCCCTCGCCTACGCGTTCGTGCCGGGTTCGCTCCGCCGCCGGGCCATGTTCACGGCAGTGGCTCTGGGGCTGTGTGTCGCGGCGCGCTGGGTCGGTGTCGAGATCAGTGGATCGGAGGTCAGTACGCCGGATCTCTTACCTCGACTGGCCGCGAACCTGCGCTTCGTCTTCGGATTTGAGCTGCCCTCGGAGGACTGGTACCACCCGGCGGTGATGGTCCCGCACCCTTTGCTCATCGATGCCGGGTTGCTCGTGGCCTTCGTCCTCCATCCGCCGCGCGGGCCCCACCGGGCTGCGTTGTGGACGGTGGTGGGCGCATTCACTGCCGCAGCTTTCGCTTCCGGGGTGGTATTCGAGTACCGCATCTGGTTCGAACTGATCCCGATCCTGCTCTACCCGTGGTACGCGGACCGTCTCGCGCCGCGTGTTGCCTCGAGTTCCTGACCGTCGGCGAACGCTCAGCGCTGGGAGCGCACCACGCCACCATCTACCACCAGATGCTCGGCGGTGATGAAACTGGCGTCGTCGGACATGAGGAAGCGCACGGCCCGTCCGATCTCTTCGGGCTGACCCAGGCGCCCCAGCATACTCTGGCGCACCATGCTTTTGCGTAGCCCTCCGGCTCCGTCCAGGGCCGGGGCCAGCATGGGCGTCTCGATGTATCCCGGGCAAATGGCATTGACGCGCACCCCATCGCCGGCGAGCTGATCGGCCAGGGAACGCGTCAGTCCCAACAAGCCGGACTTGGAGGCCCCGTAGGCGGGGTTGGCGGCGTTGCCGAGGATGGCGTTGATGGAGGCGATGCCCACCACGGCCGAGCCGGGTTGGCTGCGCAGATCCTCGAGCAGCGCTTTGACCAGCAGAACCTCGGCGCGCAGGTTCACCTCGAGGACGGCATCCCAGCTGTCGACGTCGAGGGCGTCCACGGGGACGGGCATCGAAACGCCGGCGCAGTGGACGAGGCCTCCGAGGCTGCCCAGGGCCTCGCGGGCGGCGTCGATGGCCGCGGGAAACAGGCTGGCATCTCGCACGTCGATGCCTGCCGCGCAGGTGGTCGCGCCGGTTTGGGTGGCGATCTCCCCCGCCACCTTCTCGGTGGCGATGGGGTCGAGATCCCAGACGGCTACGGGGCGGCCGGCTTCGGCCAGGGCCAGGGCCGACGCGCGTCCGATGCCCGAAGCGCCTCCCGTGACGATGACTCCCGTCGTCGGCGTGTGTGCGATGTTTCCCATGGAGCGCTCTCCTTGCTTTCGGCCAGTGGGGACGATCCCAAAGCTCGAGTCGATCCTACAGGAGAGGGTTCGGGGGGAATGAGGATTTCCAATCCGCCGGGCCTCGCGTGTCTTTGGCGGGTGAATCGCCGTAGAATGGCAGGCCATGGCTCACGCGCCCCGCATTCCCGAGAGAGACGCCCTGTTGGCCGCTGTGGACGGCATCCGAGACGTTGTTCAGGAGCACGCCGACGAAGCCGAACGCCTGCGCTGTCTGGCCAAGCCCACCGTCGAGGCTCTGACACGTGCGGGGATTTTCTCCATGTTGGTTCCGCGTGAACTGGGAGGGCTCGAGGCCGACCCGGTTACACAGATGGAGGTGATCGAGCGCCTCGCCTGGATCGATCCGTCGGCGGGTTGGTGCGGTTTCATCGGCGCAGGCACTTCGGCCTTCGTGGCCGGCACGGTGCCCGAGGGCGGCCTGCGCGAGATCCTGAGCACCGTCGAGGACGGCTCACCCTGGGTGTGTGTGGCGGGCTCGCCCGCTCCGGCCGGCCAGGCCGAGCGCGTCGAGGGCGGCTACCGGATCTCGGGTCGTTGGGGTTGGGCGAGTGGCATCCATCACAGTACCTGGGTGCTCGTCGGCAGCCAGGTGACCGACGGCCAGGGGGAAGCTCTGCCTCCCATCGTGGCGGTGGTCCCCAAGTGCGATCTGGAAGTGGAAGACACTTGGCACGTGGCGGGTCTCAAGGGCACGGGCAGCACCCACTTCAATGCCCAGGATCTGTTCGTTCCCGATCATCGAACCATGGGGTTCCCCCAGTCGGTGCGGCAACGCGGCGGCGAGTTGTTCCGTCTGCCGGTGGTAGGCTTCTTTGGTCCGGCCTTTGCGGGATTTCCCCAGGGCGTAGGGCGCCGGGCCCTGGATGTGGTCATCGAGTTGGCGGCTCGCAAGGTCCGCGTCATGGCGAGTGCCGAGCCCCTGTCCCACCGCCCGGTCTTTCAACGCGATCTCGCCCGGGCCGACGGACGCCTGCGCGCGGCCCGAGCCCTGGTGGTGGAGGCCTTGACGGAACTCTGGGACCGGCTCCACGACGACACCGAAGCCAGGGCCAGCGATGTTGCCCGTATGTTGTATGCGTTCAGCGAGAACGCCGAAGCGGCCGCCGAGGCCGTGGACTTCGCCTACAAGTACGGCGGCGGCGACGCGCTGTTCGAAGACAGCATGCTCCAGCGTTGCAAGCGCGACATGCACGCCGCCACCCAGCACATGCTGGTGGGCGAGTACAACTACGAGTACACCGGCAAGGCGCTGCTCGGCATCGCCGAGCTCAACCCCGTCTACCTTCCCGCGCCGCGCGACTGAGGCCGCGCTTCAGAACTCCATGCCGTAGAGTTCGACCACGTTGTCGTGGAGGATGCGCTGGCGTACGTCGCCGGGTACCTCGGCGAAGTTCTTCTCGATCCACGCCCGCGACTCCGGGAACGTCGAGTCCGAGTGGGGGAAGTCGGACGCCCACATGAAGTTGTGGGAGCCGAAGATGTCGTAGGTGGCGGGACCCACGGGATCGTCCTGGAAGGTGGCCCAGACCTGGCGTTCCACGTAGGCGCTGGGCTTGAGGGGCGTCGCGTGGGGCCAGGACTCCTGATACTTGTCGTAGACGTGGTCCATTCGGTAGTTGAAGTGGGCCAGCCAACCGACATCATTCTCGGCCGAAACGATGCGCAGTTTCGGGTGGCGTTCGAGGACGCCGCCGAAGATCAGTGTGGCCAGGGATTCCTGGATCTCGTGGATCACCGTCATGTACCAGACGGCGGGGTCCATGCGGCCCTGGCCATCGGCCGCCTTGTCGAGGGACAGGCTGCGCCGGCCTCGGCCCGCGATGATGTGGAGTGAGAGCGGGAGCTCCAGGTCTGCAGCCGCCTCCCAGAAGGGCTCGTACCGGGGGTGGTCGTAGGGTCGATCATCGGGGGCGGCGCCCCAGATCATGGCGCCCCGCATGCCGAGCTTTGCGATGGCTTCGAGGTCGGCGACGGCGGCTTCGGGATCCTCCAGCGACACCAGGCCCACGCCATAGAGGCGTTTGGGATCATGGGCGCAATACTCGGCCAGCCAGCCGTTGTAGGCCGCAAAGCAGGCGCGCTGAAGCGCGCCATCGGTCATGGCGAAACAACTCATGCCCAGGGTCGGGTACAGGACTTCAGCGTCGACGCCGTCGAGTTGCTGGTCTTCGATGCGGGCCACCGGATCCCAGCCGCTGGGCCGGGCGGCCTCGTAGCCCTGGCCCATCAGATCGCGTAGTTCCTTGCCGGACTTTCCGGCTGCGAAGCCGCCGGCCACGGGGAAGGTCGGTGCACCTTCGGCGGCGAACAGCAGGCGCGGTCCCTCACCGGGGTTTTCGACCACGTGGGGGGCACGGTCGCGCAGGCCCCGGTCCAGGCGCTCGGTCCACAGGTCCGCGGGTTCCGTGACGTGGGAATCGGCCGAGATGACGCCAAAGCGGTCCATGGGGGCTCCTTTCGGAGGTTCAATCGATGGGTTGGTAGGACACGTTCTCGAGCTCCCGCGCCGCGGGCCCCAACAGGAATTCCTGGCGCAGGATGTGCCGCGTGAAGTACTGGGCGAATTCCGCGTCGCGCTCGGGCCCGGACGCGAGTACCAACTCCTCGAGGGCAGCGTCGGATTCCGCCCAGGATCCGGGACGTCTGCCCAGCAGGACGGCGGCTTCGTCGAGGTCTTGAGCCTCCAGCTCACGACCGTAGCGGTCGATGCGCTCGGTCAGCTGTGCGGCGCGCAGTGCGGAATCGATTTCGAAGGAGTTGGGCCCATCGACGGGTTGCAACATCTCGATCGTGTACTCGTGGGCGGCACCCAGGCGGCTGGGGGCCGGGTCGGGCAGGGCCAGGGGGCCGATCTCGATCCCCTCGAGCTGGGCGATGATCTCCAGTGGGCAGCGGCCGTAGACCAGATACCAGGCGAGGTACTGGACGTAGGCGACTTCGCGCGATGCCTGGGCACAGAGGTGGGCACACACCATGGGGGTGCACAGCCCGAAGCGCACGGTGTGGTAGTCGATCACCCGTGGGTCGATGTGGCGTCCGCTGTACTCGGCGTAGCGCTGCACCGCGAGCTTCAAATTGGGCAGGCTCTCGGATAGATCACGCGCGCGCATGCCCGCGAGGTCGGCGGCGGGATCGCCGAGGTAGGCGAGTTCGAGGTCGACCACAGCGGTTACACGGCCCTGGTCGAACATGAACTGCCCGCAGTCGCAGGTGAGGAAGGTCGGGGTGTCGCGCCCCTGGGGCACGTTGCGCCGGACCCAACGGATCATGAATTCGATCCAGGGCTCGGGGCGGCACTTGAAGGAGCGGTACTGCTGTTCCCAGCTGTCGAAGTCTCCAAGACCAATGGCTTCGGGCGTGGTGGGACGCTCCATGCCGATGGCTTCGAAGTCCTCGAGAGGGATGGCGTGCATGCGCGCCAACAACTCGACGTAGTGGTCGACCACACTCAGGGCTTCCGCCTCGTCGTCACAGGTGCCCAGGTCGTGTCGCCCCGGGACCTTCCCGATCAACATGCCGTGGGGGTCGTCGCACATCGCGTAGGGGTGGGGGACGGGAATGTCGTGCTTTTCGAGAACCTGCAGGACGCGGAACTCGTGCTCGAGGGGGTAGACGCCGTGGTCCGAGGCTCCACGGTCGCCGCGCCAGTAGACCGACACCACCTCGTCGCCGGTGTCGACGTCGATGAACCAGGCTGGACGCCAACGCTCGTGGCGCTCGAAATCGACGATGCGTCCACTCAGGGATTTTTCCACCCAGTCGAATCCGCGCTTCCATTCCTCCGGCAGCGCAGCACGTCGGGCTTCGAGATCTTCGCTCATGGGGTCTCCTGTGTTTGGGCATCGAGGACCGGGGACGAACGATCATGGACCGATCGACCCCCGCGCATCAACCCGCATCCTCGAATGGCGGCCGGGTGGGGACGCCGGGAGCACTGGGGAGAGCGTGGGCACCTTCAGCCGGGTCGGATTCTGGGCAGGGTCAGGTTTCCCCACTCTGCGGGTCTTCGGAGTTTGGCTCCCCTTCCACCGGGCTTTCACCGCGCGGGTTACGCACGACCATGTAGACCTTGGACCGGCTACCCGCAGGCCCCCAATGCTCCAAGCGGTATTCCGGATGGAGGGCTTCGATCAATCTCGAGTGCTTGCGGCTCAGCAGCACGGCCTCGGGATCGATCGAGCGGATGAGCCGGGGACCCGTATCCCGCCACGAGCGCTCACCGGCCAGGCGATAGTGGATCACCGCCGTGGGGATCAGGGACACCATGGGGAGGGGGTTCGAGTAGCCCATGAGGAACGCGAGCTCCGAATTCTCCAGGAACAGGATCGATTGGCCCTCGAAGCGGCGGCGAAGCCCCTCGCTGAGCCGTTTTTGTTGGGTGAGCGAATCATTCGGCGTGAAATCGAAGGGAATCTTCAGTGGGCCCGGTTGCGCCAGGCTCACGCCGAGTAGCAGGGTTGCCGTGGCGAAGATCCACTGCCGGGTGGGGCTCGACTTGCTGAACCGATGCCTCCAGCAGAGGTCTGCGATCCACGTCCACGACATGGCAAGGAAGAAGACCAACGAATGCAACAGTACGAACAGATCCCCCTGTCCCTGAAAATCCGTGAGGAGATAGCCCGTCATGGCGAAGTGGTAGATGCACAGCGGGAGTAGCAGCCGCCCCTCAGCCGAAAAGAACTCCCGATAGAGTCTCCAGGCGGCGACGATGGCTCCGGCGCAGACGAAAAACAACAGCCACTCGCGTCCCTCCAGCGCACCGCCGAGATAGCCCGAGAGCGTGTCCAAGCGATTCGAGAAACGGGTCAAGAAACCACCGGATCCTCGCAGGAAAGCGCCGACGAGTACCTGGTTGAACACTTCCTTCAAGGCACCGGTGACACCGTAGTAGACGAGGAAGGGGAGCAGCGTCGCCACGGCGCCCCCGGCTACGAGCAGCGCGGCCCGAATCCGTGGGATGCCGTGGACCAGCGCCGATACGAACGCCGCCAGCCACACCAGCACGCCGATCTGCCAATCCATGAAAGCGAGAGCCCCCGACACTCCCGCCCAGAACCATTTGCGCCGGTAGACGAGCAGTGCGGCCGACGCAGCCATCAGCGACATCACGAGCTTGGGCCGGTTGCCCACGGCGGGCAGCGCACCCAACAAGGGGAACGCGCAATAGGCGAGCACTCCCAACCACCCGTTCAGGTTCCGCCCCCTGCCCAGATGCCGATGAATCGAAAAGATGAGCAGGCCGATCACTGCGGCGAGGGTCAGGGAGCCCGCGCGGATGACCATCAGCGGTTCGACACCACTCCACGTGCCCAGCTGGTACAGGAGTGCGCCCCAGAAGGTGGCGAGCTGATTCTTGATCTGAAACATATCGAGGTGGGGAACCCCACCCTGGGTCATGTTCATGGAGAAATACAGCCACCACTTGGTTTCGGTGGAGATCGCCGTGTCCCGGATTGGAAAGCTGTTGAAGTGGGCGGCGAGGATGCTCGCGGCCAGTGCGAATCCACTCCACTGAATGATCTTCGATTGCTCGCTCACGCCACTAGATCTTACGATGGATCCGGACTGGTTCCAGGCCCGCCGCTGGGTCGGGACAGCATTCGGAATGGACCCCCAGCGGGCAGAACGTCGCCGGTCGCGCAGCGACTAGGGTTTGCGCTGCTCGGCGGCGAGCGCCGCATCGAGCCACGTTCGCTGGAAGGGGCTGCCCTGGGCGATGGCCGGCTCATGGGGATCCGACCCTGTGCCATCCCATTCCCAGATTCCGAGCCACGGGTCACGAGTTCGCTTCATCCAATCGAAGAGCTGTTTTCGCAAAGCCACCCGCTGCTTGGCGTGGGCCGGGTCGGCGGCGAGGTTGTGCAACTCGTCGGGGTCGGCCTGGAGGTCGTATAACTCCTCGTGGCCGGGGCGAACCTGCCGCTCCAGCAGGAATCGGGCGCGCGGATCGGAATTCCAGGCTCGGATCATCTCCGGCGCCCAGCGGCCGAGGGCGTGGTTTCTGAGCTCGATGTCGGGTCGGAGAGTGCGGATGTATTTGTAGCGGTCAGCGCGCACTGCCCGCTGGGGGAAATAACGGTTGCCCTGGAGAAGAGTCTGCTCGCTGAACACGACTTCTGGAGAGGGCGCGGGCTCTCCCTTCAAAATTTTTGCGAACGACTTCCCCTGAATCTGTGGGTGACTCGGGGCGCCGGCTATTTCGAGTAGGGTCGGGAGCAGGTCGACTCCGCCAACCAGGGCATCGGTCGACCGGCCGGGGGCGGTCACACCGGGCCAGTGCGCAATCAGCGGGACGTGGATGCCGCCTTCGAACAGCGTTCCCTTGCTGGCTGGAATCGCAGGACCGTGGTCGCTGGTCACGATCACCAGGGTCGAGCGCGAAAGGTCCGCGCCCTCGAGGGCTGTGAGAATGGAGCCGACAAGGTCGTCGGCCAGCGAATAGGCGTCGTACATTCGGGCCTGTGCTTGCCGAAAGCGGGGTGTGTCGAGCGCCGTGGCGGGTACCGGGATCGCGTCTGGATCGTGGGGCTCGCGCCAGGCGGGGACGCCGAGGTCGCCGGGGTAGGGGGTGTGGGGCGCCCGAATCCCCACCACGAGAAAGAAGGGCTGGCCCCCGGTTTTATCGAGGAACTCGTTGACTGCACGCCCGATGGCCTGGGGGGAGTTGTGCAGCGATTTTGGAATCTCGACGCGGACATCGAACTCGAGCTGACCGTCGGCTGCGCGAATGTGATTCTTTCCCAGCAGGCCAGTGAAGTAGCCGGCTTGTCGCATCATCTCCGGGGCGGTGACGATCCCCGGGTGCAGCTCAGTCTGCGCCCCGAAGCCCCATTGCCCGTTGGCGTGGGGAGTGACACCGGTCAGGAGTGCGGCTCGGCTCGGGGTACACGATGGCGCCGCCGCGTAGGCTCGATCGAATCGCACGCCTTGCGCGGCGAGTTGGTCGATGTGAGGGGTGGTGGCGTGGACGTCGCCATGGGTTCCCAGTTGTGTCCCCATGTCGTCTGTGAGAATGACGAGGATGTTCGGGGGGGAGAAGGGCTCCCCGGGGGCCGCGTGAAGGGCCGAGGCGAGGGCAAGTCCCAGGGCTCCTGCCAGCATGCCGAGCTGGAGTCGCAGTCGAGATCGCGGGGATCTCAACGGTCCGTCAGCGGAGGAGTTGGCGAGCGCCACGGATCCATTGTAGCCACGGACCCGAAGTTTCCGGGGTGCGTGCCCTCAGACGAGGATGCCGGCCTTCCGCAGCGCCCGGCGTTGCGGGCTTGGGATTCCGAGGGCCTCGAGGACCTCTTCGGTGTGCTGCCCCAGCTCGGGGGCTGGACTCGGCAGCTCGGGAGGGATCTCGCCGAAGCGCACCACCGGGCGCGGCGAGCGCATGCGGCCCTGGGTGGGATGATCGCTCTCGATCACCAGCCCGTTGGCCTGGACCTGAGGGGCTGTGTGGACCTCGTCGGCCGGGCGGATCTCGGCGAACGCCACCTGCTGGGCATCTAGCCGCTGGGCCCACTCGGTGCTGGTCCGCTCGCGCAGGACGCCGTCGACCACTTCCGTCAGGGCTTCGGCGTTGGCGCTGCGAGCCGCCTCGTCGACAAAGCGCGGGTCGCGGGTCCATTCCTCGTGGCCGAGGGCCTGACTCAGGGCGGCGAACTCGGTGTCGCGACGTGCACTGACGGCGAGGAAGCCGTCGGCGGTTTCGCGCACACTGGGGATGCGCGCGCGCGGTCCCGGCGGTGTGGCGTCGGCATCGGGGTCCGGGATCCAGGTCACGCGCTGCATACCGTCGGGCCACAGAAAACCCACGCCGGCGTCGAGCATGCTGACACGCAGATGCTGCCCGCCGGCGCCGCGCGAGCGCGCGAACAACGCGGCGGACACCGCCTGCGCGACGTGCAGGCCGGTGACCTTGTCGCACAGGGCGTTGTTGACGAACTGCGGCCGTCCATCCGCGCGGGTCTCACCCTGCACGCTGGCGAAGCCCGCCATGGCCTGCACCACGCTGTCGTAGGCGCGGCGTTCCGCGAGGGGCCCCGTTTCGCCAAAACCGTTGATCGACACGTAGATCAAATCGGGGCAGCGGTTGCGCAGGTGGGGTTCGTCGAAGCCCAGGCGCTGGGCGACCCCGGGTCGGAAACTCTGGACGAAGACGTCGGCGCCCGCGACCACGCGTTCGAGCAGGGCGAGGCCCTCGGTGTGTCTGAGGTCGAGGGCCAGTGAGCGCTTGCCCCGGTTCAAGGTGTTGAACACCGCGGACATTCCCCCGGCGCCGGGAGTCCCCCAGTGGCGCATGGGATCGCCACCCTCCACGGGTTCGACTTTCAGGACATCGGCGCCCTGGTCGGCCAACACACTGGTGGCCAGGGGGCCTGCCGCCATGGAGGTCAGGTCGATGACACGGACGCCGTCGAGAGGGCCGGGCATGGCCGCATTCTAGCGGTGCTGTGGGCCTCGTCAGTGAGGTCTCCGGGTCGCCGGAGAGAGAGGCTTTGGGTGTAGACTCGCCACATCGTGGAAGCTCAGCAACGAACGCCGCCCTCCGCCGCCATCGAGGCCCTGCGTGCACGCCTGGGCGACCGTCTGCTCACCGGGGAGTCGGTGCGGGCGGAGCACGGGCGCGACGAGTCCTGGCATCCGCCGGAACTCCCGGATGCGGTGGCCATGGTGGAGTCCACCGCCGAGGTGGTGGATGCCGTGCGTCTGTGCGCCGAGCACGAACTGCCCGTCATTCCCTTTGGAACGGGGACCTCTCTCGAGGGTCAGTTGCTGGCTTGTCGCGGCGGACTCAGCCTCGACGTGTCGCGCATGAACCGCGTGCTCGAGCTCAACGCCGAGGACCTCGACGTACGGGTGCAGCCCGGCGTCACGCGCGAGGCCCTCAATACCTGGCTGCGCGACAGTGGACTGTTCTTTCCCGTGGACCCCGGTGCCGACGCCAGCCTGGGTGGCATGGTGGCCACCCGTGCCAGCGGCACCAACGCGGTGCGCTACGGCACCATGCGCGAGAACGTTCTCGGCCTGGAGGTGGTGCTGGCCGACGGGCGCGTGGTGCACACCGGCGGCCGCGCCCGAAAATCCGCGGCCGGCTACGACTTGACGCGCCTGTTCGTGGGTTCCGAGGGAACCCTGGGCGTCATCACCGAGATCAACCTGCGTCTGTTCGGTCGGCCCGAGGCGACGTCGGCCGCAGTGGTCAGCTTTCCCGATGTTGCCTCGGCGGTGAACGTCGTCATCGAGACCATCCAGTCGGGCGTGCCCGTGGCGCGCATTGAACTCCTCGACGACCTGCAGATGCAGGCCGTCAACCGCTACTCGGAGCTCGACTACGTCGAAGCTCCCACCTTGTTTCTCGAGTTCCACGGCTCCACGGCTGGTGTGGACGAGCAGGTGCGCGAGGTCGAGGCCTTGTGTCGGGACCACGGGGGCGGTGCCTTTCAGTGGGCGGTCGAGCAGGCAGAACGCAGCCGCTTGTGGCAGGCGCGGCACGACGCCTATTACGCGGCTCTGGCCCTGCGCCCCGGCTGCAAAGGCTGGACGACTGATGTCTGTGTTCCCATCTCGCGTTTGGCCGAATGTATCGCCGACACGCGTCGGGATCTCGACGCGAGCCCGTTGCTGGCGCCCATGGTGGGACACGTGGGGGACGGCAACTTCCATACGTTGTTGTTGGTGGACCCCGACGTTCCCGAGGAACTCGACGAGGCGCGTCGGCTCAACGACCGCATGGTGGAGCGGGCTCTGGCCCTGGGTGGGACCTGCACGGGCGAGCACGGCATCGGGTTGGGGAAATTGGGGTACCTGCGCGAAGAGCACGGAGAGGGCGTGGAAGTCATGCGCGCCATCAAGCAGGCCTTGGATCCCCGGGGGTTGATGAACCCGGGCAAGCTGGTGGGTGGCGACTGACGAGAAGGCCACCCCCTCTGGGGTCACCCGCGGTCGCGACATGCCCGGCCGCTTCGTGGGAAGCGTGAGAGACGTGAGGAGGATATCGATGGCCTACGAGAATCTGCGTTACGAGGTCGAGGACCACATCGCCACGGTCACTCTCGATCGCCCGGAGACCCTCAACGCGCTCAATCGCGCGCTGCTGGCTGAATTGGGCGAAGTGGGGAACCAGATCGACGAGGATCCCGAGGTGCGAGTGGTGATCGTCACCGGCGCCGGCCGGGGGTTCTGCTCCGGCGGGGATCTGAAGGAGACGAGCTTCGCCGCGGGAACTGGAGGCAGCGTGGTGCAGAACCCGGCCGATCACTGGGCGGGGCGCTGGATGGGCCTGAGCAAGCCCACCCTGGCGGCCGTCAACGGTGTGGCGGCCGGCGGGGGGCTGGCTCTCGCCCTGGCCTGCGACATCCGCCTGGCCTCGGATCAGGCGCGCTTCGCGGCCCTGTTCGCGCGCATCGGCATGTCGGTGTTGGATGGCGCGGGTTGGCTGCTGCAGCGTGCAGTGGGGCTCTCTCGCGCGCTGGAGTTGTTGTTCACCGCCGAGACGATTGACGCCGAAAGGGCGCTGGAGATTGGGCTGGTGGGGCACGTGGTGCCCCACGACGAGTTACTCGAGCGCACCCGGGACCTCGCCCAGCGCATCGCCGCCAACCCGCCCGTGGCCCTGCAGTTGACCAAGCAGGTGGTCCACGGTGCCCACGACAAGACCTTTCCCGATCACCTGCCGAGCCAGTGGGCGGCCATGCAGACCAACCTGCGCCTGGCGCGTCACGACATCGCCGAGGGCGGTCAGGCCTTCCGCGAAAAGCGCGCGGCGAACTTCCGCGGCCTGGTGCCTCCCGACGAGTCCGACTGAAGGTGCCCGCTTGGGGACGTGCGGCGGCGCTCAGTCCTTGGCCGCGTTGTTGGCGATCTCGGCCATGCGGACCTGGAAGTAGACGTTGCGCAGGGCTGAGTAGAAGTCGACGGACATCTTCTCGAGTTCTTTGAGGTCCCGGGCGTGGGCGTCGCGCAGTGAGATGCCCTCACCGGCCCCGAGTACCACGATCCATTCCAGTGGACCGACGAAGAAGGTCACGGGGTCCATGGCGCGGTCGACGATGGAACCCGCGGCGTCGCGCACCGTCGATGGGCCGAACACCGGGATGATTACGTAGGGGCCGCTCGAGACCCCCCACACCGCCAGGGTCTGGCCGAAGTCTTCGCGCCGCTGGCCCCAGCCTGCCCCGCGGCCGGCGGCGTCGAACAGGCCTCCGATTCCCGCCGTCGAGTTGAGGACCAGGCGCCCCACGGTGACGGCACCGTCGCGAAAGCGCAGCTGGAGGAGTTGATTGACCAGGACCACCGGCTCGCCCAGGTTCAGGAAGAAATTATGGATGCCGCGGCGCGCGAACTCCGGGAAGAAGAACTGGTAGGTCTTGGTCACGGGCGTCCACGCCCAGCGGTCCACCTGGCGGTTGAAGGCGAAGATCTTGCGGTTGGCGCTCTCCCAGGGATCCGGGTAGTTGGGCAGTTCTTCGAACTCGAGGTCGAGCAGGGGGTCGTCTTCCCACAGCAGAAGGTCGTCGTTGGCAGCCGGGGCCGGTTCGGCCGTGGCGTTTTCTCTGGTGTCTTCTGCCGAAGCGGGCTCGACCCAGGCAGTCGCGGCCAACGCCACGGCCAGCAGCACTCGGAGGGGAACCGCACGGAGTGCGGCCCAGTGGAAGACGGAGCGCGTACTCAAACCGGTTCGACTGCCTCTGGTGCGCCGAGTTGAAGCGCCTGGGCGACGGCTCGGCGGCCCACCTCGATGGCTTCGTCGGCCCGGTCGAAATCGAGCAGTCCAAAGTCCGACATGCGCGGAGTCACCAACAACTCCGGGGGGTCGCCTGCCATGCGGCTGCGCCCGATTCGCATCTGCATGATGTTGACACTGTTGGCGATCACCTCGTAGATGGATGGGGTTTCGTCACGCACTTCTGCGGGTTCGCGGCCCAGGCGTTCGCGCATGTCCGCCGCCAGGTCGCGCAACAGAGTATCGAAGCGCGCCCCGATGGCCTGAGGCACGATGCGGGCCGACGTTTCTGACGTCTCCCCCGTCAATCGACGACCGAGCAGGGTGGTGTTGAGGTCCACGGCGATCACGCTGTCGGCACCCAGGCTGCGGCACAGTGACACGGGCACGGGGTTGACGAGGCCGCCATCCACGAGCCAGCGGCCGTCGCGGGCTGCGGGTGTGATCAGGCCAGGGAGGGCGATGGTGGCCCGCAGAGCGTCGAGCAGGTTGCCCTCGCGCAGCCACACCTCGCGGCCGTCGGACAGATCCGTGGCCACCACCGCGCAGGGCATGTCGAGGGATTCGAAGTCGCGGTCGGGCAGCACGGATTCGAAGAATTCGAACAGGCGGCGGGCCTTGATGACACCGCCGCGCAGACTCAAGTCGAAGAAGGTCATGATCCGGCGCATCTCGAGCCCGAGCACCCACTGCTCCAGGGCCTCCAGTTCACCCGCCGCGTAGGCGGCGCCCACCACACCCCCCATGGAGGTGCCACACACGATGGCCGGGTGGATGCCGGCTTCTTCGAGGGCGCGGATCACGCCGATGTGCGCCCACCCCTTGGCTCCGCCGCTGCCCAGGGCCAGGCCCACCCGTCCCTCCAGGCTGGTCTCGGCGGTCGTCGGTTCTTGATCGTCGGAAGAAGTCACCACGGCTCCCAATGGATACCCGAACCGGGCCCCGAGTTCCCGAGAGATGAGTCGGGGACCTTCGGGTGAGGGGCTGGGGGTTGGACCCGGCTCAGAAGGGCTCGGCTTCGAGGTGGGTGCTGCGGATTCGCCACTGTCCGTCGATTTTCTGGTACTCGTCGCGGTAGTAGCCGGCCCCATGGAAGACGCCCGCGCCGTCCTGGGTGCAGTGGTCGAATAGCGCCCAGACTGCCGTGGCCGTGGTGGGCGAGGTGATCTCGATTTCCGGCATGTGACCGTGGTGGGTGGACCGCATACCCGCCAGGGAGTCGCGGATGAAGTCCGTGACGCCCTGGCGCCCCCGGCCCCCGTTGGCGGACTCCCCGGGGGCGGGCTGCCAGGACTGCTCGCAGTCCTCGGTGAAGAGCTGGGCGAACTCGTCCCAGCGCTTCTGATCCATGAGGCGGAAATAGCGCGCTTTGAGTTGTTTGATCTGTTCGATCTCCAGCAGGTCCGTCAACTCCATGGGGCGTGTACCCTCCTCGCGAGTTCCCATCCAGTTCCATACAGTGAGCCCGCATGCCCAACCACCCGCCCGCCAGCATGCACCCAAACATGCACGCAAACACGAAAAAAGTACCTCTCGCGAGCCGGCTGCATTGAAGAACGCCCTGCGCATTCTGCTGTTGCTGCTCGCCGTGGCCGCCTTCGGCTGGCTCGTGCGCGGTGCCGACCCCGAGGCGGTGGCCCAAAGCCTCGCGGCTCTCGGTTTCTGGGCGCCGTTGGTGCCGCTCCCCTACCTCGCCGTGTACCTGGTGGACACCGTGGGTTGGTGGAAGGCCTTTGGGCGTGGCGGGCCCGAAGGGATCTCCTACGGGGTGTTGTTCCGCATCCGCTGGATGGGCGAGTCCATCAATAACTTCGCTCCCAGCGCCTACGTGGGCGGCGAGGCCGTGAAGGTCTACCTGTTGGCCAAGCGCGGTCTATCGGCCTCGAGTGCCACGGCCAGCGTGGTGATTGCCAAGACCCTCCAGATGCTGGGCTACCTGATCTTTCTGGCGATTGGAGCCCTCGGCACCCTGCACCTGCTGGGGGATTCCGTGCCCGTGTTGGGCACCCTGCTCAGCAGCATTGCGCTCACCACTGTGTTGGTGGCGGTGTTGTTCTGGGTGCAGCGGCGCGGACCCTTCGGCCTGTTGTTGCGCACCTTCGAGCGCTTTGGTTGGCACTCGCGTCGCCTGGAGGCCCAGCGTGAGAACCTGCTCGATGTGGACCAGCGCATCGTTGCCTTCTACCGCGATGACCGCGGTGCCTTTCGCGCGAGCCTCGGCGCCTTCACGGCGGGTTGGTTGCTCGACACCCTGGAGATCTTTCTGGTGGCGGGTTGGATGGACGTGCCGCTCAGTTGGAACCAGGCCCTGGTGATCGAGGCCTTCACGCGCGTCGCCAAGGCGGCGGGGGTGGTGGTGCCCGGGGCCATTGGCGTACAGGAGGCGGGCATCGTGCTCATGTGCCGCTTTGCCGGTGCGCCCGATGCCTTCGGGATCAGCTACGCGGTGCTGCGCCGCGGCCGCGAAGCCCTGTACGCCGCGGTGGGTTGGCTGCTGTTGATCGCCGAGGAGAGCCATCTCTCCCAGTTGCGGGAACGCCTGGCCCAGAGCAGCAGCGGCGACCCCTGAGCCCGGGTCCGGCTCGGACCGGTCCAACTCGGTTCGGGGCGAATCAGGGGATCTGATCGAAACCCGGGCCGAAGAGTTCGAGGCCCTGGGCGCGGACGTCCTCGGTGATCTGGGGAAAGGCGCGCTGGTCGAAGTGCCGGCCGAGCTTGGCCAGAGCCGGCTCGTCGGCCAAGCGGCCGTCCAGGGTGATCTCGTAGCGCGCAAAGTCCGTGATCGGTAGGCCACCGATGCGATCGGGGATGTCGAAGGGTTTTGGCTGGGCGTCCTCGCCACAGAACTGTTTCATGTCCGAGCGCAGCTCCGGGGAGGCGAGTTCGTCGGGAACCATCCAGGGCGTGATGGTGTTCTCCACCCTCAAGTCGCGTTGGATCACGGTTCCGCGTGCGGGTAGCAGGACGTCGCGGTTCCACCACGTGCCTTCGATGGCCTCGGTGGCTCGACTGCCGAGTTCGCGTGGCACGGGCCCCAGTGCTTTCAGGCCGGCGGGTACGATTTCATCTCCCGCACGGTTGTAGATCTTTTCACTCAGGAGGATCTCACGGATATCGGCGTCGTCCAGCAGGTGCAGGCCGACGGCATTGGAGTAGGAATCTTCGAAGGAGAAGCCCGAGGCCGTTTCGGGGAAGGCGCGCAGAATCGAGATGCCGTACCACTGGGCGATCTCGTGCCACATCAAGACCTGCCAGGCCGACCACTGGGCAACGGCCATCAGCACCGCATCGCGTCCCTCGGCCTTGATCAACTCGCGCGGGATGGGCTGATAGACGATGCGTCGGCTGGCTCCCTCTTCGGGCAGGTCGATCACGCCGCCGCTTTCGAGCATGCCGTCGAGGCGCGAGAGGAACAGCGCTGTCCAGTCCATGGCTTCGCGCAGGTGCGAACTGTCCACGAAGCCGCCGCGACAGGTGTACATCAGGCCGTTGCGCTCCCCGAAGGGGAACGCGATTCCACGCTCGTCGTCGAGGGCTCCCCAGGAGGCGTCGTAGCGATGGGGGCCCATGTCATCCACTTCGGCGATGCGTCCCACCGCGACGAAGGGCAATGCGATGCCGAAGAAACCCGCGCGCAGGTCGGTGCCGAACGCGCAGCACATGCGGCCATCGTTGCGCATGGGAAGTTCCGGGAGGCGCTCGCCACGCGCCTCTGTCCACTTCCCCTCACCCATCCAGATGCCGAAATACCGGGCGCCCAGGCCGAGGGCCAGGCAGACGGACAGGACGATGAGCAGAGTTCGAAACCTTTGCATGAAACCTTCGGGATTGAGGCGTTGGCGTGGCGCACCAGGGGGGCCGAGGTGGCGCCGGATCGCAGGTCGGGGCTGCGGGGCGCCAACCCTAACAATCTCCGGTTCGGTACACAATCGACCCCGTGCATCCAGGAAATGGGGCGGGTTGGCTCGCCCCGACCCATTGGCGCTAGGCTGGGCCAGCCCGGGTCGGGGGGCCGCGCAATCTCGAGGTGAGCCGGCTGCGAGCCCGGCGCGGTGACCCGCCCATGCATTGGGCTGGGGCTTGGGCCACGGAGATGACCCGGGGCCCACTGGGAACGAATTGGATTCAACTGGGGGAAGCTTGCAGGCTGCGCGGTCCGCCGAGAGCTCCGACGCCAATCTCTATGTGAGGACCCTCGCGCGCGTGGTGGGCGCCCTGGCCCGCCATGCCGGGTGGACGCTGCTGGTGACGGGTCTGCTCACCGTGGTGTGCGTCATCTACTCGGCCAAGACGGTGCGCATCAATTCCGACGATGCGGTGCTCACGAGCCAGGTGGAGCCCTTCCGCCTCGACTTCAAGCGCTTCATCGCCTCCTTCCCCCAGTTCGACGAGACGAGCGTCGTCGTCATTACCTCCGACTCCATCGGGCTGGCCGAGGACGCCGTCGAACGTATGCGTGCTGCTCTCGAAGCGCGCGACGACCTGGTGGCCAGCGTGTTCGCTCCGGGCGATGACGCCTTCACCCGCGACCACGTCTTCCTCTTCCTCGACGTGGAAGATCTCGACGACGTCTCCGTGCGGCTGGCCGAAGCCCAGCCGGCACTCACGGCCCTGGCCGCGGACCCGAGCCTGCGCGGACTGTTCAATGAGTTCGAAACCAGCGTCGATGCCCTGGCCGACGGCACCGAGTTGCCGGCGGGCTTCGCTCGCATGGCCGATCGCATCAGCGATGTGACCGAAGCCATGGAGGCCGGGCAGCCGCGGCCGTTGTCCTGGGCAGATGAGATCCTCCAGCCCGATGGCCGCGTCTACCGCGTGTTGATGGTGCAGGGCGAGAAGGATTATGGCGAGGCGGTGTCCACGGCCCGCTTGATCGAAGGCATCCGCGAGATGGCCGACGAACTCGGGCTCGTGCCCGAAAACGGCGTCGAGGTCCGCTTGACCGGGCAGGTTCCCCTGGCCCACGAGGAGATGGTGTCGCTGCAGCGGGGGCTCGCACTCGCGGGTGTGATCTCCCTGGTGTTGTTGAGCATGATCCTGGGTCTTGGGGTGCGTTCGCTGCGCATCATCGTGGCCACCTTCGCCACGCTGGGGGCGGGCCTCGCCTGGTCGACGGCCTTCGCCATGGCCACCGTCGGCGAGTTCAACGCCATTTCGGCAGCTTTCGCGGTGTTGCTGATCGGCCTGGGCGTGGATTTCGCGTTGCACATCGGCCTGCGTGCCGAGGAGGAGATGACCCAAGGCGTGCCCGTGTCCGAGGCACTGGAGCGCGCCGCACTCGGGGTGGGCGGCGCCGTGTCGCTATGCACGGTGACCTCGGCGGTGGGCTTTTTGTCGTTCGTTCCCACGCGTTACCACGGCCTCGGAGATCTGGGCATCATTGCCGGCGGGGGCATGTTCGTCACCCTGTTGGCCACCTTCACCGTGTTGCCGGCCCTGCTGGCGGTGATGGGTCCGTCGCGCCGTCCCCCGCATCGTCTGAGCTTCGGGCTCGATGCCCTGTATCCGCTGGTGCAGCGTCGGGCGGGCACCGTGGTGGTCGTCGCTGCCGTGCTCGGCCTGGCGTCGGTGTTGTTGAGCCTGCGCAGTACCTTCGACTTCAGCACGTTGGGCATGCGCGACCCGCAATCGGAATCCGTGTCGACCCTGCGTGAACTCCACGCCGAGGCCATTGTCACCGACTACTCGGCCATCGTCTTGGCACCGGACATGGAGGCTGGCGAGAAACTGGCACGGGAACTCGAGGCCCTCGAACTGGTGTCCGAGGTGCGTCCTCCGTCCTACTACGTGCCGGACGAGCAGGACATCAAGCTCGAAGTGCTGGAGGACACGGCCTTCTTCCTGGAACCCTTCCTCCAGGCCCAGTCCACCGGCCCATCTCCCGACGGTGCCGCGCTGCTGGCCTCCCTCACCTCGCTGCGCGCCGCCATCGCGGCGCTGCCCCCGGACGAAGCGGATGCCGCCGACCCGGCCCGGGCGGCAGTGCGTCGTCTATCGGGCAACCTCGACCAGTTGGCCGCCAGCGCAGACCCCGCCGCTGCTTTGACGCGCCTGGACACCCTGGTGGTCTCGGACCTCGAGGAGCGCATGGCCTGGCTGCGGCGCGCGGTGAACGTGGGCCCGGTGAGTTTCGAAGACCTGCCCGCCAGCATGCGCGATCGGTTGGTGGCCCCGGATGGAACCGTGCAGATTACGGCTCTTCCGCGCGAGAACCTGGAGGATGTCGAGGATCTGACGGCATTCGCCGAGGCGATTGCCAGCGTGGCGCCCCGGGCCACGGGCCGCCCATCGGTGGAGGTGGGCCTGGGCGACATCGTGACCAGCTCCTTCGGCCTGGCCATCTCCATTTCGTTGACCACCATCGTGCTGATGCTGTTGGTGGTGCTGCGCAACCCGTTGGATGCTCTGTTGGTGACCCTTCCCATTACCCTGGCCGCCTTTCTGACCACGGCGGTGGGCGTCCTCATCGATCAACCCTTCAACATGACCAACGTCATGGTGGTGCCCCTGATCCTGGGCCTCGGGGTCGACAACGGGATCCATGTGTTCCTGCGCTTCCGCGGCGACGAGTCGCTGGCCAGTGCCATGGGGTCGAGCACGCCGCGAGCGGTGCTGTTGAGTGCTCTCACCACGTTGGGCGCGTTCTCTTCGCTGATGATCTCCACCCACCCCGGCTTTCGCAGCATCGGGGTGTTGTTGTCGGTAGCGGTGGTGTTTCTGATCGTCTGTTCGCTGGTGGTGCTGCCCGCGATGATCGAAGTGCGCGAGCGCTTTCGCGCCCGGCAAAATCAGTCGCGGTAGCGAAGGGCCAGGGAGGCGGGGTTCTCGACGCCGTCTTCGGCTGCGCCACTGGGGGTGGGGGCTGCGGGCTCGCGCAGGGCTTGTACGGCCACACTCAGGTGGATGGCCGTCAGGACGGCGAGGGCCAGGGTGAGACCCAGGGCCAGGCCCTGGGCGGGCACGGGCGACACACCGGCCAGAGAGGCCAGGGTGGCCGCCACCAGCACGATGGCCACGCTCGCGTCGAGCCGCGGCGTGGCGCGGTCGAACAAGCGCGCACACACGGGCCCGGCGGTGAAGACGGGGTTGAGGAAGAAACAAAGCCCCAGGGCGGTGGGGATCGAGATCTCTCCCGTGATCGCCCAGCCAACGACGGCGACCTGGGACAGCGCGTGGGGGAGGAAGTCGCGGCGGCCGTGGGACACGTTGCGCAGGGCCGAAGCCACCGTCCACAAGGCCTGCCCCATCACTCCCAGGCCGAGCCAGATGGCGATGCTGGGCAGCCCCGGCACGGGCGCGACCTGGAAGGCGTCCGCACCGAACACCGCCAGGGTCACATACAGCAGGGCCACGGTGGTGTTGCCCTCGATGTCGCCCACGCGGCCCACTCGGAACACCCCCGTGTGTCGCAGCTCCCACTGCACGGCAAAGAACGCCAGGGAACCACAGGCCAACACGCCCAGAGCCATCAGCCCCGGCAGGCCGGCGGCCAGGCAGGCGCCGAGGACCACGAAGCCGTTGTTGAGGGTGTCGAGCCAGTGGTCGAGGAATTCTCCCAGGCGCGAACTTCGCCCGATCCGACGGGCCTGGGCGCCGTCGAGGTTGTCGAGGGTGAAGTAGGCGACCACCAGTATCGCCGCGGCGAGCATGGCGAGAGGGTGATCACGGAGGCTGGCGGCCAGCGCGAAGGAGGTGGCGCAACACAGCGTGGAGACGAGGGTCATGGTGTTCGGCGCCAGCGAACGCGGAATCCACTGCAGCACCGGGCCCCAGAAGAACTTCCGGTACAGGGGCAACAGCAAAGACTGTTGCGCGCTGTCGTAGGCGTAGCGGGGATGGGCCAAGCAGGCGGCTCCGGGGAACGTGTGTGGTTCGGGGTGGCGGGAGGGCGATGGCTCCCAGGGGAGCGACTCGTGCCCAGACCTCGTTGGACGTGGAATCCGCCATCAGGGTAGGGGGTTCCTTCGAGCGGCGTCAACGCCGCCGCAGGTCGGAGACTCCAAAGTGGTTCCAAAACCCTACAATTTAGGGTCTGAAGGCGCCGCTCCGTGCCTCGGAGGGTCGGAGCCCGGGGGTCTGGACAGGTTGCCCCGGGGCCTTCATGGTCCGATCGGAGCCCACGTGGAATGGAGGAAGACCATGGCGGATCGAGGACGGGAACCGGTGGGGGACGGCGCCGGACTGCGGACCGAGGGGGACCTCAACCTCTCGCCGCATCGGGACCGCTGGCAGGACGAACATCTCGATGCGGCGTCGCGAGCATTGCTCGAGCGCGACGCGCGCCACTTTCTCCACCAGTCGTTGTCGACGCCGTGCCTGGATGTGGTGCGCGGTTGCGAGGGCGTGGAGTTGATCGACGGCCGGGGCCGCCGGGTCATGGACTTTCACGGCAACAGCCTGCACCAGGTGGGCTACGGACATCCCCGCGTGATCGAGGCCATCGAACGCCAGCTGCGTGAGTTGCCCTTCTGCCCGCGGCGCTTCACCAACGAGCCCGCCGTGGCCCTGGCCGAGCGTCTGGGCGAACTGGCCCCCGGGTCTCTGAACAAGGTGTTGTTTGCACCGGGTGGCGCCGAGACCGTGGGCATGGCGCTCAAGCTGGCGCGTTACGCGACGGGGCGATTCAAGACCCTCTCCATGTGGGACTCGTTCCACGGCGCCAGCCTCGACACCATCTCCATCGGGGGCGAGGCCTTGTTCCGTCGCGACGTCGGGCCTTTGTTGCCCGGCGTTCTGCACGTGCCCCCCTACGCGAGCGAAGGCCTCGGGCGCGACTCGGCCGAGTACGTCGAATATGTGCTCGAGAAAGAGGGCGATGTAGGCGCCGTGATCGCCGAGCCCATGCGCTGCACCACGGTGGTGTCGCCCCCGGCCGAGTACTGGCAGGCTGTGCGCGAGAGCTGCGACCGCCACGGAGCGCTGCTCGTGTTCGACGAAATTCCCATCGCACTGGGACGCACGGGGCGGATGTTCTGTTGCGAGCACTACGGGGTCGAGCCCGACATGCTGGTGATCGGCAAAGGGCTGGGCGGCGGCGTCTTTCCCATGGCCGCGCTGATCGTTCGCGAGGACCTCGACGTGGCTGGCGAGCGCGCCCTGGGCCACTACACCCATGAGAAGAGTCCGGTGGGGGCCGCGGCCGCATTGGCGACCCTGGACTGCATCGAGGAGGAGGGGCTGCTGGAGCGCGCCACCGAGTTGGGCCGACGTGGCCTCGAACGGCTTCAGGCCATGGCCGAGCGCCAGCCGCTGATCGCCGAGGTGCGCGGCCTGGGCCTGCAACTGGGCGTGGAGCTGCGCCGCGATGGGCGCCGCGCCGACGACGAAGCCGAGCGGGCCCTTTATGCCTGTCTGACACGGGGCCTGAGCTTCAAAGTCTCCGACGGCAACGTCCTCACCCTGAGCCCGCCGCTGGTGATCGAACCCGAGCAACTCGACACGGCCCTCGACATCGTCGAGGAGGCCATCGCCGAGGTGGCGGCATCGCCGGGCCCCGCGGCCTAGAAGCGCGAGGCCGCCTTGCTCATGTGCTCCACCTGGCCGTCCTCGGCGCCGAGGAGTACGTCGTTGTAGTGACGCTCGCCGCGGTGATGGTGGGCGTCGGCGCGCTGGAACGCCGTCAACACACAAGTGCGAAAGGGGCCGTTCCCATGAGTCGGAGGGGGCGCCACGTGCATGCCGTCGCCGTAGTGGAGCGTTACGTCGCCGGGCTCGGCGGGGGGAGCCACGCCTGTGGGGGCGTTGGGGTCGTCGGGTTCCAGGAAGCCGAACGCGTAGCGCCAGGACCCGGGTAGGAAGCGCAGGGCTCCGTGCTCCGGAGTGTTGGCCTCGAGGAAGATGCTGCACACCAGGGTGGGACACATGGTGGCGTGGCCTCCCATGCCGCAGTCGCGGTGCCAGGGCAGATCCGAGAGTCCCTCGTTCATGCTCGGGTTCTTCCACAGCACGGAAACACCATCCACGGCCCGGGGTTGGTTGCTCACCCACTCGTGGTCCGACAGTTCCGCCAGGGATTTCAAGCGCGGTTCGGTGGGAATGGAGCTGAATACCGGCAGTACGCCGGCCGAGAGCACGCGACACAGTACGCTTTCACCGGCGTCGTTGCGGCCCCACCAGGAGACCTGGTCGCCTTCGACGGCTCGCTCGCGCAGGGTGGCGGCGCCCTCGCGCATGGCCTCCACTTCCTGGGAGGAGAACACGTTCTTTACACACAGGTAGCCCGTGGTGCGTAGGAAGTGGGCCATGTCGTCGCGGTGGCTGTCGAGGGCGAAGGTCTGTGCGGGGTCGAGGGGTTGGCCGTGTCGATCGGACAGGTCCACGTTGCCGGCCTCGTAGAGGGCGCGGCCGTGGAACATGGCCCGCAGGGCGGGCTCCCAGCGCACGAACTCCATCATGTCGCCGCGCAGTTTCTCGACGCGGCCGCCGTAGATCATGCCCGGTGGCGTCTCGACGTCATGGACGAGACCGTCGAAGGTGTCCTGGTCGATCTCGATGACGATGCCCGCCGAGGCATCGCCACGCACGATGTCGATGCCGCCGTCGCGGGGCACGTACGCGTAGGCATCGTCGCTGCCCTTCATGCGGATGCCCAGGGGCGACAGGCCCTGAGCGGACCGCGCTGCGAGGGGGGCATTTCCGCCCTGCAGGCGGCGCGGCAGTTCGCCGGTGTGGAAGGCGTGGAAGTCGATGGTCTCGAAGCCTTCGATCATGGTGCGCTCCTCCCGTTTTCACGCGGAGTCTCGCCGCGACCGCTCGGTGGCGGCGAGGGGTGGGGTCGTCTATTCGGGGCCGGTGGCTCCCGGGCCCGGCGTGCTGCGTTCGAACAACTCACGCAGAATCGCGAAGTCCACGTCGTCGATGGCTCCACTGGAGTCGAAGTCGACGCCCGGACATTCGGGAAGGGAAGTGGCGTCGATATTACAGCCGCGGAAGACGACGAAGTCATTGCTGCCCACCGCACCGTTGCCGTCGAAATCCGCGTCACAGCGGTCGCCGTAGAGGTCTCCATCGTAGTTGGCCTGGCTGGGGTTGGCGTCGGCGCTGCAATTGTCGCAGGCATCGCCCACCCCGTCGCCGTCCGTGTCGGCCTGGCTCGGGTTCGAGAGTTGGGGGCAGTTGTCGTCGGCGCCCGCCGCGGATCCGGCGAGGAGCAGGCACAGGGTCGCGCAGGCGAGGGTGCGAAGTCGCATGGGGGTGACCTCCTGAAGGATGGGGAAATACTCCACTCATTCTAGCTCCCGGAAACTCCAACTCCCGGAAACACCCCCTCCGAAAGTCTGGGAGCGGGGTTTTGCTGGGTTCTGGCTGTTGCCTCCCCATGGCCTACGGGAAAAGGCCCGGGCCTGTGAAGTACTTCACAGCCGCTGAGGGCCTCAGGGGGGACTCTGTGAATCAAGCGGAATTGAGGTCGTTCACCTCCCACTCAGAGCACGCCCGACAGTTCCGTCGCCCCGTCCCCGCATAACGCCCGCCCCTACCGGCGAGCGGGGGCGGGGCGTCGGTACGTCTGGGCAACGCTCGAGGGGGTGCCAGCTGCCCCTTGCGCAAACCCCAGCCACCGGGAGACACTGCCGCCGCATTCTCACGCAGCGCGGAGGGCGCCATGGCTGGGACGATCGGGTTGTTCTCGGAGGCATCGCTGAATGGCTCCCGGGACGTTCACGCCTACTACCGGGAACTCGGCGAGCAGATCGTGCTGGGCGACCAGCTGGGTTTCGACTTCTTCTCCACCACCCAGAGCTACGGGCGCGACCTGCCCGAGACCACCTTCTCCATTTCGCCCGACCCCCTGGCGTTGTTTGCCAGCCAGATTCCCCTGACCCAGCGCATCAAGATCCTCACGGGCATCCTGATCGCCCCCTTCCACAACCCCGCCATGGCGATTTCGAACTTCGCGGCCGTGGACGTGTTGAGCCAGGGTCGGGTGATGATCGGTTTTGGCCGAGGTCACCCCTGGCTCTACGATCGCGTGGGGCTCGACCAGGAGGAGTCCAAGGCTCGCGCCAGCGAGTTCTGCTCGATGCTTCGCACCATGCTCGATGCCCCCGCGGCGCGCCACAACCTGGAGGGCGAGCACTTTCAGGTGCGCGACTTCGAACTGGTTCCCCAGTTCGTCCAGGAGCAGGTCGACGCCTACTTTGCGGTTTCGGTGAGTGAGTCCTCGGCCGTGGAGGCCGCGACCCATCGGTTGGGAATGCTGATGCCCAGCTACCTGGGGATCCCCCTGGAGATGGTGAACGCGTTGGTGGAGCGGTACCGATCCGAGTACCGCAAACTCTGGGGCGAGGAGGGCAGTGTGCTGCTGGGCATTCACAGCTACGGCGACGCCGACGCCGAAAAGGCCGCCGAGGTGGGGGCCCGGGGGCTGGCGGGGCAGCTGCACGTGTTTGCCCAGACCATGCGGCTCCACGAGTCCAAGGTGGGCTCCCAGTACCCGAGCTACAACAACATGGCGCCGATGTTCGAAGCCCTGTCCGAGCCCGCCGCGTGCCGAGCGGCTGTCGAGAAGGAGTGGCCCAACTATCTGGCGGTGTGGGGCAACGCCGAGGTGGCCGTGCCGCGCTTCGCCGAGCTGATCGAGTCCGTGGGCCCCGACGGCCTGATCCTCAACATCGACTCCGGGGGGTTGCCGAACCACGAAGTGGTGTCGGGCATGGAGTACACGGGCCGCGAGATCCTGCCCGAGCTTCGAAAGTTGTTGGACTGAGTGGAAGACGAGTTCGCGCCTGGCAACGCCCGACCCCTGGATTCGGAGACCTCCCAGAGGATCCGGTCCATCTTCGTTCACAACGTGCTGCCGTGGATCAGCCGCGTGCACCGGGCCGTCTACCGCTGGACGGGGGGGCTGGTGGGGGGGTGGCTGTTGGGCAGGCGCTTTCTGCTGCTCGAGCACACGGGCCGAAAGTCCGGGCGCCGCTACTGCACTCCCATACTGTATGTGGCCGACGGCGAGCGCTTCGTGCTGGCGGCTTCCAACGGCGGGGACTCTCGTCACCCCGCCTGGTGGCTCAACCTCCAGGCCCAGCCCCAGGCCCACGTGCAGTCGGGCCGGCGCCGGGTGTCGGTGGTGGCGTCCTGCGCGGAGGCCGACGAGGCCGAGCGGTTGTGGCCGGTGTTGACTCGCGCGTGGCCGTGGTTTCGAAACTACCGTGCCGCCACGACCCGCAAGATTCCGGTGGTCGTGTTGTCGCCCGTCTCTGAGAAGTTCACCGAAGGCGCCGGATCAGCCTGAATCAGAAGGGGCGTCGCGCGCCCGAGGGGCGAGGCTTCAGGCGGCCCAGAAACTTGATGAGCCCTGTGCGGTGGGATCGAGCTTGGTGGAGATCTCGTGGCGCAGGCGCGTGATGGAACTGGGTGAGGTGAGCTCGGAGAGCGGCCGCGATCCATCGAGTTCCTTGGCGACGAAGTCTCGGATCTCCTTCTTGACGGTGCCGGGCCGGCGCTGGGTTTCCGAGGCCAGGCGTTCCGTCAGCCGGTGCTCGATCTGGTGAAGGATGCGCGTCTGCACGAGTTGCTTGTCGAGGTCTCGGAGGGCGTTCTGCCATTCGCGGCGCAGGGCTTTGCTCTGGTCGGTTTTCCATTGGTAGACGAAGCCCGCCCAGCCCGAGAACAGGGCGAAGGTGCCGGCGAGGGTCAGAGCCGTTTCCATGATGGATCTCCGTGCGGGGGCGCATGAACGGGGGGGCTGAAGTCTGGGGTCGAACACGGGGGGCCGAAATGGGGCTCTCTGGTCATCGGCAGAACCCAGGCAGTGGTGAAGCAGTTCCTCAGGGGTTTTCCTGAGAAACTGCTGGGGGTCCCATGTTTCGTCCGCTCCCCGGGATGTTTTGGTCCGATTCGGCCGTGGTTTCCGACTGCTTCTCCAAGGGCGGGGCATCCCGCCCCCAGCGCCCACCCGACACGCGGAGACCCAGTCATGTTGCGAGCCATGTTTCGAGTTCCCCGGTTCAGGCCGAATCCCGTTCTGCTGGCCCTTGTGCTCGGCGTAGCGCTGGCCAGTAGCACCAGTGCCATGGGGCCCCTGTGGTTGCTGGGCGACGATGACCTCGAGGTCAACGGTGTCGTGGTCAACGGTGTCGAGACCAACGGTGTCGAAGCCAACTGGGTGGCCCCGGTCTTTGGCCAGATCGTCACCGAAGCCCAGGTGTCGATCACTCCGGACCCCACGGTGCTCGTGCTGTACGCCGATGGCGGTGGCCTGCTCCTCTACGATCTCGAGAAGGCCTTCGAAAACGCAGGCATCGTCGTACCTGCCCACTTCCATGCGGCCAAACTCCAGGACGTGGCCATCGTCTCGGGTGGACGGAGCCGCGCGGCGGCGGAAGTGAGTATCGCGAGTGCCGACATCCTCGTGTTGATGGATGGCACCACTCCGTCCTACTTCGCGCAGTTGAGCCAGGCCAAGCGCGACGCCATCGTGGCCCACGTGGCTGGGGGGGGCGTGTTGGTGGCCCAGGGCCGCGCGGCCAGCCTGATGGGTTCGCTGGTCTTGAAGCAGACGGACAGCGTCATGGGCGATGTGTCGCCCTACGACGCTCTCGCCAACGCCTACGATCCGGGGCTGCAACTCGAGCCCGGCCCCTTCGGCTTTCTGCCGAAATCCCTGATCGAAGTGAACTTCCTGGATGAGGGACGCATTGCGCGCCTGCCCGTGGTGCTGGCGCGTGCCAACCAGCAGGCCGAAAAGCCGCTGCTCGGCATTGGCATCGACGATTCCACGGCGCTGCGCGTGAAACTTTCGAGCCGCACCGACAACGCCTACGCGGAGGTCGTGGGGGGTGGGTCGGTGACCCTGCAACACGCCCGGGCGTGTGGGACGGAGATCGATCTCGAGCCCGGCCTGATCGGTGGCGTGCCCGACACGACGCCCCACATCACCGGCCTCGTCCACCACCAGCTCACCGAGGGCTACGAGTTCGAGGTGACCAGCAAGCAGATCACCGTGCGGCCCGACTGGGAGTGGGTGCCGGGGCCGTTCGTGGAAGGCGACGCCGTGAACTTCACCGCGAATCTGCCGTTGAATGGTTCGAAGCCCTCGTACCCCTATCTCGGGTCCGTCTACTACGAGGACGTGTTCATCGAGCCCAAGGCCATTTTGTTTGGCGAGGTGGAGTTCACGGCCGGCGAAGACGTTTTCCAGAACACCGTCCATGGCACGAAACTGTTCGGAGGTAGCGACGGCGGCCAGGCCACCAAGGTGGGCGTCAACATGTTGGCGCTGGCCGATCAGCCGGGCCGCACGGCCCTGTTGCTTCCCAGCAAAGCCAAGGCGCTGCCCCAGAGCCCGAGCACGGTGAAGAACATCGGCTCCCCGTCGTTCCTGGCCCTGGACAGCTACGGGGTCAGCGGCGTGGCGTACTCCGACTACCAGGAGGGCAACTCGGACAGCCCGCGCCAGAGCGTTGCGCTGGTGGGTGCCCATATCCATGTGATCGGCAAAGGCGGGAGCGTGGACCTCCACGACTTCCGCGAGTGCGACTCCATGCTCCCGGGTGATGTCGACTGCGACGGCAAGGTCAACGTGGTGGACGTGCAGCACGTGATCAAGAACTCCCTGGAGGGAGTGCCGGCCGAGCCCGTGGGCAGCTTCGGAGACCTCAGCTGCGACGGCAGCGTCGACATCAACGACGTGATGATCGCCATCGATTACGCGCTCGAGGCCATGTAGCCGGCGTGGTTTCCCGGCGACGAGCACGCCTCGGACGCGAACGCTTTCTGACGAACACTTCCGGCAACCGATTTCCGGAAACGGAAATCCGAAAGCGGAACCGGAAAACGGAAATCTGGAAAACGGAAATGCGGAAACGAAACGGAAATGCGAAAACGGAAAACAGAAATAGGAAAGGAGCAGGGCATCGAAAACACACACAATGAAATCCAGCTGGCGTCTTGAAGTCCGCGCCGGACGGCGCTGCGCGCCCCTCGGTTCCCGCATCCCCCGCATCGCGGGCTCCTCCCAGGGGAACGTGCTCCCCCAATCCACGGGGCCGCCGTCCGGCGCGGCACATTCTTTGGTTCCACCTGTGGTTCCGGAGAGTTGCGGACCCTTCGGGCGCGCCCCTGCACCCTTTACAATCGCTTTACACGGTTTGTGATCATCATCACCTCGGTTTCTCCTCTCGTGTCGAAAGCTCAGGAGGTGTTCGAAGTCGAATGCCCTTCCCGAGTGACCTTCCAACGCCCCGCACGTCGGGGCACACAAGAGAGAGGAACCCAAGATGCCCAGAACCACCTGGATCCCCCTCGCATGCAGTGCCGCTTTTCTGGTGGCTTGCACAACCCACACGCCGTTTGCCAAGCAGGCCCTCGACGAGCCCATGAAGCCCGTGGTCTCGGATTCCGAGGTGATCCGCTCGGCCGACGTCGACAAGCCGGACGTCCCGGAACTCCAGAGCCTGGAGGAACGGGCCAAGACGAAGACGCCGTCCGTGGAAGTCGATTCCATGGCATTGGACGTCGAATCCGTGGCAATGGAAGTCGGATCCACGGAGTCGGATTCCAAGAAGCCGGCCACGAGTGACATGGGTTCGACGGAGTCATCCTCCACGGGCCTGGTCGTCATCGGCGGCGAGCTCGGAGATGAGGCCGAAGCCGGAACGCCCGGGGACCCGCCCGAAGAGAAAAGGCAGGCAGCCCTGGGCAACGTGGTGACGGATGCCGCCTGGGTGTCGTCCGAGATCGTCGAGCTTCCGAGCTTCGAGCCCATCTACTTCGACACCGACAGCGCCAAGCTCGACCCAAGCGCCGTGCAGTCCCTGGTGGAGTTGTTGGTGGAGAAGCCCGAGCTGGCGGTTCGCCTGAAGGGCCACAGCGATCCCCGGGGCAGCGATGCCCACAACCTCGCCCTGGCCACACGCCGCGCCGAGGCGGTGCAACGAACCCTCCTCCAGGGGGGCGTGCACCCGAACCAGCTCAGCGTCGAGAGCTTCGGCTCGTCCCAGCTCGTGTCCGACGAGGCCACCGAGGACGGCTGGAAGAAGAACCGCCGCGTGGACATCCAGTTCACCGCAAAGCAGGACGCGACTCCGAAGCCGTAACCACGGCTCGGGCCGCGACCCTCTCACGGGGGTGAGGTTCGAGTGGAGGAGCCGTCCGGGGGGGCGGCTCCTTCCCTCGGAGCAGGGTCGGCCCCGCGCTCAGGCGTGGGGTCGGCCCTTCTGCTTTTTGTTGCTCGGGTCGGCTTTCAGTCCAACGGGCAGGACAACTCGTCGACGGGGTCCTCGGTTTTGCGTGGCTTCATGCGGAACACGATGCCGCGGCCGAGCCCGTGGTAGTTGATGTCCAGCAGATTGCGGTGGACCATCCGGCCCTGGAAGAAACCCGTCGAACCTTCGATGGGCGCGTCTTCGGCCTCCACGATGGAAAACCTCACCCGAGAGCGCGGGGAAGAGGTCACTACCAGGCCGCCGTTTTCAGGGTTCCAGTTTCCACCATCCACGAGCCGCCAACACTGTTTATAGATGAACAGCTCGCGGGCCTCGGTGGCCTCGATGGTGAGGTACTTCTCGACCTCGAGAATGTTGCCCGTCTCTCCGAACAGCACCGGGTAGCGGGCGTAGTAGGTGCCATCCAGATCACTCGCGCGACCCATCCATGAACGGGCCTGGCTGGCCGACGCCAGACTCCCGAGCACCGTCAACGAAACCAACACAGAAAGAACAGAGCGTTTCAGCTTCATCGAAGCCTCCTTCCACAGCAACTCAACCATGCCCAAGCGCGCCCCGCGCCCAGAACACAAGCAATTCAACTTCAGCCCGCGCAGCTTACGCCAGAATCACCGACAACTTCCACAGAACTCGAGGGGGTGGAGAGCGTGACTCTCGGTTTCGGGTTCAGTTGAGATCGTCGCGGGCCGTGATGAGCAGTTCTTTGGGCAACTCCGTGTTCTTCGGAATCCAGCCTGCAGACCCATCCGGCCATTTTGCCCACCCCCATCCTGTCAGTGGGCTGATCATCCAGGCGCCGGGCCGGCAATTTGCCAGGCGAGCCTTGGAGCCTCCATGGTCGAGCATTGCCTTCGAGCCCCGCGGCCGGTCGGGATGAAGGGAAGGAAGATCCAGCAGGGTCTGCGGGACGGGAACTTCCTCGAGACTGGGCAGCGCTCGAGTGAACGAACCATGGCTCCCATCGATGTACTCGACGTCCTGTGCGACGTGCTCGGGCACTTCGGACCAGAGGCACCCACTCGAGGTTCGATCTTT
>JAKVBI010000026.1:0-55885 GCA_022447545.1 Myxococcota bacterium
CGTTCTCGCGGACCTTGTCGATCCCGAGCGCAAAGCGGGGGTCCCGGTTCCCATGCATCTTCCTCCGCGACGTACCAATCGAGGCAGATTGCCTACAACAGTGTATACGATCTCACTGCATCCATTGGACGAGTCGCCACCCCAAGCCGACGGTCTCGGGACTGGCCAATTTTTTCATCGAATTCCTCTACCATGCACTGTGCCCATCACTTCAGCGGGAGGATGACGGCATGCCCATCGTTTCGGCCCGAAACGCAGAGATCTATTACGAGTCTCACGGAGAAGGGCGAAACGTCGTGTTCGCCCACGGAGCTGGGGGCAACGCCGCGAGTTGGTGGAACCAGGTGCCGTTCTTCGCCGAACGTGGCTACCGGACCATTGCTTTCGATCACCGGGGGTTCGGGCGCTCGGCCTGTGCAAGTGACGACTTCGACCCCGCCGAGTTTCCCGGTGATCTGAGTGCGATTCTCGACGCCGAGAACGTCGATCGCACTGCGCTCGTGTGTCAGTCCATGGGGGGATGGACGGGGCTGCCCATGGCACTGTCGAGCCCAGAACGTGTTTCGGCACTCGTGCTGTGCGGTACGCCCGGTGGACTCTGGACCGATGTCGTCGCGGCTTCTTTCGCTGGAATTGCCGAGCGTGTCGCCCAGGGAGGGGCCGTGCTCGGACCCGGCGGCGTCGCAGTCGGTGAGACGTTCCGAAAAACGAATGCAGCCGGGGCATTTCTCTACGAACAGATCGCGAACTTCAACCGCGGCCTCGATCCGAGTGCTGTGGGCAAGATCGGTGGGACCCGGATTGCACCTGCTGCGGTGACCGACTACAGGACACCGACGCTGGTGATCTCGGGGAATGAGGATGTGCTTTTTCCACCCGAAGCGCTGGTTTCCGTGGCCGAGGCTCTACCTGGTGCGCGTCTCGAGCGATTCGACGGAGCCGGCCATTCAACCTATTTCGAGCAGCCCGACCGTTTCAACCAGGTCGTGATCGAGTTTCTAGAAGCCCACCCCTGAGGCCCCACCAGTCTGACGCCGGCTTTGGCGAGAAACACGCCGCGGTGATGGGCATCACCGGCGTGCCACGGCCTCGGTCGTTGGCACGTACCAGATGGGCGACGACCAGGCCCTTTCCTGGATTGTCTCGGCGAGATCGGGGCGCGTCGGAACACCCGAGCGCAGTGCATCCCAGGTCGACCAGCGGCAGGTGGGGTTTTCGAGGACGCGAGCATAGTAGAAGGCGCGCTGGTTCGGGTCGAAGTCGGGATCGCTCCACACGGCCATCAACTCGGAGTTATTGGTGTCCTCGGGGAACGAACAGTCACTCAGATCGACTCGTGCGCCGTTGTCGGGGCAGCGTTGGTTTGCGGGATCGGGCGCCACTCCACCGGGACAGGCAACATCGTAGACGAGTTCGTGGGTCTCGCCTTTTGTCGCCCAGCCCTTGATGATCTGGAGGCGCTGGATTGGTGCGCTCAAAGGGTCGCGCATTGCCCAGGCGAAGAAACGAGGTGTTCGATTGCCACGGGCGGTGAGATCGCTTCCCATGCTGACGCCCTCCTGGTAGGCCTTCGAAACGGCATTGGGATCATCGAGCAGGCTTTTGTCCAAGTCGAAGCCTCCGAAGAAGCGGATCCGGATGCGGGGGCCAGAGGTGGCGAAGACCTCTTTGCGTCGAAATGCTTCGTAGATCGCGTCGCGGGTGTTCTCTTCGGCCCACACAGCGGCCAGACCCGAAGCACCGAAGGTGGTCGTTGGGGTCAGCATGTAGGTTTTGTCCTCGACCTCGGTCGTGAGCGGATTGTCGAGCCAACTGAGCAGGTACGACTGCCAGGTCGGCAGGGGGACCGAGCCTCGGAGTTCTGCCGTGCTGTCCAACAAGCCGAGTTTCGAGTGGAAATCGGACTCGTCATCGGAGATGGCGCCGGTATGGGTGTCACTCGAGCCGATCACGCCGAACTTGTAGGGGTTGGTGACGCCATGCTCCTCCAGCGCTAGGCCCCGACGGAGGGCGTCGCGGGTGTAGCTGCCTGCTGGTTCGCTGGGCAGATTGGTAGCGACGCGGAAGGGCATGATCTCGAAGTCCGCCCACTCGTCGGTGTCCGAAAGGCTCGGGTGAGTCTCGGAGGTGCCTTTGACCTGTGTGATCTCGACCAGGGGTTCGTTGCGCAGGCGTTGTTCGGCGTAGGTATCGTCCAGTGGGTTCCCAGCCCAGTCCACGAGCTTGAACATCTGGCCGTTGGAGCCATTGGAGTTGTGGGGAATGGCGAGGCTGTCGATTCCCTGCTCGCGGAGTTCATCCATCCAATCCCACAGGCCTTCGGGGTTCTGGGAATGGAAGCGGGAGAAGGGCACGGCGGGCAGCCGGCTGCTGTTGCGGAAGACGACGTTGCGGTGGAGATTGCCGCGGTCGTCGGAGGAAGATGTGTACTCGTAGGCGGCGAAGGTGGTGAAATGTCCGGGTTCGTTGTGCTGCTCCGCGGCATCGACGATATCACGCCACGCTGATTTCGTGATTTCCGTGGTCATGTCGGGGTCGATGGATCCATCGAGTATGCTGCCGAGAACGCTGGGGATGAAGCTCTGGAAGGCGCTCAGGCGGGGCAAAAGGCTCAAGATCCCCTTGTTGTCGGGTGCGTTCAGATCGTGCAGAGGCTCTGCGACATCAAGTTGTGAGAACTCGGTGGAAGTGTCCGCGGCGGCGGCTGCAATTCCGAGAAAAAGAGCGTGGTCGGTGACGGCATAGAAATCCAGGGGCTCACGAAGGCGTTGCTCGAATCCCGCGGGATGCTCGATCGCCTCGCCCTTCGCGTAGCGGTAGGCATCTCTAGGGGTGGCTGTCGTACCAAATGCGAAGGCGTCGAACGAGTAGGTGGTGTGAACGTGTAGATCGCCGAAGTAGGCGTTGCGGTCGGGGTTGGGCTGCGGGCGGACTTCGATGGTTTCGGCTCCCATCTCGAGGATGCGCTCGGGGACATCCGTGCGGTTGGAGGCCGTCAGCGGTGAAGAACTGGTGTCGACGTCCGTACGTTCACAGGCGATGAGCGCCATGGTCAGGGCCAGCAGGCCAGCGAGACTCAGCCGAGACGTTCGATTCTTCATTCTGATCGATTCTCCTGTGCGCCGGTTCAGGGCCCATGCTCGGTTTTCAATCGGGGTGCGCCTTGGGGTGAGGACCTCGGATGCCCTGTACTTGGCCGTCTACCTTGCCGGGATCGGTACCGAACCAAGTAACGATCGTGGGGTGTACGTCCATGTGCCGAACGGGTTCCTTCAGCGCAGAAAGAGATTCAGAAGCTCCATAGGTTGCGACGACGAAGGGTACGGCCCTGTCAGCAGGGACGGTCGTGTCGTGCACACCCAGCATGCCGAACAGTACGTCGTGTCCTCCGTGGTCCGAGGTCAACATCACGAGCCAGGTTTCATCGTGGTCCGAAACCCGGGCTCTGACGTGGTCAAGGACTCGGCGTACGAGGGCGTCGACTTGCGCGATAGCTTCGGGATAACGCCGGGTATCTTCGAAACCGAAACTGTGTCCCGCCGCATCCACCTCGTCGAACACACCCATCACGAGGTCTGCTTGTCCGTCATCGATTCGCTGGATGACCCACGTGGCGAGGTTGTCATCGCGGCGCTCGGACTCGAGATCGTCCGCTCGGCGCCATTCGAGGTTGCAGCTCTGGACATCGTTCCAAGCGACGAGAAGAGCTCCGTTCTCGACGCCACACTCGAAATCGACGATTCCAGAGACAATTGATTCGCCCTCTCTGGATGTTAGAAAATTGGCCACGCCACCGGCGGCCGTTCGAAAACCGCGCTCACGTAACTGGCGAAAAAAAGTGGGATGTTGCTGACTCGTTTCGACGAACACCATCTGTTCGTCGACGTCGTTTCCGCGGACGCCATGGCCTGTCGCATTCATCCCCGTGACGACTGAAACCCATCCGCTGGCGGTTTCGTAGCGGAACCCGGCTCCCGCTTCGGGACCGTCATGGGCACGTGCGCAGCGGGGATCACCTGCATGATCACACCGCGTGAAAACGCCTTGTTCCATCAGAGCGCGAAGGGCTCCGTTTGCGCCGGCACCGAATGCATGGCGTTGCAGGGCGGGTCCAGTGAGGCCGTCGATGCCGATCACAAGGGCGCGGCGGCGTGGGGATGTCGAAGCGTCATCGTCTCCGGCGGCAGGGACCGTGGTGAACAGGAGTGCAACCGAAACAGTCGAGAGTCGCCTGAAGAGAGTCATGAAGGGGCGGTTACGCCGAAGTCCAGAGGTTCTGGCGCAGGGCCTTTGCTGAGTTCGTCGTTGCGCCATTCGTCCTCTATCAGGGAGTCTTGCCAAAGGTCCCATCTGTCCACCGGCTCGACCTCGGAGCGATCGCAGAAAGCAGTAGCGTACCACTGGTGGAGAGTCAGTCGCTGGGGAACCCTGGTTCTTCTCGGCGATGGCGTTTGGCCAGGGCTACGATGCCAAGGACTGCGACGAATGCCTGGACCCATCGAAGCCCATTCATCGACAGGGCCGGGATCGGTTCCGGCTCCGGCCATTGAGAGATTTCCGTTTCGATTACATGGTCCAAGATGGTGCGGATTTGTGACGAATAACTGGCACCGAAGGCCGGACGCTCGTTGAAGAGCACCACGTAGTTCACACCATCTCCACGTTGTCGTGCAAGCGCATTGGTGCCTCGGAAGGAGCCCGTGTGGTTTCGTTTCCAAGTGACGGGTTCGGTGCCTGTACGTTGGGCTCCAATGTCGGGGCCGCTGATGTAATAGGTCTCCAGGAAGTGAAGCAGGGGGCGGGTTGAAGCGATGACTCTTCCTTGAGAGACTCGAGCTTCGTGGTCCCACCCTCCGTGGGGGCAGTTGACGGTTGTCGAGGGGTCGAAGACGCTGGTGCACGAGCCGGTGTACTGGTACCAGGGTTCTCGGGGATTCAGATCGGAGACGAACGTGCGGCCGAGTTCGATGTCCAGTAGATCGACGGACAGTGGGCCGAACACTTCCTGGTGGACGTAGTCCATATAGCCCATTTCGGAGAACTGTTCGATCACGAGACCGAGCAGCATGTAACCGAGATTCGAGTATGCGTACACATCGCCTGGGTTGTGCTGAAGCGGTTCGCCCAGGATCCAACTCGCGGTGTTTGCACGGCCCGGCGGGTGGGTGACGCGCATCTCCGTGGCAATCTGAATTTCTTTATAGGTCAGGTCGCCCACGAGACTCGAATCCCAGCCTCCTCTGTGATCCAGACAATGACGTACAGTGACGTCCGCGAGTCGAGGGTCTCCCAGGGCCAGGAAAGGAGTGATCTCCAGGAGGCCTCCACCGGGTTGGCCCAGATCGAAGATGAAGTCGTCCAGAGAGAATGCGTCTTCTGCGGCGAGTTTTCGGATGGCCGAAGCTGTGATGGGCTTGGTCAGGCTCGCGATGCGCATCATTGCGTTCTCTGAGAGGGGCTGGCTGTGGGCAGCATCGTTCCACCCATAGCCCCTTTCAAGGACCACCCATCCATTCTTCATGACGCCGAGGAGCCCTGCTTGGATTCCTTTCGATTCCATGAAATGGGTCATGGCGTCGTCGAAGGCGGTGAGTTCTGGAACGGCGGCCCCGCTGATGGGAAGAGCTGAATCGGCACGAGCCGCCATTACGAAGGGCGCCGTTGCGATTAGGCAGGCTAGCGCGACCTCGAGTCCGTACTTCGTGGTGGAGTGTTTCCGTCGAGCCATTTCGAGTGAAAGATACCCGCCGTTTTGAGTTCTAGCGGTTTCTCGTGTGCTCAGGACTGTCGGAAGCGTCGCTGACTGTGTTCCTGACGGATGCGGATCTGCTCCCGTCGTTCTTCGGGGCTCACTCGAGATGTGTCGGCAGGCAGGTGTTTGGTGACTTCTGCGAAGGGGACGACGCGCATTTCGACAGTGGGCAGGGCGTCTGGGACTTCGCTGTAGGCCCAGCGTTGGCTCAACATGCCTTCGCCATGGCCCGTGGTGTCGATCCAGTTGTTGACGCCTGGGTCCTCGTGGGCAATCACGTAGCGGACGATGCCGTCGGAATCTGCGATGGCTTGAACGTTGTTGAGACTGCTCACATAGTTCGCGTAGTCGTAAGATTCACCCCAGATGTTGCAGAGATTGAACCCTGTGTACAACGGCTTCACGGGGATGGTCTGCTCTACGATCAATGCTTCGTCGGGTGCCAGTTCGTAGAGTCCTCCTGCATAGATGTTTGTGGCCTGTCCTGCTCCCACCGTCGCCGAGGGTGGGCTGGGTTGAATTGATTGGTTCTTGGGCGGATATGCGTACGGGGTAATAGCAGCACTGGTCCCATATCCATTGAGAATGGTGGCGAAGAATTCGTTCCAAAAACGCATCTGGTGGTTGACGAGATTCCCAGTGCGCTTCAGCTTGGCAACGGCAGCCTCCGGCCCGATGGGTGGCTGAGGTTCGCCGATCTTCGACAGGTTCACGATCTCGAGTTCGAGAGCCTCTTCGTGCTCCCAGTCCCCGAAAAGCTCGCGGCAGATGAGATAGGTGGCGGTCTGCTCGACGCCCGAATCCAAACGGGTCTTCGTGCACAAGAAGTTGCCCTGGTATCCGTCGGGTCTGGTCGGGCCCACGTGGATCTCGAAGCGGCCGTCGGCGTCCAGTTGCAGATCTTCATTGTCGATGGAGCCCGCGTTGTTGGTGACCTCGGGAACCAATTCTGCGAGGCCGCCGCTGTCGCCTGTGTAGTGGGTAATGGCGGTGAAGATCACGTACCAGGGAGCGCAGGGCTTGGTGGGGGCCTCTCCCCGCCAGTGTCGTGTGTCGCCGGCACGTCCACGGATCCGATAGTTCTGGTTTCCGTCGATGGGCGCGCTCAGATAGAGGTTGTCGGCATTGTCCCAGGTGGATTTGTTGTGAGGGGGGATGGCCCGTTTGAAATACGGGTAATCGGGATCCTCGGCAAAACTGCGTTCCACCGCACCACATACGTAACCCATCAGGTAGCGGTAGCCTTCGGCAAGATTTCGTGCCGTGGGAGGCGGCGGATTCAACGAGGGGTCGTCGATGGCTTCGCGGGCGGCGACGAGGCTCGCAATCATCTGGTCGAAGGCGTCACGTAGTTCCTGCTTCGCGGATTCTTCCTGGCTCGTCATGGTGTGGTGCTCCAGCTAAAAAGGAGGTGGAAGGGTTGGCGGCACTGTACCCGAATGCCTAGCCTGCTTCACCGAACCTGGACGCCTGTCCCGTTCCCCTGGAGGTGGTTTTCGTGCTGAAATTCGATGCCTTCCGGAAAGTCCAGCGTACCATCGGGCGAAGTGCCGTCCCCACTGGCCGAAAGTTTTTCCTGCGGGCGCTGTTTTGGGCCATGTTGCTCTGGGGGGCCATCAATCAATTCTGCCTGTGGCTCGATCGCTGGCTCTTCCCCGGATTTCTGTCGGTGGAAGTCCGAAAGCCCATCTTCATCATCGCCCATCCCCGCAGCGGAACGACTCTGACCCACCGGCTGATGCTGGCGGACCCGGGGCGCTATAGCTTCGCCCGCGCCTATGAACTGCTGCTGCCGTCCATTACCCAGAAGAAGCTGGTACGTGCTCTGGGATGGTTGGATCGAAAATTTCTGAGAGAGACCCTTCATCAGTGGGTGCGTTCCAAGGAGAGCTCGGCACTCGGGGATCTACAGGACATCCACCACTTCTCGCTGTTGGAGGCCGAGGAGGACGAGTGGTTCTACTTCATGACCTTTGCGTCCGGTGTGAGCCTGTCCTTGTTCCCCTACGTGGAGGAGTTTCGCGAGGTAATGACCTTCGATCAAATGCCTCAGGATCTTCAGCGCGAGCACATGGACTACTACCATGGCTGTCTCCAGCGTCAGCTCTACCTGGATGGGCCGGAGAAGGTGTTCTGCAGCAAGAACACCACGACGTTTATTCCAAAGATCGAGACTCTGGCGCAGCGGTATCCCGACAGCCGCTTTGTTCACATCGTGCGTAATCCGCTGGAGGTTGCACCGAGCCTTCTGAGCCTGCTGGGCAGCACCTGGCGGCAAATGGGTTTCCCGGAGGAAGACATCCGGCAGGGTCTGGCCGTGATTCACGCCACCAATATGGCCGCTTACGAGCGTGCTTTCGAGGCCCTCGATGCTCTGGACCCGAGTCGTTATCACATCCTCGATTATCGGGACATTGCGGCTGCTCCCAAGACGACCATGACTGCTGTCTATCGAGCGCTGGGCATTGAAATGACACCTGCTTACGAGAGCGTCCTCGACGAACTGCAGGAACGCGCACGGAAGCACGTTTCTGGACATTCCTATGGGCTCGAAGAGTTTGGCCTCGATGAGTCGAGTATCCGGTCCGACACCCCAACGGTCTTCCAGCGCTATCGCTTCGATTGAAGCCAGCCCGCGATTCGAAAGGTGGGAGGATTCGCCGTGGGTTCATCGGCGAGTTCGGCCCGGACGATGGAGGCTGAGGGCATCACCTTCGAAGACGAGTAGGAAGCGCCGCGCTCCGAGACCGATTCCGTTGCCTACCCCGTAGGGGAAATCGCGGGGTGTCTGTTGAGAGAGTTCATCGGCCTGTTTCCGGCTCGCCCGTGCTCCCGCGGTCTCTTGGCGGTGATCGAGCACCCACGCGAGATTGGCGTGAGCGGCCGCGAGCGTTGGGTTCAGGGCGATGGCGCGTCTCAGATCCGACTGTGCCCGCTCGAGATTTCCGCGCTTTGCCCATAATGCACCGCGGTTGACGAGGGCCTCGGCGAAGTCGCCGCTGCGTTGGGCCGCATCGAGGAGTCCAAAAGCCTCGATCTCGGCTCCAGCGAGAGCAGAGGCCACAGCGGCGCTGCTCAGCAGTTGGTCGGTGGGGGCGACGATCGGTGAGTTCGGGCGTTCCTTCCGGGTGAGTTCGAGATACAGCTCCCGCGCTGCCTGCGGTCGCCCCGCTTGAAGTTCGATAGCGGCGAGAGCCTCCTGGATCGAAAGGAGCGAGCCGGTTTCCCGAGCCTGGGCTCTCAGAACGCTTTGCTTCGAACGCTCGTAGCTTCCGATCAGTGTTTCCCGGGCGGCGTCGTATTCGCCAAAATGAGCATGCACGACCCCCATGGCCGGATTCTTTGGTTCTCTGGGTAGCCGCGGCATGTAGGCGAGGGTGACGAAAACACTCGTCGCTACGACGAGGCTGGGAATCAGCCAACGGCGCGCACCATTCCACAGCAGGGGGGGGTTCGCGGCGGCCCGAGCGATGAACAGCCCAACGGGTAGGGACAGGTTCAGCATGTACGACGCCTTCAGGGCCGAGAAGATCGGAACGCGCCACGCGAAAATCGCGAAAGCTGCGACGCTGCCCATGGCGAGGAGCACCAGGGTGACGTCGATCAGAGCATCCCGTTCACGCCGGATCGCTTGTAATGATCGGACGAAGCCGAGGAGGATTACGATTGTTGGGATGACGCCTGCGAGGACGAGTGCTCGGCGCAGATCGGGGTCCGCGACCTTTTCGGCCCATGTGCGCGCATAGACGGTTCCCCAAACCGAGTGCACCAGGTGATCGGACATCGGGCGCGGATCACTGAACAGGCGGGTTGGAACTTGGATGAAATCGACGAGGCTTCGCTCTCCTGGTGGTTGTTCGTTCTCGATGGCCGCAACGAGAGGAAACGTGCGACTCATGGCGAAGGGGGTTCCAAATTCCACCGTATTGCGCGCGTAGTAGGGGGCGGACAGCCCGAAGGCCAGACCTGCGATGATGCCCACCCGGATTGCGAATTCCCGTGTGGTCGTTCTCGAAACCAAATACTGCCAGGTCAAGGCGGCAAGGATGGCGAGTAGAGGGATCAGGCCGCTGAACTTGGTGAGTAGCGCCAGCCCTGCCAGGGTTCCGACGCCGGCATCGCGGCCGCGTGATGGGGCTTTGCGCCCGGTATTGGCGAGAAACAGAGCGACGGCGGCACCACCGAAGAATGTGGCAGTCAGTTCGTTGCCCGGCATCGGACTGCTGTAGAGGTGGGGTGGAAGAAATGCGACGGAGACGAAGGCGAGTAACGGGAAAGGTGTCTTCTTTCCGAGGGCTCGGCCCGTTACGTCCGCTGCCAGGCCAGCGACTCCGAGGCTCGCGGCACCGCTGAGGAGCGAGAGTCCGCGAATCAGAACGTCGCCGCTTCCCCATTGTGCGAGGAGCCAGCCCAGGGCGTAGTGGACGGGTGGATGGAAGTACGACCAGCCCTGATCGGCCAGCGGAACCGACTGGTAGGTGTCCAAGAAAAGGACGTAGGCGATGTGGGCAAAGGCATCGTAGCCGGAGGGTCCTGGCTGCAAAAACGCGTAGGCAACACGCGAAGTGGTTGCAGCAGCAATGGCAACGGCCCAGCCGACGCGTATGCGATCACTCGTGGCCGTTTTTGCGCGTGTCTTCACCAGCCGCTTCCGAGACCGTTCGGGAAAGAAGGTCTGCCCCAGCCGCCCCTTGTTCCGTCGACACGCATGGTTTCCTGTTCTGGTTCTATTGCGACGTGGCACCGCCCCGCTGATGAGTCGCTGTGCCGACTCTTCGCCCGCGAAGTCTATCAAACCCGCTTGGATTGAAGGCAGCCGCAGTCTATTCTGTAAAGAACGCAGGAGGACAGAAGATGCCGGGTGACCTCACGCCTTCTGAACGTGTTCGCGCAAAACTCGATCATCCGGTGGTTGACGCGGATGGTCACTTCCTCGAGTTCCATCCAGCGCTCAACAGCTACTTGCGCGAGGAGGGCGTCGAACCTGCCGAAGCCTTTGGGAGTGGATTGAGCCTGGGAACGGGCACCTTCGGCTACACGAGCTTGAGCCACGAGGAACGGCTGCGTCGACGCGCTACGCGGACACCCTGGTGGGCAGCGCCAGCGGCGAATACCCTGGATCTCGCGACAGCGACACTACCTGGTTTGTTGTACGAACGCCTCGACCAGATGGGGATCGATTTTGCGGTCCTTTATCCAAGTGCTGGCCTGCTGTACCCGCACGTGCGAGACGAGGCCACTCGCAGGGCGGCATGTCGCGCCCTCAACCGCTATTCGAGCGATTCCTTCGGTGAATTTTCCCACCGTCTTACACCTGCAGCGGCAATTCCCATGCACTCACCGGACGAGGCGATCGAGACCCTCGAGCATGCCGTCGAGGTGCTGGGGCTCAAGGCCGCCATGATTGCGGGCTTCGTGGAACGCGACGTGGCCGAACCAGGGGAATACTCGGTCTGGTGGGACACTTTCGGGATCGACAGCACCATGGACTACGATCCCTTCTGGCGCCGCTGCGTGGAACTCGGGGTGTCGGTGGGTTCGCACTCGGGTGGAATGGGGATTGGCTTCCGGCGTTCGTTGACGAACTACATGCACAACCACATCGGCCACTTCGCCGCCGTGGGCGAAGCTCTGGCAAAGTCTCTCTTCCTGGGAGGGGTGACCCGGCGATTTCCGAAGCTGCGTGTGGGACTTCTCGAAGGCGGTGTGCACTGGGGTGTCGGGCTCTACGGCGACTTGATCGGCCGTTGGGAGAAGCGAAATCCAGAGGCTGTTCAGAGCTACAACCCCAAACACATTGACCACGAGGAACTCGCCCGTCTGGTGAAGCGATATGGTGGCTCCATGCTCAATCGCGTCGAAGACGAGGCGGCCGGTTCTCCATCCTGGGCCAACGACGGGCCCTGGGACGACTTCTCGGGTCTGGAGATCTCCGGGCCCGAGGATGTGCGGGATTTGTTTGTCTCCAGCTTCTACTTCGGTTGCGAAGCCGACGACCCCATGACACCCAGCGCCTTTGACACCCACCGCATTCCATTGGGGGCTCGGATCAACGCGATGTTCAGCTCGGACATCGGACACTGGGACGTGCCGGAGATGACGGATGTGTTACATGAGGCCCACGAAAACGTGGACCACGGCTGGCTCGACGAGGACCAGTTCCAAGATTTTGTCTTTGGCAATGTGGCCCGTTTCTACACCGATACGAACCCGGATTTCTTCTCAGGAACGGTCGTCGAGCGCGAGGTCAAGGAACTGATCTCGAAGGCGTGATCTGGGGCCCCTCCCGCTGGAGCACACGATTTCTCGGCGCATCGGGCTGTCAGAGCCACATGCACCGCTTTTTTCGCCAAAACGACGCGTCCATGACCTGACTCAGGCAGAAGAGGTGTTTCGTGCCGAGCAAGGAAGAGAACCACTGGGCCACTCATGAGGAGTATCCAAGATGAGGAATTCGTTGCCCAAGCCCGCGGTGCCGTCGCGTTACTTCACGGAAGAAGAACTCTCGACTTTCGAGAGGGACGGTGTGGTCTGCGCGAGGGGTCTGCTCGATCAGGAGACCATCCATCACCTGCGCGAAGCGTTGGAAGATGCGATCGAGAAGCTGTCGATCCTGGGGAAGTCGGCTCTCAACCGCGAGAGCAAGGGGTTTCACGGTGACATCTTTGTCTGGAAGCTACACGACGCATTCCGGGACCTGGCCCTATTTTCGGTGCTTCCAGCCCTGTCTCATCAGGTTCTTGGAACAGCGACGATCAACTTCTTCTACGAACAGTTCTTTGTCAAGCGTGCCGGAAGTCCAGTGGATACTCCCTGGCATCAGGACATTCCGTTTTGGCCAGTTTCCGGCACGCAAATCGTTTCGTTCTGGATTCCCTTGGATCCAGTTACCCGCGAGTCGAGTGGACTGGAGTTCGTTCTCGGCTCTCAGAACTGGAATGAACGCTTCAAGGCAGTCACACCCGGGCATGACGCATACTTGATGGATACCGATCTCCCTACGGCTCCCAACTACGCCGAGCAGCGCAGTGATTACGACGTGGTCGGGTGGGACATGGACCCTGGCGATGTGATTCTCTTCGGTCCGGTGGTCTGTCATGGGTCGGCTGGAAATGCATCCAACACGATCGATCGACGAGCCCTTGCTTTCCGTTACTGTGGCGAGGATGTGCGCTTCGCGCCGCGCCACGCCACGATGCCCCTTCTCTGGGATCATGGTCTCGAGCCGGGTGATCGTTTGGGCGGGAGCCTCTTTCCTCAGGTATGGCCCGAAGTGATCGAAGACGAAATTGCGCGACGCATGGCCGGTCCCGAGCCTCCCAGTCAGGCGCAAATCGGTGCGTTCATGAAGCACCTCGAAGAAACGGGATTCGGGCCGACTGGTGAGAAACGAACCATTCTCGTCAACGAAGACGACTGAATCCAGTCGCTCGCGAGACGTGCCATGTACGAGTGAGTTAGAGACCGGCGGAACTCGCAATTACCGAAACTGTGGGATTACCTCGCTACCGAAACTCTCGAGCTTGTCGAGATATTCCTGGATGCTGCGGGTATGCCCTAGGCTGACTGAGGTTACGGTTGCGCCCGCGCGATGGTTGGCGTTGGCTGCTTTGAGCCACTGGTCTCTACCGTCCGGTATGATGGTCTGGCCGAGTATGCGCTGGGTTCCCTCTTCGCGTTGGATGATCATCATGGGCATTACGATGTCGAAAGGACGATCGTCGTAGCCGGGTTGGCGGCGCAATTCGTCGAGTAAAGCGGGAAGGTCATCGGTCGTGATCTTCCAAGGCACCCAGCCATCCCCGGACCTCGCGGCTCGGGCGATCGCAGCAGGACTGTTTCCCCCAATCCAGATGGGAACGCGCGATGGCTTGGGCTCGAAAACGATGCCGTCGAAGGAGGCGAAGCACCCGTCGAATGATGGTTCTTCCTGGGTCCAGAGTGAGTTGATTGCCTGGAGGTACTCGTCGGTAAGCGGACCCCGGTCGGCGTGTGCGACCCCCAGTACTTCGAATTCCTTTTCGAGGTGACCGATGCCCACTCCGAGAATGGCTCGGCCATCGGACATCAAATCTAGCGTCGCGAGTTGTTTCGCGACCAAAAGGGGGTTTCGGTACGGCAAGACCATGACGCTGTTGTACACGCGAATGCGCTTGGTGGCGCCCGCCAAGAACGCGATGGCGGTTACACCCTCGCACCAACGCGCTCCCATTGCCTCGTTCATTTCACTCGACATGACGACGTGGTCTGAAACCGAGAGATAGGAAAATCCCACGCTCTCGGCTTTCTGAGCGATGGTCACGATGTCCGCCCCGGTCGCCGTGGCCTCCCAGGGTTGCAGGGTCGGCGGGTACAGGTTCATGCAGGGAAATCCCAAACCAAATTCCATGAGTGATCCTCCAAGTCTCGAAATCATGCATCGGCGGACCGGAATCGCCGCCCCATTCTCTAGAAGGCGATCCGATCGATTGTGGCGAATGCATCGTTTGCACATTTTCTCAAATGAGCGTTGCTGGCGGAAGAAAAAGACAACACGTAGTACTCGAAATCTCGTGGGTTCCCGTCGGCCACCAAGGCTCTGGATTTCACGCGTCCCCGATGCGAAAATCGTATTCTCTTGGGCTGGAGGAAATCGTGAGCGAGACCGAAAAAGTGCTGGCTGGTTCCGTGGCTCTCGTTACTGGAGCGACTCGGGGAATTGGAAAGGGCATCGCGCTCGAATTGGGTGCCGCAGGTGCAACCGTTTATTTCACCGGACGATCGACGACTGAAGACCCCAAGCGTCCTGGCACGGTGGGTGCCACAGCAGCAGAGATCGAGGCCAATGGTGGCAAGGCGGTCCCCATGCGTTGCGATCACCATGTGGATACCGAGGTTTCCGAGGTATTCGAACGAATTCAAAAGGATGAGGGGCGTCTGGACATTCTCGTCAACAATGCCACCGCAGAAATGGGATCCATGGTGGGCAAGCGCTTCTGGGAGCTCCCCATCGAGTTGTGGGACGATCTGATCGGAGTGGGGTTGCGCTCCCACTATGTGGCAAGTTTGCATGCAGCCCCCATGATGATCTCCCAGCGCAGCGGGATCATCGTGAATGTCTCTTCTCATGGTTCCCGCGAGTACCTCATGGGTGTGGCCTACGGAGTGGGAAAAGCCGGTGTAGAGAAACTGACTACAGACATGGCCAAGGAATTGCGGGAGCACGACGTAGCGGTGATGTCGATTTGGCCTGGGCTCGTAATAGGAGAAAATCGTCTTGTCGAGGCGGTTGAAGAGCCGGATGGTCGTACGACCCTGCACGGTCTCGATTTGAGCTATGCCGAGACGCCACATTTCCCGGGCCGAGGCGTGGTGGCGTTGGCGGCGGACCCTCAGCGTATGCAACGGACAGGTGGATCCTTCTGGGGTGCGGAACTCGCCACTGACTATGGCTTTACCGATGTCGATGGCACGATACCCGACGCGAGGAAGCTCCACGAGCAACTCAAACGCAGCGCACCCGATTATTGGAAGGATGTCGTCGGGACCTGAAGGCGCGACGCGACTCAGGCCACGAGGGGAAATATGATCGAAGCCACTTTGGAGCGATGGTTCGACCTTATTCACGGAAACGACGTGGGCGATCGGAGCGCCTTTCTAGACGATCTCCTCGATCCGGAGGTCGTCTTCTACTCTCCAGTCGTGTTCACGCCTCAGCGGGGCAGGGAGGTCACGAAGCTCTATTTGTTGGCGGCGGGATCGACCTTTGGGGGTGAACCTCGCGGTGAACGAGCAGAGGGGAAGGGTGAGGACCGAGAGAACGGATTCCGGTACACGAAGAAAGTGATCACTGGGAATCAGGCGATTCTCGAGTTCGAAACGAACATGGGTGGCAAGTATGTCAATGGTGTCGACATCATCACCTGTAATGATGAAGGGCGAATCGTCGAGTTCAAGGTCATGATCCGGCCCCTGCAAGCCGTCAACATGGTTCACGCCAAAATGGGAGCCATGTTGAAGAAGATGCAGGGTGATTCGTCAAGAGCCTGAGGCCCGGGCTGATCGTGGCGTTGCGAGCCAGTGCCCCTTTTGTTGGAGGCGGGGGCAACCGGTCGGCCATAAGTGCCGCGAGACTTCCAGCGGGAGCGGAGGAACGCCATGCGCGTCGGAGTGATGGTTGGTGAAGGCACGGGGGCGGCGCCCAGCATCCCCGGCATCCTGGAGCGAACTCAGCGTGCCGAGGAACTCGGAATCGACTCAGCGTGGATCGCCCAGATTGCAGTGGATGCAATGACCGCTGCGGCGGCTGCGGGTGCTCGAACTTCGAGAATCGAATTGGGGACGGCTGTAGTTCCGACGTTCACACGCCATCCCTTCACCATGGCGCAAGCGGCTGCAAGCGCCCAGGATGCGAGTGGTGGGCGCTTCACTCTCGGCATTGGCTTGTCACACCAGATGGTGATCGAGGGGATGTTCGGGCTCTCCTACGAAAAACCCGCCGCCCACATGCGTGAGTATCTCGAGGTGTTGGCTCCCTTGGCCCGCGGCGAAGAGTTGGTCCATCAAGGAGATCGCTACACCGCGCGGATTCAGGGCATCTTTCGCACGGGTGTGTCCTTTCCCGTGCTGATTGCTGCGTTGGGACCGGTCATGCTGCGTTTGGCGGGTAGCCTTGCGGGCGGAACCATCACCTGGGCGGCCGGTCTTCGCACACTGGGAGACTTTGTGGTTCCTACGTTGCGCCAGGCCGCTACAGAGGCGGGTCGGCCTGAGCCCCGAGTCGTGGCAGGTTTGCCGGTGGTAGTGACCGGGGATCTTGCGCACGCCCGCGAGCGGGCGGTAGAGGTTTTTGGTCACTACAAGGCGGTTCCGTCCTATCGCGCAATGCTCGATCGGGAAGGCGTCGAAGGTGTGGAAGAGATCGCAGTTCTGGGAGATGAGGGGAAGGTGCGTGCGGAACTGGGTCGGCTCGCGGATGCTGGCGTGACGGACTTGTGCGTCTTTCCCTTCGATGCGGAACCGGGCTCTGGAGACCGTACTCTGGAACTACTGGGCAGCCTGGGCCAGACGACCTGAGGGGTCACACGCGTACGTCTGAGTCTCGCTTTTGATCTGGCTTGCGTGTGACGATAGCCGTCCTCGCCGAGGGCCTGAAGGAGGAACAGAATGTCTTTTCCGTTTGCAATCTTTCGCGCGGCTGATGCGCCACTGCTCGATGACACTGGGATGATGGATGATCCCGTATTTATCGATGGAGCAGGGGGGCAGGTGCTCTCTGAGGGAACCTATCGCGATAAAGCTTCTTCCGCGCAACGAGTGACCGTTCCGTTTCGTCAGGAGGGTGAAGGCGGTGCGAGCCTGGTGGTCGGTGACTTCGCCCCAGGCTTCACGGTTTGGAGGCATAGCCACTCGCTCGATTGCCTTTATTTCATTCTTGCAGGTCAAGCCAATCTGGGCAGTCAAACATTGGGGCCAGGAGATGGATTCTTCGTGCCTGCCGACCACCCGTATGGATATACGGCAGGGCCTGAAGGGGTGCGCGTGCTCGAAATCCGAAACGGTCCGAAGTTCGATATGCAGGTACTCGAGCAGGACATGAAACGGTATGTAGAGAAAGCAGAGAGTTTGCTCGATGCGAAGGGCCGGACCCCAGCCTAGGACATTTCAAAGCCCTCGAGTTTTCCATCGCTGCGCCAATCCCTCATGATCTGGAAGAATTCCTGGGCGCTTCCTCCGTAAGTCCCTCCGAACCAACCGGGGCCTTCGCCGGGTCTGCCTTCGTTGTTGTAGTAGCCGGGCGTGCAGTTCAGTTGAAAGTCCTGGTTCGACGAAGCGGTTGCTTGAATCGTCCGAACCCAATCCGCTTCGGCCGACTCCGAAGTTTCCACGCTTCTGGCGCCTCTCTCGATGGCCTGCGCGATGATGTATGCGATGTGTTGGCTCTGCTCGTTGTAGAGTTCGGTGAAATTGGGGGTGATGCCCGACTGGATTCCCCCCATGAAGAAGCAGTTCGGGAAACCTCGGCTGGAAACCCCTTGAAAGGTTTCGACACCATCTTTCCATTTCGACGTCAGGCTCTGCTGGTTGCGGCCGAAGATCTCGAAATCGGACCGGTGCGCGTAGTCGGTTCCCACTTCGAAGCCGGTGGCGAAGATCAGGCAGTCGAGTTCGTATTCTTGGCCATCCACGACGACACCTCGCGGAGTAATCCGCTCGACACCTTTGCCCTGGGTGTCCACGAGGGTCACGTTGGGTCGGACGAAGGTGCTGAGGTAACCGTCGTGGAAGCAGGGACGTTTGCAGAACTGCCGGTAGTATGGCTTTAATGCCTCGGCGATCACGGGGTCCCTCACGTACTCGTCCACCCGGTTCCGGATCTGCTCCATTTTTTGGAAGTCCGCCAACTCGATCTTGGCGGCGAGTTGCTCCGGCGTGCTTGCAAGGTCTTCCCCCTTGCCGGCCATACTCGACAAATTCCGGATGATGTCCGTCCAGCCATCACTGACCAGGTCCACTTCTTGGAAACCGCCGGAGACCAGAATGCTGAAGTTGTTGATGCGTTGTTGTTGCCAGCCCGGCTCGAGGGATTTCACCCATTCCGGGTCGGTGGGGCTGTTGCCCCGCTCATCGATCGATGAGGGGGTTCGTTGGAAGACGTATAGGTGTTCGGCGGCTTGACCAACATGAGGAATGCATTGCACCGCTGTTGCACCCGTGCCAATGATGCCCACGCGTTTACTATGAAGCTCTGTCAGCTCGCCCTCTGAGTTTCCTCCGGTGTAGTTGTAGTCCCACCGGCTCGTGTGGAATGCGTGACCTTCGAAGCTGTCGACTCCCGGTATGCCGGGAAGTTTTGGTCGACTGAGCGGACCAATCGCGCTGCAGACGAAGCGCGCACGAATGGTGTCGCCGTGTTGGGTCGAGACGCACCAGCGCTTTGCGTCTTCATCCCAACGGATTTCCGTCACGCGTGTCTGAAAGGAGGTGCTTGAGTAAAGATCGAAATGCCTACCAATCCGCTGGCAATGTTTCTGGATTTCCGGGCCGAACGAGTACTTCTCCTTGGGGATGTAATCCAACTCTTCGAGGAGCGGAAGGTAGATGTAGGACTCAATGTCGCACTGTGCGCCCGGATACTGGTTCCAATACCAGGTACCGCCAAAGTCTCCGCCCGCTTCGATCATTCGCAGGCTCTCGACTCCTGCCTCGCGAAGGCGCGCGCCCATCAGCAAGCCACTGAAGCCTCCTCCAATGATCGCGACTTCGGCCTCTTCATCCAGAGCTTCACGCGTGAAGCCAGGTGCCACGTAGGGATCATCCAAAAATCCAGCAAGGTCTCCGGTGATGCGGACATATTGTTCGTTTCCGTCTGTTCGGAGTCGTTTGTCCCTCTCGCGTCGGTACTTCTCTCGCAGGGCATCGGGGTCGAAACCCAGACTCGTGTGCCCGGGCGGTAGCGTTGAATCGGTCGCCATCTGTGTTTTCTCCACTTTCCATCTACGGGGTTGGATCCACGCGTATGGGTCATCACTGGATTGGCCGTCATTTTACTACTTGAATGGGGGGGATTTCTGCTCTCCGCGAAGATATCTCCATTGGCACATTCCGGGTCAGGGACAGGTGATGGGCCACCGCGTCCCTCTCATCCGTGGGCGCGGTAGACTGATTCAATGTCTTCGCAAGGTCACCCTTCGATCTGCCGCTTTTGCCACGCGAATTGCGGGATCCTCGTGGAAGTCGAAAACGGTCGTCCGGTCCGGGTGACCGGCGACCCCGAGAACCCGGCGTATCGGGGGTTTACGTGTGCGAAAGGCCGCCAGCTTCCGCGTCAACACGCACATCCAGAACGTCTCCTGTTTTCGCAGAAGCTTCAGGCGGATGGCCGTTATGCGCCGATTTCGGGCCGAATGGCGATGGATGAAATCGCTCAGCGAATTCAGGAGATCGTTTCCGAGCACGGTCCGCGCTCGGTCGCGCTCTATCCCGGGACCTACTCAGGTCCCCATCCCGTGTCGATTCCCGCGGGTGTCGGCTGGATGCTCGGGCTCGGGTCGAAGATGGTCTTTACCTCGAGCGCAATCGATCAGCCGGGAAAGCACGTCGCCAATGCGATCCACGGCCGTTGGCTCGGAGGTTCCCACGTATTCGACGAGTCCGATGTCTGGTTGCTCGTGGGCAACAATCCGCTCATTTCGATTTCTGGTGGCATTCCACCTTCGAACCCGGGGCGGCGGCTTCGCGAAGCGAAACGGCGCGGGATGAAGTTGATCGTCATCGACCCGCGCCGAACGGAAGTGGCACGATTCGCTGACGTGTACCTCCAACCTCGAGCCGGTGAAGACCCGGCGATCCTGGCCGCCATTCTCCATGTCGTGATCCGGGAGCGGCTCTACGATGCCGATTTCTGTTCCAAGTACGTTTCGGGTTTCGACGATCTTGCGGAACGAGTCGAGGAGTTCACGCCGGCTCATGCAGCCGATCGCGCGGGTCTTACCGCGGAAGAAATCGAACTCGCCGCGCGGACTTTCGCGGCGGGCCGACGAGGCTGTGGTGTTGCCGGAACTGGACCCAATATGGCACCCCACGGGAATCTCACCGAGTACCTGTTGCTTACCCTCAACACCCTGTGTGGTCGCTGGCGCCGAGAGGGCGAAGAGGTGCCCAACCCCGGTGCGCTTCTGCCTCGTGCCACACCCAAAGCCCAGGCTCTGCCGCCGCGTGCGGGTTGGGGCCGGGGGGAATCTCTCCGTTCCCGCGAACTGGGAAATTCCGCGGCAGGTCTTCCCACTGGTGCTCTGTCGGATGAGATTCTCTATACCGGAGAGGAACGCATTCGCGTTTTGATATGCATCGGAAGCAACCCCGTTGCCGCTTGGCCCGATCAGCTGAAGACCATTCGCGCCATGGAAAAGCTCGAATTGCTCGTAACTCTTGACATGAAGATGTCGGCCACCTCCAAGTTTGCAGACTACGTGATCGCGCCGAAGCTCTCCCTGGAAGTTCCGGGCCTCTCGATCTCGAGCGAGGCGATCGAACAAACTTATGTGGCTCACGGCTACCCCGAGCCGTACGCTCAGTACTCCCCCGCTCTGGTGGATCCGCCTGTGGGTTCCGATGTCATGGAGGAATGGGAGTTCTTCTACGGCCTCTCTCAGAGGATGGGCATACCGCTGCGCGCTTATCCCATCCGGGCAGAGACTGGGGTCCTGCGCGAACCGCGCGATGCCTTCGAGTTTGACATGAAGAACAAGCCCACCACCGATGAGGTCTTCGAGGGCATCATGAATGCTTCGAGAATCCCTCTGGCCGAGGTGCGATGTCATCCGCACGGGAGGATCTTTGATGATGAGACGATCCGAGTGCAGCCTGCAGATCCAGACTGCCGGGATCGTCTGGACGTAGGGAACACCGACATGCTGCTGGAATTGGAAGCTGTCCGTGGCGAACTCGAAGGGGGGTCGCCTACTCGACGAGGAATGTCCGTTCCGGACGAGCGAGAGCGGTTTCCGTTTCAACTCATCTCGCGTCGTATGCCCAACGTCTACAACTCCTCGGGCCGGGACATCGAAGCGCTCAGCCGAAGGAAGCCCTACAACCCGGCCTTCCTTCACCCCGAGGATTTACGAATGCTTGGCATCGAACGCGGAGATCTGGTGGAGATCGCCTCCTCCCACGCGTCGATTCTGGGGATCGCGGAGCCCGCTTCTGAAATTCGGAGAGGCATCGTCTCCATGGCCCACTGTTTCGGCGATGCACCCGATCACGACAGCAGAGTCCGAGAGATCGGAAGCAATACTGGGCGACTGGTCGACAACGAGAGGGACTTCGACCCCCATACCGGGATACCGCGAATGAGTGCGATTCCCGTGGCGATCACGAGGGCCTGAAGTTGCGGCCGCCCAGGTTGGGCGTACCGGCTCGCTACCTTCCTTCGGTGTCTACTTCCAGGATGGGCTAACTCCGTGATTCTCGACGAACCGACAGGCGAAACGTATGACGTGCTCATCATCGGAAGCGGTCCGGCGGGTCTGACCACTGCCAAGATCTACGCGGAGAAGGTACCGAGTGCACGTGTTCTCATAATCGAGAGTGGGGCACCGCGAGTCCTGCACCACGCCGCTGGCTTGTCCAAGGTGGTCGCTTCAGGTGACCTCGCCAGCGACTATTACCCCGCTCATGCACAACGAACGCTGGGGGGGACGTCCACGGTCTGGACCGGGCTTTGTACTGAAATGGAGAAACGCGCGTTCCTCGCCGGTGAATGGCCCATTCAGTACAAAGAACTCGCTTCGAAATACCAGGAAGCGGCTTTGATTCTCGACCTGCCTAGCGAGGTCTACGAAAAGCCGTCGGTGCTCCTCCCCGGGAGTACTCACATTCTCTACAAACCCTTTTATCGGCGCGCGACCCGCTTCGCGAAGAAATATCGATCCTGGTTGGAGACGAGTCCACAAGTCGACCTCCTTCCCGGGTACACAGTGGTGGGTCTCGGAGTCGGAGGGCGGCTCGTCGAGACAGTGAGGGTCGAGCCTACGGCCGGTGGGGGGGCGAATTCGGCTTCATTGAAGGCCATGAGAGTCGTGCTCGCCTGCGGTGGAATCGGGAATCCGCGCTTGCTGTTGCTTTCGGAGATCGGTGCCAAGACGCCGGTGGGTCGATATTTCATGGATCACCCACACATGTATCAGGCCTTCTTGCTTTCGGTAGATCGTGACGCGCTGGTCCAGGTTTCGGGTCCACCCCAACGTGGCCGTATCGATGCGTTTCAGCTCACTTCCGAGTATTGCGTCGAGCATGGGCTGTTGTCTTCATCCTTCCAATTCATGAAGGGCTTGGCAGAACGTCTGGAGATGTTGCGCGGCCGCAGGAGGGTTACGAGATTTGGGCAGGTGATCCTCAGGTCGGAAATGAAGGCCTCTCCGAACAATCGGGTCACTCTTTCCAACGATCGCCGGGATGCACTCGGCCAACCCATGGCGGCCATTCACCTCGATTTCGATCGCGGTCAGATCCGCCGCGAATTCGATCAGTTCAGTCGCGTTCTCGTTCGCAGTGGTCTGGGGCGCACTAGCGAGTTGCGAGGAGGAATTCAGTTGACCGGGGGAGGTCACTTGATGGGTACGACACGCATGGGGACGAGCCCAACCGATTCCGTGGTGAACGCCGATTGCAGGCTCTGGGACCTCGACAATGCCTACGTGGCAGGCTCATCGGTTTTTCCTGCGAGTGGGTCGGCGAATCCGACGATTTCACTAGTTGCCCTAGCAGTTCGCCTGGGTGGTCACCTGGCGGAAACCGCATGAGGGCACCCTCTGTGAATCGACGCCGGTTTCTGATCAGCCTCGGGCTTTTGGGCATCGGCTGCCTGGGAGGTGTCTCCGCAATTTCCCGGCTGAGGTGGGAGGGCTTCGGGCAGCCGAAGGAGTTGGACTTGCTTTCGAAGCTTTCGCCTGTTGCAGACCCCCATTTCTCGGGGGCCCTGGAAAGGGTAGCTACGACAGAACTCCTGCAATCCCTGGTGGCTCGGGGTGTGCTCACTCCATCCGGTGTCGATTTCGATCGTCTGGCGCTCGCGTGCAGTTCCGACGAGATCGAGAGTTTCGCGTCACGACGGTACGCCCGGACCGAACTCGAACTCTATGCGTTGGCGGCGCGGATCGTCGCGTGATCGCACTCGATTTCTAGGGGCTTACTTCTCTTTGAGGCGCTTCACCAGGTTCGGGAAGGGCATGGGTCCCTCGACACGCGCACAGGCCAGCGAACCACCATCGACAGTCAGGGTCTGACCGCTGACCCAGGCCGAGAGCTCAGATACGAGAAAGAGAACGGCTCCCGCCATGTCGTCCGGTGAACCCAGTCGGCGCAAGGGGATAAACTTGATGATGTTCTCCATTCTCTGCCCGGGAGTTCGACCCGAAAGGTCGATTTCGTCCAGACCCGGGGTCGGCGTGTAGTCCGGCGCGATGGCGTTGACGCGGATCCCATAGGGACCGAGCTCCGATGACAGGGTCTTGGTCAGGTTGATCATCCCGGCTTTTGCCGCAGAGTAGGGGGCAAAGCCCGGACAGCCCCGAATTCCCTCGGTGGTTGCAACGTTTACGATATTGCCCGGGCGGCCGGATTCGATCCAGCGTGTGGCGGCCCAGCGCGACGTGATGAAGACGGGTTTGAGATTCAGGGAGACCTGTTCGTCAAACTGTTCCTCGCTGTAACTAATGGATGGCCGCCGGATCGCCGAGCCGGCGTTGTTGACGATGATGTCGATATCACCAATCTCAGAGGCGGCGGCCTCCAGACCTGCTTCGAGGGCCGAAGAATCTCGGACGTCGACGCCTGCCGAGAAAGCGGAGCGACCGAGTTCGCGCACCTTCTCGGCTGTGGCCTGCGCTTTGCTCTCATTGATGTCCAGGGCTGCCACGTCGGCACCAAAGTTGGCCAGGGTCAGTGCGATCCCCTCACCAATTCCCTGGCCTGCACCCGTGACCAGGGCTTTCTGTCCGGTGAGCATCACGTCTGAGACATTGAGCATGCTGTAATCCTCCTATGGGTCGCCTAACGTGGGAAGTGGGCGATGACGCTCTGTCCATAGCGCTCCAGCGTCTCGATGGCTTGCTCTACGCTATCGCCCGGCGTTGCGACAGATGTCCAGGTAATTCCCAGTTCGGCAAGCTGCTGGAGCCCATTGAGATGGGCATCGGCGTTGAAATCGTTGTTGGCGGGGAGACCCCCTTCCCGGTTGATGAATTGCACATCGATCTCGGAGCGATCGCGGCCCATGGCCTCGAGCTGCAGCCACAGGTCGTCGAGAAGAACACTCAATTGCTCCGTCGTCTGGACGGCTAGCGTCTTGGCTCGTTGGGCCATGCGGGGAGAGGCGGGAAAGGGGTTCCATCCCTGGGCGTAGCGCGCTACACGACGGCGAGCTTGTCGGCTGTTCCCCCCGATCCAAATGGGCGGGTGGGGTTGTTGGATCGGTTTCGGGTTCGCGGTGAGTCCACTGGCGCGGAAGTGCTTCCCCTCGTGCCGGAAGTCGTCCTGGGACCAGATTCCCTTCATTACCTCGATCGATTCGTCGAAGATCGAGTGGCGGTCTTCGAAGCTCACACCCAGGCCCTCGTATTCGGCCTCCATGTAGCCCGGTGCCGTGGATAGGGTGAAGCGCCCTCCCGAGAGCACGTCGATAGTAGAGACGGCCTTCGCCACGACAAGGGGGTTGCGATAGGGGAGAACGACGATGTTTGGCATCAGGCGAATTCGCTCGGTGGCTGCTGCGCAGAACGACAGAGCGGCGAACGGATCGAGGGCATCGTGCCCACCTGTGGCCATCCATTCCTCGCTCGGCGCCGGATGGTCGGTAAACCCGATGGCATCGAACCCGGCTTCCTCGGCAGCCTGAGCGAATCGGATCAGGTTCTTCTGCTCGAGTAAGCCTCGATCGTAGGTCTGCGAGATGATCGGATAGGTGAGTGAGAACCTCAATTCGCCCTCCCCGTCGCCTGGTAGCGACCGACGGCCCACAATAACACCGCTGCTCGCGGTATGGTCAAGAGAGTTGAGATGGAGGGCCAGACATGTTGGCGCGTTACTCGATCCAGCGGGGCCGAAAAATCATCGACTACCCCAAGCGTGTGCAAGAGGCGACCCGCCAAGATACTCGTAAGCACACGCGCCACGTTTTGCGACCCGATGCGGAAATCGTCCGCGAATATCTTGCGGATCCCACGGACAACGCCTGGTTGCGTTTCGAGAAATCCTATCTGGGCGAGTTGGCGAAGCGCTTCGCCAACGATCGGAGTGCCATGGACGAGTTGGCGACCATGGCCAGTGCAGGCGATCTCTATTTGGGATGCAGTTGTCCCACGGCGAAGAACCCGGACCTTCAGCGATGTCACACCGTTCTAGCTCTTCGATTCATGGCACAGCAGTACCCGTTTCTCGACGTATCCTTTCCCGATTTCCGCTGACGCCCACGGTTTCGAGAGAGCACGGAAATTCTCGGAAACGATCGCGCCTCGACTTTGCAGCACGGCTTTGCCCGTGGTGGGACGGCCCCGCGGTGTCCATGGGCGAGTCCCGGGTCTGCTGCCGTGAAACCGCGCCCGATGCGGCCCAAGAGCATTTGCGATTCCGTAGCTGTGTGGAACCTGCTCGGCTTGTCGTTCTTCCACCTATACTGCTTGTGGGATTGCGTTGGAATCGTCGGACGACGGCGGTTTGCGGCCATCGATGAGACGGGGCGCGGGGAACGGCACCAAAGACAAGGGTGGGTTCTCCATCTGGAGGTCCGATGGAAGCGATCTTTTCACGGCTAGGATTGGCGGCGGCAGGGATCTCTGCCCTCGTCCTGGTGCTTTGCCTCGACGTTTGGCTGACACCGGACCGGGGATTCGGAGACGAGCCGTCGTCCTCTGTATTCGACATGTATCTTGTCACCAGCGACGGCCGGCCGGTCTCGGATGTCCGCTGGGGTGTTCCTCTCGCCCTCTCACCGACCACCGTCTACGCGAATCTCCCCGAACGCAAGACCAGCGGCTATGACATCAATTCCCTGGGTTTGCGCGGCCCCGAGGTGCAGCGCGTTCCCCAGGGTCCGAGGGTGATCAGCGTTGGCGGCTCCACGGCCTTCGGCATGCTGGTCGAATATGGAGATGTCTACAGTTCGCTGCTTGGGCGCGTGATGGGCGTCGAAGTTCTGAACGCAGGGGTCATAGGTTTCCTGTCCACCCAGGAACTCGGTTTAGTCGTGTCCCATCTCATCGATCTCGCGCCGAATCTGATCGTGGTTCTGGACGGTTGGAACGATCTCTACGATGCCTACTGGTGGGAGCGCTTTGGTGATGGACGGGACCCTCGACCTGGAACCAATGTGAACTTTCACTTCATGGAGAACCGGTTGGTGGATCTTCATGCCGTGGAGACGTCGGTTCCCGCATCAGTTGCCCAGGCAGCCAGAACCCTGGTGCGCAAGAGCACTCTGCTTTCGGGTATCGCGCGGCTGCTTCGAAGGGAACGGCCAGCCCGCGAACCCCCTGGGCCAGCCAGCCCGTGGATGGATGCGATCGTCGATGGCTATGTGAGAAACATCGTCAAGTTGCGGGACTTCTCAGGCACCCGTGGCGCCGAGTTGCTCTTGGTGTTGCAGCCCGAAATCGGTCAGTTGCTTCCAGAGCCAACGCTCAGATCCCTGGCCGGAGATTTCAACCCTCATTTCTTCAATGGAGACGAGTACTGGGCACACGTCCCGGCGCTCTATCGGGAGTTTCGGAAGCGAGCTTCCAAGGACCTTCAAGCTCAGGGTGTGGAGTTGATCGATGCGTCCAGTGCGTTTCGTCGCTACCCGGATGTTCGGGAACTGTTCCAGGATCCGGTGCATCTGAGTGCAAGGGGTCACGAGCTTCTAGCTGCCCTCGTTCGAGTTCCTGCCGAGAAGCTGCTGAGCGGTCGAGCGATGGTCAGAAATTCTGTGAGCACCCGCGAGTAGAAATCCATCGCATCGCCGCTGTTTTTTTCGACTGGGCGGGTTGCATGGAAGACCTGCTCGAGTGCAACGAGTTCGTGAAGCAGATCCAACGTTTTCGGGTGAAGGCCCCTGAGACGGAGGGGGACGATATGCAGAGAGTCGAACCGGAGGAAGTGGGTCTTTCGAGGGACCGTCTTCAACGAATCGATGACCATCTGCGCGATCGCTACATCGTACCGGGAAAGATCTCGGGCGCGTTGACTCTGGTCGCACGACATGGGCATGTGGCTCATTGCTCACCACTTGGACACATGGAAATCGAGGGCCGACGTCCGCTCGAAGACGACGCGATCTTTCGCATCTATTCGATGACGAAGCCCATCACTTCAGTTGCGGTCATGATGCTCTACGAGCGCGGACTTTTTCAGCTCCGGGATCCTGTTCACAGATATATCCCTGCGTTTCGGGAACAGGGCGTTTTTCGGATGGGGAGTTATCGCCAGTTCTTGACCGACCGCCCAGAGCGTCCCATGCGCATCAAGGATTTGTTGATGCATACCTCGGGTCTCACGTACGGGTTTATGCACCGTACGAACGTGGACGCCGCCTATCGAAAGGCAGGCCTCGATGGGGTGAGAACCCATGCCAGCCTCGACGAGATGATCGAGACCCTGGCGAGCCTGCCGCTGGAGTTTTCGCCGGGCCAGGCATGGAACTACTCCATGTCGACGGATGTGCTCGGCTATTTGGTGCAGGTGGTATCGGGTAAGCCGTTTGATCAGTTTCTGCGCGAAGAGATCTTCGAGCCCCTCGGCATGCCGGACACGGGATTTTTCGTTCCACCGGAAAAACAGGCAAGGTTTCCGGCCTGCTACGAACGGAGGCTCGATAAGAAGCTCCTTCTCCAGGATGATCCCGATACGAGCCCATACCTTGAGCCTCCGCGGTGCCCTTCGGGTGGCGGTGGCCTGGTCTCCACCGCCCAGGACTATCTCCGTTTCTGTGAGATGCTGAGAAGGGGTGGGGAAATGGATGGTGTGCGGCTGCTTTCGAGGAAGACCATCGAACTGATGACGCGTAACCACCTGCCGGATGACAGCGATCTGACCCAATTCGCTCAGGGCACGTTTTCTGAAACACCTTATGAGGGCATTGGGTTCGGACTGGGATTTTCGGTGAATCTGGGCCCCGCGAGAACCGGTGCCGCTGGTAGTTCAGGAGAGTACGCGTGGGGGGGCGCCGCCAGCACGGCTTTCTGGATTGATCCTGTCGAGAGCCTGGTCGTCATCTTCATGACCCAATTGATGCCCAGTGCGACCTATGACTTCCGCGCCCAGCTGCGGGCCATCACCTGCGGGTCGATCATCGACTGATGAAGAGCTCGCAGGGGCGAAGCCAATCCGATTTCAATTGATCCGGCGCGAAGTGGATCGAACGCACCCGCCAGGAACGCGAACGAAGGATTCGATGGGCGGGCATGGAGGCCACACAATGGCTCGTTCGGTTCTCGGTAGCGCTTCCCATTGGATAGGGGCGTGTGCACAGCCAAGTCAAAAGCGAGGAGAAGGATGCGGATAACCAATGGCTGGAGGGTAGGTGTGACGGTGCGGCGTTGGGTGGGTATGGCGGTTGCGGCTTGGTTTTTCGGGGGTGGGGCGGGACTCCCCTCAGAAGCTGTGGAGTCTTCATCCAAATCGATGAAGTCGATCGATGCTCTCTTCATGGCCGACTATGCGATTGCCCAGAAAGCCATGACCGAGAGTGTCACACAGACGGGACTCATCGTCGTCAATGGAGCAGATCTCCTCCTCTATTTGAACGGGAAGAGAGTCGAACAGGTCAAGGGAAACTTCCCTCCGTCTTATGAAAACCTTAAAACCATTGGGCACGTTCCTCTGGCGGTCTTCGTTCTGCTCATCACCGATTCGAACAAAGGCGCTCTTTCGACTGCGACCCGATCGCGGGTGGAGAGCTTCATCACCGCCTTGGAAGCAATGACTGTTTCGCTCACCCCCGACCGTTTCCCCGCGCAGGGGAGTTTGGATCGTCAGCGCTTCATCCTGCAGTCGTCGCTGGATATGTTGCGCCAAACCCTGGAGGCCGGTCGGATCTCCAAGCAGGGTCTGGTTCACTTTGCTCGCTCTCAGCGAGCCGCTCTCGAGGGGAATTTCCCGGGAGCGGTCGGTGCTCAGCTTCGCTCCGTCGACGAGACGGTTCGCCGCTGGCGTCGCGAACGGCTGACGGCCGAGCAGTGGGATTCCATTCGCGTCGTGGTGCTAGGTGCTGCAACGGCACACAGGCGTGAGCTGCACCTGCAATACTTCTCCAAAGTCATGGGAATTCCCATGGAGGGCACGGACCGTCTGATGTACTACGAGGGGTTCGACCTCGAGGGGGCGCTGGAATTGGTGGGACGGTTCCGGCTGGACGGGGAAGCCTCCCAAGCGTTTTTCGATGATCCGTCGCATCTGTTCAGCGACATTTTTGCCAACACCACTCGCGATTGGCTGGAAGTTCACGCGACAGGAGTGGAACCGGCTTCGAACACGAAGGAGGCGACGGCCGGAAGCGAGCGCTGATTTTCGGAGTCCATTGCTCGCCCATGGGTCGACCTCGGCGTCCCGGACGCCGGGCCGGATTCATATTGGCTACCCTGAAGTTCCGCCATCGGTGCCGCATGTGGGTTCCGGCAGGCCGATCTCGGGAGAGCTTCTTTTGTCCGACTTCGAGTCCCTCACCCTGTACGCCAACGGGCTGGAATTCTCCGCCCTGGCTCGGGGAACTGGGCCGATGGTGATCTGCCTTCACGGGTTTCCCGACACCTCGCGCTCATTTCGCCATCAGATGCCCGTTCTGGCCAAATCGGGTTACCGGGTCATTTCACCCAGCTTGCGAGGGTACGAACCCGCTTCCCAGCCCAGTGATGGTGACTACACCATGGTGAGAATGGCGGAGGATTTGATCGGCTGGATCGATCACCTTGGAAACGAGCCGGTGCATCTCGTTGGGCATGATTGGGGCGGCATCATCGCTTACGTGGCCGCAGCACTGGCACCTGACCGATTTCACGCCATTGCGACTTTGGCGGTTCCTCATCCGAATCGATTGCAGAGCGAGGGCCTGCGACGGTTTCCCAGCCAGCTTCTGAACTCCTGGTACATGATGTTCTTTCAGCTGCGCGGAGTTGCGGACCTCGCAGTGGAAACCCGTAACTGGGCCATGATCGAAAAATTGTGGCGCGACTGGTCTCCGGGGTGGAGGGTTCCGGCGGAGGAGATGGAACACTTGAAGGCGACCCTTTCTCAGCCCGGCGTGAAAAGCGCGGCACTGGGTTACTACCGAGCCATGGTGGGCCGGAACACACCTGGATCGCTGAGGACCCTGGAACTCTTCGAGACGCCGATTCATGTACCCACCTTGGCAATCACGGGTGCCTTGGACGGTTGCATCGACACCCGGCTCTACGACGTCACCATGAAGGAAGAGGATTTCCCGGGAGGTCTGGAGGTGATGCGAATCGAGGGAGTCGGGCACTTCCTGCACCAGGAGCATCCGGAGGAGATCAACCGCATCTTGATCGATTGGTTGGAGCGCACCCGGCCGGGGGGAACCAGCTGATGTCCGAAGAAACCGCCGATGTGGTGATCGTTGGCGCGGGTGCTGCCGCGGCAGCATTTGCCTGGAGTCTGGCGGAGACCCGGATGAAGATCGTCTGCCTCGAACAGGGGGGCTGGATGAATCCGTCCGAGTACCCCAGTTCACAGGAGGGCTGGGAGCTGCGGGGGTTTGGAGATTTTGGCCTCAGTCCCAACAGCCGCGGCCGGAGTGAGGACTATCCGGTCAACGACAGTGAGTCGCCCATCGCGATTTCGAACTTCAACGCCGTCGGTGGAAGTACGATCCTCTACGCGGCGCACTTTCCACGCCTTCACCCTTCGGATTTTCGAACTCGCAGCTTGGACGGAGTGGGAGAGGATTGGCCCATCGACTACACGACTCTCGAGCCCTATTACGACGAAAACGCCCTCATGATGGGTGTGGCGGGGCTGGCGGGTGACCCCGCCTATCCGCCGAAAGAGTTGCCGCTTCCGCCGGTTCCTCTGGGCCGTTTGGGCGAGACCCTTGGGCGTGGTTTCAACCAACTCGGTTGGCATTGGTGGCCTTCCGACAGTGCCATCGCAACGGTCGAACACAGAGGGCGGGCTCCGTGCATCAACCTCGGCCCCTGTCTCACGGGTTGTGCCCAGGGGGCGAAGGGAAGCACCGACGTCACCTATTGGCCCGAGGCTGTGCGACGTGGAGTCGAGCTTCGAACTCACTGTCGTGTTCGTGAAATCACCATGGACGAAAACGACATGGCCGATGGAGTGGTCTACTACGATGCGGATGGGGTAGAGCGAAGGCAGAAAGCCGAGATCGTCGTTGTCGCATGCAATGGCGTGGGTACGCCGCGCCTACTGCTTAATTCACGCTCGGCGAATTTTCCCAATGGTGTGGCGAACCGCAGTGGACTCGTGGGACGAAACCTCATGTTCCATCCCTACGCGATGGTCCAAGGGGTCTTTGACGAACCTCTCGACGGTTACAAGGGACCCATGGGCTGCTGCATCATGAGTCACGAGTTCTACGAAACCGATCCGGCACGGGATTTCGTTCGCGGTTATTCGTTCGAGATCACTCGGGGGATGGGTCCTGTGAGTACCGCGATTTCTGGAATTTCGAGTGGGAATATTTCCTGGGGACCCGACCATCACCGGACCTATGCCAGCCAATTCAACCGGATCACGGGCATGGTGGTCATTTGCGAAGACCTTCCCGAACTCGAAAATCGAGTTTCCCTCGATTCGAATCTGACCGATTCGAATGGAATCCCGGCTCCGAAGATCCACTATCGTCTCAGCGAAAACAGTGAGCGCATGCTCGAGCACGCCGTGGCTCGGGGAAAAGAGGTGCTGGTGGCTGCCGGGGCACGCGAGACCAGCGCCCAGGCGCCGTTGCCTTTTGCGGGTTGGCATCTGATGGGTACCGCGCGCATGGGCGTTGATCCTGAGCAGTCGGTGGTCAACGAGTGGGGGCGCAGTCACGATGTGAAAAATCTCTTCATCATCGATGGCAGCATTTTTGTGACTTCCGGTGCGGTGAACCCCACGAATACCATTCAGGCCCTTTCACTCTACATCGCCGACCAGATGAAGCAGCGTCTCGACAATCTATTCGACTGAGGAAAGCCATGGCAATCGAGGAAGCGCCGAGCGAACTTTCGAATGAGGAGATGCAGTTCCTTGCCCAGGTGCTGGATGCGATCATTCCTCCCGACGAGGATGGGGGCTCCCCCGGCGCGGGAGAGGTCGGGCTGGGGGACATCTTGCAACAGAAGTCGCCCGCATTGGTTCCGGTTTTGAAGCAGGGCCTCACTGCTCTGAGCAGGGAAATGGAGAGCCGGCAGCTGGTGGACTTTGGTGCCCTGTCCCCGAATGAAAAGTGTTCGCTCCTCGAGCGTATTGGTGGGCAGCATCCCGATTTCTTTCCCGGCTTACTCTTTCCCGTTTACGCCAACTACTACCAGCAGCCCCGCGTGTTGAAAACTCTGGGTCTCGAAGCGCGTACCCCGTACCCGCTCGGGTATGATCTCGAATCCGGCGATCTGGACCTGCTCGATCCGGTCCGCAATCGGCCTCCGTTCTATCGTCGCTGTTAATACACTCGCCTGCCTTCATAGAGGTTCTGGAATGAAACGAAATCTCCACTTCAACAAGGAAGAACGAATGGGTCGCGCGATTGCTCGCGTGTTGTTGGTCATGGCTGTGATGGCATGGGCCGCGTCGTGCTCGGGACCGACGGAAGAATCTCGACAAGTCACCGACGTCGGCAATACGGCTGCATCACCGTCCTCGGAGCCTCGCGCGGTCGAGGAAGAAGCGATCGAAGAATCAGTCGAAATGCCCATGGCCGAGTGGAGTGAAGAACTCTCGGAAAATGATGTCGAGAGAGACTCGAGCCTTCGACAACTCGATTCCGCCTTGGCGTCAGATGACGAAGAAGCTGTACTCGACTTGATGCTTGATCTGGAAGAACAGGGAGGACGGGAGTCTGTGGAGGGCCTGGAAATGGTGATCGAGCGGGCACTCGAAGAAGATCTGAAATTACACGCTCTCGCGAGCGTGTACATGCTCGCTGATGACGAGGATGTCTCCGATGCCCTGACCCTGGCCATCGAAGATCCCTCGGCCGAAGTGCGGCTCGAGGCCCTCGGTGTGATCGAGGACGCTGAGATGGTGAACTTGATTCCTGTCCTGCGCTCGATGATCCGGGAAGAGAACGACCCGGAAGTCGTGCAGGCCTACGACGACACTCTCGAAGAACTCGAATATGTCCAGAGTCTGGAGTCGTACTGACTGCCCCAGACCTCGGTTCAGCTTCCCAGGTCGTTGATGACCGCGCGTCCGACGTACTTGCCGGCTTCGAGTTCGTCGAAGATCGCGCCAAGTTCTGAAAGTGCACCCACACGGCCGATGTGGCTCTTCACCTGGCCCGAGGCAGCCATCTCTACGAGCTCTCGCATGTCCTGAACGTTCCCCACCGCTGAATAGATGAGTGTCGGGTCCTTCAGGAAGAATTCAAACGGGTTCAGCTCCAGGTTGCCTTCACTGGTGGCGGGGAGGCCCACTGCCACGAAGAGACCACCGCGTCGAAGAAGCTTCAAGCCGAGGTCGAACCCCGCCATTCGGGCTGAGAATACGATGCTGGCATCGACTCCTCCAAACTCCCGTTCCACGATTTCGGCGGCATCTTCCGCTTCCACCGCGAGATGGGCTCCCATCGACTTGACGAACTCCAATCTGTCGGCACCGATGTCGACCCCGACGACCTTGTAGCCGAAGGCATTGGCGATCTGGATCGCGTAGTGGCCAAGCCCGCCGGCAGCACCGACGATCGCGACTGCGCGGCCGGGCTGAATGTGGTGTTTGAGCAGTTTTTTGACGGCGCCATACGCAGTGAGGCCGCCACATGCGAGGGGAGCTTCTTCATCGCCAACGCTGTCGGGCAACTTCACCAGTGATTTCGCCCAGACACAGAACTGCTCGGCGAACGTTCCGATAATTCCCTTGGTTTGCGAGCAATGGCGGGGCTCTCCCCGAAGGCAGTACTCGCACGCACCGCACCAGTAGCCGCCACCACTGCCTCCCAGGCCGAGGATCACGCGGTCTCCAATCGCTGCGTAGCGCTCTGCCCCGGGCCCCAGGGCTTCGACGATCCCGATGGCTTCATGACCGATCACGCCTGTGCGGGGAACCCCCACCCAGTCGCCACGGGCAATGTGGAGATCAGAGTGACAGATCCCGGTGGAGCTGATACGGATGAGCGCTTCCTCGTGTCCGGGGGTCGGGGTGGGAAGATCCTGGATCTCCAGGACGCCATCTTCGAGTCTTGCTGCTTTCATGTTTCAGAACTCCACAGGGTGTGATCGGATGCGAACGCATTATGCCAGCTGAGAACTGGAGGGTCGAGCATCGAACGCCGACTGTCGAAACCAAGGCATGAAGGCCGGAAAGGCGGTCAGGGGGGTGTCCGTGGTACTTTTCCAACTTCATCGTGGCGGAACGCAACCCACAGTACCAGCACATGTCCCGAACTCTGATCCTCACCGGCCTCATCGGGTTTGGGTTCTTCGCTGCCATCCAAACAGGCTTATTGCGGGCTGCGCTGGAGAGTGATCGCAGTTTTCTGTCGACAGTTATTTTGCTGGTCTATACAGGGGCGAGCCTCCAATGGCTGCTTCTTTCGTGGCGCCTCTCGACCGAGCGGGACCGTTTGGCCAGGCTCGAGGCCGCTTTCTCGGGCGTGAACCCACCGGTGCTCGAGCGGGCTGGATCCGGAGTACGAGTCGACGGGGAGAACTGGGACGAGGGTGATCTCGGCCGTCATCTCAGCAGCGTGCTGGCTAAGCGCGAGACGATCCCCGGTGATCCCGAGACGGGCTTGCTCCTCCAGGCCCTGGCTGATGTCATCGCCAACCGACATGCCTCGGGCCATTTCCTGAGTGATGCCCTGCTTCGCCTGGGGCTTCTGGGAACGGTGGTCGGATTCATTCTTATGCTGGCACCCGTGGCGGGAATGGAGAGTTTCGACCCTGTCAGCGCGCGCGCATTACTTCAGGAGATGAGCGGAGGGATGGCGGTTGCGCTGTACACGACGCTCTGTGGTCTGATCACGAGCTTGTTGCTGAAGCTCCAGTACCAGGTGCTCGATAGTTCGGCTCAGGATTTTCTGAACCGGCTGGCTGTGGTCACCGACGTGCGCTTGGCGTCTTTCTCTTCGGGGGCTTGAGTGTCACCGAGTCTTCATGGGCGGCACAACGATAGCCAGGATGCCTTCACGGACGTTCTCTTCAACGCGCTGCTGGGCTTTGCGTTCATGTTCGTGGTGGCCTTCTCGCTGATGAACGATCCCGTCGAGAGTGGAATGGTCGACGCGAAGGCCGAGATGCTCATCACCGTGCGCTGGCCCGATGGTCACCCGGACGATGTGGACGCCATCGTCGAGGATCCACGTGGCAAATTGGTCTGGTACCACAATCAGGACACGGGTCTCATGCATTTGGATCGCGACGACCGGGGTACGGTCCACGACCGCATACGCATCGACGGCCGTGAAATTGCCAACCCCCTCAACCAGGAGACGGTTTCCGTCCGAAGCCTCGCACCCGGACAGTATGTGGTGAACCTGCTCCACTACCGGGCCAATACGCGTGATTCCCTGCCAGTGACCGTGAAGGTCGAGAAACTGAACCCCCAGGTGGAGGTCGTGTACTACGGATCCCATGAACTCTCGGGTGCAGGGCAGGAACTGACGGCCTTGCGTTTCGAACTGGGCGAGTCGGGTCAGGTTCTCGACGTGAACCGGTTACCGAAGTCGCTGTTGTTGAAGGCCGTTGGGAAGAATCGATGAGCCTCGGCCTCATTTTGTGTTATGTGGCCGTGGCCGCACTCCTGCTGAACCTGAACGTGGCCAGTGCTTGGGGCTGGAAGGTGAAGACGGGAGCCATTCTGTTGGTTTCCGCTCTTTACGTAGTGACCTGGTTCGGCATTCAGGGACTCGAAGGTTGGCCCACCGGAAATCCGCCGCCCGAGCGGTTCCGGCTTCAGTGGTTGACGATCGACGAACCGGATCCATCGGCCGGTGAGGATGGCGCCATCTTCTTCTGGCTTCGATACTTCGATCGCAGTGGCCGCGAGTCGGAGCCTCGTGCCCACGTGCTTCCCTACGACGATTCAACGGTGAGATCAGCACGCGAGGCGCTGGAACTCCTCCAGCGTGGAAAGCGCGTCGAGGGTCGCTTGACCATGCAACCCATCGAGCCGAATCGCGAGCAGCCCGAGGAGCAGAAGGGAGGCTCTGAGCGCACTCTTTCGACGAGAGGTGGTCTTGAGGATCGCCCCCACTTCGAATTTCGAGAGATGCCGCCCCCGGACCTCCCCGCCAAGCGTCCCGGTTAGCTTTTTCGAGTTGCGCTTCGGCGGCCGCCTATTCAAGCGCCGCCTGTCGGTCGCGATTGGCGCGGCTGATCAGATAGGCGTGGATCGCATTCGCGTCCTGGGGCGTCAGGTCATCGGAAAAACCGGCCATTCCCATGCCTGAACGAACACCATCGAGAACGATCTGATGAAACGTTTGATGCGTACTCGGGCGCATCAGACGCAGGTCCGGCATGACACCAACCGACGCGGCGTTGATTCCGTGGCATGGTGCGCAATAGCCGTGATATAGGACGTCGCCGTGTTGGATCTCCTCGGCGGAGGCGGTGATCTCGGGCTGTATGGGGATCTGGCGGTCGAGCGCCTCTGGAACCGGGATCTCTTCTGTCGCATCTAGGGCAAAGACGAGCATGCGCCCGAAGTTTCCATACTGGATGGTGGCGGTGTCGTTCACGTAGCCGTTGAAATGATCGCCTCCGCCCGCGCCAGTCATGACCGACACGTACTGGCGGTCATCGATCTCGAAACTGATCGGAGGCGCGAGAATCGAGGTGTAGGTCTGGAACTGCCAGAGGATCTCGCCCGTGTCCGAGTGGTAGGCGGAGAAGTTGCCCATGGCGTCGCCCTGGAAGACCAGCCCGCCTCGCGTTGCCAGGGCGCCACCGTTCCAGTAGTGGAGGTGCTCATGCACCCACTTCTCTTCGCCGGTGAGCGGGTCGAAGGCCTTCAGGTAGCCGGCGGAAGCCGGCATAGCGTCTACGTTCTCGTCGATAATCTGCGACAGGCGGCCGATCTCGAGGCCGAGGTTCATCGTGCTGGGGTTGCGCTTGACGAAACCGTTCTGCTTGTACTCATCACTCAACTGGTAGATGAGAGGGTGCTCCTGGGCGGGGAAGTACACCGTTCGGGTCGAGGCATCGAAGGACATGGACTGCCAGTTATGGCCGCCGAGGGGCCCGGGCAGGATCCATTTGGGTTCATTCAGGTAGTCGAGTTCGGCGTTTTCCACGGGACGCCCCGTCACCATGTCGATGTGGGTGGCCCACGTCGTTGGCACGAAGGGGTGCGCACGCAGCAACTTTCCATCCGAGCGATCGAGGACGTAGAAGAAGCCGTTCTTCGGCGCCTGCATGAGCACCTTGCGCATCACGCCGTCCACCTCGAGTTCGGCCAGCATCATGTCCTGGACCGCGGTGTAGTCCCAGTTGTCACCGGGGGTGGTCTGGTAGTGCCACTTGTAGGCTCCGGTATCGGCGTCTACGGCGACGATTGAGGCTAGGAAGAGGTTGTCACCTCCGCCCGGTGACCGGATCACACGTGTCCAGGGCGATCCATTGCCAACACCGATGTAGAGGTTGTTGAAGTCCGGGTCGAAGACCAGCGAGTTCCAGGCGGTTCCACCGCCACCGATCTTCCACCACTCGCCGCCCTTCCAGGTCTTCGCGGCCATCTCCAAGGCCGGATTCTCGAAGCCGAGGGAGGGGTCGCCGGGGACGTTGAAGAAACGCCAGACCTGCTGTCCGGTGTTGGCATCGTAGGCGGTCACGTAACCTCTTACACCGAATTCGGCTCCGCCGTTGCCGATGAAGACTTTGCCTCGAGCTGCGCGCGGTGCACCGGTGATCGAATAGTTGCGGCCGTGATCGGTAACGGTGTCCACTTCCCAGACCTTCTGGCCCGTACCGGCATCGAGGGCGATCAGTCGGCCGTCGAGACTGCCCACGTAGACTCGACCCTTGTAGACCGCAACCCCTCGGTTGACGGGTCCACAACAGGCTTTGCGCAGGAACTCGCGGGGAACCTCTGGGTCATAGCGCCAGCGGGTCTCTCCAGTTCTGGCATCGGCGGCATAGACGATGCTCCACGAGGAGGTGAAGAACATGGTGTCGTCCACCACGATAGGAGTCGCTTCCTGGGCGAAGTTTGAACCCATGTCCTTCATCCAGGCCAGGCCCAGCCGTCCGACGCTGGATCGATTGACTTGTTCGAGGGGTGAGAAGCGCTGCTCGCTGTAGTCGCGCCCGTACGCGAGCCAGTTTCCAGGCTCGGATGCGGCATTCTCGATACGGGCGTCGTCGATCTGCCCGATAATCGGAGCCGCGACTCTCGGTCCAGCATCGGTGTGCCCGTCTGCCGTCGGGGCCTCGCTCTGGGAGTCGCCGCAGCCCATCACCAGGGACAACATCCCCACGTACAGGATCTTGTAGGTGATTTTAGATACGCGGTTTTGTTCCGGCATGACACCTTTTCCTCCGATGACGGGAGCAAGTGTGCACCAAGGGCCAGCTACAGGCGAGATTTCATTTCGCAGAGCTTGCGACCAGCCGGTTAGACTGCATGTCGAGATGTCGAGAAGGAGAGAAGCTTGTGAGATACACCATCTTTCTGATTACCCTGGCAATGGGTCTGGCTTGTGCGGATTCAAGCGAGCGCTTCGTGGGACTTCCTGCCCACGTCGCGAAGCGCCACGTTGATCTCGAAGGGGCCGCGAATTTCCGGGACCTGGGCGGCTATGCGACGGTCGATGGACGGGAGGTCAAGTGGGGGATGTTCTACCGCTCCGACAACCTGCATGGTCTGACGGATGGAGACTTGCGAAGGATTGGGGATCTGGGCATCCGTCTGGTGTGCGATTTCCGCAGCCCGGAGGAGAAGGCTAAAGAGCCGGATCGTCTCCCGGAAACCGACCCTCCCCAGGTGGCCGAACTCGAGATCTGGGATCCCGCCATGTCGGGGCAGGACCTACGCGGGCGGATCGAATCGGGTGATCTGGAGGGGCTGGATCTGCGTGAAGTCATGATTCAGGCCAACCGGTCATTCGTCACGAAGTTCACTCCGCTGTATGCCGAGATGTTCGAATGGATCCGACGCCCCGAAAATCTACCCGCGGTGGTTCATTGCACTGCAGGAAAAGACCGCGCGGGGTTTGCCTCGGCACTCATTCTTCGCGTTCTTGGCGTTCCACTCGAAACCGTTTACGAGGATTTCCTGCTCACCAATGTTTACACCGCAGACAAGATCGATCGGATGGTTTGGCTGGCTAGAGCGGCCACGTTCTTCAGGATGGAAGAAGATCAATTGCGCGCAGTGATGGGGGTCGAGCGGAGCTACCTGGAAGCTGCCTTCGAGGAGATTGACAAGCAGTACGGCTCGTTCGATACCTATCGGCGCGAGATGCTCGGAATCGACGACGTGCAGCTCGCTGCATTCAGAAAGATGGCCCTGAGCCCGAAGCTCTAGCGATCGGAGGCAGGAGCCCAAACGACTCTGGAAGGGAATCCATGAGCAGTGTCGAGGCTTGGAGATCCGGGTATGAGCAAGCCTGGATGTCATCTCGGGGAACTGGAATTTCGACCCTGAATGAACGGCGCCTTCCGGTGCGATGTTCCCACTCATCGGCGCGCCTCGGGTGATCCGTTACCTCTATTGGGGTGCGGGGGGCGCCGCTCTTCTCTTTCTGGGAGGGGTTCTGGGGTATTGGCTTTCCGATGGCATCACCGATCTGAGGAAGATGTTCATGCCGTCCCCTCCGAAGACCGAGGCGTCGGCGGCATGGAACGACTTCTCTCAGCGTATGGGTTCACTTGGCCATCGGATTTTGGAGAAGGATTTCCCGAGTGGCACGGACCGGGATCGGGCCGAGGGAATCCAACATCTCACCCACGTCATCCTGGAAGGCTTGCGCTGGGAATTCGAACACGGAGGGCCCGATCCAGCGTCGCTGATGATCTCCAATACGGACTCGACGAGTTGGGGTGCACCCAATGTCGACAACAAGAACTACCGGGCTCGGATCGATGGTGCCTCCACCTACCGATTGCATGGGAATGTGAAATCGCTCCACGAGATCGCAGTGCAAACCACCGCGGGAGACATGCATCAGGGAAAGGTGGGCACGTCCGAGACCGTCGACCTCTCCCAACTTACGATCGACGCAGATGGGAACTTCGTGCTGACCATCAGTCCAGAACCCCAGGAGGGCGATTGGCTCCGCCAGGGCGAGGACCACGTGATTCTCAGCATCCGTACCTACTTCGCGAACTGGGAGACGACCGAGTCCGGAAAATTTCATCTGGTGAAGGAGGGCAGGGAGGGTGTGGCGCCGGAACCGCTCACGGAAATGGAAGCAGCCGCCCGGCTGGGGCGCGCGGCCAGCTGGATCGAGGCGAACATCGTCGGCTGGAACCGATGGTTTGGCATGATGCTGGGGGGTGTCGAAGACAACCAGCCCATTGCCCCGAGGCTCGTCGAAGGGGGGTCGACGACGCTGGTGTATGGAGGGATCCCTCTACGCCTGGAGGATGGGATGGCGCTGGTCATCGAGATCGAGGATCCCCAGGCCGAATACTTCTCCTTCCAGACCTATCGGCGCGGCTGGTACCACCCGGGCGACTATGCGAACCGGCAGACCAGCCTCAATCAACATCAGATCCACAGGGGGAGCGATGGCAAAATCCGTTTCGTCGCGTCGGCTGAGGATCCTGGAGTTCCCAATTGGCTCGACACCGAGGGGCGTAGCGATGGCTTCATCGCCTTCCGTTACATCAAGGCCAAGCATCCGCAACTTCCCGAGGTGACCCTGGTTACGCAAGCCGAAGTCGCCTCGTTTTTTCCCGCTGACACACCGCGGGTGAGTGCATCCGAGCGTCGAGCGACGATCGCCATGAGGCAGCGTCACGTCCAGCATCGCTTTCACAACTGATCGTCTCGAGCCAGGATCTCCGGCTCCGAATTTGCTACGTGCCACCCAGGACGGCATTGGATGGTTCTCCTCGGGTTTCCCCTTGGCCTCATCCTCGCCTGGGCGGGCGAGGGAACCTCCAGTCCGGTCCCGGAGGTGTCGGAGGGTGAGGCTGGTTTCCAGTGGCGGATGCCGAAGTGGCGCTTCCAGACCGCCCGATTCTTTCAGTTCTGGCCATTGACAACATGGCGAGTGATGTCGACCAGGAGCACCTGGCGGACATCTTGACGGAAGATTTGATAACCGATCTCTCGAAGTTCGACTCGCTCGATGTGATCGCGTGCAATTCGACTTTCGCCTACCGCGGGCAGTCCATCGACGTCCGCCTTGCTGGGCGGGAACTCGGCGCCCATCTGATCCTCGAAGGAAGCGTTCGCAATGCGCTGGATGCCGTGCGCTTCGCAGCTCAGTTGATCGATGCTCGTACGGGTCACCATGACCAGCGAAGAAATGTTCCGCTTCTCCCTCTCGAATCCAGACGGGCCCGACACGATTTTCGCTCGTTCTGGAGACCTGAATATCGCGTACAACGTCAGTGGGTCAGGGCCGACTGACCTCGGCTACGTCTCGGGCTTCGTGTCTCATCTCGAACTCTTTCAGCAGATTCCGGCGCCTCCGGTCAGACTTTCATGGTCAACGTTCTCTCGGAGGAACATCGCATCATCGGGTTTGACAAACGGGGCCAGGGGCTCTCGGATCCAATTACCGAGAATCCGGATCTCGACGAGCGAATGAACGACATGGTGGCCGTCATGGACGCCGCGAGTGTTGGCGAGAGTGGCGGAATTCTGCTCACCAACGTCCTACGCGATCTCCTGTCGCAGACAGGCATGGAGTTTCAAGGGTTTCAGACGGTCTCAGAAAACCCCGAGGAGCGCTTTTTTTCATCCTCCCTCGGGGGTGGCGCAGGCCCCGCTCGGAGCGGCTCTCCAAGACGTTTCGACTGCTTACGAGGGCGCCTATTTCACCGGCCGTGCAGCGCTGTCACCCCTGCCGCAATCGTTGCGACCAGTGCGGAGACTTCTTTACGCGACAGCGGGCGCTCGGTCGCCAGGTGGCTGAGCAGGAGAGGGCCTGCCACGAGTTCGACCAACGGAACCTCTCGAGCGGAGGCAGCAAGCTCGCCTCGTTCGATCGCACGTTCCACCGGCGATCGCCACTTGCGCTCTCTCGGTTTCCAGAAAGCGTCGACCCACTCCCCTCGAGTGGTGTCCGAGCCGCCCATGGCAATCACGGCTCGCAGGATGCCCGCCGCCATGGGGTCTCGAATGAGCCGTAGCCGGGCGCGGACGAATGCTTCGACATCTCCTTCCCAGCTTCCCGTGTCGATGTCGGGCAGCGCGAGCGCCTCGAAATCGGTCAGTGCTTCCTGGACCAGGTCGAGGGGGGCAGACCACCATCGGTAGACGGTTGTCTTGTTGACACTGGCTTGTCGAGCAACCGCCGGCAGTGTGATGCCCGCAAATCCCCGCTCGGCCAGGAGTTCGAGGGTGGCACGCAGGATCGCCTCCCGAACCCGCGCGCTGCGGCCCCCCGGGCGGCGACGGTTGCTCTCGGGCACGGAGGCGCGGCGATCCATAAAAGCAACTTTAGGTTGCTTTTATGCGACGGGCCAGCGATATTGGGGGTCAGCGTCCCCCGATTGTCGTTCCGGAATAGGCGCCCATCCAATTCCGCGCCCGAGGAGTCCGCCATGTCTACCGCCCCGCGTGAGCCGCTTGGTTCCGACGAGTTCGAGGAACCGAAGCCTTCCGAGTCCACCCCCTCGTCACCGGAGTCCGCTGCCCTGGACGCTGCCGAGACCACCTGGCGCAGGGAGGTACTCGACCCCGCCCTGGCCAAGCAGGGCGAACGGCAGGAGTCCTTCGTCACTCAGCAGATGCACTGGCCGGTGAAGGATCTCTACACCCCGAAGGATCTGGAGGAGATTGGTTTCGACTACCACGAAGATGTGGGTTTCCCGGGCCAGTACCCGTACACGCGGGGCACTACGCCGGCCGGCTATCGCCAGGATCTCTGGAAGATGCTCCAGGTCACTGGCTTTGGGACCGCCAACGACTCGGCCGAGCGCTGGTCGAAGATGCTCGAGCAGGGTCTCAACGGCTTCATCATCGAGTATGACCTGCCTACTACCAACGGGTACGACTCGGACCATCCCCTGGCCGAGGGCGAAGTGGCGCGGGCGGGCACGGCGATCGACACCCTCGCCGACATGGAGCAGGCACTCGATCTGCCCTGGGACAAGCTCCAACATCTGAATTCCGTCTGCAACGCGCCCCAGCCCGTCAACCTAGCGATGATTCTGGCCGCCCTCGAGAAGCGGGGCATCGAGCCCAGCAGTTTTACGCTCCAGATGTCCAATGCGATTCTCATCGAGTACACCTGTGTGGGCCGGTACATCTACCCACCCAAGCACGGTCTTCGTATCGCCACGGATTGCATCGAATACACGATTCGAAATCACCCAAACTGGATCCCCATCACGGTGGTGAGTGCCCAGCTCTACGCGGCGCGGGCGAATCCGGTTCAGGAACTCGCGTTCGGCTTCTCGATCGCGATGGAGTATCTCGATGCCACCTTGGCGCGTGGCTTTGATATCGATGAAGTCGCACCCTACTGGAGCTTCGTCACGGGTCTCGAGATGGATTTCTTCGAGGCGGTTTCGAAGCTTCGTGCCTACCGAAAGATCTGGGCGCGTCTGATGAAGGAACGCTATGGCGCCAAACGCCACGAGTCCATGCAGCTCAAGCTCATCAGCTCGCCAGGCACCACGGGGCTCACCCTTCAACAACCGCTCAACAACATCGCTCGTCTGGGGATCCAGACTCTGGCGTGTGCGCTGGGGGGTGGCGCGTACGCGATCACGACTCCGCTCCACGACGAAGCCCATGCCCTCCCCAGCGAAGAGGCCGTCCGGGTCGGAATCGCCGTCCAGAACATCGTGGCCCACGAGACGGGTGTCGCCGATACCGTCGATCCTCTGGCGGGCTCGTACCTCGTCGAGTCGATGACGCGCAAAATGGAGGACGAGGTGTTTGCCGAGATCGAGAGGGTCGATGCCATGGGTGGAGCGTTGGCGGCCATCGAGGCGGGCTACTTCCAGAAGGAGCTTGCCCGCTCCCAACGCGACCGTCACCGAGAGATCGAGGACGGGGCGCGTAAGCAGATCGGTGTCAACCATCTGGTGCAGGATGGTGAAAAGCGGACCATCGAGATGTTCAAGCTCGGCCAGCAGGCAGAGGAACTCCAGGTCGAACAGCTGGTTCGCGTTCGCGCGGAGCGCGATGAAGATCTGGTGGCCAAGACTCTCGAACGTGTCAGGGAGGCGGCAATCGGGGACGAGAACCTCGTTCCGCCCATCATGGAGGCAGTCAAGGCCTACGCGACGCAGGGTGAGATCTGCGATGTCATGCGCGATGTCTTCGGGGTCTATCACCCCGATTCGTTGACTTCGGGAGTCTGATGGGCGAACGCAAGATCCGGGTTCTGCTGGCGAAGCTGGGTTTGGACAGCCACACGGTGGGTGTAACGGTCATCGCACAATCTCTGCGGGACGCGGGGATGGAGGTGATCTATACCGGTCTTCGACAGACACCAGACATGGTCGTCCAAGCTGCAATCCAGGAGGACGTGGACGTCATCGGGATTTCGAGCCTCTCGGGTGCTCAGATGCAACACATCCCCAAGGTGCTCGAGCGTCTCCGCGAAGAGGAGATCGACGACAAGCTCGTGATCGTCGGAGGCGTGATCCCGGACGAGGACGGCGAGGCTCTGAAGGCTGCGGGCGTTGATCAGATCTTCACCATGGGCGCCCACACCGGAGAGATTGCGGCCTTCATTCGTGAGTGGTGGGATCAAGGAGATCGGTAGGCGGTGGCACGCGATCCGATCGTCCTGGCCGATCAGGCCCGAGCTGGCAACCAGGCGGCAGGGGCTCGGCTGATCCGGATGCTCGAAGAGGGCGAAGAAGGAGCTCTCCAAGGGCTGCGCGCACTGCTGCCCGCCTCTGGCAAAGCTCATCTTTTGGGGATCACCGGGCCCCCGGGAGCCGGAAAGTCGACTCTCGTTGACCGTATCGTCAGCGAATTCCGGCGGCGTGAGCGAAGGGTCGGTGTCATTGCAGTCGATCCCTCCAGCCCATTTTCTGGAGGGGCAATTCTGGGGGACCGCGTCCGAATGCAGACGCACGCAACCGATCCTGGGGTTTTCATTCGCTCCATGGCGACCCGTGGCCAGCTTGGCGGCCTGGCGAGGACCAGCTTCGAGGCGGCTAGCGTGCTCGATGCCATGGGCTACGACGTGGTGGTAATCGAGACGGTCGGTGTGGGCCAGGACGAGGTCGATGTCGTGGAACTCGCACAGACGACGGCAGTGGTCAGCATTCCCGGGATGGGTGACGGCATTCAATCCATCAAGGCTGGCATCCTCGAGATCGGGGACATCTTCGTGGTGAACAAGGCAGATCTGCCCGGGGCCGACCGGGTGGTGAGACAACTCACTGCCATGCTCCACCTGCGAGATTCGGCGGCCGGAGGCTGGGAGCCGCGGATTGTAAAGACCGAAGCGGAACGAGCCCGAGGTATCGCTGAGCTCGTCGATGGGTTCGAGGCGCATCACCAGCACCTCGCAGCCACTGGGGATCTTCAACGCAAAGCGGTCCAGCGGCGAGAGCGCGTGTTCTACGACGTGCTGCGCGAACGCGCTGCGGCTCGGGTTCTCGCGGCAACACCCGGAGGTGGAAAGGAGATTCTGGCCTCCCTTCGATCGGGCCGGCTCGATCCCTACGAGGCAGTCGATTCTCTGTTGGGTACGCAGAAAGAGTTGGAGTGAGGGAAGGGTTGGAGTTGGCCATATGGTGACCCGCTCGGTCGGAACCTGGCTGTCGTGGATTGCGATCGGTGCTCTGATCCTTCTTTGTGCGAGCACTCTTCTCCAGCGACCGATCATCGGGCTCGCCGACAACCTCGATGGTGGCAGGGTCATGGAGCCTGCAGGAATCGGATTCTTGGAGTCGCCCGGCATCTTTCCCGACTCACGAGTTCCTCGCCTCTATTCAGAGAAGCCGGCGAATCTTCTAGAACATCCCGCGAGCTCTCCAATCATGGCATGGCTCGCAAAACAGATTGGTTTCGGTCTCGAAACTACGCCCGATACTTTCGATCTTCGACAACTCGGTGTGCTCTATGGCCTAGTGGCTACGATTCTCGTTGTCGTGGCGCTAAGGGTTGGTGTTCCTCCGCTTCAGTTGTTTCTGCTGGTTTGGGTGATCTCGGACCCTGCGTACCTTCTCTACTGGAACAGTTTCTACCCAGACGCTGCAATGGTGCTGGGAACTTTTGGAATCGTTCTGTGGTTTCTTGCCTGGGGAGATCTGACGGGTTTCTTTGAGTTGCGTCCACCGCGATGGATCTTGAGAGTCGGTTTGCTTCTACTCTTGTTTCTGATGGTGGGAATGGCTCGAGCGGCCAATCTTCTCACCCCATATTTGATCTTCTTGATCATTGCTTTCCGTGCGTTCGCCATCCCGCCACCCCAGGTGCGAGGTGTCGGGTCTGTTGTTGCACTGCTTTCCGTGTTCATGCTGGTTGCTTCGCTCCCGGTCATCCATTACCTGGGGGGAACGGGGCGCAGTTTTCCCATCACGAATGCCTACCATGCCATGTTCAAAGGCATTGCCGAGGTATCCAGTTATCCCGAGGAGACTCTACGCACTCTGAACGTGCCGGAGGAGATGTGGGTTCTTCGTGGTCGCCCCCTCGGAAAGATCTCACTTCGCGATCATCCGGTAGTTGATCCACGCGGGAAGCCCATGGCCGCGATCAGTGAATTCTCACGGCTTCAACTTCTCGGGCTGTACCTCTCAGACCCCGCTGCAATCGTGCGCGGTGAGAAAAAACTGCGCGGTCCCCTGGCATTGAACCGGCCACCGGTTCCTAACTTCGAACTCGAGCCCGGGCGCTATTTCAGCCGTTGGGGACCGATGCAGGCGATCCGTGCGGCCCTAGTCACTCATGCTTCTCCGATTTTTTGGCTGGGGCTTGCTGGCTTGTCCGGTTATCTCGTGGTTCGAATCGTGCAGCGGCGAGTTCTCACTAGGGTGCAAATGGCGATGGCTTTCCTGATCTCGTGCATCGCGACTCAAATTCCCATCGCGGTGTTGGGTGAAGGGTTCTTTGGTTTGGCGCTTCATTTGAACTGCGCACGTTTGTGCATCGACTTGTTGCTCGCCATCCTCACGTATCAGTTATTTCATGCTGTGGTTTTGCGGAATTTTTCAGGCCGCAGGTTCCACCGCGGGGCTGAGACCGCGGTCGGGGAATGACGTCAGCGGTGGATGGTTTCGTGACGAGGGCGCTCGGGCCTTCTCACTCGGAGGTCGGACCGTATTGGGCCATCAAGAGGGGCCGGAGCACGGAGGTCCAGCGTGAGTAACCCACCGCATTCAAATGGAGTCCATCGAAGATGTAGACATCATCCGGCGTTCCATCGGGCCCAAGAAGAACCTCGCCAGTGTTGACGAAACGCACGTGTTCATCGGACTGAGCGAAAGCACGAAGCGCGACATCGAGCTCTTGCATGATGGGCCACTTGTCCCATCTCAGCTTGGAGGGCTTCATGGATAGAAGCCAGATGTCCGTGTCCGGGAGTTCTGCCCGCACGATTTCGAGAAAACTCCTGAAATCCTCCGCGACCTGCGATGCACTCTTGCCCGAACCGATGTCGTTCCCGCCTACGAATACGACCACGGCGAGGGGTTCGTAGGGCGTTACGATCCTGTGAGCATTGTGGACGACGTGTTCCATGTGCGCGCCCCCGAATCCGCGGTTCAAGACGGGAAGGGGGGCCATGTCATCGGCGAGCGTGTCCCACAGGCGGATGCTCGAACTCCCGGTGAAGACGATCCCGTTGGGGGGAGGCATTTCGCGTGAGTCGGTGGCTTCGAAGGCGGCGATCTCGCGCTCGAAGAAATCGGGGTCGCCTCCTGCCTGGCTCTGCCAAACGAGAAATGAGCCGACGCCGAGAATGGCCAGGAGAAGAAGGGCTGCCAGGGCGAAAGCGATTCGTTTGAAAGTCACGATCAGGGGGCCTCCGAAGCAGGGCTTTCCATGGTCGGAGGATAGAGGAAATCAATGCTCGGGCAGGCCCCGGGGTGCCGTGCGCCTGCATGCGGCTAGAATCAGCCCTTCCAGAAACCAATCGGAGGAAGAGTCTCTTGGCCATTTCCCTGTACGACGCGACGGTTCCCCTATACGAACAGACACTTGCAGCGACCCAGGCAGTACTCGAAAAAGGTCTCTCGTTCTGTCAGGAACAGGGCATCGATGCCTCGGAGTTGATTGCGGAGAGCCTCCATCCGGACATGCTTCCCCTTCACTTCCAGCTCGTCTCGGTCGCACATCATTCGTTGGGAGCGCTGCGAGGTGTCCAGGCCGGTAGCTTCACGACGCCTCCTCAGCTCGATCTCGACTACCCAGGGCTTCAGAGTCTGGTGGCCGATGCTCGAAGTGGTTTGGCGGAGTTCACGCCGGAAGTCGTCAATGCCTTCGAGGGGTCTGATCTCGAGTTTCGAGTGGGGGATGCCTCTCTTCCATTCATCGCAGAGGACTTCCTGTTCACCTTTTCCAAACCCAACTTCTATTTCCACGCAACGACCACCTATGACATCTTGCGCATGAAGGGCGTCGAACTGGGGAAACGAGACTTTCTGGGCGCAATGAAGCTCAAGGGTTGAGAGAAAACCTCGGCTGTTCGAGGCAATGACACCGCCGGAGTTCTCTGTACCGAATTTCGAGTCTGGGCCTCCGGTCGAAATGTAGGAAACCATCATGAATCGGCTCGAAAACAAAGTCGCTCTCGTCACGGGTGGCGCGCGAGGTCTGGGAGCAGCCACGGTACGTCTGATGGCCGGGGAAGGGGCAAAGGTCGTCTTTGGTGACGTCCTCGAAGAAGAAGGAGCGGCACTCGCTGACGAGTTGGGTGGCCAGGTCGCCTTTCTCCCAATGGACGTCACGGAAGTGGCGGATTGGAATAAAGCCATCGCTTTGGCCCAAAGCTTCGGTCCGCTCAATGTTCTGGTCAATAACGCTGCGATCGTGCACATGGCAGCACTCACCGAAACGACCGACGAGGACTACCTGCGAGTCTTCAAGGTCAATCAGTACGGGACCTTCCTGGGGATCCGATCGGTCGTCGAACCCATGAAAGCGGCGGGTTCCGGTTCGATCATCAACGTTTCGTCGATCGACGGCCTTCACTCGGCGGCGGGTCTTTCCGCCTATTCGTCCACTAAGTGGGCAGTGCGTGGATTGACGAAGAATGCCGCCATCGAACTCGGCCAGTATGGAATCCGAGTGAACAGCGTACACCCGGGTGGTATGTACACCGAAATGGGTGGATCCGGGCGGGCGTCCATCGAAGAGCTAAATCGCGGCACCTACGCGCGCTTTCCCATTCCGCGGGTGGGTCAGCCGGAGGAAGTGGCTCACGTCATCCTTTTCCTCGCGACCGATGAAGCCAGCTATTCGACTGGATCCGAGTTCATTGCCGACGGGGGATGGTTCACTGGCATGCGGAGTCCGAACATGCCGTGCTCCTGAGGCCGTAGTCGCTTTGGGAGTTATCGGTTTGGGTGGTTCGTACCTACCACGTTCTGCGGTGTTTCCCTCGAAGGCTGCGAGTCAGGGGCGATGTCGGGGTCGATGAGAACTCCTGGATTGAGGATGCCACCGGGGTCGACTTCGCGTTTTGCGGCACGCAGGGCTTGGGCGAAGAGATCGGGTCGCTGGCGGTCGTACCAGGGCCTGTGATCTCGACCGACGGCATGGTGGTGGGTGATGGTCCCGCCACTCTGAGCAATGGCCTCGGAAGCCGCTTGCTTTATTTCGGTCCATTGCTCGAGTTGAGATCCTGCGCGTCCAGGTGCGAAGACCGTGTAATAGGGGGCGGGGCCGTCGGGGTAGACGTGGGTGAAACGGCAAGTCACAGTGCCTCCTCCGCAAATCCGTTGGAGGGCATCGGTGACTGCCTGGGTGACATTGTGGTGCAGGGTTTCGAACTGATCCCAGGTAGACGCGGTTTCAAAAGTTTCCGTGATCAGACCCGTTGCTAGATAGAGGGCTTCGCGCAGGTACGGTGCTCGAACGAAGAACTGTGACCATGTGCCGACGGCGTCGTCACCTTTTCGGCCTTTTTCATGTCGGGTGGCGCCGGCGTCCTCGGGGACCGTCCCCCCGTGATCGCGGCAGATTTCGAGTGCTCGGCGCATGGAGGCAGCCGGGTCGTGGTCTGCGGACTCGAAACCCACGACGAGAAGGTGGTTCTCTCCGGAGCCCGTGCCCGATGTCAGGGCTTCGCCGGCATCGAGGAGTCGGCAATTGGCTGGGTGCAGTCCGCTTTGGCTCAGCGCCCGTACGCAGGCGGTGGCGTTTTTGAAACTCTCGAAGGCCACTGCGGCAGAAGCTCGTAGAGTGGGACGGTCTTGAAGCCGCATCCACGCCTCGGTGATGATACCGAGGATCCCCTCCGATCCGATCCACAAACGGTCGGGGCTTGGTCCGGCACCGGAACCCGGCAGGCGACGCGACTCTGCGACGCCGCTCGGGGTGATCATCCGCAGGCCCTGGACGAAGTCGTCGATATGGGTGTGGAGGGTGCAGTAGTGGCCTCCGGAACGAGTCGCGATCCAACCCCCAAGCGTGCTGAATTCGAAAGACTGAGGGAAGTGGCGGAGAGTCAGTCCGTGCGGGCGGAGTTGTGACTCGAGGGAGGGTCCCATCACCCCACCCTGGATTCGGGCGCTTCGGGAACGGGCGTCGACTTCCAGCACCTGGTCCAGTCGCGTTAGATCGATCGAAACGAACGGGCGATCATCGCTCGCTGGGGCTTCCACACCGCCCACGACGCTCGAGCCTCCTCCGTAGGGAATGGCTACAGTGCGTGTCTCATCGCACCATTCGAGCACGCGTTGAACTTCTTCTTCCGAGCGTGGCTCCGCGACAAAGTCAGGAGGGTGGGGGAACTCGGATTCCACGGCGCGGGCCAAGTCGCGAAATGACTTTCCATAAGTGTGGGCCGCACGAGATTCCGAGTCCCTTCGACAGATCGATTCCAGCGTTGCCGGTGGAATGACGCGACTCGGACGAAGGTCGAGATCCTCGATCCGTGGCGGGCGCCGGGCCTCTTCTGCGGGAATTCCAAAGCGTTCGAGAACCATTCGCGACAAGGCCTGGACTTCGTCCGGACCGGGGCCGTGGCCTTCATAGCCCCATCCCCAGAACTTTCGCCGCGGCGGGTTTTGCAGGTTTTGGGCCATCTCGAGTCATTTCCTTCGTTCCGGGTAGGAGGAATCCCCGCTGAATTTCCTGTGAGCTGGCAGCAGCCATCGGCTTCCACCCTGTGGAGAGCACGAAGGGCTCTCCGAGTCATTGCGCTGTCGCCGCGTCGGCTTGCCAGCGAACGGCTCAGAGCCAGCGCGCCGGGCTGTCGACTTCATCCATGATGCGGTCGAGGCATTCCTCTGCAGTTCCCCACGCGAGTGCGCGATCCTTGCCGCGAATTGTGAAGAAGTAGAGGTCGTTTTCCTCGATCAATCCCTGTCCGCCGTGGAGTTGGTGGGCCTGCATCGTGACGAACGGAATCGAACGTGAAACAGACGCCTTGACCAACGCGGCATCGTGTGAGCTCGCTCTTCCGTTTTCGAGATTGTCGAGGAGTTCGTAGACGAGAAAGCGGTTGCTCTCGGTGTGCATGCACATGTCGGCGGCATGGTGCTGGACGGCCTGGAAAGCCGCCAGGGGCTGCCCGAACTGCACACGCACGTTGGTGTATTCGACCGTCATCTCTAACGCGACTTCCATGCAACCCAGGATCTGGGCCGAAGTCAGCGCGCGAGCGATGTCAATCAGCGCTGCTACGGCTTCACCACCAGCGACTCGTCGCGCTGAAGCTGAGGCATAGCGAACGATCGCTTGAGGGGTGCGTCCAGTATTCTGCAGAGGTTCCGCCGACACTCCCGCGTCGCTTCGCTCGACGATATACAAGCCAAGCCCTTCGGTCCCGTTGGCGGAAACGAGGTGGTGCGTCGCGAAATCGGGATAGTCGACGAAGTGTTTTTCGCCACTGAGCTTGCTCGTTGCATTGACGCTTGCCGTGTTGGTTTCGAAATCGTCGTCGGCTTCGAGAATGGCCGGTACGACGACGGAGTTGCCTTGGACGAGGGAGTCCAGGAGTTCACTCTCGTCGCCGTCGCTGTGGCGCGCGAGGACGATCGCAGAAGCCATGACCTCGACCGCGGGCACCACGGCGGCTCGACGTGCGAGTTCGTGAACGAAGATTCCCGCCTCGACGAGGCCTGCACCGCCACCACCAACAGCTTCCGGTAGGGAAACGCCGAGCCATCCCTGATTCGCCATGCCGTCCCAGAGTTTCGTGTCCGCGGCTCGTTTTTCCTCGTGTTCACGGACTCGATCAAAGGGCACCTCTTCTTCGAGATACTTGCGAATGGTCGTCTGCAACAAGGTCTGGGTTTCGGTGAAGTCGGGATTCATGCTGTTTCCTACCGCTGAAGGCCTTGAGTGTTTTTGCCCGCCTCTAACGCGTCATGCCCAGGTGACGCATCGCGATGATGCTGCGCTGGACCTCGTTCGTACCGCCACCGAATCGAAGAATTGGAGAGGACAAGTAGTTTCCTTGAATGTATGCGTCCTCGATCGAACGCTCGTCACCGCGTTCAAGTCCGGCTTTGCGTCCGAGAATATCCATCAAGAGTGTCGTGATTCGGTAGCGCAGCTCGCTCCCCGAAATCTTCGCCATGGATGCTTCGGCTGGCTTGATCTCGCCGCGAGCGATGGTCACCGCATTTCGGATGGCGAGAGCCCGGTGACGGTTCAAATCGACACGAAGCTCGGCGAGGCGATTGCGGACGATCGGGTCTTGCAGCTTTTCTGGATCCGATTCGCGTAGGTGCTCGAGTACCACGTCGTAGTTTCGGGCCAGGTTGCTGGTGGGCGAGAGTCCGACGCGCTCGTGGTTCAGGGCGTGCATGATGATGGGCCATCCACCGTTGAGCGGAGGCAGGACGTCTTCGTCAGGAACGAAGACATCGTCGTAGAATGTCTCGTAGGTGGTGAGCCCGCTCATGGTCTTCAGCGGGCGAATCGTGACCCCCGGTGCATGGGTATCCACGATCAACACCGAGATGCCTGCGTGTTTCTTGGCCTCGGGATCCGTACGTGTGGCGAGCCAGATGTTGGTGGAGTGTGCCGCGAGCGAGGTCCAGATTTTTTGCCCGCTGACCTTCCAGCCGCCGTCGACTTTCTCTCCCTTGGTGCGCAGTGCGGCGAGATCGGTCCCTGCATTCGGCTCGCTGTAGCCGATCGCGAAGGTCCTTTCGCCTTTCCAGATGCCGGGGAGATATTTCTCTTTCTGGTGGTCGGTTCCGAACTGCGCGATGGAGGGTGCGACGGAGGTGAAGGTGAGATTCCCATAGGGCATGCGCCAGTACTCCATCGTTTCCACGAGGATGAACTGGTACATTGGGTCCCGGCCTTCGCCGCCCATTTCCTCGGGCCAGCACATGCTCATCCATCCCTTGGCCTGGAGAGCTTCGAAGTAGGAGCGCGTCAGTGGGCCTGGTGCGCCCTCGCGTTCGCGCATCTCGGCGCTGAGTTCCGGCGTTCGCCATTCGTCGATGAACGCTTCGACCTCGTCGCGGAAGGAGAGATACTCGTCAGGCCAGCAAAAATCCATGGTGTCCTCGGGAACTGGGGCGGCTATGGATTGTAGGCGCCTTTGGCGCGACTGAGAAGAATCAAGATTGGTTCGGGGTCGTGATCTGGTCGATGGGTACAACCACGCACTCAGGCTTGGGGGGGTCTGATTCGGGCAGCAGGAATCGCCAGAAGATCGTGCCCTCTCGGTGTCCACCGGTGTCGAGCCAGTTCGGAACACCGGGGTCTCGGGCGGCGATGACGATGCGATAGCTGCCGTCGGGTTCGAGAACGAGCTGAGCGGCGTTCACCGCCGAACGGCGGTTTCGATACTCGAGTGTCTGCATGTGTTTGTTCCAAAGCATCACATTCGCGAAGACTCCCGGCGGCAGGATCCCCCTCATGACGAGTGCTTCGTCCGGAGAGAGGTTCCATCGGCCCATCGAGTAGTGAATGTCTGCAGCGCCGGGAACAGGCAATTCGCTGTGGCGAAAGCTGAAGGGCGTCGCCACGTCGTTGGGTTCTTGAGCCACAAAGGGTGCTGGTGACGGGCTTCCGAATAACGGTTGGCCAAGTGTGGTTTGCTTCAGGAATGCAACGCCTTCAGCCATGCGTTCGGCAAAAGTCGAGTCATCGAGTGGAGGTGGCGGGCCCACGCTGTCCAGACAGGCAATGTCGATACGTACTTGAACGCCGGAGTCGTTCTGCGCCGAGACTTCGAGTTCGAAGTAGCTTCGCACCAGGATGTTGTGGGCGTCGGGGTGCAGCTTTACCCAATTGCCCGGGTGTTCATCTGCGCTGAAGATGACTTCGTAGGAGCCATCGGAAGCGATCTCGAAATCGCGGTCGTTGACGTCACCGAGCAAGGGGCCGGCCATTGCGCCATCGGGGTCCTCTCCGTGGACGGTGAACGACGTGTAGCACTCCTTGTCGACGACTCCGGTGATCCGGTAGGTGCGGTCTCCTCGGATACGTGCGTATTGATAGATGGCGTCTGGGTTGTCTCCTTGAAGTTTTCGGGCGGGCGAGATGACCGATGCGAATCGAGGCCGTTCGGGATCGGCTTCGTAGAACATCTCCGACGCCGCGCTGAGAAGCTGTCCGACGTAGCGATATCCCTCGACGACGTCGAGTGGATCGGAAAAGCGTTGGGGGTCGTTGACGTAGTGGTCGCGGATCTCTTGTAGCGTGGCGATGAGGTTGTCGAAGACCTGAGTGCTTTTCGGGGCCGAGGAGGGCATGACGGTCCTTTCGTTTAGAGTTTCCGAGCGTCCATTCTATCCGGCGGCCAGCCCTGGTAGGCTTGCGAATTTTCACGGTTCAGCTTCGGCGAGCGGATCTCTGCCGAGAACTCTATGGTTCATCGGTGCGTTTCTCGCTCTCACTGCCGACGATTCGCGACCTTGATGGCGCGGATCCCTACTCCAAGACCTACGAACTCGCGCGCATCGCCGAGGAGGCCGGCTTCGATACAGCAACCATCGGGCATCATCACTTCATGCCCGGGAATCAGAGCGATCCATTGACGTTCATGGCTGCGGTGGCGGTACGCACCACGACCCTTCGTGTCGGAACAGGGATCTTCATTCTTCCCGCCCACAATCCAGTACGCGTGGCCGAGCAGGTGGCCACCATCGATCAGATCTCCGGAGGCAGGATATCTCTCGGCGTGGGGTCGGGCTGGTGGCCCCTGGAATATCAGGTCCACGGCTCAAATTTTCGGGAACGGGGAGCGAGGATGGAAGAGGCGCTCCAGATCCTCCGCCACGT
>JAKVBI010000026.1:55895-94060 GCA_022447545.1 Myxococcota bacterium
GCAGACCTCCTGGGAGGGGCGGTTCTGGTCGTTTCCGGAACTGACCGTACAACCTCGTCCCGTGCAGTCGCCGCATCCTCCCCTCTGGGTTGCGGGAGTGGCTGACCGTGCCGTCGAGCGGGCCGCTCGCTTAGGCGATGGGTGGCTCTGTGGTCCGGTGCAATCGCTCGGAAAGGCCAAGCGCTGTCTCGAAATTTATCGAACTGCTTGCCATGCACAGAAGCGGCCTGTGAACTGGATCCTTCGTCGTTTCGCCTGGATCGGAACGGACCGCCAAAAGATTGTGGACGAAATTCTGCCACGCTATGTGCAGGGGCTCCTGGAACATTGGCGCGAATCCGCGGAAGAAGATGAGGAGAGGCACCTCTTTGCACGCATTGACGCGGGTGCGCCCCTCTCGCCCGAGGAAATCTCGGCCGATCGGTTACTCTGGGGAACGCCCGACGACATCGTCGAACAAATCGAGCACTATCGGCGCGAAACCGCTTGCGATCACGTGCATGCGGCCTTCGGAGCGGGGATGCCTGCCCATGAAACCGAGTACTCGACGCTCGGTTCTTTCGAAGATCAAGCCGAGATGATTCGACTTTTCGGACGTGAGGTCATCCCCGCATTTCGCGGACGCTAGGGCATTCGCCTTGACCGTCGATGGGCTGGATCCACTTCGATCATCCCCGAAATGGAACAGGAAGCGTCGAGAAATCATCGGGCTGCGATGAAGCGATTCCAGACTCCGCTTGGCTTCCAGATTCGATGGAGATCCTCTTTCAGGAGATTCGGGTCCTCGCCCAGAACGTCACGCCGATATCGAAATAGGAAAGCAGAGACTCTCATGTTGGCGGCGCAGTGAACCAGGACGCGCTTGCTTCCCGTTTCGCTCATGGCAGCGCAAAACCGTGCGAAGTCGTCCTCGGTAGGGTTTCGGAAGTCAACGGGGATGTGGGTGTACTGCATCCCGAGAGCCTTCAGTGTGCCCGCCTCGTCGGGGAGGGCGTTTTCGGCATCGTGTGGAGCGAGGTTGATGACCTGGACGACGCCCGCATCTTTGACGAATTGGAACTGTGCTTCGGTGGGCTGCCCGCTGGTGAGGACGGCCTCGCTGATGGGCATGAAGTTGAAGATTCCCTCCAGGGAGTTGCGTGACAGGTCAAGTGGCGTATGACGCGTGATGAGTGTCGAAAGGAATTCGAGAATCGTCTTGATCGTGTTTAGAACTGCCACGAGATTCCTCTGGGTGGGTCGGTGGGTTCCCGAGGCGAGACTATCATCCAATGGATCCATGGGTAAAAGGCGGGCAGAGTCCCCGGTTCGAGGCGGGACCCTGTTGGTCGGGTGCGGTCATGCCAGGAAAGCACCTCCACCATCGACGGGAAGGGTCACGCCCGTCAGGTAGCTGGCCGCGTCGCTCGACAGGAACACGACGGCTGCTCCGACGTCGGATTCACAGTCCCCCACTCGTGGAACGGGTCGGCCTTCGAGCATCTGCTCTGCGGCCTGAGGCTGCGCTTTGATGAATCGGCGCCATCCGTCCGAATCGGCGAAGGGTGCGATGACATTCACGGTGATGCCATCGGCCCCCCACTCACGAGCGGCAACCTTGGAGAGCGCACGAATGCCCTCCTTCACTGCCGCGTAGGCGGCGAACCCAGCCATGCCCTGGTAACCCGCCGCTGAGCCTAAGTTCACGATGCGTCCACCGTTGACGCGAAGGTGTGGATGGCACGCGCGCATGAATCGCTCGGTCCCTCTGAGCGCGACCCGTACGAGTGCGTCCCAAAGATCATCGTCGTGGTCGAGGAGAGGCGTCTGGGGTGCATTGAAGACGGCATTGTTGACGAGAATGTCGATGCGGTCATGGTGGGCGATGGTTTCGTCGACGCATCGTTGGATGCTCGAAACCTCCCCCACGTCGCAGTGCTGGTACCGGGCGTCCACGCCGGACTCCACGAGTGCTTCCGTCGCGGACTCCCCGGCCTCGCGATCGATCTCCGCGACGACGATCTGAGCACCTGCAGCGCCGAGTGCGCGGGCGATGCCGAGTCCGATACCCCGGCCGGCGCCTGTTACGATGGCACAGCGGTTGTCGAGTATTCCCATGATTCAGAAAAGGTCGACGCCCGGTCCGATCTGGTCGGCCAGAGCGCGGAGTTTCGGTTCGTCGAATCGATAGACGTCGATTGCGTTACCGCCGAGCATGCGACGGCGCTCGTCATCGGGTACGTCGTGGAAGGAATTTCGGAGAAAATCGGAAGTCTTGGGCCACAGGCCCTCGGGGTGGGGGTAGTCGTGTCCCCACATGATGTTTCCGATCCCGATTTGGTGGCGCGCCTCGACGTCGCTCCGTGGAGCGAACGACGACCCGACGGACACGTTGCGGTCGAAGTACTCGCTCGGCTTCATGCGCAGCCCACCGCTGTAGTCTCCGAGCTTTGCTGTAATGTGGTTGGTCTCGAACCGGTGGTCCATGACGCTCTTGATCAGCGGTGCCCAGATCGCGCCGAGTTCGGTCACGACGTATTGCAGCCTCGGGTGGCGCTCGAATACGCCGCCCCAAATGAGGAACCACGTAGGCCGCCAGGCCCACCAGGCGAATTCGGTCATGTAGATCCCCATGGTGCCCGGGTCGTCGAAAGGGCCATAGTCGGGTGCCGCGCCACCGTGCGTGTGGATGACGAGGCCCAGATCTTCACAGGTGGCCCAGATGGGTGCATAGCGTTCGTGGTGGTAGGGGGGGTGGTCGCCGAACAGGGCGGGGATCACGATTCCTCGCAGTCCAGCGTCGGCGGCCCAGCGTATTTCGTGAACCGCGTCGTCGATGTCATAGAGGATCGGTACGACGGCGATGCCTGCTCGGCGCTCGGACCGTTCGCGGCAGAATTCGGACACCCAGCGATTGTGCGCTCTTGCACCTGCCCACTGAAGCTCCGGGTCGATGCCTTCGCCAACGGGCAGCGTGAAACCCGCTTTGAAGGGTGGCGTGTTCATCTCGGTGACACCGTCCGGGAAGATCACCTCGCCCGCAATGCCGTCGGCGTCCAGTTGGCGGTTGCGCTCGGCCGAGTCCCAGGCACCTCGGATGCCCTCGGGCACACGGCCCTGCTTCCACTCGCGCTCGAAATCCTTGTCGAGGAATGTATCGACCTCCCATTTTCGGAAGGCGAGTTCCTCGGGAAGCTGCTCGTCGAAAGCCGTTCGATACTTGGGGTCGAGCCATTCGCGGTACTGTTCGAGGGGGAGACCAGCGTGGCTGTCGGATGAGATGATCAGGTAGGGGGAATTGCTACTCATTGTGGGTCACCCTGGCTGGACTGCATCTCGAGGCTCGAATAGAACTGGGAATACCATCGTCGGAACCGGGGGACGGGGCCGTCGCCCTCGGCGAGGAGCGGTCTGCTCAAGTGCCGTTTGTGATTCCAGATCGGAATGTCGGCGGCCCACTCGCGGTCCGAGGCCTGGAACCAGCGCTCGTTCTCCTCGTCCGTTTGAGAGCGGTGCCCGTAGTAGAGTTGCATCAGTCGGATCCAGCCGGGTTCGACTGGAGTGAAACAGTGGGCGGATACGCCTCGGTAGGCGCCCCAGAAACGGGTGCGGGTGAAAGTCGGCCCCTCGGTTCGCGATTGTAGGGAGTAGGGCTCCGCGTTCGTCTGGGTCCAGCGTTCAGGCATGGCCTCCATCTCGTAGACCATGTCGTAGACGGGACCATCGGTCACCCAGTCGATCGACTTCGCGGTCCAGCCGTGCAGGGTCTTGAAATGTGGGAGGTCCACGCCGTTCTCGGAGATTTCCTGGGGGTGAGAGCGGAAGGGAGGCCAGTCCTGGCGTGCAACGACATGGAAGTCGGGATCGTGGGTCTCGGGGATGTCCTCGATCTCCCAGGTCGGCGTCTCCCCTTGTGCGTGGGTCCAGACGAACACGAATCCGTTGCGCTCCAGACAGGGCCATGCACGGGTACGCGCATTGGTGGGAATGCGCTTCGAGTACGGGATGCCGGCGCAGTGCCCATCTGGGGCCCAGCGCCAGCCGTGGAAGGGGCATACGAGGTCAGATCCCTCTACCTTGCCGCCATGTCCCAGGTGCGCGCCCAGGTGGGGGCAGTGGGCTTCGAGCACGTGCACCTCGTCCTGGTCGTCGCGGTAGACGACCAGATCCTCGCCCAGGGCGCGGACCGGGAGGACTTGCCCTTGGGAAACCTGGTCGGCGAAAGCGATCCCATGCCATCCGTCGGGAATGGGAGGGTAGGGGAAGCGGTAGCCCTCGTCGGTCATGGAGTTCCTCCTCCGTGCGTGGTCCGGAGCGCGAGCGGTTCCTCGTCCCGTTGGAATTCGATGAGTTCGATCGCGTTGCCGTCGGGATCTCGGCCGTAGGTCATGCGTGCGCCGTCGTTCTGAACGGGCGGCGAGTGGAAGTGCATTCCCGCCTTGACCAGGCGGTCGTACTCGGCGTCGATGTCGTCCACCTCGAGGCAAAGGTGTGTGATGCCGTGGTCGCAGAGGGGCCTCGCGGGGTCCCCCGGAGCGGGTCTGGGCGATTCGTACTCGAAAATCTCGATCATGGCATTGGTGGTTCGAAGCAGCACGCAGCGGGCTGAAGTGTCCCGCAGATTCATGGTGCGGTCCATGTTGTCTGTTCCCTGCTCCCAGCGATGATCCATCATCAATTCGAAGCCGAGCACGTCACGGTAGAAGCGAAGCGAGCGATCGAGATCGCCCGTCGAAATGGCAGTGTGGTGGATCCCCTGAATCACGGGTTTCCCTCCTGGTGTATTGGGTGCGCGCCGAGTGCCTAGTGAGCCCTGGATCCAGCACCGAGTCGCTCTCGTTTTCGGGAAGCCCGATTTTATCGCGATTCCCCGGTCGGCATGAACCCCACTGGGCCGCCGGGCAGAGTGCTCGGCTTCGCCGCGGCATGCGGATTTTCGGTGGACTCAGGTTTCGGGTCAGGGGCGGCAGGGAATGGGCTGGGATCAGACTTCGAGGCTCACGTCGGCCACGCCGAACGCAAACCCGGTTACGTGATTGGCTGCCCGGACACGGACACCTGGATGGACGAGGATCTTGGCAAGCAGCTTTCTGACGGGCTCGGACCACCAGGCAGAGCTCATGACCACCCGTGGGGGCAACCCTTGAAGCCGTTGGATGTGGTTGACCTCTGGCGCTCGTTCTTCCTCGATGGCTCGGAGAGCTCGGTCGAGGATCGCGGTGTCTTCGGAAAACAATGCGGGCACGAGATGGTTGGTGGCGACAATCGTATCTCGCAGGGCAATGTTGACTCCCTGGGCCCCGACCGGAGACATCGTATGGGCTGCGTCCCCGATCAGCAGTGCCCCGGGGACACTCCAGCTATCGACGCAGTCGGAAACCGAATCGAGGAGAAACGGGTGTTGGAGTTTGTCTTTGCATGCCTCGAGATGGGAGGAGATCTCCGGCGAAACCTGGGCGGCCATTTCTCGCGCCCAGTCGCCTGGGCTCCGTTGCTTGAGTTCTCGGAAGCTCCCTTTGATGATGATCCAAGCGATCTGCAGATTTCCGTCCCAGCTCTGGTACAGCAACATCAAATGACCCTTGCCGATGAAAGCACAGGGGCCGTTCCAGTCGTTGGGGCAAGGGATCTTCCACCACACGACATCGATGGGTGGACTGGCATGTCGATCCGTGAATCCTCCATGTCTGCGAACGGCAGACGCGCGACCATCCGCACCCACCACGAGATCGGCCTTGAAGCTCTTCTCACCTGCACGGGTCCGGGCCCGAACGCCGACCACACGCCCGTCCTCGAACAGAAGTCCCTTGACCGATGTGCCTCGTTCCAATCGAAAGCACGGGCTCTTTCCGGCTTCGGTAACCAGCATTTCGAGGAACTGAGGTTGAGAGATGGCCCGAACCGGAACGCTTTCGAGGGCGTCAGAGCCGAGTTCCTGACGGAAGACCAGGCTTGCGTTCAGGTAGAGGGAAATGGATTTCTGGTCCACGCTCGAGACGCTGTTCATGGCATCGCCGAGCCCCATTTCCTCGATTGCCAGGACACCGCTGGGCATGAGGATTTCTCCCCGAAACTCCCGGGAAAAATCCAGCTGTCGTTCCAGCAGGGTGACCTCGATGCCACGATGAGCCAGCAGGTACGCTAGAGCCGCGCCAGCAGGCCCGGCTCCGACGATGAGAGCTGTGGGCATTGGGGGCTCCGCAGTGCGAAAACTATCGAGACCCTAGCGGAGTCCCCCTTGTTCGGCATGCCTCAATGGAGCATCTCAGGGGCTTCAATGGATCCTGGGAGGAGTGGGGGGGGAGGTGGGTCGATCAATTCCGGTTCGATCTAGCAGTCGTGGAAGACGCTGAATCGACCGCTGTCCTCTACGATGCCGTTGACGATCAACTCGGCTCGGTATTGACCCAGCTCCCAACCCGTAACGATGGGTGGGCAGTCGACCCAGCCCGAGTGTTCGAGATAGTCATCCACATGGAGTGAGACGCTCCAGTTGCCCCAGGGATCCACGGGCACGGGAACCGTATCGATCTCGATCCAGACCTTTTGAGGCGGCATGGGTGTCGGAGGCGGGGGAAAGTCGAGCCTGAAGAAACGGACATCGACCCAGGGAACGACCGCCGTCCCGCCGGCGCCGATGATCGGGTTGATCTAGAACCCTGTGTGGTCATGGACCGAATTCGTGGTCGCAGAAGCGGCGAGCCCGGTCGTCCATACGGCGATCAACACGCCGAAGGTTTTGAGTGTTGCTTTCATGATTTCTCCTACACATTAATCACTAATAGGAACCCTGGGTGATGCGTTCAGGGTTCGCCTGATTGGGGGAGTTCTCGAAGGGGCCCTTCGTTTCCGACCCGCTAGCCGGAAGCCTTCTTTCCCCCGATGGGAAGTTCCATAGGCGCGACCCTATGGGTCTCGCGCAGGCGAAACCTCAACGACGCCTCAGGATTTCCTCAGCAATTTTTCAATGAGGTGACGCGCGTTGCGACGAGGCCTTCTGTTCAATCCATTGGCTGGTTTGGATTGGTCCGAACGAAGGGTTTCGCAGATTCCCCTTCAGCCAGACGCAGTCGGGTCCCCGATCTTCGCCCGCCGATTATTCTGTGCCCTGCGATCAGACCGTTAGAGCGTCCAGCCATTGAAGGTCGTAATCGTTTCGGGCGGCGGTCGCTTGGTGGATTTGAAATCCGTTCCTTGGGTGTAGGCAACTGGGAGAAGCGCAATCTGCTCGACATCCTGGGGTAATCCGAGGAGTTGGTCGCACTTTTTTTTCTGCATGAGGTGCTGGGTCGTCAGGCAGGATCCCAGGCCTCGACTTCGCAGTGCCAGCTGAAAGCTCCAGATGGCCGGGAAGATCGACCCGTAGACGGTTGCCGGTCCGCCGAGCTTGCGCTCTTCTGGAGAAACCTGGACACAGGGGATGACCAGCACCGGAACTCGGGCGAGATTGGCTGTGAGAAACTCGACAGAATCCCAGAAACGGTTCTCCCGTTCCGTCGAAGCGTGGGCGCGCATTTTCTCGATGGTTGGAAGAGCGACGGAAAAACTCTCCGAAAGGGCGTCTTTGAGCTTCTGATCATCGATGACGATCCAGCGCCAGGTCTGGCTGTCATGGGCGGTTGGCGCTTGCTGGGAAAGCTCGATGCACTCGAGGATGGTGGAGCGATCCACCGGTCTCTCCAGATCGAGACGCTTGCGCACGGCTCTGGTCGTCGACAGCAGCCGATCGACGGTTTCGAGATCAAATCCGGTCATTGGAGATGCATCCTCGGTGGCCAGTTACAGTCGATAGAGCCGCCTGGCGTTTCCTTCCGTCATGGCCTGGACTTCTTCTGGGGTGCACGTCCCGAAGTGTTCCTCGATTACTTGTCTCGAGCGCGGGAATGTGGTGTCGGGGTGCGGGTAGTCGGTTGCCCAGAGCAGATTCTCGACGCCCAGTTGCTTCCGGAAGGAGAGACCCATCGGGTCTTCCTCGAACGTCGCTGCCATGTTCTGTTTCCAGTAGTCACTGGGAAGGTTCTCGATGGGCATTCCCTTGTCCTTCCAGTCGCCCTTGTGGTGGCACAGGTCGAGACGGTCGAGCATGTAGGGAATCCAACCGAGCCCGGCTTCGACGAGCACGATGCGGAGGCCGGGGTGCCGCACGAAAATGCCGGTCAGGATCCATTCGACCAGTGGCTGAGACATCAGTATTGGAGGCATGACCTGAAAGATGCCCCTTGCTGGCGTGGGGTCTTTGCCAAGTCCTCGTCCCTTGGGGGGACAAACGTGGAGGCTGATGGGAACCCGGGCTTCCGCGATCGCGGACCACAGCGGGTCGTAGGCGGAATCCCAGTACGGCGGGAGACCAGCGTCCTCGGGGTAGAGGGGCACCTGAACGGCTCGGGCGCCTTCCGTGACAATGCGTTGGAGTTCACGGATGGCATGGTCTGCCGTGGTGCGAATGTCATGGAGCGGCAGGAGATGAACGATGATGAGCCGGTCGGGTGCAACACGGGAGAATTCGAGAGCCGCCGAGTTGAAGGCCTGGATCGACTCGCGTCCCGGTTGAATATCGAGTTTGTAGAAGGCGGCTCCTCCGGTCGGATCCGTATACAGCAGCTCGGTTTCGATACCGTCGAGATCCATGTCGGCCAGGCGTTCCTTGGGGTCCCACTCGCCGGCAGGGCCGGCACCAGGTTCGCGGCTCGAGACCTCGGCACGGCGATGTGCGCCCCGGAGTTCGAGATAGGGGTCACGGAGGCGAGAGGGAAGCTGCGAGACGACAGATTCATCGAGTACGAGAACGTGGGAGTCCGCTGACACGATGGGATTCATGCTCATTCTTTTTCCTCTGCGCTGTCCTCGGCGCGCATGACTTCGAACACGATTCCGGCGACTTCCGCATAGAAGTATCGGATTCCGGCATCGCCCCACGGAATCAGCGTTGGCTTGGTACAGGGATAGCCGTGTTTCACACAGCGCTCATGTGCTGCTTCGAGATCGCGCGTTCCGATCGCCACGGCCCAGATGTGTGCGTGATCTCCCTTCAGGATCTGAAACTGCCGACTCTTGGGTGAACCTGTGATCAGCCCCCCTTGATCCGAATCTCCGCGAAACCCATGGATTGCTGGGAGCGAGAAATTGCCGTTGGCATCACGAGCTGGCGAAGGTGGAGAGGGTGGAGTGGAGTCCGCGGCAGAGAAACCGCCGATTGGCCAGCCCTCTGGTAGGTCGACGACTTCTCGGAGGAAGTGGTCGACGGCCTCCGGGTCGGGTGTCACGATCTTGACTAGACTCAGCCGATCCACGGGCGTACCTCTCAGAATCGCAAGACGAGATTATACGAGATCCCGAGAGGACGGGTTTCATCCGGAGGCACGTGATCGACTGAGGGCAGATCCAGCAAAGAAGCCAGGCTTGGGCGATTGCACGCCACCGCAGTGTTGACTAACGAGTGATTTGAATCGCCTGCTCTGGACAGTTTGCCTCGGCGCGTTCGCAGGCGTTTTCGGCTTCCTCGGGCACCTGCTCGCTCTTGACGACTCCGAAGCCCTCTTCGTCGTCATCGAACACGGCGGGGCAGAGCATCACGCACTGTCCGTGGCCCTGGCAGGTGTCCTTGTCGATTCGAACTTTCAACTCGCGTCGTTCTCTTCCAATTCCGCCATGGAGGCATGGTCGCCTAGGTTCGCACGAGCGGTAGTGAGGCCAACCCCTTCATTCCACCGAAGGCGTTTGCCGTTTTGTTCGGATCGAGTCGGTAGTTTGGGCACTTCCTGTGAAATACCTGGAGGGCAATCCGAAGCTCTCGACGGGCGAGATGAATCCCCAGGCATCGGTGAGGACCCAGACCGAAACCGAGATGGCGATTGGGCATTCGGTCGAAGATCAGTGTGTTTGGATCCGGGAATGCTTCAGGGTCTCGATTCGAGGCCTGAGTCGGAACCATCACTGTGTCCTCGGGCTGGAAGACTGCACCGTGGAACGAGGCTTCGCGCGTCACACGTCGTGGGAGCAATACGATCGAGTGAACTCGCACGAGCTCCTCGATCGCCTGCGATAGCTGGCTCGGGTCGTCAGAGTCCATCAGTTCGATGAATTCCTTTCGCTTGACTTCGTTCTGCGCGAAGTCCTGGATCATCAGGCCGAGTGCCGAGGCGACCGTGTCGAGCCCCGCCATGAAGAGCAGGAAGAGTGTGTCCTCGATTTCCTCTTGGGTGAGTGGGCGCTCGCCTTCGTACTTTGCTGTGAGAAGCTTCGAGACCAGGTCGTCCTGGGGGGACTCGCGGCGTGCGTCGAGCAGTTGCTGAAAGTATTGATAGACCTCGCCGGCTGCCGCGGCTCGAGCCGCCAACGCGGCTTCATTGGTCAGTCCATCGTCCCCGTCCACGTCGTGTCCGAGCTCTCTGGCCTTGGCACAGGTGAGGTCATGGCCCCGCCGGTGTCCATCGCCACCGTGCATGATGATGTTCTTCCAGTCCATGATGCGCGGGTAGTCGTCGGCGGGGAAGCCAGCGAGTTCGCAAAAAATCACGGTCGGAAACGGGTCCGCGTAGTCGGCTACGAAGTCAAACTCGTCCTTCTCGAGCATCTTGTCAGCCAACTCGTTGGCATACTGCTCCAAGTGGGGCTCGAGCTTGGTCATCGCCTCGGGGGCAAACCAGGGGTTGAGGATGCGTCGATAGGAGGTGTGCATCGGCGGATCGATGGCCTGGGGGATCCAGGGGCGAACGGGATAGGCGAGAGTCTGGTTCGAGAAGGTCTCGGGATCTCTCAGAACTTCCGAGCCGTCGTCATACCGGGTGAGGACCCAACCTCCTTTGGCCTCTCCGAGAGTCGTATTGCTCATCACCTCGCTGCGCGCGATTGGAAGTTGTTCACGGAGCAGGTCGTAGATCTCGAATTCGCGCTCGAGGAATTCGCTCGGGTAGGGGTTGTAGTGACGTGCCTCGGTCGCGGCGCGATTGCGGTCATCTCGATCGCTCATGGTGGTTCCTCAATTTCACCCCTTCGTGAGGGGGAAGATGGCTCGCTCCCATGGTGGCAAAAGAAGTCTGTGGAAGCCTCCCTGCTCGTCAGGATCAAAAAATACGATATCATACTGTCTGTTTTCACACGGGGTGTGTGGGTGAAACGTCGTGATCCCAATCGCCAACTCGAGTTTCTGCTCGCCGAAGTCGTGCGTCTTCAGATGCGCGTCTACAACCTCAAGTTCCGCTCGACTGGGTTGAATCAGAGTCAGGTTGCGGCGCTGATCCACTTGGATCGTGTGGAGGCTCTCAGCCAGACGGATCTCGCGAGCCGCCTCGGCATGCGCAAGGCTGCGACAGGTACCCTCGTCGATGGTCTCGAAGGCAAGGGGCTCGTCGAGCGCACCCGTGGGCGATCCGATCGGCGCGTACAACTGGTTTCGATCACCGATTCTGGCCGGAATGTCGTTGTCGGCGTCGACGAGATGGCGGAACCGCTCGGGAAGCAACTCCGGAAGGGGATTTCTCGGCCCGAGCGGGCGCAGTTGGTCTCGATTCTTCAGCGAATTCGCGAGAACCTTCGCAACATCGAAAGAGAGGAACAACCGTGACTGCTTCACCTCTTCCCTATCTTTTGATGGACGCCGATCAGCATTCGATGCCACCGCCGGACGCCTATGAGCGTTACATCGATCCCCTGAAGAGCGAAATGGCCGTACGCACCGTTCGAGGCCCTGATGGGAAGTCCGAGACCCTCTACGCGGGCCGACCGATGCGGATGCCCCCAAAGAACTACCAAGTTACGTTTGGAGATGACCTTCTGGGAGAGATCGGCCTCAAGGGTGCAGGGGTCGATGGTGAAAACGACAGAGACATCCGAAATGTCATCCCGGGTTCGTTGCTAAGCCGCCTGAACCCTCTACGCAGTCTGGACACGGACGGGCGCAAGGACTTTGTCAAGCGCTACCGAGAACTTCAGCCCCTGCTCGACAATCCGGCCGATCGACTGTCGGTCATGGATGATCAGGGAATTGAAGCCACGGTCAACTTTGCCGGACCCCTGGGTCTCGAATTTGAATTCGAACACGACCTCGAGGGCCTCTATGCAAACCTGCGAGCGATCAACCGCTATCTTGCAACGGAATGGAACTACAACCACCAGAATAGAATCTTTACTCCTCCGTACATTTCGCTCGCATCGGCTGAGCTCGCCCTCGCTGAACTCGATGCCGTGCTACACGACGAAGTGCCCAGGCTCATTCAGATCACAAGCGGACCGGCCATCCACCGTTCCCCCTTTCGTCCGGAACTCGACCCCTTCTGGTCACGGGTCAACGAGGCCGGCATCCACATCACGACCCATTTGGCCGATGTGAATTTCTACGCTCGTCAGGGTGAAGAATGGGATGAGCAGGAATGCATGTTGGGAGACATGGATGCCTTCCAATGGACCTTTTACTACGGAGATCGCCCCGCCATGGAGATGGTTGGGGCCGCAATTCTGCAGGGATTTTTCTCGCGGTATCCGAACATTCGTATGCTGCTCTCCGAGCAGGGTGCCGTCTGGGTCCCGTACACGTTGAGAAAGATGGATCATGCGTTCTTGATGGGCCGCAAGGCGACCTGGGGAACTCTCGAAGAGCGTCCGAGTGAGATCTTCCGGAAACGCTGTCTGGTTGCGCCGTTCCCCGAGGAGAATGTTGATCGGGTGGCTGAAGTAACGAGCATCGATCCCCTGGTCTTTGGATCTGACTTTCCCCATGGCGAAGGGTTGGCAGAGCCGTCGCACTATCTACCTCAGATTAGAAATCTGTCTGAGGCCGATGCGCGTGCCTTGATGCGGGGCAACATCGCAGATTTTCTGGGCCTGCAGGCATGAGCCACACCGCTCCAGGATTGCTCTGACCGACTCACGAGGAGAGCCCAATGCGAATGGAAGAGATGGTCATTGTGAGTATCGACGATCACGTCGTCGAACCCCCCGACATGTTCGAGCGGCACCTTCCGTCGTCGGTCGATCATCCCCGCGTCGTCGAAAATGATGAGGGCCATGAGATCTGGGTTTGGGACGACCTCGTCGCCATCAACATGGGGCTCAATGCCGTCGTGGGGCGACCCAAGAACGAATGGGGGATGGAACCAGCTCGTTTCGATCATCTGCGGCTCGCCGCTTACGAAGTCGATGCCCGCATTGATGACATGAATGTCAACGGCGTGTTCGCGTCAATGTGCTTTGGAACATTCGTCCGTTTCGATGGGAAGATGTTCACGGACAGGGCGAAAACCGATCCCAAGAATGCATACCGGGTTTTGCAGGCCTACAACGACTGGCATATCGACGAGTGGTGCGGGAAGCACCCGACCCGCTTCATACCACTCGCAAATCTTCCGCAATGGGATGTGTCACTCATGGTCGAAGAGATCAAGCGCGTAGATGCCAAGGGCTGCCATGCAGTGACTTTCCCCGACAACCCCGCAGCCGTGGGGCTCCCGAGCCTTCACGATCCGTCGTGGGAGCCTTTCTGGAAGATCTGCAATGATCGCCAGATCGTGATCAACTGTCACATTGGAACCGGTGTGTCCCCCGCCTATCCCTCGATGCTATCGCCCATCGAGGCCTGGATTACAGGGTTTCCAATCTCCATTGCGAACTCGGCGGCCGACTGGATCACTCTCGAGGCATTCGCCCGCTACCCGGACCTGAAGATGGCACTCTCCGAGGGTGGGATCGGCTGGGTTCCCTACCTCATGGAGCGGGCGGATTTCACCCACCGGCACCACGCTGCGTGGACGAATAAACACTATGGTGGAAAGAAGCCGAGCGATGTATTTCAGGAGCACATCATCACGTGCTTCATCGAAGATGATTTCGGCCTCGCCAATCGGCACCATATCGGCGTCGACAACATTTGTATCGAGGTCGACTATCCGCATTCGGACTGCCTCTGGCCGAACATGCCCGAGAGCCTGTGGCGCAGCATCGAGAGCGTGCCCGGCGGCATCCCGGATGATGAGATTGATAAGTTCACCCATCAGAATGCGATTCGGCATTACCGCTTCGATGGCATGAAACAAGCGGGTGGCCGAGACCACTGCACCGTAGAAAACCTGAGAAATCTCGGTGCTGGAGTCGACACGACTCCTGTTTCGCTGGCTGGGATCGCGCCATCGGGCTACGAGCCGGGAAAAGTGGTCACTTCCGAAGACGTATTGGGCGCGCTGCAACGTCTAGGATCCTGACCCGCACCCGAGAGCCGAACACTCGTATCCGACCATGCCCGTTGCCCGGCGAGATGCCTCTTGACTGCTCTCATGGCAGGGGGCCGCCGGTGGGAACGTTTGCGCAACCGCGGAAAGCAGGTTTCGTTCCCCAGAGGCTGGCTGTTTCCACGTACACTCCGGGTGAAACCCTTGTTCCCCTCCTCCATCCTGTGTCTCGGTGGGGATCGAGCAGCTGGTCTGCGATTCGCGAAGGTTCCTGGATGTTGACCGAACTCAAGAAGTATCGATTCGCTGATTGCGAATTCGACCTTGGCCGCTTCGAGTTGCGTAGGGCGGGTGAAAAGGTTGACGCTTCGACCAAAACCCTCGATCTGCTCCTCTTGCTCATCGAGAACGAGGGCACACTCGTAACGCGTGACGAACTCTTCGACGCACTGTGGCCGGGAACGGTCGTGAATGAAGGGTCATTGAGCAATGCCATCTACGAACTACGAGGTGCGGTGGGGGATGACGCGCAGCGGCAAGCCATCGTCCAGACCGTTCGGGGACGGGGCTTCCGCTTTGTCGCTGAACTCGAGGCCGGTCCCGACATGACACCGAGCGTCGATGCTCAGCCCTCGCGATCTCCGCGACGCAGAGGCAACGTCAGCCCGCTACGGATTACCAGCACGATTCTTCTCCTGGGATTGTCGCCCCAAGGTCTGCTCGCCTACGTGAACTGGCTGTACAATTCGACTCACTCGATACCCGACTCCATGCGGTCCGCTTTCGATGTGCTGGTGGGTTTCTACAACCCGATTACCTTTTCTGTCGGCGCGTTGTGGATCTTCTTGTTGACACGCAGGCCGATACGGGCGCTGCGTCGGCAGGAAGTGGCTGTAGCAACTCTCGAGGACCGCCAGCGTACACTGCTGCTTGGGCATACGGCAGCCCTTGTTGGCGTCGCGCTCTGGATTGCCGCTGGAATCCTCTACCCGACTCTCCTCCACTTGATGACGGGCTCCGTGGATGCACGAGGTACGTTGCAGTTCCTCGCTTCCCTCGTCTTGTGTGGACTCGCGGCTGTCGCTTATCCGTTTTTTTTGATTACGCGTTATGCGATTCGCGTGATCTATCCCGCTCTTGTTTTCGGGTCGGAAGAAGCTTCGGCCGACCAGGCGACTCTACTCAGGCTCGGCAGGTTGGCGGGTGGATATCTGGTTGCAGCAGGCGGCATTCCCCTATTCACCGTCATTCTCCTATCACTCTCGGGCTCGGGTGAACGCTGGCTGCTCGCTCTGGTCGGCGCGCTTGGCCTCGTAGGCTTGGGTGCTGCCTTTTTGATGTATCGCAGTCTGTTGGAGGACCTGACTCGAAGTGTGCGGGATTCCAAGATTGCATCAAACAAAGCGCGTTCCGCGATACCAGACTCGGCTACTTGAAGTAGCCGGACACATCCAGGGCCATGTCGAGCTGATTGCCTGGCCCGAAGCCCGCCCAGAATTCGACCGCGTAGGCCCTGAGTTTGACGATCGCGCCGTTGGCTGTATTCGTGTATTGCGAGAAATTCATCGTAGAAGGCACAGTGGAGGGATCGGGATCGCCGGCCGGAAAGATTGCCAGATATCCAGCATTCGATGGGTCGATTGCCGTCACATTTACGGCGACTGCCGACGCATTCCAGGGCACTCCGCACTTTCCTGCGACGGTCACCTTCCGGATGTATTGGTTGATGCCTCCCTGGAGTGGCCCACCTCCACCCGCTGCTCGGGTGTCTACGATTCTGCACGGCTCGAGGGCATAGAACTCGAGTGCATGAACATTCGTAACTCCCAGTAACACTGCGGCCATCATGATGACGAGTGCTTCCGTGATGACTTTTAACATCGTGCTCTCCTTGATTCTTTACTGGAAGTAGCCCGACACATCGATGATGAGTTCAGCGACGTCTCCAGCTGATTCGTTGAAGATTTCGATTTCTCCACTGCCATCGGCCGACAGTCTGACGATCATGTTGTTGGCGCGGGCGAACACACCTGCATTGAACTCGACCGAAGCAGCGCCTTCAGGCCGAACTGCGTCACGCGGATAGACGAGGATTCGACCCTCTGCGGCGGTTTCCAGCGGAACAACATTCAACGCCACCGCGCGAGCGGAAGCTGCCACCCCGCAGGAGCCACTCACCGTCACCTTCATCGCGCCTCCGGCTGGTAATCGCGGTACTCCATAGGGGTTCGGTTTTAGACGAGTGTCGACGATTCGGCAGGCGTCGAGGGGGGTGAATGATGTGGGGCCCGTTTCGTAGGAGTACTCTCCAAAGGTGACCTTTCGCAGAGCGATGTGATACTCGTCTTGCCAGTTCTTGGCAGCGGTGACGTATTTCGTGGCGCCAGTTCCGTACTGTGTTTGGGTAAAGACCTGATAACACCGCGCCCAGTCGCCGCCGGGGCAGTCGTAGAACTCCTGTCCCGGAGACCAACCGCCTCGTAAAGCGGTCGCCTGATTTCCCGGATGGTTTGCGGTTGCTGTGCACATGCTCGAGGCTCCGAATCCGCATGAGTAGGTGGCTCGGTATTTATTCAATTGGGTGTCGAAGTGGACCTGGAAACTCGAGGCGTAGTCGTTGCTGGTGTAAATGGGTGTTGCTGCACTGAAATCTGTAACCCACGACTCGATTCCTCTTGAAAATCGATAGTAGAGGTATTTCGAGGCGTCCTCGATCTCGTTTGGCAATACGCGAACCAGATGGACTTCGCGGTAGGGATCGAAATCGTCGTCACTGGTTTTGTTGACGGAGAATAGGTGGACGTATTCTGCATCACCGCAGAGTGTCATCTCGCTTGCGAGGAGTGGGTGCATGACACCGTGGTCACTGAAAAAGTAGCCTCCGATGCGGGTTGCCCGAGTATCGTTCATCGCTGCACCCGTAGAGATTTCTGCGAGTCCTGATCCCTGAAAGATCAATTTCTTGCACTGTGTGTCAGAGGAACAACTCTGGCCGTTGCGGTGTCCACCGTTGCAGGCGGAGTTTTGATCGTCGATAGGCTCACATGTGTAGTCACCTACGAGCGTCCATGCGCCGTAGTAGGTGTAGAAGCTTTCGTTGGTGACAATTGAGCCTTCGGGCCACACGAAGGTTTCGGATGGATATTGGGGGATCAGTCTATTGGCCCGTCCATTGATGTCGGTCTTATAGTCGAGGTCGATACAGTTGTCTGGGTTCGTGTCGTTGGTTCGAGCGACAAAAGTTCCTGCCCGGAAGAAGTCAAATTCTGGATCGAGTACGCCGTTTGCGTTGCCATCGACGTAGGTGTCTCCGAAGAAGAAATAGTGATAGCCCTCGTAGGGTTCGGCATTGCTGAAGCCGACGTCGTGACCGACGACACTGCCATTGTTCCATGGCTGGGGAAGGTTGCAGATTGGCTCCACGGTAACGGCGACATCGGTGGCCATTGCGGTCTGGGCGGCGAGATAACTGCAAAGAGTCGCGAGGATCCACGTGGTCTTTTGGTGCATGTCTTGACTTTCTGTCTAGAGGCCGGATTCCGGAGTGGGGATCCACGACTTCGGGCTCCCCGGTCTGACATCGGATCTTCTGTGAAACATCGAGGCGAGTACTCCCCAAGCGGCAGCAGCGATGACTGCAAGGACCAGCGGGATTTCCGTACGCAGGGCAACTGGACGCATCATCTCGGTGTCGCGCATCCACTCGCCGCTGCTCATGAGCAGTCCAATCAACGCCACCCCCAGTAGCCCCACCTCGCCTCGAAAAAGCCGGCGGGGTCGGTACCACAAGAGCCCAAAGCTGATCAGGAGACCTCCCAGGCCGAGGTAGAGGGGCAATGGGTGAACGGCGAGTGAGGTGGGCGCGTCCAGTTCCAGGAGGCCTCGGCTCATGTGGTGGGCATAGACCTCTGTCTCGGGACCGAATGGGAGGGCCCACGGCAGTGTGCTCGTGTGTCCCATGCAACAACCGCGAAGGAGGCAGCCGAGGCGTCCGAACGCGAAAAAGATTCCGAGGAAAGGCAAGGTGGCGTCAGCGAGGGCTCGCCACGGGACGCCAAGCATCCGCGAGAGTGGGACACTCATGCACAAAGACAGGAACAATCCGCCTGGAAGGCGCCAGCCCGGTTCGAGGAGACGCCCGGGCGTCGCCGCGAGTTGCTCAAGGGACACGCCGCTTTCGAAAAGCAAAGCGTGAGCTCGCGCGCCGACCACCGTCGTGACGGTCAGCAGGGCGAGGAGCCCCGCAATCCTTCCGGGAGCGATGCCATCGTCCCTGGCCAGCACGGAGGCCCCGATGAGTAGAATGAGGCCTCCTCCGAACCAGGCGGCGAGGTAGTCGATGGCGTGGGGCACCGATGTCAGAACCCATCGCCAGATTTCCACGGTCTCGCTCATCGCGCCCGACTCCCTGCCTTATGGGCTCCGCGCTGTGCATCTGCAGCGCCACTTCGAGCAGGAAAGTGAAAGGAATGGACGAGGGGTGCTTCAGCGAAATCTCACGATTGGTTCAAAACCGCTTCAGAGTTCGTCAAATGAAGGTGAAGGAAGCCCGCGGGCCGGAGTTCAGACCCTGGATGGGCCGGATCAGCAGTCAACCGGCACCCATGTCCCGCCGTGGCCTCAGTTCCCCCAGGGAAGCGGAGGAAGAAGTGAGAACCTCTTTACCCCGCGGGAAGCGCATCCGAGCCGGACAGCTGGGTTGGGGTGACAAGACAACGCCGAAAATTCTGAGAAGTGAATGGGGGTTTCCCGATCCCGGCACCGGTTGGGTTCAAGAGTCGAACCCATGAGATGGGCTGAAGCGACGGGCCTTGGGACGACCGGCAGAGCCCGGATTTCGACGATTGACTTGCAATACCCGATGAATTTGTGGAATTTGGAGACCGCCCGTCAGTGGGCACTGAATGCGGAGTTTTCTTTGGCACTTGCACTCGAAGAACTCGATTTCATCCGTCCGAAGCGTTATGAGCAGGAAGGCTATCCGCACGAAGTGTGGACTCAGATGCGCCGGGAGTCACCGGTGCATTGGTTCGATCGGAGCCGCGGTGAGGACTTCTGGGCAATCACCAAGCACGAAGACATCGTTTCGATCAGCAAGCGCCCAGACCTGTTCATCAGCGAGCCCAAAATCGTCGTGCAGACGGGTCCGGTCTCGGACTTTCAAGACAACTTTGAGAAGAATCTCATCCAGTTCGATCCTCCCAAGCACGGCCCTCAGCGTAAGCTGATCAGTAAGGGGTTTACGCCGCGGACCCTGCGCCGTTGGCACGCGGATATCGAACGGATTGCACGCGGCGTGGTCAACGATCTGTTCGAGAAGGGCGACGAGGGCGAGTGCGATTTCGTCGAGCAGATCTCGGCGCCACTTCCGATCGCGGTCATCGGCTGGCTTCTGGGAGTCCCGGAGCCGGACTGGCCCAAGCTATTCGATTGGACCAATCGCATCATTGGTTCCCAGGATCCAGAGTACCAGGACCACGATACTCCCTTTGAAACTGCTCGTGCGGCCCAGCACGAACTCTTCGAGTATTTCGGCCACTTGGTGAAGGCGAGGCGAAGCGATCCGCAGGATGACTTGATCAGCCTCTTCGCGAATGCCGAAGTCGAGGGTCAGAAGCTCACTGACCTCGATGCTCTGGTTTGGTGCAACCTCATCGTGTCGGCGGGCAACGAGACCACGCGCAATGCCACCAGCGGGGGCATGCTTGCGCTGATCGAGCACAAGGACGCTTTGCGTCAGCTCCAGGATGACCCGAGCCTTCTCAAGAGCGGTGTCGAAGAGATCCTTCGCTGGACCAGCCCTGTCGTGCATTTTGCGCGCACAGCGACTCAGGATGTCGAGATCCGTGGCCAGAAGATTGCTGCGGGCGAGATCGTTGCGCTGTTCTATCCATCGGCGAACCGCGACGAAGATATCTTCGAAGATCCCTTCGAGTTCCGCGTCGACCGAAATCCCAACCGGCACATCGCATTCGGGATTGGCGAACACTTCTGCGCGGGTGCCCACGTGGCCCGGCTCGAAATCGAATATGCGATGCGCTTCCTCCTGCCGCGGATCGAGGATGTTGAATTGGCTGGACCCCCGGATCGCCTTCGCTCGAATTTCATCGGTGGGTTCAAGCGCCTTCCCATTCGCTACAAACTGCGCCCCGAGAACTGATCCGCTGGGGGGTGCCGCGGCTGGGCCGGAAGGTCAAGCGCCATCGTCGGTGGCTCGGTCGCAGCGAATGGCCTGCGAATTGCTGGCGGATGGTTTCCGGACCCGGTTAGGAAGCGCAATGTCAGGTCGTTGATCAACTCTTCGGCGTGGTGGATGGTCGGGGAAACCAGGACAGGACGAGGTCTTCTTCGCCCCAGATGACCAGCGTCGTGGGCCGCTCAGGACCGGAGTCGCCTTCGCCCCGCCATGGAGATCCCTGCGAGGCCAAGTCCCATGAGCATGCCTGTGGTGGGCTCGGGGACGGGCGTTCCGATGATGCTCCCCGAAGACCGGCCGTTGTCACTGGCAGTACTGACGGAAAAGTTCCCAACCAGGCCCACGGACTCGAGAGCGGAGGGGGGAATCCCGAGGCTGTTGAAATAACCGTCGATGACGAATTTCCAGGTTTCGGCGTTCTCGAAAATTCCGTTGGGGTTGAGATCCTCCAAGACGAGGGGCTTGTTGATGCCGTCGATGTCGATCTTGAAAGCGGCTTGTCCATCGACGATGCCGTCCAGGTTGGTGAGGTTGGTCTCTTTGTCAGAGACGTACCAAAGGTTGTTGAAGTCCAGGCCCGTTTGGTTCTTGATTGAGACGACGACCTGTTGACCGTCATTTCCATCGGGGTCATGGTTGGAAGAGCAGGCGACGTGATCGATGGTGTCATGCTGGGCGATGATCGTTTCATTGTCGGGGAATCCAACCGTTCCGAGTTCATCGACGGCTGCTTGTTCTGAGCCCGGATCGGGGCTCAAACCCAGCGGGTCGCAGATTTCGCGGTCTTGAGGGAAGACCGAGACGGGCATCGCTACGGCCAAACCAGTGGTCATCAACAAAGTGATCCACAGAGTGGCCAGGGCCTTGAAGGTCGCAGCTTCAGCACAGGTTCGGTCTCGGTTCGAACCGAGTCTTTTGTTGGAGGAGTTCATCTCTGATGCCCTTTTTGTGTGTGATCGGCTCGCGATCGCCGGCCGGGAGCAAACGCATCCCTGCATTCGTTGAGTTCGAGGACTGTGATGAGAGGTGGGGTTAGGTCGTCGAGAGGTGACGAAAAAACCAAAGGAAAGCGGCGAAGCGATTGCACCGAGGGGGAGGCTTTCCCTTCAAGTGACGTGGGCGCGAGACGGACCGTGATGGAGTTCCAGTAGACGTAGGAGGGTCGATGAATATCGGACGCCCGTGAGAGGGTTCACGGATCTTCCGCAGTCCCCCGGAACTCCATCGCGGATCGGCGACGAGCCCCGGTTCCATTCCAAGACGGACTGGCTCAAATCCACCGATTCCGAGGTGGAGCCGAAGCGGTGCTGTGGTAGCGACCGGAACGGATTCAAGGAGTCAGGAAACAGTCACCGTAGACGTGCGCACATGGATTGCCGGTCACTGGACCCTTCCGGTTCCAGAACGACCCGCCAATGGAGGGATGGGTGCGCCTTTGTTCAGCTGCGCGCGAGTTTATGCGGTAGGCGTCTCGGTGATGGTGGCGTTCGGGTCGAGGCCGAGGTGGTCGCAGACGTTCTCGACGAGGATCTTGCGGCGCAGGCCGTCGTCGATCCCGCTGAAGGTCTTCTCGATGTACTCCTTGGAGTTGGGATAGGTCCCCACCGAGTGCGGGAAGTCGCTGCCCCACACGAGTTGGTCGAGCGGGAACATGTGACCCATCTCCATGACCGGAGCATCGCCGACCATTCCGAATAGCGTGTGCTCGAGCACGTACTCCGAAGGCTCCTTCTTCAGCTCGACGTCGAACCATTCGTTGAACTCGTGGTAGTTGCGGTCGAGGTAGAAGAGCATCGCGGGCAGGTAGCAGGCATTCAACTCGGCGAAGTAGAACTTGAGAGACGGGAAGCGGTCGAACACGCCGTGCACGATCATCTGCGACATGGTGGCAGCGGGCGCGATCGGGGCGTGCTGCGACATCCCGGCCTCGGCCGACCACTGGGAGGTGTCGGCCCGTGGGTCGCCCCGCCAGACGGCGCCTCCGAAGTTGCTATGCGGCGACAGTGCGATCCCGAGATCCAGGGCTGTTCGCCAGAATTCGTCGTCTTCCGGTTTCGGCCCTCCACTGCCATTGGGGTATTGCTGGAGTTGTACGGACTTGAAGCCCATCTCGTGTGCCCGCTTCAGTTCGCCCACCGCCTGATCGAGGCCCCGGACGGGGATCAGGGCGTTGGGAATCAGTCGGTCCGGCGCGACGGCACAGTAGTCCTCCAGTTGCCAGCGGTTGTAGGCCTGGACGATCGAGAGGTAGATGTCGTTGTCCGCGATGCCCTCGATGAAACGGGCCACGAATACGGGTGCGAAGAGCACCTCGGCGTCGATGCCGTCCAGGTCCTGCTCCCGTAGCCGCTGCTTGCCATCGCCCGCGCCTTCTCGAGCCGAGCCATCCTCATTGAAGTAGCTGGCATTCGCGAATTTCACGGGGCCCCGGCCCTTGATGTTCTGGCCGTTGTGGAGCATCGGTTGACCTTCGACCAGCCATCCGTCCGCGCCGTTGTCGAGCCGGATCAGCCGGGGCGCGCGGTCGCGGTACTGGTCGGGAACGTATTTCAGCCAGCCTTCCGGCGGCGTCTCGATGTGACCGTCTCCCGAGATGACTTCATAGGTGCGGGGCATGAGAACCTCAATGCAATAAAAGGGGAAGGTGCGACGGGTCTTCGCAGGTATCACCGCCAATCGGACCCGCGTCAGGTTCATGATGCTTGGCCATCGATGGAAATTCAAGCGGGTCCGTCGATGCAGGCTCACCTCGACGTCCAGAAGGACCGACAACTGCGAAGAAATCGCGGATACCAGCCCGCCAGGCACGAGGCTCAGGAGCGGAGAGCCACCCGAATCTCGTCGCCCTCGACCTCTACCTCGTGTACTCCGATCGGCTCCATGGCGGGTAGCGTGATGGCCTCTCCCGTCCGGGCGTCGAATTCGCCGCCGTGCACCGGGCACATGAGGCACTCCTCGTAGAGGGAGCCCTCGGCGAGTCTTGCCTCCGCGTGGGAGCAGATCCCATCAAGGGCGTGGATCTGGCCGTCCACGCGCGCCAGGACGACGGGCCGGCCTTCGATCTCCACTTCCAGCAGGCCGCTGTCGGGGACATCTGCCAGCCGGGCCACGGTGACGAAGCGACTCATCTGCAATTCCTCCGGATTCCCCGTAGAATGCCGGAGCATCACCGGGAGATCCAATATGGCGACCGCATACGGAATTGACGTCGAGCCTCTGCGAGAGATCGAACTCGACCGATCCCTCGATGGGGATGGCGTGAACATCTTCGAGGCATTCGAGGTGGCGAGTGGAAACGCAGGGGACAAGATCGACCCCTATCCTGAATTTCATCGCATGCGGCGAGAGGACCCGGTTTACCGCGTGCCGGAGGATGCGGCGGGGCGTACCTACTACCGAAACTCCGACCGCCCCGTCTTCCAGGTCTACCGTCACGAGGACGTCTCGAGAGTCGCGCAGGAATCCGACCTCTTCACGTCGGAGCACCACAGCGAGGGCATTGGGCAGATTTTCGGAAAGAGCATCCTGGAGATGAACGGCGACGAGCATGCGATGCACCGCCGGCTGATCCAGCATGCCTTCAAGCGCCGCGATCTCGCGCGTTGGAAGGAGACTCTGATCCCGGATGCCGTGAACCAGGCGATCGACGCCATCATCGATCGTGGCGAGGCGGACCTCACGCGGGAGTTCACCCTGCTCTATCCCGTCAAGGTGATCGAGGCGATGATGGGCCTACCCAAGGAGCACGTGGATTGGTTCCACCGGCGCGCCATCGAGGAGATCTCGATGAACCTGGACCCGGAACGCGCGGTCAAGGCTTCGCTGCTTCTCAAAGACTACTTTCGCCAGGTGATCGAGATTCGCCGCGAGCATCCGGGAGAAGGCGACATCATCACGTTGCTGATCGAGGCCGATGCAGGTGGAAAACGCCTGTCCACGGACGAGATCATCCCCTTTCTGATGCTCCTCGCACCCGCCGGCGCCGAGACCACCTACCGCGGTACGGGCACACTGCTTTTCGCCCTGCTCGACAACCCCGAGCAGTTCGAGCGCGTCAAGCAGGACCGCTCGCTCATTCCCCGTGCCATCGAGGAAGCCATGCGCTGGGATCCGCCTCTGACCTTCCTCGGGCGACGTGTCTCGCAGGATGTGACCTTCCAGGGGATTACCCTTCCAGCGGGCTCGAACGTGAGCGCCTGTCTCGCTTCCGCCAATCGGGACCCCGAGTACTGTGAACCCGGCGACACTGCAGACCAATTCGATCTCTTCCGACCACGCAAGCCCAACCTCACTTTCGCAGCCGGTGCCCACGTCTGTCTGGGGCAGATTCTCGCACGAGAGGAGATGGGAACGGCTCTCAACCTCGTGATCGACCGGCTGCCCGGTCTCCACATCGATCCGGAGCAGAAGGACAGGACCTACATGACCGGCGAGACCTGGCGTTCGCCCAACCAGCTTCCCGTGCGCTGGGAGGTCTAGGGTCCGCTTTCCACGGCTTGGAAAGGCAAGAGGCTACATTGGCCGGCCGGGCTCCACGCGCGTCCAGGCCCGGGGCTACGCGAACCCGAACCCGGACGGTCCCGCTCGACTTTCGTGGGAGACCCGGGGTGGGGCTGAGCCGACAGGGTCCCCTGAGGCGCGGCGCTTCTCAGAAGTTCGTGCCACCATCGATGTTGATGAGTGCGCCGGTCAGGTAGCCGGCGCGCTGCGAGAGCAGAAAGGCGATGAGCTCGCCCACCTCCTCGGGTCGGCCGGGGCGTCCCAGCCCGACGTCGAGGTGCCACTCTTCGACCATGACGCGCTCGAGGGCTTCTTCGTAGGGGATGCCGCGCTCCTCGGAGACGCGTGCGCGAAGAGCTCGTAGTGCGTCGGTCTCGATTGCGCCCGGGCACACACAGTTGGCCCGGATCCCGTCCTTGCCATGGGCTTTGGCGATGCCTTTGGTGAAGACCGCGACAGCGCTCTTCTGCGATGCGTAGGGGAGTCGAGCGATCTCCGGAGCCCGGATCGAGTACGCGGCCGTGGTGACGATGGCCCCACCCTGTGCCTGTAGGTGTGGCAGGGCCTCGCGAACCACCCGGATCGTGCCAAGGGTGACGTCCTCGAAGACTTCCACCCAGCGCTCGTCGGAGATGTCGATGGGGTCGTGTCCGAGCACCCCGGTGAGGACTGCCACTCCATCGAGGCGGCCCAGGAAGTCGACGGCCTCGGACATCATGTGCGTCATGGAAGCGCCATCCCGCACGTTCGCGGAAAGCGGAAGTACGCGTTTGGCTCCGCATGCCGTCGCTGCTTGACGCGCTCGCTCGAGGTCGCGGCCCACCAGTACCAGCGACGCACCCTCTGCGGCGAGTACGCTCGCGGTGGCGAGCCCCATCCCAGAGGTTCCCCCCACGACGAGAACGCCGCGTCCTTCGAGACCCAGATCCATGTTCTCTCCCACTTCCAGTCTGGTGGTGCCCGCTCGCCGTCGGCACGCGCGCTCTTACATCGAGCGCTTGGGGTCGAGAGTGTGTTCGACGCCGCGCACCATGCTGTCCTGTGAAAAGCTGGCCACCAGCCGGCCATCCTCGGTGAAGACGCTGCCGCTGCCGTGGACGCGCCCTCGACCGGCGTAACTCGACTGCTGGCTGACCAACAGCCACTCGCCCACGTCAAAGCGTTCGTGGAAATGGGCGGTGTGGGCAATCACGCCGGTGGACACGGTGTGGTGCGCGTCGTCGATGCTCACGGTGTCGGCGTGGGGCCGCATCGAGAGCGAGATCAGCAGGCCGGGCTCGCACCAGGCCAGGATCGCCTGGTTGGCGGCCAGCGAATCGAAGGAGTGCGCGTGCCGCATCCAGAAGTGCAGCGCGGGCGAGCCATCGGCGGCCGTAGTCTTGGGGTCCGCGATGGTGCGGGTTTCCGTCTCGGGATAGACGGACGGGCTCGGATCGGGTGCCAGGGCCTCGGGGCCTGGCACTTCCGGCAGGCCCGCAGCGTGGCGGATCAGGTCAGGCTCGTCGGTATTCAACAGCACGAGCCCGCGGCTGAGCAGCCGGTCGCCCTGCCAGGCGGTGAGTGTCTCGCTTCCCCAGGCGCGCCCCGCGTGCAGCGTCTCGCGTTGCAGTTCCATGGGCTCGGTGTAGCGGCCTGCTCGGGCGAAGATCGCGTGGATCGACTTGACCTCTTTGGTCCCCTGCACCCCGTGGTCGGAAGCCATGATCATCTGGGCCAGGATCTGGCCACTGAAGACCACATTGCGGGCCTCGGGATCTTCCGCGGGGTGTTCGACCCGGTAGCGTCCCTCCGTGATCTCTTCGACCTGTAGAACGCTCGGCAGCGCATCATTCGACATGGACTCCTCCTGGGCTGGCGGTGGGTCCGACCTTATCCGTAGACGCCCCCCCACGTCCATCGCTCTTGCAGCCGCTTGTTAGCCACAGGACTGCCCGCCAACGGCCGTGCCTGTCTCATTTCTCGGGGTGAGCGGGTCCAACGATGCGATTGTGGAGTACGCCGATGCCCTCGATCTCAAGCTCGATCGCGTCGCCGTCGCTCAGCGACCGCTTGTGTTCCATCAGACAGCCGAGTGGGACGGTCCCCGAGCCGATGATTTCACCCGGGTAGATGGTCTCTCCCTGACTGATGTAGGAGACGGCATCGGCAACTGTGTGGTCCATCTGGGACGTACTGCCGCGCGAGATCTCCTCGCCGTTCACTCGCGCGATCATGGCCATGTCCGAGACATCGACTGAGTCCGCTGTGCTGATGCAGGGACCGAAGACGTTCCCGGTGTCGAAGTCTTTGCCCTTCGCGGGACCGAGGCCGGAAACCATCTCTTGAATCTGGAGGTCGCGAGCAGAGACATCGTTGAAGATCGTGTAGCCAAAGACGTGCTGCATGGCTTTGTCGACCGCGATGTCCTTGCCTTGTTTTCCGACCACGATCCCGAGCTCGAGCTCGTAGTCGAGAAAGCCGCAGCCCTCCGGACGGACGACGTCGGCGCCATCTCCGACGACGCCCATGCGGTTCGCTTTGTAGTAGCGGGGCGCATCCCGGAACACTTGGGGCAACGAGTAGGCCGATGGGTCTCCGCCCCCAAGCTCCGCAGCGAGCCGGCCAGCATTCACCATGTGTTCGAGGAAGCAAAGCACGTCCCGAATCTGTACGGGGCGCGGGAGCGGTGCGAACAGGCGCGTCGAGTCCCGGGAGACCGAGGCTGCGGGATCGGCGCGCGTGATTGCCACCTGCACCGATTGGAGTGCCGCTTGGCCGCCTTCGATCAAGTCCTGGAGTGAGGCGAATTCCGCGAGCGGCTGGATCCTCGTGTCGCCGTCGACCAGAACTCCCGGCTTTGCACTTCCTCCACTGTCTTCGAACGTTACGAGCTTCATGCGGGGTCTCCTCTCTCGGATTCGGGTGAGTTCGCACGGAGCGTCTTCTTGTCGATCTTTCCGTAGTTCGTCGTGGGCAATGCATCGACTTGCGTATAGCCCTTGGGGACCTTGTAGCTGGCGAGGTGCTCGCGACAGTGGGCGTCGAGTTCGGACGGGGCGACCCCCTCCGCCGACACAAAAAACACGTGTACCGCCTCTCCCCAGTCTTCGTCGGGAAACCCGATGACAGCAGCGAGATCGACTCGGGGATGCTCGTCCAGCACGTGTTCGATCTCGGCCGAGTAGACGTTCATCCCGCCGGTGATGATCATGTCCTTCTTGCGGTCCACCAGAAAGACGTGACCCATGGCGTTGCGGAAGCCCACGTCGCCGGTGCGCAACCAGTCCTCGTGATAGGCGGCTTCTGTCAGCTCGGGCGCCTCGTGATACTCTCTCAACGTGTAGGGGGAACGCAGGAGCACCTCTCCGACCTCACCGATCGGGACCTCCTCGCCGCCGTCGTCGGCGATCCGCACTTCGACACCAGGGCAGGGCTGACCGCAGGAGGCCAACAGGCTTGGATCTTCGTGGTCGCGCTTCGAGAGGGTCGTCGCGAAGTTCGGGCACTCGGACTGCCCGAAGATCTGGAGAAAGACCGGCCCGAAGTGAGCGAGTGCTTCCTCGATGCGCGCGCGAGAGATCGGTGCCGCTCCGTAGACGATCGTCTCAATGCTCTCGGTCACGCGTGGTTCGGCGCGAAGCCGATCGAGCAGGCGATAGATCATGGTCGGGACCATGAAGATCCATGAGACAGCGTGATTCTCGATCGCATCGAGAAGGCCGACAGGGTCGAATCGCCGGGCAATCGAGACGCGGGCTCCTTGAAGCAGGCCGGTCTGTAGAAAGAAGCCGGCGGAGTGGGGTAGGGGAGTGCAGAGCAACATGACCTCACCGTCGCGAATCTTGCTGCAGAGCACGTGCGTCAGCAGGTTGGTGCCGAGTGCACCAGCGTTGTGAACGATGCCCTTCGGTCGACCTGTGGTCCCGCCCGTATACATGATGATGGCTGGATCATCCGCGAGCGCCGGAGAGTCCTCGGCGGGCGGCGAGGCCAGGAGCTGCTCGAACGAGGTCACACCGGGAGAGTTTGTGCCGACGACGACGAGCTTGCGCCCCGGTTCGCCGGTGGGGACCCGGTCGAGGAGGTCCTCGTGCACGACGAGAATGGACGCGTCTGAATGCTCCAAACAGTACGCGACGTCGCTCGCGGCCAGAAGATCGTTGAGCGGGACCTTGACCAGCCCCGTTCTTGCAATTGCAAGGTCCGCAACCACGTACTCGATGCCATTGGGAAGCAGCAGCGCCACTCGGTCGCCGCGATTGGCACCGAACGACCGCAGTCCGCCCGCAATGCACTTGGATCGATAATCCAGGTCCGCGTAGCTGACGACTTCATCCTCGAAGACGAGTGCCGCACGATCGTGATGGATGCGCAGTGCGGAGATCAGGAGCTGGCCGATCGCGGGTGCCTGCGATCGGTCGTGCGCGGTGGGCCGTGCCAAGAGAACCTAACGCTGGGCTGTTTCGCCGTCGACGAGCACGGCGAACAGGCGGACGGGCTCGTCGCCCTCCACGCGCCAGCCGTGCATCACGCCCTGCTGGACCACCACGTCTCCCGCTTCCAGCGTAACCTCATCGTCATCGTCCATCAGCATCGTGAGGCGTCCCGAGAGCATGACGAGATAGTCGAGCGAATCTGTCTTATGGAAGCTCGGAGTTCGTTTGACCGACTCGAGGGTGGGCTCGAAGTCGCTCTGCATGTTTCGGAAGAGACCCTTCGCGATTTCCAGCAGCGTCTCGGCCGGCACGTCGTCGGGAATGACGGTTCCCGGCTTCAGTTCGAGCACGCGACAGATCGTCCCGTTCGGGTAGGGGTCGTGCTTCATCGGGAAGATCGCTCGGTCTCCCTCGAAGTCGTAGGTGGCGGGCGACTCGGACGACGACCAGAGCTCCGTGACCTCGCCTGCAGGCGAGATCGTTACATGCGGACACGGCCCGTCGCTGATGACCCGCGCTCGGCCGGCTTCGTTCAAACCCGTGACGACACGGCGGATAGGCATGCAGCTTTCTCCTCGAATCTCCCACTCTAGCGGGTGAGGTGACAAACTAGTGTGCTCTAGTTTCTATGAAAGTTCACTCTCGGCGGGATGAAATCGTCTCGGGTCTCGAGGAGAGCTTTCTGAAGGAGGGTCCATCATCTTCTCTTCCAGCCCCGAGTTGCCAATTCTGCGAGGACCTCCTCGGAAGCGGGGTTCTTCGATGTTACGATTTGGCGAAGCTGTCTGATTTCGTCGCGAAGTCTGGCCAGTTCCATGCGCAGTTCTTGCAATTCGCGGCTTTTTTCAGGTCCGAACTCCGAAGCCGTAGGGTCTCCGAATTCAGAAATCGGTGATGGGGGATCGGGTGAGTGAATGGAATCATGCAGGGATGCATCCTGCGATGAACTACGAGAGGGCAGGGCGGCGTTCGGGTCGACGAATTCCACACCTGTTTCTTCCGCATTGACGACGATCAGCTTCCCCGCATGACCCTCGAAGGTGGTTGGAGTCACATCGTTGAGATTGAGGAGGGTATTGGAGCGCCAGCGGATCTGCGGGTTCCCGCCCACGTCCTCGGCAACCTGGATGTCACCTATTTTTGGATAGATCTGGCTGGCATTGTGAGGAATGCCGAAGAGGGAATACTCCTGGGATTTGTTATTGGCCGATGTCATGAAGTACTGGAAAGTGGATGACTGGTACGTATTCGGGTCCTGCCCCTCGCCGTATCGATTGAGACAGATCGAACCGAACCCGGTTCCCCAATCCATGTCTGAGCAATCGTTTCCAACGACATCCTGGCGCGGAATTGCCAGATACTGGGTGAATGCATGTTTGCCGGTGAATATCTGTCCGTGCTCCCATCCTGGAATGACTGGATTGTGCTGCGTGACCGCTATGGGTGATCCCAACCAACGTAGGTCAGCGGCCTTTGCTTCCGAATAGAGTTTCCCAATGCTGAGCCCATAGAAAACTCCATGTTCTTGTTGAAGGTCGTAGCTGACTTGCATTCCCCACCATGCTCTGCCGGCATGATCCGGGATGGTCGGATCCCAGACATAGTGCGCGCCAAAGGGGCGCCATGTGGGAGAGCCTTCACCTGGGGCGGTGTAGTTATCATGCATTTCGAATACGAGTTGGTCGTATGTTGCATCTGCGTCACGCCATCCCCACTCCTTTTGATGGAAGAAGGAAAATCGACTCGGGTCTTGGATCGAGTTGATGTCAGTTCTGCAATCGGGCCCCCGGTTGTAACAATCGTTCCGTGTGGTGACATCCATGTAGCTCCAAGAAGTGCCATTGGCTGCGGCGGTACTATGCATCTGTGAGACGTAGTGAATGTATGGGTTGGCGCTCGTTCCCTCGGTTCCCGAACGCGCGCAGGCTCCAGTTCCGCAGTCGGTGGAGGCCGTGCATGAACACGGATGTCCACTGGTACTTACCTGCGTTGTCGAGTTGCAGGGGATGCCGTCATGGGGGCCTCCTTCGCATCGGTTCTTGCATGCCTTGTCGAAGCTAGGACTTGCGGCATCGGTACATTTGTAGCTGGGACCACTCTCGAACTCCGCCGAAAATGCCGGAACGCTTCGCCAAGACCCCGTCGTCGATTCTTGGGGAGGCATTTTTCCCCGGTCCCACTGCCCCAATTCGGCGATTGACGTCTGAATCTCTTCCGAAGTTTGTCCCCCCAACAAAAGTGCATTCTCCGCTTGCTTCGAGACCAATGCCTGAGGAACTGGGTGGAGTACGTGACGTGGTGTCAACGTGTCGGAATCCACCGTCAGTTCGAGAAAGACCTCGCTCGCGAACAGGGCCTCGGAAAATTCCGAGTCGCTCGCCGTTCCTTCTCCAACGGCAATGGAAAATCCTCCGTCGTCAAGAGGGACGTTCGTGTGGGATTCGCTGTAAAGCGAGTTGCCGCCCACGAGTGAATCCCAGATTTCGACGGTGACGTTTACTTCTCCGGTGAGAAGTGCGCCGGCGTCATCGTACAGCTGTCCTCCGTAATGAAAACGGTTCGGACTCTCGGCCGAGGCCGACGCCATGAGCATGAGTGCGAAAAGGCCAGCGCACAGAGCAGAATGTCTGGGGATGCCCATCCCACGGGGCTGCATTTGCTTTCGATTTCGCATTGTGTCGTCCTCCAGGAAAACTTGACGCTGAAATGACCTCATGGAATGGCCTAACGGATCGACCTAACGGATGGACCGATGGCCAAGTCGCCAAAAGGCTCCACCAAGGAGGCAAAACAGCAGGATGCTCTGAGGGGCCGGACCGAGGGCCGGTACCTTTGTTGCCGGCGGAGTGCTCTGGTCGTCGAGAGGGTCGCTCGCCGCCTGGATCTCCACCTCGTCGGAATAACCATCGTTGTCGTCATCTGGATCGGCGTTGTTTCCGATGCCATCTGAGTCTGTATCCATGGTTTCCGCAGGGTCATCGGGGAACGCGTCGCTCGTGTCGGGCGTTCCGTCGTTATCGTCGTCCGGGTCGATGAAATCCGGAACGCCGTCATCGTCGATGTCGCTTTCGCCGCTGGTTGCCGGGAGACCCACTTCGGCTGTCACACCACCGGGGCTTTCAGATGAAAGTTCACCGGGAGGCAGTGGACTCCCCACACGCACCCACGCCGTGGCGATGGGTGAAGATGGGTCGGCGCTCGTTAACCCAACAATTTGGCCCGCTGTGACGTTGGAATTCATGAGTCGCAGGTTTGGGCTGCTGAGTTCCGTGGCGTCCGCTGACGAGATGCTCATTGAAAGAACAAGTGCTTTCAGAATGGCTATATGGATCCAATTTTGTTCTGAACGCCACATGTTCCACACCGAAAGCGAATCCAATTTTCGAAACGGGTTCACTCAGCTCACGAAACGCGAAGAAGCCCATGGAATGTATCGTCAATCTCTTGCGTATGGATTAATGGTCGGGTTCGTGTCTGGTTTTCGAGGGAAAATCAGGCACATGGCCAACGAAATGCATCTTTGTGAATTCCAAGGGGGAGCCGACGGATATCCATGCCTCAATAAATATTGGACGGAGAGCGATTTGACTGGGAAATCGGTTTTCGGAAAGGTTTCCGTTTCCGTCGGCTCTTCAGTCGGGTGCGGTGCCCCTGGAGAGGGCGCGGTCTCGTTCTTCGATCGTCTGGCGCAGCGCGCGTTGTTTGGCTTCGTCCAGCGGGAACGTGTAGTAGAGCCAGGCGACGATGATGTCGGTGACGACCGGGATGAAGACGTAGGTATAGCGGAGACCGTCGATGGCCTCCGGGGTGTTGTTCCCCTTCGGATCGAATCCGATGAAGGCGAGCAGTGGATAGCCCAATCCAACGCCCACCGCGCTTCCTACTTTGCTCGTCATTGCGACGAGTGAGTAGTAAAGCCCCGTGCGCTGCTGGCCGGATTCCACGTTGTCCGCATCTGCGACGTCCGCGACCATCGAACGCAGGATGAAGGGGACGCCGGAGTACACGATTCCAGACAGGAAGAAGAGCACCGCGTAGAGGAGGGCGTCGCCCTCTCCGGGGATGAGGTAGCTGAGCGTGACCACCATGTGTCCGAGAACGCCAATCGCGATGGCTTTGTGCTTCCCCGCGGTGCGGCTGATGCGAACCCACATTGGAACTGCGATGGGCGCCGCGAGGAAATAGGAGACCATGATGAAACTCGTCCACTCGGGCTGACGAATCACTTCGACCATGAAGAAGACGTAGAGCGCGCCCCGTACCGAGCCCGGTAACGTCTGGAAGATGTCGATGATGAGAATCCGGAGCATGGGCCGATTCGTCGCCACGATGCGAATGGCTTCACGCAATTGGATGCGCGGTTGCGGCGGTACTTCGCCTTCGGGCACGAGGGTCACGGCCAGCGCGACGGCAATGGGCACCAGCACGATCATGAACCAGCCCATTGCTTCCATGCGCTCGTGAGCCATGGCCTCGCGACCGGAGAGCTCGATTGCAATGGGAGCGGCGAGCACGAGCACCATGCCGATCATCGAGAGCAGATGAAGCCAGCTTTGGATGCGTGTGCGTTCGTGGTAGTCGCCTGAAAGCTCTGCACCCCACGACGTCTGCGAGATCGTAAGCATCGTGTAACCGATGTAGAGGGCGAAGAGCGAACCGAAGAGGTACGTGGCCGAGCCTTCATCGCCCAGGACGAAGTGGGGAAAGAAGGCGAAGAAGCCGAAGATCATGATGATCGGCGTTGCGATCACCAGCCAATGTCGTCGTCGCCCCCAGCGGCTCGGGAAGCGGTCCGAAATTACTCCCATGAGAGGATCGGTCACCATGTCCCAGAGGCGTGTGACCATGAAGAGGGTCCCCACGACGCCGAGCCCGAGGCCCATCTCCGTCGCGTAGTAGGGCGGGAGATAGACCATGAGAGGAATGCTCATGGCCGCGAGTGGCAAGGCAGGCGACCCCAGGGCCGCCAGTCTCCACCAAGGTAGATGCGGTTCACTCATGACAGGCCCATTCTAGATTTTCGGGCGTCTAGAAGGTGGTTGGAGTGATGAGACGATGGAGCGATTTCTGACAGATGGATTGGATGGGGGCCGGCGTCGTGCCTGGACTTCGACTGAGAAAATGGCTTCCCATGTCTGAAAATAGATTCTCTATTGAGAAGGAGTCGACTCCGCCCGAGCCATTGGTGCCAATTTCGCATCGTGGGTTGATGGTGAAACCGGTCGATAAGTAACTGAAGTAGTTCATCTTTTTGGTTAACTGAGTCGATAGTTTCAGTTTTGATGGCTCGGTATATGGATTGCCGTGTATTGCATTGACAGACAGCGGTTCCCTTGGGAAGGGTGCGTCCAACGACCAGGGCTTCCGGTCAGCGGGGAATGCTGTCTTGGAAAAGCCATCAAGAAAGCCGCTCACACAGTCGTGGGGATCGTTCGTCGAGCCAGCGAAGGTTGTCACAAGGCTCGAAAGCCTGACGAAGTCGAGCTTGGAAACAGCCGTGGCGGCCGCCCTGTGCGTGGTCTGCGGGGCCAGTCCAGTGTTCGCGGACACGGTCGTGCTCGGAGCCGACGTAGACACTTATGTCCGGTACGGCGAGCCCGGCAAAGAGTCCGCGAACGATGGCGGCAATCCCGACCTATTCATCCGCCAGATCGCCAGCGCCAAGCCGATTAGCGAAGCCCAAACCCACACAATCATGGTGATCGACAGAGTGGGGACGCTGACTGAGGCAGGGGCCTCCGCAGCGACTGCCCAGTCTGAGTTGTACGGCAGCGTTATTGAATGCGATCCTGGGCTCAACAAGCCGAGATCGACTTCCGAGAACGCGATCCGCGTGTCGACTGCGATTGCGGCCAGAGGTTCCGTTGCCTCGCTCAAATCGAGATCGATCGATGAGGTGTTTTCCATGTACGCCACGACACGTTCGAAACCAGGCGTGCGCAATGCCCATCCATTGCTGAGGCCACTGTCGGGCACGAGGTCGAGTTGGAAGCGCGAGGCGGTGTGCCAGAAAGCGAAGTGTGTACGCAACTGCGCTTTTCCCGGATACTCCTCCTCGTCGCGGCCCCACACTGCTCCTGCACCGCCCGCCATCGTGAGCTGCCAAAGTGCACGGATCGTGGTTTCCATGGTCCAGTCCCCGTCGCGTAGATAGATGAAGCGATAGTCGAAAACGACCGGTCGCCCGCCTGAATCTCCGATCTTTTCGACTGCGAGGTCGTAGAAACCATCTGTGGGCATCTTGTCATTGGCGTCGAGATCCACCTGCGGATGGGACCGCCTGCGTGCTGCAAGCAGATGGGGCCATCCCATGTGGTCGTTCATGTAGGACGCCCACACGCCGACCTCGGACTCACTCACCCACTCTTCAAGATCGAAGCCGTAGTTCATCGTCCAGCCGGGAAGCGGGCCGAGTCTTGCGCATAGATAGCGCTGCATGCGTTGGTCCACGCTGCCGTTGATGCCTCCGGGAAGCCCTTCAGGCGTCATTCTGCGCGACTCGTCCCCCCACATGAAGAGCCGAACGGTATGTCCACGCGCGTGGGCGATGGTCAGGATCTGCTCGACGATTCGAAAGGTGTCGAGATCGGGCTCCTGACGGTTGTGATCCGTGTGGCGAGCCGCATTCAGCTGGAACACCTGGTGTTCCAGCTCCACCTCCATCGTGTCGAAACCGTTGTCTTCGATCTGGTCGATTAGCGCGTGTGTGAGTGATGGATCGGCCCAGCGCCCGAGACCTTGCCCCCAGATCGCACTTGTACGCAGATCCACTTCATCCTGGAAGACATTGTGGAGGTAGCCTTCGAGCCCTGTCCCGTCGCCAGACGCATCGCTCACCTGGCGCGCGAATCGGGTTCCGGATGCAACGATGAAGCCCTTGGATGTGGGATCCGGGTTGGGCGAGACCGAAATGCTGCCCGTCCAGCCATCGAGGTCGGGGTCTGTACTGCTGCTCGAGAAGGTCCATGCGCCCGTGCGTGTCGCGGTAAAGCGAAACAACCAGGTGGTTCCACCGTCGTAAAACATTTCGGTCTTGCGCGTCTCTCCACTGGCAGTGTGCACAAAGGTGACAGTCGCAAGGACATCGAAAGCGTTGCCGGAGATGCTCGGGTTGTCGACGCTCCACTCGAGAGTAGGCGACCACAATGTTCCCGTTCTCGGTCCCAGTTCTTCCGCCCCCGCAGCCGGAAGCCAGCTGAGCAGGAATGATGCGAAAACAAGTGCCTGGGTGGTGACGGTGCGCAGGGAGGGAGCCTCGTGACTGGATCCTCAGTTTATCCCCTGGCTGACTGTGGGCGAGGACTAGCGGGCAATTCGCATCGATCACGCGCTTCTATGGGAGATCAGCGGCTTTGCGCTTCAAGCCCCAGGGCCCGCCTGCGCGATACTGTGGATCCCGGGCAAAGGTGCCTTCCTCAAAGCCCCCGCTCGCTCTCGAGACCCCGAAGGCGTGACTGGGCCTTTCTCCAGCCCGGGTTCTCCGCGAGGCATTTCTTGTAGAACTCGATCGCCGCAGCCGGGTCGCCTTGGGCTTCTGCGAGCAATCCGCGGTTGTAGTCGATGCGCCAGGTTGGCGCGCCGAGCCGCTCGGCCACCTGAAGTTCGCGCTCTGCCAGGTTGAATTCGCCGAGTAGTTTGTAGACCGAGGCGAGAGCCTCGCGCGGTTCCGAGGCGTCCGGAGCGAGTTGCACCTGCTGCTCGAGCAATCTCCGTGCGAATGGGAGATTGCCATCCTGGATGGCGAGGCGGCTTCTCAAGACGACTGCGCTGGGGTCGGCTCGATTACTTCCGATCAGGGAGTCGAGGTAGCTCGCCGCCTTCTGCGGTTGGCTCGTCTCGTATGCGATCACTGCGTTGGCCAATAAGATCGAAGAGTTGCTCGGGTAATCAATTGCCAATCGCTCGATCTCCGCCTGGATGCGCCCGCAATCGACATAGGGGTATTTGCGCCCACCACTTGCGCAGGAGCCACCGAGTTCGCGCTCATGGTTCCATTGTTCAAGGAGTGCACGGAGCTGGATTTCCGGATCTTCGGGATTGAGCTTCTTGTCGACCGAGGCGCATCCGAGGATGAGCAAGAGGCCGACCAGGGTGACCGTGTACCAGTGTCCGGATCTACGCACGGAGGCTCCTCGACGGCCGGGTAAACCACGCGGACGGAACATCCGCACCCCGTTGGCGAAGTCGTTCGGCGACCCGGGGAACGATTCCGCTAGCAGCGAAGTCGCCCAGAACGCGCCCTGCTTCGAGCCCCTTGCGCTCAAAGGAAAAGATGTCCTGTAGGAGCGGGGTTTCGCCTTCCAGGCCGACGACCTCGGTCACGGTTGCGATTCGGCGCACCCCGTCTTCGTAACGGTCGACATGCACGATGAGGTCGAGGGCCGAGACGATCTGCTCCCGAATCGCGCGAGACGGGAGCTCGAGCCCTGCCATCAGCACCATGGTTTCGAGCCGGGACAAGGCGTCGCGCGGAGAGTTTGCGTGTACCGTGCCGAGGCTGCCATCATGCCCGGTGTTCATCGCCTGCAGCATGTCGAGTGCCTCGCCACCGCGGACCTCGCCGACGATGACCCGATCGGGGCGCATGCGCAAGCTGTTGATCACGAGATCGCGGGCGGTGATGCGTCCCCGGCCCTCTACGTTCGCGGGCCTCGCCTCGAGTCGAACCCAGTTCTCCTGGTCGAGCATCAACTCGAGCGTGTCCTCGATGGTGACGACACGTTCTGCCGAAGAGATCGACTCCGCAAGCGCGCCGAGCAGGGTGGACTTGCCCGCGCCGGTTCCGCCCGAAATCAGGACGTTGAGGCGATAGCGGGCCGCTGTCCCAAGAAAGATGGCCATGTCCGGCGAAAACGCACCGAGTTTTTGGAGTTCGGCGGCGCGGAGTCGACGGCGACCGAACCGGCGAATCGACAA
>JAKVBI010000027.1:0-38033 GCA_022447545.1 Myxococcota bacterium
GGGTGTTCCACCCCACTGGGGCCGCCTGGTAAAAGCACGCGGGTGTTTAACCTTACTGGGGGCGATTGGTATGAGCCAGCTGCTGGTCCACCCGACTTGGGCCGACTGGGAATAGCCAGCGGCTGGTCCACCCGACAGGGGCCGGCAATCTCCCTACGCAGGGTGCTGTCGAGCACCTTCATCGTCCAGGTCGCCTGCTCGGCGGTCTCAATCCGCATGGACAAACCCGTCAATTCTTCGAGATAGGCGATGATCTGCTCCACCGACACCACCTCGTCGCCCCCCAGGTTGACCACGAGCGCGGGCACCCGGGCAGCAAGGATCAGAGCCTGGGCCTGCTCCACGATGTCGTCCTCGTGAATCGGGGAACAGTGGCTTTCACCCGTTTGAGCCCGGGTGTAGGTCGCCCCGGCCTTCATCATCCCATACAGGATCATGGGTACACCGCCGTGGCCCCAGCTCCCGTAAGCAGCATCGAGGCGTGCGATGGTCGTGCGAAGCCCCAATGCCCGTGCCTGAAAGCGAACGATGGCCTCCGCGGCCAGCTTGCTCATGGCGTAGTGGGGCGAGTAACCGGCGTGGCCCCCGAGTTCGTGGTCTTCACGGGTGGGCTCACGTTCGCTCGGAGACACCTGATAGACGGACGAAGACGAGATATGGAGGAAGCCCTTCACGTCGTGGTACCGCTGCATCAAGAAGCCCGAACCCTCGGCGTTCTGCAGCAGTCCGACCTCGGGGGTGCTCGGATCCGTGTTGGCCCCGGAGTGGAACACGTAGTCGACGTCGGGCAGATGCGAAAGATCGTCGTCACCCAGGGAGAAGGGAACCGTCTCGATCCCCTGGGACTCGAGTTCCCGCTTGGCCACCGCGTCGGTGAACCGCGCTGCCGCAAACACCCGATTGTTGGTCTGGAGCGCTCGAGCCAATGGTCGAGCGACCTGACCCGTGGCACCTGTCACGAGAATCCTCTGACCTTCGAGCATGGGGCTCCCCTCGTCCCGACGCGAGTCTCGCCGCCCACTCCACGACGGGCGGAGACGTCATGCTAACGCGGACGCGGGAAGGCCTCTACGCCCAGGTCTGCCAGGGGGCCTCGGACTTCACTCCCCCTGGGAGAAAACGCGAAAACCAGAGCCGGCAGGAGAAACAGCGTCGCAGCCAGAGCCCCCAGGATCGCCAGAGCCACGAAGAATCCGAAGCTCGCCACGGTCTGCCATGCCGACATCATCAGAGCCAGGAAGCCCAAGGCCAGTGAAATCGACGTGGTCACCACTGCCCGGCCACTGTGCCGGAGTGCACCTCCCATGGCCAGATGGGAGTTCTCGCCCGCCGCGCGCCGCAATTGGTACTGGCGTAGCACGTGGACGGCATCGTCTACCCCGATGCCGATCACCACAGCAGCGATCATGGCACGCGCTACGTCCAAGCTCATCCCGAGCCAGCCCATGACGCCCAGCACCACGACGACGGGCAACAGAGTCGGCAACATGGCAGCAAGGCCGAGTTTCCAAGAGCGCAGGAAGAACGAGACAAATCCGAACACGAGGCCGAAGGCGATGGGGAAGCTGCGCAACTGAGTCGCTTGAATGTCGCGGACCCAGTCGTACTGGATCGCAAGTTCCCCGGTCGGCTGGGCCTGCCAACCCGCAGGCAAGGTATCCCGAATCCGCGCTTCGACCTCGGCCAGAGCCGCCTCCCGCTCGTGTCTCGAATCCATGGTCGCACTCAGCGAAACCCGTAGCCGCGAACGATCCAAGCTGAGCCAGCGGTTCAGCATGTCCGGATCTTCAAAAGCCATCAACTCCAGCAACTCGGCGTTCGCAGCGTGTGAATCCCCTACGCGCTCAAACGCGGATGCGTCGTCATGCAGTACCCGGTTGAGCCTTTCGATCAGGTCCACGATGCTTTCGCCCCCACCCAGTGAGTCGATCCGAGAGACACTCTCGGAGAATCGGGAAAGGGCCCGCAGAGTTTCCGGATCCTCGATGACGGTGCCGGGAGGCAATTGAACATCCAGCTCGAGGGTCTGAGAGTTGCCCAGCCTCCGCTCGACAAACCTCACCGCTTGAACGACGGCGCTCGATTCTCCCAGCGCCTCCATGAAGTCGTTGTCGGCCCGCAGATGAACCGCCCAACCCAAGCCAAAAACCCCCAACAGCAGCGTGCCCACCAACAGCAATGGAGCCGCGCGCTTCGCACTCGTCTCCAGCACCGCGTCCATTACGAGGTCCCAGGCTGCACTGGCACGATCCAAGCGAGGGGCGTCGGCGGGTAGCCAGTCAATGACGAGAGGGAGCAGTGAGAAGCTGAGCGCCAGACACGCGAACACTCCGACGGGCAGGATCGCTCCGAAGCGCACGAACGTATCGAGATCACTGGCCGTGAAGGATCCGAAGGCCACTGCTGTGGTGAGAGTCGTAATCACACAAGCAGGGCCGGCATCGCGCGCCGCGATCACCAGCGCACCGCTCGTCGAAGCTCGTGGGTGCAGGCGGCGCTCGGCCGCGTATCGGCTCAGCAGGTGAACGGCATCGCACACCCCTACCGTCAACACCATGGGTGCCAAAACCTGGAGCATCCCGTCCTGAGGCCAGCCAAGCCAGCCCAGCACCCCGCGTGTCCACAGCAGCGCCACGCCCATGGTGACCAGCGAAGCCAGGGTCTGCTGCCAGGAGCGTGTCAGCACGGAGAGAAGCAAAGCAATGACCAGCACCGCCACGGGAGTCAAGGCACGAGTGCTCTCAGCGAGGGCTCGGCCTGCAAAAACGGTCTCGGGGGCATCGCCCACCACGTAGTAGGAGAAGCCTTGTTCGCCAAAGGAGTCCAGTGCTCTCTCGATGGTATCCGTCAGCCGAAGATCGGTTTCGGGTTCATTGTCACTGGGCTGGACAACCACCACTCCCACCTGGCCATCCGCCGAGATCAGATCCCCTACCCACAAGGGGTCGTCGAGTACGCGCTGCATCAAGAGTTCGGCATCGCTGACCCTCACACCGTGCTCGATGAAGCGCCGTGTGGCGAAGCCCTCCTCGTTCGAAACCAGCACTCCGGCATTCGCGGGACTCAGGACGTTGAGCACCCCTGCCGCTGACGCGAGCTCCCGGGTCAAAGCATCAGCCATCCCCAGAGAAACCTCGTCGAATACGCTCTGACAGGGATGACCCTCGCCACACTCCCAGGCAATGCGCACCGGATAGCCACCCGAAAACTGCTCGATCAAGGAGTCCAGAGCCCGTATGGCCGGATGCTCACTCCCCACCAGCACCCGGAATCCGAAGGCCTGCTCCACCCGTGGCGCTCCGGCACCGAGTGCGCCGGTGATCGACAACAGCACGAAAAAGGTGAGCCCGGGTCTTCGCAACGAAAAGGCCGTGAGACGGTGCATGTTCGTGTAGCAATCCTCGATACGAGCCTTGCCCACGGGCCCGACTCGCCCTTTCCCGGCCCAGACAAGGTCCAACGGGTCTTGCAAGACGACAAGGCCGCAAAGCCCCCGAATTCGCCAATCACTGTCCGGAAGTGTCCGCTGTAGACCCTGAGAACGAACAAGACCAACTGCCACGGAAGCGGGCCCGAAGGGCCTGGCTCTCGACCTCAGCGGCCGACCGGAGTTAGAATCACGCACATGAGGCAAGCCACCGCAGCAGCACGCGTAGGAATTCTGGACGACACCCCCGACGGATCGAACCCCAAGCTCCTGGAGCGGGTGACGGCCCTCGCCCTGGAAGACATCGAAGGGCGCTTTGGGCGGCCCATCGAGTGGGTGACGGAACGAGTGGATGGCCCCCCCTACGGAACCGCCAAGTCCCTGGAAGACGGTTACGCAAACCTGGTCGATACGGGAGTTCTGGCCATCCTGGGCCCAGCCATGGGAGACGGAGCCACGGTGGCCGCCCCCCTGGCCGATCGTGCCCAGATGCCCACCGTCAACTATGCAGGCACCGAGCGCGGCCGCAGTGACTGGATGTTCCACCTGCAGGTCGGTTCCCATGAAGACGAACCCCTGTGGCTCGCCCGCCACCTGGACAACGCGGGGCGCCGCAGAGTCGCCATGATTTTCGAGCGGGCGGCCATTGGCGCGCGCTATGGGCGGTTCTTTGAAGAAGCCTGCGAGATTCTCGGCCTCGACATCGTGGCCCGTCTCGGCGTGATCCCGGGCACCGAGGATTTCTCATCGGTTCTAGAATCCGTGGACCGCTCCCAACCCGATGCCATCGTCTATCTCGGGCTCGGTCTGTGCCACGGTCCCATCGCCGAAGGCCTGCGCCAGGCTGGCGTCGGCGTACCCTGCCTGACCAATACCTGTGGGTTGTTCGGCTGGGCCGATCCCTCCGCTGCACGCGGCTTCGACGGTTGGCTCTACCTCGACATGATCAGCGAGCGCAACCCACACTATCTCCGGTTGCTCGAACGCAGCGGTGCCACAACGGAGTCCGGACCCGGCATCGCCTATCAGTACGAGCTCTATCACCTGATGGTCGAAGCTCTGGCACGGGCCCCCGAATTGACCCGCGCCGGAGTGCGCGAGGGATTCGAGCGAATCAAACCCATACCGTCGGTGCTGGGAGAACCCGGCACCTACGCGGGCTTCGGCCACTTCGAGCGGGGGGCCCTCAAAGGCCCCTATCTGGTGTTGCGCCGTTGGACGGATGGGCGCTCGGTCGAGGCCACCTCCGAAGATCTCGCGCCGCTTCGCTGAAGCCCCGCCCGGCGTCGGCTCGGCCACGCCCTGGGGCGATGATTCGCCTCGAACAAGGCGCTCGCGAAGCCCACCCCGCGCCCCCCCCACTAGTCGGTGTGGTCGTGAACCGGAGCGCCATCCATCGAGACCGGCGGCTCCAGGAGTACAGGCCCGGGGATCGCTGGAATTCCATAACGCTCGCGCAGTTCAGTCACGGGCTCGTCCACCACTGACCAGAAGTCCCAACCCTGGATGGGGTTCACGTTGCAGGCCGCCCCGCGTTCATAGCCGATCATGACCCTCTCGGGATCGAAATGGCCCGTTCCCGGCGGAAGGAGCCCTGCCGTGGTGAAGGTCTTGCCCAGATGAAAGTCGAGAATCACTTCCAGTAGAAGTTCAAAGCCGAAACCATTTTCGAACAGTCCCGCCTCGAAACCCGCGACGTCCATCTCCCCGTTCATGTCGGTATTGAAACCACCCAGGATGTGACAGCAGTCGTGGGCGATCAGCAGTTCGCCGAAACTCTTGTTCTCTCCCGGAAGCGGAAAGCCACGCGCTCTATAGAAATGGAAGAACGTGTGGCCGAGGCTGCCTTCTGGAACTTCCTCGAGAGCCTGATAGCGAGCGGCCACTTTCTTATCCCCCACGTATTGCCGGATGGTGTCAGTGACGACCTTCACCTTCTCCCAGGCGCCTTCGGCATCCGCATAGCCGGTGAAGCTGCGGCGACTGTAATCGAGTAACAGGCGCTTCCATCGATCGTCTCGAACACGGTGAAGATCCGTGAGGGTGTCGGTTTCCACACCGAGTGCACCCGCGATCTCGTCGACCACCGCAACCTGTTCGGAGTCGACACTCATGTCCAGATAGGGAATGAGGACCAGAAACTGAATGAATTCCTCGCGTCTACGAGAATTCTCGATCTGCGCAGCCATGTGCTCTGCCGTGCAATCCTTCAACTCAGCGAGCGCGACATCTGCATGAAGCACGTGATCTCGGACGGCCTCGAGCATTTCAGCACCCATCACCTCGAGGGGGCGCGTCCCCCGCACCGTCGCGACTGCTTTCATGCCCTCGAGGAAGCACCGCGCTTCATCCTCGGTCCACTGGATGGGTTTCACGAATCTCTCCTCTTCACGCTTTCGAGAACGCAATGGTGGCGACATGGCACCCGCTTCGCCACCGGAACCCGGTGGCGGGTCCCGGCTGGGTTCGCGATCGTCAAGACTCCACCCCAACCGGCCATCTAGCCAAACCGGCCACCACAGAGGAATATGTCATGAGCGACGAAGAGCGACAGCAACTGATCGACCAGATTGCAGGAAGCCTCCCCATCCCCAAAGAGATCGAAGCCGAATTCGCCGGATTCACGGCAGACACCGTAATGAACGGTCTGTGGAATCGAGACGGCCTGGCCCCGCGCGAGCGCAGCTTGATCACGATTGCCGCCCTGACCGCACTCGACCGCCCCCACGAACTCGAGATCCATATCGGCCTCGGTCTTCGCAACGGCCTGGACCGCAAAGAGATCTGCGAGGTAATCATGCACATGGCGGTCTACGGTGGGTGGCCCGTAGCCGTGGAGGGCATGCGCACCGCAAAGAGGATCTTCGAAGCGAGCGACGCGGGTTGACCACGCTGAAGGACTCCCGGAACGAAGCGAAACCGCATTCAACGGCTGTATTCCTCCGAGCGTACGCGTAGACTCGTGCAATGGCCCCGGCACGCCCACTTCGCCTGATTGCACGCGGCCTTGCGGCTATCGCCATCGCGCTGGCGATCGCACTGTTCGCGGTGTCTCTCATACGCCCACCCCCGGACCCAAGCCTCCAGCCCGCCTTTGACGCCGCGGAGGCGCAGCCCATGATGGAGCGAACGCGGATCGCCCGAGATCCGGATCGCCAGGCATTTTTTGGCGACCTCCACATTCATAGTGCTCTCTCGCCCGACGCCTATGTGTTCGGGGTGCGCGCCATGCCGAGCGACGCGTACCGCTACGCGAAGGGCGCCACCATCGAACACGGCGCGGGTTATCCCATCCGGATCTCCCGCCCTCTCGATTTTGCGGCGGTCACCGATCACTCGGAGTACCTGGGCGTCGTGCGAGCACAGGGGGAACAAACCACCCTGGGCCAGCGGTCCCTGCGCGAACGACTTCTAAACGACGGAAAATTGTCCCTCAGCGTCGCTTATTTCACCGCGGTCTCCGAGTTGCCGCCCTTTACCCAGGGAACCGTGACTCCGCCGGAAGGCCTCGAGCAGGTTCCCGTCGACGCCTGGCGCACCCTCATCGACGCCGCCGAAGCACACAACGAGCCCGGCGTCTTCACCACCTTCATCGCCTACGAGTGGTCCGGCCCCTCTCGTGACAATGGCCACCTCCATCGCAACGTCATCTACGCCAGCAATCGCGTACCCGAACGCCCCTTCAGCGCGGTGGACTCCCTCAAGCCTCGCGATCTATGGCAGGCCCTGGACGAGCAGCGAACCTTGGGCATGCCAGTGCTCGCCATCCCCCACAACCCAAACCTGTCCAACGGCGATGCCTTCGACGTGGTCGACAAGGACGGCAACCCCTTCGATGCCGCATACGTGGCCCGGCGCCGACGCAACGAGCCCCTGGCCGAGATCTTTCAGGTCAAGGGAACTTCGGAGACCCACCCGGTTCTCTCGAGTGCTGACGAATTCGCCGACTTCGAGATCAGCGAGGGCTTCATCGGAGATCTCCCGCAGGGAATCGACCGCCGCGGCAGCTACGCACGCGCCGCCTGGCGACGCGGCCTCGAAATGGCGCAGACCCGCGGCTTCGACCCCTTCGATTTCGGCGTGATCGGCAGCAGCGACGGTCACGGTGCGAGTTCTCCGGTGGAGGAGGATTCCTTCCACGGCAAGCTTCCCATGCTCGACGGCAGCGCTGGGATCCGGTTGGGCGTGGCGACCTTCGTTCCCCGCGCCGCTGCGCCCGCCAGCCGGTGGGGCGCCGCCGGCCTCGCCGGGATCTGGGCCGAGGAGAACACCCGGGCCTCCCTGTTCGCCGCCATGCGGCGCAAGGAGACCTTCGCCACTTCGGGCCCGCGGATGCGTGTGCGTATGTTCGGCGGCTGGAACTTCGGGCCCACGGACCTCGAGCGGGCTGACGCCATCCGCCACGCCTACGCGAATGGGGTACCCATGGGGGGCACTTTGCCCGGCGCCAACGGCACCGCTTCCCCCGGCTTCCTCGTCTGGGCCGTCAAAGATGCGGACGGGGCCAACCTCGATCGCCTCCAGATCGTAAAGGCCTGGGTCGAGGCCGATGGTACGAGTGCCGAGAAGGTCTTCGAAATCGCCGCTTCGGACGCCCGCACTCCCGATGCCGAGGGCGCCCTGGCTCCCCTCCCTTCCACCGTGGACCTCACCACTGCCCGCTACACCAACGAGTTCGGGGCTGGCGAACTCTCGGCATTCTGGAGCGACCCCGAGTTCGACCCCGCTCTCAGAGCCCTCTACTACGCCCGAGTGATCGAGATCCCAACTCCACGCTGGTCCACCTACGACGCCGTTCAACTCGGCGTCGAGCCCCCAGAGCCCCACACACTCCAGGAGCGCGCTGTCGCCTCGCCCATCTGGTACACCCCGCCGCCGTAGACGGTGCCGTGCCACTAGGAAGTCGGGTCGTCCCCGCCTGCATCGCCAATCCGGAAGATACGCCGCGTCGACTCCTCCCAACGCGTCATCGGATGGTCCTTCCGGATCTCGCGAACCTTCTCCAGCATGGCAATCTTCTCCTCTCGGCCCGTCGACCACTCCTTGGCGAAGGCTCCCGACTCGATCTCCTCCACGGTGGCCTTCATCTGCTCGCGTAACAGTGGTTTGACGTCGTTGTAGCGCTGACTGCGTGACATCGTTCCATACTGACTCGTGTGCGAATGCAACTCGTGCTGGGCCAGGGAGCCGATCTCCCGGGTCTTGAGCAGGCTATAGGCCATCTCCCCGGAGAGCATCAGTTCCATCATTACCGCTTCGGGCGGATAGCCGGCTTCCACGAGCACGTCGACGCACGACTGGTAGACGCTGCCGAAAGCCGGGCCAAAGGCCTGCTCGGTGAACAGGTCGAGGGTGGCCTCCTGCTTCATGGTCATCTCCAGGCACCCCCCGCGGGTCGAGCCCAGCGCTTGGGCCAGTGCGAGCATGCGCTCCTTCGCCCGACCCGTGGCATCCTGATGGACGCCTACGAAGCTCGCAAAGCCCTCCCCAGACACGTAACCGTCGCGCACCCCGGCGCCAATCATGCGTGGCGCGATGAACACCACGTCGACGAAGGACGGTGGCACGATCAGGTCGAAGCCCACGTTGTAGCCATGCGCAAAATCGAGCAGGTTGCCCTCGGTGAGGTGAGGGGCCACGTCCTTTTCGTAGACCTCGGGCATGACCTCGTCGGGAATGAGCAGGAACAGGATGTCCGCGCGGGCGCTGGCCTCGGCGATGGGAACCACCTCGAAGCCCTCGGCGAGTGCTTCCTCGCCGTAGGAGTCTTGGATATTGCCGACGATCACATCGACCCCCGAGTCGCGCAGATTACGCGCCTGGGCACTCCCCTGGTTCCCATAGCCGAGAATCGCCACGCTCTCGCCTCGGATGGCCCCGGGATCGGCATCTTGATCGTGATACGTCGTCGTCATGGGCTTCCTCCTGCCATCCAGCATCGCGGCAGCTCCCGTCGAGGTCAAGCAGATCCCACCTCCAAACGCCAAAGCGCAGGGGTTGGCGTTGCGCGATAATTCCCCTGCACCTACAAGGAATGGGAGTCCTCGGCATGGCAGACGAGTGGAACGAACTCAGAGGCAAACTCGAGGGGCTCGAGGAACGACCCACGGAAGCCCTCGCCTACGTGCGGGAACACGCTCAGGCGGGAGATCCCAACAGTGTGCTTGCCACACTGGACGATTTCGCCGTCAACCACGGGTTCCTCATCAACGTGGGGCCCGTGAAGGGAAAAATTCTGGAGGCAGAAGTTGCTGCTGCTGGAGCAGAAGCTCGTATCCTCGAACTCGGCTGCTACTGCGCCTACTCGGCAATCCTGATGGCCAAGGGACTCGAAGGATCTGGTCACCTCACGTCCATCGAATCCAGCGAGATCTCCACGAGCGCCGCGACAGGGATCCTCGAGGTTGCCGGCCTCACCCACCGGGTCGACGTAGTTCACGGAACATCGAGTGACGTCATCCCCACCCTCGAAGGTTCCTTCGACTTCGTCTTTCTCGACCACTGGAAGGATCTCTACGAACCGGACCTTCGGGCTATCGAATCTGCGGGGCTCCTACACGAGGGCAGCGTCGTATTCGCCGACAACGTCGGCCCGCTCTTCGGCGCGGATCAATACCTCGGCTACGTCCGAAGCTGCGGCCACTACGAAAACCGCAGCTTGCAATCGACGGTGGAGTACACGGAACTCGAAGACGCCGTGGAGATCTCGACCTACCGCGGAGCCTGAACTCCATCTCGCGCATCCCAACCGAAGCACTGCCGAGGCCTACTGCGGCCCGACGGCGCCTTCTGGAGCCGACCACGAGGCGGACCAGACCTGGCCTCCGTGGACGTAGTGAATGGCATCGCCCTGCAGACGCGCGCGATCCCCCGTAGTTCCTGGGTCCCAGTCGTGCAGTTCCCCCGGGTTCGCCACGACGACCTCTCCTGCGGGTAGGAGAATTCGCTGATCGAGATCGACCTCGAGCAACTGAAGGCCCGTGCGGGACCAACCGTAATAGGCGCTGGGGCTCGAGGGATCCCCATCCAAGAGTTCTTCGTGCACGGATACCGGCACCGTGACTCGCAAGTTGCCCGAACCGGGGTCGAACCAGTTCACGGCCTGGTGATCCCGGAGAGCAGCGCTAGCGCTCCCCCGCATCCCAATCTCCAGGGCATCCACGCTCTCGGGTGCCGTGGGATCGGCGACGTCAAACAGTTCCACCTTGATTCCCTGGAACCATGCCCAACCACTACCACTGGGAATCGCGGCCTTGCCCACTCCGAGCAACAAGTCTGACCCCAGAGGCTGGAGAAAATCGGAGAATCCTGGGATCTCCAGTTCTCCGGCCACGAAGGGAGCCGAAGAATTCGAGACATCGATCACGTACAAGGGGTCCGTGTTCTGGAAGGTGACCACGAACACCGCGTCCCCCACGAAGCGGATTGCGTAGATGCCCTCGCCGGGTTTCCCGATGGGCTCTGGCTGGGCGGGATTGGGTAGATGAGCCGTTTCTACGAGGCGCAGGGCATCCCCCGGGTCCTCCTCCAGGAGGGTCAGGCGGTGGCGCGGTTCCCAACGGCCCTGTTCGTCGAATCCCGCGAGTGTCGTCACGATTCCAAACGTGTCCCCGGTTTCACCGAGGCCGAAGTTCTGCTGGCTACCGGCTGGGCTTCCCGGCACCACCGCCGAGCCGCGAAAGCGCGGGCCATCATCCCCATACGAAAACTTGTGTACCACCGTCTTGGACTCGCTCCCGGCACTGGAATACTCGTAGCGGGTAGCCGCCAGGTAGAGGGAGCGCGTGGAGGAATAGATGCGATCCACCGGCCCCGCCGCGCAAAGACTCACCCGCTTGGCGAGATCCCTCAGGTTCAGGGTGGCCACCGTCGTCAGAATCGGCCGAAAGAAGCTCCGATGATCCTCCTCGGGGGGAACGCTCTCGGTAAAGGGAACGAAGCAACGCTCGGGCAGAACCAGGGCCTCGGGATCCTGAGCATCTCCGAGCCAGGACTGGGGCAGCAGGTCCTCGATGCTGGCGTCACGGACCTGTTGGTTCCGCAACGCTGGATCGGAGATGTCCGCGAGCGCACGCAGAACCGGTGCGAACGTGGAGGCCAGGATCAGCTGCTCACCCACCCGCCGCACGGCCAGAAGCCTGCCCTGGAAGCGCCAATTCAGCATGGGCTGCGGTGCCTCCGGGTCCTGAACATCAAACACCAGGACGTGCAGCAGCCCATCGTTGTGGAACCACGGATCCCAGAAGGCCAGCCTTCTGCCGCTGGAGCGATTTTCCTCGGTGGCGATCACCACCAGGAGTGGGGGCTCGTCGATGCTGCCCTCCAGGGTGAGCATGCCGTGAATCGTCACGGGGCCCGCCCGTTCCAAAGAAATGGAAGCCAGGGGTTCTGCACTCGCGGGGTCCGACTGGGCACGATATACGGCGACACTAGCCGGTGTGATCACCTCGGTCTCGGGGTAGAAGAAGGACGACACGGGTTCCTCGTCCAGCACCACCGTCGGGGCCACTCCACCCACCTCGCCCTCGGGGGGGATCGCCGGAAGTTCCAGACTGGGTAGGGACGGGATGTTCCAGTAAATGTTCAATTCCGGCGGGCGCGCGACGTAGAGGTACTCACCGTCGAACTTCACTGTGTCCGCTTCATCGACTCCCAGCGTCTGAAGATTCGTGGTCGAGAAGACCTCGGCCGGGGCGTCTCCGAGGTTCCGCGGCTCGGCGCCTCCGCTGGGCGCCGACGAATTTTCTGGAGCGACCCCCAGAACGGAAAAATCGGGGACCTCGACGTCCATCAGGCCGTCCTTCAGGTAGCTCTGAAGGGCCTCTGCATCGCTGGGGACGAGCGGGGCATCGTCGGGCAGCGACGGCGCGACTGCGGCGGAACCCGAAGCCCCATCGTCCACAAGGGACCCACTGGACCCACTGCCAGACTCACCACCGCCGCAGGCCAGCACAAGAACGGTTAGCGCCAGCACACCGAATCTCGTTCCACGCATACGAACCCCTTCGGCTTGTAGTCTCGCCCGCTGGACGACTAACCTTGATTCAATCCTCTCCTAAAGGTGCTCGCAAATCCATTCTTTCTCGATTGGAGAAAACTCTCTGGAACGTAGGCTCCTAAGATTCCCCCGGTCACCCGGGGATCGCTTCTGGCGGAGAGGGGATGACCGGTGCATCGAAGTGACCCACTCATCGGAGGAATCCAGTCGTGAAGGTTTCCGTGTTGTTCGCTTTTCCAGGCCCGATAATCCTCCTTGCCCTGATGGTCATCCCCGTGAGCACCAGTGGAGAGGAGATTCCCGTGGAAATCCGCGCCTGGAACGAGTTCTGCGATTCCCTCAAGGCCTCGGGTGCCAAGATTCTCGAAACGTATCCCCAGCGCCACGAGGTCGATCGCGCCGAAGGGCCCCTGTTCCTCGCCCAGCAGTTGAGCATCGCAATCGAGCAGACCTTCGCTGCACGTGACCGCGCCTTCCCACTACTGCGGATCGGAGCCACGGATCTCAACAAGGCGGGCTTCGATGGCGCCGATGCCAAATACCTGGGTGCGCCCATCGAAGGCACCGGCACCTACCGCCTGAGCGGAACCCTCGGCAACGCCCGCCTGATCGCAATCCAGGCCGTCGCGATGGGCCCCCCCTACGCAGCCTTCGCCTCCCTGTCGAGCGACGGCCTCTCCCCGGATCCACAAGGACGCGTCGAGATCATGCTTGGACCCGAACAACCCGAGGGATGGACGGGGCCGTGGCTCGCAACCGATGCTCGAGCGACGGATCTTATGGTGCGCGAGTACTTCGGCGACTGGCTGGAAGAAAACCCTTCGACCCTGACGCTCGAACGCCTCGATCCCGTCGAGACCGATGCCGCACTCTCCATGGAACGAAGTCGGGAGACGCTGCAAACAGCCGCCGCGCGGTTCGCAGGGCGCGCCCCACTCTGGCAGCCCATGGTCGTGCAGATCCGCGAGCGCCTCCGCAACCGATTGTCCCCTCCGGCCAGTCCGCGCCAGGGCCTGTCAGACAACTTCTACGGCTCGGGCTGGTTCGCACTCGAGCCCGGACAGGCGCTCCTGATCGAATTCGATGCGCCCGAAGCATTGCTGTGGAGCTTTCAGCTGGGGAATTTCTGGTGGGAATCTCTCGACTACGTGAGCCGCACGGGGAGTTTGAATGGTGACCAGGCGGTGCCGAGTTCCGACGGCCGCTATCGAATCGTGATCGCCGGTGAGGACCCCTGGGTGCCCAACTGGCTGGATACGGGCGGGCGGCCCGAGGGCGCCATCAACTTCCGCTATCAACGATCCCAGAGCAAACCCACGCCCACAATGCGCCTGATTTCCCTCGAGGAACTGCGAAGCGAGTTGCCGAAAGACACCCCCATCGTTTCCAAGAAAGAGCGCAGGGCCGAGATTGCCGCGCGGCGAAGCCACGCAGCGCGGCGCTGGGCACCCTGAGACACGGGTACTGCTCGCACACGACCGCCCCGCGTGAAAAAGAAACCACTCAACGCGACAACACCCGTGGACGAGACGCAATGCGATCCTTGATCCCAGCTCCAATGGCACGAAACGGTGTCACGAACTGACCCAGAAAGGTTGTCGGGTAGTCGTCTACATCTGAAAATCCCAGCTTCAGGTTCGTCCTTTCCTCGGGCAGATAGGCGGTCCCAAACAGGTAGTCGAACACACAGGTCGCATCCCCATAGTTCACGTTTCGTTTCGGATCGATCGTTGCAGCGTGGTGCCAGATATGGAGTTGCGGATTATTGAAGACGTACTTGAGCGGCCCCAGCGGGATCCGGATGTTGGAGTGCGTGTAGTAGGACAAAAGGACCGTCAAGATGGTCACGGAAACCACCTCTCTCGGTGGGAACCCGATGAGGATGGGGGGAAACGCGCTGAACAGCGACCAGAAAACCTTTTCTCCTGCATGGAAGCGTTGGGCATTCCAGACATCGAGAACCGGCGAGCAATGATGGACTTTGTGGAACTCCCAGAGAAAGCCAACGTTATGGAGCAGCCAGTGACCGATATAGGACTGGAACTCAGCGTAGGCGAGCATCGCAAGCACACGCGCCCACATCGGGACCTTGTTCAGATAGATCGCAGCATTGTTCGCGGTTCCCGTCACCAACTCGATGGCGTCCATGCAGGCCAGAACGACCGTGGTGACGAAAGCTTCTCCGAACAGCAGAAAGAACAGTGCGGTATGAACCAACGTATAGAACATGTCCAAGCCCAACCCTGGGCGCCATTTACGTTGGTGCCTCCTCCAGGGGATGACGAACTCACCGGCGATCAAGATCGACAGCGTAATCCCCAGTGGAATCTGCTGAAAGAGCCAAGTACGGAGGGACTGCCCCCCGTGACCTCCTAGGCTCCCCAGAATTTCGAGCAGACTGCGAAGGTTCTGGGTTTCGAGCTCGACGAAATGGTTCCAGTAGAAACCGAATGACTCCAAACGATCTCCTGTCTTTCCCGAGACCCCTAGGGAGCGCTCAGGAAGAGCCCTCCCCTTCTTCGTTCGGAATCTCCACGGGAGATTTATCGAGAGCATTCTCGATGGCGAGAACAGCGAGGCTGACGTTCGCGATCAGCAACGAGAGAAGGCCCGGCGTTACCTTGCCGTACTTCGTCAAGCAGGAAAGGCCGACGACGGTAAACACCATGGCGATCAATGCATGCAGTACTCGCATGAGTCCTCTCGCTGTCGCGAAATCCAGTTGAAGTCTATCAATTCGACTGAATAAAAACCGGACTGGAGAGAATTCCGCGCTACGGTCGGCGACGCTTGGCCCGTGGGAAGACTTGCAGACAACCTAGCCTGCTAGGAGTTCCTGAATGGCCTCTTCCCATTCTCGCGGCCGAAAGAACATGGGGCCCATGCCCCCCCGATAGGCGACCGATCCGTCGCGATCGATCAGGTAGAGACGCTCGGGCATGGCCGCGTAGTCGATGGCGACCTGGTCATCCATCCGATCCACGAGGGCCGGCATCTCGAGCGCGAGCTTCAGCATGCAGGACTGGCCAACTTCCACGCGCTCTTCAAAACTCTGGTGCTGGCGGATAACGACGCCATCCTCGCGGTTCTCCTGTACCTGCCATCCGTCACTCGGGTGGATCTCCTGAAGGTAGATGACGTAGAAGTCGATCTGCTCCCCATAGGTGCGATAAATCCGATTGAGGGTCCCAACCTGGGCCCGAAAAGGAGGTCAGGTGTAGGAGCCGAAGATCAGCCCCACGGGCCGCTTCCCGAAATGGCTGGACAAGGTCATGCACTCGCCGTCCAGGCCCTCGCTTGGGGTCAGAAATGGCAAGCTGAAGTCCCGTGCTCTCTCGCCCTGCTGGACGGAGTTGCCTTCGCGCGAAGACAAGGTCATCACGGATTCGACCGCTCCGGGCTCATGCATGGCGACACGCAGCTGCTCGAGATTCAAACCTTCCATTTCATCCGCGCGATTTTCGAGGTTCGTCAGCATCCGCTCGACCACGGCTTCCATGGCTGCCTTTTCGTCGTTTCTCATACAGGCCTCCTCCTACACAACAAGCTAGCAACTCGCTCGGACGGTAAAGCGACTCACCCTAGGAAAGCGCAGGCAGCTCCTGGGCCTCGAAATAGCGGCGTGGGTTCTCGACGAGGAGGCGCTCGATCTGCTCGTCACTGGCACCCCCCTCGCGCAATAGCGGCACGATGCGGCGGGTGAAGTGCAGCGGATTCCAAGTCTGCTGCATGGCCTCGAACACCGCGGGGTCGGGGACGGGTGAGCCACGCCAGCACCAGACCGAATCGTGGGAGACCACGACCCGATCGCCGGCACCTGCCTCGAGTAGCTTCAGCAGCGATGCCACACGCTCTGTGTCGGGCTGCATGAAATCGAGGCCGAAGCGGTCGAACCCGAGATACGAACCGCCACGCGCGATCCGCAAGTGGTAGTCGTGATCCGAAGTTCCGCAGGAATGGCCAATCACGATCTGGTGGGCCGGCACCCCCCCCGCGGTCAGGATGCGCTGTTGCTCGTCTCCCATGGTGCCGTGATCCGTGTGGGTCGTAATGGGCGTACCCGTGGCAACCGACGCTTTGGCAGCGGCTTCGAGAATGGTCTTCTCGTAGTCGGTAATCTTCCCGCGTCCAGTGGCCACCTTGATGATTCCGGCTCGAATGCCGGTATCCCCCACGCCGTCTTCGATCTCGCGGATGAACAACTCGGCCATGGCGTCGACCTGAGGCGCGAAACCACCTCGGAATTTCCAATAGGCGGCCCCCCCCTCCTCCTGTTTGTAGAGCCCCGTCGCGCAGATCAGATGGAACCCGGTTCGCTGGGCCACCTCGGCCATCAGTTCGACATCACGTCCCAGGTCATTGGGGCACGGATCGATCATGGCAGTGATCCCCTCGGCCTTCATCTCCTCGATTCGATCGACTCCCTTGGCAAGGATCTCGTCGCGAGTGAGCCCAGGGCGCAGAGTGTCGGCCTCCCAACCTGGATAACCGATCACCAGGTGCTCATGCATCAAGGTGCGGCCGAGATCGCCCGCCGTGGTACCTCCCAGAACGGTTTGGATCTGTCCACTCATGTCGGTCCTCCGATTCGATTCACTGCTCGCCCACCCTATCATTCCAAGAGGAAACCCTGCCGAACCTCTGCCAGATCGCCCGAGGCACAGCTCAGATGATCGCACCGTCTCGTTTGAAGGCCTCGATCTCCTCCCAGCTCATCCCCATTTCGAGCAACACCTCTTCGGTGTGCGCGCCAACCTCGGGAGCAGACCCCAGACTCGGGACCTCTTCATCGAACTGACAAGGACTGCCCACCAGGTCGTACGCAGTTCCATCGGGCGATTCGACTGGCGCCAGGTAACCGTTGGCGCGCACCTGCGGATCGTCGCGCAGTTCGCGGACGGTTTGCATGGGTGCCCACGGCGCATCGAGATCGCTGAATTTATCGCACCAATGTGCGTAGGTCTGAGAGGCAAACGTATCGTCGAGAATTCTCGCGCATTCATCGGAGTTCTCGGCACGCGCACGCATGTCGATGAAACGCGGATCGTCGGCAAGATCAGGACGACCCAGGTGGTGGCAAAAATCCGCCCAATAACGGTCGGGCTGCAGGAAGACCAGAGTGATCCAACGATCGTCGGCAGTCCGGTAGACGCCCGACACTGGATTGTCGCGACGGGCGTGCGGCGCATGGGGGTCGTAGTCGGGGTTTCCGCAGTACACCAGATCCGAAGCGAGCACCCACATGGCTGTCGAGAGAAGCGACACGTCTACCACCGACGGCTCACCGGTGCGTTCGCGCTTGAACAGCGCGCTGGCGATTCCAAAGGCCAGACTCATCGCACTGGAACGGTCGCCGAAAGCCGGCCGCTGGCCCACGGGAGGCTCCATCCCGGGGCGAGATAACGTATGCGCCATGGCCCCCCGGGACCAGAACGCCGTCATGTCGTAACTGGGCCGGTTGGCCTCGGCGCCGCGGACCCCCAGACCGTGGCCACGCGCGTACACGAGCTTCGGATTGTGGGCACGGAGATCCTCAACGTCGAGTTTCAAGCGCTCGAGGGCTCTGGGGCGAAAGTTGGTCACGAAGACATCAGCCGACGCCACCAGACGATGGACGAGTTCCCGCCCTTCCGGCTTCTTCAGGTCGATGCCGAGGCTTCGCTTGCCCCGGTTGTTCTGCTCCCACCCGAGGTTGACCGTAGACCCGCTTCCAAGCCCCTGGGTCACCAATCCGCGCGACGCGTCGCCGGTACCCGGATGTTCGATTTTCAGCACATCGGCGCCGAGGTCTGCCAAAAGTGTCGTCGCAGCAGGCACAAAGACCCACTGAGCGATCTCGATCACCCGTACGCCTTCGAAGATTCGTTCCATGCTTTCCTCCATTGGGTGTGGGCCTCTATTATCGCTGGAATGGACAGCGAAAACCTGGCTCGAAATCGCTCGGCCATCACCGGCGTGGGCTACACGCCGCTGAGCCGAGCATCCGGCTTGCCGGTGGACGCATTGGCGCTCAATGCATCCATCGACGCCATCCGGGACGCCGGCCTGACCCCCCAGGACATCGATGGGGTCGTCTCCTATGCGGTAGGCGACTCCGCCCTGGTCCGCTCGACCGCCCAGGCCCTGGGACTCGAAGCCTCCAACTGGTATGTCGATCTCTTTGGCGGCGGCAGTTTCTCCTGTCTGGCCGTAGCCAATGCGGCCATGGCGGTGAGTGTCGGCCTGTGCCGCCACGTCCTCGTCTACCGGGCCCTCAATGGCCGCTCGGGCCGACGCTTCGGCCGCAGCGCCAGTGCGGAGTTGGAGGGGGTGGGTGGCGCCGAGCAGTTCACGGTGCCCTTTGGCCAACTCGCCCCGGTCCACAACTACGGGATGCTGGCACGACGCCACATGATCGAATACGGCACGACGACCGAACAGTTGGGCCACGTCGCCGTGACCCTGCGGTCCAACGCTGTCGAGAACGACCGCGCGATCATGCGCCACCCCATCACACTGGAGGACCACCGCGAGTCGCGCTGGATCGCAGACCCCTTCCGTCTGCTCGACTGTTGCCAGGAGACCGACGGCGCGTGCGCACTGGTGGTAAGCCGGAGCGATATCGCCCGGGACCTGCCCCACCCTCCCGCCTATCTGAGCAGCTTCGCCATCGGTGGACGCGGCGCATCGGCCCTCGCCCCGGACAAGGTCGACGACTTCACCACCTTTTTTCCCGCACACATCGCACCCGGCCTATTTGCACGAGCCGGCATCGAGGTTGGTGACATCGACCTCGCTGCACTGTACGACGCATTCACCTTCCTGGTGATTGGCCAACTCGAAGACTTCGGCTTCTGCCCCAAAGGAGAAGGGGGACCCTTCGTCGCGGACGGCAACATCGCACGCGATGGCACGATTCCCGTGGGAACCAATGGAGGACTGCTGTCCGAGGGTTACGTCCACGGCCTCAACAACGTCCTTGAGGCCGTGAGTCAGCTGCGCGGAAAGGCCGGGACACGCCAGGTGGATGGGGTCGAAGTCGCCCTGGCATCGGGATGGGGTGCAAATGTGGGAAGCGCGCTGATCCTGAGCCGGGGAGCTTGAACCCAAAGGGTTGAGCCATGGACAACACCGCACATGGACCCGGAGAGGTAAGGTAGGGACAGATGAGCGCCAAACGACCTCTGCCGCTGCCCGACGACCAAACCCGTGAATTCTGGGACGGCTGTGCGAACCAGGAACTCCGACTCCAGTGCTGCGAGGACTGCGAAACCTACATCCATCAGCCCGCGGCGATGTGTCACGCCTGCAACTCGACTCGGCTGAACTGGAAACGCGTGTCCGGCAATGGCGAAGTGTACTCCTGGGTGGTGGTCTACCAGGCACCGGCCTCCTACGACGTTCCCTACGTGGTCGGCTGGATCGAACTGGTGGAGCAGCCCGGGTTACGCATCCTCTCGAATGTGGTGGGTTGCCCGCCAGATCAAGTTCAGGCGGGCATGCAGGTCCAGGTCGAATTCGAGGCCCTCGCGGACGGTGTCAACCTGCCCGTCTTCCGCCCGGTCTGAAAAACTCTCCCACCCAACGAGTTGACTGATTCACTCGCTGTCCCTCATGCTGTCCACGTGGACATCGATCTCAGCCCTCAAGAACTCGAATTTCGCCGGGAATTCCGAACCTGGCTCGAACACAACATTCCCGAGAATTGGGAACCCCGTGAGGCACGTGGCCAGTCGCACCACGAATCCTGGGAGCTCCGCCGAGATTTCGAACGCCGCATGGGGCGGGACGGGTGGCTCGGCGTGGCGTGGCCCGAGGAGTACGGTGGACGTGGCGCCACCTTGATGGAGCAGGTGATCTATCAGGAGGAGCTCGCGCGCTCGGAAGCGCCCGGCCTGGCTGGACACGTCGGCTTGCAGATGGTCGGACCGATCCTGATGGAAGTGGGAACCGACGAGCAGCGCGCACGCTTCCTGCCTCCGATCTTGCGAGGAGAAGAGGTGTGGTACCAGGGTTTCTCGGAACCCAACGCCGGCTCGGATCTCGCCGGTCTGCAAACGCGTGCGGTCCTCGACGGCGACGAGTGGGTCATCAGCGGCCAGAAAGTCTGGGGTGGATTCGCTGAATTCGCAGACTGGGGAGCGGTGCTCGTACGCACGGACCCCGATGTGCCCAAACACAAGGGCATTTCCTTCATGGTCGTCGACATGAAATCACCGGGGATCGACATCAGCTACATCCGAGAGATCCACGGCGGTTCGAACATGAACGAAGTCTTCTTCGACGGTGTGCGTGTCCCTCGGGACAACGTCATCTCGGAAATCAATGATGGCTGGAACGCGGCCACTCGCCTGCTGACCTGGGAACGAGGGGTCATCACCCTCTCGATCCTGGTGAATCACGAGATCTTCTGGGAGCGACTACGTGAGTACGCGCTCGCCAACAAGCGCGGCGGGCGCAGGCTGGCGGACATTCCCCACATTCGAGAAGCACTTGCTCAGACCTACGTGAACATCCGAATGATGAAGCTCGCCAACCTGCGCTGGCTCGCCCACTACCTGAAAGGGGAACGTCCAGGCCTGGAAACCTCGTACATGAAGCTCTATTGGAACAGCGCCCACAAGTCGGTGTCGGATCTGGCCCTGGAGCTCGGCGGCGCAGATGCCCTCGAACTTCCCGGCTCACACGCGGCGCCCGAGGGTGCGTTCCCCGTCGAATGGATGGCATCCCGTGCCACTTCGATCCTGGGGGGCACCGAGGACATTCAGCGCAACATCATCGCCGAACGCATCTACGGCCTACCCAGGGGCAGCTAGTGAATCTCGAACTTTCGGAAGAGCAGGAACAGCTGGCCGAGGGGTTACGGGAGTTGCTGGTGGGATCCGGCGACATCGCCCGTGTGCGCCGCTTCGCCTATGACGGCGAAGATCGCGATGGGGAACTCTGGGAACAGCTCGTCACCAATGGCTGGACCACTGCCTCGATCTTGGAAAAGGCCGGTGGACTAGGGTTGGGGTTCGAAGAGGCCATGGTGATCGCCATCGAGTCGGGCCGTGGCGTCCTGCACCTGCCCCTCTGCGAAACACTCCTGGCCACACGCGTCGCGGGACGCGCCTCCAACGAGGCGGGAGATGGACTGGTGGAGAAAATCGCCGAGGGCGCCGGCGTGACCCTCGCCGTGGGAGCCTCGGCAGGCGGCCTCAACGATGCCGACGATGGGGTGCAGGCAGACGAAAACGGTCAACTCACGGGCTCGCTTCGGAGCGTGCCCTTCGGTCCCGTTGCCGCGCACTGCCTCGTAGAGGCCACCTTTCCGGGCGGACAAACCGGGCTCTTCGTAGTGTCCTGCGAGGCAACGGGTGTCCAATGGCGAATGCGTCAGGCCATGGACGAAAGTGTGCCGCGCTTCGATCTCGAGCTCCGGGGCGCCGCCTCCGAGTCGTTGTTCGGGCACACCGAAGCTCGCGACGAGGTCGAGCGACTCACTGACGAGTGGCGGGTACTGTTGGGAGCACAAACCGAAGGCGCCTGCCGGCGACTCGTGGAGATGACCGCCGACTACGTGAAGAAGCGCGAGCAGTTCGGTCGACCCGTGGGCTCCAATCAGGCCGTCAAGGTGCGCGTGGCCGAGATGGGAGCCGCCGTCGAGAAAATGCGGGCCGCGATCTACTTCGCCGCACTGTCGATCGAGCAGGAAACCGAGGAGCGCTCCCTCGCCGTGGCGATGGCCAAGGCAGAGACAGGCACACCGGGCGCATTCGTAGCCACCCAGGCGATCCACACCCACGGAGCGATCGGGTACACGTGGGAACAGGACGTGCATCTATTCGTGAAACGGGTCAAGAGCAACGAGTTGCTATTGGGTGCGGGACACGAAATGCTCGGCCACATCGCGGACATCTTGTTGGATGGGTCGCCCTGAGCTGAGCCAGAAACCGGGCCTCCGTGAGCCCGATCCGACCCAAGGGAGATTTCATGGCATACGAGACGCTGATCGTCGAAAAACGCGGCCACGTCGGCTGGCTGATCTTCAACCGACCGGAATCGATGAACGCGATGAACAGCGTCATGGGGCGGGAGCTGCCCCTCGCCTGGAAGGAACTCGGCGATGACGACGACGTGCGCGTGATCGTGCACACGGGGTCGGGCCGAGGGTTCCAGACAGGCATGGATGTGAAGGAGGTTTCCAACGAGCCGTCGGACCTGCGCGGCGAGCGGCCCCGGGAGGAAGGAGAAACCTACGAGGGACGCACCACGGCCGTGGACAACGGAGTATGGAAACCCGTGATCTGCGCCATCAACGGCACGTGTGCCGGAGCCGGTTTCCATTTCGTCATGGGCGCCGACATCGTGATCGCCTCAAGCAATGCCGTCTTCCTCGACCCCCACGTTTCCGTGGGCCAGGTTTCGGCCCTCGAACCCATCGGTCTGATTCGCCGAATCCCCTTCGAAGCCGTGGCACGCATGGTCTTCACCGGGCGCCACGAGCGTTTTGGGCCTGAGCGCGCCCGAGAACTCGGCCTGATCAGTCAGATCGTCGACCCGCCGGAGAATCTACAGGACGAAGCCCAGGCACTGGCGGAGAAGATCGCCCTGAACTCGCCGGGCGCGCTGATGGCCAGCAAAAAGGCCATGTGGCGCTCTCTGGACATGGGGCTGCGCGAGTCCCTCGACATGGGAATCGGACTCGTGACCAGTTTCTGGGGCCACCCCGACGACCGTGAGGGCACCCTCGCCTTCGCGGAGAAGCGCGAGCCGCGCTGGGCACCGCCCGGCAAGGTTGAGGAGGACGGGTCATAGACATCGTCCAGCGCGCGGAGCGTGTACCGGAGGCCCTTGCCGTCGACGACCTGACTCGCACGCGCAGCTGCGGCGAGTTGGTCGATCGAGCCTGGCGGATCGCATCCCTGATGCGAGATGAGTGGCATCTCGAACCCGGTCATCACGCCGCGATGCTCATGGGCAACCGCGTCGAATTCGTCGATCTGATGCTGGGCGCACAGTTCGCGGGCGTTCACCTCGCCCCCATCAACTGGCACCTCACACCCGAAGAGGTGCATTACATCCTCGAGGACTCCCAGGCACGTGCCTACTTCGTGGACCCGGAACTCTCCACCGACCCCGAGTGCGCCCAGGCGCAGTGCCCGACCCTGACCGTCGGTCCCGAACTCGACGATGTTCTCGACTCGCTCGATGCCACACCGCTGCCGCTCGACTCTCCGGCCGGAACTCCGCTCCTCTATACGAGCGGGACCACCGGCCACCCCAAGGGCATCGTTCGGCCGGGAACCCAGACCATTGCCGAGAGCCTTGGTTTTCTCGCTGAGGCAGCGGTTTCGTTTCACATGACGGGTACGGGCCCCCATCTCGTGAGCGGTCCCATGTACCACGGGTCTCCCTACGGCTTCGCCTCCATGGAACTCAACATCGGGGCCTCTATCCTCGTCATGCCGCGATTCGATGCAACACAGATGCTAGACCTGATCATGGAACGGGAGGTACGAACCACCCACCTGGTGCCCGTCATGATGACGCGCCTCCTCGAACTGTCAGAGGCTCGACGCGCGGCCTTCGATCCTTCGCCCCTCTCCTGTGTCCTCCATGGTGCCGCACCCGTTTCCGTCGACGTCAAACGCCGCATGATCGAATGGTGGGGGCCCCGGTTGGTCGAGTACTGGGGCTCGAGTGAGGGCGGCGCCTACTGCGTAGCGACCAGTGATGAATGGCTCGACCATCCGGGAACCGTTGGAAAACCGGTGCCGCGTTACGAGATCTTTGCCGTCGACGAAGAGGGAAACCCACTCGGCCCGGGAGAAGTCGGACTGCTGCTGTGCCGAAACACCCTGGACGAAGAACCCTTTCGCTATTGGAATGCACCCGACAAGACCCAAAGTGCCTACCACGGTCCAGGGACCTTCACGGTCCACGACATGGGCTCCATCGACGCCGAGGGATACGTGTACCTCTCGGACCGTGCGTCGGACATGATCATCTCGGGAGGGGTCAACATCTATCCGGCAGAGGTCGAGGCCGTGCTAATCGCTCATCCCTCGGTGTCCGATGTGGCAGTCTTCGGCATCCCCGACGACGAGTGGGGGGAGTCGGTGAAAGCCATCGTACAGCCCACGCTCGGCTCGACGGGGGACCCCGCCCTGGAGCGTGAGATTCTCGACTGGGCCCGTCAGCACATCGCGGGTTTCAAACTTCCGCGCTCCATCGATTTCCAGGCCGAGCTACCCCGCGAAGAGAACGGGAAGCTGTACAAGCGCAAACTGCGCGAGCCCTACTGGGAAGGCCACGAGCGAAGGATCTAACGAGAAAGAGGTACCCCGTGGAACCGCAGAACTACGAGACCTTGCTGGTCGAGGTCGACAACGGCGTCGCAACACTCACCCTCAACCGACCCGATCGCATGAACGCATTCAACCACACCATGAGCACCGAACTGGCGCGTGCCTTCGCTGCACTGGACCACGCAGATGAAGTTCGCGCCATCGTGGTCACGGGGGCCGGGCGGGCCTTCTGCGCGGGAGTAGACATCGACGGTGGCCTCCCTCAGGGCGACGGCGCGCCGAAACACTGGCGATCCAGTGAGAGTGCGGCGACGTTTCGTCCCTGGGAGATGCACACACCCATCATCGCCGCCATCAACGGCGCCGCCGTGGGCCTGGGACTGACCTACCCCATGCTGTGGGACATCCGCGTCGCTGCCGAAGATGCGAAGCTCGGCTTCGTCTTCAACCGCCGCGGATTCCTGCCCGAAGGCAACTCACTTTGGTTGCTGTCCCGGCTGGTCGGCGCATCCTGCGCCCTGGAACTCCTCCTGACCGGTCGGATGTTCGACGGCCGCGAGGCCGCGGAATTGAAGCTCGTTTCTCGCGCGGTTCCCACCGATCAGGTGCTTCCCGCTGCCCAACAGATCGCCCGAGACATCGCGGAAAACACCGCCCCCGTCTCCACGGCCATCACGAAACGGCTCTTTTATTCCTTCCTCGAATCTTCTGACCGCCTGGGCGCACGTGCCGAGGAACTCGACTACGTGCGCTGGGCCATGGAGCAGCCGGATTTCCGTGAAGGCATGTCAGCTTTTCTCGAAAAGCGAACACCGCAGTGGACCGGCACCGATCTACCGGCCGGCCTGCGCTGAGGATCCACGAGATGACAGGAATCTGCGACGGAAGAGTGGTCATCGTCACCGGCGGCGCACGAGGAATCGGGCGTGGACACGCAGCCCTATTCGCCCGGGAGGGCGCCAAGGTCGTGGTGAACGACTGGGGGGCTGAGGTAGACGGCACCGGGGGGTCATCGGGGCCCGCCGGTGAGGTCGTCGACGAAATCCGGGCCCATGGCGGGGAAGCCATCGCCAACGGCGAGGACGTAGCGGACTGGCAGGGTGCACAACGCATGGTCCAGGCGGCTCTGGAGCAATTCGGTCGCCTCGACGTCGTGGTCAACAATGCCGGCATCCTACGAGATCGCATGTTGGTGAACATGCAGGAAAACGAATGGGACGAAGTCATCCGCGTTCACCTCAAGGGAACCGCGGCGGTCAGCCACGCCGCCGCTGCCCATTGGCGGGAACGCTCCAAAGCCGGCGAAGGCAATGATGCAAGGATCATCAACACCAGCTCGGGCTCCGGCCTGTTCGGCAATGTCGGCCAGAGCAACTACGGAGCCGCCAAGGCCGGGATCGCCGCATTCTCCATCATTACCGCCATGGAACTGAGCCGCTACGGAGTCACCGTAAACGCCATCGCGCCGGCGGCGCGCACGCGCATGTCGCCTCCGAGTGGAAGAATTCGATCCGTGGAAATCCCCGAGGGACAGTTCGACCCCTACGAGCCCGACAATGTCGCGCCGCTGGTCGTTTGGCTGGGCAGCACCGAGTCGAGCAACGTCACTGGGCGCGTATTCAGCGTGGTGGGTGGGGAGATCTACGTGGCCGAAGGGTGGCAGCCCGGCGCCCGCGTCGACAAGGAACAACGCTGGGAACCGGACGAACTTGGAGCGGTCGTCACGGAGTTGCTCGCGGAATCGCGTGGCAACACGAAGCTGTAACCCCAGCCATCCCGCCTCCATGCAACTATCCCCCGCTCCGGCACTCGTGTAGATTGGAGATGTCATCCCACAAGAAGGCACTCGATCTACGACGGTAACAACGACTTGTAGGAACAATCCGGACCCGAACACTGGACCGCGCGCCATCTCGATCTGAAGGGCATCATCGAGCACACCCCACCCTCAGCGTGTTCGAAGGCATCGTCCGGGACGAGAGGCCAATCCTCCGAACGATAGGGAGGCACCATGCACGATCTCATCATCACGGGCGGAACGCTGGTGGACGGCACCGGGAGCGCGCCACGCACGGCTGACGTAGCGGTACGCGACGGGCGAATTGCCGAAGTGGGCAACGGGCTTGGCTCGGCGCGCGAAGTCATCGATGCCCGCGGCAAGCTCGTCACGCCGGGCTTTGTCGACATCCACACCCACTATGACGGGCAGGCCACCTGGGACTCACTCTTGACACCCTCGAGCTGGCACGGTGTCACCACCGTGGTCATGGGCAATTGCGGGGTGGGCTTCGCCCCAGTGCGACCCGGCTCCGAGCGCTTCCTGATCGAGCTGATGGAAGGCGTCGAAGACATCCCCGGCACAGCGCTTTCCGAGGGCATGCAATGGGGCTGGGAGAGCTTTGGCGAGTACCTCGATGTGTTGGAGCGAATACCGCATGTCGCAGACATCGGAACGCAGGTGGCGCATGGCCCCGTGCGCGCATATGTGATGGGCGAGCGCGGCGCAAAGAACGAGCCGGCGTCCCCCGCAGATATCGAAGCCATGGCGGCGGTGGTCAAGGAGGCAATGGAGGCCGGGGCCCTCGGCTTTTCGACCTCGCGCACGATCTTCCACCAGGCCGTCAACGGCGAGCCAGTTCCGGGGACGTACGCTGCCGAAGACGAACTCTTCGGCATCGGCCGCGTGCTGGGTGAGCTTGGCGAGGGGCTCTTCGAGGTGGCGCCCGCCGGTACGGCAGGAGAGGACCTGTCCGCTCCAGCGAAGGAAGTCTCGTGGATGCGGAAGCTCGCGGGCGAGATCCAGCGCCCGGTCACCTTCGCGCTGCTGCAGCACGACGCGGACAAGGAACAGTGGAAGGAGATGCTCCAGCTCACCGAGAAGGCCTCCGCGGAGGGCTGCGATCTGCGGCCTCAGGTCCCGACGAGGGCGAACACACTCCTACTCGGCTTCCAGGTCTTGCATCCGTTTCAGTACAAGCCCTCCTACCTGAAGGTCGCATCGCTGCCGCTGCCAGAGCGCGTGGCCGCACTGCGAGATCCCGAGCGGCGTCGCCGCATTCTCTCCGAGGAGTCCATAGAAACCGACCCCAGAATCGCCACCCTCGAGAACCAAATCCTGCAGAGCCTCGACAAGATGTATCCCCTGGGCGATCCGCCCGACTACGAGCCGCCCCCCGAAGCGAGCATCCAGGCCATGGCAGAGCGAACGGGCCGCGACAAATTCGAGGTCCTCTACGACGAGATGCTACAGCTCGATGGAAAACAGCTCGTCATGCTGACGATGTTCGGCTATGCAGATCGAGACTTCGAAGCGCTCCGCACGATGCTCGACCACCCGCTCTCAGCCTTCGGGCTCGGCGACGGGGGCGCCCATTGTGGAGCAATCTGCGACGCCAGCATGACGACGTCACTGATCTCTCACTGGGCGCGGGACCGCAAGCGCGGCCCACGCATCCCGCTCGAGCGCGCCGTACGCAAGATGACGAGCGACACGGCATCCCTCTACGGACTGCTCGATCGCGGAGTGGTGGCGCCCGGCAAGAAGGGCGATCTCAATGTCATCGACTTCGAACGCCTCGGACTCGGCCTGCCCGAACTCGCCCACGACCTACCCGGCGGTGCCAGGCGCCTGATCCAGAAAGCACAGGGCTATGAAGCCACCATCGTCAGCGGAATCGTCACACTTCGCGAAGGCCAACACACCGGTGCTCTTCCCGGCCGATTGATCCGCGGAGCACAGTCCGCCTGAACCCGTTTGAGGAGGTCCACGCATGCCGATCATCGACGTCGACGCCCACTTCGAGCCGGGGGAGAGCTGGCTCGAAGCCTTTCCCGACCTGAAGAGCCGTCTGCCAGAATCGGATCAACTCGAGTTCATCGTGGAATTTACAGTCGGTGATCTGATCCGCCGGGTTCCGACCGAGAAACGGCCCGAGGCACGGGACCTGATTCCGCCTGTACTCGTCGAGGCACTCTTCGAGGAAAAAGCCGGAGAGACCGCCCGGCGCGGTGAGTTCGAGGGGCAGCCCGCGCTTGGAGGAGCTGCCGACGGCGCAGCTCGAATCCGTTGGATGGATACCCAGGGCATCGATTACCAGAGTGTAATCTGCCTGTCGGGAGTGGAGGCCGCCAAGGTCTTGCCCGACGCCAAGCTCGCTCAGGAGGCGGTTGGAGCCTGCAACGATTGGCTGGCAGATACGACCTCGCCCTTTAGCGACCGCCTCTTCCCCGTTACGGTGATCACAGGCACGGACATGGAATGGACGGTCCAGGAACTGACGCGTATGCGCGCCCGCGGGAGTCGCCAGTTCATCATCCCGGCAAACCCGGTGGGTGGCGTACCAGCCTGCCATCCGGATTGGGATCGCGTGTGGTCAGCTGCCACTGACCTCGGAATGATCGCCATGGTGCATGGTGGATTCGATCGCTCCGAATTCGACCCGGGCTGGGCCAACACCGGGGGCGACATGGTTCTGCTGCGACGGCTCGCCCATAGCCAGCGCCACCAGAACAGCGAGGTCCTCTGCCAGGCACTGATCTATGGGGGCGTCTTCGAGCGCCACCCCAAACTGACCGTCCTCTTCGCCGAGGTTGGCGCCAATTGGCTCCCCTTCATCCGGCGTGAGATTGATTCTCGGGTTAGCGGACTTTCGACCCTGCACTGCGGCGAGTACGAATACCCCATGCTCCCGAGTGAGTACATGGAGCGAAACGTGCGCATCACACCGCTTCCGACCCAGCCACAAGAGGATCCGAACGCGCTCATGCGCGAGCTCGTCCCGGAGATGGTCCTCTTCTCGTCGGACTTCCCACACCTCGAGGGGAGCGCTGAACCCATGGCCTACTACGAAGGGCTTCTCGAGACGGCCAGTGAGGAAGCCAAGAAGGGCTTCTATGGCAACAACGCCAACGAGGCTTACGCGCGCATGGGCGACCCCATCTTCTAAGCGGACGACGATCAGCCGAGCGACTCTCAGCTCCGGCTGCTACTCGGTTGGCATGTCCAGAATCGGCTCGAGCCTGAAGAACAGCGGGTTTTCGTCCGTCGGGTTCGAGCCCGCAACGACCATCGACAACCGCAACATTTTCCTGTGAAAGAGCTTGATCAGGCTCGCATCGTTGCCGTCTGCAGATTCGCGGATGTACGTCTTCAGCAGGCGCTCACCAGCCGTCATGCTTTCTGGGAGAACCCCTGTCAGTTCCTGGATGTCGCTCAGGCACGCCTGCTCGTACCAACGACCGTAATGCGCGTGATTCTGCAGATACCGCGGAATCGCTGCGAGCAGATCGCGCTTCCATTCGGGAAACGCTTCCGAAAGCGGCAGACGACCGATCTCGAGGAGCAGCTTCTCGAGAGCCATGTCCTCGATGGGCGCATCGGCTGGTTCGGGTAGCTCGAAGCTGTAGTCCAGCTCGACCTTCTCCAGTTCGGCAATGGCTTCCAGCGCGCGCCGGGAGATACTGGTGAGCTCCAGAATTCCCTCGATCCAGTTGCTGTCTGCCTGCTTCGGGTCCATGAACATGATCGCACACGACGCAGCGAAGGCGAGGAAGTTGACCGTGTGATAGCCGATCACCGGGAGATCCAGCGGAATCCCACTGACCTTTGCGTAGTGACGATACAGAGCTGGGATGTCGCCCATGTTCTCGTAGGGATGACGACCACGGAAGCAGGCGAGGTCCCAGCAAATATCGCCCGCACCCGCCATCTCGAGATCGATGATGCCGGTAATCTCCTCACCCACACTCATGAACTGGCCACAGTCACCTGTCAGAAAGTGAGCCGTCGTGCGGTGTCGGGGCACGTTCCGTCGCAGCCAGGAGGCAAAGAACTCGATGTTCGCATCGACGGCATCGAGTTCCAGCGCCAGAGCGTACTGACGCTCGAATTGACTCAGCGCAATTTCTTCAACGGTTCGGGGAGCACCGCATTCCGTTTCGGAGAACGCTGAGACTGGAATTCTGTGCATTCTGGCCAGCTCCTCCATGTACTTGAGCATGGCTTGCCACCGCTCCGGACTCATCTGCGAAGCGCTTTCGATTGCCGTATGCAGCATCCCCGGATCGCGATCCCCCTCCACCCAATCCATCACGAAGGCCTTTGGAAAGTCCATCCATCCATGGATGTGCGGCACACCGATCTCGTGAGCCTCGAGCACTTCCATCACCTTCATCTCGTGACCGAGCGAGTAGGGCTGGACACCCGGCCGATCGCCCTTGACGAACAGGGAACGGACCACGCCCTCTTTTTCGTAGTCGACACGCCAGATGGGACGCCAGCGCGCCAGCGTTTCGATCTCGACCACCACGCCGCCGACATTCCTCGCGACCCAATCCCGGATCCCCTGGCGCTCCGCGTCTTCCTTGGCACCCAGATCCTGGTCGACGGCCGATTCGTCTGTTTGTGACATTCACTGCACTCCAGACCCCTGGGGTCGATTCATGGATGCTCGATTGTACGCTTCGTGAGAGCGTGAAGCAGACGGTCTGACGCCGGACGCACGTATCCACGTGGACCCGCCAGGGGAAATCAACGAACTCGAAGAAGCCGTCACCGATTGGTTCTCGACATCGTGCAAAAACACGAAGCCGTAGACTCAACCACCTTGAGACCGATCAACCGAGCCCGTACAACCCCACGGCATTCCCACAGACCATCTTGTAAGTCTCGTCGTCCGGGACCTCGGCGAAGTGCTCTTCGACATCCTTGCGCGACTCGGGAAATGTCGTCTCCGAGTGGGGGTAGTCCGAAGACCACATGATGTTCTCGACACCCACCGAATGCCGAAGTGCAACTCCCGCCTTGTCGTGCAGGAAGGTCGCGTAGATATGTTCGTCCCAGGTCTCACTGGGCCGCTTCGCGAGTTCAGTATGGGTCCAGTAGCGGTGCTTCTCGTAAGTCTTGTCCATGTACTCCTTGGCGAAGGGGAACCAACCGATGTTGCTCTCCACCGACACCAGCTTCACGGAGGGGTAGCGTTCGAATACGCCGTTGAAGATCAGTAGTGACAGCGGCTCCGCCATGGAGATTTTCGACATCAACATGTCGGTCAGAAACATCTCCGGAATCCCACTGACCGGGCGGGCACCCAGGTGCATGTGGAGTACGGCCCCGGTGTCGGCGACAGCTTCCCAGAAGGGCTTCCATTCATCGCCGCAGTAATTTCGGGTGTGATCGCCTCCCATCATGCCACCCTTGTACTGGCCCGGTGCCGGCGGGAACGACGGGATCAGCACCCCCCGGAAGCCCTGATCCACGGCCGTGCGAACGGTCTGGGCAGCGCGGCCCGCGTCGAGAACCGGCACGTAGGCCACTCCCAGAAAGCGATCCGGGGCATGTTGACAGAAGTCGGCCAGCCAGCGGTTGTAAGCGTGAAAGCTCTCTTCGTAGAGTTCCGCGCTGCGGGTTTCGAGGGGCCCGCCCCCGAAGATCACCTCGGCGTCCACTCCGTCGAGATCGAGATCCGCAATCCGTACCTTCGGATCCCAGCCCCCCTGGGCCGTGTCGCTCTGCTTCCCGACGTGCTTGAAGTCCTTGGTGTCCTTGTGACCGATTCCTCCCAGCGTCCCGAACATCTTGCGCGTGCCCTCGAAAAGGACGAAGTCCCCTTCATCGGTGGACTCCACACGCGGCGCGTCATCACGGTACTTGGCGGGCAGATAGTCGCGCCAGAAGGTGGGGGGCGGATTGACATGGGAATCCGCGGAAATCAGCTGATAGGACCTCATTCTGGGTTCCTCCCTCCAGTGTCACTCCACTATACCCCGGTCCGGCACTCGTGTAGGCTGGAGATGCCATCCCAGTCCACAGGAGGGCACCGATGAGCGCTACCGGCTACCCGATCTACGACGCAGACAACCATCTCTACGAGAAGGAGGACTGCTTCACCCGCCATCTCGACAAAGCCATCGCGCGCGAAGCCGTTGCCTGGGTGGAGGTGAAGGGCCGCAAGAAGCTGGCGGTGTGCGGGAAGATCACAGACTACATCCCCAACCCAACCTTCGAGATGGTAGCGGTGCCCGGCTCCTTGGTGGACTGGCATCGCGGCATCAACCCCGGGGGCAAGACGATCCGAGAGATCTTCATGGATGGAGGCCTCGAGCCCTGCCGTCCAGAATTCAAAGATCGCGACCGACGCCTCGAGATCATGGACGACCAGGGACTTCACGGCACCCTGATTCACGGCACACTGGTCAATGCCATCGAGCAGCGCACAAAACACCGCTCGGACCTCCTCTATCCCATCCTCCACGCCTATAACCAATGGATGGAAGAAGACTGGGGCTTCCACCATCAGGAGCGAATCTTCTCGATCCCCATGATCAGCCTCGTAGAGGTCGACCGAGCCTGCGAGGAATTGGACTGGTGCCTGGAACGAGGCGCTCGTGCCGTGGCGATTCGGCCCGCACCGGTTTTCGGACACCCGAGCCCACGCTCACCTGGCAAGCCCGAATTCGACCCTTTCTGGGCACGCGTGGCCGAGGCTGGAATCTTCGTCGACCTTCACGTCACCGATAGCGGCTACAGCGATTACTGCGCGGACTGGGATGCGGGTCCCGAAACCCAACCTTTCATCCCCTCGCCCTTCCGGAGCATGGTGATGCGCGATCGTCCGATCTACGACGCGGTGGCCAATCTGATCGGCGACGGCGTCTTCCACCGTCACCCTCGGGTACGCATCACAAGCATCGAGAACGGATCGGAATGGGTTCCGCCCCTCCTGAGCAAACTGGACAAGGTCTTCAGGCAGCTGCCCATGGTGTTTCACGAGCCCCCTCTGGAAACCTTCCGACGACACATCTGGGTGGTACCCGAGTACGGTGAGGACATTCGCTGGCTGGCCGACACCATCGGTGTCGAGCACGTATTGTTCGGCTCCGACTTCCCCCATGCCGAGGGTTATTCGGTGCCCCTCGACTGGATCGAGGAACTCGAACCTTTCGACGCCGACGAGACGCGCAAGATCATGAGTTCGAATCTCCAGACGCTGCTGGAGCCACCGGCGGCGGCGACGCTCCCGAGCTAACGGACACCCTACGAAGCTCGTGAAGCCCGCCTTCCCGGAATACACACCGACCCTCCCGAAGATGATCCGTCATCTCGCCGAGCGCTTCGGCGACCGGGACATGATTGTGCTGGGCGAACGGAGGCTCACCTATCGTCAGGCAGAGCGCGAGTCGGCAAAATTGGCGCGAGGCCTGCTCGCTTCGGGGGTCGGCAAGGGAACACGGGTCGCACTGCTCATGCCCAACGGCCCGGACTGGGCCCTGGCCTGGCTCGCGACGTGCCGCATCGGCGCCCTCTGCGTCCCACTCACCACATTTCTGCGCGAACGGGAGTTGGTCTGGAACCTGCGCCACGCAGACGTACACACCCTGCTCACCTGCGACCGTTATCTGAATCACGACTACCTGGAACGCCTGGAGCGAGCCGTACCCGAACTCTCGGAGTGCAGTCGCGATCCACTCTTCCTGCGTGCCCTACCCTACCTGCGCTCGGTACGCGTATGGGGCGCCCACGATCGAGACTGGGCCAGTGACGGCCCGAGCGGTCTCGCGGTCCTGGCCGACGCCGCCTCAGAAATCGATGAGGATTTCCTGTCTGAAATCGAGCGCGAAGTCACGCCCGCTGACCCGATGTTGATCATGTACACGTCGGGCAGCACCGCCGAACCCAAGGGAGCTTGCCACACTCACGGCACCGCGGTGCGCCACTCCCACGTACTGAATGCCTACCGCCGGGGTGGACCCGATCACCATGTGTACTCGGCCATGCCCTTCTTCTGGGTGGGAGGCCTCTCGGGAACACTGATGGGCACCATGCACGCTGGTGGCTGCTTTTTCTGCGAGGAGTCCTTCGACGTCGACGACATCATCGACCTGATCGAGCGAGAACGGATCTCGTACGTCGCAGGCTGGCCCCATCAGTCGAAGGCGATTAGCGAACACCCCCGATACCCGAAGAACGGCTTCGACTTCATCCGTTACGGATCCTTCACCATGCTCCCCTCGGCGATCCGGCCTGCCGCCTTCGACCTCCTTCCCAATGCCCTCGGCATGACCGAGACCTTTGCGAACCACAGCATGGAGGCGATCGGAGTCGTGCTCCCAGAGCACAAGCGGGGCTCCTTCGGACACGCGCTCGAAGCGATCCAACGGCGCATCGTCGACCCCGATACCGGCGAAGAGGTTCCTCCTGGCGAGTGGGGAGATCTGTGCATCCGCGGCTACTCGCTCATGCAAGGGCTCTACAAGCTGGAGCGGGAGCAGGTATTCACGCCCGATGGCTTCTACCGCACGAGCGACGAGTGCCGTGTCGAACCCGACCCCGACAGCGACGACAATGGCCAGGGGCATTTGTACCTCAAAGGCCGCTTGGGCGAGATGATCAAAACCAGTGGCGCAAACGTCGCTCCCCGCGAGGTCGAACTGGTGCTCGAGTCCTTCGACGAAATCAAGGAGGCCTTCGTGGTCGGTGTCGCGGATCCAGAGCGATCACAAGTGGTCGCCGCCGCCGTCGTCCCCTACGCGGGACAGACCCTCGGCGAGGCCGAAATCCGAGAGCGGCTCCGGGCGGAATTATCGACCTTCAAGGTGCCTCGACACATCTTCATTCTCACCTCTGACCAGGTTCCGAGAACCGCGTCAGCCAAAATCCAAAAACCGATTCTGCGCGAGATATTGACCGAAAGAATCGCCGCAGCGAGGGAAGAACCTACGACATGACCCCCGCACGACGACCCATCGACGCGAAGATCCGGCATCGATCGGCACCCTGCCACGACCTGTTGGGTCGACGAGTCATCTCCGCAACCGCTGGCACGAGTGAACTAACCTTCGACGTGGGCGAATCATTCACCAACGGAATGGGAAACATTCAGGGTGGATTCCTCGCCGCCATGTTGGACAGTGCCATGGGCGCCGCCCTTAGCACCGTCCTCGAGGAAGGCGAGCGACCGCCCACGGTGGAGATGAAGATCAACTTCATCAAACCTGCCAAACCGGGAACCCTTCGCGGCACCGCCCGGGTGGTACACCGCGGAAGATCGGTCGTCTTCGTGGAGGGGGATCTCCACGACGATTCCGCCTCACTCCTCGCCCGGGGAACTTCGACAAACATCATCCTGCTGCGCCCGTCGGAAAAAGGCTCGGACGCCTAAAGAAGGCCCACACGAGCGGCCAGGAGTTCACGCAGCCGACCCGGATGCAGCTTGCCAGTGTCGGTGAAGGGAATCTCACCCTCGGTGAGAATGAACAGATGTCGGGGCACTTTGAATGCCGAGAGTTCTCTCCGAAGGACCACCCGAAGTTCATCGAGATCCGGCGGAGTCGGGGGTGAGGCGGGAACGATGCCCGCCACCACGAGTTGCCCCATGTCCGGATCCTCAACACCAACGACATGGGCTTGTTCCACTTCGGCCATGCTCATCAGCACGCTTTCGACCTCACGTGGTGACACGTTGGCGCCCCCGGTCTTGATCATGTCTCCGAGCCTTCCTTCGAAGAAATAGAAGTCATCTTCATCGATTCGCCCAGAATCCCCCGTTTGGTAGAAACCGTCCGCGGTAAAAACCTCCTCGCGTTCGCGCTTGTAAAGCCCCTGCATCAGGTTGAAGCCGCGCAGACACAACTCCCCCACCTCGCCAGCTCCGAGGGGCTCACCGGTGTCCGGATCCCGAATCTGTCGTTCCATTCCGGGCAGGGGTCGCCCGCAGGCACCGCGTTTCTCCTCCGACAGGACTGCGCCGGTCGCCTCAATGGTGTGATAGGAGCAACTCTCCGTCATACCAATGGAATTGGCGATCATGTCCGGCGATGCGGGGCGACGGTCCTCGCGCAACATCGCGTAGGGTCCGCTGAACAGAAAATCAAAATCACTCGCGCGGTACTCTGGATGCTCGACCAGCAACTTGGCCTGGTGCGGCCACAACATCAGGATCGACGCACGTTCGCGCTTGATCAGTTCCAAAGCAGCCGTAGGTTCGAAGGTGTCCAGGAACGCCATGCCGCCCCCGATCTGCAGGGCGTGCAGGATTCGGTGGAAACCGCCCACCCAGAAAAAGGGCGGCGGTGCATACAAGACGTCCTCCTCGCCACCTCCGAGAAACTCCGATACCACTCGCGAGTGACGCACGAGGGTCCCCTGGGTGTGACAGGCCCCCTTGGGGTCAGCGGTGCTCCCCGAGGTGTAGATGACTACCGCCAGATCGGCCGGGCTTACATCGGCCTCCACGGCTTTCAGATATTCATCGTCCAGCACATCCACGGCATCTGCAGCACACCGAAGCCCTGAAGGCTCGGCAACGGCCCAACTCGGGCATTCGTCTGACCAAACGCGCACGCGACGAAGGTGGGGCAGTTCGGGTACGCGAATGGGATCCCCGCTCTGCCCGGACAATCCCGGAGCGATTTCTTCCAGCCTCGCCAGATAGTCATGACGAAGGTAACCGGGGGTGGTGAACAAGGTGTGGATGTCGGCGTGGCGCAGCAGCCAGTGCAACTCACGTGCCTGCGAAAAGGTCGAGAGAGGGACCACCAGCGCTCCGATGCGCGACGCCGCCAGCCAGGTGAGAATCCAATCGGGACCATTGGGCATCAGCATCCCGATCCGTGTGCCCTTGCCGATGCCGCTGGCCAGCATGCCCAGCGCGAGCCTCGCCGATTCACGCTCGACCTCCCGGTAACCCAGGCGCCGGGTCTCGGTGATCAGAAACTCGCGATCGCCGTGGCGGGACGCCGCCTCACGAATCAGCGCGGGTAAAGTAGTGGCATCACTCGACAAGCGCGTGATCCGGCGATCGGGTTCCGTGGCTCGGGGAGATTCCACTTCCATGACCTCCAGCTGAACCCTCATCCTATGCGAGAACGCAGAAGCGTTCCCACAAAGAATCGTCGAGGCGAAACCGCTGAATGAACCGAGCTAGAGGCGAGCAGCCAGTGAGGGGACTTCGGCGAGGCAACGCAGCATGTCGTTGAGGTGGGTACAAGCCTCGAGTTCGACCAGAGTCTCCTGGACGGACGTCCGAAAACTGGCGACAGGTTTTCCGGCAAGTTGCTTGGCATGCGGAGCCGCCCATTGGCACTCAGGAAACGGAAGGACCCGCGGAGTCACCACCACTGAGATCAGTGTCAGATCCGCGGAGTCGATCTCGGCTCGTACGGTGTATTCGTGAAGCGCTTGCTGGCTCCCATCGGGGTCCCAACAGATATCACGAAAAAAAGAATCGACCCTCAGCAAGCCGTTTTCCCGCCAGAGGTCGATGCGTCGATGACGCCGCATTCCCACCTCCGGAGCGGGTGCAAGTTCATGCCAGCCGTGTGGATCATCCGGGGTCCG
>JAKVBI010000027.1:38043-85531 GCA_022447545.1 Myxococcota bacterium
GTGATTTGGGAACATCTCGTAGCGGCGATGGGTTTCGGCCCAACCGTCCGGACGAAGACCTGAGCAGATGATCTTGCCCTTGCGATGACCGAAACCTTCGCCATTCCAAGAAGAACTCTTGCGAGACGCGGCCTCCTGCATCTGCTTACGGGTCTTGGAACTCGTCCGTGACCACGCATAGCCCGCAATCAAGCTCGTGCCGGCGACATCATCGAGAAGCAAGTGGAGCGGCGTCGCCAACTCACGTTCCTTGGGCAGCGCACGATCGATTGCGGTACGCAGCTCGTTTCCACCTCTCGCTCCGACGAGGTCTTTGATCCCCGACCGTTCGGGAACAGCTTCCACACTCATGACCGTTCGTGTGTTGTCGACCTCCACCCGCATACTGGCCCGATCGAGGACTTTCGGATCTCCCCGCTCGGGAGTGAGCAGGTCTCGCGCCCGCCCCACCAGGTGGAGAGGAGTACCGAGTCCCCCTGGCCAAACCATGTCAATGGTGGAGGTGCGGCGTAAGGAACCCGGCCTGCGGTCAGGTGTGCCAGTGATCGAATCCTCCAACCTGGGAGGCAGTCCTGCGAGGTGTGGGAACTTCTTTTCGACTTCATCCATGGGGGCGCTCCTTGGCCAAAGACGGGCCATCGGCTCGGCGGCTCAAGCCTCGGGAGTGGTGGCGCGGTAGGCAGCCGGTCCCGGTGATCTCCGGGCTGAAGGATACACAGTCGGGCAGCCATTCCGCGCACTCTTTTGGAAAGGCGGCTTGGAGATGGGATCGAGTTCATGGGCCGAAAGATCTTTTCTCCTTCTCGAACAGGCACATGCCCATCCCCGTGCACGACAAATGCGTGCCGGGTCTTCGCTTGGCATTCGGCGAAAAACGATGAATGAGAACTTTGACCGAAACCGTCAGGTGCGGGAAACGACGGCGCGTGCCCGCAACGACGCCAGAATCGACTGATAGACCGCGTTGTGCCCACGCTCTCCCATGAGCGCAAATCCAACGTGCATCAAAACGCGATTGGATCGGACCCGACAGCGAAAGGAGACCCGGGTGTCCTCCGGGGAGATGGCCTCGAACGCCCAACGGCCGTGACCCACCAGATCTCCATCGTCGTAACTTTCCTCGATCGCCTTGCCAGGATCGATTCGCCGGATCGTACGGGTGAATCGAGTTTTCAGGGGCGAACCCGGCGGTGAGAGCTCGTGGCGAAGGCGCGTCCCCTCCGCCACCTCTTCGCTCCCGATCACCTGGACGCGGCAGCGCGGATACCACTCGTGCATCCGCGGATAGTCGAGAACGATGTCGAACAGTGCCTGGGCGGGTGCTGGGATGACGAGACTATCCACGGTGTCGATGCTGGGCATCCAGAAAACGTAGCGTGCCAGCTGCTTTTCCTAACTTTACCCGTTTTGAATTACAGGAAAGTTGGTTAATCTAACAGTATGTCGACTCGAGGCTGGTCTGGCCTTCCCCCGACGAGCAGTGACCAGGCGCGCGAGCGCCTGATGGATGCCGCCATCGCGTGCCTCCAGCGCTACGGCCTCGAGAAAACGGCCATGAGCGACATCGCCTCTGCAGCGGGGGTCACCAAGCCCACGCTCTACAACTATTTCACGAGTCGAGACGAATTGATCACCAGTGCTCTGAACCGGGCGGCACGCAACCTGGGAAAGCGCCTGGTCGAACACGCCCGGCGTTTCGACACGCCCGCCGACCAGGTCGTGGAAGCCGTACTTTTCTGCTTGCGTGAGATCCCCAACGAGCCAGGCCTCGCGACCACGACCCACGACCAGTCCGACAGTTTCGCCGCCCGCGTCGCCCTTCGGCCCGCGAGTCTCGCGATCGCACGCCACGTACTCGACGAAATCTTCGCCGACCGTTCGAGCCAACTCGAAGACGTCGATGAAATCGCCGAGATCCTGATCCGATGGATGCTCTCACTGCTCACACTGGATGGTCCAGCTCCGCGTGACGAGCACGAAACCCGAGCCCTGCTTCACCGCAGAATGGTGCCGGGCCTCGGCCTTGGCTCCAATCTCGAAACCCATTGAACCCCCGCCCAAGAAACCGAACGGAGATCTCATGTCCGCCCCCGCCCTGAACCAAATCGAACCGGACCTCGTCCATCCCCAAACCTACGTTGATCACGGTTATCCGCACGACGTGTGGACGCAACTGAGGCGCGAATCTCCGGTTCATTGGATCGAACGCGACCAGGGCGACTCCTACTGGGCGATCAGCAAACATGCCGACATCGCCTACGTGGGCAAGAACCCCGAACTGTTCATCAGCAACCCCACCCTCTTCGTTCCCTTCGAAAACGAAGACCCCAATACCGAGCGCTTCGATGCTCCGCCGACTCTCATTGCGCTGGACCCACCGATTCACCATAAGTACCGGCAGATCATCAACAAACGCTTCACGCCGCGTGCACTGCAGAAGATCCATGGCGACATCGAACGCATCGCCAAGAAGATCGTCACCGACCTGCTCGACAGCGGCGACGAGGCCACCGTGGACTTCGTAGACAAAGTGGCGGCGCCTCTCCCCATCGCTGTGATCGCGTGGCTACTGGGCGTACCCGAGAGCGATTGGAACCTGATCTTCGAATGGACCAACCGCACCATCGGAGCGGGCGACCCTGAGTACCAGAAGGAGGGGGAGGACGCGGCCCAGACCGCCAATGCGGCCATGATCGAACTCTTCACCTACTTCACCAACCTCGTGAAGGAGAAGGAGAAGAATCCCGCCGACGACCTCATCACGCTTTTCGCCAATGCCGAAGTCGATGGGAAGAAACTCGAACCCATGGATGTTCTCGCCTGGTGCTTCATCATCGTCGTCGCCGGAAACGAAACGACCCGCAACGCCACCAGCGGCGGCATGCTGGCTCTCATCCAACATCAGGATCAAATGCGCAAGGTCCAGCAGGACCCGGACCTCTTGAAGCCCGCGGTGGAAGAGATCCTGCGCTGGACGAGCCCGATCATCCATTTTGCCCGCACTGCAACTTCCGACACCGAGATCCGGGGCCAGAAGATCCGCGAAGGCGAACGACTTGCGCTCTTCTACGGATCTGCCAATCGGGACGAGGAAATCTTCGACCGGCCCTTCGAGTTCGACGTCACGCGTCGACCGAATCGACACCTCGCTTTTGGTATCGGCGAACACTTCTGCGCCGGGGCGCACGTGGCACGACTCGAGTTGGAGATGGCCTACAAATACCTGATTCCCCGCATCGAAGAGATCGAACTCGCGGGCCCTCCCGAGCGTCTCTACTCAGCGCTGGTGGGAGGCGTGAAGCACCTCCCCATACGCTATCGGCTGCGACCGGCCTGACATTTCCCTGGGTCGATGTCCACCGCCGGGCCTGCAAGCGACCAGAAGCAGGCTCGCCGGTGACCAATGGATTTCCATGCCCCCCGCGCTAATCTGCCAGCGCCTACTGACAGGCTCGACCGGGGGGAAGATCCGTCATGCACCGAGTTCTATCACTCGCTTTACTCGTCACCCTAAGCCTCAGTCTTTCCGGCTGCCTGCTATTGGCAGCGGGCGGCGGCGGCGTGGCCGGCTACCAACTGAGCAAAAGCGACCAACCCGTCGGTGATCAAATCGACGACGCATCGATCACCACCGCCGTCAAGGCCAACATCCTGGGCGCCCGTGGCGTCGACTCCCTTCGTGTTCACGTCACCACGCGGAATGGCGTCGTGACTCTCGACGGAAGCCTGCCCAGCGAAGAGATGATCGAGCGAGCAGTGAAAGCCGCCGAAGAAACCAACGGCGTCCGATCCGTCGATTCGAAACTCACGCTGATTCCTGGAGACTGATCTCCTTCCCGATCGGTCACCCCCCTCGCGCACGCTTGCGAGAGACGGCGTCGAACAACCGAAAAAACTCAGCGTTGCGTTGGCGTAACCGCGGCACTCAGGGTAGACGGGAAAAAGGAGTAGCCATGCGGGTGATACTCAAGTGGACTGGCGGCCTGCTCGCGATATTCATCGTACTACTCGTGGGCGCGCGTTTCGCCGACGGTCCGTTGGCCATCATCGCAGGCGGCCCCTTTACCAGCGGCACACTCGTAACTGGACCCGAACCCGACTGGTCGTTCGTTGCCGACCTGAGCGAGGTGGAGTTCCAACTCGTCGACCCACCCCGCTCTCGGACCACCTGGATTCTCGAACACGACGGCAAGGCCTACATTCCCTCGGGCTACATGACCACGTGGTGGGGGCGGATCTGGAAGCGCTGGCCCATCGAAGTCGAGAAGGACGACCGGGCGATCCTTCGCATCGGCGACAAACTCTGGGAGCGCCGGCTCGTTCGCATCGAGGAGGGCCCCATGATCGCCCCCCTGTTGGCACAACTGAGCCGGAAATACGCGGGTGGGAACGAAATCCCCACCGAGGCGGTGAAGTCGGGCTACCTCTGGCTCTTCGAACTGGCGCCCAGACAATCCTGACCGTTTCGACCTCCCTGACGTCCCGTAGCATCCACTCGCTAGCCCTCCGGCGATGGCTCCGGAACCAGGCGCACGATGCGCCCCCCTGAGGCGTGTTCGAGCAGCAGATAGATGCCGCCGTCAGGCCCGATCTCGACGTCTCGGATTCGCGCGAGGCTGGCCAACAGTGTCTCGCTACGGATGACCCGGTCATCCTCCATCACCAAACGGTAGAGTTCGCTGGCCTTCAGACTCCCGACAACAGCGTTACCCCGCCAGTCGGGAAAGGCATCTCCTTCGTAGAAGATGAAGCTCGAAACCGCAGGGGCTGGCGTCCAGTCCACGACCGGTTGTTCGATTTCGTCGAGGTCGAACTCGATGCCTAGCTCCTTACCGTATTCAACAGGGGTTCCATCGTAGTCCATGCCTTTTGAGGTCAAAGGCCAGCCGTAGTTGCGACCGGGCTGTAGCAGATTGAACTCATCGCCTCCGCGTGGGCCCATCTCGGTTCCCCACAACTGCTGGGTTCGGTGGTTGAACTCCAGCCCCTGAGGGCTCCGATGACCCCGGGTCCAAATGGTGTCGAGGGCCTCAGGAGTGCCCACGAAGGGATTGTCGGCAGGAACCCGGCCGTCGTCGTAAAGGCGGTGGATCTTGCCGTAGGGCATATCGAGTTCCTGGATGCCTTGGTGGTTCGAGGTGCCCTTCATCCCCACGCTGAAATAGACATGCCCCGTATCGTCGAAGGCAACCCGGCCCCCGGCCGCCATGTCCGGTGTCGACGTGTAGTTCTCGAGATCCGTGCTCCAGAGGATCTCCTCGTCTACCCACGCGCCATCCCGAATGCGCCCACGCACCAACCGGTTCATGGAGACTGGAAACGGAGATTTTCGGCTCCAGTCGTTGCAATCGCTGCAGCGATGACCATGGTGCAGGTAGATCCAACCGTTGTCCTCGTAGGCCGGGTGCAGGGCAACATCCATCATCCAACCCAATCCCCACTCCAGGGTCCCCATCTCGAATCCATCGTCGTGTGCTTCCGGCGCGCCCCGGATCAACTCAGACTGCACACCATTCACGCCGATGATGCTCAATCCCCGGGTCTTCTCGACCAATAGAATCCGCCCGTCGGGCAGCGGCGCGATGGAAAACGGCAGCGGATGAAGCCCCGACGCAACACTTTCGACTCGAAAGTCGTACATCTCACTTTCCACCAAGCCCTCGGGAATCTCCAGAGGCGCATCGACCTTGAAGTCAACGAAGCGACGCCCCACCCGTCGTTCCAGGATGTAGATGGCGAGACTTTGAATCTGAGCATCGTCGAGCACTTCGGACCAGGCCGGCATGCCCCGTGCTGGGAACCCCTGAGAAATACTGTTCATCACATCGGCGACGGAGTCACCGTGACGGAGGTCGTCCCCGACCAGCGGGGTACCAATGGGTGTGCCCTCGAGATTCTCACCGTGGCAATGAACGCAATTCTCTTGATACAGCCCGACCAAAGGATCCCGCTCCGCGAAGCGGATCCACAGACCACAAGACAACACACTCGCCAGAAGGATGACGAACACAGACAACAAAACTTTGCGCACACGCGACCTGGCCATGGTCCGGAAGAATGGCAACTCTCGGCGCGAATGCCATCCTTCCCACCATGAACTCTACGACCCGGACAGTAACCAGCGTCACGATCGGAGCCCTCGTAGCTGCCGGGCTGGCCACGAGCCATCTCGATGGCCCCTGGGGAATGATCCCTGGGGGCCGATTCCACGGAGAAGGACGGGCCTGCACACACGAAAGCTTGACGGCATTCGGAGATTCACGGGAAATCGAAATCGAAGTTCGCCCGCAACGGCCGCGATCCATGACCACCTGGAGTGTGCGAGTCGATGGGGCGTTGTTCATACCCGCCGATTTCCTGACACCCTGGAAACGCTGGCCCTACCAGGTCATCGACGCCCCCAATGTTCGCCTGCGCTCGAACGGCACGATCTTGGAGTGCCGGGCCAAGCGGGTAAGCGATGCACCACGCATCGAGAAGCTGCGACGAGCCATCGCGCGCAAGTACGACCTGCAGCCCGACTCGCGCGCTGGGCGAGTCGAGGTCTGGTGGTTCAAAATCGTTCCCCGCACCGAAGAAGGCTGACCCGTGCATCGCCTGCCCAATCTGCTGAGTGCATCGCGAATCGTGTCCACACCGTTGCTGCTGGCCCTGGCCTGGCAGGGAGCAGCCATGGCCTTCCTCCTGGGGTTCGCTCTCGCGCTGCTCAGTGACGTACTCGATGGAATGCTGGCGCGTTTTCTACACGTCGAATCGGAATTCGGAGCCCGCCTCGACCAGTGGGCAGACTTCGCACTCTGGCTGTCCTTTCCTCTGGCGGCATGGTGGCTGTGGCCACAAATCTTGCTTCGCGAGGCACCCTACGTGGGGCTCGCGATCGCGTGCCTACTGGGGCCCACGGCGATCGCGTGGCTCAAATACCGCGAGGTCCCGGGCTACCACACCTGGACGGCCAAAACGAGTGCCGTGTTGATGGGCATCGCGGTCCCGACCCTCGTCGTCTTCGACTTCACCTGGCCCTTTCGGGGTGCAACGATCCTCCTGATGGTGGCAGCGGTGGATGAACTGGGCATCACCCTGGTGCTGCCCAGCTGCCAGCACGACGTACCCTCGCTGTGGCACGCCTTCGAACGGCGCCGGGCCCAGAGCCTCTAGGGAGACCGGCGTTCAATCCGCAGCCCAGCCACGTGGGCAGTGGATTCATGGCATGATACGACCCGATTCAGATCGGCGTTCAGCACCCGAAGCAATGAGGACCTGACCATGAAATTCAATCGCCGGAACTCGAGCCTGCTCATTCCGTTCTTCCTGGCAGCATGCGTTTCCCAGGACTCCTGGACTCCTTCCATCGATGCAGCCAACGACCCCAACGCCGATGCCATCGCCAAGGACGAAGCCGAGTGCCGCGAATTGGCCAAGTCCGGAGCCGGATCGGGCAAGCAGACGGCCACTGGAGCTGCCGAAGGTGCCGCCGTGGGTGCCGTGGCTGGAGCCGTTCTCGGAGCCATCGTGGGCGACCCCGGAGCGGGAGCGGCCATTGGTGCGACCAGTGGCGCAACCTCAGGCGGCGCATCCATGGCTCGAGACAGCAACGCCGACTTCAAGCGCATCTTCTCGAATTGCCTCAGGGAACGCGGACACCCTGTCCTGAACTGAGCAGCCAGCGCGCGCGTAGTCGCGCGGATGCAACCCCCGTCAGACTCAGTGCCAGCACGACCAGATGGAACCACCGAACTGCGGGAACGGACTGGATCGCGGAATCGATCACATTGTCGACAAAGAAGGTACCCGCCCCATCTTCCCACTGCGCGAAGCTGATGTGCGAGAGACTCGACTTGGCGTGACGAGAAGCCAAAGTCGCTTCGTACTGCCCATTCACGTAGACCTCATAGGTTCCCTCACTGACGTTGCAAACCACTCGGATCCGGATCCACTCTCCGATTTCCAGGCCGGTCGCTACCGTCGTAAAGTCGCTCCATCCGTCGTCCCGATCGCGGGCCACGAGATCCATCGTGTCCCCGGATACCCCACCCCCTTCCCGAAAAAAAGCCATGTAGACGAAACGCTCGCTATCCGTCGCATTCGGTCCCGACTGACCGGAACTCGAGTTGTCTCCGATCAGCATCCAACCGGCCCGATCTGTCTGTGTGCCCTCCACATCGAGAATCTCCTCCACTCGGATGTCCCACTGCACGCCGAAAACTCCGGTCTGGGCGGCGCCGAACTTCTGACTGAGATAGGCGTTGGATTGGGTGCTTCCCGTGAATTTCGCCTTTGGGGTTCCATTCAAACCAACCGTCGTCCGATCCAGACTCACTAGAGACGGGACATCGGCACGGCTCTCGTACCAGTCGAAACCAACACCATCGGCGATCAGGCTCGTGGAATTCGTGCTGGAAGAGAAGTTCGAATCCGTCAGCAGAGGACCCGCGAACTGCCCGAAGTTCTCATTGATTGCAAACGCCGTATTGACCCCCTCAGTACGAAGGCTCTCCTCCGTCCAGGTCACGAGGTGAGGCGTCGGCTCGATGGTGAAGCCCAAGACAGCCTGGCTCCTCGCATACCCGTAGGCGGTGCAGGACGAAACCCGGCAACTCGAGGAAGAAATCGACTGGGAATCGAAGTCGGTCCAGTCTGAAAGGATTTCGAAAAATCCGTTTTCGGGCGGTGCGTAGACGAAATTGTACCAGCGGTCATCCTTCATCTGAGAATGCCAATCGAGAAAGAGATCGACGCCAGTACTGCCTCGTACTGCATCCATATAGTCTCTCGCGAGATCCACCTCCGGGCTGTCGTGATTGTTCGGATGCCAGTCCCGGTTCGGATCGTTGCCCTCGGAGTTGGACCGCGAATTCCCGACATACACACCATCGGGGTTCAGCATGGGAACGATGTGCCAGATGTAGCCGTCTCGAAAACCCGCAGCGTAGGCATCGTCTGAAACGAGAAAGCCGATCAAACCGCCCACCATGTGAGAGCTGGAAACTTCTGCCGCGTGCTGTCGCGCCACGATAAAAACGGCCTTCTTCTCCTCAATCTGAATTTCGGGATTCGTGATGGTGAGCAGGTCGATGTCTCGGCCCTGGTAGCTCGCCCCCAGGACCGTCTTCGTTGCCCAGGGACTGGCAGCTGCCGAATCGACGAGCGCACTGGCCCTGGCCGTGGAGTAAGGGAAGAAGGTGGCGATCTGAACTTCGTCTGATTCGAAGGTTTGCGTGACGATGTAGGTTCCAGCGTAATAGCTGGCATCCGTCAATCGCTGCCAGGTCTCGCCATCCTCGCTGTAGACAATTTGAGACTCGTGATCATCATCCGACAAAAAAGCAACTTCCGATGCATTGGTGATACGAAGAACGATCTCCCGACCCGCTGCACCCAAAAGCTTGAAGTTGAACCAGTAGACGTAGTTCGTGCCATCAGCATCCAACGAGAACTCGATCTCGCCGAGGGTCTCATCGATCGTGTAGGCTCCGATTCGTCCACTATCGAAGTTGGCGTCGATTTCGAGCGAAGCCTTTGAAACCGCCGGAACCGACGATGCCATCAGCATCCACCACATGAAGAGTCGTACTCTTCTCGACATCCGCATCATTCTCAGCTTCTACCCAACAGGAGTTCGAGGACTCGGTGGTCACATCGACGACGAAGCGGCCAAAATTGCTTTCGGGCCTGGTGTCTCAGCCCTCCCCCGCTCGCACACCCGAAATCTGGGCCTACAGGGAGCGAAGTCGCCCCCCACCCTGGTCTCTTCCAAAGTCTCCGACGTAGGGTTCCCGGACGCCCCCAGCGGCTAATTCTCGGCCCCGAATCCTGAGACCGTTGGCCATGGCTGTCTCCTCGCCTAGATCGCCAGGCCCTGGATGGCGAACGGCCCGGGAAAGGATTCATCCTACCATCCTTGGATCCGCCCCCCGTGGAGCCCCCCCCCGGGACTCTGCTCAGCGAAGGACTTCGAAGATTCTTCGTGGGATCCCCAAAGCTGCGTGAATTTCACAGCTGAAGTGCTGGATCGCGATACAATTCGCTGCATGATCGAATACTCAGCGGCTCCGACACTCCTTCGTGATGTGATCCCCGACCTCGGTGATGTCGTTGGACTCCTCGAACGCAATGCACCCTACACGCCCCTCGGGGGTTGGTATCGCCCGGGCGAGGACCAGGACGCGGTCACGAGCCCCATGTGGTTCCAGAACGACTGGGTCCATGCAGACCTTGCGGTGGACGGATCGGACCTGTTCATGCTCCACGAGGAGGTGGCTGCTGCCGCGAGGGGCTTCTATGACGCTGAGGTCATCATTCCCCGCAGCCTCTACGTAAACATCATGGCAGCCATCCAGGAAAGCGGTCCGGCCCACACCGACAACCCGGCATTCGAGGGACGCAACCGCTCGAACACACCCATGTGGCTCCTCCGATCGATGCTCTGGTCGGGGTTGTTCGATCGTTGGAACATCACCCAAGCGACATCAATCTGGTGGATGAACGATGTCGAGGGAGGTGGGATTCGCTATTGGCCCGACGGGCCCGACAAGCCGCCCCAAGTGCACAGCGATGGCATGGCGAACACGGCGCTCGTGGGCGACAACCACGGCATGTTCCATCAGGTGGAACCCGTGGGCCCCTTCGATGAGGGAACACGCCGTGTCAGTGGCCGCGCGGAGTTGGCCCCCGCCGGAGACGGCAGCGGAGACTGGGCGGTGACAGATCGGGGCGAAATCCACTATCGGGCACCTCTCGATCATTTTCGGGTTAGCGTGCTCTGGAAGGCAGACGTCTACAAAAACGACGAAGAGCGCCAACAACTCCAGTCCGAAAAGCTCTCCTTCGAGGACGTCGTTCGCATCTTCAACGCCGATCTGGAAACCAAGGGCGCGGACTTCCGCCTCGACCTGGCGCACATCGAGGATGCATCCCACACGGGCTGCCTGTCTGAGTTCTACCCCGAATCCAGTCCGATCGAGGCCGGTACTTCAGTGTACGAGGCCTACGCCTGAACAGTCGCACCCTGAATCGACTTTGGAAGAACCCACAGGAACCACGCTGGGCCACACATAAGATCCCCGTGGCCAAACTCAGAGCCCCCAACATGGCGACGGCTCTCCACCCGCTGCTCGAACTCGTGTAGAAGGTGTAACTCACGGCCCCGAACGCGCATCCGTAACCCAGAAGCACCCCCCCAATCGCCAGTCGAATCCACCCGAGCGAGGGGCCGTCTGTTTCGACCTTCGGCATCAATTCACCTCGGGTGACCTCTAGGGTGGCGGCGAGGCTGTCGAGCGTTTCTGGAGACGCTCCCATTCCCGACTCCACCCGCCGAATGACCTGCGGACTCAACCCCGATGCCTCGGCCAGCTCGCATTGCGACCAGCCACGAGCAATTCGACGGGCAATCACACAGCTCGCTTCGATTCGAGTCCCCATGGAGAGCCTCCCGTTGGGCATTTCATGTGCTCGTTGGCTCCTGCAAGAATATCTCCCGCGAACCCTGCTTCCTCTTGGGCGAAATGGGCAAACTCACAAACAGAAGACCGGACTCACACTCGGAGCCCAACACTCGACATTCCGGCGTTACCCCTAACCTCTGAACATCGGCTACCGCGAGTCCTTCGGTGACGACCGACACGCGCGTCCCGACAATCGGAAACTTCCATGGAAGAACGACTCAAGGTTTCTACCTAGTCGGACTCTCTCGCAGCAGGAGAACCCATGGCCCGAGACTTCACTACCGAAAACTCCTGTGGCCTTACGAACACATGCCGGGTGTCACGAACGCCAAGCGTATTTCGATTTTTCTTTTCGAGGCGCCGCCGCGCGTTCCCGCAACCACCGAACACAGCAAAAAAGCTTGACGTTCAATCTTCATTCCGCAGACTCTCAGTCGACTGATCTCTTGCGGAGGTATGCGGTGCTCACAACAGTCGCTTCGAGAGTTCTTCCGATCTGCTCGGCAATTCTTCTGGCGACGAGTACGCATGCCGACACGCCACAAGTGGTCGCCGAGTCTCAGGCAATTGCCGTCGCCATCTCGAACCTGACTCCCCATATGCTGAATACCCCCTCCTTCGATTCCGGAGACGACGACGGCTTTGCGGGTCCCGGGTTTCCCTACTCGATCTGGCCCTATCAGAACACCGGCACCGGGGTGGTCATGCGTGGCGGAATCGCCAGCGGAGGGTTCGTGGGTCGGTCGTATCGGATCGAGAACGGAGCCGCGACTCCTCCCGCCTTCAGCCTCGGGTTCAGCGCGGACACCGAATGGGACTTCGATGCAGCTGCCAGCCTGCTCCTGCACCAGACGAAACAATACGGCGTCAAGAAGGCAAAGGCGGAAGTCGCCGGCCCCAGCCCAAGTTCTGTGGCCAAAAAAACTGGAAAGGCTGCCCTCGTATCCACCGGAGCCTTCGACGGGATGGATGAAGTCCTGGCCACGCTCAAAGTCATCAAGGAATTCGCAAAGATCTTCAAGGCCCTGGACCCGACCTTCGTCATGAACATCGAGTTGTCGGCGGACAGTGGAAGCACTCTGTACGACAACTCCTGCGTCGCCAAATATCAGAACACGCCAGGCCCTGCCAACGTACAGATTGTCGGCCCCGACGAGACAATCACTCAAACAAACGCCGATGAATATTTCGTGGTGGCAGCGGGCAGCGTGAACAAGCTCAACCCGGGCTTCGTCGACGTCACTGTCAGCTCGCTGTGCGACTACGTCTGTGCCAACTGGAACGGAACACTCGATTACCTGAACGAGTACAGTCAGTCGGATTGCGAAAGCGCAACCTCGGGAACGACGGCTCTCACCAACTATCAGGCCTTCGTCAACCAGAACACCTGCTTGCAACAGGCGAATCTGGGACCGGCAGGGACGGCATGGGTAACGCCTCCAGATCAGGCCTTCGCCCGCTTCGTACCCCCCGACCAATGCGGCTCCACGGGAAATTACGGCTACCTACCTGAAGCAACGAGCATCTGCGGCGAGTGTCCGCCGGTGGAATCCCAGACCGCATTGGGGAGTTGGAGCGAGAGTTGTGACGAGACCAGCTTCGACGGCACGACGCTATGCGCAAACTGTGCTGGACCTGGCTCCACCACTCGAGACATACCGAGTTGCCAACAGTGCGACACAGGGCACTGGAGCAATGACGACGGCACCCTGGCCTGCGCAGACCCCCCAGGGAGCTGGAGTACCACCTGCGATTTCGACAGCTTCGAGGGAACGACGCTGTGCGCAACCTGCGAAACCGACACCTCGAGCATTCCGGACTCTTCCACCTGCCAGGCATGCTCGAGTGACGAGTGGAGCAACATCAACGGACAGTTGGTCTGTGCCCCGGCGGTTCAGTCGGCAAGTGTCGAGCGTCTCGTGGCGCCACTCGACTCACTCGAAGTTCCACCTCCACTGCGTTTCAGCGAAGCTTGGCCACAGGTCGCCTCCAACACGGCCCAGGGAATCCGTCTTCCCTCGCTCGGGGTGAGCCGATGAGAAACAACGCATCCCTTCGCAAGTTCGTACTGATTCTCTGGGTTCTTTTTTTGGCATCCGTCCCGTCGGCCGATGCCGTGCGACTCGATTCCTCGGGCACCAACGATGAATACATCGGTGTCGCCAACTACGCCTACAGCTACAGCTCCGTCCCCTACACGCTCAGCGCGTACTGTTACCTGGACGGCGCCGATGACTCGAGTTGGGAGGCCCCCAGCAGCTGTGACTCATCGGGCGACTACTGTTGGGCGACGTCGTGCACATACCCGGACTGTGAGCCGCCCAACCCCACCAATGCCGACGCCTACCTGTCCATGAACTCCATGCGAAAGGCACTCCTGCGCTACTACGCGCGGGACCACAAGGACGACGGACAGGGTTACTGCGATTTCTACATTGGCTCCACGAATTTCCAGACCAGCTTCGAATACCGCGACACCGGCGTGGATTTTACGCTGTCACTCATCGTGACCGATGCTACGGACGACGACACCTGGCGCCCCAACGGAACGACCTCTCTCTGCCCCACCGCCGACTACCCATCAGAAATCAACGCATACCCACAAACCTACGTTCCAGACACCGCAGCCGCGGCATCAAAGAACACCATCTGCAACGAAGACTTCGTCATCAGCCTCTCCGCAGACCCCGACGTTTCCAATGGCGCCATGCTCTCGGTGGTCAACAACCCGTATGGCCTGCAACAAGCCGTACAGGAAGCCCCCGTCACGAGCACCTCTGAAGCATCGACCACGCGCCAAGGTACCACCAGGAGCCCGACGGAAGGGCGGCGCCGTCTCGCCAGCCGAAAAACATCTGATGGGCACTGGCTGATCGTCAGCGATTCCGAGGGGGAGGAGATCGATGGGCTTCTAATGACGAGTTCGAGCCCCGAATCCGTCGACGACACCATCGAAATGGCATCGTGCTCACTGAAGAGCGACGACGGAAACCCAGATCCGGTACTACGCCAATACAACTATTCGTGCGTCTTCAAATCTCTCGATGGAACCTCCACACGGACCCAACAACTGATGCTTCCGGGTGTGGCCCTCAGGGCCCGTCCACTCCAGGGACCCGCACCCGTCGGACCTGCTTCTCCCACCCGTTCGGGTGTCGTGGGCCTCGTCAATCGTGCAGTTCGAGATTTCGCGAAGGATGCGAGGGTTGGAACCCCCGGGAACGACGGTCGACTCGTCTGGCATGGCTCAAGTGAGGGGGCCCGCGTAATGATGGTGCGCCACGCCGTCGACAAAGAAATAGAAATCGTCACTCACTCACCCGATGCGGTCTCACCGAGTTTCATGAGTTGCTCCCAAACCGCGCAGGACGAGAGGAACCTCGACTACGCGTGCAGAGCCAATTTGCGATGCACCGGCACTCCCTGCCCACCGGAAAGCTGGAGCCCGGGCTCGCTGGTCCAATTCCCGCGCGCTCTGTTCAAGAGTCGCCCGTGCCCGTCAGGCCAGGGAGTGACGCCGAGCAAAACCCGACTCCGACTCTCTCGCCTCGGAGGATGGCCGGACAACGGAAGGCTCCGGTACCTATCGAGAGTGGAATTCCCTCGCGGCACGTCGGTCCGACCCGATCGCAATGGCTTCCGCCTGCTCGTCGAAGACGGCGACGGCGATACCGTGGTCGATCTCGACATTCCCGGAAATGGGCAAGCGGACCGCCACCACGCGAAGAAGCGAAATCGGTGGCGGGTACGCAAAGGCGGTACATCCTTCCGCTTTCATTCGCTGACCCCGATCGGAGGCATGGTCCCCTCCATCGAGATCGAGAGATCCTCGAGGCACCGCAATGAATGGGAGGTCAACGTCCTGGGACGTAAAGGCATCTTCGACCAGGACGACATCAGCCTCCCCCTCCGCGCCAGCATCACCCTCAATCCGACCGACCCAAACGCCAACGTCTGCTCGAGAACCGAATTTCCGGCACCGGGAGAGGTTGGCGATTGCCGAGTCCGCAAAATGGGTTCTGCGATCACCTGCCGCTGAATCTCTCGAGTCGAAACGAGACGCCAATACCGGAAAACCGGGCAAACGACTCTCGAGCGATTTAGTACTTGCTCTGGATGCGACCGAAATCAAAACTGAAGACGTCATCCAGAGAGACGACGTACAAATCGCTGTCGTCCCCCGCCGGGTCCGCCACGGGCACCCCGGGGTCGGCGAGACGAGACGCGAGAGTCACGCATAGTTCCGAGTCTTCCACCCGCCTCGCGTGGCCGTGAACGCTCGCCCCCTTGATCTCGTAGTAACTGGGAAACACATCCATCGCGCAGCACACGCGCGGATCACGTTCGATATTGGCGTGGGACCGTGTCGTGCGGCACACCTGAAAATGGAGGTCGCGGTTCACGAGAGCGCAAGCCACAAGGTCCGCCCAAGGGCTGCCATCCTCGTCCAGAGTCGCCAGCACAGCCCAACGCTGCTGTGCAAGGAACTGCTCGACTTCCTCATGGGGCATGGCGATCTTTTCGCGGGCCATTGCGATTCAGCCTCCCTCGCCATCGGCACCGAGCAGACGCGTTTCCTCGGGCTCGATCCCCAGAAGAATTCGCTTCCCCTCGCGCAGGCGAGCGTTGGCACGATTGGGAACCGAACTCGAGAGATTCCCAGTGGGCCGGGTCGCCGACGGACGACTGACTTCCAGCGATTCCGAATCGAGGGCGCGGGCTCGCCCCTTATAGACCAGAGCCTGAGCGTGGGTGTCCTCATAATCCGAAAGCAGCAAAGTGCACGTTCGCGGGTCTCGGGCAGCGTTTTGTGCCTTGGCGCTCTTCCGGTAGGTGTTGTACGCAAGGCGATCCTCAGCACAAAGTGCGGTCATCGGATGGATGGTGGGCGAACCATCGGGTCGCAGGGTCATCAGGAAGCCACGACCGCTCCGGCGGAGGAACTCCAAGGCCTCTCTCGACAGCCCGATCTCGGTCTCATCAGCCACGGAAACCTCCGACTCTCGTTGAAAATCGTGCACGTGCATCCATCATGCTGGCCTCCCGATGCCGATCAAGTGTTCTTCCCACAATGTCCCGTGGTACTTGCTTTCATTCTACTGCCCAGTGAAGTCGAAGAGATAGCCCTAGCCGCTGCTACGGGCCTGAGCGATCCGCTCGTACTCTTTGAAGAACCCCTGCGCCATGAATCGGCTGAGGACCCCGGGAATCAAGCGATACAGGCCATCGAAGAACCGCCACATGCCGGGCAGGACGATGATCTCCTGGTTCCTGGCCACACGGATCAGAGCCGCCTTCGCAAAGGCATCGACTTCCATGGGACGCGCCCGCTCCAGTTGCTCTTCATCGAGATCCCCTGCCATGCCGCCTGCGAATTTTCCATAAACGCCCCCATCCTTCAGGATCTCAGTGCGGATGACCCCAGGACAGAAAGCAGAAACCCCGACGCCGCGCCCCTGGGCTTCGATGCGCAGCGAGCGAGTGAGACCCACCACCGCGTGCTTGGTCGCACAATAAGCCGAAAGCCCAGGAGTAGCCGCCCGACCCGCCATGGACGCCGTGTTGACGATGTGCCCGAACCCCTGCTCGAGAAGGATCGGATAAACGGCCGAGATCCCATACACGACACCCAAAAGGTTCACGTCCACGATGTAGCGCCAGTCGTCCAGGCTGTGATCTTCGTAGAGGCCGCCGATTCCAATGCCCGCGTTGTTGAAGAAGTAATCGATTCGCCCCTCGCGCTCCAGCACTCCGGCCGCCACCTCCACATAGGCCTCGGCCTCGCGCACGTCGAGAGCCACCGCCCGAGCCCTTTCGCCGAGTCCTCCCGCCACGTTCTGCGCCAACTCGAGTTGACGGTCGGCAAGCACCACCCGGGCGCCCTGGGCGACCAGCGCCCGGGCCAGCGCCGCACCGATCCCCGACGCTCCGCCGCTGATCAATGCCACCGCATCGGTATAGGTCCGAAGGCCACCACTCCCACTTCCTGCCATTGCGGACTCCTTCCAAAAAAGAGACGCGGACGATAGACGAGCCCCAGCGGTTTTGAAACCGAGGCCGCCTCCCTGCAGAGCCATCCTCTGGCGCTGATCCACCTCTGAGTAGTAGGCTCAGAGACTGGCCACCGAGGAGGACCCATGAAGTTCGGGCTGTTGTACGAAATCGCCCTGCCGCGACAGGTGGAGGCCGGTGGAAAAACCGAATACGACGCCTACTGGGAGGCCATCGAGCAGATCCGTTTTGCAGAGGAACTCGGCTTCCACTCGGTCTGGGCCGTGGAGCACCATTTTCTCGAGGACCTGGCTCGCTGCTCGTCGCCCGAGGTTTTCCTGAGCGCCGTTGCACAACACACCGAGCGCTTACGGATTGGCCACGGCGTTGTACTGCTCCCAAGCCCCTTCAACCACCCCTGGCGCGTGGCGGAGCGGGCGGCCACGCTGGACATCTTGAGCAACGGTCGGGTGGAGTTCGGCTCCGGGCGATCGATCACTGGTGAGGAACTCGGAGGCTTCGACATCGACCCCAACGATTCCAAGGCCATGTGGGACGAGTCGGTGCGCATCATCCCACGCATGTGGACCGAGCACGAGTTCTCCGGCCACGAGGGCCAATTCGTGAACATCCCACCCGGCCGGGTCATGGTCCCCAAGCCGCTCCAGAAGCCCCACCCACCCATGTGGATGGCATGCACCAGCCCATCCAGCTACGAGACGGCGGGCCGCTACGGACTGGGTCTACTCTCTTTCTCGGCCGGGCTCGACGCGGGTCTGGCCAAGAACGTGAACCACTATCGCCAAACCATCCGTCAAGCTGAGCCCGTGGGCGCCTTCGTCAACGAAGCAGCCGCCGCCTTCTGCACCATGCACTGTCGCCCCGGCGACGCCCTGGCCCGCGAGCGCGGCGGCAAGTCGGCCGTCCTGCACCTGAGCTTCATGGACCAGTACTACGGTGGCATCTTCCAGACCAAGGGCTACTCGGAGTTTGCCCAGGCCGCCGCCACACCCTACGCGGGCGGGACCAACGAGCCAACCGAAGCCAAGGCCCCCAGCGATCAGCTCATCGAAGCCGGACACGACAAACTAATCTCTTCAGCCACCATCTGTGTAGGCGATGCCGAGCGCTGTACAGAGATCGTGGGCCGTTACCAGGAGGCGGGGTTCGACCACTACCTGGCACTGGTCCAGTACGGCACCCTGACCCACGAAGAGACTATGGAGAGCCTGCGAACCTTCGCCGAGAAAGTCATGCCCAACTTCGCTTGAGGCTCGAGCCTAGATCGTGTGGACGAATGAGAACACCGAAGCCGCGCCGGAACTGCCCGGCACCTGGGCTGCCGCTTCCCCGAGTTCTGGGGAACTCGGGCGAACATTTGGATGATTCAACCGTTGAATCGGTGAACTACTGCGGCGACGCTGGCCCTCAAGCGGTCTTCTTCAGCGCGTGCCTCACCAACTCGAAACGGTCATTGCCCCAGTACATCTCATCTCCCACGAAGATCGTAGGCACGCCAAAAACTCCCCGGTCGATGGCCTCCCGGGTGTCGCGATCCAGGCGTGCACCGATCTCGTCCGACTCGGCACGAGTCAGCGCCGATTCCCCATCCAAACCCGCGTCCGAGAGCATCTGACGCACGAACTCGCGGTCCGAAACGTCTCGAGGCTCGGCCCAGCGCGCCCGGTACATGGGATGGTGATACTCGGCAAAACGACCCTCGTCCTTCGCCACCAGTGCCGCTCGCAATGCAAGGGTCGTATCCGAGCGCTGCAGGCTCGAAGCGTCCGGGGAGATCTTCGCACCACACAGTTCCGACCATTGGCGCACACTGTTCTGGTAGTCGCTGCTCTTTCGCGGCCCGAGTTTCGGGCGCGGAGGGCGCTTCGTCGCGCCTTCAGGCAACTCGACCAGATCGCGCAGCTTCACGGGTCGAAAATCGATGGCGACGTTCAAGTCCTGAAAATAGGCATCTGCTCGGCAACTGCCGAAGTAGGCCCAGGGTCAGGCGTAGTCGTAATAGAAGGGGATCTTTCGCATGGCGTCCTCTCGGGAGTGATTGGGTCGCGGTCGAGTTGACAACGACGACACACCGCTGATTGATTCGATTCTAGCAGTGATCCGCGTGGATTTCGTTCGGGGCTGCGCTATGTGGTTTCTCGACCGAATCTCCCCTGCCCTGTCGAATCATGGAGATGCACGATGACCCGCAGCCTGATCACCCTCTGGATGATCTTTTTCCCGCTGGCCGTGCATTCGTCGGAAAGCTGCAACGACTACGACCCCCTGCGCCGTGCCTTCTTCGGCGATCTCCACGTCCACTCGAGCTACTCCTTCGACTCCTGGACATCAGGCCAGCGCAACGACCCCGACGCGGCCTACCGCTTCGCGCGGGGCGAGCCCATCGAACTACCCAGCGCCGACGGCGAGTCTCAGCTGCGGGTCCGCCTGCGCCGCCCTCTCGACTTCGCTTCGGTCACCGACCACGCCGAGTTCTTCGGAGAGATACGTGTGTGCACCCTGGCCGGGCCGACGAGCCCGGGCTGGTGGGCGCCCCATTGCATCCTGACGCGCGTCGAGGCCTTCTACCCGGCCCTGGTGGCCTCCTCGTACTGGGCCGAGCGGATCGGCGAGGACGCGAACCCGAAGACGCGCTCCTACGTGTGCCGCTGGTTTCCAGCCGCCTGTGCCCAGGCCGACGCCAATGTCTGGGCCGACATCCAGCGCGCCACTGAAGCCGCCCAGGACCGTTCACCCGACTGCCGCTTCACCAGTTTCGTGGGCTACGAGTACACCGACACGCCGAACATGCGAAACATGCATCGCAACGTCATCTTCCGAGACGAAAACGTAACCGCGCTACCGATCGACACCTACGACACGGGCGCGCGTAACTTCCCCGAACTGTGGCGGCGCTTGCGCAGCGAGTGCATCGAGGCCGACAACGGCTGCGACGTGATGTCGATTCCGCACAACTCGAACCTGGCCGGCGGGCTGATGTTCCGTGATCCCGCCAACGAACAGGAGGCACGCGACCGGCTGTTCTTCGAACCCATCGTCGAGCTCATCCAGCACAAGGCAGCCTCGGAGTGCCGCTTCGATCGCAGCCTGGGCCGGGGGGTCGGTACCGAGGACGAACTCTGCAGTTTCGAGCAGAATCGGACCGACAACCTGACCTCGCTGGCGATCCTGTTCGGCGAACTCCAGGACCCGGCGGGCGCGCCCGTAGCCCTGGATGAGTTCGCTCCCCGCAACCTGATGCGCAACGTTTTGAAGGACGGCCTGGCCCTCGGGCAGGCGACGGGCACCAACCCCTTCACCCCGGGCTTCATCGGCAGCACCGACACCCACAGCGCCACTCCGGGCGCGACTGCCGAAGACGGCTACGCGGGCCACCTGGGCCGGCGAGACGTGGAGTGGCGCAACGTGGAGGACCACTACCAGGACAACCCAGGGGGCCTTGCGGTGGTTTGGGCAGAAGAAAATTCGCGCGACGCTCTTTTCGACGCCATGCGCCGCCGAGAAACCTACGCGACCAGTGGCACACGCCCTCAGGTGCGCTTCTTCGGGGGATGGGAGTACCCGGACACGATCTGTGAAGAGCCCGAACTGGCCGCCCGGGGCTACGCAGGTGGCGTGCCCATGGGGGGCAATCTTCCGCCGCCCCCCTCGGACATCCAGGCGCCACGGTTCGTCCTCGCAGCTCTCAAGGATCCGGGCACCGCAGAGCATCCGGGCACAGATCTCCAACGGCTCCAGATCGTCAAGGGCTGGGTCGATGCCATGGGCGAAACCCACGAACAAGTCATCGATGCGGTGGGAAGTGCCGACAACGGCGCCGATGTCGATCGCCAGACCTGCGCGCCCACCGGATACGGCGCAGAGGGTCTCTGCACAGTGTTCGAAGATCCGGACTTCGACCGGCGTCAGCCCGCGTTCTATTACCTGCGAGTGCTAGAGAACCCAACCTGTCGTTGGAGTTCTCACCAATGCATGGCGGCTGGCGTGAACCCCTTTGCACCAGATTGCCCCGAGCAGGCCCGCATCGCCACGGCTGACGTACACGCTCGCGGCGGCCAGGGGGACGTATACGGCAACTGTTGCCACGGGCCGGACGACGAGCCCTTCATCACTCCTATTATCCAGGAGCGCGCCTGGACATCGCCCATCTGGTACACGCCTCCAAAAGCACCGTGATCAGCGCCAAGCCCATTCGGGCTAGTCGTTGCGGACCGGTGCTTTGGGAAGAGTGAACCGAAAGCATGACCCGGTGCCCGGCTGACTCTTCACTTGAATATCGCCACTCATTCCCTGGACCAGGTGCTTCACGATGGAGAGACCCAACCCCGTGCCACCCAGCGATCGGGATCGCGCACGGTCGACCCGATAGAAACGTTCGAAAATTCGCGGCAGATCATCGCTGGGAATCCCGATGCCCTGGTCTTCGATCTCGACAACAGCGCGATGTTCCTCCTCGTGGAGCGAGATGCGAATTCTGCCCACTGGATCGCTGTATTGGATGGCGTTATTGACCAGATTGGCAAGAACCCGTTCCGTTGCGTGCCGGTCTGCCCAAACCGTGACCTCTTCATCTCCCTCGATCACCGCCTCGAGTTCAGCGCCGGCCAGGCGAGGCCCGAGGTCGTCCACCAGATGCTTCGCCAACTCGACCAGTTCCACCTCATCCAATTGGAGGAGTGTTCGCTGGCCCTCGATTCTCGACAGCTCCAACAGATCGTCCACCAGATTCGAGAGACGCTCGGCATTACGCTCGATCACCTTCAGATAGGAGTTGAGGTCCTCCCCGGGAGGCGTGTTCAACAAAGTCTCGGCGAACCCGCGGATGGACGTAATGGGCGTGCGCAGCTCGTGGGAGGCATTGGCGATAAAGTCGCTTCGCACCTCTTCGAGACGGCGGATATCCGTCATGTCATGAAAAACGGCAACGGCACCCACTTGCGTGTTCTGGGAAGGAAATCTGACCGAATGAATCAAGATTTGACGAGGCTCCGGAGACCCCACCTCGATTTCGCGAATCGAGGGTTCATGCTGGTCGAGCGCCAAGGAAAGGGCCTCGTCGAGATCAACGTTGCGCACGACCTCACCCAGCGGGCGATCCTCGACTTCTCCCCAGACGGAGAACAACTCACGGAAACGCGGGTTCGCCAGCAGAATCACTTTCTCCTGATCGATCACCAGAACGCCTTCAACCATGCTGCCGAGGACCGCTTCGAGCCGTTCATTCTCTGCGTTGGCTTCATCCAGCTGTCGACGTAGCTGTTCCGCCATCCGGTCGATGGACTCTGCAATCTCACCCAGTTCATCCCGCGGATCCCAGAGCAGACGTCGCTCCAGCTGACCGTCGGCAATGTCACGCACCCCATCGCGCAAACGCGCGACGTAACGAGTCATCAGCCAAGAGATGAGATACGAGAGCACGACGGCGGCGAGGAGCCCCAACGCTGCCGCCAAAATCAGCTCTCGCCTCAGATCATTCACGGCTCGTTCGGCGCTTTCGGTTCCGATGGCCACTCGGATCACACCCTGAGGAGCGCCGGCTTCGCCAGCAGGCACTGCGAAATAGATCAGAGAGCGTTTCAAAGTCTGAGAGGAGCGCCGGACGGTTCCAGTCGCGCCCGCAAGCGCTCGGACCACCTCAGGGCGGTCGGCGTGGTTCTCCAACTGACCAATCCCCTCGACCGGTACCTCGGAGTCACCCAGAACGATTCCGTCGGGAGCAATGAGGGTGACGCGCCCCCCGGTTACCTCGCCCAGGCGATCCGCGAGGGCATCCAACCGCGCGATCTCCGTGCTACGCAGCGAAACCCCGCCCAGGACTTCGCGCACCATCCGCGCGCGCTCGTCGAGAACCCCTTCGAGTCGCGTCATTTCGCGTTCTCGGAGCCCCCGCTCGGCCAAGCCCCCCGTGACCCCGACCACGGCCACGACGAGCACTCCGAGAGCTGCCATGATCCTCAACTGGAGTCGTGACAAATCGTCTCCTGGTCGGGGAAAGTCTCAGGCCGCGGAACGCTCTGCAAAGCGGTAACCGACACCACGAATGGTATCGATGAAAGTCCCGTCGGCTCCGAGCTTCTCTCGAAGGCGTTTCATATGGGTATCAATGGTGCGCAGCGTGACGTTCACTTCCGAGCCCCAGACTTCGTCGATCAATTGATCACGGGTCATCACGCGTCCGGGTCGCCCCATCAAGGCAGCCAGGAGTCCAAACTCCTTCGCCGTGAGGACCACCTCACTCCCCCGGATCGAACAGCGGTGACGATCAAGGTCGAGGACAAGCTCACCGTGCCGGAGTTCGGAAGATTGCTTCTCTCCCGCACTCTGGGTCCGACGGAGGATCGCCTGAACTCTCAGCAGCAGCTCACGCGGGCTGAACGGTTTGGTCACATAGTCATCTGCACCCAACTCGAAACCCACCACCCGATCAATCTCCTCGCCCTTCGCGGTCAGCATCAAAACGGGCAGCTCTGACCATTCGGGACGACTTCTTATCTGGCGGCAGATCTCGGTTCCCGGCCGATCTGGCAGCATCAAATCCAGAACGACAAGGTTCGGAGACGAGCGTTCCAAACACGCGAGCGCTTCCGCACCCGTCGTAGCGGTTTCGACCTCGTAGCCGGACTGCATCAGGTTCAGCCGGACGAGTTCCAGGATGTCCGGCTCGTCATCGACCACCAGAACACGCCAGGTCATTTGGACTCCTCTCGACGGGCAGCGAGTTTTTCGGCGTGCTTCAAGTTTTCAGCTTCAGTCAACATCACCACATCCTCGGCGATGTTCGTGGCGTGATCTGCGACCCGTTCCAAGTTCTTGGCGATCAGAATGAAGTCGATTTCCTGACGAGCCCTCTCGGGGTGGACCTCGATTTCTTCGATGGCTGCAGCGATGACTCTACCCTCTAACCCGGTAGCGGAACCCCGGCGAGAAGCCCGCCGTCGGCGGTGAACTCCGACCCCGTGCAGTAGGCGCTCTCGTCCGAGGCCAGAAAGAGCGCAAGTCGCGCGATATCCTCGGGCTCGCCGATCCGAGCCAGCGGCACATCCCTCTCACAGTACTCGCGCATCGCACGAGCTGCCTCTTCGGTACCCATGGGGTTGTTCATCGGAGTGGCAATGTGGCCCGGATGAATCGAGTTGACGCGAATGCCGCGGCCGGCGAGTTCGATGGCCGCAGTCTTGGTCATGCCGCGAACGGCGAATTTGCTGGCCACATAGGGGAGACACTGAGGCATACCCACGAGCCCATCGATGGAGGAGATATTGACGATGGACCCCCCGCCCGCATCCGACATCGGCTCGATGGCCGCTCGAATACCCAGGAACACACCCGTCTGATTGACCTCGGTGATGCGCCGGTATTCCGCCATATCGAGTTCCTCGATGGGAGAGACACCGCCAACCCCGGCATTGTTGATCAACACATCGAGGCGGCCGAAGGCCTCGAGCGCATGCTGGGTCGCGTTGGCCCAATCTCCTTCTCGAGTCACGTCCAGCCCCACACAGGTGGCCGCGTCCCCAATCTCCGCAACAGTCTCGCGGGCAGCGTCCTCCAGGATGTCCCCGACCACCACACGCGCGCCTTCGTGTGCGAAGATCTTCGCTCCTGCGGCCCCCATCCCACGTGCACCGCCGGAGATCAAAGCCACCTTCCCATCCAGTCGCCCCATGGACCCTCCCCTCTCGTTCAGAAGCGCCATCCACCTGGACGCCCGTACACATCCGGCGCGTACCGCCAGTCCGCAGAGAATAGAAACCGCGAACCGCGTACGTAACCGACTCAGCCTTCTGCGTTTTGCTCTTCTTCCAGCGGCTTCCAGTGGAACAGTCCGTAGATCATCGTCTGTACGAAATGATGGGCCATGGATCCTCCGGCCTTCGACATCACCTCGCGCTTGACGATGAATTCGACGAAGTGCGCCGCGAGTACCAGCCCGAGCGCCCATCTCGCCGCTGTCGCCAGGCCGCCACTAAAAAAAACCATGGCCAGTACACAACCGATGTAAAGGATCCAGACGCTTCGCTTGGAATTGTTCATGGGGCCATGATAGGCCGGAATTCGGACCTGGGGGAATGGCATCCCCCCAAGAGCACCAACAGAATCGCAGCGCTCACCTCTACGAACCTGATACGGTACCGGACCGTTCGACCCATCTCGTTTGGCCACGAAATCCAAGGAGACACCATGAGGGACCCCAAAACACGCCGCCAGCGCGGCCTCGATGTACTCTCGACCCTGGGCGGATCCGAAGAGAATGCGAAAGGCATGGCCCAGTACTTCGAGAGCCGCGGTGCCCTGGGAACCATCGCGCTCTACACCGGAGCCGGAGAGATCTGGTCGCGAGACGAAATGTCGCGCCGGGATCGTAGCCTGGTGGTCATCTCGGCCCTCACGGCCCTGGGACGAGAAACGGAACTCCGCGCTCATATCGCCGGTGGTCTGAACCACGGCCTGAGCGTCGACGAGATCGACGAAATTTTCGTACAGGTTGCCGTCTACGCAGGAGTTCCCTTTGGCCTCGCTGCGGCGGGCATTGCAGACCCGATCTTTGCGGAGCGGGATGGGGCCGAAGCGCGCAAAACGTCACCGGCCCCTCTGGAAATCAAGGAACCGGAAGCACGCCGCGCCGATGGATTGGAGTTCCTGAAGACCCTCCTGGGCCAACCGAACCTTGACCTGGCGGAGATGGAGAAGCGCATCCTCGAGAGCCAGGGGTTCATGGGCGACCTGGTCATCGACTACGCGTTCGGAGACATCTGGGTCCGGCCTCAGCTCTCGCGGCGCGACCGTAGCCTGGTCGTGATCTCGGTCCTCACGGCGCTGAACCTCAAGCACGAACTCGAGATTCACCTCCAGGGGGCACTCAACCACGGCGTCACGCGTGTGGAGATCGAGGAGATGCTGTTGACCCAGGTCCTCTATTCCGGTTTCCCTCGTGCCATCGACGGCATGATCCTCGCCCGCAAGGTCTTCGCCCAAGCGGACGAAATGAAGTGAGATCGGCGCCTCCACAGCCGTTGGAACTAGCAGCGCTGGAGCTCCAATCCATTCAGCAGGCGGTTTGACGATTCCCCCGACCTGCGGGGATCGAGAAAATGACCGCGGGTATCCTGAGACCCAGCCTTGCGAGAACCGGGACTCAAGCGAAACGGGGTCTGAGACCGGCTGGGACAAAGAAACCTCGGTTTCCCGACCCCATCGGTATTTTTACCGATCAAGCTGCGTCCACAGGACGACCTCGGCATGTTAACGTGCCCGGGTTTACAGATCGTGTCGAGGAATCCCTGCAATCTCGCAGACCCCCTTGAGGTGTAACGAAGGCGGGTTCGAGGAATGATTTCCCGAGTGCGGGACCCACGACACAGGCCGAGGGCGGATGTGAAGACAAGGCAGGCAGGTCGGTGGACCATGAATCATTTTGGCGCCGTTGGGGTGGTGGGTTGTCTCATCGTCCTGGCGGGTTGCAATTCAACTGAATCCAAGGAGCGCCCTCTCGCCGAAGTGGTGGTGACGAAGGTCGTCCAGAAGGACGTCCCCGTATATGCGAATTGGATCGGTACCACGGAGGGTTACAACAACGCGGCAATCCGTCCCCAGGTGAAGGGCTATCTCAACAAGATCGTCTACGCCCAAGGCACGGCAGTCGAATCGGGCACACTGATGTTCCTCATCGACTCCAGGGCCTTCGAAGCAGCGCTCAAGAGTGCCATGGGGCAGTTGGGCGAGGCCAAGGCCAACCAGCGCAAGACCCAGAGCCACGTGCAGCGATATCGTCCCCTCGCCAAGCAGGGCGCGGTGAGTGAGCAGGAACTCGAGGACGCCGTACAGAACGCAATGGCGGCCAACGCAGCCGTTGTCGCCGCCCAGGCTGCAGTGGATCAGAGCCAGCTGGACCTTTCCTGGACTCGAATCACGTCGCCGATTACGGGAGTTGCAGGCATCTCGGTAGCTCAAGTTGGAGATCTCGTCTCACCCGAGACCCTGCTCACCACTGTTTCGCAACTCGACCCCATCAAGGTGAAGTTCCCCATCAGCCAACAGCAGTACCTGCGTTTGGTCCGCAGCGGAGGAGGCGTTTCGGCGGTGGGGGATCTCTCGGACGTGGGAGCCATCCTCGACCTGTCCCTGGCAGACGGCTCGAAATGGCCGGAGCGAGGCACCCCCTACCTGGTGGGGCGAAGCGTCGACGAGATGACGGGCACCATCATTGCGGAAGGCCATTTTCCGAACCCGAACAATGTCCTGCGCCCGGGACAATTCGCAGCCGTTCGCGCAAAGATGGAGGACCACAAGGACGCCCTGATCATCCCACAGCGAGCCATCAGCGAGGTTCAGGGAACCTATCTGGTATCAGTCGTGGGCCCGAACGACGTGGTCGAAGTGCGTAAGGTCGAAGTGGGCGAAACCGTGGGCGACAACTGGATCATCACAAACGGTGTCAAAGCAGGAGAGACGGTCATCGTCGAAGGCATTCAGAAGGTCAAATCGGGCGTGAAGGTCAAGCCGGTCTCCGAGAAGCAGGCATCGGAGGCGCCAAAGAAATCCGCATCCAATCGCTGGAACGACGGCCATGAAGCGAGCAGCTCCATGAGTCCAGCCTCCAGCACTGACGCCATGAGCTGATCGCGCCCCACCCAATGCTCAGTTTCTTCATCCATCGACCGATCGTTTCCATGGTGATTGCCATCATCATGGTGATCCTGGGTTGCGTTGCCGTCCTCGACCTCCCCATCGCTCAATTCCCCAACATCGCGCCCCCGCAGATCAGCGTCCAGACCACCTACGTGGGCGCCGATGCCATGACGGTCCAGAAATCCGTCGCCACACCCATCGAACAGAGCATCAGCGGTGTCGAAGGCATGAACTACATGTATTCGACCAATGCCAACAACGGCATGATGAATCTGCAGATCAATTTCAACGTGACGACGGATCCGAATTCGGACCAGATCCTCACACAGATGCGGTATGCGGAGTCCGAGGCTCAGCTCCCCTCGGAAGTGAGGAACTTCGGCGTAACCATCCGCCAGGCATCCACCAGCCCGTTGGCCCTGTTCTCCCTCTACTCACCCGATTCGACCTACGACGAACTCTTTCTCTCGAATTACGCCTATATCAACGTCGAGGACGAGATGGCTCAGATCGAGGGAGTCGGACAGGTCAAGGTCTTCGGCGCCGGCGAATACGCCATGCGCCTTTGGGTCTCTCCCGACACCTTGGCAAGTCTCGGCATCACGATTCCCGAGATCGTCGACGCCATCCAGACACAAAACACCGTAAATCCGGCAGGACAAGTCGGTGCGGAACCGGTTCCCCCAGGCCAACCATTCACCTACAGCGTACGGGCCCAGGGTCGCCTCGAATCCGTGGAGGACTTCGAGGAAATCATCATTCGTGCCCAACCCGACGGTTCCCTGGTCCGCGTTCGCGACGTCGCCCGGGTGGATCTAGGCGCACAAACCTACAATCTCAAGGGTCGTTACAACGGCCAACCCGCCGCCATCATTGCCATCTATCAGCAACCTGGAACCAATGCCCTCGCCACCATGCAAGCGGCAACGGATCTGATGGACAACTTGAAGGAACGGTTCCCGGATGGCCTCGACTACGTAGTTTCCCTCGACACCACGGAAGCCGTTCGCGAAGGCGTACGGGAAATCATCATCACCCTGTTCGAGGCGCTCGGCCTGGTGATTCTGGTCGTCTACATCTTCCTCCAGAACTTCCGCGCCACGCTGATCCCCCTCATTGCCGTGCCTGTTTCGCTGGTGGGCACCTTCATGCTCTTCCCGATGCTCGACTTCTCCGTCAACACCCTGTCTCTCTTCGGTCTGGTGCTGGCCATCGGCATCGTGGTGGACGACGCGATCGTGGTGGTCGAAGCCGTTGAGCACAAGATCGAGCAAGGCCTCTCATCGCGAGACGCCGCACTTCAGGCCATGAAAGAGGTGGCGTCACCCATCATCGCCACGACCCTGATCCTGACAGCGGTGTTCGTACCCACTGCCTTCATTCCGGGCATCACGGGCCGCCTCTATCAACAATTTGCCGTCACCATTGCCGTTTCCGTCATCATCTCGTCGATCAATGCGCTGACCCTGAGCCCGGCGCTCTCGGCCCTCCTGCTCAAACCACGCACCGAGGTGCGTGGCCCGTTGGGAAGATTCTTCGCGCTGTTCAACCGCGGGTTCGACCGCGGCACCGAGCGCTATCTATCGGCGTGCGGATTTCTCATCCGAAAGCTGGGTGTCTCGGTAACGATTCTCGTAGCCGTCGTAGGCATGGTGGTCTTTCTGGGGGGTCGGTTGCCCACCAGCTTCCTACCCCAGGAAGATCAGGGCTACCTCTTCCTCAACGTACAGCTTCCCGCAGCGTCTTCTCTGCAACGTACCGACGAAGCCTGCAAACAGATCGAAGACATCGTCGAACAAATCCCCGGCGTCGAAAGTTTCAACACCATCGTGGGCTTCAGCATGCTCTCGGGAGTCCAAACCACCTACAACGGGTTCTTCTTCGTCGCCCTCGAGCCCTGGGGCGAGCGGGACCCCGACGGTCTGACCGCCGACGTAATCCGCAAGCAGTTGAATGCGAAACTCGCGGGCTTTCCGGGTGCCATGGCGTTCAGCTTCCCTCCACCCCCGATCCCCGGCGTGGGGAACGCGGGTGGCATCACCTTCATGCTCGAAGACCTCCTGAGCCGCGACGTAGAATTCCTCGCCCAGCAGACCAAGGATTTCATGAAGGCGGCCGAGAGCCGTCCAGAAATCGCACGAGCGTTGACCACGGCTCAGTTTGACGTGCCCCAGATCTTTGCCGATGTGAACCGCGAAATGGCACTGATGCAGGGGGTCACGCTTTCGAACGTGTACCAGACCCTTCAGGCCTACATGGGCGGGCTGTTCATCAATTACTTCAACCGCTTCGGCCGGGTCTGGCAGGTCTACATTCAGGCTGAGGGGGAATATCGAAACGACGTGGAAAAGCTCGGCCAATTCTACGTTCGGAACAATGATGGTGGAATGGTCCCCCTCTCGGCGATCGTCACGAGCAAGCGGGTCTCCGGACCGGAGTTCACCCTGCGTTTCAACCAACGCAACGCGGCCCAACTCATGGTGGTTCCGGCCGAGGGATTCAGTGGTGGACAGGCCATGGCGGCCCTCGAGGAAGTCTTCGCCGAGGCCATGCCCGAGGGCATGGGATACGACTACATGGGAATGTCCTACCAGGCCAAACAGGCTGCTGAGGGAATCTCGCCAGCGATCATCTTCGGATTCTCCTTGTTCATGGTCTTCCTCATCCTGGCCGCCCAGTACGAGAGTTGGTCCCTCCCCTTCAGCGTTCTCTTGACGACTCCCATCGCGGTGATGGGGGCATTCCTCGCGGTCTGGGCCCGCTCGTTCACCAACGATCTCTATATGCAAATCGGCCTCGTGATGCTCATCGGCCTATCGGCAAAGAATGCCATCCTGATCGTAGAATTTGCTCGGGCCCGGATGGCAGAGGGCGACAGCATCGCTGAGTCGGCCTTGGCGGCTGCCCGTTCACGCCTGCGTCCAATCCTCATGACGGCCTTCGCCTTCATCCTGGGCGTGATCCCGCTCGTCACTGCCAGCGGTTCTGGCGCAGAGTCGCGTCAGATTCTCGGAACGGTAGTCATGGGAGGCATGCTGGCCGCCACCTGCATCTCGGTTTTCATCGTGCCCGCGACCTTCACGCTGGTCGAGCGGCTGGCGCACCGCCGAGACAACCGCGAACAGACCTCCCTGCCTCCGGAAGCCTCCCAATGAGAGGGTTGTGCCGCGTCGGTTTGGCAATTGTTCTCCTGCAGGCGAGCTGTGCCATCGGACCGAACTATCAACGGCCACAGGTCGAGACACCCGAAACCTACCGCGCTGCCGTTGGAGCACCGGAAGCCGCATCCTACGCGGACCTTCCGTGGTGGAAGGTCTTTCGGGATCCCGATCTGCTGGCGCTGATCGAAACCGCCATCCAGAACAACCTGGACGTTCAGATGGCCGTGGCGCGCACCGAGCAGGCCTATCGGCAATCTGCCGCCGTGCGCTCGGCCTTCTACCCACAGGTCGGCTATGAGGGCTCCGCCTCTCGATCACAATCCGCCAGGTTCCTGGACCCCGGGACACCGCTCAAATCCACGAGCTACGGGGGAGCGCTGAACGCCGTCTGGGAAATCGACCTGTGGGGTCGGATCCGGCGTGCGAGCGAAGCTGCGCAGGCCGAACTTCTGGCGTCCGAAGACTATCAACGGGGCATTCTTCTGTCTCTCGTGGCGAATGTGGCCTCGCTCTACTTCACCCTGCTCGAGTTGGACCGATCCCACGATATCGCGACCGAAGCCGTAGCGTCCTACGAAACGGTCATGGAGTTGTTTCTTCGCAAGTTCGAAGGCGGTGTCGCTTCCAGATTGCAATTGACACGCGCAACGGCCGCTCGGGCCGAGGCTGCGGCGTGGATCCCCACGATCGAAATTGAGATCGCAGCCATAGAGAACCAGCTGTCGGTGCTCCTGGGACTGCCGCCAGAATCGATCGTGCGAAACATCGCCTTGAGGGACCAACACCTCCCGAAGATCCCATACGGGCTGCCCTCGGAACTCATGGAACGCAGGCCCGATATCCGCCTCGCCGAGCAGGGGGTGATCTCCTCCAACGCGCAGGTCGGCGTCGCCATGGGCAACTTCCTGCCGCGTGTGGGACTCGTCACCATGTGGGGCGGGGCGTCGTCGGACCTGAGCGGGATCGGCAGCGGCAGCACGACCCTCTGGAACGTGGCGGGGCAGCTGTCGGGACCCATCTTCAAAGGCGGACTCCTCTATGCGGAGTACAAGGCCCAGGTCGCCGCCTGGGAAGAAGCCAAGGCCAACTACGAACTCACCGCCCTCAATGCTTTCGCCGAGGTGTCGAGCAAGTTGGTGGAGAACCAGCACCTCCATGAACAGCGGACCGCAAGAGAGACCCAGGTCGACCAACTCAAGCAGTCCGTCGAGCTGTCCATGACACGTTACCAACAGGGTCTGGCCAATTACTTCGAGGTCCTCGAAGCGCAGCAGTACCTCTATCCAGCCGAGTTCGATCTCGCCCAGACCCGGCGCGATCAACACCTCGCCTTCATCGACCTCTACCGAGCACTCGGAGGTGGATGGCAACTTGGACTCGACTGGAGCCAGCCACCGGACCCCACGACCGCTACACCAAGCGACCCCAAGACCGCACCCCCTGGAACCGCTCCCAACAGCACCCCCCAGACTTCACCGCCTTCGACCGCGCCTTGAGACGAAAGGCCCAGCCGACCTCACGCGACGTCGGGTGCAGCTTCCTGTTCCGGCTGTAGGTCCGGACCCATGAATTCCAACTGGGGGTCTTCGATCTGGCGCAGCCGGATGGCCATGTTGTCCAGCAAGTAGTTCTGGTGGAGACGCCAGGGGTCCTTGGTTCCCTGATTCGGGAACTTATGCACTGAGCGCTGGATGTATCCGGAGTTGAAATCGAGCATCGGTTCCTCCCCGACCGTGGAATCCGTCAAGTGGGGACGACACTGGGTGTAGCCCTTCTTCTCCATGTGATTGAGAAGACGAACCACGTACTCACAGGTGAGATCGCATTTCAGAGTCCACGAGGCATTGGTATAGCCAAACGCCGAAGCGAGATTCGGGATGTCGGTGAACATCATGCCCTTGTAGGCCATGGCTTGGCTCAAATCCATCCGCGCACCATCGACCGTGATCTCGAGATCGCTGAAAAATTGCAGGTTGAGACCTGTCGCCGTGACGATCAGGTCTGCCGGAAGCTCGGCCCCGGAGACGAGCTTCAGACCCTTCTCGGTGAACGTCTCGATTTCGTCGGTCACGACCGATGAGGACCCGGCTTTGATCGAATCGAAGAAGTCGGAGTCGGGCACCAGACACATCCGCTGCTCCCAGGGGTTGTAGCGCGGGTTGAAATGGGTCTGGATGTCGTAATCGGACCCGAGTTGTTTCTCGATTCCTTTGAGAAGAAGCTTCTTGGCAACCTTCGGCCTGCGCCGACAGAAGTTGAAGAACCCGAGGCCAAAGACGATGTTTCGCCAGCGCACGATCTCGTAGGTAGCCTTCAGAGGGAGCCACTTACGAAGCCACTTGGCCATGCGATCCACGGAGGGTGCCGAGACCATGTAGGTCGGCGAACGCTGCAGCATGGTGACGTGGCTGGCCTGCTTGGCGAGTTCCGGTACGAGAGTGACGGCGGTGGCTCCGCTACCAATCACCACCACACGCTTACCCGCGTAGTCGATGTCTTCCGTCCATTTCTGCGGGTGGACAATCGGCCCCTCGAAACGCTCAACCCCCTCGAAGTCCGGCGTATAGCCAGCGTCGTAGTTGTAATAGCCGGTGCACATGAAGATGAAGTTGCAGCTGAAACGCTGCACTTCCCCAGATTCCACACACTCGGCTTCTACCGTCCAGCGAGATTCCGAGGACGACCAAAACGCGCGCTTGGCTTGAAAGCCGTAGCGGATCTTCCGATCCACACCGTAGTGCTCCGCCGTGTCACGTACGTAGTTGAGGATCGAAGGCCCATCCGCAATGGACTTGGGATCCTTCCAGGGACTGAACGAGTAGCCAAGGGTGTACATGTCGGAATCCGAACGGATTCCCGGGTACTGAAAGAGACTCCAGGTTCCCCCAAGGTCCTGCCGGCGCTCGAGAATCGCATAGCTCCGACTCGGACACTTGGTCTCGAGATGACAACCGGCACCAATACCAGAGAGCCCTGCACCGATAATCAGGACGTCGACGTGTTCTGACATCTTCTACCCCGTTCGGCCTTCAACTACCGAATTGCATCCCCTCGTAGCCCGCATTCGCCACCGCTTCACAGCGCTCGCGATACAGGGGCTGGCCTCCCGTGTAGGGGGACACGACTCGGGGTTTCCCGGGGATGTTGGCGCCTACGTACCAGGAGTTCCCGCGACCCATGAGCGAGTACTGCGACACCTCCGCCACGTGCTCCACCCACTCGTCCTGAGCGGTCACGGTCGCCTCCACGCGGCTCTTTCCCGTCTCGTTCATGTGTTGGATACAGTCTGCGATCCAATCGACATGCTGTTCGATGGCGACGGGCATGTTGATCAGCACGGAGGGGCTTCCAGGGCCCGTAATCGTAAACAGGTTGGGGAAACCCGCCACCTGGATCCCGAGGAACGTCCGGGGCCCCTCCGCCCAGGTGTCGGCCAGCCGCTGGCCGCCGGAGCCCTCGATTTCGATCTTGAGCAGGGAACCCGTCATGGCGTCGAAGCCAGTTGCAAACACGAGGACGTCGAGTTCGTACTCGGCGTCGGCCGTCCGCAGACCCGACGGTGTGATGGATTCGATGGGAACGGTCTTGATGTCCACCAGACTCACATTGTCGCGGTTGAAGGTCGTGTAGTAGTCGGTGTCGATGGGCGGACGCTTGGACCCATAGGCGTGACACTTGGGACACAGCAACTCGGCGGTCTCAGGATCCTTCACGATGCCCCGGATCTTGTTCCGAATGAACTCCGACGCAATTTCGTTGGCTGCCGGGTCCAAGAGAAGGTCGCTGAAGCCCCCCCAGAGAAACTTGAAGCCTCCCTCCTCCCACAATCCCTCGAGGATCTCATCACGTTCCTCGGGAGACACATCGTGCGTGCTGCGGTCGATGGGGAAGTAGGGGAACCCGGCAGGAGACTCACGGGTTCGCTTGAAGATCTGGGAGTAGTTCTTCTTGATTTCGACCTGATCTGATGCAGCGAAGGCGGCGTGACGAGCCGGCACCGTAAAATTCGGAGTGCGCTGGAAGACCGTGAGGTGTTCTGCGGCCGCCGCGATGACCGGGGTTGCTTGGATGCCCGTGGAACCGGTCCCAATCAAACCCACGCGCTTCCCAGTGAAGTCGACGCCACCCTTGGGCCATCGCGCCGTGTGATACGACTCGCCCTCAAAACTGTCGCGACCCTGGATGTCGGGAAGGTTCGCGTCCGAGAGGCAACCCACCGCAGTCACCAGATAACGGGCCGAAACACATTCTCCATGCTCCGTACGGATCTCCCAGCGGTTCGTCGCATCGTCGAACTTCGCGTGGGTCACGCGGGTCGAGAGTTGAATGTTCCGACGCAGGTCGAAGCGGTCCGCTACGTGATTGAGATAGCGCTCGATCTCGGGCTGCTCCGGATACTTCCCCGTCCACTCCCACTCCTGCGCAAGGTCCTCGTCGAAGGAGAAGCAGTAATAGAAACTCTCGGAGTCGCAACGAGCCCCCGGATACCGATTCCAGTACCAGGTTCCCCCCACACCGTCGCCCGTCTCGTAGACCTGGACATCCATGCCCATGACGTCCCGAAACTTGTAGAGCGCGCACAGCCCGGCAAAACCGGCCCCAATGACCACCGCATCCAGTTCACGGGAAGCTTGGTTGCGCGAATTGTTGTCTGTTCCCGGCATGGTCTCTCCACAGCTGAAATGTCTTTTCATCCTACCATCGCGCTGCAGGGGGTGCCCATTTGGAATGGGCTCCACGGCCCGCCCAGAAGGCAGAACGAGCGACGACCGGCCCAGGTATAATCCCGACCTCGCGCTCACGACAAATGGCGACAGAACGCCCCTCGGGAGTCTCATGTCCACAGCTATTTTCGAGCCTTGCGGCGGGGAGCGCTGGCGCAATCCCTTCCCCATGTACAAGCAGCTTCGTGACGAGGATCCGGTGCACCACGTTCTGGACAACGGAGCGGGCCAGGACTACTACGTCCTCTCTCGATTCAACCATGTCTTCGAGGCAGTGGTCGATTCCGCCACCTTCTCCTCGGCAGCGGGACTCACCGTCAACTACGACGACATGGACAAACTCGGGCTCGAGTCGCCGATCGTGATGATGGACCCCCCCGAACACACAGATCTGCGAAAGCTCGCCGTAAAGCGATTCACCCCGAAACAAGTGCGCGAACTCGACTCGATGGTGCGAGCGTTCGTCGTCGAACGCATCGACGCCATCCGCGAAATGGGGAACGCGGACATCGTCGCCGAACTCTTGAAACCCCTGCCGAGCTTCGTGGTCGCGCACTCCCTGGGGGTCCCGGCCGAAGATCGCCATCGCTTCGACACCTGGACTCACGCAACCGTCGATGCCAACGCTGAGGGAAGCCTCCTCGACGCCAACGCCGTCGTCGCCGACCTGTTCGGGTTCTTCGCCAGGTTGATCGAAAAGCGCCGGGCGGAACCAAGAGACGACATGCTCTCAGCCCTCATTCTCGGGCGTCTCAAGACCGGCGAAGAGGTCTCCATGGCCAAACTACTGGGAATGGCCTTCACGATGGTCACGGGAGGGAACGACACCGTGACCGGACTCCTCGGCGGCACACTCGAGATCCTCACACGATACCCGGAGCAGCGGGCCCGCTTGATCGAAGATCCCAGCGCCATCCCGGCTGCCATCGAGGAATTCCTTCGACTCACCTCCCCCGTCCAGGGGCTCACGAGGACCACCACACGCGACGTGGAGATCGACGGCCACGTGATCCCCGAGGGTCGAAAGGCCATGCTCCTCTACGCATCGGCGAACCGCGATGAGCGCGAGTTCGGGGCCGATGCCGAGGCGTGCAATGTTTCCCGCAAGATCCGGCGCCACATCGCCCTGGGCTACGGCCCCCACCACTGCATCGGAGCCGCCCTGGCCCGGCTTCAGGGACGGATCACCCTCGAGGAACTGCTTACTCGTTGCCCAGACTTTGCAGTAGACGCCGACGCCGGCACCTATGCGACCGGCGCCTACACCCGACGTTTCACAACCCTGCCCTTCGTGGCCCAAGCATGAGAGTCAAACCATGATCCCCGACAACGGTTACGGTTACCTCGCCGAAGAAGTAAGGCGCAAGAACGTAAAGTTCGACCGCGCTGAGGTGGAAGCTGAATTGGTGAAATATGAGAGACGAGGGCAGATCGCCGTCGAAACCGGCGACTGGAGCCAGTGGGCAGACCAGTTCAGCGAAGATGCCATCTACGTCGAGCACCAGTACGGAATCTTCCGCGGTCGTGAAGCCATCCGCGGTTGGATCTGCGGTGTGATGCAGGGCCAGGCGACCGAAATGTCGTTCCCCATCGAGTTTGCCGTCATCGACAACGATCGGGTCGTGTCCTACGTGCCCAACCGTTACGCGAACCCCGTGGACCCTTCGGGTGAACCCTATCAGTTCGTGGCCATCACCATCCTGCACTACGCCGGTGACGGACAGTGGTGTTACGAAGAGGACATCTACAACGCCGAGGAGAGCAAGCGTATCCACGCCCGCTACGGCGAGGCCAAGGCCTCCGCCTAGACGCCCTCTCCAGCGATGGGCTCCCTCCACGGACCGGCCAGATGCCCGCCATCGATCACGAATTGGGCGCCCGTGATGTAGCTCGCCTCGTCACTGACGAGAAACAACGCCAACGACGCCACCTCGTGGGGCTCTCCCATGCGCTTGATCGGCTGCATACTCATCAGGCGGTCGAGCTTGGCCCGAACCTCTTCATCGATTTCCAGCACCATGGGACTCGAGATCACACCCGGGTGGATCGAATTCACGCGGACCCCGAGAGGGCCCAGCTCAATGGCCGCCGATCGCGTCATGCCCGTCACCGCGAACTTCGTCGCCGTATAGCTCGTCATCCCAAGTACGCCGACCAGGCCATCGATAGAAGAGATGTTCACGATGGCGCCGTTTCCGGTTTCCACCATGGCCGACTTAACGGCTCGCATCCCCAAATAGACTCCGTTGAGATTCACGTCGATCAGCTCGTGGTGAGTCTCGAGCTCCAGCGTATCCAGTTCACCCAAGGCACCGATTCCCGCATTGTTGACGAGAACGTGTAAGGCACCGAACCGTTCCGTCACAGCGGCTACGGCCCGATCCCACTCCTCCACCTGGGTCACGTCCAAGTGCTGATAGGAAGCAGCCTCACCGAGTTCGGCGGCCAGAGCCTCGCCCTGATCATCCAACACATCGGTGAGCATCACGCTCGCGCCTTCGGCCACGAATCGCCTCGCCTCAGCCTCCCCCTGCCCGCGTGCGGCCCCGGTAATCAGGGCCACCTTGCCTGCCAACCTTCCACTCATGGTCAGTCCACCTGTACTTTGCAGCTCGACTCCACATCTCGTGTGTCTTACCGTGAATCCCGAACGCTACTCGATCAGGAACCCGTCGCCACGGGAAGCGGAACCTGGAGAACCACTCACTGCTTCTCCTATCCTTTCGAGCGCTGCCGACGGCCCACGCCGGGAACCATCGTCGTATCCAACGGAGCCCCATGGTCCCGAGATCGAGAAAAGATCAGGTTCTGGCCCCCCAACGCCAGTGGTCCACTGCGATGTTGGCCGGAATCGCGATTCTCACCTTCGCATCGGGCGCACCCGCCACGGAGATCGGCCCGGCGCCAACGACCGAAGATGGGCGCTTCGAGAACCCGGGCGGGCCTCTCTCCCACGGGAGCTTCGGGGTCCGCTTCTCGTTTTTCATGCGCCGGATGGCAGGCGCATTTGGTAATCGTGGCGAAATACCGGATCGAATCGACAACGACGGTGCCTTCCTGCGCGAAAACGCGGGAACAAGGCGGCCCACGGTTACCTGGGTGGGCCACGCCACCCTGCTCGTCCAGATGGACGGGGTGAGCTTCCTCACCGATCCCATCTGGTCGCGTACGGCAAGCCCCGTGAGTGGGATCGGACCCGGCAGATTCGTACCACCGGGGATCAAATTCGAGGATCTGCCTCCCATTGATTTCGTGGTGGTCTCCCACAACCACTACGACCATCTGGACCTCCCAACTCTCGAAAAACTGGCTCGACGGTCGCCGGATACGCGCTTCCTCGTTCCCCTGGGCAATGCCGAACTCCTGGAATCACGAGGAATCGACCGGGTCGAACCACTGAATTGGGGCGAGTCGGTCCAGATTCGAGAGGTGACCGTCTACGCCATGCCGGCGCAGCACTGGAGCCAGCGCGGCCTGACCGACCGAAACCGATCCCTCTGGGCGTCCTGGGCAGTGGTGGGACCGGAACGACGCTTCTACTTCGCCGGCGACACGGGTTACTTCGACGGTTTTCGGAAGGTTGGAGACGCCCTGGGGCCCTTTGACATCGCGGCCGTACCCATCGGTGCCTACCGGCCCGTAGAGATGATGCGTGAGGCTCACATGAACCCTGAGGAAGCGGTTCAGGCCGCTCTTGACGTCGGTGCGGGCGCCGCGGTCGCCATCCATTTCGGCACCTTCGACCTCGCCACCGAGCCCCTCGACGAACCTCCCATACGCTTTCGCGAGGCGGGCCACGCCGCCGACCAACAAACCTGGGTTCTCGACATCGGGGAGACCCGCGATTTCTGACCCTTGGGGTGTGGCCTCGCGTCGGGAGGCGGTTGGCATCCATGCTGGAGACTGGAAGGAGCACCCCATGCCCGAGTCCATCGCGATTGCCAATACCCGGCGTGCGCGGGCGTGGTTCAGCGCGCTGGGAAGCTGCGACTACCCCGCCCTGCGCGAGTTGTTGGCCGAAGACGTCGAACTCTGGACGTCGCCCTCAGTGCGCAGCGAAGGGATCGTGGGACGGGACAATGCGTTGGAGCGCCTGGAGCGCGTGCTCAGCGGAGGCAGCGTCTTTGCCCCCGGAAGCCTCGAGTGCCGGGTCTTGGATGTGATTGCCGAGGGCGACGAAACAGCCTCTCACCTGGTCATGAGTGGGCAATTTCCCGACGGCAAGCCCTACGAGAGCATCTACCTGGTCTGGCAACGCTGGCAGGACGGCCGCATGACCTACCAGCTCGAACTGTTCGACGCCGCCCACAAGAACCAGCAACGGGAAGCGTGAGGAACCCATGACTGAATCCCAGACGAGCCACCGCGCGTGTGCCCTGGCCTGGTTTCGCGCCCTGGGGGCCTCGGACTACCCGGCCATGAAGGACCTCATGGCCGAGGAGGTCGAGTTCTGGACATCCCCGTCGGTACGCGAGGGCGGAATCATCGGCCGAAACGAAGTCATGGACCGCCTCGAACGCGTTTTCAGCAGTGGCCGCTACTACGAGCCCGGTAGCTTCGCCTGCCAGGTGCTGGGCGTGATCGCCGAGGGCGATCAGACCGCTGCAAGGGTGGTGATGCGGGGCCGCTTCCCCAACGGCAACCCCTACGAGAACATCTACCTCGTGTGGCAACGCTGGCAGAACGGGCAGATGACGTACCAACTCGAGTTGTTCGACGCCGCCCATTGGGCCCATCAGCACGGGGCCTGAGTCGTGTCCGACTCCGCGGCCAACCCTAGGACTCGGGGCCGTCGTCCGGCCCCATGCGTGTCACCCCGAGATCCTCGAATCCCACTCCGAACAAGCCGCTGTCCTCCTGACCCGAGCGCGCGATCAGCAACCCCTCGGAATCCATGACCTGGCTCCAGTTTTCGCGCAGCGCCTCCACGCTGGGCTCAGCCGTCTTGAACCCCGGAACTACCGCGTAGGTGACCCGCGCGGTCCGTCCCGCCCCGACGCTCAGGATCTCGCCGTTGCAGGGGGCCTCCTCGTGACAGAGCAAAGCCACGGTGGGCGCCACGGATTCGGCGGGGAAGGTCCGCTTCATCCAGTCTCGGATCGTGTCGCTGGGAACCTGGGCAGACATGGGCGTAAAGGCCATGGGCATGATGGCGTTGACCTTGATCCCATGGCGCTCGCCGGTCTGCGCCAGGCAGCGCGTGAGGCTCACCAAACCGCCCTTGGCAGCGGGGTAGTCCCAGGAGTCGTCCACCCCCATGGCGGTGGCCGAGGCCGTGTTCACGATCCGCCCATAGCCCTGCTCGCGCATGGCCCGCCAGGCCGGTCGCAGAACGTGGAAGGCCCCGTAAAGGTGAGTCTTCAGGACCAGGTCGAGTTGAGCGTCTGGGAGATCCACGAAACCTGCGCCAGGACGTCCGACCCCGGCGTTGTTGACCACGATGTCCAAGCGTCCGAAGCGCTCCAGGGCTTGTTCGACCATGGCGCGCCCGCCCTCGGCCGTCGCCACGCTATGGGTATCGACGACGGCTCGGCCTCCCCGGGCCTCGATCTCCGCCACCACCTCCGCAGCGCTGGCCCCCTGCTGGGCTTCCACGTCGGTACCGCCGATGTCGTTGACGACCACTGCCGCGCCGCGCTCTGCCAACAACCTGGCGTGGGCTGCGCCGAGCCCTCCACCGGCCCCCGTCACCAACGCGACGCGGTCATCGAAACGAAGCTCTCCCGCCAAGCCCCTGCCCTCCTGCTCTTCTAATCTTCTGCTGGAGCGCCAGTATAGGCAGACTCGTTGGGCCCGAGAGGCTGTTCCTCCTCCGGCTAGGACCCGCTGAAGATCTCCTCGATGGGCAACCCAAAGGCCTGGGCGATCTTGAAGGCAAGGGGAAGACTCGGATCGTACTTGCCGCGTTCGATGGAAATGATGGTCTGACGCGAGACGCCGAGTTGCTTCGCGAGCTGCGCCTGGGTCCAGCCTCGTTCGGAGCGAAGGGCGGGCAAATGGTTCTTCACCGAAGCGACCGTCGCTGGAGCACGTAGGACGCGACCGCCCAACTCAGCATTCCCACGCCGTACGCCCACCAGGCACTGAGCGGGGCCATGCCGGCGAAGCCCTCGAGAAGGCCACTGCCCACCTGCATCGCCAGGGTGAAAAAGAAGACCACCGTGGCGCTGCGGGGACGAGAGCCGCAGCCGCCACCACAACGCCCACCCATCGCGCAGGCGGCTGATTCAGACCGTTCAAAATCAGGGAACCCGCGAAGACGACACCGAGATAGCCCGCCATGGCGAGCCCAAACCGCCGGGCAAAGGAGGATCGCAGAAATTCGCTCAACGCCATGCTCGACTCCCTCTTCTCCGGGTCAACGCCGGATCCCAGGTAGTCAAGCACCCTTTACATTAGATGTCAAGTCTATTTTACATTCCTTCTTGCCCCGACGCGACTCGGAGATCGGTCTGAGCGGCCAACGCTCACCCGGGGTCCCATTTCTCGTATGCTCGTCGCCCCGGTCCCGGAAACCGGAGCCGAACAGGGAGATGTCGAGCATGCAGGAATTTCGAGATCGAGTGGCCGTGGTGACCGGTGGGGCAAGCGGCATCGGCAAAGCCCTGGCCAAAGCCTTCCTGGGAGAAGGCATGAAGGTGGTGATCGCCGATGTGGAGGAACCCGCACTCCAGGCCACTGCCGCTGAACTCGGCGAAGGGGTCACGGGCGTGGTGACCGACGTCTCTGATCCGGCATCGGTGACTGCCCTGGCCGACACCGTCTTCGAGACCCATGGCGCCTGCCACATTCTTTGCAACAACGCCGGGGTCTCGGTCCCCAACCTCGACGTGTGGGAAACCGAACCTTCGGATTTCCAGTGGGTCTTTGGGGTGAACGTCCAGGGCATCGCCCATGGCGTCCAGGCCTTCGTGCCGCGGATGATCGCTTCCGGCGAAGAAGGTTTCGTGATGAATACGTCGTCGGGAGATGGCGGCATCTCCCCCCTCGCACAACAGGTCGTTTACGCCTCGAGTAAAGCAGCCGTTTCGATCATGACCGAATGCCTCGCGGCCCAGCTCGTAGGCAAGAAAACCAATCTGCGCGCGGCGATCTTCTACCCCTCGGGTGGCATGCTCGCCACAGGAATCTGGACCACCAAGCGCAATCGCCCCCAGGCTCTGGCCCGCAAGGGACAGGTTTCGGAGGAACAGGAGACAACCTTCGAGGCCTTCATGGAAGGAGCCAAGAAAGCCGGGTTCGAGCTGCCCGTGCAGGACCTGGACGAACTGGCACAATTCGCTCTCCAGGGCATTCGCAACGACGACTTCGTCATCATGATCGATCGGCAATCCATGGAGGCTCAACTCAACGAACGGGCCGCCAAGCTCGCACGGGGCGAATGCCCCATCGAACTCGAGCACATGGGACTCAGCTGATACGGGCTCGGAGAGTCCAGAGAATCCTCGGGTTCTCTGGAAGAACTTGAAACACCAACGGGGAGAAGCACGCGATGAAGATCGGATACTTCGGGCTCAATCTGGGTCCCTTCTGCCAACCGGAGCACATGGAAACCCTCGTGCGACTCATGGAGGATTCGGGCTTCGAGTCCGTCTGGACGGGCGAGCACGTGGTCCTGATGGACCCCCACGAGGCCCCCTCTCCGGTGCCGCCCGAAACCCCCTTCCTAGACACCATCGCGGCCTTGTCCTTTGCGGCAGCCCACACCCAACGGCTCAAGCTGGGCTCGGGGATCATCCTGCTGCCTCAGCGCAATCCCGTGGTTCTCGCCAAGGAATTGGCTGGGATCGACGTCCTTTCGGGCGGGCGTCTGCTGTTTGGCGTCGGGGTTGGCTACGTGCCGCGTGAGTTCGAGACCCTGGGGATCCCCTATTCCGAGCGCGGTGCGCGCATGAGCGAACACATCGAAGTCATTCGGACGCTATGGACCGAACCAAGCCCCAGTTTCGAAGGTCGCTTCACCTCATTCTCGGGCATCCAGTCCCATCCTCATCCCGTCCAGAAACCCCATCCGCCCATTCTGGTGGGAGGTGGATCCCCCCCCGCCTACCGGCGTGCGGTCGCCCAGGGCAATGGATGGTACGGTTTCTTCCAGGATCTGGATGCGACGGCAGCCGCCCTGAAAGCACTCGAAGAAGCCGCCGATCAGGTCGAGCGACCTGCGAACCTCGGGCCGCTCGAAATCAGCGTGACTCCCCCCGGCCCCGTGGATGCAGATACAGCCAAGCGCTACGAGGATCTGGGGGTGGAGCGCCTGACTCTCATGCGGAGCTTTCAGGACATGAGCCCCCGGACCGATCCAGAAGCCCGAGACGCGGTACTCAAGTTCATCGAGGACACCGCAACCGAGTTGAAGCTCGCATAGCCATTCAAAACCGCTACGACACAGCGTCCGCCGAGCTGGAATTCACACACGCCCGTTGGGAGTTCGCGTACCCTCGTTGCCGGGACACGGTGCGGACCGTGCGTTGAAAGAGCGAGGAGAACAGACGTGTCTTTCGAACGGAATGCCGAAGTCGACCGGATTCGCAAACGCATCGATCATCCGGTGATCGACGGGGATGGGCATCTCATCGAATACACGCCGGTCGTGCGAGATTTCCTCGTCGAAGAAGCAGGCGAGGAGGTCGCCAAGCGCTTCGACGGAATCGTCCACGGTTCAGAATCCGCCCGGAAAATTCCTCTCGATCAAAAGCGGGCCGTGGGATATTCACGCACCGCGTGGTGGGGCTTAGCGGGTGACACCCTGGACCGGGCCAGTGCAATCCTCCCGCGTCTGCTCCACGGCCGTCTGGACGAAATGGGAATCGACTTCGCGTTCCTGTATCCCACGTACGGCCTGTTCGCCACGACCTGGCCCGACGACGAGCTACGCATCGGGCTCTCCCGAGCCTTCAACCGCTACTACGCGGCGATGTTTGAAGGCGTGCGCGATCGACTCGAACCCGTAGCTGTCATCCCCACCGTGACCCCGGAAGAAGGAGTCGCAGCCCTCGATCACGCCATCCTGGAACTCGGCCTCAAAGCGGTCACCCTATCCGGAGTGGTGGGCCGCGCCTTCCCCGGATCCGAAGACGTTCGCGGTGCACGCTACTTCGACACCCTCGGGCACGACAGCGACTACGATTACGATCCGCTCTGGCGGCGCTGCGTCGAATTGGGCGTAACGCCCACCTTCCACGGCTCGAGCCAGGGCATGGGCATGCGCGCTTCGCGGACCAACTACGTCTACAACCACATCGGGAATTTCGCGGTCGCCGGCGAAGCAGCATGCCGCTCCCTTTTCATGGGGGGCGTACCAATGCGCTTTCCGGATCTCCACTTCGCCTTCCTCGAGGGCGGCGTTGCCTGGGGGGCCAACCTGTACAGCGACATCCTCGCCCACTACGAAAAGCGAAACATCAATGTCATCGAGCAATACGATCCCGCCCGTCTCGATCGGGAAGAGATGGCCCGATTGTTCCGCAAGTACGCCCCCGAGAAGATGGTCGACCACCTCGACGAACTCGACGAGGGTCTGCTCCTGCTCGCCGACCCCGCCGAGAACCGAGATGGGATCGACGAATTCGCGGAATCCGGCGTGAAGAGCGAAGACGACATCCGGCATCTCTTTAGCGATCGCTTCTACTTCGGCTGTGAAGCCGACGACCCGCTCACTGCCGTAGCCTTCGACACGGCGATGCTCCCGGGCGGAGCACGCCTTCGCCCGGTCTTTGCCAGTGACATCGGACACTGGGACGTACCGGACATGTGCAAAGTGCTGCCTGAGGCATGGGAACTTGTCGAAGACGGGCACATTGATGAAGAGGCTTTCGAGGCATTCGTGTGCGGAAATGCACTCGCTCTTTGGACAAGCAATGACCCGGACTTCTTCGAGGGCACTGCGATCGAAGACGCGGCGTCCAACCCCTAGAAGGCCGGGGACCGAGAGAGCCCCCCCAAAAAAAATGGTCGAGCGAGAAGCCAGGAGGAGTCGATTGCCATGGCGCAAAACGAAGCAGAGCAGCGAATCTTAGACGGTAGAATTTGGGAAGACTTCTGCGATCGCCTGAAGGCCGCCGGCGAACTCGTTCGCCACGACGGCGCACCCAAGGACGTCGAGAACCAGGCCCAGGGCTACCGCTTTCTGACACGAATTCTGCGAGCGGGTCTCGAAAGCCAGGTGGACTACGCGGACCCCCAATACCCCGCATTCTTCCGCCTCGCCGACGAGACCAAGAAGATTCTCAACGACAATCCAGACAACTACTACCAGAACTGCATCATCGATCCGCGCTTCGACTACCGGATCACAGGCCATCGCGGCACCGTTCGCTGGTTCAGCCTTGGCGTCAAGGCGGGGGCAGGCGGACCGGGCGCCATGGCGAGCACGGGCGAAATCGATTCCTCACAACTCGTACTCGATGAGGACGGACGCTTCGAAATTCTCGTCAGTCAAGAGCGCAAGCCGGGGAACTGGCTCCCCATGACCGAGGACTCCGGAAACATCGTCGTGCGACAGACCTTCGGCGATCGCAGAAAGGAAAAGCGGGCTGAACTCGAGATCGAGTGCCTCAACCCCGAGCGCCCGCACAACAACCTCGTACCGGAACAACTGGAGGAACAACTCGAGAGAACCATGGGCTTTCTCGAGAGCACTGTGAATTTGGGGTTGCTGTGGACCGACGACTACAAAGCGAAAACCCTGAATCAGTTACCGCTCCACGATCAAGTGGTTCTGCGCGCAGCCGGAGGCGATCCGACGATCTCCTATTACCAGAGTCACTGGCAACTCGCCCCGGACGAGGCGCTGCTCGTAACGATTTCAGACATCCCAGAGTGTCAGACCTGGAACCTCCAGATCTCCAACTACTGGATGGAATCCCTGGAGCACCGTTTCTTCGAAGTCTCTGTGAACAAATTCACGGCCCGCTACGAGGGAGATGGATCCGTCCGGATTCTGATCGCCCACGAGGACCCGGGCTCGAACTTCCCCAACTGGCTCAACACTCTTGGGCACAGTGAGGGCGGGATGCTGGGGCGAATCATCGGAGCTAGCGACGAACCTCCGGAGCGAATGGAGACGCAGCTCGTCAAGCTTGCCGACGTTCGAGGATAGGGACGTTGCTCACCGCTCGATGAACTCGACCAGAACGCCGTTGGGGTCAGTGACGTAGAAACTTCGAATGGGCGTGTCAGCGATGGTCACGATGGGCGAGACCTTGAAACGCCCTTCGGCGGCGAGGGCTGCATGCCTCTCGGAAATGTTCTCCATGTCAATACAGAGGTGGGGGTTCCCGATTCGCTTGTGTGCGAGATCGAGGCGCTCACCTCCGGCCGCCGTGTACTCCACGAGTTGAAGCTGAATGCCCGAGAGATCGAGATGGGCAACGCGAAATCGTGCGCCTTCGTTCTCTGTGAGTTGATCAAACCATTCTCCGGACATTTCGAGATCCGACGTCTCGGGAATCTCCGTCAGACCCACGACATCCCGGTAGAAGGCGACAGATTCCTCGAGGTTCTCGACGGTGATTCCCAT
>JAKVBI010000028.1 GCA_022447545.1 Myxococcota bacterium
TCCATGGTGGACCCGGTGGGCAACGCCCTGGCGAATGCGGCCACCCATCCGGTGGACCAGCAGATCATCCGGGCCGCCCACGAGACGAAGTACCAGTACGACAAGACCAACAACTTGACGGCAGTCATCGACCCTCTGGGCCGGAAACGCCAGTACCAGTACGACGCCAACTCGAACCTGATTTCGGTCGAGATGCCCGAGGGGGGAATGGAGACGTTCCAGTACGACGGCAACGGGAATCGGATTGTCCGCCAGGACGCCAACGGCAATGACCGCCTCACCTACTACGACGCCGACGACCAGCCGATTCTCGAAGTGGACCCGCTGGGTTTCGCCACGAGCTACAGCTACGACGCCAACGGCAATCAGGCGACCCAGGTCCGCCATGCGAATCCCGTCCCGGGAACCCCCGACCGGAGCGATCCCCTGGCATTGGTGGTGAATGATTCCTCTCGGGACCAGGTCACCCACTACGACTACGACGCACTGAATCGTCTCACCACCATCACCGATCCCGAGAGTGGTCGGCAACAGTTCAGCTACGACAAGGCGGGTAATCTGACGTCAGAAAGCGACGCCAACGGGCACGCGACTCAATACCAGTACGACGCCAACGACCGCCTGAGTATGCGCACGGATCCGATGCTCGGCATCGAGTCCTTCACCTATGACCCAGTGGGCAACCTCCTGTCCGAGACCGACGCAAGAGGCCATAGGAGAACGTTCTCCTTCGACCCCAATGGTCGCCTGACGAAGACCACGAACCCCCTGAACGGGGAGCGGGAATTCACCTACGACGCCGTGGGAAACCTCATCCACGAGACGGATGAGGAGGGTCGAACCACCACTCGCACCTACGACAAGGATGACCGCGAGATCAGCCTGAAGCGCGGAATTGGGGCCGCGGCAACGTTTGTCTACGACACCGTGGGAAACCTGGTGTCCGAAAACGATCCAGGAAATAACAAGACGGAGTTCACCTACGACAAGGACGACCGTTTGAAGGGTCGGACCGACCCTCTACATGGCACGCGATCATTCGCCTACGACCCCGTGGGCAACTTGGTGAGCGAAACCAACGAATCCGGTTTCGAGACCTCCTGGACCTATGACGCGGACGATCGACGGATCTCCACTACCACACCCCTGGGCCACCAACTCGCCGAGTCCGACGAGGCTTCGTTTCGCAACCAGCGAGTGACGCTCGGTTATCCGGAAGCTGTCGCTGATCTGACGCCGGCCCAGCAAGAATTGCTGCGCGAGATCTACACTGAGCACTACAGTTACGACGCTTTCGACAATCGCGTGTCTCTGACCGACGCCAACGATCACATCACGACCTTCGGCTACGACGCCCTCAACCGAAAGATCTCCGCGACCAATGGGGTGGGCCACGCACTGGCGGACGCAGCTCCGACACCGGCCGAGCGCGACGCAATCCTCGACCAATACACCCGGCACTGGAGTTACGACGCCACGGTGAATGTGGTGGGGGAAACCGATGAACTGGGTAACACCCGAAGCCTGGCCTACGACAAAAACGATCGATTGACGGGCGAGCGGACGCCCGAGGGGGTCCTGACTCGCTTCGAATACGACGCGGTGGGAAACGAGACGAAGCGCCTGCTCTACGTCCACCGCTACCCGCTTGAGCCGAACGGGATCCTCCCGGTGCCGCCGTCGGATGCGCCCGCTTCGGTGACGACGTCGAGCTACGACCCCAACAACCGAATGGCCTCCCAGATCGATCCCACCGGCCTGGTCACCGGTTTCGGATACGACAAATCCGGAAAACTCCTGACCCGTACCATTGGTCAGGGGCTCGCCAACCCGCAGATCACCCAACAGGTATTCGACGACCGGGCCCGTTTGTACGAGACCACCGACCCTCTGGGGGTCGTCACCCGCTTCGAACTCGACGAGAAGGGACAGGTCACTGCGCGCCACGATGCCTTTGGGACCGACCACGAACGCGTGACATCCTATGTCTACGACGCAAATGGTCGCATCACGCGGAAGACCGACGCACTGGGCCAAGCGCTGGTGGCTTCGGACTCGACTCTCCACCTGGAGATGCGCAAAGCTCTCGGAGTCGTCGATACCAGCGGTCAGGCGAAACAGGTCGCGGATCTCGCCCCCGCTGATCAGAAGCTTCTGCTCGACTTCTATTCCACGGACTTCGATTACACACCCATCGCCGAGTTGAGGACCCGCACTCGCTCCCCCAACACGCCGAGCGAGCGGGTCGAGCAGTTCGCTCGGGATGCCAACGGCCAACTCGTCGAGCAGATCAACGGGGCTGGCGACCGCGTGGTCCTCCAGTACGACGCCGTTGGCAATCAGATCAAGAAGACTGAGGGGCCCCAGGAAAGCGAAGAGCGGTCCACCGAATCTCTTTATGACGCCAACAATCGCTTGATCGTTGAAATCGACGGAGAGCAGAACCGAACCGAACACGTCTACGATGCCCATGGGCGAAAAATCGAAACGATCCAGGCAAGTGGAACGAACGACGCTCGGCACTCAAGGTCCATTTATGACGGCGACGGCCTTCTCGTGTCCTTCACCGATCCTCTTGGTCATACGACGCTCTACCGACACGACTCCCAAGGAAATATTGACCAAACCGTTCATCCAAACGGTTCCATCGCGGAAAATATCTACGACGCCAATGGACGACTGGTTCAGTCCATCGAAGATGTCGGTGGCGACAAGGGTGGGATCAAAACCGTCTACACCTACGACGAATACGGGAACCTGCTGCGGAGCACTCGATCCTTTTTGGACGGGAATTCAGACTCACGCACTAAGAGCTACCAATACGATGCGCTCAACCGCGTGATCAAAACTACAGACGGGAACGGTTACGCGACGACGATTCAATACGATGATTTCGGGAATCAGACGCAAGTTCAGAAGGGTAGCTATGACCCGGTGCCTGGAGATGCGGATTATGATTTCGAGAAGTCTCAAAACGTTCTCATTCAAACCGATCGCTACGAGTACGACGAGATCGACCGACTCGTAGGCACCACCGATGCCTCTGGAAATCAAACGGAAACGACCTGGGACTCCCGTGGCAACAAGCTTTCCCACACAATCGGAATCGCGGGTCCAGCATCCCCTGACGTCGGTCACCATTCGTCGACCACCTATGAGTACGACAAAGCGGATCGCGAAATTCAACTGGCGACATCTGGCGGGGGGTTGGTCGAGGCAAGTTACGACAAGGTTGGGAATCGCATTCGTTTGAGAACTCTCCAAAGCGACGGTCCAATACAAGGTCCCGTATGGATCAATCAATCCTTTGGTTATGACCGGAATGGATATGCGACCACGACGACCGATTCAATGGGCGTTTCGACATCTATCCGTTACGACGCCTTTGGAAACCCAGTGGCAGTGACCGAGGCTTCTGGGACGACCCATTCGCGAACCACGACCACCCGATACGACAAGAACGACCAGATCATCTCGATCACCGATGCAATCGGAAACGGGCTCGTGGAGAAAGATACGGAACGATATCGCGATCTGAGACTCGAACTCGGATATCCGGAGTGGCGCTCCCAGCTCACCGAGGAAGACATCCTGAGGTTGCAGGAGCTGTATACGACTCAATGGAAGTATGACGTCTCGGGAAATTCAATTTCGAAAACCGACGCCGAAGGCTATGAGACTCGTTACTTCTACAACGCGAAGAGCGAACGGATTGCTCGAATCGACCCGGAATCCTACATGGAGACCTACGAGTGGGATTCTTCAGGAAACCTGGTTGCAAAGACCATCGCCATGGAAAAGGTGCCGGTTCCTGCCCTCGGCGCTGTCGCACCCACCTTGGATCCATCAACGGAGAAGAGGATCGAGAGATGGGAGTTCGATGGCGAGAACCAGCTGATCGCCGAGGAACATCCCGATGGAATGAAAACGACCTATGAATACAATTCCATCGGTAAAACGATCCGATCCACCAAATCTCCGGGCACCAACACAGACCAACGAGACCGAACCGAAGACTTGTCGGATCGCTCTTCGACCTGGGAATGGGATGTATCGGGTCGCATGCTTCGATTCACCAACTTCGATGGATCGGTAGAAAGTTATGGTTACGACGCGGCCAACAACCGGACTTCGTCCCGGCTGGAGGCCGCCAAACCGCTACCCGGAGGGAATCCCGACCCCGTTCGTGAAACCTTTTACACCTACGATTCCGACAATCGCCTCCACGAACAAATCGATGGGAGCCGAAAGCAAACGCTTTCCTACGACAGCGTTGGAAACATCGTCGAGAAGAACGACGCGGGTGCAGTCACCCAAAGCGAATACGATGGCAAGGGCAGGATCCTCTCTCTCACGAACCCGATGGGAGAAATTACCAGGTTCGAACACGATGACTTCGGAAACCTGGTGAAGCTCACGAACCCAAGAGGTTTCGAAACAGAATTCGCATTCGATGATATTGACCGACAAGTTCTCTTCATCGGGCCTGAATTCGAATCCTACAGCCTCACAAAAGACAAAACAGAGTGGGTCAATCCACAGATCCGGACTCAATACGACCGAATCGGGAACAAGCGTTCAGTCGAATCGGCCAATGCGGTTGCGGGTTTCGGCGTGGGAAAAGAAGACCGTGATTTCATTACCACATCTTGGTACGACGGAAATCGAAACCTCATTGGTGAATTGAACGGAGACCTCGCCCTTCGAAGCTTCGACTACGACGCAACCGGAATGGTGACGCGTGCTGTCCTATATAAGGCTCGAATCGAAAAGGGGGGGGCAGATCACGATCCTCGAGAGTCTCCAGATGTGCCTGTGGGGAGCTCCCCAATCGAAATCGTCACGGAATTCGATGCGGGCGGAAGGGCGATCAAGACCACCTATCCGAAAATTGAAGTCACCTCGCTTGTGTCTGCAGACCCGAGCGACCCCGGAGTGGTGAATAATGAAGTCGTGCCGGTCGATCTCGCACATTTTGACGCCTGGGGAAATCTCGTCGAATCGGTCAACGCGAATGGGGATTCGGCCTACGGGTACTACGATGTCAATGGACGTCAAACCGCATCCATCGACGAAGCTGGATTCCTGATCGAAACGATCTTCGACGTTTCGGGAAACGTCGTTCGACAGACGAGATACGTCGACCCAGTGCCCCAGGGAACGATCGACACCCGGTCGCGTCCCTCAGTTGCCGGAGAGTCCCACACCGTGGATCGCGTCTATGACCAGATGAATCAGCTCGCCATGGAGACATCCCCTCAGGTTTCAACAGAGGCGGGCCCAAAGCGTGTATCCACTCGGTTCGAATATGACGACCGTGGGAACCTGACGGAAAAAACGATGGGGTTCGACGCGAATGACCCCTCGGCGGGAATCACCGAGTACACCTACTACGACCTGGCCGACCGCACTGTGGCTGTGGTTACGGGAAACCGACAGCTCAACCTCATGCAGTATGACGAGAACGGAGGGATTTCCTCCGCCACGAGTTTTTCGAACCCCGTACCAGAAGACACCCACTTGGATGCTTTGAGATCATCGATATCTGGGAAAATTGGAATGGACGAGATTCTCTCAGCGTTCTCGGTTGCTCGAAACGACACCGACGACCAGACCACGTCATATACGTACAACGCCATGCAGTGGTTGAGCGAGGAGCGCACGCGGATGGGGTCGGAAGCCTCAAACGAGAACGATCTCGTTACGGCTTACAAATACGATCCGAATGGCAACATGACCCGGCAGGTCAAGAATCCAGGGGGAACCCACGATCGCACGACGACTTCCCACGAGTACAACGCTGAATCGGAGATCACGCTGTCGAAGTCTCCGGATGGTGGTTACTACTACGTGGAACTCAATACAGCCAATTTGATGACCGCCAGTTGGATTGGTGCTGAGTCCGATGCGAAAGCCTCTGAAGCATCGGCGTTGTCGGCGGAAATGATCGCGGGAGAACCCGTGAGTTGGGAAGCGTCCTGGGAGGTAGAGACAGACATCGTGAGCTCATGGGTGGTGTGGGACACGGAGAGTCACACGATTCCTGAGGGCGGATTGGTCAGCCCCGCACCGAATGTGGTGGGCGAGCATTATGCTCATGCGTCGGGGGCGGGTTCACTCGAAGATCTGACTAGCGATTCACGATACGCGGTTGTGGTTCCTGTGGCTTCGGATGTTCGTGAGGTTTATTTCCGCGTCATCACTCGAGACATCGGTGAAAACATTCACTGGACACCCGAGCAGAAGCTGGTCCTTCCCATCGGAATTACGTCCATCGAAGTCGATGAGACCCTTGGGAACTACACCTTGAGTGTTTCCTTCGCAGATGAAATCGATAGCGCGAACATTGAGTTCAATGGCTCCATACAAGCCCTAATACCCGAAACAAGTGAACAATGGAGGATTGCGATCGAAGGTATATCGGATCCTCAGACGCAGGCCTTCACTTTGAACTGGATTGTCGATGGAGAAGGCTTTTCGAGCCCCGAATGCCAATTTTTCAGAAGTCCAGGCATGGATGCTTCTTCGTTTCAGAGCAACGACTGGTACACGTGGAGTACTCCAACCGTGAATGGTGAAGTGATCGGTTCTGACCCAGCAGGAGCCGAGGGTTGGTCGGGCGGACCCGGTTCTCTTGTGATCGTCGACGGCGCGCAGGCCGTCGGCCCAGCGGTTCAATATCCCCAGCCGGGCTTGACGAAGCTGAAAATTGACGTGGAGAGCGGAGACGAAGCAATTGTATTGGACTCCTTCTACGGGAGACTTTCCTCTGTATCCCACGCCGTTGAGTTTTCGTTCTCCCAAAAACAAACCACGACATCGAAAATTTCCCACTATCTCGATTCCGAAGGAAATACCGTTTCGGATCCAGGAGATGCCGTTCAGTCGGTTTGGGATGTTTCTTGGAATGCTGACGAGGAAGGAAGCGTCGATACCACGATCGCCGTTGAATTCAAACCCGAAGAAAATGAAAGCGTCGACGGAGCGGTTTGGGTTGCGTACCGGATGGCAGACAAAGGGTCGGTATTTTCTAATGTCCACGAGCTCGTGCAAACCGACGACTGGGCGGCAACGATTTCCCTGCAGGAGAATACCGAGTACGACTTCAAGATCTACTACCTCGATGGGGGCGGAGATGAAGTCATTGTTCAGTGGCAACGTCTTCGAGTTCCAATGGGAGATTCCGGAAGTGTTGAGCAGCAAACTGTAGAAGGCACGCAATCCCCGCGTTCCCAGACGGATACCAAAGTCATTGGAGATGCGGTCCGAGCCGACGGCCGGTCCCTGGCCATCGAGGGAAGCGAGGTCGGGACATCGATCTCGCGCAATGCCTCCGGCTCGCTCGTGGTGGAGCGGGGTATCTACGAAGGCCCCCTCGAGGTGGGGGACATTCGAACCGACCTCACCCAAAAAACAATGCCAAACACGAGTGCAGGAGATAAACAACTTTCTGGTCGTTCGCCGAACACCTACTACACCATCAATGAATACAACGCGATGCAGGCCAAAATTGCCACGAATGAGGGTGACGGTCTCTGGCGCCGATATGGAGTCGACGCTTTGGGGAACCCAATTGAAATCCGATTGTTTGGAACTCGTGAAAATGAATCGGCCGGTGGAGAATCGATCACCACCCATACGGAATACGACTCCCGAAACAACGTGGTCACTGAGTGGGGGGCCAAGACGTCGTCAGGTCGCCCGGTGACGGAAATGGCTTGGAATTACAACCGAAAGCTTTCTACGAAACTCGAGCCAGGGTCGTCTACGCAACGAATCTACCAATACGATGGAGTCGGTAACCTGACACGTGAAATGTATGAAGGCCCCGGCATCGAGGTGGGAGCCAACACCTTCCTGAAAGAAATCCAGACCTTTACGTACGATACGTATGGAAACGTCACGTCCCAAACCGATGGAAATGGGAACAGGGTCGTATCCGTGTATGGGGACTCAAGCAGTTCTGAACCACGTGAAAGAAACCGAGTGGTAAAGCGTTATGTGGAGGGTTTGAACCCAAACGACGAAGAAGCCAAGACGTACGAATACGATTTGTTTGGGCGGGTCCTCAAAGAAACCGATGGAGCGGGCAGTGAGCAAAACTTTCACTGGGATCAAGGCGATCGGCTCGTCGAGTGGACCGATGGAAGTTCTAAATCGACGATCTACGAGTACGATCGGCTGGGGCGAAAGACCTGGACGTTAGATGCCAATGGGAACTGTTTTGGGCGTGCGTACAACGAGATGGGATACGTGACGAACAAGTACAGTTTCAAGGTTCAAAATGGATCGGAAAAAATTGGGGATGCACCGACCACGATTTCCGGCGCAAAGTCCATCGTCGAAAACGACACGCAGGGAATTCTCGTCAACGAAAAAATGGAATACGACATCTTTCACAATTTGACTCGCGAAATCGATGCTGTTGGGCGCAAAACCGAATACGAATACGGTCCTTTTGGTCGGCTCGAAGTCACCTGGGTGATGAATACTTTGATGTCTCGCGAAGGAGGGCACTCCACGGAGTACACCTATGATGCATGGGGCCGAAAAACTCATCAGGTGAACAGCTGGGGTCAGGACCTCGAGCGTGAATACGATGATGCGGGAAATGTAACGAAAATCACGGATCACGCGTCGGATCCGAGCGGGAACTTGATCAGCACCAGCTATTCGTATGACGTTGCAGGCCGTCGTATTGGCGAAACCATGAATCGAGGGGATGAGGGAAAGGTTCATGTGAACCTCACCTATACATATTTCGAAAACGGATGGCTCGAGTCGTGGAGCGATGATGCTTCTATCGATGGAAAGATCGATCTTAATTATGAGTACGACGGTGCCGGGAACAAGGTTTTGATCCATGGGACCCATACCGATCACTACTATCTTTTTGATGCAGCTAACCGCGTAAAACAATTCTTCCCAAACGGTAAGAACGACCCGGAAGGTCGGGAGACCTATGCCTACGATGATGCAGGGAATCTGGCGACGTCGGAGGTAGATGGGGTGACGACTACCTACTCCTATGGCGACAACCACCGCGTCATAAAAAGAGTGGGTGGGGGCGAGGCAGATATTGATTGGACGTATGACTTCGTTGGAAACGTCGTGAGTGTCAGCCAAGCGGGTGGAGACGAGCAGACCAATTACTTCGACACGAACTATCTGATCTGGAAGACTGAGACAAAAAGCGACGATTCGGACCAGACTGTGATTTCGACTTTCGACCGCTCGTCGCGCTTGACCGAAGAAATCGTCCAAGACAATGAAGAGTCAAAGGAATATTCTTATCAGTATTTCTACGATATTGATGGCCCCGTTGTTTCCGTGAGTGGCGGAGATGGGAAGAAGCTTACGGGAACTTCATCGTCGGAGTACGATACCAACAGGAAATTGATAGAGATCGATCTCGGCGAGAGCGGTGACTCGAGCACCGCGACGAAGAAGAAGTTTACGTATGACGCCGAGGGAAACATCTTCTCTCGATTGACGTTTAGCGGTGACGACCCCGATGGTGCCGAGACCCGGTTCTTGTACCAACGCGGGAAACCCATCGGTCAGCACGAGGGGACGGAAGATTCCGTTCAACTCGACACGGGTAACTACTCGGAACTCAGGCCCATTTCGAGTGATGAATTTCCGGATACAGTGATACAAGAACACACGGTGATGCCGGGTGAGACCCTGCGTTCGATTGCCCTCTTCTACTACGGAAACAGCAGCCTCTGGTTTGTGCTTGCAGAGGCGAATGGAAAATCAGGCGATGAAACGCTTGCTATGGGGGACCGTCTGGTCGTACCGAATACGGTGGCCAATGGACGTATGTCGTACGAATCGCATCGGATCTACGACGAGAACGGGATCAAAGGCCCGGATCTTCCCAACCTACAGGCCCCACCGCCACCAAAGCCGGATAAATGCCTCATTGTCGGTGCCATCATACTCGTGATAATCGTCGCAGTGGCTGCAACGATTTTTACGATTGCATTAGTAGCGTTGTTTGCACCGGCTGGAATTGCATTGTTGGGGGTGGAAGGGACAGTCGCAACGCTTTTAGTGGGTGCGGTTATTGGTGCCGGAGTTGGTTTTGCTGTTGGCATGGCTGCGAATGCCATCACCCAGGGAATCTTAATAGCATTTGGACTCCAAGAAAGTTTTGACTTGAAGGCGCTTTTGGTGGCTGGGGTTACTGGTGCATTTGCGGGTGCAGCGGTTGGATTTGGCAGTGGCGCAAGTGTGGCGATAGAGGCCGCCGAGGCCGCCGAAACGGCGACTGTAGCAATGAGGGTTTCTGTGGAGATCGCTGATTTAGTGGCCCAGGTGGGTTTGCCAGCTCTCGGGGAGTTTACGAGGCAGGAGATGGTTGGCGATGGGAAGATCGACTGGGCGGGCATTATTGTGGCGGGCGTTGCTGGGGCTGCGGTCAAAGGTCTTGGATATTTAGTGAGGGGCGCGAGCGCAGGAGACCGAGCGCTGGCAGCAGAACTTGGGGCGATGGAACAAGTTGAAGAACAAGAAGTCCGGTTGGCTGCCCAAGAATTTGAACAAATTGAAGAACAAGGAGTCGGGTTGGCTGGCAAAGAGATTGAGATGGTCGAATTTGAGGCGCAAGTTGAGGGGCAAGTTGAGGGGCAAGTTGAGGGGCAAGTTGAGGCACAAGTTGAGGCACAAGTTGAGGCACAAGTTGAGGCGCAAGATGGTGCCCTTGCCGAGGGAAGAATTGCGAAACTTGGGAAGGTGTGGACCAAATGGAAGACGTTACATTCCGATATGTATTTTTACAACGAGCAGAAGGGAGCACTGGGACTGGGGGCGAAGGAACTGATGAAAGGCATGTTCAAGGGTGGCTATGGAATCACTCAATGGTTTGTTGCAGCGAAGAATTTGAAGGGCCCTTCTCGGTTGTCTAAGAAGTTGGCGGAATTGGAAATGGAGAGTGAGGTTTTTGAACGCTTGGAAGTTCCTCGGAAACGGAGAGAACGGTCGGGCGGAGTGCGGCGAACGAATTCGATTCTCTCTTTTTCACCCCCGTCGAACCTACGGAATTTCAGTTTTGAGGCGGGATGGATGCCAGGCGTACCCACGACGGAAGCCATGATGCGAAGGAGCACCTACGAGAACTTGAGCAGCGAAGTGGGAAATGCACTTCCGCGCGCCATGAGAATGCTCGCGAGCACCCGGGGAACGGGTCAATCAACTCTTCAGGCGGGATCTTCGTTGGGGTTCGCCCCATTCGAAGAAGGCACGGATGAACTTCGCCTGAACCGTTCGTTGAAAGAGGCAATGAGACACAGTGGGGCTTCCGCCCGAGGAAATGGAAGGGACGCGTTCATCAGCGCCCGGTTGAGGGAAGTTCTCGTCAAAGATGGAAGCCGATCGCTTCGCCCCTTCAACCAGTCGACCAAGAGGCTGAGTGTCGGGGGCTTTCGTCAGGGTTCCGCAGTAGGTCGGAAGCCGATTCCCCTGGATCGGGCATGGAAGAGTCAGATCTCCAGGCAAACTGTTTCAATGAGCACCGTGGATCAGGGGCCCGCAGGTTCCATGACGACAAAGTACGTCACCACCCGAGTCGAGAGCTTGGCCCGGGCAGGTCAGGTCGGTCTGTTGACGCAAAGGTTCGTGTCAAGGTACACCGACGCGGGAAGAATGGGATAGCTCACCCAGTGCGCATCCCCTAGTTGAACCGGTTAGGTCCGAAGTTTTATCCCTTCCCAGAGTGGTGGTGGGGCGCGATCGGAAGTGGTGCGGCTGGAGCCACACTGCTGGCTGGACCCACTCTTCTAGTTGTTCAGCACGATCCAGGTGTTGATGGCGGTCGCGAGGCCGAGCCAGATCGCGTAGGGGACGAGGAACCATCCGGCCATGCGGTCGATTCGGCCGTAGAGGATCACCATCGCGACGACGAGTGCATCCAAGAGGGCAATGTTGAGAAGCGCCCAGGTGGGCTGGTGGAGAGTGAAAAAGAACAGAGACCAGAGGACGTTGAGTATGAGTTGGACGGCGTAGACTCGTAGTGCGTGCTGGGCGATGCTGCCTTTGCGCGCGACACGCCAGGTGGCAATGGCCAGCAGAGTGAAGAGGGTGGTCCATACCGGAGAGAAGAGCCATCCCGGGGGTTGGAAGGGGGGTTTCCGGAGTTCGTCGTACCAGGTGCCGAAACCGAGGGATGTGAGCCAGCCGCCCAGGATCAAGGCAGCAAGTGAGAGTAACGAGAAGAGAGCGAGGAGGTCTCGGCGGGAGACATCGGCGGGGTTTACTGGGTTCATGGGACTGGCTTCTCTTCCTCCCAGATCGAGGGCAAGGCGAGCTGAACTCTTCGAGTTCCTCTAGCTGAGAAGCGCCAGGGTAACGGTGCGCTGTCGTTTCTGGATCTCCTCGTCGGAGATTTCCTCCACGACTTCGTCGGGCTCGATCTCGAAGATCTTCTGTCCCTTCGTCACGACCGCTCCGTCTCCGTCCTCGATCAGGCAACGGGTCACCGTCCCTGCGAAGGGCGCGGTGATCTTGTTGAACATCTTCATCACTTCGATGATGAAGAGTGGCTGGCCTGCCTCGAAGTGCATTCCCTCGGTGGCGAGAACAGGAAGGTGCGGTGCCTCCCTGGCGTAGAAGGCTCCACCCATGGGTGTGAGGATTTCATTCGCGCTGGCCTTGGGGGGCGGGGCGAGATTCCGGATGAGAGAGGTTTGGCTGGTCTCGTCGCTGTACTGCTCGGGAAAGACCGGCTCGAAGGTATCGTTGACACGGATCTCGGTGAACCCCGAGCGCACGCCGATTCGAGCGATCATGAGCAGGAGTTCGAGACCGGCCTGGTAGCCTGCATGAGCGGCTTGGCAGCGGGCCCAGAGGTCCGGGTCGCCCGGCGCCACGGCTTCGCATTCGGTCTGTTCGAACAAGCTACGGGTTTCTACCCATCCCTTGACCTGGGTGCGTTGTGCGATCTGTTCGTAGAAGTCGAGAGCCGTCTCCAGGGCCTTGTGATCGTCTTCCCAGATCATTTCCGACGCCGGCATACCCGGCTTGAAGTCCATGTGCAGGTACTGGTAGAGGGCCTGGAGTACCTGGAGGGGGTTCTCTTTGAAATCGAAATGATCGTTGCTCTCGGTCCAAAGTCGGTCGTGGTAGCGACCGATGAAACCCGCCAAAGCGTGGGGGTCGGAGATCAGGCGTTCCAACGGGCGGATCAGAAGGGTCTCTTTGCTGGCGATGACCCGCCTCGCGTCGGAGTCCGCGGCGTTCTCGAGCAGGTTTCGAGCGGCCAGGGATAGATCGACGTCCTGGGCGATCGCCTGGAGGGACCCCACGGCGGCCAAGTAGTGGGTCAGAAAGCGCGTGTTGGGCTTCATCATCGGCTCGACGCCGAGAATCCAGTTGATCAGGCCGTACTGAACCGGAATGTTCGTCTCGAGGTCGTCGCCGCGGATCTCGGTGCGTCTGAGAATCTCCGAGAGTCGCTCGAGGTTGTGCTCACGATCATCGCCGTAGCTCAAGATCAAAGCGATGTTCGAATCGTAGGCTCCGGCGAGGTTGTAGTACATGAAGGCGCCGGTATCGGGATTGCGAGTTCCGATGCCCTGGTCATCGCGAATCTCGTGTTCGATCGGCTTGGACCATTGCCGGATCAGCCCCCCTGCATGGGGCTGGAGAGCGGCGTTGGTGGCATTGACGCGGATTTCCGCACCCGAGGTATGGCGGGCTTCACGCTCCGGTCGCGGCAGGCGTTTCCCATGAAGAGAGACGAGCACCATGGCCTCGATCAGCCGCTCGATTTGGAAAGATTCCGTAGGGTCGTCGGGGTTCGTGAACTTGAGCCGGTAGGCGAGTTCCGTCACGCCGTGTTCCACCTGGATCCGCGTGTTCATTTCCATGAAGAAATGATCGAAACCTTCCACGATGCATTCGAAGGTCGAAACACTGTCTAGTCCGACCCCTTGGCCGAAGGACTCGGCGTCCCGCTCCATGGCCAGCAGCGTCTGGACTTCTTTGCTCAGGGTTTCGGCTTTCTCGCCGGAATATCGGCCGGCAGCCTCTTCGAGCAATTCGGAGGTCAGCGAGAACTCGAGTTGCTTCTGCTCGTGCATCTGGATCGAGCAGTCCCGCCCCCCCAGGGCCACCGCCCAGTCGCCATTGCCAATGACTTGAATTTCGTTGTGGCGGGTGGTTTCTAGATTGAGCTCGATCAGGAAATTTCGGTTGGAGCCGGGGTCGGTGACCTTCTGCTCCGCCAGAATCTCCATGATGGCGCCGGGAATCTCCGCCGCTTCAGAGACGACGCGCTGCCCCTTGCCGCCACCACCGCCAATGCATTTGAATCGGATCCGCTTGCCCGGGTACTGCTTCCAGATGGTCTGGCTCTCGCGTTCGGCGGCCTGCTGCAATTCTTCGATGCTGACGAGTTCTACCGAGCGGGCATAGCCTGCCTGTAGGAGATCCTCTGCATTCTCTTCTGGGCTTCTCGCGTCATCGTATTCGAATTCGAGGCTGTGCTCCTGGCCCAGGGACTCCAGGCCTGCCCGGTCACCGACTCGCTCCCAAAGGGCTCGTGCGGAGATGTCATCGATGCCGGGGATGACGGCATTGTTCAGACCACGGGCGAGTTTCTTGGCTTCATCCTTGGCTCCGGCTCTTCGAATGACCGAGGCCGAGGGGCCAAAGAATCCGATGCCCGCGTCTTCGATGGCTTGAATGAAATCGGCATCCTCGGCCATGAAGCCGTAGCCCGCGAAGATATGCGTGTAGCTGTGGTCGAGTGCGATGCGAACGATCTGCGAGATCCGCTCCATCTTCTCTTGCTGGCCCGATCCGGTGTAGTCCGGCACCCGGTGGATGTTGGCCGGGAAGGAGAGGGAACGGATTTCTGGTGCGAGGCAGCGCGGGTAGACGACGGAATCCTTTTCCGACAGAAGCATGCCGAACTCGCGGATTCCGATTTCTTCGAAGACCTCGAAGGCTTCCATGCGTACCGGGCCGCGGCAGACCACCAGGCACTTGACGTCCTGAATTGAAAACGAGCGCAACCAATCGGAATCAGATTCGTGAAAACGTTGGGGCTGAAGGTCGGGGCCAAGCATCATTCGTGCTCCCGTTGCGTACCGCCCATGGCAGAGGGCTGATATCGGCGCATCAGGAAGGCGAGGTTTTCGGCCAGGACCCGCCGGCTTTCGCCCGGACGTACGACACTGGAAACCGAACCGAGGGCGAGTGCCTCCTTGGGATTCATCAACTCTTCTTCGTAGCGATCTGAGAGTTCCGACAATCCCGCGTCTCGGTCGGCGCTTGCCTTCTCTTCGGATTCGCCTGCCTTCACGGCCTTCTTGTAGTCGGCATCGAGTTTACGCATCTCATCCTTGTAGACGAAGTCCTTGCCGGCCGGGCCCATGACGGCAATGCGCGCCATGGGCATGGTGAACACCCGGTCGGCGCCTGTGAAATAGGAGTTCCAACTCGCGTAGGCGCCGCCGAACGCGTTGCGGATGATCATGGTCATGCGCGGGGTGCGTACGTCGATGATGGAGTCGAGCAGTTTGCGCCCGGCGAGGATGATGCCGCGGCTTTCCTGGTCTTTCCCGGGCAGGAACCCCGTGGTGTCCTCGATGAAGATCAGCGGGATGTTGTAGAGGTTGCAGAAGCGGATGAAGCGCGTTCCCTTCAGCGCCGCGTCGATGTCGATCTGCCCCGAGGCTACAGCGGAGTTGTTTCCCACGAATCCCACCACGTGCCCAGCAAGGCGGCCGAATGCCGTGACCAGGTTGCGGGCACGTTGAGGCTGGATCTCGAAATATTCACCGAAATCGGTGATCTGCTGGAGGTAGAGGCTGATGTCCATGGGGGCATTCATGCCCGCTGGGCTCGAGAAGGTTCGACGGAAGAGGATGTCCTCCTCCACCGTGTAGCGGTCGACGGGGTCCGAGGTTTCCTTGAAGGGAGCCGCCGACTCGTTGTTGTCAGGGAGGTACGAGAGCAGGCGAATCGCGATTCGTAGCGAACCCAACTCGTCCACGGTGGTGAGGTCGCAGACGCCGCTCATTCCATGCACACTGGGGCCGCCGAGCTCGTCGGCCGAAACCTCTTCGCCCAAGACGGATTTGACGACACCGGGTCCGGTGAGCCCAATGAAGGTTTCTTCGCATTGCACCATGAAGGAGCCCTGCCTGGGCAGATAGGCACCGCCTCCGGCGTTGTAGCCGAACATCAAGCTGATGCTGGGCACGCGGCCGCTGATCTTGCGGAGCGCGGTGAAGGCTTCGCTGTAGCCGTCCAGTCCACCCACCCCTGCAGGTACGAAGGCACCCGCGGAATCGTTCATGCCGATCAGCGGGATCCCGTGCTCCCCCGCCATGTAGATCAGGCGCGCGAGCTTGGCCCCGTTGGTGGCATCCATGGAACCCGCGCGAAGGGTGAAGTCGTGGCCATACACCGCCACATCCCGTCCGCCGATGTTGAGGATGCCCGTGACGATGGAGGCGCCATCCAGCCCGGGACCCCAGTTGCGCCACAGGATGTTGGGATCCTGGTCGGTGAGCACCTTGATGCGCTCCCAGACCGTCATCCGGCCCTTGGCATGCTGGGTTCGAACGCGGTCGGTGCCGCCTCCGTCCAGGGGCCGCTGCGTCAATTCCCGTTCGAGTTTCAGGGCGCGGTCATACAAACCCTCGCCCCCATTGTCGCTGGGGAGTTGAGCCGTTTCGGGGGGCGCCAGGGGATTCTGGAGTGAAAACGAGGGAGTGGCCATGTTCGGAATCGGGGAGACCTCGGTTTGAATGGAGGCGTCATTCCGGGGAGCTTTCGGAGCCCGCCTCAGCTAGGGATGGAGGAACCCCATCGGGACGGCACGAAACCGCGCTGGGGAGATACGATCCTAGCCGTTTTGAGCCGACTGAGCGACCGGGCAAGCTCCATTCTGGGGGCCCGGGTCTGGGCGGCCGGGCTCTGCCGGGACCGGGCGGAAGCGCCCATTTCATGCGGCAAAGAGAGGGCTTGGGGGCCCGAGGTGCTCGAAACCCACCGGCGCAGCGCCGAGCCTTTGGGAGCCGCGTTACCGAAGCTGGAAAGGCCCGCCCGCCTCCGTAGCCCGCGCTCGGGTGGCCTCAGGGCACGAGCCAGTAGAGCGCTCCCAGAAGGAGGGCGGGAATCGCCCATTTCGCCACGCGCAAGACGCGAAGCCCTCGTTTGATCGTCTCGGCGTCGTTCAGGTGCGGGTAGGGACCCTCCGGGACTGGGGCGCCCAGGAACTGGCAGAGTGGCTCCCACCCCTCGCGTGCTTCGAAAACCAGCAGACGTTCGGGGGGAACTCTCTCCTTCACACGTTCGATGTGTTCCCGATAGGTCCGGATCGCAAAATCGCGCTCTTCGAAGCGTCCTTGAAAGGTGCCGTCCCAAATGGCGGCGAAGACGAATCGGTTGAAGCGTCCGAGTTTTGGAACGATCCAACCCAGGGCACGCGGAAACTCCTTGGAAACCGCATAGATGGTTTCCGCCGCACTGTCGTACCATCGGTCGGCATCACGGACGCTCAATACGACCTTCGCTTCCGGGTAGTGGTTCATCAGGGCTTCGAAGTGGTCGCAGGAGGGCCAGTCGCAGGAGGCCTGAAAGCCCTCGAAGATCCGATCCCAGTCCGGCGTCTCTCCGCGTGCAATGCCATGCCATGCTGCGATCTGTGGATCGGACAGAGCGACGGATTCCATGTGGTGGCACTTTACGAAGCCGAGAGTCTCCAGTGCGTGTTTGAGAGACAGCGTTCCCGTCCGCCCGAAGCCCGCGCCGATCACTTTCAGCCCCATGCCTCGAAGCTAGCAGGGATCCCGCTCTTCGGGCTCGATTGGGATGCAGGCGAAGCGATCCTGGCTGAAAGGACATGACTCAGGGTGACACGGGCGGTCGCCGACACCGCGATGCCCTCCAGACTGAACCCAGCGAGAACTTCCGCTATCTGCCGCGTCTCGAGAAGGCCTGCACGGCGAGTCCAATCACCGCGAACCCCAGCGCCAGGACGATGCGCGGGTCGCCGAAGTGAAACCAGGGGTCGAGGGGGTAGGCGATCGTCTTTTCGAGTGCGGCGATTTTGAAGTCGTGAATGCTGCTGTGACTGGAATCCTCGCGCATGGACTCGAGAAACTGCATGAAGTCCCGACGGCTGCGCCAGCGTACGACAGCGCCTTCGCTCCAATCGGTTGCGCCCTCGATGCCCCAGATGTCGATCGCGGACGTGGCAGCCGAGCCCGCCAACACGGGGTGTGCGGCCGATCGAATCGCCTGGCCGAAGAAGGGCTCCGTGTATCTGGCAAGCACTTCTTCGCTCGATTCCCCCGGTTCGATCTGCTGAACGGGGGCCGGCGTTTCTTTCAGGTCGAGCACGCTGATCATGCCGAAATCGTCGCCAGTATCGGTTTCCATGAACTGCTTCCAGACAGCGGTGCGTTCGGGATCGTCACCAACGTTCTGCTCTACCACGCGGCTGAAGTGGGAGATCTCTTCAGAGGTCAGCGGCCCTCCAAAAGAGGTGTACCAGAAGAAAAACAAGAGGTAGACGAGAACGAGTCCAAGCCACACGCGCGCGGCGCGATTTCCAGGAAGTAACATGGCGGGCCTCCAGGCTCGGCTGGCGAATGTGCCAAAAAAGTGGACTGCAGCAAACGGTGGCACGGAACAAGGTCGTGGCTGGGCGAGACCGAAGTAAACCCGGCTTTTCGGTTGTGTCTGACTTCAGGTCAGCAGGCAATCGGATTCCCAGGTTCCTGAGCGGGGCGAAAGACATCACGGCCGTGTAGACGTGCGTGAATGAACCCTACGCAAGAAAGTGCGGGCCTTGACCCGAACTATACGGATCGAGAGGGGTGCCGATTACCATGGATGACGCTGCGTCCCTAGAGCACGGCTTGAATATTCGCGATTGACGGGAAGGGTCCTGCGTTTCGTTATATTGCACGTTCGCCAATCGTAGGAGTCTCTGTTTGCGGGGTGTCCCAGCTTGGCCGATGAATCACGCACGCAATCGCTCAACGCTCTTATCACGCTCCTAACAGTATGGAAACCTCGTTGTCATGAACCACGCTCACTCGCATGATTTCCGATTTCGTCTTCCCGCCTGTGGCGGCATGCCGTTGCTTCTCGTTGCGGCACTATTGATTTCCCTGGCCGGGTGCTCTTCTTCGAGCAACACCAACGCCGAGTCGGATTCCGGGCAGGAGACCGCCAGCACAGAGGCCGGGCTTCTCTCTTGTGAAGGCTTTTGTGGCGAATCTCCCAATGATGGGGGCTGCTGGTGTGATGATTTGTGTGTCAAGAATGACGACTGCTGCGATGACGCTCCGACCTGTGGTTTGTGCCCGGGAGGGATCGAAGTCTCTTTTGGAGACGGGCTTACGGTGTGCGGAACGTCGAGCGACGAGCCCAACATGTCTCAAAACATGTTTAATCCCATGCCTTCGAAAATCTCTACGGGAGACTGCAGTGGACTTCCCAGGCCCGAGCGGGGAGATCCGAAGGTCTTTCGATACCTGAATATCCCCTATGGGGACGCCTATGCCGCCATTGACAAGAATCCAAATTCGAACAGCAAGCGTTGGAGACCCGCTACGGCGTGGAGTCCGGATACCGATTCCAAGAAATACATCGATGGCAGAAAATGGGGGAAGGCTTGCCTTCAAACAGGAAAGGCGAAGGTCGAGCAGAGCGAGTGCATCCCGAGAGAAAGGCCCAAGGAAACTGAAAAGAAAAAGGACCGTGACCCTTTCGGGGTAGAAGACTGCCTTACCCTCAACGTGTACACCCCGGTCGATCCGAAAGCCACCGCCTCCTTCAGCCAACCCGTCGTCGTGTGGATTCACGGCGGGAACTACATGCGCGGATCGGCCAACTCCTGCAGTTTCGATGGCACGCTCTTCGCCAGTAAGCAGGACGTCGTGGTTGTCACCGTCAATTATCGGTTGGGCGTGCTCGGCTTTCTTGGGAACTTTGGCGACGCGGACTCGAAAATGGGAAATTTTGGCCTCCGCGACCAGAAACTCGCTTTGGAGTGGGTTCGAGACCATATCGCTGACTTCGGCGGGGATCCGAATAAGGTGACTCTCTGGGGCGAAAGCGCCGGGGCGAGTTCGGTAGGGGTTCACCTCGCCAATGAAGAAAGCAAAGCGCTCTTCACAAGGGCCATGATGGATAGCAACCACTACGGAATGCGTATGGCGACTCCCGAAATGGCGAACAGCAGAGCGGGTTTCCTCATGGATACAACGCTATTTCCGGGGCTGGTCTGCGTTACACCGCGCTGTAAGAATGTGGATACGGAATGTGGAAAGGCCACCGAAGAAGCCGATAAGATTGAATGCTTGAGAAAATGTGATTCCTGGCACGTTCTCAACGATGCCAACCGGCGAACTAAGCCGTTGGAGGCTCTGAAAAAACAAGGATTGGGCGGAGCGCAGTACTGGGGGCCGATGGTCGAGGAGTCTGAGAAGACAACGCCTTCCGAGCTTGTGATCGTGCACAGGCAGCCGATCGACAGTGGCCCCTTCACCTTGAGTCACCCCGTTCTTGTTGGAACCAACGGATCGGAAGGTTCCAACGTGAAGACCGATCTCGCCTCGAACAAAATTCTCTCCCCAGAAACGGTTTACAAGGGGTCGATGTCTTACGCCTTCGGAGGATCATCGTCTTCACCGCATCCATCGCCTTCACCGCATCCATCGCCTCGACGTGAAAAAGCGGATCAGATCTTCTCGCTCCAGTCTCCAGGGAAGGACAATTACGCCTCTCTCGCTGCTCAATTGATCACCGACTACAATTTTGGATGCGCGACTGAATACGTCATGGAAGGACGGCCACAGTCTTTGGCAACCACCTACGCGTATTTTTACAACATGACCCACCCGAGTTTTAACTTCCTCGAGTACAGCGACTCGACCGGAATCTGCGAAGAAGAGGCCTGCCACGGGAACGAACTGCCCTACGTGTGGGGGAACCCCTGCCTCTTCGAAGGAGTCGTGGTGCCCGAGGGGTTCAACGAAGTGGAGAAAGACTTCTCGAACCAACTGATGCATTACCTCGGCGGATTCATTCGAGAGGGAACCCCAGCTTGGCGCGATCGCGATCAGCCGGTTTCATGGGACGAGTTTGATTTCGACCAAGCTACGGGCGGTGGTCGTTACCTGAGGATGTCGGGTCGCTATGACCTCCCCGTCGACCCGTTGTTGCCCGATTCATTCTTCAGCATGATGATCGATGGGCTTGGCAGTGCCAAGTCTGCGAGTCCATTGCCGAACCAGCAATGCGTCGAGTTTTGGGCGGAGGAGGGAACCTCCTACTGGCAAGAGGTCGGCTGGCAGGCAAAATCCGAGGACGAGAAGCACGGCTCCGATGACTCGTTTTTGTATGTCCCGGCTCTCTGAGTCCAGGCACTTCGGCGAGCGGCTTTGGAACCGACCCTCGTGAGTCACTCATCTAGAGGGTGCTGGTGGCTGCCGACACGGTGAATGTTGGGGTCCACCTCGTCGTGAACGTCAACGCCTCGGCGAAGCGTCTGCCTGCGAGTTGGGGGACTCTCGTGGTTTCCTGGAACGCCCCCATCCGCAGGGCCCCCACCTGGCCCTGACCCATCATCGCCTCGTACAGGCGTTGCCTGGTGACAGAGCCTCCAGAGTTCAGCTCAGCTCGCCCGGGCAGTGCTTTCAAGACAGAGCGCAGATCCGGTGTCTCGAAGCGAACCTCTCGACTCGATTGCCGAAAGAGGTTCAAGGAACCCGTTTTTCCTTTGATCAAGGCTTCCCTCAGCCGGGCGCTCGAAAACGTGGCGGGAACCTCGTGGCGCATGCGATCTTCGAACTGCTGTACGACGCCATCGGAAGACGCACTCAACCGCAGGATCTCAAGAGTCTCCTTGGTTCCCCCGAAACGCTTGCTGGCCCCCACGCCAGACGCTCCCAGCACCGCGCGCGAACCCATTCCGCGGGTCGTGGCCCTTCCATCCTGTCCGGCTTGTCCAATTTGTCCCACTTGCCCGCCCGTTGACAGGATTGGGCTCGTCTCCGCGTCCAACGGTCTGCGCATTCCCATCAGGGTTCTCGTGCTTTCACTCGAAAGCCCGGGAATTCCACTACGCGCCGCCAGGGGGTTGGATCTTCCAGAAGGCATGAGCCGCCCTGAACCGAATGGGCCGGATTCCCCCGGTCTGTCTTCAGCCAGGGACTTCGGTGACGGGATCACGTCTTTGAGATGGGCCGCGAGGCTTGCTTTATATTTCTCGTCCTCAAGTTTTGCATTGTTCCACTGCGTCAAAGTCTCCTTCGTCACTCCCCATAGCAATTGCTTGGTGAGTATGTTGGCCATTGCCGATCCCCAAGGTGCGGTCCTATTCACAACTTTGACCGCCTTCCAAAAGTTCTTGAAAGGTCTATAATCGGCCCAGACCTCGTCCCAATCTCCTCTACTGAACGCATCGGCATCCCAATCTAGCCTAATCGCTTCCAGTTCACCGGGACCGCTTTCTAAATCCGCCAGTGACGCAGCCCCTCGCCCGAACTTAGCTACAGCTTCCCACTCACCCCATGCGGGGCCCATCGCGCCTCCGATACCTGCCAGCGCAATCCCTGCGATCTCGACAGGACTCGAACTCAAATTCTTCCAGAAGCCTTTGAGGCTCCCCGTTTTGTCCTTGTAATCGAGTTCATCCTTTGCCAATACACCGCCCGCATTCATTACACCCTGTCCAAGGAAACTAAAGACTCTTCCGACTTTTCCCGCGATAGACACAACCTTTGCCATCGAAACTGCTGCATTAAGCCCCGTCGCTGCGCCAGCCAGCGCACCAACAAGTGTGTCCGTCGCCAATTGCTCAACACTGAAACTCTGCTGCAGTCCGAATGCGATCAAGACTCCTTGAGTCGCAGCGGAAGCCACAGCTGAAACCGCTGCGCCGATCGCCGCACCGATCACCACTCCGATCATGATCGCCCAGAAGCCTCCCGCAGAGGCTCCCAAGGCTACAATTGCGGCGGGGGCCGCAAGGCCCACTGAGACAATCGTCACGGCGATGGCAATGATCGCGATGACAACCACAAGGACGATCGCCGTCACGATTGCGCAGGTACTCGGGGGCGCTTTCGGAGCGGGAGTCGAAAGTCGAGGACCCTCCGATCCCACGATCTTTTCTCCGTCGTAAACCGGATGAGAATCAAAGGACATGCGCCCATTGACGACGGTGTTCGGCACCACGATACGCTGCCCCACGGATAGGGCTTCCTGCCCCAGGAGGCCGTTGGCTTCGGCCAGGACGAACCAGAGGTGTTGGTTCCCATAGTATTCCAGCGCAATCGAGCGCAGGGTATCCCCCTGCTGGACCGAGTGCTGTTGAATTTCTTCTGCTGGAAAACTCTTTGAGATCTTCTTTAGTTCCGAGTAGTCTCCCGTGTCGAGTAGGACGGCAGTATCGCCAAATTCGCCTGTAGGGTTCCCATTGGCGTAGAAGAAGTACGTCCAGGGATCTTTGTTTACATCGACTCCACTATTGTGAAACCGTCGGATGATTCGATTCTCCGCGTTGTACACGAACCTCTTGGTTTCCGCACTGCTGCTGTCGTTTCCCTCTCCAAGGTTCGCCTCCATCAGATTTCTGTTCGAGTCGTATGTCATCCATGAAGTACCCGATGCGCTGCCGTTATCCACATCTTCGATCGAAATGAGAAGACCGTCATCCGTGTGCTTGTACGTAGAGGAGACTGCTCCATCTGTCGAGTAAATCTGATCGACCCTGCCTGATCGGTCGAAGCGTGTATAGTTCGTTCCGCTGTTGCTGTCAGATCTCCACTTCCAGTAGTTCGTATCCCAGTGATTCGTAGTTTTCTCGGAATCGTTTTTAAATATTTTGATGTTTCCGACCCTGTCATAGGTCCAAGTAAGCGTCTTCGGTGTCGGGGGCTCGTGGTCTCGTCCATGCGAAACGACCGTTGAGCTGTCTAGGATGGTCGCTTGCGTGACGCGGCCGTTGGCGTCATAGCTGTATGCGCCCGTGTAATTGACAGAGGCTTCCTTCGCCAACTCCCCAGTGTCATTGTAAGTGAAGGTCCGTTTTTCAGATACGGATTCGTCAGTTAGGGATTCGAAGTTTGTCACACGATCCGTTGCGTCGTATAAATACGTGTGCTTCATGGGAGCAGGGAATGGACCTTTTCCTGTTCCCTCGATGGATGTCTTGTTTCCGCGGCGATCGTATTCGTAGTTCAGTGAGGTGCTGTCATCCCAATTGGGGTGAATCGCACGATCTTCCCAGGACTGGAGCCAACCGTTCTCCCAGTATGAGTACGTCATGTCGACCCTTCGATGGACAGTCGTATCCTGGGATCCGAATGTTTCGGTAATCCGACGCCCAGCGATATCGTACTCATAGACGGCTGTGGTCCCTAGGGTACCCAGGTATCCATCTGCATCGCGCACGGCATGGTCGTGGATGCGCAACAGTTGACCGGAATTGTCGTATTCGAACTCGAGGTCCTGGGCGGGGATGGCAAGGCCATCGCTTGGGGTTTGTTCTTGGCTTTTCTGAGTGACCCGGCGCCCAAATTGATCGTAAGTGTAGGAGGTTGTAATCGAAGCCTCATTTGTCTCCGATTTGAGCTGGCCGAACGCTCCGTAGGTGTAGGCCGTCTTTCGGTTCATCGAATCGGTTTCGGAGGTTCGATTGTTGAAGGCGTCGTACGTGAAAATATTTAGGACGACGGTGGCGTTGGCATGCGAATTGAAGATGATGTCTTCGCCGTGCAGATGTTGGTCGTTGGAAACCCCTTGAGAGCGACCGGAGGTATCAACGATATTTTCGGTACCCGCGGCGGGAACAGCGTTTTCGGCACGCTTCTTGGCTTCCTCGAGGGTTTTCGGAGCCTCTTCCCCTAGATACACCTGCCCATACCGCGTACGAAAGCTGTATTCATGGGTCAAGTTCCCGCTCTCATCGTATTCCCGACCAAAAAAGTGTCCGTTGGCATCTTGGGTCCACGTCAAGTGGTTGCGATTGTCGTAGGTGTAGTGGGTTTTATGATTCAAGGCATCCGTCAATGTGACCAATCGGTCGCGCTGGTCGTAGCTACGGGATACGGTATGCCCAAGTGAATTGGCATTGGTGGTTGTTTTGAGACGGCCAAACGCGTCGTAGGTGTAGACTTCTGCTTCGCTTACTAGGCCAGTCTCATACTGCTTGAGGAGTCTGTTACGGTTTTTTGGGTCATCGTTAGGGGAACCGAACTGATAAATTGTCGCTTGACCGTTGGGTCCGGCTTCGGACACCAAATTTCCGAAAACGTCGTAGGTAAGGGTCCGAATGGTCTTGATGGGTACCGTACCTACAGTGACCCCTGAACCGGCATAATACTCCTTTGTGAGGTTCCCCACGCCATCGTATTCGTGCACCTTGGCAACGCTCATGCCCGGATCTGTCTGAGTCGAGAGGTTTCCGGCGTAGTCCCAGGTCTTCCGTGTGACAGCGCGAGTGGGAACGGAAGTGGTAAACGTCAGCGCCACACTTGCATTGGTTTCAGTTGCCTTCGCAGACAACGAAAATTCAGAAGGGGAAAACCTCAGTTCCACGCTTTCGTCGGTATCAGTAGCCTCTTGAGATAACGTGATCGAGCCAGGATTCGAGGTCGAGATAGACGCAACCGTTGTCCCCTTAGGGATCCCGGAGCCTGTAACAAACCAACCTTCGGCGATTCGATTTTCAGACTCGTCGTGAGTCACCGACTCAGAACCCTGTGTGGTACCACACGTTGCGGTGACCGAATTCTCAAAAGACTTAACCGTTGTACCCGGTGGAATTCCATCACCCGATACCACCATCCCGACCTCGACCCCATACTTGACTTCATCAAGAGACACCGTGGCACTATCCTTTTTCGCGCCACCCTTGGCGTGCGTACTGGAGGAAACACTCGGCCCCCATTCTGTGATGGTGTTTCCTCGAGAGTCGTATTCGAAATACCTGGTAATCGGTTCATCGTCCTGCTTTTCGGCGGCCTGGGTTCCGAAAACTCTTTCGGCGACAGTGTTTCCAATGGCATCTACATCCATTCTCCGCCAGATTCCAGTGCCTTCGTTGGTTGCGATCTTGTGATTGAGTTTGTTGTATGTGGCAGAGAAGGTATAAGGCGAAACGTCTTGGCGTGAAGAACCACTAGTGCCAGCTTCGCCGATCGTGGTAGTGATGCGGCTTCCCATCGCGTTGTATTCAGCATTGCTGTGGCTTCCATTCGGGAGGATCGCGTGAATCATCAGGCCCAGCCCATTGAAGGCTTTTTGGTCGACGATTTCTTTGGTAAACGTCAGGCGCTCGCTAAGACTGGTTTCATTTGCAGGCTTAGACAGCGTCAATTGAGTAAATCTTGGATCCCCTGAAGTCGTTGTAACGCTCGTAACTGTAGTACCGTCCAGGATACCAGTGCCCGTTACGACCATCCCGGCCACGATCCCTTGCCTGATCTCATCAAGAGTCACCGTGGCGCTGTTCTTTTCCATTTTGCCGTTGGCGTGCTCCGGGGTCTCGGTCAATGTCATGCGAGTCAGGTTGGTATTCGGATCGAAATCCCAGCGCGTGATGATCGAGCCCCCCCCCATCATTTCTTCTTTCTCAGTATTGAGCCGCAATGCGTTGAATGTCTGTTTGATCACCTGATCCTGCGATTGATTTTCCGAAACTCCAAAGGCCGTGAGGACATCTGTCCATTTTAAACTCGAATGGTCAATCTGTTTGAGGTCTATCTCCGTCGGAACCAGATGGAAAAACCGTTCCTGGACTGTGTTGTTTCCAACGTCGTCGTATTCGAATCGGTGAAGGACGCGGTTGGAATCGACGACGGCAATGAGGCGATTGGAACTATCGTAGTAGCTGAATTCCGTGAGTGCGGAGGAGGAAGAAGAGGAAGAGTCTTTTGGGGCGTTGAGCGTCTTTTGAATTTGGTTCCCTCTTGCGTCGTATGCGAACCTGGTCGTTACTCGCTCGTGTCCGTTGTTCGTAGCGACTGCGGGAGAAATTTCCTCGACGAGGTTTTCGTTGGCGTCGTAGATGCGGTCAGTCTGGTACTTACCATGTGGACTTAGTTTGTTTCGAATCTCGCTCAGCGAGGTTCCTGCTTCGACCGGGTCCGGGTATTTCTTTTCATATTTTAGCTGGAGGACGATATTGTTTTTACAGTCGTATTCGGTCTCGATCAGGTATCTCGCATCGTCGACTCCTGCGATCTGGCGGCCGCGGGTATCGTAGAACCAGAAACTCGAGTTTCCGTTCAGATCGATGGTCTCAACGGGATCGCCCCAGGCATTGTAATGGGTGAATAGGGCGGGGCCGACCTGTTTGGTCGTAGCCGTTGGGTCTCCGCCGTCAGTATTGGAAAGCGTGGTGATGTGGATGTCGGAATAGCCCGTTTTGGTGGCTCGACCCATGGAGTCATAGGATGTCTCGGTTACGGTGGTCTCGCCGACACCCGTTGGTGGTGAGGCTTGAATCCGTGGATTCTGATTGGGATCTTCAGGAGTTTGAAGGGAATCCAGGTAAAGTGTGACGGTCGTCACGTGCCCAACCGCATCGTATTTAAGATTTCTCAGAACGTTTTCCGGATTCAAGTGGGCGATCAGCCGGCTGTTTCCGTCGTACCAGTTGGTCTCCGTGAATTTGTCTTGATCGACGCCATTTAAGAATGCATTGGGGGACGTCGACGAACGGACATTGCCAACAGGGTCATACGTCTTTGTTGACGTCGGATTGATACTTTTCTCACCGCCTGCAATCGTGAAAACCGTGATCTTAGGTCTGATCTGCTTGGTTTCTCGATCAAGTTCATCGTAGACGAAATGGGTCGAGTTTTCGTTTTGGTCGGTCAGGGTCTTCCAGTTTCCGAATGAATCATAGGTGTATTTGAAGGTTCCACCTGTGCCATCGTTTTTGACTTCAACCAAGCGGTTTACACCGTCGTATTTGGACTCCGTTTTGAACCCGGCAACGTCCTTTTCAACGACATTTCCGGAGTTGTCGAACGTGTATGTCTCGATACGATTACCGATCGTCAGTTCGACCATTCGGTTGACGGAATCGTATTTTGCCACCTGGATACGCTTGGGGTCGTCCTTGTCAGTCGCAAGGCGGGTCGGGTTGTCGAGTTCGACACGGATTTCATTGTTGGATGTATCGTATTGATAAGTTTCGGTGATGGCTTGGGATGCGGGTTGGTGGGTGGGACGTAGGCCGATGGCTTGAGTCATGCGTCCCGCGTGATCCCAACGCCACTCTTGAACCCGTAGTGTTTTGTCCAGGGTTCGGCTCTGCAGTTCGGATTTTGGGCTGGGATGAAGGGTTTTCTGGAGTGCGTTTCCTGCCGAGGTGTAAGTGTAGGTTGAATGGGAGAGGTCCGCGTGAGTCTCTTGGATGAGTTGATTGGCTTTGTCGTACGTGCTCGTCGTGGTGCGCTTGTCCTTTGAATCGACCGCTGTGGGGCGAAGGTCGACGGAGGGTGTGTCCGCTAAGGGTTGCATGTAGGTTCGGGTCTCGGTGATGTTACCCGAGGCATCGAGATCGTATTCGACGAGGTATTTTTCGTTGTCGACTGTGGCTACGAGGCGGTCGGCTCCATCGTAATACTGATAACTGGTGTAGATCTGTCGTGCGTCGGTTGTGGATGTTCGGTTGCCGACAGCATCGAAGGTGAAGGTGGATCTGTATCCCAGGGCGTCGATGATGGCTGTCTGGTTTCCGTTGTCGTCGAACTCGTATTGAGTCGTGCGGTGGGTCAGTTTGTCGGTGGAATTGAATCCAGATTCTCTGACCCGCGTCTTGTTTCCGCGTGCGTCGTATGTGTACTCGACTACCGTTCCGATTGCATTGGTCTCTTTTGAAATCCGGCCGTTGTGGTCGTAGGTGATATCGGTGGTAGTCCAGATGTCATCGTTTGGATCGCCGGTTTTGCTGACGCTCTGGAGTACGCTTTTCTGGATGGCATTGCTGACGGAATCGTAGGTGGTCTTGGTGACGCTCTTGGTGTCGCCGCTCCCGATGGTCACTTGGGTCTGCCGGTTCGCTCGATCCCATTCGTAGGTCGTCTTGGATTGGTGCTCGGTATCCTTGCTGGCGGAGCTTTTGATTCCCCGGGTGGAGCTCAGTTTGTTCCCACGAAAATCCCAGGTGCAAGCAATTTGGTTGCCTTCGCCGTCAGTGCTGAAGATGAGTTGGTTGTTGGCATCGTATATGGAGGAGGTGGTCTGGTTGTGTGCCGCGGCGTTAGAGGCTTTGTCCGCATCGTAGTTTCTGTCGGTTGGATGGACTGTGTAGGCACCGCGGGTGATCGAGGTGATGTTGCCAAAATCGTCGTAGGAGGTGGTGTTGCTGAATCCGTTGGCATCGGTCTCTTGTAAGACTCGGTTCAAGGCATCGTAGGTGTAGGCTATCTCGATTTGGGCCGATGCCTGCCCCGGAGCGGAAAGAGAAGTCTTAATTCGATTGCCAAAGTCGTCGTATTCGTTCTGGACCCGGATCGTGTCATTGACCACGGATTCAGTGAGCCGACTGCTCTTGTCGTACCCGTTCCGGGTTGTTCGACCCAGGGCATCTATGATGGTGACGATGTTGCCGAGCGCATCATATTCGTAGTGGGTCTTGGAATTCCCTGGGGTGGTCACTGCGATCCGCTGTCCATCTGCATTGTAATCGTACTTAGTTTCCCATTGTTCCGCGGTGGTGATGTCTTTTACGAGAGTCGAGAGAATCCGACCATTGGCGTCGTAATTGCTTTGGGTGGTGTTGCCAACACCGTCCGTAAAGATCGAGACGCGGTTGTCTGCATCGTATTGGATGGTGGTCTCGCGGCGGGCATGTGATCCCACGCCTTCGATGACGGCTGTTTGGTTTCCCACTGCATCGTAGTGATAGGAGACCTGGTTTTTCTCACCGTTCAACGAACTCGTGACACGCGAATTGGCATCCCAGACCAAGCTTTCGCTTTGTTCGCTGGTGGTTTTCGGTGATCGAGTACGTGAGCTGAGGTTTCCGACTGCCGTATAAGTGAAGGTGGTGGAGTAGAGTTTCTTGATCTCCTTTTGCTGGGCTTCGCTGAGGGCGGCGACGGAGAGTCCATTTCCATTTGTATCGGTGTATCCCAATTGACGGCGAAGCTCGAGAGAAAGAGAAGAGTCGGAAGTGACGAGGTTGTTTCCAAGGGCATCGGTTTCTCTGGTGACTCTTCGGTTTCCGTCGTACTCGAAGGTCGTCACTCTCGCGTGGTCGGACCCGTAAGCGTCGGTCCGAGCCGTGACCAGTCCCCGATGATCGAGTTCGAGACGCGCCGAGACGTTCCTTGGGTCGATGATCTCCACCAGGCGGTTCTGATCGTCGAATGCCTGTCGGGTGACCTGCGCGTTGGTGAGCCCATAACCGACGGTGCGGGTCAAGAGGTTGCCGGTTCTGTCGTACTCGAAGGCAGTGACCAGGTGGGTGGGGTCAGTCTGAGTGGTCAGTCGGTTGTTGGCGTCGTAGTCCGACGTCGTCACCGAATCTTTTGCATCTGAGGGCGGCACCGGGAGGCTCCCGTCCGGATTGAGCGAGTAGGTCTTGGAATAGAGCAGGCGCTTCGTCTCGTTTCCCACCGCGTCGTACTCGAAGCGAGTGAGGAACCCCTTGGGCGTCAGCTCTCCCGTCAGGCGATCGTTGGCGTCGTAACCCAGGCTTCGGGCGTTACCCAGTTCATCGGTTTCCCCCACCACATTCACCGTGGCGTCGTAGCTCCACTTCCGGGTGTATTGGGTGAGGATCGCTTCGCGCTCGGCCGGTGTCGAAGCCGCCTCCGCCAGTTCGTGACCCACCGCGCTGGTCTCGGAGACCTTTCGATTGAGGGTGTCGTACCCGGTGGTCGTGAGGTGGTCGTTGGCGTCGGTCAGGGAAATGCGATTGTCGAAGGCGTCGTAACCGTAGTGCTCGGTGTAGATTTCGCGTAGCGAATCCTGCATGGCCGGCGTCAGATCGGCAACAGCCTCCAGATACCCGAGCGCCACTCGCTGGTTGGCAAACGAAGCCTCGTCGGACTCGGCGAGTTGATTGCCCAGGGGCGTGGTGGTGGAGATCCGTCGATTGTCCGCGTCGTAGGTGTAGGTGGTCTTGAAGCCGGATTCGTCGGTTTCGCTTACCACGTTGCCCACATCGTCGTAGGCGAACGATCGCATGCCACCCAGAGGGTCGATCCGATACTGCAAACGGTCGTCCCGGTCGTAGTGGAACTCAGTACTGAAATTTTTTGGATCGGTTTCGACCACCAGGTTGCCCGCCGAGTCGTAGACGAACGTGGCCTTCGCCCCACTTCCGCGCTTCAGGCTGATCTCGCGGTCGTCCTTGTCGTAGGTGCGAGTGGTGGTGCGACCCTCCTCGTCGGTCTCAGTGTGGAGGTTTCCCACGGCGTCGTATTTCCAGGACCGGGTGTATTGGGTGAGGATCGCGTCGCGCTCGGCCGGTGTCGAAGCTTTGTCCGCGAGGTCGTGGCCCACTGCACTGGTCTCGGAGATCTTCCGGTCGAGGGCGTCGTAGCCGAATGTCGTGAGGTGATGGTTGGCGTCGGTCTCGGACAGAACGTTACCCACGCGGTCGTAGGTGAAGGACTCGGTTCCGTTCATCGGATCGATGCGCACACTCAGGCGGTCGTTTCTATCGTACTCGTATCGGGTCTTGTTGCCGTTGGCGTCGGTTTCTGACGTCAGATTCCCCGCGTTGTCGTAGCCGAACCTTTGAAGGCCGCCTTTGGGATCGGTGACGGTGGTGAGGCGATTCAGGGTGTCGTAGTCGTAATGGGCGACCTGATCCTTCTTCGGATCCGACACGACCAATTCCAGGGGGTCGCTCACGTAGCTGGTTCCCGTGACGGGGGTCGCGTAGCGAATCTGGGTTGCCACGTTGCCGTTGGCGTCGTAGCTGTAGCTCGTGGCGAAGCCCAGCGGGTCCACTTCGAGGACCCGCTCGTCATCCGCGTCGTAGTAGGTGAAGCTGTCGTTGCCGTTGGCGTCCTGGCGGATGATCCGATTCCCGCTGCCGTCGTAGGTGTAGGTTTCCTGCTTTCCCTCGGGAGACGTCATGCCCACGAGGTTGGAGTTGGCGTCGTACTGATACAGGGTTGCATGACCCAGGGGGTCTGTGACCGACGCCAGGTTGTTGGTCCTGTCGTACTGGTAGGTCGTCTCGTGGGCGGCCAGGATGATCTGCTGGTCCACCGGATGGGTGGCCGCATTCGCCAGGGCATTGCCCACCGGATCCACCATGGAGATCAGTCGGTCGTCCCGGTCGTACTTGTAGGTGGTGGTGCGTTCATGGCCCGCCACATTGGCGGCACGCGTAATCGACACCTGGTTGCCCACTCGGTCGTAGGCGTAGTGGGTCTCCACATTGTCGGGGTCCGTCTCCACGACGTTGCGGTCCAGGGCATCGAACGCGTAGGTGGTGGTGTTGCCGTTCTGGTTCGTGCGCGTCAGCACGTTGCCTATGGCGTCGTAGCCGTAGGTCACGGTTCCGCCCATGGGGTCGGTGATAGAGATCTCTCGTTCGAGGGCGTCGAAGGCGAAATGCGTGGTGTGGCCGTTTTCGTCCGTCGAACTCACCACGTTGTAGGAACGGTCGTAGACCTGGGTGGAGCGCGACCCTTTGGCGTCGACGGTGGCCACCAGGTGGTTCTCGGCGTCGTACTCGTAGGTGGTGACCTCAGCGCCCTGGGAACCCGCCCCCGTGGCCCCGTAGCCCGTGGTCTGCTCGATGGTGTTGTTGCGACGGTCGTAGGCGAAGCGCGTCACGCGACCCTCGCGATCCGTCACCTCGAGGAGGCGGTTGCCGGGATCGAAGTCGAAGCGAGTCTGGCTACCCCGTGGGTCCAGGATCGCGATCTGGTTGCCGGCGCCGTCGTACTCGAAAATGGTCTCGAAGGTACGCGGGTCGATGGCCTTCACGGTCCGGCCCCGGGCGTCGAGCAGTTGCTGGCTCGTGTTGCCCCGGGCGTCGGTCTCCACCACCTGGTTGCGGATCGGGTCGTACTCGATGGTGGTCTTGAAGCCCTTGGGGGTGCGGGTGGAGATCAGCCGATCATTGAGGTCCCATTCCCAGGTCGTGGTGCGGGCGTCCGAGGTCCCGAAGGCCCGGGTCTGCTCGATGGCGTTCCCGAAGGCGTCGTAGACGGTGTGGTCTACCGTCCCCTGTGGATTGGTGGTTTCCACCCGGCGGTTCATGGCGTCGTAGGTCGAGGTCGTCTCCCGTCCCAGGGCGTCGATCACGGCCACCGGGTTTCCGTTCCCGTCGTAGTGCCAGACCGTGGTGGGCTTGAGGTTCTCGAGCTGCAGGCTGGTGGGGTCGAGGACCGAAACCTCGGGCTGGGTCTCGCGCACCAGACGGTCCAGGGCGTCGTACTCGTACTCGATCACCTCGTCGGAGCGGTTGGTGAGCGAGATCTGGTTCCCCACCCGGTCGTATTTGAAATAGGTGGTGTAGAGGGCTCGGAGTTCGTTCTTCTGGATCTCGCTCAGATCGCTCACCTGAAGCGGGTAATGTTTCTTCACCCTCAGGTTCTGGTAGAAGGGCGAGTCGCTGCTGGCCAGGGCGTTCCCCACCCCGTCGGTCTGAGAGACCTGCTGGTTGAACTCGTCGTAGGTGTAGCTCGTGACCTGGGCCTGGTCGGTGGAGTCCACCACCACCTTGTGGTTGCCGTCTTCGTGGGCGTCCACGCCGATCAACACCTGGGTGGTGTTCTCCCGCTCGTCGTACTCGAAGACCGTCTTGATCTCGTTGGGGTCCTTGATCAGTACGAGTTTGTCGTCGAGGTCGTAGGTGTACTGAGTCTTGGAACCGTTCTCGTCGATCACCGCCACCTTGTTGCCGTTGCCGTCGTACTGGTACTGGCGCTCGTGGCGCACCGTCGTGCCGCTGATGGGGTTCGTGACCGCCGGCAGCTTCTCGATCAGCAGCCGGTTGTTCCGGTCGTACACGTAGTCGGTGGTGGCCCCGGTGTCGTTGGTCACACTCGCCACGTTGCCCACGGCGTCGTAGGTGGTCTGCTCGGAGAAATAACCGAGGATCTCTTCGACCTGGGCCGGCGGCGAGGTCGTCGGGTTCCAGAACTCGTAGAAATTCTCCCGGACCCGCCAGTCGCGATCCACGTTCTCGTTCGAATAGGCGCGGGCATGGCCCATGGGCGTGGTCTGTTCGATCACCTGGTCTTCTTCGTCGTAGCGGAAGCTCGTGACCCGGCGCTTCTCGACGGGCAGTTCCATCCCCGCCGTAATGCGCAGCACGTTGGCGTTGGCGTCGTAGTCGGTCCGGGTGATGTGGCCCGTGGGGTCCGTCTGCTGAAGGACGAGCCCCCGCGGCGTGTACATCAGGTCCGTCACTTCCCCACGGTGGTCGCTGCGGCGGATCAGGTTGATCTCTGCGTCGTACCCGAAGCCGGTCTCATAGGGGGTGGGGGTAGTGCCGTCGGCACCTGCCACCGCCGGCGTGGTGACCACCACGATCTGGTTGCGGTTGTCGAAGGTGTAGGTGGTTGAGCGCCCCTCGGCATCGGTGGTGGTCGTGCGGTTGCCCACCACGTCGTAGCGGTGCTCGGTGGTGCGGTCGAGCAGCGGGTCGCTGCCCGAGGGGTCCAGGGTCGTCAGCAGCAGATTGTTGCGGTCGAAGATCTGGGTAACGGTGTGCCCCGCGGCATCCGTCATGCTGATCTTGTTGCCCACGGCGTCGTAGGCGTTGGCGGTGGTGTGACCCTCGGGGTCGGTGACCGAGAGGAGGCGATCGTCGGCGTCGTAGGTCAGGGTGGTGACGCCGCCGTTGGGATTGGTGACCCGGGTGAGGTTGCCGAAGTGGTCGTACTCGCTCAGGGTCTGGTGGCCCTCGCCGTCGATCTCCAGGGTGTTGTTCCCGTAGGCATCGTACGAGTAGCGGGTGATCTGCACGAGGTCGGCGTTGGCGGGCAGGTCCGGGTCCACCACCGTGGGGTCGAGGAGCACGATGCGGCGGGTGCGGTTGCCGTCGGCGTCGTACTCGAAGCGGGTGATGTCGCCGCCCGGGTCCACCTGTTCGATCAGGTTCTGGTGGGCGTCGTACGCGTAGCGGGTGGTGTAGAGGTCGAGCAGGGCGGTCTTGTCGTCGTCCGAGAGGTTCGCCGCGAGTGGCGCCTTGCCGAGTTGGGTTCGTTTGGCCTGAAGGTCCGGACTGTCGCCGGTGACCAGGGCGTGGCCCTCGGCGTCGGTGAGGCTCTCCACGGCGTTGAAGCTCGTGTAGGTCATGGTGGTCACGAAGCCGCCGTGGTCGGTACGGCTGATCAGGTTGCCGCGATCGTCGTAGGTGAAGGAACGGGTGTAGAGGGCCTCGAGGGCCGCGGTGTCGGCCTCGCTGAGTGCCGCCAGGGAGCGGGAGAAGCCGAGTTCTTCGCGCAGGTCCTGGTAGTAGCTGTGGCTGCTCTGGGTCACCGCCCAGCCGTTGCGGTCGATCACGGCGGCGAGGTTGTTGTTTTCGTCGTACTGGTAGCGGGTCACGTAGCCCAACTGATCCGTGATCTCGGTGATGTAGCCGTCGTCGCGGTACTTGTAGTGGAGACCGAAGATCTCGCGGATGTGTTCGACCTGTCCCAGGTAGGTGGTGTCGGTGTTGTCCGGGTCGTATTGGGCGTAATAGCCATTGGCAATTCGCCAATCGACGTGTTCTTTCTCGTTCGATGTGGCGCGGTAGTTGCCGTGGGCGTTGACGACGCGTGTCGTTCCCGTACTGATGGTCTCGATGGGCTGGGTGCAGGCGTTGAGGCGTTTCTGTCCGTCGGGGCGCTCGCGAATCAATCGCGGGTTCGCGTCGGCAAATTCCACGTCGAACTCGTAGTCGAAGCTGATCACTCCGCCATTGGCGTTGGTGATCTTCGAGACCCCGTAGGAGGACCAGCGGCTCGCGTGGCGCCAATCGAGCATCTTGTAATCGAAAGACATTTCGCGGGCCGCGTAGGTCTCGGTCTTGCCGTCCACGGTCTGCTCATTGGGGAGGATGACCTTGGTGAGCATGCCCTGGGGGTGGTACTCGTAGCGGGTGACGTGACCCATGCGGTCGGTGACCGACAGCAGTTTGCCCCAGGCGTCGAACTCGTAGTCGACCAGTGTGCTGCCGGAATCGTCGGTGATCTTGTCCAGCTCCCAGGTGGTCGGGTCATAGTGGTAGTCGATGACGCGGCCGTCATCGTCGAGGACCCGTTGTAGCTGGAACGTGTCCTGATCGTAGACGTACTCCATGGTCACGCCATTGGGGTCCGTGGAACGGAGTAGGTTGCCGAGAAAGTCGAACTCGAGGACGACGCCGTCCTCGCGGGTCAGCGCGTAGCGGGCCTGATACAACTCCCAGGATTGGCTGATTTCCGTGATGGTCTCGTAGGCGCCATCGCCGTCAGTGCTCACCCACAGGCCGCGAGCCTCGTCGAAGTTGAACTGAAAGAGGCTCTCGTCGCCGCGGTGGAGTTCGAGGACCCTGTGGGGGAAGAGGTAGACGACGCTGAGTTTCAGACTCGTGGAGAAGGACCACTTGCCGGTGGAGAACTCGGTGCCCTCGCCGCGCGAGTTGTAGGTTCGGAGCAGGCGGAAGTCTTCGCCCAGACTGGGGAGGAAGGCATCTTCGTGTTGGATGATGAGGTTGCCGTTCGAGGTGTTGATGTAGATGTTTTCACCGTGGCCGATTTCTCCAGACCGAATCGGGTCCCCCCGTTTCAGGATCTGGAGGCTCGTATCCAGTAGGCCACTACCACTTCCTCCGATCGCGATGGTCATGACTTCCCCGCTCCTCTCAGAAGTCTGGGTCCGTCTACAGACGGGGATCCCAGCGTTGAAAACAACTCAAGCACATGGTTATCCCCGCGATCCGCGAGATGTTTAGGAACACCAGCACTACAGATGTGTTGTTTTGGCCCCGGTCGAACTGTTTCCGATGGTTTCGCTGAGGCTGCAGATGGAATCCGTTCAGGTCTCCCAAGGATGGGTGGCCCGCACTCAGCCTCCTACCCCTCTCCACTCTTCGCGTTGACTGCCGGGGGCTCTCATCCACGAAATCCGAGCGCAGAACCCACGCGCCGGTTGCGTGCTCCAGCCCACTCCGGCGACTGGGTCTCGACCCGTGTTTGGCCTGGCTCCGGGGTTTCCGGGCTATGCTGGCCGGGGCATGACGACCCAAGCTCCCGACCTGCCCCCCTATGACCCTCAGCGCATTCTGAACGCACCCTTTCCGGAGCGTGTGCGCTTGGCCTGCCGGACCTGGGCGAACGCGAGTCCGAATCGGCCGGAGGTGATGGCGCTCTATTGGGGCAAGTACCTGTTCGCTCTGATCGGCACCTGGGCGTTCTGGTGCAGTTTCAATGCCGGCTATCCGGGCTTCTTCTCGGTTTCTGACTGGGCATTCACGACCGAAGCGTTCAAGAAGGCGATGGTCTGGTCCATGTGCTGGGAGCTCTTTGGCTTCGGATGTGGCTGGGGGCCGATGAACGCGCGTTTTGACAAGTGGTTCGGTGGGTATCGCCACTTCGCGCGTGTCGGAACGGTCAAGCTCCCGCTCTTCCGCGGTGCGCCGCTGATCGGTGGCGACACCCGTAATTGGCTCGACGTCGGTCTCTACATCCTCAACCAGATCCTGCTACTGCGCGTACTGGTGGCTCCAGAGGTCACGGCGGAGCTGCTCCTGCCTTGCTTCCTGCTCACCGCCGTGAACGGTGTGCTCGACAAGACTCTCTTTCTGGTTGCCCGATACGAGCACTACTGGGTGGTGATTGGCTGTATGACGTTCGCGGCTGCGAACGATCTCTGGATCGCCGGGGCGATGATTACCTGGTCTTTCATCTGGTTCTGGGCTGCGGTGTCCAAGTGGAACGCCCACTTTCCCTCTGTGATCATGTTCATGATGAACAATGGGCCCTTCTTCCCGAAGCTCCTCAAGAAGCGCCTCTTTCGCGATTTTCCAGACGATCTGCGGGCTTCTCCTTTTGCCGAGAGGATGGCGCTCTTCGGTCACGTCGCCGAGTTTTCGATCCCGATCATTTTGTTGGTCGCCCACCTCACGGGAAGTTGGTGGCTGCTCCTCGGCGGATGCATTCTCTTTACGGGATTCCACAGTTTCATCGGGCTGAACAACCCGAACGGGATGCCGGTGGAGTGGAACATCTTGATGATCTATGGCGGCTGGTTCCTGTTCTGGTTTCACCCGGAGACCTCGGTCTTCGACATGACCCAGATGCCGCTGCTGTTGGCGGCGCTGCTCTTCTCCCTGGCTGTCGTTCCGACCTTCGGAAACTTCGTGCCCGCGCGTGTCTCCTTCCTTCCCTCCATGCGCTACTACGCGGGTAACTGGGCGTACAACATCTGGCTCTTCAAAAAGAATGGCTCCACCGAAAAGCTGCGCAAGCTCAAGAAGACGAGCGCTACGGTGAACGAGCAGCTCGAGGAGATTGTTGACAGCCCAATCGAGTTCGAGATCGCGAAGGTGATGATGATGGTCAGCCGCTTCATGCACTTCCAGGGGCGGCCTCTCTTCGAGGCGCTTCCAGTTGCCGTCGATGACATCGAGGACTACGACTGGTTCGAAGGCGAGGTGCTGGGCGGCATGGTGCTCGGCTGGAACTTCGGAGACGGCCATCTGAATGGCGAGCAGTTGCTGAGTGCGATTCAACCGATCTGTGAGTTCGACGAGGGAGAAGTGAGGGTCATCTCGGTCGAATCCCAGCCCCTGTTCGGCCCCACGATGCACTGGAGGGTCTACGATCCCGTGCAGGGTGAGATCGCCGAAGGCAAGACCGTCATGTCCGACTACACGGGGCACCAGCCCTGGCCGACAGGCGACGTAGCGAGGGCGCTCTCGAAGGGCCATTCGCAGACGGCTTGAGGCTTGTTTTCGGAGAACGCGTGGTTCGAATCGAAGACATGCCGGCGGTCGAACGGGCGCATTTATTGGGGAAGCCCTGCGAGCTCCCCGGGCCGACGCCCTGGGTGGAGCCCCCGCCTCTTTCCGAGTGCAGAGTCGCAATCATTACCACGGCAGGTTTACATCGCCGGGGCGATGATCCCTTGCGCGTGGTCGATCTCTCTGATCGCGTGACCCCAGGTTCAATCCGCGTGAGCGAACTTAGGATGACGCACTCTTCCGTTCATTTCGACCGATCAGGTTTCAGAGAAGATGTGAACGTCGTTTTTCCGATTGATCGGCTGCGAGAATCGGAGGCCTCGGTCGCCGAGCCTATGCCTATGTGACGGGACTCCCCGTCGAATAGAGCGAGGCACTGCTGGATGACTTGTGGCAGTACTCGGTTCGTCTCGAGAAGGTTTGGACCCAGGAATGGCGGGTGGGCGAAGTGATCATCTGGGACAACCGCCGCGTCTTGCATCGACGCGATGAGTTTGACCCGAATTCAAGATGTTTGCTCAAGCGTTGCCAGGTTCACGCCCGCCAAGACTGAACGCCTCTACCTGGGTCTTCTTTGCGCTTCCGAGCGTCGCCCGCGTCAGCGCTTCTGAAGACCTTGTGTTTCCAGGTACCAGAGGAGATCGGTGAGGCGGTCCTGGCCAAAAAAAATCTCTTTCTGGTGAACGAACAACGGTGCCCCCCAGTGCCCAGAAGCGAGCTGATCGTTCCGGTTCTGACGGACGACCGCATCCAATCGATTCGCTTCCGACAACGCAATTCTTTCGAACTCGTGGATGTCGAGCCCCACTCTCGCCATTGCGCGCTCCAGATGATCACCTTCGTTCCATCCCTCGACATTCGGGTCGAAGAGCAGTGCGCTCACCGACACCACGTATTCGAGACCCTTGTCGCGTTCAGCCGCGATCTGGGCAAAGTGCGTCAGGCGTGTGATGTAGGGCTGTTCGGCCGCGATCTCACGGGTTTTCAAATCCTGAACGATGGGGTCAGGGCGGGGCCAGTGGAATGGGATGTTCAAACGCTTTGCGATTCGATGGGTGTCCCGCAACAAATATGCGGGCCACAAAGGGTTGACGCGCTCGAAAAATGTCTCGTCGCTGATAGCGAGAGGAAAGACGGGTTTGAGGTGAATCGCCAAGTCGTAGGTTTTTGCGTACTGGGCCAGGGTGGGTGTTGCCAAGTAGCAATAAGGCGAGCGCATCGTGTAGTAGAGGTCTAGGCGGATCGTCATGATTTCATTCCCACGAGTCATTGTTCGCGATGCAGCATTCTGCTGCGAGGCGTTGGTGGAGTTTCCCCCAGTCCTTCAATCGCAATCTCGAGTCATGTGGTTTGGGTTCCGTGCTCGGGGCTGAAGAGCGCTTCCCCATCGTTTTAACGCCAGCCCCATAGAAACCAATCCCGTGTATGTCGCGCCCTCCTCAGTTCGGTGCTCCCGTCATAGAGATCCGCGAGGGGGATGCCCACTGGTGTTTGATCGAGCTTGAGCAACGCGATGTCGAATCCGTCGTGTAGCGATTGGTTTTCATCCGCGACGACGTCCGGATACACGTGGGACTTGGCCACGGGGTGCTGGGTTCCATTGAAGAAAGCGAAGTCCGACGAGTTCTTGGTGCCCCCGTGCTCCGCAGCGAGCATCCACTGCGCCTCGATGAGGGTTCCGGAGCAGGTTCCCTCCGTGCCGACGAGATCCCCCCCCATTGGATACGCGAGCCCCAGGCCTTTGTCGGCCGTGTGATGTGCGCCCACTGCGATGGTTCCCGCAGGTACGACCATTGCCGGGACGAGGACCAAGCCAAGAATCGCCACCGCGAGAATGGCTGCGAATCGAGTGGGAACGCCCATCCGGCTTGGTGTGATTCGCCACGTAGGCATCATAACCCACGCCTGTTCGGGGAAGCCTTCATCGTCCCAGTTGGAAACTTTCAGCGATCGAGCTCGAAGGAGACGCCAGCGTGGGCGGGAAGGCGCGAGAGAAGCGCGTTGCCCATGGCGGATGCAGGTGTCAAACACCCTCCGTTGGAAGTCAGTTCGTCGGTGGCGAGGCACACGGCACTCTCGCCGAGCATCTTGGAAGTGGATCCGTAGCCAGGATCCCGGTCTCCCCGGACGCGGCCCTTCAGGTTCTGGCTCGGATCCGAGGGGTGATGGCCAAGCAGCGTCAGGTCAAAGAAACCGGTTTCGCGCTTTTCCAGGCTGGGGCCTTCTCCCGGTTGAGGGAGACGCCCCGCGGCAAACCGTCGAATCGGGCCCACGGCCATGGCGCCCATTCCGATGGCGCTCCCGAGTCCGGCAGCCGTTGCCTTCGCGAGGCCACCTGGGCCTCGGCCACAAAGCACGGCTTCGTCGTATCTGAAATTCCGACCATACGCATAGTTGAGCAATGCGTTGCTACGACGAACCACTTTGGTGTTCACCGCACCCATGACAAAGGGCGCAATCCACTGGTCGAAGTCTCGATCGTAGGAAGGGAGTACGGCCTCTCTGGAGTCGGGTCCAGTCTGCTGGTCGGTTGGATTGATGGAATAGGGGGCGCCCAGGGTCTTGAAGATGCTCGAGTCCTCTGCGGCTTCGTCCAGCATGTTGAGCATGCTGGCGACGGTGCCTCCGCTGGCCCCACCGCTAAAACCGTTTACGCGGAGCTGAATGTGAGAGCACGGAACGCCGTGTTTCTTTTTCATTTCTTCATTCAGAAAGAAGGCTCCGATATCCGAGGGAATGCAATCGAACCCACATGTGAAAACGATCCGCGCGTTGTTCTCAGTAGCTTGTTCGTGATGCGCATCGATCATCCGTTTCATCCATTGGACTTCTCCGGTGAGATCACAGTAGTCGGTTCCAGCCCGCACACACGCAGCTACCAGTTTGGATCCGTATTTCGCATAGGGGCCGACGGTGGTGCACACCACGTCGGTTTGGCTGGCTAGGTCCTGCAGAAAGGCTTCGTCGTCGCCATCCCCCACCACGATGGGAAGAGCCTCAGCTTCAACACCCGTGGTTTCGCTGATCTCTTTTCGGACCTTTTCGAGCTTTGCCAGGTTGCGTCCACCCAGGGCCCAGCTGAATCGATCATTGACGCCATAACGCCCGAGGATGTATTCGGCAGTGAGTTTTCCAGTGAAACCCGATGCCCCCCAGACGACGATGGAATGCTCGCGATTTCCTTGACTCATGGGAACCTCTTTTCGTGGAGGGGAACGTTCGGTCCAGACGCAACGATACCATTGGACGGTTGGAAGGCTCAGGCTCCCGGTCTCAGGAACCGCGAGAGAGGTCGGCGGTGCTGCGCGTATTTTCGGGGCTGATTTCAGGGCTCAGGATCAGAGGCTCTAGCCGGCCACTTCGCAGCGCTCAGGGCAATGACTTGGCAGGGCTCCCCTTGCGTCTCAGACAGCGCGGCCGAGGTCCTAATGGCTCGACGTCGTCGTTTTTCTGTCCACTCGTGGTGCAGCGATGACCAGGAGGGTTACGAGGATGATGAGGGCACGGGGGCCCAACGCCGGAACCGCGGGGGTGGGCGTAATCAGTGCATCGAGGAGCTGGTCTTCGAGGTCACTGGACATCTCCCAGATCATGACCCCGCCCAGCCCGTTCGTGAGGATGTATTGCTTCTTCAGCACGAGAGAGGCGGGGTCGTCGTAGCTGAGGAACAGACCATTCGAGGGCTTGTGTAGCCAGGGGACTCCCGAATCGGAATCGCGATAGACATCAATGCCGGGCTGGTTCAGATAGTTTTCCGCGATATCGGAGTAGTCGAACATGCCGGTGGCACCGGTGGTGGCGTCGTCCCAGGTACCCATCGGGGTTCCGGTGAAGCTTTGAAAGAGCCCCCCGTTTACGTTGGCGACGCCCTGCACTCCGCGACCATAGAAGGGTACGCCCATTACGAGCTTGTCGGATGGCACGCCTCTCGCGAGGTAGTTCTGAATCGCCGCGTCGGCGTTGGCCCCGGGGACGCTCGTTGGATCATCAGGCGACGGGAAGAGCGGTGCGTTGAAGTTCGAGACAGAACTCCAGGATCCATTGAAGTCGTAGGTCATGACATTGATGAAGTCGAGGAGGGGATGGATTTGTTCGACCTCGATCTTCGCGATCTTGTCGGCCCCACCGGGTGCGGCGATCGTCAGCAGATACTGGCGACCGTTCGCAGTCCCCCGCGCGTCGAGTTCACTCCGCAATGCTTGCAACAAGAGTGTGAAATTCTCGGTGTCCTCCGGGCGAGAGGTGTTCGAGGACAGGCCGCCTCCTCCGGGATATTCCCAGTCGATATCGATGCCGTCGAAGCCGTAGGTCTCCATGAAGTCGGCGCAGCTCGTCGCGAACTGTGCGCGCGATGTCGGCGTGAGTGCTGCGTCGGAGAAGTTTCCCGACCAGGTCCAGCCCCCCACGGAAATCAGGGTCTGGAGGCCGGGGTGTTGCTCCTGCAACAGGTCGAGCTGGCGAAAGTTTCCAAAGTATGGGGCGTCGGATCCTGGACCCGACCACGGGTCTCCGGGCAGGTGCCGCTCGACGTCGGCCCATGGATCACCGAGCACGCATTGTCCTCCGACCAGGTTGGCGAACGCATAGTTGATGTGGGTCAGCTTGTCGCCCGGGAGGTCGGCGATCTCGAAGCTCCGACCGTAGATCCCCCAGGCTGGGTAGTACCCGATGACGCGCGAGATCGCCTCCGCTGTGGCTGCAACGGAAGGGCTCGGAAGTCCACCGAATGCCAGGAGACCGATGAGTAGGAGGCTCGTCCTCGTCCAGCCCGCATCGGTCTTCGCGTCGAGGGATGACGAGGCCTCCCGTGTGTTTTTCGTCGAGTCGCGTATTCTCTCCATTCCTCTTCTACAACCGCTGTTCAGGATTCTCAGCATGGCCAAGCACAGACCGATCCAGCAACCACGGCACGTCCACGGTCCCGATTGTGACCATAGCCATGATCCTTCGGTGAGTCGGACCCCCTATGTGCGCGACCAGCCCAAAACCGGGCGCAACGATCCATGTCACTGTGGCAGCGGCAAGAAGTTCAAGAAGTGCCACGGAGCCAATGGGTAGTGGGCACGTGATTCCATCGGAGTCGTCGAGCGCCTGGCTCCGAAGTCGGGGATCCGTACAATCGCTGATCCTGAAATAGGGGTTTTGCTCTAGGAGGTCCGCTTCGCGTCGATCACGGAACTCAGTCGCTCGAGGAAAACCACGTCCTCATTCCCGTGCCGACCCAGGGTGTGGCCAGTACCAAAGGCAAACGGTCCATCGGCGACGGGATCGATTCGGCTCCATTCGAACACACAAACCCGGTTCGCGATACGCCACATACCCTCACGTCGTTGGAAGTCATCCACGTAACGAAGGCCAACGATGAAGTCGCGGAGAGGCTTCTTGGCATTGGCGCGGAGCCGGTGGTTGGCAATGGCGTAGGCTTCGCTTCGCGCATGATTGGCTCGCAGGTCGACCTCGACGAGGATGTTTCCAAGGAAATGCATGGTTCGTTCGAAGCGCGCCAAGTTGGTTTTTACGTGTTCGATGAATCCATCCACGCCACCCAGGTAATCTCCGTGATCGTCCATCGCGTTCGGGTGGTAGCAGTCTCGGACCAGGTCATAGTCTCTGCGGTCGATCCCTCGGCAGTACCGGTAGAGGGTCCGCCGAATCGCATTTTCTGCGACATCCATCGCCAACTGTTCTTCGTCGATTTGGAATGCTTGGGTCGGCATCGGGTCCTCGCTGATTGCCGGGGGAAAGCTCAAAGGCTCAACTCCAAGCGAGAATAGTGGCTTTGGGGTTGCTGGACTGCTGAGAGATCCATGCCGTCCAGTGGCTCTTTGAGGGCTCGTCCTTGCACGGTCCCGCGGTCGACTGCCGAACGTCGAAGGGCATGCAATCGGTCGGGGTTGCCCGGCAAACGTAAATTCCTGTCGATGGGAACTTCTCCCAACAAACCCAATCAGTTGTCTCACGACTTGCATATCGGAATCTCAGTGGAGCGAGAAGCTCCGAGAGATTCGACCTCCATCTGCAGGGGATTCCCCACCTCTTTCCGCTAGGGTGATCACAGGAATCCAAAATTCAGAGTTTTTGTGGAGTGTTCCCACCCATGTCCCACCGTCTTTTCCTGCCGATTGCTTTCGTTTTCGGGGTTTCTCTGTTCGGGGCGATGTCCGTGCGCTCTGACGATTCTGTTCTGTGCGCCAGGCAGGACAGGCTGGCGGAGAATTGGACCCGACCGGGTTCTAAAGTTCGGGTTCGTTCGGAATGCCGCCAGCGTGAACTCGAGGTAGGGAAGGAACTTGCCCTCTGCGCGCGTTCCGAGGCACGTGATGATTCGAAACCCCGAGATGGTGCGAGGGTCATTCTACGATCGACCTGTCGGCCGCGTTCTGAGATCGAAGTCACGACTGTGGACGCAACTGATGAGCCCGAAATTCTATTCGTTCAGAATGCGCCCACCAGCACCTTCAGCAATGGCCAATTGACGCTCCATGACCAGATCGACACGGTCTACTTTGGAGATCGTCCCAGCAAATTGTCGGGAACGCTGAAGACGAGCCAGTTCCTCGGAAACTGGGATACGGGTTCGGGTGGGTTCAGTGACGTCAATCCCAACGCAGACCTCGTCTGCACGTCTCCGGACGACGGACGTGTCTACAACGCTGTCGTCACGTTGTTGAATCCGTTGTCGTATGAAAATGGCGATCTGACTTACGAAATTGAAAGACTGTCTGGAACGATTCCCTCCGACTGTGAGTCGAGTTCGCTCTTCATTGACGGGGGCATTCTTCGAGCTCTCTTCGAAACATGCTCCTATGAACTTCTGAACAGCCTTTCCGATCTTTCGGGTGGAAATCGAGCGGCCCGTTCGTTTGCAATTTCAACATTTGAAAATGAGTTTCGGCAATTGGAATCTGCCCAGGAAGACCTCGAACAAACTCTCGAGGCGTTGGTTCTTGGAAACGAATTGGGAGCTAAGCCTTATCTTCCCGTCGTTGCGGCTCCACCGAAGCCGGCCGAGTATCCCACTGGGGTCGAACTGCATCCGGAGATTCCCGAGGTCCGCTATTCGGCAGCCTGTTTGGACGATGACAGTTCGACACCCTGTGAGTCGGATCACTCCTTGGAACTCGCGATGGAACGCAAGTACTGGGCGATTCTCGTCAATACAGACATTGATCAGATGAAGGATTGGACTCAGGAATCCGCGAAGTACGCCAAGGCAAGTTCCACCGCCTACTCGGCGCGGATTCACAAGCTGTTGGCCTTCGGAAATATCATGATCTATCAATCGTATGAGCCGTGTAATCCCTTCGGCCTTCCCTACATTGTCGACGCCGTTGAAGGCATCATCACGTCTTTGGAAGAGAATGCGAGCAACCCCAACGCGATTACTTTTGGGCTCTACATTCTTTCGTTCGTAGAATTTCTTCTGGAGGGTTGGCTGCCCGGCTCCGATTTTGATGGCGAAGCGACGTTGCAGAGAATGAGGCAACTCGCACTTCTCTACGGACCGCCCTCGAGTGTGTACAACAAGGGTTGGGGGTCCGAGATGCGATTTGTCGGACTTGCGGGAAACATCAGCTTGCTCGATTCGCCGAGTAATCCCATTCAGACTGGAATCGATGGCTTCGACGACGGGAACAACTGGAGTGCGCTACGGGTCACTTCGCTAGCGCCGTTCAAGCAGGTGGGAACTCAAATCACTCTGGCTGAGGGCTACACGGCGTTGAATCAGGCAGAAGAAGCCGATGCTCGTTTCGCAAGCCTTTCGACCTGGCTCCAGGGGAAAAACGCGCCTGCGGGTTTTGTACGCGAAATCGACGCGGTACGTGCCCAGCTGCTCGGTGCAGACGGTCTCATCGAAACCTGGAAGACCCCAAGAGATCTCTTCGGCTCGCAAATCCGCCAGCCGTTCGGTCCCGCCGAACAGAGTACGGCTTGTCGGATGTGTCATCTCGGCGTAACCGTCCCCGACAACTACTACAGCTGGCGCTGAATTGCGCTCGGTACTCCTGCCTTGACGATGGAGTGAGGGGTCTCCATCCGGCCACTGAACTCTCTGTTAAGATCCGTGACTTCCATAGTGTTTCGAGTATTGAATCGATTTGGGGATCAAGGCGGTGGTGCAGCTTCGAACTCTTGCATGCATTTCCTTCACTCTGGCCTTCGGAGTCATCGTGGTGGGGTGCATTTCGGCCAACCCTGCGCCCGATATCGCCCAGACCGCGGCTTTGGCGGACGACCGGAAGGGCATTGGAGGTTCCCTCGAAGATCTCTGGTCGAAGCCGTGGCGGGAGCAAACCGGTACGTGGAACGGCACTTCGGCGCTCGGGGTCGATGTCGCAGTTCAACAGGCACTGAGTAACGACCCCGCACTGCGGCGCAACCTGGCGGAGGTGGCTGCGGCCCGCGCGAACCTCTCGCAGGCTTCACTTCCGCCGAATCCAGTCGTTCAGATGGCTTTTGGCGCGGCGATCGATGGGATGGCTGGTGCGCCTCTCTTCGTCCAGATGATCCAGCAACTCACCTGGCTCTGGACCCTGAGTGATCGCATGGACGAAGGGGACGCACTGCTGGAGGCTGCGATTTTCGAGGCGGCACATCGAGTGGTGACGACGGCGGCTCGTGTTCGCATCGCCTTTTCTCGAACGATGTGCATGGAGCGCCTCATCGAGTTGAATGCTGCCTACGTCAAGACCTCAGCGCTGACGCAACAGAAGATCGAACGGTTGGAGCGTCAGGGCGGGGTGTCTTCGGTGGATCTCGAACGAGCTCGAATGGATGCCAGTCGTGCCAGAGCAGATCACGCGAACGCGATCCGGATGTATCGATCTCAGCAACTCGAACTACTCCGGTTGATGGGTCGGCCAGAGTTGGGAACGGACTGGTCGATGTCTGGAAATTTGGCAGCCACTCTTGGATTCCCGCCTCCGGATGAGGGGGAAGTGGAGTTAAGGGCAAAGACGGTTCGTTTGGACCTTGCCGCGGCGGGAAAAGCATCCACGGCCGCCGAGGCGCGTTCTCGCCTGGCCGGCTGGGCGCGATTTCCCGAGGTGACTCTGTCCACCGGATACAAACAAAACTTTGGAGGGCGAGAGGCCTGGATGATGGGTGGCGCGGTCTCGATTCCGGTGCTGGATGATGGATCGGCGAAGATCGCGCGAGCTGACGCCCAACAGAACTGGGCGAACCTTTCGATGGATGTACTTCGCCAGGAGGCCGTTACCGAGGCGCGTACAGCTTTGAATGAATGGCTTCGCGGCCGCGAGCAGTTGCGCATGTACCGCGAAGACCTCGTGCCCCCTGCCAAGAAAGTGGTGCAATCTCTTCTCGCTCGGAAGGAGACGGGGGAAGCCTTCGTCAACGATTTGTTGATGTCTCAGCGGCGCATGATTTCGCTCGAGCGCATGATGGTCAAACAAATGCTCACTGGCGCGATTGCGTGGATCAAGCTCGAAACCGCGGTGGGCGGGTCGCTGCAGCTCCCCCTCGAGGCGCCCGAGGTCGTTACCCGGCACCGGTAGTCGTAGCTGCGGGCAAGTAAGGGCTGGATCGATCACACCGCTTCGAACCCCTCAGGAAATGATCATTTGCCTTGGGTGTTCTCTCTCCGGTCGCCCAACTGCGAGACTCAGGGCCTTGCCATCGATTTCGAGGCAAAATTTCGAGCGAGAAGGCGTCTCATGGCGCCGCCTCAAAGGCTGCGGGTGGCGGCCGGCAGGAAGAATGTCCGTAGACGAGCAGGCCGAGGTTGAAGGGTCGGTCGTACCGAGGACATCTATCCAGGGCGTCAGGACGCTGCACACCACGATCGCCAGCGTCATCAGAGTTTTTCAACTCGTTTTATGGTGCCGCTGCGTGCTGGACTGCCCTGTGTTTTGAAACGATTCCCTCGTGTCCTGCGCACAGGGGACACTCGGGAGCCCGGCTCATTCAAGCTTCGAGAGAATCGGTACCGTGGGGACCACCAGTGTATCCCCGAGTTGCTTGTCACCCATGATGCCCTGATAGAAGCGACTCCCGACCAGATCAGCGAAATAGCTCACGCCGGGATAGTAGACCAGGATGGCTTGTTCGAAACGCGCGTTTCCGTCGAGGGCAACGGCTTGCCCGACGTGCATCGGGCCGTGAGCGAGCGCTGCCATGCGGGTCAGCATCTTGAGGTCATAGGAGCTGTTGGCGGTTCGCTGCTCCTCATTTCCGGGGAGCGCCAAATTGAAGATCAAGATCGCATCATCGTTCACTGAACGAAGCTTGAGAAGATTTCCGATTCGGCTCTCGAGCAGACGAGCCTGCTGGGGATCATTGGGAGCCGGTATGGGGGCCAGGTCTTCGACCTTCCAATTGCCCCGGGCGATGTCGAAGATCCGCACAGCCAGCAGAAGTTGCGGAATCAGTGCATTGACCAGCGGGTTACGGCGCATGCCGTAGGAGTAGGTTTGGGAGAAGGCGGCCAGAGCCTCTCGATGGCCGGCGCTCTTGGCCTGGGCGTCATAGCTTTCCCGTGACGGGTATCGGATGAAGATTACGGCATCCCATGTCTGGGGGCCGAGTTGGCTCGACGCGAGCGTGAACGCGGCTTGTCCGGCGTACACCACGTGTGCGCTACCGGTGTTCTCGATTTCACGGCGCAGCCTTGATAATTCCGTGATCAGATCGGACCCTTCTCCAATCTCGAGATAGGTGATGACGTGGAAGTTGGACGGGGAATGCAGAATTGGTTGACGATCTTCCACGGCGTTTCGTCGCGCGTGGAGGTACCGAAGGTGTTGCCAAAGCATGACAAAAAGAACCAAGGCCAATACGGCCGCAATGATTCTCATCTCCTTAGATCTCCCATCAAATCCGTCCTGGATTTCAAGATACGGAAAAGTTCGAACATTGGATCACAATTTGTGTATCTCTCGATCACTGACAACGCTACCTGGTAGGGGTTTTATGAGTGGGTGACGCAATCCACCCATAGGTCCAACGCCTCTGGCCTGACGCTGTCATTTCTGAAGTGGCCGACTCCAACGTTGAACCATGCGATCTTGGTCGTTTCGCCATAAGCGATGTGGGGGGGGTAAGGTGGCGATTTTCTCGCCATGGCGTTCTTGCGAACGCTTGGCGATATGGGGGACGCGCCATTTGGGGGTGTACTGTCACCGGGTACTTGGCAGAGTGTCATTGAGGGAGCCTCCACTCTCTCCGCATGGTGTCTCACTGTCGCCATGGCCTCGATAGGCCTGGGCACCCAGATTTCCCGCCTCCGTGCCCTGGGAATTCGACCGCTAGCGGCGGGGCTGGTAGCTGCCCTCGTGGTAGGCATTCTGAGCGTTGGACTGATCCTGGCCTTCGGTAATGCTCTGGAGTCCCTGGCGCTTTCGGTCGGTTGATTCCATTCTTTTCAATCCATGCCGCGGCAGCTGTTTCTTGCAAATCGGCACGTCGTAGATTCATCAGTCGCCCAAATTCAAAAATCAATATACAATCAAAATTGAAATCTAAGATGTGTAGTATGTTGGCGAGAGGCTCTCAAGAACTGCGTTCGGACAGTGGTTTCTGTTGGAATCGGGGAGGTAGACGTCGTTGTCCGGGATCTGGGGATGCGGACGACTGAGCGGGTGAGCGTTGTGAGCGATGGTCACGAGGGGCTCGCGCAGTGTCGACCCGAAGCCCAGTCGGAGTGCGGACATGGGGCCTGCTCTCCCGTTTTGTTCATAGAGAGCCGATGGCGTCGCCAGGAAAAGGCTGGGCCCCCGATCCTTTGAAGAGATACTGAAGCTGGAAAGGTGGCGAGGAAGATGATTCCCAGGATGAAATCTGACGAGTCGACGGACGAGATGGCCCGTGCGCTTGGTGAGGCGGGGTGTCTGGTCGTGACCAATGCGTTCGATGCGGAGGTGGGCGCGGAAATATCTCGGGCCATGCGGCCGCATCTCGATGCGCTGCCTGCGGAATGGATCGAGAAAGACGACCCGGACTCGTTCTATCCTGGTTACACGCGGCGAGCGATCGCAATCATCGAACGGGCAGAGGCAGCCTGGGAGCTCGTGATGCACCCGATCTCCGCAGTGCTTTGCGAGAGCCACCTGGGCCCGAACTGCGAGCGCCACCAGCTGCATGTGACCGGCGCTCTCGAAGTCGGTCCGGGGGCTAGGTCGCAGATTCTTCACCGTGAAGAGGACCCTTTTCCGATTTTTCCTCTGCCACGACCGAACCTCATCGTTGCCAGCATGTGGGCGATCAGTGACTTCACCGCTGAGAATGGCGGAACGCGATTGGTTCCGGGTAGCCACCGATGGTCGGCGGACCGTGTTCACACGCCGGATGAAGTTGTCTCGGCGACGATGCCTGCTGGCTCGGTGCTCTACTGGTTGGGTGGAACGCTTCATGGTGCGGGTGCGAATGTCTCGGCTACACAGCGCTTTGGTCTGATCCTGTCGTATTCAGTTGGTTGGGTCCGGCAGGAAGAGAACCAGTATTTGTCGATCACCCCAGAGACGGTTGCGAAACTCTCGGAGGAGATGCAGGCGCTCATCGGCCGCGAGGCCCACGATGCGCTCGGGCTCTTCGACCCGCGGATCATCCAGGTCTGAGTCTCGAGTCCTGTCTCCAATTCAAGGTAGGCATGGAGCCTCCATGGGCGTATCTTTGCGCCTATGGATATAGATCTCAGCAAACAGCAATTCGGGCGCGGAATTCCATTCGAAACGTTCGCCCAGCTTCGGCGCGAATCCCCGGTTTTTTGGTACGAACCGGATCAGTACTGGGTAGTTTCAAGTTTCGAACTAGTTGGTCAGGTGAACAAGGATCCCCAGCGGTTCTCGAGCCATGGAGGTCCCGCCCCTGCGGGGACGGAGAATCGGGGCGAGTTGACCTTGTTGACGATGGATCCTCCCGAGCACACCCGGATGCGCAGCCTAGTGAGTGACGCATTCAAACCGAGCCGAATCCGTGCACGTGAGGGAGAGGCAAGGGAGCTTGCTGACGAACTCGTGTCGGCGTTCGTGGCAAAAGGGGGTGGCGATTTCGTGACTGAACTCGCGATGCCGTTCCCGTTGCGGGTCATTGGGCAGATGATGGGGATCCAGAGGGAAGACGAACCCGGGATCCTCCGGCGAGCCAACGCGACGATCGGTGGCTCGGATCCTGAGTACGCGCCTTCTTCCTACGATGAGTTCCTGGAAATTCAGCAGGCGATGGACGATTACAACGAACGGCTGCTCGTGGAACACGAACGTGAACCGCGCGGGGACCTCATCGATGATGTCCTTGACGCACGTCTCGATGGGGAGCCGCTGAGCCGGGTACAACAACGCGCTTTTGTGAGCACATACATCGGAGGCGGTGCGGAGACGACCCGCCATCTGATCGCTCAGGGCATGCTTGCGGTACTGGAATGGCCCAGTGAGTTGGACAAATTGCGTGAGGGCGCAGACCTTAGGACCGCTGTCGAAGAAATGCTGCGCTTCACGTCACCGGTCATGCACCATGCCCGATGGCCGGTGGAAACCGTCGAGATCGCGGGTCAATGCATCGAGCCGGATCAACGGACCACTCTCTGGATGGTCTCTGCAAACCGAGATGAGACCGTCTTTCCCGAGCCGGAGCGCTTCGATGTGACCCGAAGCCCGAACTACCACGATGCACTTGGACCGGGGGGACCGCACTACTGCATCGGTGCCGGGCTGGCTCGCATGGAGGCAAGGATTTTGTTTGAGGCGCTGGTTCCGTATCTGGATCGCATGGAATTGGCGGGGAAACCCGAGCGTGGTCAGAGCACGATGTTCAACATCCTGAAGCACCTTCCGCTTCGTCTGCGTTGACGGGGAATCGGGGGCAGCGGTTTTCAACACGCATTTCAGTGAATTGTGGAGAAAGCTCGAACCCGCGTGGCTTTCTCCGGCAAGACATTGCCGTGATTGCTTCTGATGCTGAAGATCAGCGCTCCGTTGGGGAATCTTCGCTGATTTGATCGGCCTGCTCGAGTTGTGAGCGGATCTCTTGTTGAGCTTTTTCGTCCAGTTGGTAGTGGTAGATGATCCACGCGACCATCATTTCAGCGACGAAGGGCGTCAGAACGAATAGATACCGCAATCCATTGATCGCGGTGGGGTCGTTGTTTCCCGCGGGGTCGAACCCGATCCAGTCGAGTACCGGGTAGGCGATTCCGATTCCGAGCGCCATGCCGATCTTGTTCGTCATGGTGACCAGCGAATAGAAGAGTCCAGCGCGTTGCTGACCCGATGCCAGAGTGTCGACATCGGTGACGTCTGCGACCATGGACCGAATTAGAAAACTGTGACCGCCGTAGACGAAGGCCGATACCAGGTGAACCCCTACGAACAGTGCGATATCCCCGGGGCCAGGCAGCAGATACGCCAGCGCGAATACACCATGCCCCAGGAGTCCCGCAGCGACGGCTTTGTGTTTTCCTGTGTATTTACTGATCCGGACCCAGGCGGGAACGGCGATGACGTTCACGATCATGTACAGAACGAGGATTCCACTGGTCCAGTCTGGCCTCTGGATGACGTGGCCGATGATGAAGATGTATACGACTCCACGGACGGAAGAAGGGAAGCTCAACAAGAGGTCGACTACGAGGAGTCGCACCATGTGCCGATTGGCAGCCACCGTTTGAAACGCTCGCCGGAGTCCGATGGGCGGCGTGGGAGGGACGTTTGGCTCGGGTACGAAGGTCAGTGCGATGACCGTGGTGAGGGGCAGGGCGATGACGACGAAGAGCCCCATGATTTCCATACGGTCGCTCAAGACCGTGGCATCATCGAAGAGTTCGAGGAGTGCGGGTAACGAGAGAAGCACCAGGTTCCCGAACAGGCCCGCGAATGCGATGGCGCCTTGTATCTGTGAGCGCCGGTGGTAGTTGGTGGAAAGCTCTGCGCCCCACGAGGTGATCGAGATCGTGACGAGGGTGTAGCCCGCGTAGAGACCGATGAGTCCCAGGAGCAGGTAGTTCTGAGTGATACCGTCTGGATGGATCCGTTCGGGGAAATAGATCAGGATGGCACTGGCGAACATGATCGGCGTTCCGACCGCAACCCACAGGCGGCGGCGTCCCCACCGGGTTCGTACATTGTCGGTCACGATGCCTGCCACTGGATCTGTCACGACATCCCACAGCTTGGCGAGCATGAAGGCGGCACCTACGGCTGCCAGGCCGAGTCCCAGATCCGAGGCGTAATAGGCTGGCATGTAGACGGTGATCGGGATTCCGACCCCGGAGAGTGCGGCAGAGGGTGAGGCAAAGGCGGCGACGCGAGATTTCGAGAGAGCGAGACCCGACAATGCGACTCCAGGCAAACCGGGAATGGAAGCCGCCATTATGCGGGAATCCAGCGGCTCTGCGGGAACTCTGAGTCGGTGGCGGTTCTACTGAATTCTGATCGCCCCAGGTGAGGCAAGTGGCCGAGGCGCCAGAGGACCTACCAGGAGCGGGTTCAGGCGCCCTGATCAGCCTCTAGGGCCAGCATCCACGGAACGATTCGCAGGAATCCGAGTTGAAGAAACCACCTCGACCGTTCTATTCGATGCCGTATACCGACGCAGCGTTCTCGTAGGTGATCTTGCGAACAGCTTCATCGCCCAGCGCTGCTAGCGGGGACTCGGCGATCGCCTTCCGGGATTCGGGCCATGTGCTGTCTCCGTGGGGGTAGTCGGACGCCCACATCACATTTTCGATGCCGATGCGGGGAATGCATTCGACTCCAAATTCCTCGTCCTCGTAGGTGACGAGAATCTGCCGATGGAATATTTCACTCGGCAACATGGACAGCTTGTGGTCGTGCATCTTGTCGCCGTATTTGTGCAGTTCGTGATCCATCCGTTCGAGCACGTAGGGGATCCATCCGAGTCCAGCTTCTCCCAGCACGAATTTCACGTTGGGGCGCTGCTCGAGGATGCCCGAAAAGACCATGCCGCAGAGGATCTCGTCGAGCTGGATCGGAGCGACTGCGACCATTGCCGGGAACCGCCAGGAACCGAGCTTGGACTGAAGGCTATGGAGACCGCCCCCCAGGTGAATGTGGATGGGAGTCCGAGTCTCTTCAGCGATGTCCCAGAAACGGTGCCAGCTGTCCTCGAAGATGGGGTCGACACCTTTGGCGATGGCATTGGCGACACCACTGATGATGGCGCCTCGGTGGCCGTTCTCGACGCAGCGTACGAGTTCGGCGGCTGCGGCTTCGGGGCTGTTCGAGGGGATGTCGGGAAGGGCGATCAGGCGGTTGCGATCGTAGCGGTTGAACTCTGCGGCCCAGTCGTTGTAGGCAGAAATGCAGGCTGCTCTCAAGTCCGCGTCCTGCAATTGCAGAGCCGTCGTGGTGGGTGAGTAGATGACGTGGGAGTAAACGCCATCCTGATCCATGTCCTTCAGGCGCTCTTCGGGCTGGCTCGGCCGAAAACCGAAATCATTGGCCGAGATGAAGCCCTTCGACTTTCGCCCGTAGGGGCTGAATGTCCGTCCTTCCGCCTGCCAGTAGGGGCCGTCGTCTGTATCGACCACCCGAGGTCCGTTGCTGCGGAATTCTTCGGGTAGCCGCGATTCCCAGAGGTCTTTGGGGAGGACGTAGATGTCCATGTGGTCATCGGCGGAAATCAGTCTTTGGTTGGGGTCCAGCGACACGGGGTGCTCCTCGGTTTCAGGTGATGTGAGCATTGTAATCGATTCGCCGCGCCGAATCTGGCCCCGCTAGTTCGAAAGGCTAACCCACGGGGGCGGACCCAATGCGCTACGGAGGGGGCCCACCACGCGATGTCATCCCACTGGAAGCCCCTGGAAATTTTCGTACCGTTGGGCACGAAGTGAGTGAAGAGGCCCCCGAAATCATTCGCAAGGGCTGGGTCGCGCTGGGCGATGGCCGCAGTCTCGAAGACGTCGCGGACGCAAGCCCGAACGTCTCCACGAACCGGGTCTATCGTCTCTTTCTGGACGATCGAAGCTGTGTGTTCGCGAAGGTGGCCTCATACGGCTCGTTCATCCACTTTCGGCAGGATCACCAACGCATCGATCGTTGGATCGACTTGCTGGCAGGGGGGCGTTTCGAGAGTTTTCTGGCGCCTGTCCTATCGAGAGACGGCGACGTATTCACCTACCGGGATGGTCGTGAGTGGGTGGTTTTCTATGGCGAGGTGGATCGCCGAGGGTTCTTGCCACGACGCCTGGAGGATGGACAGGTGGATGCGCTCGGCGGGGAGATTGCAGCCCTTCACGATGAGAGTGCGCGCTGTGCGAAGAGTCTGGATGCGACCTGGAAGACTATGGGTTCGGACCTTGCTGCACTGTATGATGCGGCCGCGGATCCGAGGTGGCGCGCGGACCGCGGCTTCACGCGCGCTCAGGCTGCCCTCGTACAACGTCATTGCGATACGTTCTTCCAGAACGCCGAGCATCTCGGTTATCACGGCTTCGAGAAGATCCCCGTTCTGCTCGATTGGAATATCGGAAACTTCTCGGTCGAGACCGGGGAGGCGGGGCTCCGCCTCTACAGCCGCTGGGACTACGATTGGTTTCGCCTCGAGCCTCGAATCCTGGACTTCTATTCCCTGAGTCGAGTGGTCAGACAGAGTGGGGACGAGACGCGGTTCAGCTACACGCCGGATGTGTTTCTGGAACCGCGCTTCCAGCGTTTCCTGCTCGCGTACCATGAGGTGTCGCCGCTATCGACTCAGGAGGTTCGCTTCCTCCGTGAGGCCTATCGATTCTTCATCCTCAACTACGTCCTTCACGTGGGAGAGCATTTCTTCCAGTGGAGCGTCGCTCCTCGACTGCAGAACGAGGCGCTGGAGTTCTATCTGCCTGCCGCCGACGCGCTATCGCTGGAGACCCTGGTCGACCTCATCAGCTGAGGATCGAAGAGCAGACATGGTTGGGCCGTATGCCCGAGATTTCGATCATCTCCTCGGCCCGGTCGGGCGGCGTATTGCCCGAGAGCACGAGTGCCGTATCGAGACCGAAGCGTGCGCCCCCGAGGATATCGGTCTCCAGGGTGTCACCGACCATCAAAACATCTCCGGGTCGCAGACCCGGGTGTTGGGTAGCGGCCCGGGCGAAGGCAGAGGAGAACATGCGCGGGTCGGGTTTTCCGAAGAAGATGAGGTCACGCCCCAAGGCGGCTTCGAGTAGGCGCCCAAGGCTGCCTGCGGCCAGCGCCACCTCGTTGCCGCGTACGGGGTACGTGAGGTCTGCGTTTGCGACGACCACGGGGATTTCGGCTTCTCGCAGAAGGTTGAGGCATCGGTTCAAAGCGATAGACCAATCGAAGCCCTCGTCGTCGAGTATCGCAATCGCTTTTGGTGAGTCCTGGGTCCGGCATTCCTCGACTGGGAGAGCGCGGAGACCGACTTGCTCGATGAAATATGCGGAGGAGGCTGTACCGAGGTAGGCGACCGGCCCCTCACCGACTGTCTCTGCCAGGAACTCACTGGCGAGAAGTCCGGAAGAGAGGATCTTTTCGGCGGGAACGAGCGTTCCGCGCTCTGCGTGCACATAGCTTCGAGCCATCTGTTCTGGTGAGCGCGAGGCATCGTTGGTGAGGATATAGATGTCCTTGCCCTGGGACCGGAGGCGATCCAAGACCGCCGCCGAACCGGGGAGGACGCCCGAGGCATTCTTCAGCACTCCGAAAGCATCTAGAAAAATGACGGGGTAGCGTTCGGTGAGTTCGGAGAAGTCCACGGGTCAGCGTCCTGTTAGAACCGACCTGCGATCGTGGAGATCATTTCCACTGAAGGGCGCTCCTTCATGGTCAATGAGTATAGGCGGGCTCAAGGATCTCATTCGAATCCGTGGAGGAAAATTTCGCTTTCGAGCATAGGCGTCTTGATCAGGGCACTTGTGCGGCGGCGGCAGCCGACTTCATGGCTTCTCCGTCTTCAGGAAGAATCCATCGGTCGGCCACCAGTTTGTCGGTCGAACTCGAAAACTTCTGCAGGTACGCTGCGCGGTCCGGGTAGAGTTCCTTCAGCTTTTCTTCGGTAAACGGATAGCGGGTTCCCATTACTGACAGCATTCCACCTCGGTCACTCAGCACTGCGATATGTGTGCTCGTGGGCAGGTCGATATAGGGAAGCCTCACGCCACCCAAAGCGTTACCGTTTTCGTCGCGCTTGACCTGCAGCTGCGTGCAGTCGAGTTCGATGAACGGCGCCTTGGGGGGCATCGTTCCCTCTACGACCCATTGTTGGAGGTTTCGATATGCGGCGCGAGTAACGGGTGCCCAGATGAAGTCATTCCGAGTGAATGGAAGCGATCGAGCCATCTGCTGTGAGCGGCCGAGTTCAGACGGGAGAGACTTCTGGATGTCCTCACGTGATGCTCGAATGGCGCGCTTCTGGACTCCTGGAATCTCGATTCTGCTGTGTGAGGCCCCTGCGACTTCGTAGGTCACTACACCGCCTTTCGGCGTAGCGCTATCGGGCATTCGGGTATAGCGCCCTAGCCAGTACTCACCCTCCGAATAGATGGACATGAAGGGGACTTCCGAATCCGCAATGATGTTTCGCGGATCCGTGTACGGTACGTCATCGGAGCATTGATTGATGCGTGCCATGGCGGGTGCGACGATGGAGAGATAGCCGTCGTAGACGGGTTTTCCGTTTGGCGTTCGATAGCGGTGATGGAAACCCTTGTGGTACGTCCGAAGGTAGATGGACGATTGCGATACGCCCGAAAGGTAGGTTCGGGGCGCGGAGAACCCTGGCAGGATCCGTTCGCGCTCGTCGCTTTTCAACAGTAGACCGAGTTGTCCGATCATGTCCCAGACGAGCCCATCCTCGGTCTCGGGTTTGGAGATTGCAGTGAATGATCCCACCAACATGGCTTCGGGAAGAATCGTCGGGGATTCGCATCGCGCTTCTTCCGGGACCGGGCTGCTCCAATCCAGCGGTGCATAACGATCCGGGTCGAAGCGCTTGAGAGAAGCGATCGTCACGGGCTTGGTACTGATTCCGACCCATGCGTCGCCCCGAGCCACCATCTGATCGAAATCCGTCGGGCTTCCGTTGTCTACATTGAGGCTTGCGTTGAGTATGTTGACCTCGATGTTTCCACTGAAACGAGCTGGGTCACGAGGTCTCACCACCAGAATGCGCGTGGTGTAGGGTCCGGGGCCCGCGACAATATCGAGTTCGGAACCCTCCCCAGCCCATTCGTAGACGTTGGCCTCACCGGAGAGAAAGTACTCCTCCTCCACGTATCCTTCGGTCTCGAGGGCTCCTCCTGACGAAAGATAGGGTCTCGATTCATCGTTGACGGGGATTGGTCCGCTGACAGTTGGCAGCGTTGAAATTTTTTGCGGCGCCGGCCTCGTGTTCGCTGACGCAGGGTTCAAGGTCAAAGGTGCTACCAGCATCACCCATAGAGAAACAAATCTGAAAGTTACATCTCTTCGCATGGCATCCCTCTTTTTTGAATTCGGTGGGCCTCATGTCGCGGTCTTCGGGCCGTGCTTGGTCTGCCCAAGTTTCATCGTCTCCGATATCTTCAATCCAAGAGCTCGGAGTTCTTGGTAGGGAGCCCTCGATCATTCGTTTGCGGGCAACCTCAATGCGGATCGGTCTTACTCATTCGTAAGCTTCCGCTGGTTGCGACGTCAACGAGTTTCAGGCGTCTTCAGATTTCGGAAACATGACACGAACCGAAAGGATCTGATCACCTTCGACTTCGAAAAGGTCCAGGTAACGGCTCCCTGGGCCGTTGCGACCCGGGAGTCGGAGAATCGCAGCGACCATGGGTGGGCTTACGAGCAGGTGCTCGAGTTCCGGGTGGGGGGTTGGTGTCGGAAAGATGCTCTCGTAGAAGTCACCGATTGCTGCGCGTCCCTCGTATCGTGTCCCGTGCTGATCAATCCGGACTGCGTCGGTGGCGTACAGGTCACGCACGCTTGGATCAGAAGCGTGTACTCGGTCGAACACAGTCCTCACCAGCTGCTCCGGGTCCATAATCATTTTCTCGCTATTTGAGATGTTCGATTTTCTCGTATGGTGCGGTGTTTGGAAGATCCTCTGCGTTTCATGCCTTTGTCACGTCCCGCATTGGAAGGTCTTTGCATGCTATCCTGATTTCATCGTCGAGACTATGCCCGCAAATGGCTTCAATGGAGTGGTGCCACGTCACGACCGAGGCAATGCCAACCATGCAGTTCCGACCCCTCCATGAGAGTTTTGGAGCCGAGGTGCTCGACTTCGATGTGAGGTCACTTGCGCGCCCCGAGCAAATGGAAGCACTCGAGCGCGCCTTCGATGCTCATCACCTTTTGTTGTTTCGTGCAGGGGGGCCGATTCCGCCGGATCGCCAGGTGGAGATGACGGGTTGGTTCGGGCCTGTCACCGATGATTCCGGTGAAGGAAGGGGCTGGTCTACGCTGACCAACGCAGAGGCTTCTGGCCAGATTCGTCTGCCGTTTCACTCCGACTTCACCTACACCTACTCACCGATCCAAGGTATCAGTCTTCAAGCGATGGAGATTCCTCCAGGCGGGGCGACGACGGCCTTCGCGAGCGGAGTGCGGGGCTGGGCCACTCTGCCGTTCGATCGACGCGAATCCCTTGGGAACATGAGAGTTCGGCATTCCCACCGATCGTCCATCACGCCCGAGTTGCCGGATTTCGTGGCCCACCACCCACTTTGTCTCGAGCATCCGCGCACTGGAGTTCCGGTTCTTTTTGTGACGGAATTCCATTCCGATCTGATCGAAGGCCTCGAATCGGATGAGAGCCACCAGGTTCTCGAAGAGTTGTTCGCTCATCTTTATCGACCCGAGAATGTCTATTTGCACCATTGGAAACTCTACGATCTCCTCATTTGGGACAACCTGGCGCTCCAACACTCTCGGCAAAGGGAAACGGCCATGTCCGATGGTGCACGTTCGTTCCAGCGCGTTTCACTCAACGACCGGACTTACTCTGAATTGATCGATCAGGCTCGAAATATAGAAACACGCTCGATATGACGAGTAGAACTCAGAGACTGCTCGTCGTTTCTGCCGATTGCCACGCCGGGCCTTCGGACATGTGGGGTTATCGAGATTATGTAGAAGCGCGGAACCTTGGTGACTTCGACGAGTACTGCCGAGCCATTGACGAGTACGATGACGTGCGTCGACTCGGTGATGGCCATGGGGGTGGGGCGCCTGCGCACTCTCACGAGCTGGAAGCGGGCCTGTGGGATGCTGCGATCCGAAGCCGATACCTTGATTCCGAAGGACTGGCGGGCGAGGTGGTATTTGCGCAGGGGTCGGTGCCTTTCGGGCGCTACCCCGCAGTGGCGGGTCCGCAGGCGCGTCTCGCTTACGAGGCGACGCCAGAGTTGCGTGATGCTGGGCCGGCTATCTACAACCGATGGCTCGCTGATCTGTGTGCGACCGAACCAGGTCGGAGAGCAGGGGTTGCCATGCTGCCAATACGAGACCCGATCAGAGCGGCGGCTGAGGTCGAGAATGCTCGAGCAAGTGGTTTGTTCGGGGGGATCGCTTTGCCGCCGGTGAGCGATGATTTTCCGAAGTACAACGACCCCTGCTATGAAGATTTATGGCGTGCCTGTGAAATGCACGACATGCCGATCAATCTCCACGGCGGCGCCAACATGTATTACGGGGAAGGGCCCGAGTCGACGGCCCTGATTCTCTCCGAGACCGACTTCTTCAGCCATCGAGCGCTGTCTTTCATGATCTTTTCCGGGGTGCTCGAGCGCTTTCCTGACTTGCGCGTGGCCATTACCGAGCAGCGAACTCACTGGGTCGGGCCCCTTCTCTGGGAACTCGACTCGATCTTCGAATCTCCTCTCGCTGCAGGCGTGCGGGAGATCCTCAGCATGCGCCCGAGCGAATACTTCGCTCGCCAGTGTTTCATTGGCGCCAGCTTCCTGTCGCGACCCGAGTGCGAACGCCGTCATGACATCGGGGTCGATCGAATCATGTGGGGCTCGGACTTTCCCCACATGGAGGGTACATGGCCTTGGACGAGCGAGAGCCTACGCTGGACCTTCGAATCGGTGCCCAGCAATGAACTCGGCCAGATGCTCGGGGGCAATGCTGCGCGCTGCTACACCTTTGATACCGACGCTCTTCGACGGGCCGCTGACCGTGTCGGCCCGTTTCTCGACGATTTGCGCCGGCCCGTTGTGATCCCCCAGGATGAACGGGCACGGCGTTCGTTCGCATTTCGTCAGAAGGGTCCCTGGTCCTGATGTTCTGTGTCGGGAAGGGAACCTCCATTTTTTGAAGACACGGATCGAATGATCACATTCCCCTTCCATCCATCTGCTTAGGAGATGACCTTGGAACGACTCGAGCATGACTTCGACGTCATCGATGCTCATCACCACTATGGAGACATCCGCGCCCTCGGGGTGGAGTTGAGCCCTGAACTCGCGGAATTGAGTGCCGACGAATATGAACGGCTTGAGCGGGAAGTGCGCCTTCGCGCCATGGATGCCCAGGGCGTGCGCCAAGCTGTGATCATGGGGGGGCATTCATATCTGCGTCCGGATGGGATTTCCGATACGCGCCACCTCAATGATCACGTGGCGTCCTACCGCGACGCAATGCCGGAACGTTTCCCGGCCGCTCTCGGCATCGTGGAACCCCTCTACGGGACACGTGGCCTGCATGAGATCGACCGGATCGCCAATGAACTGGGCATGGTGGGGGTCTCTTTCCATGTGCGTTTCCAAGGTGTTTCGCTCGACAGTCCCCTGGTCAGTGCGTGTGTCGAACGAATGGCTGTGAACGGTCTCGTTCCCTTCATTCACGCTCCGGCCGACTCTCCCGAAAATGCGCTGTGGAAAGTGGAGACTGTCGCCCAGGCCTTTCCCGACTTGACGATGATTGTCGTCGACGCGTTCTCGAATTTCGAGCAGACGCGCGAGATCCCATACGTGGCCGACAGAAATCCGAACCTCGTCTTCGACACGAGCCTCAGCTACAGCTTCGGCTTCATCGAGAGATTCGTCCGGTCGCACGGTTGGGAGCGGGTTGTTTTTGGAACCGACATCTACTCGATGACCCCACGCGGCGGTCACCTTTTGGCCGAAATCATCTCGTCCAAGCTCGACCGGGAAGTTCGTCAGTCCATTCTTGGAAGCAATCTGCGCAGGATCCTCGGGCTCGATGTTTGATCGATGTGGCTCGTGCGAGGGAAATGAGAAGCGGTCAAATCATGAGGATCGTGTTCCTGAGTGGTGGGGAGAACCCACCCTCATCCCGAGAGTTCGACTGGCTCCACTATCGAAATTACGAACGAGCCCCCGTCGATTCAGAAGATGTCGCAGGCCCTGATTTCGAATTGCGTTTCCATCGCGAGGATTGTGAAAGCGTTACCGTGCTTCGCCCAGGATGCTTCGCCTCGGAAGCCTAGAGGCTGGTTTCGCGCTTTTTCCAGGTATAGACCCGCATGGGAGGGACGTTGCGAAGCTCGAGTTGCGAGCTTCCGTGTCCGAAGATTTCTCGGCCTAAGGTTTCGACCCGGTCGCGGAATTGGTACGCGACGAAGCGGCCATCGGGTGCCAGGGCGTCGCGTGCGCTGGTCAAAATGTCGAGGCCGAGCTGACGGGGCATCGTTGAAAAGGGGATCCCGGATAGGATCACGTCGGGTGCAGGTAGGTCGAAAGCGTCGAGCGCTTCCCGGATCTGCGAAGCACTTCCCTCCTGAACCATCATCCGAGAATCGCGCAGATGGGAGCGCAGCAGATGGACGAAGTGTGGGTTGATCTCGACTGCAAGCAACTTCGCATCGGGTTGCAGAGCAGCGAGAAGGGCACGTGTGGTTCCGCCGGTCCCAGGTCCCAACTCGACTACGACCCGAGCACTCTCGAGTTTTGCTCGGCGAACGATAAGGCGCTCGAGAAAGCGGGAGCTGGGAATGACAGAACCGACTTCCTTGGGTCGTTTCAGGAAGCCACGGAAGAAGGCGAGGCGGTGTTCGGGGGTGGACTGAGGAAAAGACATGAGAGAAGGGGGCCTCCGAATGATTGGACTTGTCACTCGCCTGGTATTGGCGAGGGTTCGACGATGGTTGGAAAGGGGGTGAGCGGAGCGGATTCTATCGCTTTGGTCGCAGTCGTCCCGTGGTGGGGTTCCCCCGGTCGAAACCGTGATCGATCGATCATCCGCCGTTCACCCGTTTGAAGTAGGGGGATCGGGGGAGGTTTGTCTCGGAGGGACGAGGGGTCGGGGTTTCAATCGGGGTCCTGGCACTCTCCGGGATGGCTGCGAGGGTAGGGGTCGAGTCCATCTGGAACTCGTCCGCCCCGAACGGAGAAGCCGACAGCCTGTGTCTCGAGGCCGTGCACTTGACCCACTCGAACACTGAGGTCAACGAATGGAAGACAATCCACGATTTTTCGATCTCGTGGGCAATGTTCGTTCCATGCGGCGGCTCAAGCCCGACCCGATCCCGGAATCCCTGTTGATGAAAGTCCTGAACGCGGGTGTTCAAGCACCATCGGGGATGAACAGCCAACCGTGGGCGTTTCTGGTGCTCCGCCGGTCCGAGGACAAGCATTGGTTCGCCGATCGCTACCGGGATGCCAGCGAGTCGCGTTTTGGAAATCGTGACAGTCTCACTGAAGGTAACTCACCGATGGCGCGCCAGTTTCGAGTGCTTCAATACCAGATGAATCACATGCACGAATTCCCCGTTCTCGTCATGGTCTGTGGGCTGCGCGATTGGGCTTTCAAGGCGCCGGAAAGCGAACGAGTCGGTCTGGCACCGCCCAACTATGGCGCCGTCTATCCCTGCGTACAGAGCATCCTGATGGCGTGCCGCGGAGTCGGTCTCGGAGCGGCGCTCACGACCATGCACCAGGTCTTCGAAAATGAGTTGATGGAACGTTTCAGGATCCGATGGAATACGGTGTCGTAGTCACCATTCCCATTGGCTACCCGATGGGGCGTTTCGGCCCGGTGCGTCGGCGACCCGCCGAAGAGTTGACTTTCTTTGATCGCTGGGAGCCATGAACCGGATCAGGTCATGGCGATCCGAACGAACTTGATCGAACCTATGGAGTTCCGCTTCGGAGACATCAGTGCTCACCAACGGCTTCGGATGCGCTGGTGCACACGCCGTTTTCCGAACTGGATACGGCGATCCCCTGTCTTTTTTGCTGGGATGAATTTCGAACGCTCTCGCGTTCAGGCCCGCATCCGTAGGGGCGGTTTGTGTCTCTATTCCGCTGCATCCTCGCCGCGTTCGGAAAGTCGAGTTTTACGATCGTAGTCGCCGAGGACTGCACTCGTCAGCCCGAAGTCAGTGATTGCGAGAACGACGAGTTCTTCGCTCTCGGAAGTGTTGAAGGTCTGGTGGAAATACCAGCGCGGAACAAATGCAACTTGTCCTGCCTCGACGGTGTGGCGGGTATCTCCAACTGCCACCTCTCCTTGGCCCTTGAGAACGACGAAGAGAGACTCATGAGCATGTTTGTGGCGTTCATTGTTCGCTCCGGGCTGGATCCGCACGATGCGCGGGTCTATGGCCTGGATCTTCGGAAACATCATCCGCTCTACTGTGAAGTCGATGCTTAGCCGTTGGTTTCGGTTCGAATAGATTTCCTCGCCCGGCTCAAGAGGGGTGGCGGTGAATCCCTGGTCCGGAGTTTCCGTTGAAAAACCCTTGCGCGAGTAGATGTATGACAGCAACGCATCGAGGGCGCTCAATGTTTTCGCGTCAGCCATCGCGATGGGTCTCCCCTGGGAAAATCTTTTGAAACAGCCGTGTCATACGACGGCGTCGGCTTTTTCCGGATCGATTGCTCGTGCGTAGAGCCAATCCCAGAACGCCGATCGGAGGGAAAGTGCTTTGATCATTCCGCGTCTCAATCCGGTGCGTCCTTCTCGAGTCGTCGCGAAGGTTGCGGCAATCTGTTTCAGCGTTTCCTGATGATGATCGTCCACGAGAGTATGAAGAGGAAAGAAGACCGTGTCTCGGGCAGACAAACCCAGGCGAGAAATCGTCGCCACGAAGGGTTTGTAGATCTCGGATACGATGCTCTCAGTCCCGAGACCTACAGCGCCGATTGCCTCGGCTGCGCTGCCATGGGTTAATAATCCGATGAAGAGTTCTCGCCAGCAGACCACCTGATCGGATTCTTCTTCGGGACTGTGGTCCCGGCCGCCCACGGCATCCTGGAATCTCTTAAACAGCAATGGATGGGGGACGCCAACGATCCAATCCGGGTTGATGCCGAAATTCTCGATATTGGCGATGTCTTTTTCTTCGTAGAGACCCGACTCTTCGGTCAAGTTTTCGAGCAATGCGAATCGGTGTTCATGATTCTCGAGACGACCGATCAGGGTGCTTAAATAACGGGGAAAGTGGTTCGAGTAGCCCGAATACTGAGTCGCGAAATCTGCCAGCGCGAAGCGGACGTCCGGCAGATCGCCTTTGGCGAGTGCATGAAGATAGGGATGGTCGACACCACGGCTTTGGAGTGACGTTCGAGCGAGTTCTGATACGAAGCTCGTTGCATCTCCCTCGAGGTCGTCCCGCCTGCGGTCGCGCAATTCACCGAGTGCCAGCAACATCGCCGCCAATTCCTGCGGTTCGCTCGCGAGTTCGGTAAGAAGTTCGCTGCGTTCAATCCGGCGGAGCTGGCCTGGCAGACTCATGACGACGTCGCGGGTCCGAGGTGTGTTTTCAATGAACGCGAACTCGCCCACGAGATCCCCAGCATAAAGACTGTCGAGAGGCTGGCCCTTGGCGTCAAGCACTTCGACAGCGCCCTCTTCAATCATGAAGAGGTGCGACTCGTAGGCGCCCTCTTCGATGACTCGAACGCCCGCCGCGACCTTTTCGAGTTTTCCGAGCATCGAGAGTCGGTTCCGGAGCGCGGTGTCGATGCCTTGGCGGTTGGCCGGTAACTTTTCGGACATCATCGGGAGACTCGGGTGGCCTCACGCCAGCTGAGCCCGCACCCAATCAGACCGAAGACGAGGGCAAGTACCAGACGCGGATCGCCAAGCTGAAACCAAGGGTCGATAGGGAAAGCGATGGTTTTTGCCATAGCGGCTACTTTGAACTCGTGAGAACCATGAAAATCCGGATTGGTGGCAATGTCCATCAAGTCGCGCCGGCTGCGGTAGCGCATGCCCGCACCTGTCGTCCATTTCTCCATTCCATCGGCATTCATGAGATCCATAGCGGAATTGGCGGCTGTCCCGAAGATGACGGGGTGGCTCGCTCGGGAAAAAAGAGCGGGATACATGAAGCTCATGTATTTCGCCATGACATCGTCGCTGCTTTCACCGGGTTCGACACCTTCAATTTGGAGGGGTGTCTCGTACATGTCGATGAGATTCACCATCACGAAATCATCGCCGGTGTCGTCTTGCAAGAATCGACGCAACGCGGATATGGCCTCGGGCGGGGGGGGGTCTGCGCCCGATGTCACAGCGGCGATGTACTGATCGATCTCGTCGTCTCTGAGGGGTCCGCCAAAGGACGTGTACCAACTGAAGAAAATCGCATAGATGGTGATCAGAGCCGACCAGATCAAACGGGTACGCGTCATGGCGACAGATTACGAAAGCTCCAGATCCATGTCGAAGGGCGAAAATGAGCGTATTTCCACCGGCGCTTCAGACGCCCAGGTCTCGGCGTTTCTGACTCGACGGGTTCGATGACTCGGGAGATCCGCCCGGCGCCATTGCTTGGAGTCGAGCGAACTTGAATGAGCTCCCGCAACAGGTTCTGGATCTTGGGGCTCAGCCCGAGCGGAAAGAGAGATCCCCGGCAACGATGGGTGCGTAGCAGGGCAGTTCGTGGATCCGAGTCACATAGGAGGCAATCGTTGGCCACCGCTCGGCGTCGATGCTCTCTCCGGCGATGGCAAAGTTCACGAACGGACTCGTGAGCGAGATGTCGGCGATCGAGAATTCCCCGCCAACCATGTATTCATCTGTTCCCAGGGAATCGGTCAAGTAGTCGAAGATACCGGGCATGACTTCGTTCAATGCCTTGTCGACTGCCGCCTCATTGGTCTCTTGTTTGAATATGGTGGGCTTTACGAACCGCTCGAAGAACACCCCAGCGAGTGTGACGGTTACCATCGTATCGGCGTATTCTTCGAACCAAAGTGCCCGCGCGCGCTGCCCTGGCTCGGCGGGAAGCAGCGCTGGGCTCGGGTAACGGTGTTCCAGATAGCTCAGGATTACCGAAGAATCAGGGAGGTTGAGGTCTCCCTCCTCCCAGCAGGGAATTTTCGAGAGTGGGCTTTTTTCGACGAATTCGGGAGGAGCGCCGAACGGGATCTGCTGTACGTCGTCGTACTCGATGCCCTTGTAGGCCAGTGCAACGCGAACTTTTCGGACAAAGGGAGAAATGTTCGATCCATGGAGGACGGGAAGATTGCCGGGTGCATTCATGGATTCTCTCCTGGACCGAGCATGGATCGGTTGCTCGAGAGTCGCTCCCTGGAATTTCAGGCCGGGCCTCGAGAAGGCGAAACTTCGGATTCGACGTTTGGAGTCAGCGAACGTCGAGATCGGCGAAGTTGGGTTCCCGAAGCATGTTCCAGACCTCGAGGGGAGTTAGGGGGTTCTGCGTTGCAGAGCGTCCGAATTTCGTCCAATAGTAGTTCTGCGCGCGTGGGTCGCTCCACGCCATTTGTTGGTTTCGCTCGTCGATCATTTCGTTGTAGAGACGGTAGGGCTCTTCTTTTACGTCGATCGATTTCTTTCCGTCGAGGATGAGCGTTTCTATACACTTAAGTGCGTAATGAGTCTCCATCTCCTGGAACGCCGGAACCAACAGGCCGCCATTTGTATTGGGACCATAAAGCGTCCAAAGATTGGGGCAGCCTGGGATCATCGCACCGAGGTAGCCCTGTGCTCCGTTTTCTGCCCACATTTCTTCGACCGTTCTTCCATCGCGTCCAGTGATCGACATCGGGAAGAGGTACTCGGTCGCCTTGAAACCGGTTGCGAAGACGATGACATCTGCTTCGTGGACCGTACCGTCCTCGGTCTTCACGCCGTTTTCGGTGATCTCGCGAATTCCTTCCACGACGAGTGTGACATTGTCGCGCTGAATGGCATCGAGAACGCTGTAGGCAGGGTCGACCAGAACGGGACGTGCAGAGAGCACCGGGTGCTCCGGCGTCATCTTGTCGATGAGGTCAGTGCTTCCGAGTTTCTCTGTCAAGAAGGCCATGCAATCGTCGCGTGCTGCCTTGTTGATGGGGCTCACCGCATGCTCGTCGCTGAACCCTGGTTCGATCTGAGCGATTGGGCCGAACCCCGCGATGAACCCCGACGAAATGCGAAGACGCATAAAGTTCGTGTGGAAGGGAAGATTTCGATCCAGCCAGGTCACCTGAGGCGGGAATGGGGAACGGTAGCCGGGAGCTGCAAAGAGCCACTGAGGCGTTCGTTGAAAGACAGTGACGTGTCCAGCCTCGAGAGCCAGTTCAGGAACCATCTGGTAGCCCGTGCAACCAGTTCCGATGACGGCGACACGCTTTCCCGCCGGATCGAAGTTTCCAGGCCAACGTGCTGTATGCCAACTGGGACCCTTGAAAAGGTCCATGCCGGGGATGTCTGGCATGTTGGGTCGGTTGAGGAATCCGACTGCCGTGATCACCGCGTTGGAACGTAGTGTGCGCCGTCCTTCGGGACCTTCGACTTCGATCTCCCACATCGAATCTACTTGGTTCCAGGTGAGCGAGTGAACCTCTGTTTCGAAGGTGATTTCGCGCCGGACGTCGAACGTGTCGGCCACCCAATCGAAGTATTTCTGGTTCTCTGTCCATGGGCAATAGGAATACGGATAGCTGTAGTCGACTCCGAAGACGTGGGTGTAGAGTCGGCTGGGGGTATCGACGCGCGCACCTGGGTAGCGGTTTTCGTACCAGGTGCCGCCGACGCCATCGTTCTTTTCGATTACCGAGAAGGGAATGCCGGCTCGCTTTAGTTGAATGGCCGCATTGAGGCCGCCCATTCCGGCGCCGATGATGGTGACGGAGAAATCCTCACGCTGCTGCGTCGGTTCCCGTGACCATTCCAGGCCACGTGCCCATGGATCGAGAGCCAGTTCTTCCAGCCACAATTCGATCGACTCGGGCTCGGGTTCGCTTCCCATGGTCAGGGCCATACTTTTTGGCAGACGATCCGCGGGACCAATTGCAATTTCACCGGCTCCGCTGTCCCGATAGGCTTTGAGAAATTCAGCGGTTTTTCGTCGGACCCGCGCGGAATCTTCCTCGCTCAACTCGGCACGGGAGGCGAAGCCCCGGCGGGCGCCTGCACCAGGAGCCGCTACGGCAAGCTCTGGATCGCCAGTAAGTTGATAGATCAGGCCTCTGAGGACCATCGGGTCGCCGTATTCTGCGGCATCCTCGATGGTTGCATCGCTCGCTTCCAACAACTCCTGGCGGACTTCGGTTTTTGAACCTCTCATCTGCGAACTCTTTTCGATCGAATAAGTCATTGCCCGATTATATCCAGATGACAAAAATTCTTCCGCACATAAGGAAACGGTCGTTTCGGAATTCAGAGCCCTTTCCTGGACACGAAAATTGGAGATGACCAGGCGCGCTCCTCAGTGAGAGAGAGGCAATTTTCGGGGGTGCCGTCTAGTCTCGTTCGGCACGGCTTCGAACGTACGCACTGCCCGGATGCGTCTCGCTCGCAGCGTAGAGGGTCTCCGTTGAGGGCGGGACTGGGCGTCTGGATTGCTCGCACGTAATACGCGGCATCGTCGGGCGCATCCGGATCGCTGAACTCGATTTCGCAGCCGAGTCCATCGGCCGGGCAGACATGTACTTGCCATGGATCTTCGATCAATTTGGCAATCGGTTCGTCAGGCCGAGCCTGAGGCCGAACCCGGACGATCTCGATGCGTGTGATGGGTTTTCGCACGTCGCTCGGGTGAAAGCACTCGCCGAGACACAACGAGGCGATGCGTTCAGGCGACAGCGCGTCGTGAACAAACTCGGGACAGCCGGGTTTCTGCTCGAAGGCACCGATCGCTCGCACGGAGAAGCGCGGCGGTGATGCGCTCTCGACCTCCGAGCCCATGGGAAGCCTAGTGCCATCTTGTTGCACTAAGTCGAACCACAACTGGATTCGATCTCCCGACGTCGCGTAGACGTGCTTGTTTTGTAGGGCTTCGAAGATCGACTCGCGATCGCGCGCGTTCGAGTGCACGGCTGCGAGGCCGCCGGTGAAATACATCGCGGAACGGCGATCGTCCCAACCGGACTCGATCCCCGGGTATGCGACGCCGTCGGTCATGATCAGCCGCCCGAATTCCTTGTAGCCGGTTCCTGGGCGCGAGCGGTGGTTGTCGCTACTGCCAATAAAGCCCCATCGGAAACGCTTGTCGGTTTCTCGACCTCGGTCGTTGGCCACCGCAAGTGCGTATTGTGCGCTCTGTTTCGGTCGATAGTCGTAGGCAGGTAGAAACGAGTCGATTGCTTGGTCGCAATCCCCCCATTCCTCAATGCCGACATCGGGCACGATGCCTTCCAGTAATGCCATCTGGCCGAAAAATGGTGTGGCGGCCCTGCTTGCAGCAGCTTCGACCTCCGCATCGCAATCGGAACTCGTCGGGTCGCCACAACGTTCGCGCACCATGCGGCGAGCACGTTGGCAGCACAACTCGATCGCACCGACTTCCTCGGGGCAAACGAATTCTCCTTCCGCGCTCGGCGCGGGTGTCTGGAAGTCGCGGTAGACCTCGGAGTTTCCATGGCCCGAATACAGCTCGAGGAGTGGTTGCCAGCGTGGATCGTGCTGGCCCAGCTGGTTCGCTAGATCTGCACCCAGGGGATTCGTCACGCCCCAGGCGAGGCCATGGGGGATGACCACTGCTGCGTGTCCCCATTCGGACAGCTTGTCGAAGAGCGCGCGCGGTGTCGTCGCTGACTCGCGGCAATTGTTGGGTAGTTGACGGACGGGAACGTCTTCTGGGCAATCTTCGAGATTCATTGCATCGAGGGACCACCGATGAAAGCTCGACCAGTCGGCGAAGGACGGCCCATCCGTGAATTGTCCGATCACACCAAAGGCGACGAAAAATGGCGTGCCCGGTGCCGATGCGATGGGGCGCGCTGGGATTCGATTCTCGTCGAGGTCTCGAAGCACGACGTTTTTGTGGCCGTAGTGTGTCTCCGAATTCATGCTTCGATGAGACCATTCCCAACCGAGGAAACTCACCATGTCGGGGTTCTCCGGGTCACCGGCACTCGCGTTGCACTCGCGCACGGCGTCGACTGTCTCGCTCCACAATTCGGGTGTCAGGCTCTCGGCGTGGTCGTTCATCGACCAGAAATCGACCTGTGAACAGAAACGCGCGAAGTCACAGGCGTCTCGGGGCGAACGGCGACCTTCGCGGTCAAGCAGCACAAGACTCTGGATGTGGGCATCGGCCGAATAGCTGGTGTGAACGTGTAGATCGCCGAACAGGATCTGCGGCCCATGACTTGTCGCTGCCACAGGTCGGGAGGCATCAGCGAGTTGACCCTGGGCGTGGGGATCGCCGCGCGATGCGTTCCAAGCGAGTGAAGTGAGAAAGAGCCCGATCGCTGCTACGAGCAGCAATAAGACGATCACGAGGGTTTTCGTGAGCAGGCGCAACATGTTGGCCAATCAACCCTTCAATGACGCAATCTCGGCGCGTGTCAGGGACTCTTTGATCTGAGCGAACCGATGGCCAGTAAGATCTTCATCATCCTGATGTCGCATTGCGAACTTTCGGGCATCGATATGACGCTAAGGTGATCCCAGCCGCCATGCAGTTGTTCGACGTTACCCGTGCTAGTGCGCTCCATCAAGCGGTGTGTAGAGACCATTCACGGCAGAGAATCGAAGTAAACACCGTGGCTCAGGGCCCGCGCGCTTTGGTATCCCGGTGGTTGTCATCACCTTGAAAACCATCGTCGCAAGCAGGGCGAGAGCGCCTCTGTGCCGGCTTGATGCTGGCCAGTAGTATCCTGCTGTGAATCCTCTCTCTCGTAACGCCTGGCGAGTCTGTGTCTTCCACGGCCTTCAGATGTCGCTCTTTCCCATGGCGATCATCACTGTTTTCTGGAAGCGGGAGATCGGCATGTCCATGACGGAGATCATGGTCTCTCAGGCGTGTTTTGGACTCGCCATGGCGGCGTTCGAATTCCCTTCGGGGTATCTCGCAGATCGGATTGGTTACCGACGGACGCTGATTCTGGCCTCGCTCCTCATGGCGGGTGGTTGGGCGGTTTACTGCCTGACAAACAGCTTTGCGCTCGTCATCGGCGCTGAGGTGGTGCTGGGCGTGGCCATGTCTTTCGTCTCGGGGTGCGACACGGCGCTGCTTTATGAGTCCGTCAAGCAGTCCGGACAGGAGAAGCGGTTCAGTATTTGGATGGGGCGCTATCACATTCTCGGCCAGACGGCCGAAGGGACGGCTGCGCTCGCTGCCGGTTTGTTGTTTGCGTGGTGGATCCGCCTTCCCTTCCTACTTGAGGTGGGCATCTGGATCCTGGCCGCGGTGATCGCCGCAACCATGGTCGAACCTGCCCGAGATCGGCCTCCTCTGCGCGACAATTGGTCACAGGTCAGGATGATGATGCGCCACGTCCTTTTTGAGAATCGCTCTCTGCGAGCCGTGATGGGTCTCGCGATTGTACTTGGCATGTCGTCGTTCGTTCCGGTTTGGATCATCCAGATCTATGCGACGGATTCAGGTGTCCCCGAGGCCTGGCTTGGGCCGATCTGGGCTGCAGCGAACTATACGGTTGCGGCGGGCTCGTTCTGCAGCAGTCGCATAAGTGCGTGGATGGGTTCCTACGGGACGCTGAGTTTTGGCCTTCTGATGATGCTCGTCGGTTATCTCGGGCTTGGCTTCAGCCATGCCTTGTTCGGCTTCGCGTTCTATTTCCTGATTACTTTCTTTCGTGGGCTCTGGTATCCGATCATGCACCATGCCGAGCAACGCCAGATCCCATCGACGGATCGTGCGGGGTTCGTGTCGCTGCGAAGCATGACGTTCCGAATCCTTTTCATGGTGGTGGGTCCGTGCGTGGGCCTCGCGATCGACGGCTGGGGGCAGCACCCGGTCCTGATCGCTCTCGGGATCGCATTCGCGGCGCTGTGCCTGAATGGGCTGCTCGTGGTTCGGCGCTCCGGTGCGGGAGCCACTGAATAGTAGAAAGGACTTTCCTCGAACCCATCGAGTGGAGCGTCGGGTCCATGGGCTCCAGGCGTCGGTCAGATGCGGTAGTGGGCGATCTGGATCTCTTCGCCCACATCCGCATAGTCGCCGGCTGCTCGGCCATTGCGGAACTCGCCCCAGTTGATCGGGCGGTAGTGCGGAGGCGTCGCCGGGTCCGTAGAGGTCAAGGGTGCGTAGTCCATGGCGAACGAAGGGTTGAAGAAGAAAGGCGCGCTGTAGCGGGTGTGCTCGTTGCTTGCGAGCACCCGGTGCAGGGGCGCGCGGTAACGGTCATTGGACCAAACCTGCACGACATCGCCAATGTTGATGACGATTGCCGCCCGCTCGGCCGACACTGCGTGCCACTGGTCATCGCGTTCTACTTGGAGCCCGTGCCGGCCGTCTTGAAGCAGAATGGTTACGGCCCCCGCATCGGAGTGATGACTGATGCCGAGATGGCCGGCTCGTGCACCGGTGGGTGTGTCGGCCGGGGCCGGTTTTTCGCAAAGAGGATAGTGGTTGAGGCGTAGATAGCTGGTGTGGTCTTGGAAGCCTTCGACGAGGGCATTCCCGTCTGCACCGAGAGAATTTCCGAGGCAGCGGACGAGTTCCTTGGCGACGGGCTCACACTCCCGGTAGAAAGCTTCGGTGGTCTCTCGGAAACTGGGGGCATCCTCGGGCCACTGGGGGATGCATTGGCCCACAGCGGGGCCTACGTCGAACAACTCCTTCCAGTCGCGAATATTCTTGGTGAGCTCCCGCTCATAGTAGCCCCAGTGGTTCTCGGCCGTTCGTTCGCAGCGATGCTTGACTTCCGCGGGGAGCGAAAAGAAACGCTCCATCTCGTCGAGCATTGCCTCACACAGGTCGGGAGGAATTGGATGGTTGTCGAGCTGGAAGAAACCCCACGTGCGGCACGCACGGTCAAGGAGCTCCAACTCTCGACCTGCGCTGAGCTCTTCGTAGTCGATCGGAATGAGTCGCATCGCTTGTCGCACTATTTACGGAGTGCCTCGATGGAGACTAGAACTCCCGCACAGGCTGCGATCTCAGAGTTCGACACCGTAGATTCGCGCAGGCGTGTCCTGGAGAATCTTTCGCGTAGTCTCCTCTGAAACGTTTTGCAGCGCGACCTCCGCATAGTCGGCGGGAGGCTCCGCGGAGCTGTTGGGACTGGGATACTGACAGGTGGGGTGCGGGTAGTCGGTCTCCCACATGAGGTTGTCGGGAAACGCATCGATCGCCGCGTCGAGGCCTCGCTTTTCGAACCAGAACGACCCATAGACCTGGCGCTTGAAGTATTCCGAGGGAAGCAGATCGTATTCGGGGTGCTCCTTGGAGACCCCGCCATTCACCCACTGCCAGTCGAACATTTCGAGGACGCATTGAAGCCATCCGACCCCGCTCTCGACAGAGACAAATTCGAGATTGGGGAAGCGAGCGCAGATACCGCCAAAGAGCAGGTTGGCGAGACAGTTCTGATTGTCGAGCAGGGCCAGAGAACCCCCTCGCGAGAAGTTGGCTTTCGTGCCCATTCCCGAGGTGTCGTTGGCGATGTCGCTGATGTCCCCAGAGCCGATGTGGAAGCTGATCGAGAGGCCTGCATCCTGGGTCGCTGCCCAGACGGGATCCCAGTGGGAATGGGCCAGCGGTGGCTGGCCAAAGGTCTCCGGCCGGCTTCCGAAGAGCACAGCACGATGCCCCTTGACGGCCGACCGTTCGATCTCCTTGACCGAAGCTTCAACGTCCCAGAAGGGCAGGGCCATCACAGGCAGCAGTCGATTGAGATCAGCACTCGACCAGTCCACGAGAAAATCGTTGTAAGCCTGGACGCACTCGAGCATCAGAGCCGGCTCTTCGAGGCGCAGGAATCCGCCCGATCCGAATCCACCGAGGTTTGGATAGAGGACCATCCCATAGATGCCTTCCTCGTCCATGAGTTGGAGGCGTGCCTTCGCGTCGTAGGAGGCTGCTGGGATGTCGCTGTACCCCATCGGCACGTTCGGGTACGTGTCGTGGTGCCCCGCCATGGTGTAAAAGCCGGGCCCGCCTGCGGGCGTGTCGCCAATGAACCACATGTCCCGGCCCTCGAACTGGCGGATGTGGGGCACTTTGTTGCCCCACTTGCTCGCGACCCGATCGGTCCAGACGTCGCCGGGCTCGGTGATGTGCGTGTCGATGTCGATCACCTTGTATTGCTCGAACAGTTTCTGGCTCATGATGGGTCTTCCTTTCCAAAGTGTGAGGGCGCCCGCGTTGGCCGTTTCCATTCGAAAACCGACAGGCACCGCAGGGTCTGACGCCACGAACGCCAGGGGGGGAGGTTGGAATCTTCCCCTCGGGGGTTGGCGCTGGGTCCATGCGGTCACGAGGCAGGGCCACGCGTGCAATCGATAATAGCAGCGCTCGGCAGTAGCGGTGAGCCCGTCCGAGTTTCTGCGTTGCCGGGTACTTTTGGGGGCGTGGAACCGCGCGGATCCTTTTTTTCGGAGGAAACCTGTCCAGCCGTTTTTTTGTCCATACCTAAGGGAAGGGCGCCCGCGGCCCCGAGCCGGGGCTCGTATCGAATTTCTCAAAGGACCCCGTCCGCCTCGGCGTTGGGAGTCGTTCGAATTCGATTGTGATTCAGCGCGAACGTTGGCCCAAGCGCATACGCTGGATTCCAAACGAACCGAGCGTCACTCCGAGCCCCAGGAGAGCCCAGGGAGCCACCGAAGGAACGCTCTCCACCCCATCCGTCAGAGCTAGATCGCTGCCCATGAAGTAATAGGCTTTTCCGGGATTGCTCCGCGATCCGTAGTCCGCCGTCGCAGCACCGACGAGAAGATCGGCGCGTCCATCATCATCGATGTCGCCCGTGGCGATCTGCATCCCGAACGCATCGGAACTCTCGGACCCCTGAATGACGATGTCGGCATCGGCCTCGATGTCGAAGCTGTCCATGATGCCCGAATGTCCCCGAAAAATGTATACCTCACCCGCAAGCCACCGGGACTGCGGCGTGCCCGACGGATTCCCCAAAATCAGGTCATCAATCAAGGTTCCGTTGATGTCTCCCACCGCGATTGCGCCGTATCCCTCGTTGCCATCCGGAAAACTAAAAGTCGCAGTTCGAAGATCTTCGATGTTTCCGTCTCCCGTGAAACTCGCGCTACCTGGAATGACCGAGACGCCCGTAGGGGCACCTCCATATGAAATAGTCGATAGGATCAAGTCGTCGTAGTCGTCGCCATTGATGTCACCGATGGCCAGTTCTTCTCCAATGTTATAAGCCGAAGTTCCTGATCCGTCGTGACCTTTTCCGTAGACTTTGAAGTCATATTCCTCATCGAATAGATGGTAGGTTGTGTCGAGTGAAGCCGATCCCATGATGCCCCAATAGACTCCCGGGTAACCGGGATAGCCCGCATCATCCCATCCTTCTACGTGGGCCTGGCAGTGACCGAAAATGATGTCGTCGTAGTCGTCGCCGTTTAGATTTCCGACGGCGATGCGCGTTCCGATACGTGTCTCTCGGTCGTCTTCGTTATTTCCGTAAAAGGTTACGTCCGCAGGTGTGGTGGTGAGATCGATGGTCGCGGGCCAACTTGAAGACCCGTAGAGGACATGCACGGCGCCCGCGGATGACAGCACGGATTCGTCGTCCAACTCTACATCGTGGTAGGGGGCGCCGATGATCAAGTCCCCAATGCCGTCGCCGTTCACATCCCCAATCGCAGAATCATTTCCGAGCTTGGTGAGTGATGATTGGCCCTGGATGATGACGTCAGCACTGGTCACACTGAGTTCACCCGAGTGAAGTGCGGAACCGAAGACGATGTAAACCGTACCTGTCGAATCCGACGACCCGATCACGAGATCTGCAATGTCGTCGTCGTTGAGGTCGCCGGCAGCCAGGGAAGCCGAAATGTCGCCCGAAGTCGAGGTACCCGACACCGTGAAATCTGCGCCCGCGGCCAGGTCCAATTCTCCCGAAAGGCCCTCGGCACCAAATTGCACGTAAACACGCCCGTAACTTCCGTAGCCTAGAGAGCCTACGATGACATCGTCGTAGCCATCGCCGTTGATGTCTGCCAGCAAAGCACCATGAGGATCAGAATCCGCATTGGAAGTCAGGTAGTCGTTCTTGGCTTCTCCGATCAGGACGCCCGCATACTCGTCTGCCGCAGTGTCGTATTCCACGATCTGGGCAGATGATCGAGCCGATCCCACAGTCAACGTCAATGCGTAGGCAATAAATACCATCCACAGAATCTGCATAAACTCACCTCGGCATCGAGATCCGGTCATTCCAAGGGCGCGGTATTACATCTATGTGAACGAACCCAAACCTATTTTCTCACAGAAGGGCTGCCGGAAATGACGAGATACTCCGAGAGTCGCACATGTTTGCGATCAGGGTCTCGAAGGCATCGAGGGTTTGATGGAGCTTGCTCGAGAGTTGCATGTGAAATGCCGGCCAATGGACATTGGGAAGTTGGCGGAAGGAGTTCCCGGGCGTCAGGAGATCTCGAGTCGGCCCCATAGGGTTGGGCGTCAGTTCGGCTGGAATCTCCGAAAAATGATTCCCAGCCCGTCCGGGTACGCGAGGCCCTCGAGTACGACTTCTGGACGGCTGGGTTGGCCGGTCTCGTCGAAGCGGATGCGCCAGATTCGTCCATTTGAACTTGGGCCTGGCATCCACGCCTCCCATACGATGTCGAGGTCCGCGTAGTAGAGATCGCCCCTGGAATCTACGGCCAGGCCCTGGGGAGTGCCTGTGGGGTGTGGAGGGAGCCAGCTTGTTGGCTCGACCAGCATGCGGACGAGTTTTCCGTCGGGAGAGAATTCCGCGATCCGTCCGGTCAGGACGCTCGAGGCGTAGAGGTGCCCCTTGTGTCCAAACGCCAGCCCGGAGTAGGTGACGAGTCCGTGTTTCCAGCGGGCGCCAGTGAACGGTTCGCGCTGCACGTGGGTCGCCAGGGGGTCGCCGTAGGGGTCGGTTCGTCCACAACCGTGTTCGGCATCGGGGCCTGTGGGGAATGGGGGCGAGAAACGCAGGATCTCGCGTCCGCTGGATGACGCCACATAGACGCGCCCCTGGGTGTCGATGGCGATTCCTCCTGCCGTTCCGATGTCGGTGGCCAGTTTGCAGTATCGCGGTGGGCCAAAGCCCTCGTAGGGTGGAAACCAGAGAATCAGCTGACCGTTGGATGCCGAGAACCCCGGATCCCCCACCTCACTGGTAAACAGCCGTCCCTCGCGGTCAAAAGCGCAACCGTGCGGCTCTGGAACTCGAGAGCCGGCCCCTGCCACCAGTTTTCCGACCTGAGTTCCATCGGCCCGAAAGATCCCCCAACCGGCGGGCCGCGCCGGTTGGCCTGTGTCCTCGCCTGCAACGAAGCCTCCGTGGGTGCCCGGCCGGGCGCATACCATGCCATTGATGTCCCGTCCGTTTTCGGGATCCAGCGAGGCTCTTTCGATCAACACCGTCGAAGTTGCGAGGCCGCGGCGGAGTTCGGTCAAGTCGACCACCCTCAATCGATTTCCCTCCGGTGCGTAGAGGTATTCATGCTCTTCCGGATCTTTCGAGTGACTCGGCTGGGCCACAGCGATCCAGATGAAGGCGACGAGACAAGTAGACAGCGAACGAGACGCGAGCATGTCAGCATCTTACACTCGCAGTGTGTGTTTGCTGATAGGGACATGAACCGAGGTCTGTGTGAAAGCTCTTTCCACCCCCTTTTTTTTGACGGCGCTCGTCCTCGGATTCGTGACGGGTTGTGGTCCAGCGGCAACACCCACGGGTGAAGCGAGTCTCACGGCTGGTTGGCCTACCACGGGGGGGGATGCGGGGGGAACCCGCTATTCGCCGCTCGCCCAGATTCATCGCGGCAACGTCGATGATCTCGAAGTGGCCTGGATGAGCCACACGGGTCACCTTGCGCGTCAGGAGATCGTCCAGGATCCGGCGCGAAAGGGTACGGCGTTCGAGGCCACACCCGTATTGTTCGAGGACACCCTCTACCTCTGTACGCCACTCAATCAAATGATTGCTCTGGATGCACGTACCGGGGGACAGCGATGGGTCTTCGATGCCGAGCCGAAGCTCGACAATACCTGGACCCCCAAGTGTCGCGGTGTAGCGGTTTGGCTCGATCCCCAGCGTGGAGTGGGCCCGTGTAAACGGCGTGTGCTCATGGGAACCGTGGACGCTCGCTTGATCGCAGTGGATGCAGATACGGGCAGGGCCTGTGACGATTTTGGCCAACGCGGGGAGGTCGATCTCCTGAAAGGGCTGGGGGATGTTGCTCCTGGCGAATACTCCGTCACTTCTCCTCCCGTCGTCGTGGACGACATCGTGACCGTCGGAGCTCTGGTGGCGGACAACCGTCGGGTCCTTCCGCCGGGCGGTGTGATTCGAGGTTTCGACGTGCGCACGGGCGCTCTGCGCTGGGCTTTTGACCCCATTGCGCCAGGTACGCCCCCTCTGGCTCCAGGCGACGATGGGGAGCCCCGTTATCACCGGGGCACGCCCAACGCGTGGTCGCTGCTTTCCGCAGATCCGGAACTCGGCTTGATTTTCGTTCCCATGGGGGCTCCCAGTCCTGATTTCTACGGCGGATCCCGTAAAGGTCTCGACTACTACGCGAGTTCGGTGGTCGCTCTCGCGGCGGACACCGGTCGTGTGGTGTGGCATTTCCAGACGGTCCACCACGATCTGTGGGATTACGACGTTGCCTCCCAGCCGAGCCTGGTCGAACTCGAACTGGAATCCGGGAGGATTCCGGCATTGGTGCAGCCCACCAAGATGGGACATGTCTTTGTTCTCGATCGCCGCACCGGCGAGCCGCTGTTTCCCGTGGAGGAACGCCCAGTCCCACAAAGCGATATACCCGGGGAGTTCACCTCCCCCCCCCCCCCCCGTTCCCCCCCGCACCCCCTCCGGTTGCCCCCCGCACCCTTTCCCTTTCCCCACGGTACCCTTTCCGGTGCCCCAGGGAACCCTTTCCGTTGCCGCAGGGAACCCTATCCGTTGCCCCAGGGAACCGTATCCGTAGCCCAAGGGAAACATAAACGTAGCCCCAGGGGAACATTTCCGTGGCCGGGGGGGGGGGTTTGGGTG
>JAKVBI010000029.1 GCA_022447545.1 Myxococcota bacterium
CTGATCCCGTCGAAGCGACAGATCGACCCCCCACCGGCCGCAACCGTATGCAGGCGCAACATGGGCGCCCGAACCCGAAGCCCCCCCACCGACGTCTCGAAACTTCGCTCGAGGTCACCAACACGGATGAGGGAGACGTCTGTCGAGGTACCGCCCATGTCGAAACCAATGGCGTGTTCGAAGCCCGCGGACTCGGCCACGCGTTCGGCGCCCACAACGCCTCCGGCAGGCCCCGACAACAGAGCGTTGGGCCCACGGAAGCGCGACAAGTCCGTCAAGCCACCTGAGGACTGCATGCAGTGAAGTCGCGCCCCGGCCAGGTGGTCCGCGAACTCGGAAAGGTGGTGCCGCAGCAACGGGGTCAGATACGCGTCACAACAGGTGGTCTCACCACGAGCGAGCAGGCCGATCTCCATGGCGACGTCGTGGGATGCAACAGCGAACTCGAAGCCCACGTCCAGGGCGAGATCGCGCAACCGGGCCTCCATCTCGGGATCGGCATAGGCGTGGAGCATCACGATGCCCACCGAACGCGCACCGCGCCGACGAGCCCGCTCGAGCGATGCGCGTGCGCCGTCGAGATCGAGCGCGTCGATGCATTCTCCGGTTGCGGAAACCCGCCCTTCGACTTCGACCACCTCCTCGTACAGAGGCGGGGGTTTCGAAATCTCCAGTTTGAACAGGTCGGAGCGCTCCTGGGTTCCAATGGCCAGGACATCCCCCAGACCGCGATTCGCCAGAAGCACCGTCGGAATTCCGCGACGCTCGAGCAACGCATTGGTGGCGACGGTGGTTCCGAGAGCGACCCGGCTCTCGGGCAACACCGAACCCACGTCGAGCCCTCCCGCGCGGCGCAGCACCGAGTGGATGGCCAGAAGGGGCGCAGACTCGTCCGACAGCACCTTGGAGGTGTACAGCGTCCCTTCGGGCGAGACCCCGATGCAGTCGGTGAATGTCCCGCCCCGGTCAATCCAAAACTCCCAGGGCATGGCCTCGGACACCCTAACAGCTGCCGTCGGCCGCTGCCCTCACTTCCGCTGAGAGTCTGCCCGGCCCCCTCCCAGAGCACGTGCGTAGTTCCGTGCACGCCCGACCAGGACGCCGCGCAAATCCGCGTCGCCCAGAACCATCACCCCCAGCAGGGACACGGCCGCAAAGGTCCCCGCTCCGAGAATCAGTTCTCCAGGTGCCCCCGCTACGCGCCCCATGGGTGCCACCCAGGCGCAACCTGCCGCAGCGACCGCAGCCACCACAAAGGCGCGACCTGCCGTGGCGATCAACGGCCCGATTCGAGGCCCGCCGTGGAGCATCCGGGCAAGGGCCACCGTGAGCACGGCATTGACCGACATGGCCGCCACCCCGGCCAACGCCAGCCCCTCGGCTCCCCGCTCCGCACCCAGGCTCAGGTACAGGGGAATGGCGCCAGCTGCCACAGTGGTTCCCAACAGCATGGGGGTCCACATCTGCCCACGAGCGTAGAAGGCACGCAGGGCAATCTGCTGAGTCACCCAGGCCGGAATCGCAAAGGCGAAGATGCCCAACAACACGCTCACACGCCGGGCATCGGCTTCGCCAAAAGAGCCGTGCTCGTAGACGACGGAAACAAGAGGTTCCGCCAACACCGCCGAAGCGGCAGCCGCGAGCAGCGCCAGGCCGAGCCCGACCCGCAGCGTACTGAGCACCAGAGCATCGAGTTCGGACCTCCGGCCCTCACTCCACATTCGCGAGAGCAGGGGAAGGGCCGCCGTTGCAAGGGCTTGGCCCACGACGGCGACCGGGAGTTGCATCAGGTAACGAGCGTAGGCGAGGACCGACACGACTCCTTCTCCGAGTTGGCTGCCAAACCATCGGTCGTACCACTCGTCGGCGGTCACCAGAGTGATGCCCAGCATGAGCGGCGCCGCCATTCGCAGATACGCGCGCACGTCGGAACCGAAGTGGACCCGCAAGCGAACAGGGAGGTCGGGAACGCGCGAGATTTCAGCCACGGGGACGACGAGGTTTCCCACGACGGCCCCGAGCAGCACGCCCCACGCGAATCCCTCGGCACCGAGACTCGGCGTGAGAACGATGCCACACGCAATGATCCCCAGGTTGTAGAGAAGGGGGGCCAGGGCCTGACTGGCGAAGTGACCATGGGACATCAGGACCGCTCGCAGGATGCCGCCGGCGACGAAGAAAATCTGGGCCGGTAGGACGATTCGCGTCAGGCGCACCGTCAGTGCCCGGGTCGACGCATCGAAGCCACCGAATTGGAGATCGATGAGGGGCTCCGCGTACCACCACAGCAGCGCGGTCACACCCACGGCTGCAGTGGTGAGTGTCCCCAGCACCGAGGCAAACAGCGCCTGGGCGGCAGCCTCCCCGCGACGACTTCGGATCTGCTGATAGAGCGGAATGAAGGCGATGGAGAAGGCGCCTCCAGCCAGGAAATAGTTGAGCAGGTCAGGAATCTGAAACGCCGCGCGGTAGGCATCCACCTCCCCGGACACGCCGAGTTCCCAGGCGAGCACCATCTCCCGCACGTATCCCAGCAGGCGCGACAGCAACACGCTTCCAGCCAGCAACGCCGCCACGGCGGGAAGTCGCACCCCCGATGCGGCGTCATGCTCACGGTCCGCCAATCTCACCCCCTGCCGGCAAAGCTAGCCCGGATCAGGGCACCCGGAACGATCCGGAGCGCCGAGGCGGGGAAGCCTGCCATGCGGGCTTGGAGCAGAACCTCCGGGAGTGGGCCCATGACTTGGAAATCACAGAGGATTCCGCTCCCTCCACAGGTGGCCGTCGAAGCTCTCGACCACGATGTCGTCGCCCTCTCGACCCCGCAGGTAGGGGTATTGGAGCGGCACCTTCCCGTGGGGCGTATCGAGCACATACTCGGGGATCGCAAAGCCACTGGTGCGCCCTCGCAGCTTCCGAAACAACTCCACACCGCGCTCGATGGGGACCCGGAAGTGGGCGGTGCCCTCGAGGAGTTGGGCCTGATAGCAGTAGTAGGGCCGGACCCGAAGCTTCACGAGGCCCTCGCCGAGTTCCTTCAAGGTCGCCGGATCGTCATTGATGCCCCCCAGCAGGACACTTTGATTGCCCACGGGCACACCCGCCTGGAGCAAACGGTCGCACGCCTCAGCCGCTTCGGCGGTCAGTTCCCGCGGATGATTGAAATGGGTGTTCAACCAGATCGGGTGATGACGCGCCAACAGTGCACACAACGCGTCGGTCACCCGGTAGGGCAGCGTTACTGGAAGGCGCGTACCCAGGCGAATGATTTCGACATGAGGGATGGCTCGCAGGGCCGTCAGCAGCCACTCCAGGCGCTCATCCGAAAACACCAGCGGATCGCCGCCCGTCAACAAGACATCGCGAATCTCCGGGGTCTGGCGAATCCAATCGAGGGCGACCGACAGCTCGGCCTTCTTCATCGCCCAGTCCTCATCGCCCACCATGCGCTTGCGCAAACAGAAGCGACAGTAGAGCGCGCACTCGTTGTTGACACAGAAGGCGATGCGATCCGGATAGACGCGAATGACGTTCTTGACCGGTGAGTGGGCGACCTCATCTAGCGGGTCGGGAGTCCCGAGAGGGTCTTCGAGTTCCGCGATGTGGGGTACGACCTGGCGCCGGATCGGACACTCGGGATCGTTCGGATCCATGAGTGCCGCATAGTAGGGCGTAATGACGAAGTGGAAGCGATCCGAGAGCCGCTCGATCCCTTCGCGCTCATTGGCGGTAGGGTCGATCCAGGCCTCCAGATCCCGCGCGTTGCGGATCCGCGCGCGCATCTGCCACCTCCAGTCCCGCCAATCGTCGTACGTGACTCCAGCACGCTGCCAGGGCGGCTCGCTGGAACCCGGCTTCACATCCCCGACTCCGCTCATGTAACCCCCAACCGCTCAAATCCCAGGGCGAAGACGTCGGCAAGCAATGCGTCGATGCTCCTCCCCTCGAGTTCTGCCACCACCCCGAAACTGCCATCTTCGGCGAAAGTGGGCAGGGGGTTGATCTCGAGAAAACGCGGTTTCCCTCGGGAGTCCAGACGAAAATCGCTCCGAGAGAAATCGAGACAATCGAAGGCTCGGTGGGCGCGAATGCCGAGGTCCGAAATCTGCGCCTCGACGGCGGGAGACAGGGTGCCCGGAAGGCAGTGGGAGAATTCCCGTCCCTCTGTGGCAGCGCCCGTCTCCAGAGCGTGAAGGCCAATACGCGAATCCACTTCCAGGGCGCGTTGAAGAACCGGCAGTGCGCGCGGGGGATCGTGGCCCACCACTGCCACCGTGTACTCGGGCCCGCCGATGAATTCCTCCACCAGAGCGGGTTGCCCATAGTCCCCCACCACGCGCTCGACCTCGTCCGCCAAAGCCGCGCGGTCTTCCACGCGAGAGGACTCGCGAATGCCCTTGGCCGTTCCTTCCCAACGAGGCTTCACGAACAACGGAAAGGCAGCCGGGAGGTCGAGTTCCAGGGCCTCGTCTCGCGAATTCACACAGGCCTGTGCCGCCACGGAAATACCAGCGCGACGGGCGATCGCGTGGGCCCAGGCCTTGTCGAGAGTCGCCGAGAGCGTCAACGCGTCGGACCCGAGGGTGGGCACGCCGGCCATCTCCAACAAAACAGGCGCCCAGGCTTCACGGTTGCGCGTTCCCCACCCCTCGGAGATGTTGCAGGCGGCAGCCACCCTCTCCGCCTGGCCCGCCGCCACCCATTGCAGCAGCGCCTGCGGATTGCCGATTCTGAGGCAGCGATGACCCAGCCGAGCCATGGAACGCTCGATCACCACCAGGGTCGCTTCCGGCTCGTACTCGGCACCGGCATCGGGCGGCTCACTGGGCTCCCTGGGATGGGTCCCCAACAGGTCGTAGACGATCCCGATCTGCAGTTCCGACATGAGGCCGCAGGATAGCTCTCACAACCGACTGCATGCTTCGTCACGGACTTCGAGCACCCGACGCACCGGAGGACTCAAGCTCGCTAGACTCGATGTATTCGGCTACGGCCGGCGAGGGTCGCAACGAAATGATTCGCACACTCGCGCTGTTGCTGACCGGCATAACCGGGTTCAGCGGACTCGTCTACGAGGTGACTTGGGAGAAGTACCTGGCCACCTTGTTGGGATCCCATAGCGAGGCCACTGCCGCGTTGCTCGGCCTCTACTTGGGAGGCCTCGCCCTCGGCTACGCATCGTTCGGGCGCCTTTCCAGAAGAGAAATGGAGAAAGCAAGGCGAACCCAAAAGCCTGCAATGCTTCTCGTCCAATATGGAATCGTCGAAGCAGGCATCGGCCTCTGGGCGTCCCTGTTCTCGGTTTTGTTCGAAGGCGTTCGAACCCTGTCGCTCTGGCTGCCCTTCGGCACCAGCCCCGTAGGCTTCGTGGCCGACATCTTTCTGTGTGCCCTGCTCGTCCTGCCCCCCGCGACCTTGATGGGGGCTACCATCCCCATGCTCACCCAGGCGCTTTCCCGGGGTCTCTTGGACGCAACCCGCCTTCACGCCCTGGTCTATGGAGTGAACACCGCAGGTGCCGTGGCCGGTGCCGTGGCCGCTGGATTCTGGCTCATTCCAACCTTCGGCCTCGTGAATACGTGCTACGCCATGGGCGGAGTGAACCTCGTGGTGGGGTGCGTGTTCATCCTGCTCGGAACTCGTGGCCCCGCCGTCGTCGCCCCAACCGAGCACATCCCCGTCTCCGACCCCACACAGCCGTCGCCGCGGGTCATGCCCTTCGCCATAGCGGCGCTGCTGTGCGGCTTCGCGCTGATGACCATCGAGACCGTACTGATCCGGCTGGGATCGCTGTCCTTCGGCGCCTCGCATTTCACCTTTTCCATGGTCGTCGCAGCTTTCGTGCTCTGTATCGCCCTGGGAAGTTTCGCGGTCTCCACCCTCGGACGAATCCCACGATGGGTGGTGGTGGGCAACCTCTGGGCCCTGGGTCTGAGCACCGCCCTCCTCTACCCCTTTCTCCCCGATGCGACCTATTGGGCCCACGTTCTCAGAACAACCTTCCCCAGTGAGCCCTCCTCCTTCCATAGCTACCACCTCGCCGCATTCGCCTGGATGGTGGCCGTGCTGGGCATCCCCGTGGCACTTTCCGGTGCCACCCTGCCGCTGATCTTTCATCACCTGCGCGGAGAGGTGAACGACCTCGGAGATGTCGCGGGACGAATCTACAGCTGGAACACGGTGGGTTCCCTATTGGGGGCACTGTTGGGCGGGTACGCGCTCTTCCACTGGATGGAGCTCGACCAGATCTTCCGCCTGGCGCTAGGAGCCATCGGGCTGGCGGCTCTGATCATCACGTGGCGCATCGCGAATCCGCGCTCCACAACACTGGCGGTGATTTCTATCCTTACCCTATGCGGTATCACACTCCTGCCCGAGTGGAGTCGACCGCGCCTGATTGCCGGTCTGTTCCGAGCCAAGTCGGAGATGCCCAATACCTGGGTTGGCCCCGAGCGCTTCTTCGGCGAACGCACCCCCCCCACGCTGCGCTTCTACCGCGACGATCCAACGGCTTCCATCGCCGTGATAGAACGGAAATTCAAAGGCCTCATCGAGCGCAGTATCGTCACCAACGGAAAATCCGACAGCAACACGGTGGGCGATTACCCGACCATGGCCATGGCCGCCCTACTCCCCGCCCTGTACGTAGATCAGGCCCAACGGAGTTTCGTCGTCGGTTTCGGTGCGGGTGTGACCGTAGGCGAACTGGCCTCCATCGACAGCATGCGCGAGGTGGTCGTGGCAGAGATCGCGCCAGCTGTCCTCGAGGGGGCTCATTGGTTCGACGACGCCAACCAGAATGCCTCGCGTAATCCGAAAGTCGAGTTCGTCGTGGGAGATGCCTTCCGCTCCCTGATGAGGAGCGAAGGCCGCTTCGACATCATCGCCTCTGAACCGAGCAACCCCTGGGTCCTGGGGGTCGAAATGCTTTACAGCGAGGAATTCCTACGCACCGCCCGCGACCACCTGACACCAGGAGGCGTGTACGCACAATGGATGCACACCTACGAGACCGACCGTGCCAGTCTCGAACTCGTCCTGCGCACCTACGCGCGCGTTTTCGATCGTGTCAGCGTCTGGTACGGGATCGGCTCGGACCTCATCCTGCTGGGCTTCAATGAAGACGCACAGGCCGTGAATCTCGAGCGCATGAGGGCGCGATTCGAACGCACTGACCTGCGAGCCGGGTTCCAACGGGCGGGTATCGAGAATTTCGCCGCACTGTTGGCCCATGAGGTCCTCCCCGAAGGGGTCACCCACGCCATGGGGCTGCGCGGTGCCACGCATACGCTCCTCCATCCCAGGCTGAGCGATCTCGCGGCCCGGGCCTTCTTCGTGGGCGCCAACGCAAGCCTTCGCTTCAGCGGTTTTGGACGCACCGCCCAAACCGGAGCGCAAAACTCGCTGCTCGCCAACCATCTCCGCAAACAGGATCCGACGCTTTCGGAAGCAGACTGGTCTTCCCTCAGTCGTGAGATGTGCCGCTACCGAGCGCACTCGTGCGCCACGGTCTTGGCGCGCTGGCAGGTGGATGTGCCCGAATCCACGGAACGTGAAGCGGTGATCCACGGCCTGCGCACGCGCGGAGATCTCCCCCTGCAATCGGCTCTTGCCAACCTCCCGTTCCTGATCGCTCTGTTCGACGGGCCCCTTCCCGACGACGGCGATGCACTGACCCGCGCGCGCCTTTCGACCGAGTTGTTCATGCAGGGCTACCTCCACGGGCTTCCCTTCTCTCGCGCGGCCCTGGACCGAATCTGGGATGCGTGCGACAGCGTGGACGACCTCCGCAAAGCCTGTGCGTCGGACCGGCTCGTGGCGACGCAACAGGTGGGTGCATTCAGCCGACGAGACCCCGAAGAAACCCCCTGAAGGTGAATTCGCGACCCGACGCAACACCGAAACAGGCCATCGTGGCATGGACAGCGGTGGCGCTTTGGGTTGGGGTGATCGGGTCGATGTCGAGTGATGCGTTCTCGTCGGACCAAACAGGCGGTGTGTTCGACGACTTCCTGAACTGGATCGGACCCGGTCTCGACCCCGCGACTCTAAATGCCGTGAACTTTGCGATCCGCAAGGCGGCCCACTTCACCGAATACGCGATTCTCGCCCTTCTGACCTGCCGCGCCCTGCGGGTCAGCACCCAGCTACCACCGCGGCGCCTCGCGAAATGGGCCATGGGCATGGTCGGTGTCGTGGCCGGCATGGACGAGATCCGCCAGACGTTCTCACTCGTCCGAACCGGAACGATCGGGGACGTCGCCATCGATCTGGCGGGGGGATTCGCCGCAATCGCTCTCTACATCATCTGGCACCGCGCCCACCAGCCACCCCCAGCAACCCGTTCCAAGGCCTGATAGCATGCGTCGCGCTCACTGGGGATCGGGGGTGAAGGAGCCCCGGGCCACGGCCGGAAAACCGGAGGCGTGAACGTGAACGCAGCGCTACTGGCCATCATCACCTTCGCGCTGTTCCTCCTGGCCTACCGGTTCTACTCGGCGTTCCTCGCCCGACGGATCTTCGCTCTGTCCGACGACGAACCGGTCCCGTCCCAACAGTTCGAAGACGGCATCGACTATGTACCCACCCGGCTCAGTGTTCTCTGGGGGCACCACTACACCTCCATCGCCGGCGCGGCGCCCATCGTCGGACCCGCCATCGCTGTGATCTGGGGTTGGCTCCCGGCCCTGGTCTGGGTCGTGCTCGGGACCATCTTCATGGGTGCGGTTCACGACTTCGCAGCTCTCGTGATCAGCCTTCGGAACCGAGGGCGTTCGATCGGTGAAGTCGCTGGTGAGGTCCTGGGCACTCGAATCCGCACGCTCTTCCTGCTCATCATCTCCTTCCTGATCTGGATCGTGCTGGCGGTGTTCGCCTTCATCATCGGCACCCTCTTCGTATCGAACCCCGGTGCCATCTTCCCGATCAACATGCAGATCGTGGTGGCTCTGATCCTCGGCTGGTGGTTCCACCGCGACGGAGGAAAAGTCTTCTGGCCTTCGATGGTGGGCTACGGGCTGCTGCTCGTCTCCATCTTCTACGGCATCGACTTTGCCGAGGCCTTTCCTGCCATTCGAGAGATCTCGGCCCTCGACTGGGTCTGGATCCTTCTGATCTACTCCTTCATCGCCTCGGTGCTACCCGTGTGGCTGTTGCTACAACCCCGTGACTATCTGAACTCACACCAGTTGATCACGGGCCTGACCCTTCTGAGCCTCGGACTGTTCGTCCTCCAGCCCAGCATGCAGGCACCCGTCATCAATCCCTCTCCGGACGGCGCGCCGGCGATGCTGCCGTTCCTGTTCATCACCATCGCCTGTGGTGCCATTTCGGGCTTCCACGGACTCGTCGCCTCGGGCACGACCTCCAAGCAAATCAGCCGCATGACCGATGCGAGACCCATCGGCTATGCGGGAATGCTCGGAGAAGGCACCCTCGGCATGCTCGCCGCCATCGCAGCGACGGCCGGCTTTGCCTCGGTCGCGGACTGGAACAGCCACTACACGAGTTGGGGCGCAGCCTCCGGGCTCTCAGTAAAACTCGACGCTTTCGTGTCCGGCGGCGCGACCTTCGTGTCAGCCCTCGGAATCCCCCGTGAAGACGCCCGAACCTTCATCGCCGTGATGGTGATTGCATTTGCGGCGACCTCCCTGGACACCGGCGCCCGGATTCAGCGGTTGGTGATCGCTGAACTCGCGGAGTCCTATGGGATCTCGGCACTGACCAATCGCTTTGCAGCGGGCGCATTGGGAATTTCAGCAGCGCTTCTGCTCGCCGTCACCCAGGGAGGCGGTCAGGGCGGTCTGGTTCTCTGGCCGCTGTTCGGAACCACCAACCAATTGGTTGCTGCCGTGACTCTGTTGGTGGTCTCCGTCTGGCTGAAGCGTCAGGGAAAGCCAATCGCGTATACCCTGATCCCCATGCTGTTCGTCGGGTTGGCAACCGTGGTGGCGATGACCCACGAACTCATGGGCTACTTCAGCCGCTTCTCGGACCAATGGCTGCTGGCGCTGATTGGAGGCTCGATCCTCATCCTCAGCGTCTGGGTCATGCTGGAGGGCCTCAGAATCCTGCTGAAGACACGTTCTGGCCCAACAACACCCTGAGACATCGCCAGCGCATTTGGGCCTCTTACAAGCGGAGCTGTGAGGCCTTGGCGCGACGCAACTCCGCATTCTCGAGCCAGACATCGGGAAGCAGGGCCTCGATCACCCCGAAGTGCGCGACCAGAGCGACCCGCAGGCCCGAATGCTCTTCGACGATCTTTGAAACCGCACCGCGCACACGCACGGCGAGTTCGCTGCGCGTCTCACCCCCAGCGGGGCGAGCTTCTGGATCGCCACCATCGAACACCTGAAGCAGGTCGGGCCAACGCGCTGCAATCTGCGAGCGGTCGAGCCCACTCCACTCGCCCAGATCGAGCTCGCGCAGTGCGGGTTCGGCCATGGGATCGAGCCCCAGAGCCCGCCCCAGAATTCGTGCCGTCTCCATGGCGCGGCGGAGGTCGCTGCTGATGAGCACATCCACACGTTCATCGGCGATCTCGGTCGCGAGCGTGTTCACTTGGCTTCGGCCGCGGGTGGACAAAGGCACGTCCTCGTGTCCCTGCCACAGGCCGAGTTCGTTCCAGGTGGACTCCCCATGGCGAATCAACAGCAGTTCAGTGGAATCCTGATTCACGTGCCTCGCATTCCAGCGGCCAGCCACCCAGCACCTCCGCGGTACAGCGAACTCATTGGCTGGCTGCGATGCGTTCGCAAAGAGCGTCCAGGGCGCGGGCTCTGTGCGAAATCCGATTCTTCTCTTGTGCCGAGAGCTCCGCCATGGCCAGGTCCGTCCCTTCGACCCCAAAAATCGGGTCATAGCCGAAGCCCCGTGCACCGCGCGGCTCGGTCAGGATTCGCCCCGGGCACTCACCACGAGACACAAGGACACCTCCACCCGGGACCACGTAGGCCACCCAACACACGAAGCGCGCGCGCCGGTCCTCACCCTCCAAATGAGACATTCGCTCGAGCAACAGCTCGGTGCGCCCCCGATCATCCAGACCCTCGCCTCCGAAGCGAGCCGAATAGACACCGGGGATCCCGTCGAGTGCGTCCACCTCGAGACCCGAGTCATCCGCCAGAGCCGGCATTCCCACATGAAGTGCCGCGGCTCGAGCCTTGCCAATGGCATTGGCCTCATAGTCGTCACCCTCCTCGGGAAACGACAGCTCCGGAAACTCTCCCAGTCCACGCAGATCGAAACCTCGACCTGAGAGAATCGCCTGGAACTCCTTCACCTTGCCTGCATTCGAGGTCGCCAGCACGACCTGGCCATTCGCGTTCCTCATGCAGCTCCCGCTGCCCGCGCGATGGCCTCCCGTTGTGCAGCCACCAGATCGGCAATGCCCGCGAGTCCGAGTGACGTCATGGCGGCGAGTTCTTCGGGCGTAAAGGTTGCTTCCTCGCCCGTGCCCTGCACTTCGACGAACCGGCCCGAACCCGTCGCGACGAGGTTCATGTCGACGTCAGCACGCGAATCTTCCTCGTAGGGGAGGTCCAGAACGACCTGGCCATCGACCACACCCACCGAGACCGCGGCGACGGCGTCATCCAGTGGGTTGCTGGCCAGGTCACCCCGCCGCAGGATTCGCTCGACCCCAATGGCCAGAGCGACGTGGGCCCCGGTAATCGAAGCGCAGCGCGTCCCACCGTCGGCCTGCAGGACGTCGCAGTCGATGTACAGGGTGCGTTCCCCCAGAGCCGCGAGATTCGCCACCGCGCGTTGACTGCGACCGATCAGGCGCTGGATCTCCATGGTGCGACCCGAGAGTCGACCGCGCACAGATTCTCGGTCGTTTCGCGTGTCGGTAGAGCCGGGCAACATCGAGTACTCGGCGGTGATCCATCCGCGCCCACTCCCCTTCAGAAAACGGGGTACCGAGTTGTCTTCACTCACGGTGCACAACACCATGGTGTTCCCCATCTCACACAGCACCGAGGCCAGGGGGTTTTGAATGTAATCGGGAGTCAGCCGCACGGATCGCAGCTGATCAGGTCTTCTTCCGTCTCTTCTCACTGTGCCTGCCATTTCTTCTCAAAGGCGCGGCCGTACGCCAACACCGCCTTCACGAGTGCGGATACGACCTGGCGTTGACCGCTCCGGGATCGCATCCATTGTTCATCACTTGGGTGACTCAAGAATCCCACCTCCACGAGCACGGCGGGCATCAAGCCATTGAGGACCACGAAGGGAGCCTGCTTCACACCTCTCGATGGCACATCACGCAGCCTGGAAAGTTCGATCTCGGCGATTCGCGCAAAGCGAACGGACTCCTCCGAAAAAGCTGTCCGCTTCAGGTCACCCAGGATCGCCAGGACCGGGTCCGCGGTGGCATCTTCGCTGGGGGACTCGCCTCGCAAAGCGCGATTCTCCCTTTTCGCAACACGCTTGGCAGATTCGTCGGTGGCTTCGGCCGCGTAGAAGTAGACCTCCGGACCGTGGGCACTGGCATCCGTGGAGGCGTTGGCATGAATCGACACGAAGAGGTCCCCGCCGGCGTCGTTCGCGATGGCGAAGCGTCTCTCGAGTGGGACGAAGACATCGTCGCGGCGGGTGAGGACCACTTGCAATCCCCCCTCCCTCAGGCGTTCCGCCATGCCCTGGGCAATCTGTAGAACGAGGGTCTTCTCCTGGGTCCCCCGCAGTCCGAGAGCACCCGAATCCCCACCGCCGTGCCCAGCGTCGATGACCACCGTGTCGAATCTCGACGAATCCACCACCGCGGCACCGGGAGCACTCACCAAAACCCACGCTGCGAGCGCCCAGATGGTGGAAATGCCCGCCCGGGTCACGCGTGCCAAGATCCACCTCCCATGGTCGCGGACGGTAGTGCAGCCCTCGAGACCGCGCCCACCTGTGAGCTCGCCCGCCCACCCTCGAGCCACGGCACATCCGGCGGGTTCGGAACCTGGGAGACCCTTGTTGACAGCGAACCCCTACCCATGCGAACACAGGCCTCTTCAAGGAGAACCCATGGCAAACGATGATGACCAAGACATCGTTCTGGTCGAAATCGACGACCGGATCGCAACCGTCACACTCAACCGACCCGAGCGACGTAATGCGCTATCTCGCGCCCTCTATCGCCGCATCCCAGCGGTGCTTGCTGAACTGGACGAACGCCCCGAAGTGGAGGCCTTGATCCTCACAGGCAGCGATCCCGCTTTCTGCGCTGGCGTCGACCTCAAGGAACTTTCCGAACCTCTCCCGCCGGCGGGCCCGGGAGGGAGGAGTTCGTGGAGGGGCCCAATCCCTCCGCTCTCGACCCCCCTCATCGGTGCGATCAACGGTGTTGCCGTGACTGGGGGACTCGAATTTGCACTGGCCTGCGATTTCTTGGTGGCTTCCGAACGAGCCGCCTTTGCAGACACCCATGCGCGGGTGGGCATCATGCCCGGAGATGGCTTGACTGTGCGGCTCGCCGAAGCCGTCGGCCTTCGCCGGGCCAAGGAGATGAGTGTGACGGGCAATTTCGTCTCCGCTTCCGAAGCCCTGAAGATTGGTCTGGTCAATCATGTGGTGCCCCACGAGGAGTTGCTGCCCTTCACGCGCTCCCTGGCCCAAGACATCTTGTCGAACGATCGCCGGGGCGTGATCCAGATGCTCTCCACCTACGACCAGGTCACGGACACCACAGCCGACGAAGGTTGGCAGATCGAAGACCGCATCAGCCGCGGTTGGCAGGGCGGCGACATCGACCCCGACGAAATCGCGCGCCGGCGCGGGCAGATCATGGAACGCGGTCGAAAACAGATCTGAGGCTGGTTTCGATTCGAGCAATCAGGAGCGACGGCGTCCGGGAGGCCGCGACTGGAGATCGAGCAGATCCCCTACGGTTCGCGCAAGGCTCTGGGAGAGCGCAATCTCCAGCAGCTCGACCAGAACCCGAGCCGTTGCGCGAGCGTCTCCGAGAGCACGGTGACGAGCCCGGTTCGAAACCCCGAAGTGTGCGCACACATGGTCGAGGTTGTAGCGACCGATCTCAGGCGCCAGACGGCGCGCCAGCTTGATGGTACACAGGACCGGGACAGGCGCCGAGACGAGCCCCACACGTCCCATACCCTCTTCGAGCATGCGCGTGTCAAATCGAGCGTTGTGAGCGACCAGAGGGGCTCCAGGAGACGCCGCAAGCCAGCGCTGAAACCCCCTCAAAGCCGTGACCGCGTCGGGCGCATCGCCGAGCATCGTGTCATCGATGCCAGTGATCTCGGTGATCCTCCGGGGTGTCGGGACGTCAGGGCGAATGAGCGTCTGAAACTCCGACACACAGGACAGGGCCTGAACGCGTACGGCTCCGATTTCGAGAATTTCACTGTCCTCTGCCGACAAGCCCGTCGTTTCCAGGTCCACCACGCAGAGTTCCGCGTGCTCCAACGCCACGTGCGCCACCGCCGCTTCTTCGGCCGGTCGAAGCCGTGCTGGCTCGATCGGATCCCGCAACTGGTCCTCGGGAAGTCCCAGGATCGACCCCACGATGCGACGGGCCAGGGGAACACTGACCGGCGCATCGAGAGACAGCAGGCTCTGCGCCAACTCGGGGAGGGCCACCGGGAGTCCGCGCTTGCGAAACCCCTCGAGGGTTCGCAGTACCAGGGGACCCGGCGGTTGAACGAACTCTCCCATCGTTCTTCGATCTCGAACGGCAGCGCCTGGACCCGAGCGGTCCACGACCCGCAGCTGAAGCTGGCACGAGGGGGATCGAAAAGTTACCACACGGCAATGCCGCGGGGGTCGCGGCGAGTCGCCGAGGCCTCCTTTCCGCGAGGGTGCCCCTTGTTCTCTGCCGGGATTCATTGCCGCATCACGGCGTCGCTGGTCATTTCCCTTCTTTGCACCGGCGTCGCGGCGGCAAAGCCACTCCCCGAGGTCACTCGGCCCACCCTGGTCGTGGAAGGGAAACGGCAACAGAGCGGCCTGGCGTTCTTTCTGCGCACCGAGAACGCGGGGGTCGTCGCCATCGGAACCGCCCACTCCTTCGACCTGGCCGATTTGGCGAGTGCCGGTGCCGTCACCTTCGAACCCGTAACGGGTGGTCCGAGCCTGGCCCGCGCAGGAAAACTCGCAGCTCCCCCTGGCCTGGCCTTCAACGCACCGGGCGGCTCGATCGATCAGGACTTCCTCGTCTACGCACTCGACCCCCCGGAGCCTCAGGCCAGGATCTTCACCGCAGACTCCCAGCACCGGCTCGCGGTGGGCGAGCAGGTCCGCATCGTCGGTGGCGGAGACAGCGGAGAGCTCGCCATGAGCGGGCTGGTCGCGGAGAGTCAGCAGGGAAGAATCGAAGTCGAGTTGCTGGGCGAGCCCGAGCTACGGGGATGGGGAGGGGCCCCGATCGTGTCCGAACGCTCGGGACAGGTGGTCGGGATCCTGCAAGCAACGCGCCGGGCACGCGGAGCCGAATGGGTCGTGGGAACACCGATTCGAAGCATCTTGCGGGTTCTGGACACCCCGTTGGCAGGGGGGGCTGGCCAGCCCCTGGAAGAATTCGGCGAACTTGCGACGCTGCGCGTCCCCAGCCCCTCTCCCTCGGCCAGAGCGACCGATACAAAACTGTTGGACCAAGCCCCGGAACGAGCGGGCGTCCGAATTCGGGTCGACTACCCACCCAACGGCGCGATCATCGCGCATTCGCCGTGTGGCACGTTCGTCTCCGGCCGAGCCTCCTCGCGACAGGGCGACCTCCGACGCTTCGACGTCGTATTCGTTTTGGACGTCTCGGGCTCGACCTTCGACGCGACGGGTGTCGACATCAACGCCAACGGAATCGTAGGAAAGAACATGAACTCCCCGGGTGGCGTTTTTTCCGCCGAGCACTCGGACCCGGGCGACTCCATCCTCGCTGCGGAGGTTGCGGCAGCGCGAGAAATCCTCCGCCAACTCGACCCCCGAAGCACGAGAGTGGCACTGGTCACCTTTTCGAGCACTTCGTCGTCGATCGGCATGCTCCGGAATTTCGCGAACACCCGCCGTCACGCCGAAACCATCAAACCTTTGACGCGAAGCCACGAGCAGATCGAAAGCGCCCTCGATGACCTGCTGGAAAGCACTCCCGTGGGCGAAACCCATATCGCAGCCGGCCTCGATCAAGCCACCATCGAACTTCTAGGCCTCCGGGGCTCGCTATCGAGAGAAGATTCGAAGAGCGAAAAGATCGTCTTCTTCTTCACCGATGGTCAACCCACCCTGCCCTACGGGCCGGAGCAGATGGGCAGGAACGTGGCGGAGACGATCGCCGCAGCCGACCGGGCCCGGAGGGGGAACGTCACGGTCCACACCTTCGCGATCGGCCCAGAAGCTCTCGCAGGACCGATCGCCACCATCGAGATGGCGAATCGTACTGGCGGGACCTTCACGCCCGTAAGGCACCCGGGCGAATTGGTCGAAGTCGTGGATGCCGTGGAGTGGCCCTCCCTACGAGCCGTCCATGTCCGAGACACCGAAAGTGGGAGAAGCGCCCGGTACCTCGAAGTCGATGAAGACGGGGTCTTCTCGGCGCTGGTCGAGACGAAGCCCGGGCAGAACGATGTGGAGATCCGCGCGGGTGCGGATGACGGAACCCAGACACGAGTCACCCTCTCGGTCCGGGTCGCGGATGGAGTGGCGCCGACCCCGATCCCCGAACGGTTGGCTCCACGGCGAAACCTCCTGCTGGAACGCTGCCTCGAGGACATCCGGAACCGCAGGCTCACGCGCGAGCGGGAGATGGAGGAATCCGTGCGCAGAGAGTTGCTCCTCGAAATCGAACGAGAGCGCGCTCGAGCCCGCGACCGCGCCGCAGAGCAGCGGCGGCGCCTCGAACTCGAAGTCGAACGCTGACCCACACTCGAGCGGGTGCACCCCAATCGCACGGGGTCGAAATTCGCGTAAGGCTCAGCCGGAGATGCGAAGTCGGTTGAGAACCGTGTAGTCCCGATCCTCGGTAAACACCTTCACGGGGGCCCAATCAGGCAATTCCGACATCTTCCGCATTCCTTTGGTCATTGCCCCGGTAGGATCGATCACCCAGGGGTCCGAGGGATCTTCGAACCAGAGGGTCACCATGTGATGCTGATCGTCGGACCGCCGATAGACGACCGCGCGGTAGATGTTCTCCTCTCCAAACCCCAGATCTCTGAGAAGGTGGAAGGTGAGCAGTTCGAGACCGTCACAATCGTCGCCGTTGGTCTGGAGCGTTTCTTCGAAGGTGGCCCAGTGGTCGATGGCACCATCTTCGATGTAGTGATCCAGAGCTTGGCTCTGGATCCACTCGACCAACCCCCGAGCCAGGTCCTGCCGCTGGGCCGCGCGAAAGGACTCGTACTTCTCTCGCAGTTCGGTGCTCGGTGAATCGGGCGTGGCATCAACGCGGGAATCCACGGTCGCGCTCGAAACCGCGGCGAGTTCGCTGCGCGTGTGATCGCGTTTCTCCCTCAGCTGCCAGCGCTCGATCTTCCGACTCCAGGCCTCACCGGGAGCCGGACGCTCGAAATACCGGTAATCCACAGGGGCCTCGACTTGTGGCGCGCTCACGCACCCCAGGCCCATGAGGAGAACCCCGCCCAAAAGGACAGACTTCGCCCCGCACCGAGTCTCGTGTGCCAATACCCCCATCCCAGCCAGACTATCGGCACGGAGATTTATAAACTTAGGCGCAAGTCTCAGGGAACCCATACGCAGCTGCACACGCATGAGCAATTTCGAGACACAAGACGCGCAACTGCAAGGCAGCTTGCCTACAGCTGAAAAGCACTTCGCAAATCCCGAAACGAGGTCGGGATCTCGGCAGCGGTCACCCGCCCTCTAGGCAGCGAAGTTGCAGGACCGCGCCGCGATGAAGGTCAACACCAGAAACACCACGATGCCTGGGATCCCCAAGACTACGTATAGCGTGGAGACCAGGTCACTCTTGCCCTGCTGTTCGTCATCCATGGCCAACTCCTCAGGTTCTGCGGGCGGCACTGTAGCCAAGTCCCGCCGAGCTTGCCGCGCCGAGGGGGATCGCGATTCCGAGGCGCCCGCGGGAGGGCTTCCCCGCCCGCGGATCCGTCTACTCCCTCCAGTCCTGGGGTACTGCGGCCAGGTTCGCTTCGACGTCCAGCTCGGTCAGCTGGTGCTCGGCTTCCTTGACGTCCTCCCGCCGGTGGCGCAGTTCCTGGGTCAGGCGATAGCTCAAGGGAGAATCCGCAGCGCTCATGTCCGCTCCCGGAGGCAGCATCTTCCACCCCCCCGTCGACTCCGCGGTCTGCTCGATCTCGTCACGCACTTCGTCCAATTCGCGTTGGGCTTTTTCCAGCGCCGCGCGGGCAGCTACAAAGCGTTCTCGCCAGTCCTTGCGCGTAGCGCCCGCTAGGCGCGGATCGGCCACTTTGACCTCGAAGGAGCGCGGCAAGCGCAAGAGCTGGTCGACTCGGATGGGGGCGCCGGACCCCGCCTTGCCCCCTCCCTCCTCCGTGGGTTCCGCTGCGGCCATCCCTCCGGTGAAAGCCCAAGGACTCATCACCAGCAGCCCAATCCCCAGCAACCAGAAACCTCTTCGAACTCCCATGGACGCATTTTATCGGAAAGCTGCTTCCCCCATGCAATCGTCCGGACCCGTTCGGTCAAGAGAGGCTCGGGATGGACGATACGCAGGGTTGCACACCCGGTTGCCCGAGCCCCCCGAGGGGATCACGGAGGCAAAATGGAACGCGAGACGCTCGATCGATTGCTCCGTGTGGGCCTCGAAAAGGGCGCATCGGACATTCACTTCCAGGTCGATTATCTCCCGCTGTATCGTTTTCACGGCGAGTTGGTCGAACTGCGCTTCAAGATATTGACCCCCGAGGACACCGAAGCCATCGCTCGAATCCTCGTGGACTCAGTCACCGGCCGCGAAGATCTCGACTTCACCGAGATCGATCTCGCCTACGAACTCAGCGAAGAGGGTCGATTTCGAGTCAACATTTCCAAGCAACGGGGCCACTTCAACATCGTCCTCCGCGTCATTCCACTGCAGGTGCGCTCCTTCGAGGAATTGAATCTCCCGGGATCACTCCGCGAAATCGCCGATCTGCGCCGCGGCTACATCCTGGTGACCGGCGCCACGGGAATGGGAAAGTCCACCACCCTCGCAACGCTGATCGAAGCAGTGAACACCTCCAGAAAAGCCAAGGTGATCACCATCGAAGACCCCATCGAGTTCGTCTTCAAGCCCGACAAGAGCGTGATCACCCAACGCGAAATCGGTATTGACACCCCTTCATTCCCCGAGGCTCTGCGGGCGGCCTTGAGACAGGATCCCGACGTGATCATGGTCGGGGAGATGCGGGATCTCGAAACCGTGGACACATCGCTCAAGGCAGCCGAGACCGGGCATCTGGTCTTCTCTTCGATTCACACCTCCGATGCCGTCTCGACCATTGCACGAGTCGTTTCCTTCTTTCCCGCCGAGGAACAATCGGTGGTCAGGACCCGACTGGCGGAGAACCTCAAAGCTGTGATCTCCCTGAGGTTGGTGCCCACGAAGAAACAAACCGGACTGATCCCCGTGGTCGAGATTCTCGAAAACACCCGCAGTATCCAGGAGTGCATACGCGACGCCGCCCGAACGAGTGAGATTCCCGAGTACATCGCCAGGGGCAGGTCGGATCGAATGCAGACCTTCGATCAACACCTGCTCGATCTCGTGCACGCCAACAAGGTGTCGGTGGAAACAGCGCTGGTTGCCGCTTCGAACCCCACGGACTTCCGTACCCAGCTCGCCATGGAGGGAGAGAACGCCGTCTCGCTACGCTCGGCACCCGAACCGTTGACCCCTGTCGAAATCGAGTCCGATTTTTGATCCGGAGCTGGGAGCTGGCGTGACTGCCCAATCCGATTCTCTTCGACGCACCCCGCGGAGCCCCACCGAACCCCTCCCCGACGGCGTGCGGAAGATTACCCATGAATTCAAGACCCCCCTGGAAGGGATCCTGGAGGTCATCATCGCAGTGATGACTGCAGATCCCGCTTCCCTGAGACCGGAATCCAGGCAAGCGCTGATTTCAGCCCTCCGAGAAGGCACCGCCTGCCTGAGGACCGTCCAGAACCTCCTCGATTTCCTGCAACTCGAACGAAACGGTTCGAATCTGGAGCTTCACGACGTGGACTTCAGCGAGTTGGTGAACGAAGCCATCGTCGCCCTGGGTCACTCGTCCAACAGCTCGGAGGTCGCCATCGAACGACACTTCGACGAGCCATTTCCACGGATCCATACCGACCTGTCGAAGACCAGCCAGATCCTTTTTGGGCTCCTCGACAACGCAGTCAAGTTCACCCAACGCGGCCGAATCGAGATCCACGCAGGTGTACGGGACCACCGACTCCGCTGCGAGATTCGCGATACCGGAATCGGGATCTGCGCGGCTGATCAGCGGCGTGTCTTTGACGAGTTCTACCAGGTCGAGCCCGAAAACTCCCCGGGGCTGGGCCTGGGCCTGACCCTCGCACTGCATCGGGTGGAAAGCCTCGAAGGCACCATCGAACTCGAGAGCAAGCCGGGCCACGGAACTGCGGTGAGCTTCGAAATCCCCGCTCGCCCGACCGGCCCCTCAACGGGAGAGAGCGGACCTAGGAGGCGTCTTCCTCGGAGGGGTAATCGGGCTTGATGTAGCCCTCGGCGATCTCACGCAAAGAGATGACGACCTCTTTGTTCTCGTCGGCCTGCACGAGTGCACGCGCCCCCTTCTTGAGCTGCTTGGTACGGATCGCACCCATCTGAACGAGATGAAAACGATTCGGAACCTTGCGCGCGCAATCTTCGACGGTGATCCGTGCCATGGCTCTTCCTCACTCTGCTCCGAGTACCCCAGACCGACCCCGGTCTGGGTCGGATTGGGACCCGCGTGGACGGGGACTCTAGACCACCGCGACGCGCGGGGAAAGCCCCCCCCCAGACAAGAAACCCCGGCCGGCAGACGCCGGCCGGGGTCCTGCGACCTTCTCGCAAGAAGATCGAACCGGGAAGTATCTACTTCCGCCGACGAGTCGCTTTCTTGCGCGTCGCCTTCTTCTTGCCGGCCTTTTTCTTGGCCTTCTTCTTGGTCGCCTTTTTCTTGGCGGCCTTTTTCTTGGCCTTCTTCTTGGTCGCCTTTTTCTTGGCGGCCTTCTTCTTGGTCGCCTTCTTCTTGGCGGCCTTTTTCTTGGTCGCCTTCTTCTTAGCGGCCTTCTTCTTCGTGGCCTTCTTCTTGGTGGCCTTCTTCCTCGTGGCCTTCTTCCTCGTGGCCTTCTTCTTGGCCGCCTTCTTCTTTCGTGCTGCCATACTGGCTCACCCCCTGTTCGTGTACTCGGACCCTACGAGAGTCACTCGTCCCATGAGCGAAGCCATTCCGAAAAACGAGTTCCGGACTTCACACATTCGTGCTTCGGCCCCACTGTGGCCCCATATCGGTGCCGGGATTTTGTGACTTGAAGGCAATTTGCCTCCATTCCTTTAAGGACTACGTAGCGCTAGAGCCACTATTGCGGCGGAACGTACCAACACGTTTTCGGCTACGTCAAGACACAAACGCAAAAAAATCGGGATGATGCGTGACGTAGCTGCGGATCGAAACACGATCAGGAACACAAAACGCTACGTGGGTACACCGTTGGACCATGCGCAGACGCCCCCCTATGGCAGTCTCACACGCATGAATGGGAGGCAATTGAGCGAGTCGTGGCGCTTCGTACAGCGGACTCGTGCAACTCAGCGCTTTCGCTTATGCCTCGCACGTTTGAGCAGCTTTCGCTTCTTGTGCTTGCGCATCTTCTTGCGACGTTTTTTGATCACGCTGCCCAAAAGGAACTCCCGGTTTGATTTCGGGGACTGAAGAGCGAGGAGATGTAGTACTTGAGAGCGCAGAAGTCAACATCTCAGGTACGAGCCCCGACCATGCACCGCGATCGGCCGCCATCCATGGTTGCGGGATCGAAGTCCGCGCGGATCGAGAAACCGATCCCAGTGGTCGGAACTGGAGAGGAAACTACCGGGCTGACGCCTCGTCAGACGCCATTGCCCGAGTTTCGAGCACCCTTGGCGGCCAGCAGGTCTCCTCTCGACAATTTTCCAAGCCCCCTCTCGAAGGAGGGTGGTTTCACCTCGGATTTTGTGGCATCGGAGGCAGACAGACGCCTCCAAGCTTGGGGAACCGCCCACGACCGGGTAGAAAGAACCGGTCCTGGGACGCCACTCCGAGCCCCGGATGAGACTGGGATTTTCAATCCTTGGGCTCGAGTTCCAAGGCGGCCCGAGCATGCTTCTCAGCCTGGCACAAATTCTTCACCGCGAGGCATCCGATTCCCTCGCGCGAACAGACTTCGACCCTGACGGCAGGAAGCCATGGGTCGGTGCGAGAGACAACTCCCATGCACGAGAGAGACTTTCCGGAGCGAACGTTCACGCTACCCGTGAGGCCTGGGCGGAAAGGGCAAGCAGATTGCGCTCCTTCCCCCACCGCACTCGGGCAAAGCACGTCGAGCCCGACGCATTCCCTTTCCGTGGCTCGAGATTGCGAAGCCATTGAGCCTGGCGCTCAGCCGTGTGGCAGAGCGCCACTCTGCCTTCATGGAGCCGACGGCTCAGAACATCCTGGGCATCTCGGCGCAAACACGAGCTCCGGAGAGCGAACCGATCTCAGTCCTCGATGATCTCGAGGATGTAGCGCTTCTTCTCCTTGCCGCTCGTGGCAGCCATGAGGGTTCGGATCGCAGAAGCGTGTGCACCGCCTTTACCGATCACCTTCCCCAGGTCCTCCTTGGCAACACGGAGTTCCAGAACGTGCGCGTGCTCGCCTACCACTTCTTTGATCTGTACCTCTTCGGGCACGTCGACGAGAGCCTGAACAATTGCCGTGATCAACTCCTTCACCAGCCCTACCCCCCATTCTCATCTTCCGGATTATCCGAACGGCGCCCCGGGCACGGACGAGGGAACGCTGCCACGCAGTACCAGCGGTCCTCCCGCCGGCATGCAGGCAACCCGGGAATTGGGGTCACTCCAGTGACCGCAATTGCACCCCCCAAACAACCACTACGACCCTCTCAAACCGGGCGAAGTATAGAGCACTCGCCGGGACCAGCCGAATGGAAGATGGTGTTGCCTGAGGGACCAATCGAGCGTGGCAAATCCGTAAATCACCCGAGAAGGCGTTGCGAATGAGGATTCTCGAAAATTGCGCAATTGCGTGTTTTCCAACCCAAATCAGAGTGTTTTCGCATCTGCCTTCCCCACTTTGGAGTGAGGGTCTGGCACCTCGCCAGCTGCCGGAAAACACGTATGCTAATTGGGTGGATATGAGGCAAAAAAACGACAGTGGATCCCGGCCAGGGCTGCCTTCCACCCTCTCGAAGTAAGACCTCCGCGTCTGAGCGCCAGGCCCGCTCCGACGCCAGGAGTGGGGCACCACACGCACCATGGCAACTCCCGAAGTCAACACACGAATCCTGCGACGTCTGCTGGCCAGCGGTGTCACCACCCGCGCCGAACGTCTACTGGCCAAAATGCCCCCGGCCGACGTCGCTCTGCTGTTCTCCGGACTTTCCCAGGAAGAGATCCGAACGGTCATTGAGCTCCTCTTTCGCCAGCGCCGCGCGGCACGGGCTCTGCGAGAACTGCCTCACGAAATGCTGCCCCAGGTTTTCGATGCAGTGACCGACCAGCGCCTGGCCTCAGTGATCGCACGGCTCGAAATCGACGACCTGCTCGAGTTGGTCGAGTTCATCCCCGAGGACCGTCGACCGGACGTCATCGAAAGGCTGCCGGCGGATCGCCGGTTCGAGCTGATGCGAGCTGAACTCTACCCGGAGTCCAGCGCAGGCCGTGTGATGACCACCAACTTCATCGCCCTGGACGAGAAGATGAGCGCTCAAGAGGCCATCGACTCTATTCGCGCTGCAGGGAACGAGGACGAATCGATCCTCTATCTGTACGTGGTCGACGAGCAGAGCTGCCTTTCGGGAGTCGTCCCGATCCGTCGCCTCGTTGCCTCTCCACCCGAGCGAAAGATCGACGAACTGATGATCCCAGATCCCGTGAGCGTCATGGCCGACGCGGACCAGGAGGAGGTCGCGCAAACCGTCGCCCGTTACGACCTGCTCGCAATCCCGGTCACCGATGTCGACTCTAGAATGCTGGGCGTGATCACCGTTGACGACGTGATCGATGTCATCACGGAAGAAGCCACCGAGGACATGTATCACCTGGCGGGGCTATCCGAAGAAGACCGGGTCTTCAGCCCCGCGGCACGCTCAGTGCGCAAGCGCATGCCCTGGATGCTGCTGAACCTCAGCGCCGCCTTCCTCTCGGCCTGGGTGATCGGCTTGTTCGAACGAACCCTCAGCGAGGCCGTCATGCTCGCCGTCTTCATGCCTATCATCGCCCAGATGGGAGGAAGCAGTGGGAGCCAGGCACTGACGGTCATCACCCGAGGTATCGCACTCGGGGAGATCGAGTTCTCGAGCGGAATCGGAGCCGTGCTGAAGGAACTTTCGGTCGGACTCACCATCGGGACGCTGACGGGGATCGCAGCGGGCGGAATCGCCTACGCGTGGCATGGAGACCCCGTCCTGGGAATCGCCCTCTTCTCCGCCATGGTCTGCACACTCGCCCTAACGGGCTTGCTGGGGGCTGCAGTACCCCTGGTTCTCAAGGCACTACATCAAGATCCAGCTCTCGGCTCCGGGGTGATCGTGATCGCCGTCAACGACGCTTTTGCGTTCTTCTCATTCCTGGGAATCGCAACGCTCCTGCTCGATCACGTGCTCTGAAAAACGCGCGTCACGAGCCCCTGGAGCTTCGAAACACCACGAAGGTGAGGTCATCGGGCTTGCACGGCTGAGAGGGCGAGTCCCCGTGCATCCGGCCGACGGATGCCCTGGCAAGAAGACGGGCCGCGCGGTCCAAGGCACCGACCCGTACGTGCTCTGCGATCTCCGACACCCGGAGGTTGTCCAAGAGCCCATCGCTCGCGATCACCACGGTGTCGAATCGTGCCAGGCGTTGCACCGAGCTGATTTCGATTCTCATATCAGCCATGCCGAGGACGTTGGACACAATGTGTCGGTCCTCGTGAAACAGGGCCTCCGTCTCGTTCAGGACTCCCGCTTCCAGCGCAAATCCAACGGGCGAATGTGCCACGGTCTGGGCCTTCATCCGTCCCCGCTGGCCAATGCTGAGCACCGCCGAGTCACCCACATGATAGGAACGCAAAGTCCCTCCATCGATCTCGGCGACCGCCAGGGTCGTCGCGGCCCCTCCACCAATCGCCGTGACCACCTCATTCGCCAACTCGAAGGCATCCAAAATGGCCGTCCGCACTGCAACCCCCTCGCGTTGCGCACGGGTAAGCTGAGACAAGACCGCCTCGATGGCGCTCCGCGAGGCCTTCTCACCGCCCCACTCTCCCCCCACCCCATCAGCAACGGCCAGCACGCACGAATCTTCACCGAGGGGGATGAGTGCCGCCGAGTCCTGATTCAAGCCCCGGCGCACCGGATTGGCGATCGAGAACAATGCCGCTTGGCCACCACCGAGAGACACCATCTCGATCTCATCACGATCGTGCTGAAAAAAGACGCGCGCTCCTTCGGGGCTGTCGAGGCCTCGAGCATTCGTCACCGCGCGTAGGTGTCTTCCAGGTACCGAACGATGTCCGCGGACTCGAACAATGCCGTGTCGGTGTTGGGATCGACCAGATAAGGAACCTGCATTCGTTGGGAACGCTCGACGAAGGCTTCTCGGCGAGGGCTGCCCTTTGCGACATTATGCAACCAGTAGGGCAATTCCAGACTGCAAAGCACCTCTCGCACCACGCGACAATAGGGAGAGGCCTCGAAGCTGTACAACTCCAGCGGGGCCTCGGGTGCCCTGGCATCGCGATACCAAACGCCCTGATTGGCTCGAACCAGGGTCGCGGCACTGGCCGTCAAGAGAGTCAGGGGCCCCAGTAGCAAGCCCAACGGAGGACTCCCGTTTCCATAGCGCTCAAACAGGTAACGGATGATCGCGTCCGACTCGTACATCTCGGAACCGGTGTTGGGATCGATCAGATAGGGGAACTGAGCCTTTCCCCCCCTTTCCACCAGTTGTGGACGGAAGCGGGGGCCCCCTTTGGGACAGGGATGAATCTGAGCATCGAGATCTAGGATCGATAGCGCTTCACGAACTTTTCGACAGAACGGGCAGCCTTCGAACTCGAACAATTCGAGGGCGTGCTCGGGTCTCGCGCCGAGCTCGGCAACGCGAAAACCTGCGCCGCCCCGGACCAGGGTGGCGATCACTGAAGTGGTGACATCGATGGTTCGGTTCATGGCCTACCTGCCACGGCCGGTCTGCGTGCGCAGGGAGACTAGCGAAACCGTTCTCAGAACCCTGCCGCGGTTCGAGTGTCCGTCCGACCGTTTGCACAGCATTTGCGTACTGGGTGCATGCCCACAAATCGAGCCGAGGAACGGGTGGAAATTCCCTCAAATTTTTCTAGAGAAGCTTGGAACGCTGCCGATAGACAGAGAGTTCGCAATGAACGGCGACGACGAACCCAAAATCCACCTCAAGGGCGCTGAATCTGGGAGTGCCATCACGGAGCCGAACGAATGGAAACAAATGGACTCGAGCCGGGCCGAAACGAGCCTGCTGGCAGATCGAAACTCCTGGTGGGCTCCACTCTGACCCTGGCGATCCTGATAGCAGTCGGACTACTCATCTCGGGTGCATGGGTCTCCCCCGCACATCGGGCCAACGCCACCCTTGAAACCCAGCCCGGTGTCGAAATAGGACCTCTTGCCTTTCGGGCGGTAACTCGCATCCGCGCTCAACCTCGCGACTTGTTGGACGCAAACTCAAAGCGCGCGCTACACGACGACATCCGCTCGTCTCTGGCACAAGCCCAGCACGCCCTGGTCCACGAGTTCAAAACGCCCTGAAACCCAAGAGACCAGAGATCGGGTGGCACGATCAGGTGTCGGCCCGCGAACGGTCCAGGTAGCGCTTGACGTACTTGCCCAGAACGTCGGCCTCGAGATTCACCCGATCGCCCGCTGTACGCTCCCCAAGCGTCGTCACCGCAAGCGTGTGAGGGATCAGCGCGACGTCGAATCCATCTTCTGCGACGCCCACGACAGTGAGGGCCACGCCATCGACGGTGACAGAGCCTTTTTCTACCAGATAGTCGGTGACTGCAGTCCCGCAAGAAATGAAAAGGCGCACGTCTTCTCCGACGCGGGCAAGCTCGCGTACACGACCCGTTCCATCGACGTGGCCCTGGACGATGTGTCCATCAAAGCGGCCGTCGGCCGGCATCGCGCGCTCCAGGTTTACCCGTCGAGCAGTGGAGAATTCTCCCAGCGCAGTGCGCTCCAGAGTCTCGGGAATCACATCGACCCTGAAGCGATCGGATTCCATTTCCGTCACCGTCAAACAGACGCCATCGACCGCAATGCTGTCACCCAGCCGCAAGCCATCCATCACCTCAGGCGCGCGAATCAAGAAACAGCGAGCATCGCCCCGCTGTTCGACGGCCATCACTTCTCCCAGGGTCTCGACGATCCCGGTGAACACCCGGCTAGCTCCTAAAGCGGCGCTCGATCTGCCGCATCATCTCGTCTCTCACATCCTCATACCGAGCGGGCAATTCGATGGCGGGATTCGGGTATTCGCTGCCGATGCCCTCGAGGTTCATCTCGTGATACTTCACTTTGAAATCCGTGAACTTGAGGCCATGGGCGGTGGACACAACCACCACCCGTTCTCCCTTTCGAATCTCGCCGCGTCGAATCATCTTTTCCATGGCTGCCAGCGCTACGCCCGTGTGAGGACAGTTGAACAAACCCGTGCGATCGGCCCGTGCACACGCATCGGCAATCTCAGATTCACTGGCCTGCTCGACGATCCCGTCGTAACGGCGCAGTGCGGCGATCGCCTTATCGATGGACACCGGATTTCCGATCTGAATGGCCGTGGCCAGGGTCGGGCGCGCCGCGATGGGCTCGAAGACTTCGAAATCCTTGAGATAGGACAGATAGAGCGGGTTCGCCGACTCGGCCTGAGCACAAATGATGCGCGGCCGTCGGCCGATCAGCCCCAGATCGAACGCCATGTCGAGTCCCTTGGCCAAGGCTGAGACGTTGCCGAGGTTGCCCCCGGGCATGACGATCCAGTCGGGCACTTCCCAGTCGAACTGTTCGCAGATCTCGATGCCCACCGTCTTCTGTCCCTCGATCCGGAGGCTATTCATCGAATTCGCCAGATAGATCCCATCTCTGTCCGAAATCTCACGAACGATCTCCATGCAACCGTCGAAATCCGTATCGAGCGCAAATACGATGGCACCATTGGAAACGGGCTGAATCAACTGCGCGACCGACACCTTGCCCCTAGGAAGAAACACCACGGCGGGGATGTTTGCGGCTGCCGCATAGGCGGAGAGAGCCGCAGAGGTATCTCCAGTAGACGCGCACCCCACGGCGGGGATGGCCTTTCCTTCGGAAATCATCTCCTTGACCATGGAGACAAGCACCGTCATGCCTAGGTCCTTGAACGACCCCGTATGTGAGTTCCCGCACTGCTTGATCCAAAGATCTTCGATCCCCAACTGGCGCCCGTAGCGATCGGCCCAGAAAAGATTCGAGTGGCCCTCGTACATGGAAACGACATTCTCATTGTCGACCCCGGGCAGCACCCACTCCTTTTTGCCCCAGACTCCCGACCCATAAGGCCACTCGGTCGCGTGACTTCTTTCTCGAAACAGCTTCTTCCAAGACTCGGCGGAGGTTTCACCCAGAGCCTCGAGATCGTGAACCACCTCGAGCAGGCTGCCATCACTCGCCTTGTAGACGACCTCATCGAGAGAAAAACGCTCGGAAGGGTCGTGGATACTCTGGAACCAGGCGCGATAGACGGGTTTGTCCACGGCTACAAGTCCTCTTCGATGCGAATCATCCGAGTGGGTGCCGTGACATCGAGCATCCGATCGATGCTGTCGAGCGCTGCGCGCAGGTCGGATTCGCGAACCGAATGGGTCTGCATCAACACAGAAACCGACTCGGTAGCGCCACCGCGCCCCTTTTGAATCACGGATTCGATTCCGACCTCGTGCTCGCCAAGCGTGCTGGCAATCACACCCAGAACACCGGGCCGATCGCGGACGGTCAAACGCAGGTAGGCACGTCCGAAGATCTCTTCCAGGGGAACCAGGGGCTTCTCCCGCAGCTCACCCGGCAGATAGGACAGTGGTGCCACCCGACCGTGCCCCCCGCGGACCACCTCCCGGGCGATTTCGATCAAATCCCCCACCACGGCGCTCGCCGTAGGCATCTCTCCGGCACCCGCGCCGTAGGAAAGCGTCGGACCCACGGCATCCCCGGTCACCGCCACCGCGTTCATGGCACCGTCCACGTTCGCCAAAAGACTCGTTTTCAATACGAGCACCGGGTGAACTCGCGCTTCGATTCGCTCTGCATTCTCGCCGCGCGCCTTGGCGATACCGAGCAGTTTGATCCGATAACCAAATTCCTCCGCGGCCTCGAAGTCCACCGGGGTAAGGCCGCGAATCCCCTCGGTAGGTACCTGTTCGAAGGTCAGGCTGGCCCCAAAGGCCATGGCTGCCAACAGTGTGAGTTTGTGAGCGGCATCGATGCCATCGACGTCGAAGGTTGGATCGGCCTCGGCGTAGCCCAGATCCTGGGCCCGCTTCAACACGACTTCAAACGCCTCTCCCGTCTTCTCCATTTCGGTCAGCACGTAATTCGTGGTGCCATTGAGGATTCCGTGCACCGAGAGAACGTTGTTGGCAGCGAACCCCTCGCGTAGGGAGCGGAGTATCGGAATCCCCCCACCTACACTCGCCTCGAAAGCCACATCCACACCCTGGCGGGATGCCGCGTCGAAAATCTGTTTGCCGTGAAGTGCCAGCAGGGCTTTGTTGGCCGTGACCACATGTTTGCCCGCACCGATCGCACGCAAGCTGAGGTCCAGGGCGAAATCGTACCCCCCCACCAATTCGATCACGATATCGACCTCGGGGTCTTCGAGAAGCCCCGCAGTGTCGTCATCGAAACGAATCCCTGTCAGATCCACCCCGCGATCGGTCTCCGTGTCGAGATCCGCGATCCGTACCACGCGAAGCGGCACGCCGAGCCGTTGCTCGATGACCGCAGCGTTCTGGGTAAGGACGCGCACCACCCCCGTACCGATCGTCCCGAGGCCGACAAGACCCACACCTACCGAAGTTCGCTCGCTGCCCATGCCCTTTGCGGCACCTCCAATGAAACCCGCCCTGGAGCGAGTCGTTCCAAATCCTACTGGAAATCGCGCCGCTCCGGACCCGATCGATACCCGAGCCCCTCAGTCCGCACCCTGGCCCCGCCCCAATCGGTCACGAGCCAAACGACCGCGAACTTCAGGGTTGGGGGCCGTCTCGCAGGTAACGTCGGATGCCCCGAACCGCTTGGCGAATCCGGTGTCGATTCTCGATCAGGGAGAAACGAACGTAGCCCTCGCCCGCCTGACCGAAACCGATTCCCGGGGACACCGCCACCTTCGCGTTGAGAAGCAACTGTTTCGCGAACTCCAAGGACCCCATGGAACGAAAGGCCTCGGGTATCGGAGCCCATACGAACATCGTACCCAGCGGCTTCTCGATCTCCCAGACTCCCTCACCGGGCTGACCCAACCCGTCGATCAGCGCGTCTCGACGCAATCGGTACTCCTCGGAATTCTCGGCCACCACGTCCTGAGGCCCTCTCAAGGCCACGATACCGCCGATCTGAATGGACTGGGGGATCCCGTAATCGAGATAGCTCTTGATCCGGCCGAGGGCGTGGATCATTTCCCGATTGCCGCAGGCGAAGCCCACTCTCCAGCCCGCCATGGAGTGGCTCTTGGAAAGCGACGTGAACTCGATGGCGACCTCCTTGGCCCCCGGAACCTCGAGAATGCTGGGGGGCTTGTAGCCGTCAAAACAAACCTCGGCGTAGGCGAAATCGTGGAGCACCATCAAGTCGTGTCGATGAGCAAACTCGACGATTCGCTCGAAAAAGCCGCGATCCACCACCTGGGTGGTGGGGTTGTGGGGATAGGAGACGATCAACATCTTCGGCTTCGGCCAGGTGCGCTGAATGGCGTCCTCGAGATTGACGATAAAATCACTGTCCGGGGTAATGGGTACGTGACGCAGATCGCCGCCCGCGATGATGACCGAGTACTGATGAATCGGGTACGCGGGATCCGGACACAAAACGACATCTCCGGGCCCGATGGTCACCAGCACGAAATGGGAGAGCCCTTCCTTCGCCCCAATCACAGCGATCGCTTCCGTCTCGGGGTCGAGTTCCACCCCGTGCCGCCGGTCGTACCATTCGCAGATCGCGGCGCGCAGGTTGGGGATTCCGCGAGACGCGGAATAGCGGTGGTTTCGGGGATTGCGGGCTGCTTCGGCGATCTTCTCCACGACATGAGGAGGCGTTGGAAGATCGGGATTCCCCATACCGAGATCGATGATGTCCTCGCCCGCGCGCCGGGCGCCCATCATCAAGCTGATCACCTCACCCAGCGTGTAGGGCGGTAGTCGGTTCAGCTTGTCGAAGTCGTGGCGAATCTGCTCGGGCATGCTTCTTCCTCGGCGCTTCGGTTGGCGCTGACCTCGTCGTAGGCGTCTGCGGCGCGGTAGGACGAGCGCACGAGGGGGCCGCTTGCCACCTGCGCAAATCCCATCGCCCTTGCACGGGCCGCGAGAGTTCGAAACTCATCCGGCTCCCAGTAGCGATCAACAGGCAGGTGGTGACGGCTGGGGCGTAGATACTGTCCAATCGTCACGCTGTCCACCCCTGCCCCCCGTAAGAGATCGAGCACCTCGACGACTTCCTCTTCGTTCTCTCCCAGTCCCACCATGAGACCTGATTTCACCACGGCAGCAGGCCTCAACCGCCTCGCGTGGGCCAGGACGTCGAGCGAGCGGTCCAGCCGTGAGCCGGGCCTGACCCGCTTGTAGAGTCGGGGCACGGTTTCCACGTTGTGATTGAAGACATCCGGTGAGGCGGCGCAGACGCGTTCCACCGATTTCCGGTCGCCTTGAAAATCGGGCGTGAGCACCTCGACACGGACTGATGGCGACTCGTCCCTCAAGGCTCGAATCGTCTCCGCATAGTGGGCGCTCCCACCATCCGGCAGGTCATCGCGGTTGACCGACGTGAGAACGACGTGGGACAGCCCCAGAGAAGCCGCTGTCCGGGCCACCCGACGCGGCTCATCAGGGTCCGGTGGGGCGCTCGGCAATCCGGTGATGACGGCGCAGAATCGACAAGCGCGCGTACAGACCCTGCCCAGCAGCATGAAGGTCACATGCCCCTGGGTCCAGCATTCGGACCGATTCGGGCAACGCGCCTCTTCGCAAACACTGTGAAGGCCCTCTTTTCGCAACCTGCGCTGGAGTGACGCAATCTCCGGCGTTCGGCGCTGGGGGCGGATGCAGTGAGCCGGAAGGCGCTGATGCTCCAGCTCAGGATCGGCACCGATGCGGACAATGGGCGGCTTCATTGCGGGTTCAGGATAACGCCTCGGGACGGGGCGCGGTCGGCTCAACCTGCGAAACTCTGCTCCAAGGGCAGCTCGGAAGCCTCCCCTCCCGCGGATGCGCCCGAACTGCCGGCCCCCTATCCTATTGTCGCGTCGTGTCCTCCCCCGGACTGCGTAAATTGCGGCCAGGGGCAGGCTCGGCCGCCGGAGCGACGCAAACCCATCGTGTCACCGGTTTCGACCCGACTCCTGGCCGTGTTTCCCGTCGCCCTGAGTGCGGCCATCTATCTGCCCGTCCTTGATCGCTACTTCTCCTACGACGATTTTCTTCACCTCTACGAGATCGTCGGCTACGGGTTCCCAGCCTTCGTCTTCAAGCCCCACGGTGGGCACGTACTGATCCCCAGCAACCTCGCTTTTCTGATCAGCTTCGAAGGGTTCGGGCTGGACCCCAGGCCCTATCACGCACTCGCTCTGTTGACGCACCTGACCAACGTCGCGTTGATGGTGGGCGTGCTGAAGGGCCTCACCCACCGAGCGGATGTGGCAGCCTTTGGCGCCAGCCTGTGGGGCATCTCGCCAGCCAACATGGGATCCGTGGGGCTCTTTTCAGCGTACGGACATGTCCTGGCCGCCACAGGAATCCTCTGGGTACTGCGGGACGCGGCATGCCGCCGACCCGGCGATCCCCCCCTCAAAGCGCGGACGCTCTGGCGCTGGTACGCGCTGCTCCTCCTCTCGGGTACGAGTTTCGGTGTGGGCCTCGGTGTCGCAACGATGTTCGGTGCAGTCCTGGTGCTCATTCTCTCCAGCCCAGCCGACCGCAAGCGGGTCGCCGTTCCCTTCGCAACGCTCATGATCGTGTTACCCGCCATCTATCTCGCCGGAATTTCCACCGCAGAGGGAGAATCGAGCAAGGTCGCGAACCATTTGATCTTTTCGATGGGGTTCGTGTTCGACGTTGCAGCAATGACCACCTACCTGATCGCCTGGGGCATTGCAGGCCTGCTCCTCGGGCCTCTGATGGCCCATGGGCCCAACCAATTCGTGTGGGGTCCTCTGGCCGGAGAGCCCATTGCGGCAGGAGGTCCCGTCGCCCTAGCAACTCTTGCCCTCTTCTCGGTGTTCCTGCTGTCGGCTTTCGTACGGGCTCGGCCCAACATACGACTGCAAATGGTCGGTTGTCTTCTGATCGTGGGGGTCGCCTACGGCCTGATTGCCCTGGGTCGCGTCGAGTTCTATCGGCTCATCGATCAGCCCATGGTTCTCGCTGCGATCCCCATGCGTTACCACTACGTTGGGCCCATGGCCCTGACACTGACGGCCGGACTCGCATTCGCCGTCCACATCGGACCCGAGACCCAGGAACGAATTCGCGGGCGAATCGCCTTCTTCCTATGGGCCCCCTTGGCATTCGTCGTCTACGCGCTGACCGCTCCCAACACGCCTTCCCCCATACACGCTCAGACCCGGGAAGCCGTCCGGAAAGTAATGGACCGGGTCGAGCGATCCGTTCGGGCCCAGCCCGTGGGATCGAACGTTCTGATCAAGAATCGTCCGTTCCCGTATCTACCGCCATTTGACACGTTTCCTGGGCACGCGGGCATTTTTCTGATTGCCTACCCGTCGAACACCCTGGACGGACGACGGGTTTACTTCGTCGAGGAAAGCCCGGAGATCCACGAAGCCGCTGCCGCGTTGCCTACCCCTCGAGCCTCGCAACTTCTCATCGCACCCTAAGATCGATTCGCCCCCGGCCGTGTCAACCGCCCCTAGGCAGTTCCCGGTCCTCCCACTTTACGAGAGAAATAGAAATAGAACGGTAGAGCGGTGGCGGAGATCAGGATTCCTGCCAGGGCCTCGGTGGGGCGACTGATGGCGATCGCCAACGCCACCCCTCCGCACACGACGAAGTAACAAGCGGGAATCCAGGGATAACCCCAGGCTCGATAGGGTCGCCTCGCATCCGGACGAGATCGTCTCAAGTAATAGAGCGCCGCCACATCGGCCATGGTCGCCAGCAGGATCGCAAAGGTCGTGTAGGTCAGCGCACGATCGAAACTGCCCAGCAGGAGCACGATTGCAACGGCCATCCCCGCCTGCACTCCGATGGCCGCCGAGGGCGTTCGGAACCGTTCGTGAGAGCGATCGACTCCCGCAAAGAAGAGACCATCGAGCGCCATCGCATAGGCGATGCGAGGCCCCACCAGGACCGTCGCGTTCAGCGTTCCCAGAATCGATGCCAGTACGAACACGCCGACCAGCACCCCACCGCTGGATCCGAACAAAGCGCCTGCAACCGCTTCTCCGACATTGGGCGCGCCACGCAATTCCTCAAGAGGCAGCGCGTAGAGATACACGGCGTTCAAGAGCAGATACAGGGCCGTACAGATCGCCAAACCCAGAAACAGAGAGCGAGGCACGTTCCTCTCAGGATCCCGAACCTCGCTGGCAACATAGATCGACGAGTTCCATCCCAGATAGCTGAAGAGGATCGGGGACAACACCAGGGCCAGCATCGACCATTTGACGGCCACCCCTCCCACCATGCCACTGACCAGTCGCCCACTGTCACCATTCCCGCTCGCGAACGCGATGAACCCAAATGCGACAATCAGCGCGATCTTGAGATACGCCACCCCATTGTTCGCACGGGCCCCCCAACGCACGCCGAAGAAATTGAGAGCCGAAACGGCAAGAATGAGCATCACGGCGCCAAGGCGCTGAGTGCCCTCGGCGAAAGGGACGAGTCCGCTCAGGCCCGCCATGAAGCCAACGGCGAGGGTTGCGATGGTTCCCGCGTAGATCACGAGAAAGCTGAGCCAACCCACGACAAAACCCGCCAACGGGTGAAACGCCTCGCGGAGGTAGACGTAGTCCCCCCCGGCCCGTGGATACATGGCAGCCAATTCGGCGTTGGACAGGGCACCCGCCAACGACAGCAGGCCTCCCAGCAGCCAGGCGACGAAAATCAAGCCAGCGCTGGGAATCACGTCCGCGATTCCACCCGGGGTCAGAAAGATCCCAGAGCCCACCACACCCGAAACCACGAGAAGCGTGGCATCGCGCAGGCCCAATTCCCGGGCGAGACGGTCGCGCGGGTGAGAGGAAGCACTCACCCGATCGACTGCAACTCGGGATCACCGGCCACGACGCGCTGCCTCGCCACCGGATCCGACCTCACCGCTACCCCACGGCGTAGATGAGCAACAGCGCAACGACGTTGATCAACTTCAGCATCGGGTTGATGGCCGGGCCCGCAGTATCCTTGTATGGATCCCCAACGGTGTCGCCGGTAACCGCAGCCTTGTGGGCCTCGGACCCCTTCCCCCCGTATTTCCCCATCTCGATGTACTTCTTGGCGTTGTCCCAAGCCGCTCCACCGGTCGTCATGGACAACGCCACGCATACACCGGCCACGATGGAACCAATGAGAACCCCACCCAAGGCCGCGGGACCCAGAAGGACCCAAACGAGAATCGGGATGATCACGGGGATCAGGGCAGGAGCAATCATCTGGCGCAGGGCTTCCTGGGTCACGATGTCGACGCAGGCACGGTAATCGGGGCGTCCCGTTCCCTCCATGATTCCTGGGATCTCACGGAACTGCCGGCGGACCTCTTCAACGACCTTCTTGCCCGCAACACTCACCGCATCCATGGCGAAGGATGCGAAGACGAAGGGGATCATTGCCCCGATGAACAGACCCGCCAGGACCGAGGGATTGCTCAAATCGAAATTGGCCTGAATCTGATGGGAAGCGAGATCCTCGATGTAGGTCGCAAAGAGAACCACGGCGGCGAGCCCCGCCGATGCGATCGCATAGCCCTTGGTCACTGCCTTGGTGGTGTTCCCGAAGGCATCCAGGGGGTCGGTCACGCCCCGGACTTCATCTCCCAACTCCGCCATTTCAGCGATTCCACCCGCGTTGTCCGTAATCGGACCATAGGCGTCGATCGAAACCACGATTCCCGCCAGCGAGAGCATCGCCATGGCGGCGATTCCGACCCCATACAGGCCTGCCAGCCAATAGGTGACGATGATGGACAAGACAATCACGATCACCGGGACGACCGTGGACTGCATGCCGACAGCAAGTCCGCTGATCACGTTGGTACCGTGCCCACCCTCACTGGCCTGAGCGATCTTGTCGACGTAGCGGGAGCCGTCACCGGTGTAGACGTCGGTGATCCACATCATTGCGGCGGTCACCAGGCCACCGACCACGGCGCAGAGCCAAAGCGAGAACCCACCAAGGCTCCTTCCAGTCGAATCCTGTTCGGGAAGATCGATCGCGAAGCTATTGATCAGGACCAGGAGCACGAGCATCACGATCGTCGCGACCCCAAGGCCCCGATACATCGCAGACATTACGGCGGGTTGAGCCCCGGGGGCCGGCTCAGCGATCTTCACCATGGGAATCGCAACCAGGGATCCGATGATTCCGGCAGCGCCGACGGCCATGGGATAGAGGAATGCATCAGCGCTACCCGGGAAGATGATGTGTGCCAAAAGCATGGAGGCCGCGGCCGTCACACCAAAGGTCTCGAACAGGTCTGCCGCCATACCCGCGCAGTCGCCGACGTTGTCGCCAACGTTGTCAGCAATCACGGCGGGGTTGCGCGGGTCATCCTCGGGAATATTGGCTTCGACCTTACCTACCAGGTCAGCACCGACGTCCGCCCCTTTGGTGAAGATTCCTCCTCCCAATCGGGCGAACACAGAGATCAACGAACCGCCGAAAGCCAGGCCGATCAGGGCGTCGGGCTTGTCATAGCCTGCGGCGTGCATCAGATAAACGAGGCCAGCGAGCGACAGCAAACCCGCGCCGACCACCATGAGACCCGTGACGGCCCCACCCGTGAAGGCCAGGCTGAAGGCTCCGCTGAAGCCATCCTTTGCGGCCTGGGCGACTCTCAGATTCGCGCGCACGGATACGTTCATGCCCACGAATCCCACCAGCGCACTGGCCACTGCGCCGACCAGGAAGCCCAGCGCATACCACATGCCCAACAGGAGCAGAATCAATAGGAGGATCGGCCCTCCCACCATCGCCACCGTGCGGTACTGACGATTGAGGAATGCAGACGCCCCGTCCGCAATGGCGGAAGCGATCTCGTTGGCCCGGTCGGTGGATTTGGGCGCAGCGAGCACTTTTTGGTAGAGCACGACCCCATAGGCCAGGGCCACGATCGAGGCGATGAATGCGAGGACTTCCATGCTTGTCTCCAAACAGATACGGGTGACGAATCACCGGGTCTCGACGGCTCAGATTGGTGGGTCCGCCGATCGACCGGTGACGAGGTGAGTGAGCGGTGACCCCCCCTCGGGGGCACCCCCTCGTAGGCGGAGGGAAGGCTAGACCCCCGCGCCCGGAAAGTCCAGACCGGTCGGGGAATCCACAAAACCCCGATCTCGTGGGGCTTTTAGAGACCCTGCAGCCTCCAGGGCCGTCCTTCGGCACATCAGGGGACCGGACCCATGGATCCCAGCGCCCATCCCGGAAAGTTTCAGCCCGCAAATCCACCTGCCGATGGAGGGATGCATGAAAATCATCTCGGTCGTTCTCGCGGGTCTGCTGACGTCGGTCTGGTTATCCGGTTGCGTAATGCCCAGGCGGGGCACTCCTGTTTTCGTGGACGCCCGAGCCGGCAGCTTCTGGTCAGGCAAGGGGCTTTTGCTCGAGGTTTCGAAAGACGGCCGGAGTTGTCGTGTGACAGTGCGAGACCGGGCGCTGATCGTTCAGGAGTTCTGGGTCGACTGTCAGAGAGTGCATCCTCGCGGTTGACCTCACCGATTCGGGCGGGACCCGTTGGACTGGCGTGCTCCCGTCAGCGCCTACTGCGCGACAGAACTCTTCCCAGCGCTACGACTTCCATGGGATGCGTGCTCACCGCAAAGGGCGTGTAGCCACTGTGGTGGCTGTAGAAACCAGCGCCAGCATCGCCATTGGTGACGCGCAGAGGCAGAGTTCCGGCGAGTTCGAACCCCCAGACCCGTTCCATCCCGTAGGGGTTCAGAACCGAATAGACATCGATCTGCGATACGTTCCGAGCCGACACCACCCAATCACCCACCTCGATGTCAACTTCCCCCAGACCCCTGGGAATGACAGGCTGAAACCCCTCTGCCTCCAGATAGTGCTGAAGCCCCCAGTGGCCCACGAACCAGCGCGCCCCACCGCGGTCTCCGATTTCCGAAGCGATGCGTCTCGCTGCAGCGCGGTAGTGGTTGGCCTGCTCGGCATCGGCTGAGGCCAGGGCCACCGAGAACGGCAGGATCAGGGCCACCCACACTGCCACCACCCGGCCCCGAGGCCGCAATGAAGGGTTGCGAAACAACAGCAGCAGCACTGGAGGTGCGGCCAGGAGCGCATCTGCGGCGTTCACGTGCCAGTTCACCACGGTGGTGAAGACGAGCAGCCCCACCAGCCACAGGCCCAGAAAGCCATCCTCGGGACTCGCGATCCACTTACGGGGAGACAAAACGAGGCCCCACAACGTCACGGCACCCGCCAGACCCAAGGCGGCAATCGTCTGTTCTTCCCATTCCAGGGGAATGCGTCGCGGAGGTTCCCCGTCGGGGAGAACGAATTGGGTGGCTGCAGCCCCCAGCAACAGGGCGACCATGGCCAACTCCAACCCGCGCTGGCTCGGCATCACCGCCCGTGCCCAGATCAAGATGGGAAAAAGCAGCGCCGCGCCGTAGTAGATCGGCGTGGAGGCCAACTTGTTGAGGAGATGACCGGCAGAAAAGCTCTTATCGGCCACGACGTCCATGGCACCCAGAAAATGCACCTCACCATAGAGATGCAGGGTATAGGCCCCCCACGCCGTCCAAACCGCCATGGGTGCGACCGCAAAGGCCACCCAGGTGGCGAGACGGCGCCGAGAGAGCAGATAGATGCCCGCAGCGAGAAGGGGCAGCACCGAGAACCCGACGTACTTCATCAAGCCGCTGGCTGCCCCTGCCAGTGCCCCCACCACCAGCCAAGCGCCGCCGCGTGGTTCCTCGCTCCTCAACAAAGCGTAGATGGCCAGCAACATGCAGGAGAGTACGGCAACGTCCAGCAGAATCGCCGTCGACAGAATGACGAATGCCGGCGTGGCGACCAGCAACGCCGAGGGAGCGAGACCCTGCCCCGTCATGCGACGCGCAATGCCATAGAAACTCAGGGCGGCCGTCAGTGGAAAGATCAGTGACGCCAGATGAAGGGTCCACTCGGTGTCCCCGAACAGCACCATGACGGCGGCCAGGTAGTAGGACAACAACGGCGGGTTGCGATTGAACCGAGCCACGTCCATGGAGGTCGGATCCCACAGCATGCTGAAACCAAAGGGGTCCAAGGGGACCTGCACGATCTGCCGGGCCACGGCCACGAAGACGGGGCCGTCAAGCGAGATCGCCGTGTCGAGAAACGGCAACTGTGGAACCAGAGCCAGAGCCACGACCAGTGCAAGGGCGAGCCGTCCATTCTGTTCCCCGGGCTCCGGCTTCACCCCGTTTCTCCCCGTGAGAGTTCATCACAGACCTCGCGGTAGAAGTCGGGAAGGGCCGCGCGAAACGCTCCTGCATCGGAACCGAGCACGAGAAGCCACCGTCGCCCCACCCCCCATTCGAGCACCTCTCCGGTACCCAGGCCGTAGGGAAATCGACGTGGAGATTGGCAAGCGTGACGGGCTGCACTCGCCCGCGCTTCCCGCGCGCGGTCGCCCTGCCCCATCCGACGCGCGACTTCCGCTCGTGCAAGCCATGCAGGAACCATCTCGGGCTCGCTCTCGAGCGCCTCATCGAGATCGAGGCGTGCACCCTCCCAATCCCCCGACGCCGCACGCAACACGGCCCGATTGGCGAGCAATTCGGGCTGACGTTCCACCGCCAGGGCCCGGTCGAGGCGCTCACGGGCTGCCTCCGGATCTCCAGCCAGTGCCATCGCAACCGCCAACCGACTCTGTCGCAAGGGGTCCCCTTCCTGAGCAAGGGCCTCGGCTCGTCGATAAAAACGCTCGGCGGTTGCGAACCGCCCCTCGGCCAGTTCAACAGCCGCCAGGTTCTCAAGCCAGGGTACGGGATAGGGGGCACCCGTGACGAGACGACCATAGATACGACGGGCTCGCTCGTACTCGCCGAACTGATAGAAGACCGCCGCCGCGGCTGGGGAGTCCGCTCGTCGTGGAAGCAACCAGCCCTCACTGTTCACTGCGGCGGCGACTCCCCCTGCCACCAATGTTGCCGCCACAGCGGCTCCCGCCAGTACTCGCGATCCCCGAGCACCAGCGAGTTGCTCTACACCACGCACGAGAAACACCGCGTAGGACACAGAAGCCCCCAGAAGATAGGCGGCCTTCGTCGCCGCCCAGGTGGGCGTATAGGCGGCGTGGACCGCGTAGGCGGACAAGTTCGCAGCCGCGAGCCACAACACGGGAACGGTCGTCTCCAGACGCTTGCCTCTCCAGACATCGCGCGCGCACGCCCCAGCACCCAGCAGCGCCACGAGAGTGGGCACGAGACCCAGCAACAACATCCGAGAACGCCAGCGAAGTTCCCGCTGACGCTCTGCGGGAGAAGCGGCCACGTCCGATTGGCGGTGGGCATCAGACCAGGTGGTCAAATACGCGCTTGCCCAGACCGAATGCAGGAGTGGCCTGCTCCGCGGCTCGGGCCGCGTGAAGGTCGCCAGGGGAAAGCTCATGTAATCCGTCAGGTTCCGTTGTCCCGGAGGCTGCTGACTCTCGATGGCGTGGACGGGAGGAAAGTCGCTGCTCTTGCGAAAGGGGGTCCCAAACTCGGCCAGATTCCGCAGGTAAAACGGCGCACAGAGAACACCCGCCACCCCACAGATCAGCGCCGCACGCGCGACGGGCGACGACCCGGGCCCTCGGGCGGCGGGCCCGGACTCGCGCCCCATCCAGTGCGAGCCGATCAGGGATGCAAGGATGGCCAGCAGCGCCAGCAGGCCGCTGAACGCCGCGAGGAGCGCAAGTCCCAGCAACACACCGGTGGCAACATCTCTCCCCAGGGAACGCCGCAAACCCCCACCACTCCCCACGAACATCACCACGGCAGCCGACGACAGCATCACCTCGGTCAATTTGTTGCCCGGCATGGCGCTGACATACAAATGAACGGGTAGAAACGCGATGGCGGCGAATCCCAAGAGCGACAGGCCTGGGAAACCGGGGGAGGCGATGCGGACGAGTCGGGCTCCCAAAGCTGCGGTCACCAGGCTTGCCAGCCCCCCCCAGAGAGCAGTTCCACGTATCAACGTCTCGCCGCTGCCCAGGCTCGCGAGTCCCCACCCCAGAACGTAGTGGAGCGGCGGATGAAAATAGGACCAGCCCTGGTCGGCCCAAGGCACGCCTCCAAAGGTATCGAGGAACAGCATGTAGGAGACATGTCCCCAGGCGTCGTCTCCCCACAGGGCAGCGCCTCGCAGGGCGTTCCAGACACGCACCCCAACCGCCAGCGCGACCACCGCAACCCACGCCACCCCCCATCGAGAATGGCACCGTACAGAACCACGCCTCACAGGCATTCCACAGATCTTGCGCCTTGCATTCGTCCCCAAGGGTATCGCTGTCGCGTTTGATGCGGGAACGATGGTGAGTGATTCTCTTCTTCGATGGTCGTGCCCCGCCCGATTCTGCTGGTTGTGGTGAGCCTCACGCTGCTCGTGGGACTGGCCTGGGCCATGCGGCCCAACACCCCCACCCAGACCCCGACTCCACTGGGCCCCGAGGCAAACGGGGAGCAGGAAACCAGCAACGACTGGTCGAGAAGTGTGTCGCAACTCCGCTGGGAGCTCGAAAATGAGCGCCGGGCCCGTCTGGCCCTCGAAGAACAGGTGGGTGCGCTGAAAATGGAGTTGGAACTTCTGACGAGTGTAATGCCCCCCCGCATTTTCGATGAGCCCCAACAGGCTTCGCAAACTCCCGCCCCCTCCTCGGCCCAGGAGCCCGGTGCCCTGGAAGATGAATCCAGTACAGAGGTGCCGTTCGACGAAGCCGAGCTTCTCGAGCACGGAATCTCGATGAGAGAAGTGGCAGCCTTGAGCGAACGCTACGAAACCTGGCAGATGGACCAGATCTTCCTGAGGGACCAAGCCCGCCGGGAGGGCTGGCTCAATAAGCCCCGCTTCCGACACCAGCTGGCCACCCTGCGAGGAAGTTTGCGCCAGGAAATGAGCGACAGCGACTATGATTTGATGCTCTACGCCTCGAATCAACCGAATCGGGTAAAACTCGGCCATCTGCTCCACGCCTCCCCAGGGGCGGAAGCCGGTCTCCAGGACGGCGACCTGGTCCTCAGTTACAACGACACTCAGATCTTCAGTCCTAGAGACCTGCAGAGAGCCATCACCCAGGCACCGGTCGGAACCTCCTCCCAGGTCCGGGTTTTGAGAAACGGCGAGGAACGCGTGACCTACGTGCCCTCAGGCCCGATTGGGGCCCATCTGAAAGCGATTCGCCGTTCCCCCTTCGAACCCTAAGGCTGAGGTCGCGGCCACTCCCCTTGCGAAGTAGGCTATGAGCCTCCCCCAGGAGACTCGAGTGACCCGCTGTGTAAGCGTGATTCCGACCTACAATGAGGCGGAGAACCTTCCGGATCTAATCGCCCGGGTCCTCTCACAAGATCCGAGGATCGAGATCCTCTTCGTCGACGATGCCTCCCCGGATGGCACTGGACGCCTGGCAGACGAGTTCGCCCAACGTGAAGCCCGTGTGCACGTGCTCCACCGTTCGCGCAAGGAGGGCTTGGGACCGGCCTACCGGGACGGGCTCGCAGAAGCTCTCCGACTGGGCGCCGACTTCGTCATTCAAATGGATGCGGACCTCTCGCACCCACCCGAGTCCCTCCCCACGCTACTGGAAGAAATCGAACACTGTGATGTGGTGTTGGGTTCGCGTTACCTGAATGGCATCACGGTGGTGAACTGGCCCATCGAACGAATCCTTCTTTCCTACTTTGGGAACCTCTACGTGCGCAAGGTGACGGGGCTCCCCATCAGCGATACCACGGGAGGGTTCCGGTGTATCCGTCGTTCGTTACTCGAACGTGTGAACTTCGAGCAAATCCGCTCGAGCGGCTATTCGTTTCAGATCGAGTTGAACTACCGATTCATCAAACAGGGAGCACGCGTTCGAGAAATTCCGTTCTTTTTCATCGACCGGACTCGAGGCACTTCGAAGTTGACCAAGCGAATCGGACTCGAGGCGCTCTGGGTCGCTTGGTGGCTTCGCATCGCCGACTTCCTGGGTCGACTCTGATTCCGTGGGATCTTCCAACCGCATCCTGATCCTCAACGAAAGGGATCCGCTTCACCCACGCGCTGGCGGTGCCGAGGTCCACCTCGCCGAATTGGCGCCACATCTGGCCCATCGAGGCTACGAATTGACACAGTTCGCGTGCTCCTTTCCCGGATCGAGACCAAAGGAAACCCAGGGCGCTTTGCAGGTGCGACGTATCGGCCCCCTGCCTTTTTACTATGCGCGCGCTGCCTGGCTGTGCGCACAAGAGACCCGACGCGGACGCTACGACCTCGTCATCGAAATCCTCGCCAAGTTTCCCTTCTACTCCCCCCTCTATTCATCCGCCCCGGTTTTGGCCATCTGCCATCATCTGTTCGGACGCACCGCGTTCCTCCAGATCGCATGGCCCATCGCGACGGCGGTCTATCTGGCCGAAAAAACGATCCCAACCTTTTACAGGCGCCCCGCTTTCATCGTGGGTTCCGAGAGCACACGCACCGATCTCGTAGAAAGAGGGATCTCCGGTGACCGGATCCGCCTGATTCCCTATGGCGCACGCCCGACGGCTCCGAGTTCGGGAGTTTTGAAATCGCGGCCCAGTCACCATGCGCGAATCTGCTTCGTGGGCCGACTCGAGCCCTACAAGCAAGTCGATATCTTGCTAAGAGCAGCGGCACTTCTCGTCGGCCGAATCCCTGATCTCGAGGTCTTCGTGATAGGACGTGGTTCCGAGAGAGAACGCCTGGAGCGAATCGCTCAAGAAATTGGCATCGGCGACATCACACGATTTACCGGTTACGTATCCGACGAGGAACGCGACGCGCTGCTACGAGAAACAAGAGTCTGTGTCTTCCCCTCCGTACGAGAAGGCTGGGGCTTGACGGTGATCGAAGCCAACGCGTGTGGAGTCCCAGTGGTCGCAACCCACGCACCAGGGCTGCGAGACAGTGTCGTAGATGGAGAGACGGGCTTTCTGGTTGCCGACGGAAACATCGAGGGGTTCGCAGAGCGGATCGCGCAGCTATTGACCGACGACGCTCTAGCGACGCGCATGAGCACGGCGGCGCAAGATTGGGCAAAACGCTTCGACTGGAAACACGCAGCCGATGCGCTCGACGAATCGCTTCAACGACTCAAGGGCGCGATATGAACGTCGAGGAGCGGGCCCGAGGAAGGCACCATTCGACCCTCATCGCTCTGGTTTCAGCTCTGGGTTTGCTGGCTGTATGGACTCGAGTCCACAACGTGCTCCATTACCCACCGGACTGGGGCTTCGACGCCGCTTTCAACTGGCAGTACATCGCCAGTCTTTCGAGAGACTGGTCTCTCCCTCACCCCGCTGCCGGTTGGGCGACCGCTGACCCACCGCTCTACTTCTACCTGACCGCCGCGCTGTGGCGAACCCTCGAAGCCGTGGGGGCCAGAGACCTCGTGGTCTATGCAGTACCGTCTCTCTCCCTGATCGCTGGTCTGGGCATCGTCGGCCTCGCAGTCGCTCTGGTCCAGCGTTGTGATCCCGGCAACACACGGCGATTGATTCTCGCAGCGGGACTGCTGTTGTTCCTACCTGCCCATGTTCACATGAGCGTCATGGTGAACGAGGAGATCCTCTCGTCGCTGTTCGTCGCGGCGGTGTTATTTGGCCTGTCGAGCAACCAGAGCACCCGGGCCCAGGGGTTCGGTGGACTGAGCCAAAGCATACGCATGGGTTTCTTCGCCGGGCTCGCCCTCTTGTCGAAACTCACCGGAGTCGTGGCAGCCCTCGTAGCTGCGGGAACCATGACTCTCGAAGGTTTACGAACCCATCGTTTGGGGCAATCGATCACGCGCGTGGCAGTTCTGGCCATCGTGACCCTGCTGGTCGGTGGTTGGTACTTCGCCCGTAACCAGATCGAGTATGGGTACATCCAACCCTTCGGACTTCCAGCACACAAGCAAATGTTCGATCTACCCCCCGGCAACCGTTCGATCATCGACTACCTGCACATACCCCTGGCCACCTGGACGGATCCACAGTTGCTCAACCCCTCTCTTCAACATTCCGTTTGGGGCAGCACGTACGCGACGCTTTGGTTCGACGGCCATCGCTCTTTCCTGCCAGTAGACAGCCCGGCGATCCAAAGACTCGGGGGGATCATGCTGCTACTCGCCCTCCTGCCTTGCGCCGCGTTCGCAGTGGGCCTCGTGCGGGGAGTCAAACGCTGCTGGGAGTCACCCCAGGGACCCGACACGGCACTGCTACTCACCGTGGCAGCGACACTGCTAGGGTACGCTTGGTTTACCTACCGCAACCCCTGGTACGCAGTCGTCAAGGGAACTTCTCTGCTCGCGCTGTGCTTGCCATTCTCGTACTACGCGAGCGGTGAACTTGCACGCTGGACACGACGGAAGGGCTGGGTTCCCACAGCCATCTGGGTGACACTTCTATTGCTCGTCGTCGGCACGACAGTTTCGTCGACCTTCGGTTTCGTGTTCGAGAAGAATGAAATCTCTGGACTACCGTGGGAGAAGTCGTCTCCTTGACCCTGCGCACTGGAATGCAGCGTGTCGTCCCTTTCGCAGTGAGTGCTCTGGCCCTCTGGGTGGTGTTTCGTAATCTCGACACTTCCCTAGTGCTGGACAGCCTCAACTGGCACGTCGCGGCGGTGATGTTACCGGCGCTCTTGGTGTTCGCTGTTTCCACCCTAGGCATCGAAGTGGTCTGCATCCTTCGAATGCTGCAACGACCGAGCCCCGATTTCGGGATCGTCCTCGCTGCTCGAATCAAGTGCGCCAGTTACCTACTGGGGATCCTCCACTACGCGCTGGGAGTGGGTGCCCTGACCGTTCTTTTGCGCCGGCGAGCGAAAGTGTCCCTGGCGGACGCCGCAGGAACTGTCCTCCTCATCTCGTCGGGGGACCTCCTGGTGGTACTCGGCTTTGCTGCCGTGGGGATGGCTGTCGTGGGTGCAGACGCACCCCTGCTCGGAGTATTCGCTGCTGTGTTTGCCGCCGGCGGGGGAGGGATTGCACTCCTTCGGGCGCCCTTCTCTCTCGGCCCCCTGGAGAGAGTTCGCGCACTCCCCTTTTTCGCATCTCTGCGCGCGGTTCCGCCCTTGCGCCTTCTCGAATTGCTGGGGCTGAGGGTCCTTTTCAGCTGTGTGCTTCTGGGCCTGTCGGGTAGCGCTTTCTACGCCTTCGGAATCCCCGTAGAGCCCTCGCGCCTGGTGGTTGGGATGATGATCGTGGCAGCGGTGTCAGCGCTTCCCATCGCCGTGGCGGGGCTGGGTACGGGCCAGGCCGCGTTTCTGGCGACCTTCCGAGGCTTGGCAGAACCCGAAGCACTCCTCGCCCTGAGCCTGACGTTGTCGGCTTCCATGATTTCCGTGCGGGTCCTCATGGGGCTCATCTTCGCAAGAGAGTTCTCGGTACAAGCCATTCAAGAACAGGGAAGAGTTCATGCAGACGAGCAGCCCCAACCTTGACGCCCACCCCTGAAGGATCGATACAGAGATGGTAAAAGGAGACTTCAGCGGAGAGCGGCTCCAAACTGGGGACCCGTTATTTGCCGTAGATCTCGCCCGGCACCAGGCCGCCTACGAGTTCGCGCGGAGCCGCGAAAACCATGGTTGGCTCCTCGACCTGGGATCGGGTTCAGGCTACGGCGCCGAAATTCTCGCTTCTGAAGGTGGAACTGTCGTCGGCCTGGACAGAGTCCCCCCGGAAACATCTCATGGCGAATCCCAGGCCCTATACACACTGGGAGACGTATTGAATGCACCCTTCCTACCCGCTCACTTTTCTCGAGTCGTGAGCTTCCAGGTGGTCGAGCATTTCGAAGATCCAACGGCCTACGTCGCATCCCTTTCGACCCTGCTCTCCTCGGATGGTGAGGCCCTGGTCAGTACACCCAACCGTCTCACCTCAGATGGTGTCAATCCCTATCACCTACGCGAGTACAGCGCCGAGGAACTCCGCGACGTGCTTCGAGTGGGCTTCGAAAGCGTCGAGGTCCTCGGCGTGAGCGCCGGCCCCTCGGTGCAGGGCTATTTCGAAGCTCGGCATCGGCGGATCGAGCGAATCATGAAACTTGATTTTCTGAAACTTCGCGACCTACTACCGCGTTGGCTGATAACAAGCGCCTTCGCGCAGCTGGCCGTCTGGACCCGACGCCTCGCGCGCTCGAGCGAAAAACTCCCTGATGCCAGCTGGACCGACTTCCCCATCGGGCCCGCCAGTCTCGACTGCTTAGACCTGTTGGCCGTGTGCCGCCAACCGCGCCGGGTCATCTGACCCCTCATCGACCAGGACCGCGCCAGGAGCCTTCGGAACTCGAACGATACGGCTTCCCCAAACGATAGGCGGACATCCGATCCTCATAAGGATACGCACGCCCGCGACGCGATGCTGTCTCGAGTGCGCGACGAGAGAGATCGATGGCGAGATCAAAGTCTCCGGCCTCGGCCTCGGCTGCTGACAACGTATCGAGTGTCTCCACATCAGACGGGTCCAGTTGATAAGCGCGCCTGGCCAAACGCAGAGATTCTGAACCGTCCCGAATACGCGCGTCCCAGTGTGTCGACAGAATCCAGGCGGCCTCGCGCATCGAGGAAACCAGAGTCGGTTGAATTTCCAACTCCTCAAGGTACTGCTGAACCGCTTCGGTGAAGCGACCCTCAGCCACCAGAGCCCGGGCAAGGTTGTGGTGCAAATAGGCGTACCGAGGATAGTCCGCGACTGCAGCCTCGAAGACCGTCACCGCTCGACCGGGGCGACTCGTCATCAGAAGCGACACACCGAGATTGTTCCTGGCTTCCATATAGCCAGAGTCTAAGGTTATGGCTCTCTCATAGAAGGGAACCGCTTCTGCGACACGTCCGCGATCCCTCAACTCATTGCCAACCGATAGATACGCTCGTGGGTTCGCCGGACGCTGACGGAGCGTGCGTTGCCAAATCGATAGAACATCGGAGAATTCGATAGCCCGGTCCCTCGTCCGATACACGAATGCCAAAGCGACACAAACCACAAGCATGGTCGCGATGGCGCGACGCAAAACTGGGGATTTTCCGCGATCGTCGAGAATTCTCTGCATGGCCAAATGCGCACCCACTACCACCAATGCAACCAGTGCGATCAGGGCGAGATACATACGCCGCTCGGCTCCGATCTCCGTGAAGATCGAGATGATGCTGGAGGTAGGAGCCAATGTTCCGAAAATCCAAGCTCCAACGAAGCCCAAGCGCGGACTCTTGAAGGCAAGCACCATTGCAACGGCCACCAAGATCAACACGACCGCAGCCCCCCAGGTGAAGCCTGGAGCTAGCTCTGAAACCATGGGCCCATAGTCGAGCACCAATTCCTCGGGCCAGATTGAATTCCTAAAATAGTGGCCAAGCATTTCCGGTTGAAACGACAGGTAGTCAACATCGAAGAACTCTGTCGAAAGACTTCGTGGGTTCGAAAACTGAAGGGCAATGACGATGCTCCAAGTGGAAGCGAGGGTCACATACAAAACGCACCGCTTCTTCCAGGTCGTAGCGAAAGATCCGGTAAGAAAGGCCCGATCGAAGAAGAAGATCAATACAGGCGCAGTCACCATGGAAGCCTTGCTCCCCATGCCCGCCGCACACGCGATCACTGCCACTATCGACCAAACGAAAACCGATCGGCCTTCACTCGCTCGCACCACCGCGTAGAAGGTCAGCAGATAGAAGAAACCCATCATTGCTTCGGTTCGTTGCATGGCGAAGAAAATCACTTCGCTCACGAGGGGATGAACCCCCCAGAGAAGTGCCGTCGTGAAGGCCAGGAGTCTTGCGCTCGGGTGAAGGACCCGCGAAACGAAAGGCGATGACAGTGCACGACGGATCCCACCGAATACCAGTAGCGTCGACCCGATATGCAGCAGGAGATTAAAGGCCCGGTAACCCGTCGGATCCGTCCCTCCCAGTGCGTAGCTCAAAGCGAGGCTGAGATTGGCAACGGGCCTACCGGAATGCGGCTGATCACGTGGGGGATTGAGCGATGTAGAAAGGGGCCAAAGAGACCGGATGGACTCATTGTTCACGATCCCCGGGCGATCGTCGTAGAGGAACGGACCCGAAAGACCTCCCCAATAGGCTAAGAGCAGAGTTCCGACGAGCATCATCGGCAACCATCCGACCCTTACAGCGCTCATCCCACGCCTGCCAAATCGAGTCGCTCTCCCCAGCGTGCTTTCACCGCCTTCAGTAACCCCGGAGAACTCCGAAGCACCGGGTCGGATTCCAGGGTCGATCTCGCAGCATCTCGCGCCGTTTGAACGTGTCGAGCGTCGCGCAACAAGTCAGCGATCAACAGATCAGGCATAAAACCATGTTGACGCGAACCCAGAAACTCACCGGGCCCCCGAATCCTCAAGTCGGCTTCGGCAATTTCGAAGCCATCGGTACTACGCATGAGGGCGGACAAGCGAGCTTCGCTATCGGCAGTGCTGCCGCGCGCAACCAACAAGCAGGTACCGGGAATTTCTCCGCGCCCCACCCTTCCGCGCAGTTGATGGAGCTGCGCCAACCCGAAACGCTCAGCGTGTTCGACCACCATCAACGTTGCAAGAGGGATATCGATCCCGACCTCGATGAGCGTCGTAGAGACCAGCACTTGTGTTTCACCCGATTGAAATCGCGCCATCACCTGAACCCGCTCCGCAGTGGTGAGACGACCATGGATCAGTTCCACACGGACATCGGGGAAAGCTCGAGAGATCTTCAACGCCGAATCCTCCGCTGCGCGAAGATCGAGGGTCTCGGAAGCTTCGATGAGTGGATAAACCACATAGACCTGTTCTCCCCGATCGACCGTCTCGCGCAAGAGCTCCGAAGCACGCTTTGCTTCACGAGGTCGGACCAGCAGAGTTCGCACCGGGTTTCGACCGGGAGGCAGCTCGTCAATCACGGAAAGGTCGAGATCTCCGTGAAGTGTGAGTGCCAGAGTCCGTGGGATCGGCGTCGCCGTCATCACGAGGCTATGAGGCTGCTCGACAGATTCGCCCCGGTCCGAACGAAGAGCCAGTGCTGCCCGCTGTTTGACTCCGAAACGATGCTGTTCGTCCGTGATAGCCAGCATCAAGCGTCGAAATCGCACCCCCTCCTGTACCAGCGCATGAGTGCCCACAACGACATCTACGGATCCAGCGGCCAGTTCGCCCCTTACGGCATTCACACGCGCCTGGCCCAGAGAGGATGTGAGAAGCGCCACCCGGATCGCATTCTCGCCTTCTGTGGTGCGAGCCAGATCGCGCAAAGTCCGTGCATGCTGCTCGGCGAGCAGTTCCGTCGGCGCCATCAGCGCCGTTTGTCCCCCACTCCCCGACACCGCAACCGCAGCAAGAAACGCAATCACTGTTTTGCCGCAACCCACGTCTCCCTCGAGCAACCGACTCATGGGAGTCGCGAGGGACAGATCCGACCGGATTTCCGCCCATGCGGTTTGCTGGGCTCGTGTGAGGGCGAAGGGCAGACCCGCCTCGGCCCGCTGTGCCCGTACAAAACCCGAAACCACCGGTGCTGCGCAGTTTTCTTTTTGACTCGAATGTCGCAGCTGAAGCCCCAACTCGAGAAGAAAAAGCTCTTCCAGCACCAGCCGGACCCGAGCTCCGTGGCGTCCCTCGTTCAGAGCAGCGACATCGGAACTGGTCTCCGGATGATGGAGCTGCTTCAGCGCAGACGCAGCAGAGGGAAGGTCGTGCGAACGCACCACATCCTCCGGAAGATGGCCCGGAATCAGATCCGCGTATTCCTCGACAGCGCTAGCAACCAGGCGCCGCACGGCACGCTGGGAAAACCCGTCGAGCTCGGGGTAACGCGGGATCAAGGCGTCCCTGCCGGTCGGAAGAGCTTCTGCCTCCTCGACGACTTCCACCTCGGGGTGCACCATCTCGAGTGAAAATCGGTACCGCGTGACATTTCCCATGGCGAACACGTGAGCGTCTGGAACCAGCAACCTCGAGATGGCATCTCCTCCCCGAAACCATTTGAGAACCACGGTGCCGCTTTCGTCGCCTACCACTGCTTCGAACCGGCGTACAGCCCTCCTCCCCCGTTGGTTGTGCGAGAAACCAGAGCTGAGAACGCGTCCTCTAAATGAAGCTGGACGACCGACCTCGAGATCGCTGATTCGCGTCAAGCGGCTTCGATCCTCATAGCGGCGCGGCAACAGGAAGAGTAGATCTCCCACGGTATGCAGACCCCGCTTGGACAACAGCTCACGGCGTCTGGGCCCCACGCCAGGAAGCACGTTGCTCGGGCGCCCCAAAACATCATCGGCCCAGGTATCGTCCATCAGCAGGCGGAGGCTCGAAAGCAGGCGCGCGAGTTCCTTATCTCGTACAGGGCCCGCTTCGGAGCCTAAAAAGTCCTCGCGAAGTTCACCGAGCATCTGTCGCACGTCCGCCGGGATCGCAAAGCCGCCCACCCGCTCCAGCACGCCGGCAACCACCTCATCGAGATTCGCGATCTTTTCCGCGTTGGAAAACCCGTGGAGCGATGCGAATTCCAAGGGTGAGAGCACCGCGGAAAGCGCAGACTGGAAGGGATTCGTGGCCAAACTCACCTCGAGCGCGATCCTGGAATTCGCGAGCAGGATGGATTCGACGTCATCCCACGCCCCCAGCTCGCCTCCTCGATGAGCCTAGTTGGACATGCGGTCGTGAACGTCCTGCAGAGCTCGCACCCCGATACTCTCGAGTTGCAGAGCACGAATAGCTCCGATCGCCGAGAGCGCGCCCGCAACCGTCGTGAAATACGGTAGGTTTTTCAGAAGTGCACTGCGTCGAATCGCCGCAGAATCCCGCACCGATTCTGGCTCTGCGCGTACGGTATTGATCACCAAGTCGACCTCGCCTCCTTCGATCCGCTCGACGACGTCTCGTTCACCCTTTCCCACTTTGGATACGGGCTCCACTTCGATACCTAGTGCAGCCAGTGATTCAGCCGTTCCCGGTGTAGCGATGACCCTGAAACCGTGCCGAGCGAGCTCTCGAATCTTCTCGCAGATGGGGGCACGGTCTTCGAGGCGCACAGATACGAGCACGGTCCCTCGAGTCGGAAGGCTATTCCCCGCTTCGATCTGCGCTTTCGCATAAGCACGACCAAAGTTCGAGTCGATCCCCATGACTTCGCCCGTGCTTTTCATCTCGGGAGAGAGGAGCGTATCTGCTCCCGGAAATTTCACGAAGGGAAAGACGGCTTCTTTGACCGAGAAATGACCAGGCCAACACTCCTCGGTGAAACCGAGTTCTTCGAGACTCGTGCCCACCATGACCAGAGCTGCCAGTTTTGCCAGAGGAACCCCAATGGCCTTGGAGACGAACGGAACGGTTCGAGATGCACGCGGGTTGACTTCGATCACATAGACCTGAGAGTCCTTCACCGCGTACTGGACGTTCATGAGACCTCGGACTCCGAGTTCACGTGCCAGTTTTCGGGTGGCTTCCAGGATCTCCTCGATCACCATTCGCGATAGCGAGTATGGAGGAAGAGAGCACGCACTGTCGCCCGAGTGAACTCCGGCCTGTTCGATGTGCTCCATGATTCCACCGATTACCACCGTCTTGCCGTCTGAAATGGCATCCACGTCCACTTCGATGGCATCCGCCAAAAACCGATCGATCAGGACCGGATGGTCCTGCGAGGCACGAACCGCATAATGCATGTACTCCGCTAGCGATTCTGCATCGTGAACAATTTCCATGGCGCGTCCTCCCAACACGTAGGAGGGACGAACCAGAACGGGATAGCCAATCCTATCGGCCACCTCCTCCGCTTCCTCGATGCTGCGAGACACTCCTCCCGGTGGGCGCCGAAGCTGAAGCTTGCCCAGCAGTTCATCGAAGCGCTTGCGATCTTCGGCGCGATCAATGGCGTCCGGGGGAGTACCCAGAATGGGAGCACCTGCTCGCTCCAGTTCCATTGCGAGGGAAAGTGGCGTCTGACCACCGAATTGAACAATCAGGCCGATGGGCTGCTCCTTCTCCACGATCGCCAGGACGTCTTCGAGAGTGAGTGGCTCGAAATAGAGTCGATCGCTCGTGTCGTAGTCGGTGGAAACGGTCTCGGGGTTGCAATTGACCATGACGGTCTCGAAGCCGGTTTCCCGCAGTGCAAACGAAGCGTGGACGCAGCAGTAGTCGAACTCAATCCCCTGCCCGATGCGATTCGGCCCTCCGCCAAGGATCATCACCTTACGTCGGTCCGACGGTTCAGACTCACATTCCTCCTCATAGGTCGAATAGAGGTATGGCGTATGCGCCTGGAACTCCGCCGCACAGGTATCGACGCGCTTATATACGGGGAGAACGTCCTCGTTCTTGCGCAGTTCCCGCACCTCGCCCTCACTCATCCCCCAGAGCGTGGCAAGGCGGCGGTCCGAGAAACCAGCCTGCTTGGCTGTACGGAGCCATGCCCCCCGGTCATTTGGAGAAGAAGCGCTGAGGGCATCCTCCAACCGCACCAACTCCTCCAGGTTTCGAAGAAACCATGGATCAATCTTACTGCGCTGGTGAACCTCATCGACACCATGACCGCGGCGCATCACCTCAGCGACGGCCCAGATCCGACCGGGACGAGGCGTCTCGATCTCGGCCCACAGATCATCACCCTGCACTTCCTTGCTTTCGGGACTCTCGAGTCCTGCATGTCCAATCTCGAGGGACCGAATCGCTTTGTGAAAACTCTCTTTGAAGGTGCGCCCGATGGCCATGGCCTCTCCGACGGACTTCATCTGGGTAGTCAGCGTATTGTCGACTCCCGGAAATTTCTCGAACGTGAAACGCGGTATCTTCGTTACCACATAGTCGATGCTGGGTTCGAAACTCGCAGGAGTTTCACGGGTGATGTCGTTGCGAATCTCGTCCAGCGTGTATCCCACAGCAAGTTTCGCTGCAATCTTCGCAATAGGAAAACCCGTCGCCTTCGAAGCGAGGGCAGAAGAACGTGATACCCGCGGGTTCATCTCGATCACGACGAGAGCACCGGTGTCGGGATCGACACCGAACTGGATGTTGGACCCCCCCGTATCTACACCGATCTCGCGAATGATCGCGACCGCGGCATCTCTCATCTCCTGGTATTCGCGATCCGTCAAGGTCTGCGCAGGTGCAACGGTGATCGAATCCCCTGTGTGTACTCCCATCGGGTCGAAGTTCTCGATGGAGCAGATAATCACCACATTGTCAGAGGTGTCACGCATCACCTCCAACTCGTACTCCTTCCATCCGAGAACACTCTGTTCGATCAGACACGTGTTCGTCGGGGATTGCTGGAGTGCCCACTCGACCAACTCATCGAAATCGGCATCGCGATAGGCAATGCTTCCACCGGTACCTCCGAGTGTGAAACTGGGCCGGATGATGGCGGGAATCCCCGTATCTTTGAGGATCCGACGTGCGTCCTCCAAAGATCTCGCGTACCCGGAACGAGGCATGGCGAGCCCGATCCGAGACATCGCTTCACGGAACTGATTTCGGTCTTCCGCTTTGTGAATGGCTTCCAAAGACGCGCCGATCAAGTCGACTCCGTACTTGTCCAGAATGCCCGCTTCTGCCAACGAGACGGCAAGGTTCAGAGCCGTCTGCCCCCCTAGAGTGGGGAGTATCACATCGGGAGACTCGATCTCGATGATCTTCTCGACACTCTCGACGGTCATGGGCTCGACATAGGTTCGGTCCGCCGTCTCTGGGTCCGTCATGATCGTGGCAGGGTTCGAATTGACGAGAACGACCCGGTACCCCTCCTCGGTCAGCGCCTTACACGCCTGGGTTCCCGAATAGTCGAACTCGCAGGCCTGGCCAATTACGATCGGGCCAGAACCAATCAACAGAATCGTCTCGATGTCCGTTCTCTTGGGCAAGCTGGTTCCTTCACATTCCCCGGGCGACCTGGGCACCCGTCACAGACTCACCCGCCTTGTGTCGCGCGACCATTTCCCGGAACCGGTCAAAAAAGTATGCGGCGTCGTGGGGTCCCGGTGACGCCTCCGGGTGATACTGCACTGAGAACAGTGGCCGCTCGACGTGAGCCAGCCCCTCGACAGTCTCATCATTCAGATTGATGTGCGTGACTTCGACCGGTTCTCCAGCGCCTCGAAGAGATTCGGCATCCACCGCGTAGCCGTGATTCTCGGCGCAGATCGCGACCTTTTTGGTCACCGTATCCTGCCCCGGTTGATTTCCCCCATGATGACCGAATTTGAGTTTTCGGGTCGTTCCGCCGAGCGCCAACGCCAAGATCTGATGACCCAGGCAGATCCCAAAGACAGGTTTCCTGTCGGCCAGAGTGCGAACATTCTGGCGGACGCCCTGGACAGCGGCTGGATCTCCAGGTCCGTTGGATAAAAAGATCGCATCGGGTTCGAGAGCAAGAACTTCCTCGGCACTCGTAGTCGCTGGAACCACCGTAACATCGAATCCCTGTTCGACCAGGCGCCTCAGGATGTTCCGCTTGATCCCAAAATCGTAGGCAACGAGGCGAAAGGTCGGACCAGGCCTGGAGGGACGCGGCACCTGACCATCGATGCCCTTCCAGATTCCCTCTTCCCAACGATAGGACTCCTGGCAAGTCACCTCTGCAACGAGATCCCGTCCATCCAAACCGGGGCTCTCACGTGCAAATTCCACTCCCTGCTCGGGCGTCATCGCATCCGAGTCCGTGCACGCAACGCCGACCTGAGCCCCCCCGTCTCGAATCCTGCGTACCAGCGCACGGGTATCGAAACCCGAGATGCCCGGAATTCCATGCCGCATCAAGTACGCGTCCAACGACTCTTGCGCACGCCAGTTACTGGGGTCGTGGAAGACCTCGCGCGCGATGAACGCCTGGAGAAAGGGACGATTCGATTCTTCGTCCTCGGGATTGACCCCCACGTTCCCGATCTGCGTGTACGTCATTGCAACGACCTGTCCCGCATACGAGGGATCCGTCAGGATTTCCTGATAACCGGTCATGCTGGTGTTAAAACAGACCTCACCCACGCCGACTCCGGTCCCACCAAAGGCCTGGCCCCTGTAGATCGTCCCATCAGCAAGTGCAAGAAAAGCAGACTTGGGTGTTTCGTTGTGCTGACTCACGGAACGAGAACTCCACGATCGACGTGGTAGACGAGTCGACCGCCGACGATAGTTGCGACCGTTCTCCCCACCAGCTGCCTTCCAGCCCAGGGAGAATTTCGGCTCTTGGAATACCCTTTGGCGGGGTCATAGGTCCAGTTGCGTTCGGGGTCGATGATGACCACGTCGGCTGGCTCGCCCACAGCAAGACTACCACCCTGCTGACCCAGGATTCTCGCGGGATGGGTAGACATGCGGCGAACGAGCTCGATGGGAGTGATCTCACCAGTTCGAACCAGATCAAGCACAACGGGCACCGCAGTCTCAAAACCGATCATTCCGTGTGGCGCGATTGTGTATTCCTGATCCTTCTCATGGACCGCATGCGGGGCATGATCCGTTGCGATGGCGTCGAGAGTTCCATCGCACAGCGCCTCACGGCATGCACGCACGTCCTCGGCGGAACGCAGCGGTGGCGCGACCTTCGTATTTGTATCGAAACCCAAAGCCTCCTCGTCCGTCAGAGTGAGGTGATGCGGCGTGACCTCTCCCGTGACATTCAATCCACGGTCACGAGCCTGGCGAATCGTTTCCACGGCACCTGCTGTTGAAACGTGAGCCACATGGAGGCGAGCTCCCGTAATCTCGGCCAACATGACATCGCGCGAAACGTGAACACTCTCGGCGACCGCGGGATTTCCGGGCAACCCGAGCTTCGTAGAAACAGGGCCCTCGTTGACCACACCGTCGTTGACGAGAGTTCGATCTTCACAGTGCACCACCACGGGAACATCGACCAGTCTCGAGTACTCCAATACGCGGCGCATTAAACCACTATCCATGATGGTCCGACCATCATCGCTGAACGCGACCGCACCGGCCTCGACCAAGGCCGACATCTCGGTCATGACTTCTCCCTTGAGGCCGCGTGTCGCTGCCGCCACCGGGTATATCCGCACGGGTGAGTCGTGACGAGCCCGATCGATGATAAAATCGGTCGTTGCAGGTTCGTCATTCACCGGATCTGTGTTCGCCATACAAGCGATGGCTGTGAAACCTCCCGCAGCAGCCGAGCGCCCTCCAGATGCGATGTCTTCCTTGTGTTCCTGGCCAGGCTCTCGCAGGTGGCAGTGAAGATCTACCAACCCCGGAGACACCCAGCAGTGGGTTGCATCGATGACCTCTGCACCTCGCGTCTCGAGGTCCTCCCCGAACTCGGCGATTCGGCCATCCTGGATCAGAAGATCGCGCGTCTCGTCGCAGCCCGAAGCGGGATCGATCAACCTTCCGCCGCGAATCAGAATCCGGTTCACGCATCACCCCCGTCTTCTTGAGGTGCCGCAACGGAACGTCGCCTTCGACCGGTGATGAGATACAGAACGGCCATCCGGATGGCCACGCCGTTGCGCACCTGATCCAAGATCACACTGGGCCGGTGATCGGTCAGATCGTGCGACAACTCGACTCCCCGATTGACAGGGCCCGGGTGCATCACGATCGCATCTTCCTTGGCAAAATTGAGCTTTGCGCGATCGATACCGAAGGTATTCGAGTACTCGCGCACGCTGGGCAGAAAAGAACCCGTCAGGCGCTCGTTTTGAATTCTCAATGCCATGACGACATCGGCACCGTCGAGCGCTTCGCGAAGGGACGTAAAGGCCTTGACCCCGAAAGATTCGATGAAGGGAGGAATCATGGTGGGAGGAGCCGCGACACGAACCTCCGCTCCCATCTTGGAGAACCCATAGATATTCGAACGAGCGACCCGTGAGTGCAGAATGTCCCCTACGATGGCGACGGTCAGGCCATCGATGCGCCCTTTTTCCTGGATGACTGTGAACAGATCGAGCAAAGCCTGGGTAGGGTGCTCACGAGCCCCATCACCAGCGTTGACAACCGGTGCCTCGAGCACCTCTGCAATTCGGTGGGGCACGCCGGCAACGGAGTGCCTGACCACGACCGCATCCGGGTCCATCGCATCCAGTGTACGTGCGGTGTCGAGGATGCTTTCAGCCTTCTTCAAGCTTGAGGTAGAGGGTGAAAAGTTGATCACGTCGGCCGATAGACGCTTTCCGGCAATTTCGAAACTCGCCCGGGTACGTGTCGAAGATTCGAAAAACAGGTTCACGATCGTCCGCCCTCGAAGGGTCGGGACCTTCTTCACCTCGCGATTGCTCACCTCGCGCATGTGCTCTGCGGTCTCCAGAATCCGCTCGATTTCATCCCGATCGAGATCCTCGATACCCAAGAGGTCTCTTCCGATCATGCCCCCCTCCCGGTAGCCGACACGGAAGACGTTTCGGCCCGTTTGGCGCGTGAAAGAACAACGATCTCCAGTGCACCGTCCCCGTCGGAAAGGGTTCCCTGCAATCGAACCATCTCACTCGAACGAGTCGGCAGGTTCTTTCCGACGAAATCGATCTTGATGGGAAGCTCGCGGTGCCCGCGATCGACGAGGCCCACCACTTGAACCGAACGGGGACGACCAAAGTCCATCAACGCATCCATGGCAGCGCGAATGGTCCGTCCAGTCTTGACGACATCATCCACCAGCACCACGATCCTGTCGTCGACTTCCGAAGGCATCACGGTCTCACGGAGGGCTGGGCGCTCCGAGCGAGTCGCGAGATCGTCCCGATACAGGGTCGTATCGAGCACACCCACTTCGACCTCGACCCCCGCAATCTCGTGAATGTTCTCGGCGAGTTGACGCGCCAGTGGAACTCCACCGTTTGGGATCGCGACCAGGTAGAGGAGCTCAGGGGCCTCGTTTCGCTCGAGAATCTCGTGGGACATCCGCATGAGGGCGCGCCGAATCCCACGGTCTTCGAATACAACGCGAATGGCGCTGTCGGAACTTTCATCCACCACAGCAGCTGTGGCGGTGGTTCGACCGGTGATCTGCCCCTCGCGGGGACCCGATTCTTGCGTCACGGAGGGCGCGCCTTTCTCCGACTCACTGGACGGAATTAAAAGGGCTCTTCGATGAGCATCATACCAGCTCACCGTGGGGGGGCCAAGCACAGAGACGGTCTCGAGCACCGAAGAAACGAAATACAAACAGCGTTCGGGCTTAACCAACAGAGGCGGCGCCCCGATCGCCGGCAACACGGGTTCCCCCTCCCCTACTCGATGGATGCCCCCAAGCGGTTCCAGCGCATCTGCTCGTCCAGAAGTCGAGGCCAGATGAATGGATTCAGGAGTTCCCCCCAGTTTCCGTCCCAATCCCAGGACCAGTAGATGAGAAAAGCGGGACCCCGAATCTCCTCCTCACGGACCGTTCCCCACACTCGGCTGTCCTTGGAGTAATCCCGATTGTCGCCAAGCACGAAATACCGGCCCGGAGGCACTTGGATGGAATTCCAGGGTGGCCCCTCGGCATCAGGATCATCGACGGTGCGAAATCTGCGATCCGGAAGGACGGTCTCGTGGACGCTCAACGTCTGTCCCTCTTCATCAACGAAAACATCTCCCGTAAGGCGATCTTCGATCCGCACACCATTGACGTGAAGCGCGCCATCCCGGTACTCGAGTCGATCGCCGGGTAAGCCCATGATGCGCTTAACGAATTGTTCACGGGAAAACCCCGGACGAGAGTCAACGGGGAAGGTTTCGCTCCCTCTCTTCGCCACAGTGAAGACCACGACATCGCCCCGTCGAGGCTTCCTCAACCCCGGCAATCGAAAGTCGAGAAAGGGAAGGTCGATTCCGTAGATGAATCGATTGACGAAGAGGTGATCTCCGATCAAGAGAGTAGGGAGCATCGAGCCCGAGGGAATCCTGAATGGCTCGACGATGACCGCGCGAATCGCCAATGCAACAACAACTGCCAACAGCAGAGTGATCAAATGCTCTCGAAGTGCCCCTCGCGCCGGTTCACCGAGTTCTCTTCCATCCGATTTCTTTTCCGTCCACTCACTTCCGTCGTTGCGCGACTTTTCATCGAAATCATCGGAATTTCGGGAATTCACGTCTCATCCAGCTTGAGCGCGGCGAGGAAGGCTTCCTGGGGAATCTCTACAGACCCCACTCGCTTCATCCGTCGTTTTCCCTCCTTCTGCCTTTCGAGGAGTTTCCGTTTACGAGAAATGTCACCGCCATAGCACTTTGCAGTCACGTTCTTGCGTAGTGCCTTGACTGTCGTGCGCGCAATGACTCTGGATCCAACGGCTGCCTGGAGGGCCACTTCGAACATCTGGCGAGGAATGAACTCTTTGAGTTTTCGGACCAAGTCCGTTCCCCGACGGTGCGCATCGTCCCGATGGACGATGAGGGACAGTGCGTCCACGGGTTGACCATTGACCAAAACATCGAGCTTGACGAGATTCGCCGCGTGGTATCCGATCAACTCATAGTCGAAGGAACCGTAACCGCGAGTGACACTCTTGATTCGATCGTGGAAGTCGAGAACGATTTCCGCCAGAGGAATCTCGTAGCGAATCTGGACACGGGATCCGTGGTGTGCCATGTCACGCTGATTTCCATGACGATCCTGACAGAGAGTGAGAACACCCCCTACGTACTCGTCAGGGGTGTGGATAGTAGCCAGGATCATCGGCTCTTCGATGCGATTGAACTCACCCGGATCCGGCAATGCCGAAGGACTATCGATCTCGAAGTCTTCGCCGTCATTCATGACGACCCGGTAACGAACCGTTGGAACCGTGGTCACCAGATCCAGATCGTATTCGCGTTCAAGACGTTCCTGGACGATCTCGGAATGGAGAAAGCCCAGGAACCCACAGCGGAAACCAAACCCCAGAGCCTCACTGACCTCCGGCTCATAGGTCAGCGAGGCATCGTTCAGGCGAAGCTTCTCGAGCGCGACTTTCAGCGCTTCGTAATCCTCTGAGACCACCGGATAGAGGCCTGAGAAGACCATGGACTTCGCTTCCTGAAAGCCCGGGAGAGGCTCGGGCAATTCCTTGCCCGCGCGACACAATGTGTCCCCGACATGAACGTCCGCCAGTGTCTTGATTCCGGCGGTGACGACGCCCACCTCTCCCGCGCGAAGTCGCTTCACCTTCCTGGGGTGAGGGTCGATGACATGCAGATCCTGAACTTCCCGCTCTTGGCCGTGCGCCATCATGCGAAGCGGATCGTCCTTACGCATCTCCCCATCAATGACGCGGACGAGCATGGCAGCCCCAACATAGGGGTCGAACCAAGAATCGAATACCAATGCCCGAAGAGGACCGTCCGGGTCTCCACTTGGTGCCGGCACTTTCTCCACGATCGCCTCGAGGAGTTCTTCTATTCCACTACCTGCCTTCGCGGATACAGCAAGAACGTCAGCAGCATCCAAGCCGACCACATTCTCGATCTCCTCTGCGACACGATCAGGATCCGCCGATGGCAGATCGATCTTGTTCACGACAGGAACGATCTCGAGGCCAGCGTCCACAGCGAGGTAGGCATTCGCCAGAGTTTGAGCCTCGATCCCCTGGGCCGCATCCACGACCAACACTGCGCCCTCGCAAGCGTGAAGGGCCCGTGAAACCTCGTATGAAAAGTCGACATGGCCTGGCGTGTCGATGAGATTCAACAGGTACTCTTTTCCGTCTCGGGCCCTATAGACCATGCGAACGGTCTGGGCCTTGATCGTGATCCCTCGCTCCCGTTCGAGATCCATGTTGTCTAGGAATTGGTCGCGCCGTTCACGGGGCGCAATGGCACTCGTCGCCTCCAGGAGTCGGTCGGCCAAAGTGCTCTTACCGTGGTCGATATGCGCGACGATGCAGAAGTTCCGGATGCAACTAGCGTCGATCATTATCCACTTCGCACATTCATGGGTGAGGCCTCGGAGCGTAGATACTCCAAGGCTCCCTCACGCCAATCTCGTAGGACCACCCCGAGGGCAGCGGCCTTCGAACAATCAAGGACGGAATTAGCAGGGCGAGGAGCGGGCAGATCGAGGTCCTTCGTCTTCAACCGTTCGATCTCAAGTTCTGGAGCACCGGCTTCATCGACACACAAGCGTGCGAGGTCCCACCAGGTCGCTTCGCCAGCATTCGAAAGGTGAAACAAACCTCCACCTCCGGAAGCCACGAGAGCACGTAGACCTTCGGCAAGATCTGCTGCGTATGTGGGGCTCCCGCGCTGATCATCCACGACCCGGAGTGGACCGTCGGCTTCTCCGTTTCGTCTGAGTTGAACCTGCCCGATGATCGCGCCAATAAAGTTTCTGCCACGACCGAATACCCAGCTTGTACGAACCACCAGAAATCCCGAATCCTTGGAAAGTACTCGCTCCTCCCCTTCGAGCTTGGTGCGACCGTAGGTCGATCGGGGTCCCGTGGGATCATCTTCACGGTAAGGCCGGCCCGCCTCACCGGGGAACACGTAGTCAGTAGAGATGTGAACCAGTTTCGCCCCGATACTCCGACACTCTGCGGCCAACAATCCTGGCGCGACCGCATTGACCTGAGTGGCCTCGTCTATTTCCGTCTCACAACGGTCGACGTGGGTATAGGCGGCGGCATTCACGACAACATCGGGAGGTTCAGAAAGATCGCCGAAAAACCTCGAGACAGATTCCGGGTTCGCTATGTCGAGACCCCGATGGTCTGGTGATCCAATGATCCGATCCACGGGTGACGCGTTGAGAGAGGAAACCAATGCACTCCCCAACTGCCCTCCGCTTCCCGTGATGATCCATCTCGTAGACATCAAATCGGCTTCCCAAAAAACCTACCCACCATGCTTCTCTGTCAACACCCAAGTCGGAAGCTCTTCTTCCGACTTGAGCCGATCTGCAACTCTTCGAGCGTGTTCGGAGGATTGCAAGGGCCCCACCCTGACCCGCCAACGCGCATCACCTGAGTCGGCCCCGGGCGACAAGTAGACTTCATAGCCCTTGCCCCTCAGGCGCTGGGCCAGACTTTCGGCAACCTTACTATCGGAAAAGGCTCCCACCTGAACGGCCATCCGATCGAGTCTCGGTGGCGGGGCGCTGGAAACTGGAGGAGTTGGAGATAAAGACGTCCATGGTTGCCGCGTGGGCTGGGCCTCTGCGACGTCTATCGGATTCGGCAGCGAGGCAGGCATCTCGACCACCGTCTCGTCCTCGCCGTCCACCAAGTATCGGGCGACCAGTTCCGGCTCTTCCCACACCCCCCCCCCCAAGAGTCCCAAACCAAACCCCGCAAGCGCCAGAACGAGGAGCCCCAGGACCGTGGCCAGAATTCCGCCTTCATTCGACCGCGATGCCATCACATCGTCTCCGGGGCGGTAATACCGAGCAAAGAAAGAGTATTGGCAAGCACGATCCGAACCCCCAGCACGAGTCCAAGGCGTGCATTCGTAAGCGTCGCATCATCTCCAAGGATTCGGTGCCGGCTTCCGTCCTGAACGTAGGGATTCCAGAGCCCCGCGAGTTCACGGGCATAGTAGGCAAGGTGATGTGGCTCTCGTGTCTCTGCAGCCTGGGACACCATTTCAGGGAACTCGGAGATCTTTTTGAGAATTTCGATCTCCTCGGGAAGTGTCAGTTGGGATGCGTCCAATGTGTTGGCATCGGGCATTTCCACTCCCTGCTCTCGTGCCTTTCGCTCAATGCCATGGGTACGGGCGTGAGCGTACTGCACGTAATAGGCGGGGTTTTTCTTCCAATCCGTCTCCTTGGCGAGATCAAGATCGAAATCGAGCTGACTCTCGGCACGACGCTGTACCATGAAGAAGCGGAACACGTCGACACCCACCTCACGAAGCAACTCGTCCACAGTCACGTAGGTCGCTCGCCGTGTCGACTGTTTGACCTGATCCCCTCCCTGCGTGAGAGTGACGAACTGATGCATGACGAGTTCGATCTGTCCCTCTGGACAGCCCAGTGCTTCCGCAGCCTTCTTTACGAATGGAAATTGCTCGATGTGGTCGGCCCCCTGAATGTCGACGACACTCTCAAAACCTCTCCGGAATTTCTCACGGTGATAGGCGATGTCTGGAAGTAGATAAGTCGGGTCACCAGAACTCTTGACCAGCACACGGTCCCGATCCAACTGGAACCGAGTCGCACGGAACCAGACCGCACCGTCCTTTTCATAGACCAAATCCATTTTCCGCAGATCGGCCAAGGCTTCTTCGATCTTTCCATTTTCGTAGAGATCCGTCTCATTGGAATAAACATCGAAGTGGACGCCAAGATCGTTGAGTGTTGCGCGAATCTCTCGGAAGATCTCTCGCTCCGCGGTCTCCTTAAAGATTTCGTCCCTGGCTCCATCTACCAGTCCATCCCCATGCTCGTCGAGCAGGCCTCGCGCGAGGTCCTCGATATAGCCACCCTGGTATCCATCACGGGGAAATACGACGGGAAGCCCATCGATGCTCTCAGGCCAGGGAGAATCCGGATCCGTCAGAGCGGATTCTGACGGGGGTGCGGCGAGACCCAGCGCTTCCAGATAACGTGCCTTCACCGAGTCCCCGAGCACGCGCATCTGCCGCCCGCCGTTGTTGAAGTAGTACTCCCGTGTGACTTCGTAACCCACAGCACCGAGAAGACGGCTGATGGTGTCTCCCAACACGCACTGCCGTCCATGGCCCAGCGTCAGAGGTCCTGTTGGGTTTGCGGACACGAATTCGACCTGGATGGGGCGCTGCTGACCCGACTCCGAGCACCCATATCGAACACCTTGCTCAATCACTTGCCGAAGAATCCCGTGCCAACTTTCCTTTCCCAGCCATACGTTTACGAAACCCGGGCCTGCAACTTCGAGTCGCTGAATCGTCGCGTCTTGATTCTTCAGATGAGCGATGAGATCGTTCGCAATCTCACGCGGGGGCTTTCGAAGCCTTTTCGCAATGACCATCGCCGCGTTGCAGGCGAAATCGCCGTGCTCGGCTTGGCGAGCGGGTTCCAGAGCAAACTCCGGCATTTCGCCGCCGTCGCCTGCCGCTTCCAGAACGGCTCGCAGAGCGAGTTCAAAATTCCCTTGCAGCTGCTCCTTCAAGGCGCCACCCCATCGCTCCACGGCAGTACTCCAGATCGAAGAGGCGGGGCAATCGTCGAGTCCGTTTCGCCAGGCATCCGAACCAGAATCTCCCCCCGGCGTACGAATCCGAGTTCTTCACGGATAGCCCGCTCCGTCGCAAACGCATCCTCTTCCAGATCAGTGATCTGGACAGAGAGCACCGCGACCTGTTCGCGCAAAGCGTCGATGGTTCTCGTCGACTCCTCAAGACTCTGACGATACGCCCACCATCGCAGCAGCCCAGAATCCGTGTCAGCGAACGCCCATGCCATGACGCTGAGCAGAATGACGGGGATGGGCCAAAGTCGAAACAAGAATCGTATACCTCGAATGCGGGGGCCGTACTCCGTGTTCACATTTCGTTCAGCGTGATAGCCAAGCCATGCGCCGGGTCATCACCGATTCACTCTCCGTCCATTACGCGTTTGATCCGCCGAAGGTAGGCGGTCGCATCCCATTCCTTGGGTCCGATATAGCGCTCGACCACCATGCCCTTCCGGTCGATGAGGAGGGTTTCCGGAAAACGAAAAGCCTGAAATCTTTCAGCGACGTCCTGGTTCGGGTCGAGGAGGATCGGAAACGTCAGTCCCAGCGCCTCTTGAAACTCCTGGACAGGTTCAATGGTGTCATCGACTGAGATCGCAACCAACTCGAATTCCTCGGACCCAAGCTGCTGGTAGAGGCGTTCCATTGCCGGCATCTCATCTTCACAGGGCTTGCACCACGTTGCCCAGAAGTTGATCAACACGACTCGTCCGGCTAGGTCTGTGTTGGAAAGGCTCCCCGTTTTGCCCACGATCTTCAGATCAAAGGCGGGGGCCGCGCTTCCGCGAATGATGGGCGGAGGCGAACCCGGCGACAGAAGCACGGCAAGTCCCGCTGCGATTGCGACCACAGCAGCCACCAGCCACGATCCAAGCCGAGCATTCATGCTTCGCCCATCAAGGCCCGCAATCGAACCAATGCGTGGCCCACACGAGCCTTTTCTACTCCTTCTTGGGAGGGGTGCTTCCGCCTTCTACGAGTTCGACAATCGCCATGGGCGCGTTGTCCCCCACACGGTGACCGAGCTTGAGAACTCGAGTGTAGCCACCGGGCCGGTCTCGATAACGTTCGGCGAGCTCGTCAAAGACCTTGGCTGCAACATCGCGTTCGCGGATGATCCGCAGTGCTCGACGACGGTGGTGCAGACCCCCCTTCTTACCGAGGGTGATCATCCGATCCGCGATCCTCCGAACCTCTCTCGCTTTCGCATCGGTGGTCTCAATACGCTCGTGCTCGAGCAGTGACGTTACCATGTTCCGATACAGAGCCAGCCGATGTGAGCTGCTCCTACCAAGTTTTCGAGATCTGGCGCGATGGCGCAAGTTACACCTCCCGATCCCGCATGCGCTCGAGGGCCGCTCGATCCGGGAAGTTGTCGAACGCCATGCCCAATTCGAGACCCATGCTGGCAAGAACTTCCTTGATTTCATTCAGGGATTTCCGACCAAAGTTCTTGGTCTTCAGCATTTCACTCTCGCTTCGCTGTACCAGCTCACCGATATGTCGAATGTTCGCATTCTGCAGACAGTTTGCAGAACGGACAGAGAGTTCGAGTTCATCGACGGATTTGAACAGATTCGGGTTGAGCGGCGTCGCTTCATCCGCCACCGTGTCCTCGACTTCCGTCGGCTCATCGAAGTTGATGAAGATCGTGAGTTGTTCCTTGAGGATCTTTGCCGCGTAGGCAACTGCATCTACCGGCGTAACCGTCCCATCGGTCCACACCTCCAGTGACATCTTGTCGAAGTCCGTCTCTCGTCCGACGCGTGCGGGAGTCACCGTATAGTTAACGCGTCGAATCGGAGAGAACACCGAGTCGATGGGAACCGTACCGATTGGCATGTCAGCCTGCTTGTTCTTCTCAGCCGGGACATAGCCCTTACCGGAACTGATGGTGATCTCCATCTCGATATCTGCTTCATGAGAAAGAGTGGCGATCTTGTGCTCAGGATTGAAGACTTCAATGGCTGAGTCCGCGGCAGAGATGTCGCTTGCCAGAAGGACCCCTTCCCCCATCTTGTGAATGCGAATGGTCCGCTCGCCTTCGGTGTGAAGTGACAACCTCACCTCCTTGAGGTTGAGGACAATGTCGGTCATGTCCTCCATCACTCCGGGTACGGTGGTGAATTCGTGCTCCACCCCAGTAATCCGCACGGAAGTGACCGCGTGACCCTGGAGCGATGACAACAGAACCCTTCGCAAAGCATTCCCGAGAGTTAGCCCGAAGCCCCGTTCCAACGGCTCACACGAGAAACGGCCATAGCTTCCCGGGGAATCTGCGTCACTGATCTCGAGCCGACGAGGCCGGATGAGTTCGCGCCAGTTCTTTGCAACGGTATCGATATTCATGGAGTTCTCCCCCTCGAATCCCTACCGGGAATAGAGTTCGACGATCAACTGCTCTTGGATGGGCATGGTGATGTCTTCGCGCACAGGCATGGCCAAGACAGTGCCCTTGAAATGGTCTTTGTCGATTTCGAGCCACTGCGGCAGGCTTCGACTCTCCAGCGCATCGAGTGCGCCTGCAATTCGGGTGACTTTGCGAGATCTCTCGGCAAGAGTCACTTCCGTGCCCTGTCGCAAAAGCATGGATGGCACCGTGGCCTTCCGACCGTTCACCAGGAAGTGCCCGTGGCGAACAAGTTGACGGGACTCAGCACGTGATGTGGCGAAGCCCATTCGAAAAACGATGTTGTCGAGCCGGCGCTCCAACAGAAGCAGGAGATTCTCGCCAGCTCGGCCCTTCATGCGTGCAGCACGTTTCATCGTTGCGGCGAACTGACTCTCCATCAAGCCGTACATCCGCTTGACCTTCTGTTTTTCTCTCAACTGGACACCGTAGTCCGAAAAACGAGCCCTACCCTGCCCATGCTGGCCGGGCGGATAGCCTCTCCGATCGACGGCACACTTTGCGCTGAAGCACCGGTCGCCCTTGAGGAAAAGCTTCGTTCCCTCCCGGCGACAGAGGCGGCAGACTGCTCCTGAATATCGAGCCATGATTCTTCTCCGTTAACCCTAGACTCGTCGTCTCTTGGGAGGTCGACACCCGTTGTGCGGAATCGGAGTCGTGTCCCGAATGAGAGTCACTTTGATCCCCGCCGCTTGAATTGCACGTACAGCGGATTCCCGACCCGAACCCGGTCCCTTCACATGGACCGCGACTTGGCGAACGCCATGTTCAATGGCCTTCTTCGCACACTCTTCTGCAGCAACCTGTGCCGCGAAGGGAGTGGACTTTCTGGAACCCTTGAATCCCTGGCCACCCGCCGTCGACCAACATAGCGAGTTTCCCGCCACGTCCGTGAACGTGATGATCGTATTGTTGAAAGTACTTTGAATGTGCGCAATTCCAGACTGCACGTTCTTTTTGACTTTTTTGCGCGGACCCTTTGCCACGTTGACAAGCCCTCTTTCTATTTCACCGGCTTTTTCTTGCCAGCTATCGTCTTGGCCGGACCCTTTCGGGTCCGAGCGTTGGTATGGGTTCGTTGGCCGCGAACAGGCAACCCTCTGCGGTGGCGCAATCCACGGTAGCAACCAATGTCCATCAACATCTTGATGTTCTGCGAGATCTCGCGTCTCAGATCGCCTTCTACGCGATAAGACCTCTCGATCACTTCTCTGAGTCGAACAACCTCACCATCAGACAGGTCATCCGTCTTCGTATCCCCACTGACTTCGGCCTTTTCACAAATCTGACGAGCCGACGTTCGACCAATGCCGAACAGATAGGTCAATGAGATTTCGATGCGCTTGTTTCTCGGAAGGTCAACACCTTCGATACGTGCCATTCACAGACCCCTCAACCCTGTCGCTGCTTGTGCTTGGGGTTGTCACATATCACCCGCACAACACCACGGCGGCGAATGATACGACACTTGTTACACATTTTTCTTACCGATGATCTAACTTTCATCGATGACTCCTAGCTCGTCAATGGGATCCTTCGACCCTCGTGAGAACCTCTCTACCTTCCGACGTGATCAGAATCGTATGTTCGAAATGGGCCGACAAAGAACCGTCGGCGGTCACAGCCGTCCACTGATCGTCGAGCATCTCAACATCAGGCCCGCCGACATCGACCATCGGCTCGATCGCAAGGACCATTCCGGGCTTGAGACGAGGGCCTCGACCTGGTTTCCCATAGTTGGGTATCCAGGGTGCTTCATGAAGCCTGCTTCCAATTCCGTGGCCTGCAAAAACTCGGACCACCGAATACCCCTCGCTCTCTGCACGTGTCTGAACGACATGTCCGATATCTGAAAGGCGTTTACCCGGGCCCATCTCAGCGATGGCCAGGTTGAGGGAGTCTTGGGTGACATCGAGGAGTTGCCGCTTTTCCTCGTCGATCTTGCCGACTCCCATGGTCAGGGCAGAATCACCGTGGTAGCCGCTGCAAGCGACGCCAAAGTCCAGGCTGACGATGTCTCCATCTTCGAGGATTCGGGACCCGGGTATGCCATGAACAATTTCATCATTGATGGATACACACAAAACGGCCGGATACGCTGGAAGGCCATGGGGGTCGTAACCCTTGAACGAGGACATGACGCCCCGGTTTCCAATTGCCTCTTCAGCCGCTTCGTCGAGTTCCAGTGTTGAGATCCCTGGGCGAACCATTTCTCGTAACTCGAGCAGGATCTCAGCCACGTGACGGCCGGACTCCCGCATGAGTTCGATCTCTTTGCGAGTTTTGATCGGAATGCGTTCGCCGTAGGCCATCAGGATTCCAAAGCCTCGGCGACCCGTAGAGTCACTTTCTCTTCAGTGCCCATACCATCGACGGTTTTCAGCATCCCTCTGTCTCGATAGAACTGAACCAGGGGCTCTGTGGATTCGTGGTGTACGCGCAGGCGCTCCCGAATCGTGGTTTCGTTGTCGTCGAGGCGGCCCTCGATGTTCGCGCGCTTGAGTAGCCGTTCGACGACGGCTTCTTCATCAACGGAGAGCGTGATGCACAGATCCAGACTCGTGCCGAGATCCTTGAGAATTCCGTCGAGTGCTTCCGCCTGGGCGACAGTTCTCGGAAAGCCGTCCAACACAAATCCCCGATCGATGCCGTTGCGTGCGAGGCGATCCGATGCCACTCCGATGACGAGGTCATCGGGAACCAATTGCCCCTGATCCATGAGAGACTTCGCCTGCTTTCCCAACTCTGTGCCTTCAGCGACGGCAGAGCGCAGCATGTCACCGGTCGAGATATGGTCGATCCCAAGGTTCTTCACGAGGGTTGCAGCTTGGGTCCCCTTCCCTGACCCCGGAGCTCCCAAGAGGAGTAGGCGCTTGGCGGTCATCGGCCCAGCCTCCCTCGCATTCGGGTTCCGCTCACGAAGCCCTCGTATTGGCGAGAGACGAGGTGGGATTCCACTTGCGCGATGGTATCGAGGCCGACCCCAACCACGATCAGAACGGCAGTTCCACCAAAATAGAACGGCACGTTGAACCGGATGGCCAGAAGAGTAGGGAGGACGCATACCGCGGAGATGTACACCGCTCCCACCAATGTGATCCGCGTCAGAATCCGGTCGATGTGTTCAGCGGTCTTTTTTCCAGGCCGGATCCCAGGGATGTAAGCACCAGATTTCTTGATGTTATCTGCCACATCATCTGGATTGATCATGATGGCCGTATAGAAGTAACAGAAGAAAATGATAAGGCCGACGTAGAACGCCTGGTAGACGAAGGAACGAGGATCCAGGTAGGTGTTGATGAATCCCTGGACGGCGGGTGAATCGGTGAACTGTCCCACCGTCAACGGAAACAAAAGGAGAGAAGAAGCAAAGATGGCGGGGATTACACCCGCAGTATTGACGCGCAGCGGGAAATAACTCATTCCGCCCTGCATCACCCGCTTACCGACGACTCGGCGGGCATGTTGGATCGGAATTCTCCTCTGTCCCCTCTCTACGGTGACCACGATCAGGATGACCGCGACGATCAGGGCGGTAATGAAAAGCGTTTCGAGAATGGTGAACTGGTCTGTTTGGATGAGGCGGAAGAGTTGGCCAATGGCCGAGGGGATATTAATGACAATCCCTGTGAAAATAATCAGCGAGATTCCGTTGCCAATACCCCGTTCGGTGATCTGTTCGCCAAGCCACATGATGAATGCGGTTCCCGACGTCAGGGTAATCATGCACATCAGGCGGAAACTCCAACCTGGGTTCATGACGGCACCCTCTCCGAATTGCCCACTTTCGAGGCCCATGGAGATCAGAAAACTCTGGAACATTGCGAGCCCGATCGTCGCGTATCGGGTGTACTGATTGATCTTCTTCGTCCCCTGCTCACCTTCTTTCTTCAGTTGCTCCAACTGCGGTACGACCACCGTGAGCAGCTGAAAGATGATGGAGGCACTGATGTAGGGCATGATGCCCAGAGAAAAAATTGAGAGTTGCTCGAGTGCGCCTCCGGAAAAGAGGCTGAATAGCCCAAACATCGTGCCGGCTGCTCGCTCAAAAAAATCCCGAACGACATCGGAATTGATTCCGGGCGTTACGATGAACGCCCCGAGCCGATAGACAGCCAGCAGCCCGAACGTAAACAGAATCCGCTGTCGCAGTTCCGTGATTCGAGCAATGTTCTGCACTCCACCGATCATGCGATGATTTCTACGCTCCCACCGGCTTCTTCAATCTTGCGACGTGCACCGGCACTGACATGCTGAACTTTTACGGTGAGGTTCTTCGGCGAGTCCCCCTCACCCAGAAGCTTGACTTGGTCGCGGTTGCGACGGATCAAACCTTTTCCTTCCAGTGCGGCAACGTCCACGGTTGCGCCATCGCCAAAGATGGACAGCGAACCCACGTTCACGATGCGTTGGGTCTTGCGAAAGATGTTGGTGAACCCCCGCTTGGGTAGCCGGCGTGCGAGGGGCATCTGCCCACCCTCGAACCACATGGGGGTCGCTCGCCCTGAAGAGCGGTGTCCTTGTCCCTTATCGCCACGTCCGCAGGTCTTACCCGTTCCCGACCCCGGACCTCGCCCCACCCTTTTGTGATTACGTCGGGCTCCCGGCCTCGGCGTGAGTGAATCAAGCACGGGTCAGTCCTCCACCACGACGAGGTGACGAACCTTCCGGATCATTCCCCGGATGGCTGCGGTGTCCTCGAGTTCCACTGTCTGATTCAACCGACGAAACCCAAGCCCACGAAGCGTTGCACGCTGCTTGCGGTCATAGCCGATTTGACTCTTTACCCACTTTATTTTGACCGTCTGCTCGCCGGTCATGACGCCCTACCCAATTCAGCGGCGCGCTGCTGGGGATCGCGCATCTCATTCAGGGCGGTCATCGTTGCTCTCACGACGTTCTTCGGGTTGTTCGAACCCAATGTCTTGGTCAAGACATCATGCACGCCGACGGCTTCAAGAACGGCCCGCACGGGGCCTCCTGCGATGACGCCAGTCCCGGGGGACGCAGGGCGCAACAAAACTTTCGCCGCGCCGAACCGACCGATGATCTCGTGAGGAAGCGTTCCTTCCACGAGGGGTACGCGCACCAGGTTCTTGCGCGCGCGCTCCACTCCCTTCCGAATGGCTTCGGGAACTTCGCCAGCCTTTCCATAGCCGACTCCGACGATTCCCTCGCCGTCGCCGACCACGACTAGAGCGCTGAAACTGAAGCGCCGGCCACCCTTGACCACCTTGGCAACACGGTTGATGTGGACAACGCGATCCGTGAGTTCGTAATTGTTCGGGTTGATTTGTTCAGTGGGCATTTGATGGGCCACCCTAAAACTGCAATCCCGCTTCGCGGGCTGCGTCAGCCAGAGCCTTCACTCGGCCGTGGTAAAGAAATCCGTTTCGGTTGAAGACCACCTTCTCGATGTTTCGCGATCGCGCTGCTTCCGCCACGGCCGTACCGACCTTTGTCGCTGCGTCGATATTGCCCGTGGAGGACATACCCGCGACGATCGATTGGGTACGCGTAGACACGCTCACGATCGTATCTCCCGTTTCGGGATCGTTGATTTGAGCGTAGATGTGCTTGGCCGTACGAAAGATGGTCAGTTTCGGGCGAGTCGTTTCGGAGGTTGCGCGACTGGATCTGGTACGCCGCGCGATACGCTTCCGCAGCTTCTCTGTGCGAATTTTACGTTTCATCAGCCCCTCACATCCCGGTACCGGCCACAGCCTTGCCGACCTTACGACGTACATGCTCGTTGAGATAACGAATGCCCTTTCCCTTGTAGGGTTCGGGGGGCCGAATAGATCGCAAATCCGCGGCAAACTGCCCGACCTGCTGTCGATCGATGCCTTCTATTTTGATCATGACGTTTCGGTCGACGGAAACGCCCAGCCCCTTGGGCACGTCGATCTCGACTGGATGCGAGAACCCCAGGTTGAGCACGATTTGCTTGCCCTTAGTTTCTGCGCGATATCCCACGCCCTGGATTTCAAGTTCCTTGACAAAGGGCTCCACGACTCCGCGAACCATGTTCGCAACCAGCGCTCGGGCGAGACCGTGATACGCACGATTCTCCTTACGATCGTCGGGACGCGTCAATACAACTCGATCGCTTTCGACGGTCACATTGATCATCTCGGGTAGGGTCGTCGTCAAAACCCCCTTGGGACCCTTCACCTGGACATCGCTATTTTTGACGTCGACGGTGACACCCTTGGGGATCTCGATGGGCTTTTTTCCAATTCGTGACATGGTTCACCAGACCTCAAAGAGGACTTCACCCCCGACGGAAGCATCTCGCGCTGCCCGATCCGAGAGCACACCTTTGGAGGTCGAGAGAACTGCCACCCCGAGCCCATTTCGAACCTTGGGCACTTCGCGCTTGCCGACGTAGACGCGTCGCCCGGGCTTGCTCACTCGGCGAATCCCTTCGACCATCGGCAATCCGCGGCTGTTGTAACGGATTCCCAGAACGATGACCGGGTGACCATCTTGCTCCTTCATATCCGCAGACGCGAGGAAGCCCTCGTCGAGCATCAGCTTCGCGATTGAAAGCCTCAATTTTGATGCGGGGCAGCTCGTCGTAGTATGGCGCGCCGTACCCGCGTTCCGGATGCGAGTGAGCATGTCGGCGAGGGGATCGGTCATCATGATCGAAATGGAACTCCCAGGTACGTTAGTAGTGCCTTGCCTTCGGCATCGTTCACAGCAGTGGTCACGAGAGTCACGTTGAGACCCGTAACTCGTTCAACATTGTCGTAGTTCACCTCGGGGAAGATGATCTGCTCCTGGATTCCCAGGCTGTAATTCCCTCGACCGTCGAACGCCTTCTGAGAAACTCCCTTGAAGTCTCGGACCCGTGGTAGCGAGACGTTCATAAGGCGGTCGAAGAACTCCCACATGTGTTGGCCGCGCAAAGTCACCATGCAACCAACTGGCTGTCCTTCTCGGAGCTTGAAGTTCGCAACCGATTTTCGTGCTTTGCGGATCACAGGCTTTTGACCCGTGATGACCGACAACTCTTCGGCGGCGTTTTCCAGCAGTTTGGGGTTCTGGGCAGCCTCTCCTACCCCCATGTTCACGACGATTTTCGTCAGCTTCGGAACCTGGTGAAGATTCGTGTACCCGAAATCCGACTTGAGCTTTTGCACGATCTCATCGCGGTAACGCGTAAGAATTCTCGGTTCCATCTACAGAACCTCCGGAGCCAGAGAGATGATCTTCATGAATCGACGCGCTCTCAATTCACGCGCGACGGGCCCGAAGATCCGAGTTCCCACAGGTTCCCGCTGAGTGTCCAAGATGACGGCAGCATTGTCGTCGAAACGAATGTAGGAACCGTCGGGACGACCGATGCTTTTGCTCGTTCGTACGACGACTGCGCGCCGCACCTCTCCCTTCTTGACACGGGAGTTCGGCACGGCGTCCTTGACGGTTACCACGATCACATCACCGACGGATGCGTATCGTCGACGCGAACCGCCCAGGACGCGAATACAAGATACTTTTCGCGCGCCGGAATTGTCAGCGACCTGAAGGACTGATTCGGTCTGGATCATTGGAGCGTCTTCAAACTCCCGTTGCCTTGACGACTGTGTCCTGAACCTTCCACCGTTTCCTCTTGGAAATCGGTCGGTGCTCGATAATTCTCACCCGATCGCCCAAAGCGCACTCATTCTCTTCATCGTGGGCCATGAACTTGCTGTACCGGCGCACGTACTTCTTGTACTGAGGGTCCTTGACCAGGCGTTCAACCCGAACCACGACGGTTTTGTCGAGGTTGTTACTGACGACCTGGCCAATCAGTGTTCGACGTATACCCCGCTTCTTCACGACTCAGCACCACCCTTCTCGCGCAACACGGTCTCGATTCGCGCGATGTCCTTGCGCAGCGTTCCGATCTTCGCCTGATCCTCAAGTTGGCCCGTCGATTTCTTGACCTTGACGTTGAACATTTCGTCTCTCAGCTCTTTATTCTTTTCACGTAGTTCGTCGACGCTGAGGTCGCGGAGGTCACCTGCCTTCATCGTCACACCTCCTTGCGCTGCACGAAGCGAGTGCGGACGGGAAGCTTGTGTGAAGCAAGCCTCATGGCCTGGCGCGCGATTTCCTCAGGAACACCTTCCATCTCGTAAAGCATTCGGCCTGCTTTGACCACAGCCACCCATTCTTCGGGACTACCTTTTCCCTTTCCCATGCGGGTTTCTGCCGGCTTCTTAGTGATCGGCTTGTCCGGAAAGACACGGATCCAAACTTTTCCGCCGCGTTTCACATGGCGGGTCATGGCAATTCGTGCGGCTTCAATCTGACGCGCGGTCAAACGCGTACCCTCGGTGGCCTGCAGTCCATACTCACCGAACGCAAGGCTACCTCCGCGGTGGGCTTTGCCTCCCATTCGACCAGTCTGTTGTTTGCGGTACTTGACCTTTTTCGGTTGCAGCACGGTTACCTCGTGGGGACCTCACCAACGCGCTGGGACAGTACGCCTTCGCGCAGTTCGCGGTCCTCGACGTCGCCTTTGAAAACCCAGCATTTGACACCGATGATGCCGTACGTGGTCTTTGCCTCGGCGAGGCCGTAATCGATTTCGGCACGGAGGGTATGAAGGGGCACACGCCCTTCCCGATACCATTCGCGCCGGCCCATCTCTGATCCGCCGAGACGTCCCGAACATTGAATCCGGATTCCTTCGGCGCCGAATTTCATCGTCGAAGTGACAGCCTTTTTCATTGCACGCCTGAAGGCGACCCGTCTTTCCAATTGAAGTGCGACGTTTTCGGCCACCAACTGAGCGTCCAGTTCTGCCTTTCGAATCTCTTTGATATTGACGAAGATTTCTTTGTTACCGATCAGACTACCGAGATCAGCTCGCAACACTTCCACCTCAGCGCCGCGCTTTCCGATGAGAATTCCAGGCCGAGCGGTATGGATGTTGAGAACGATCTTTTCGCCAGCCCGATCAATGACGACTCGGGCGATTCCGGCGTGATAGAGCTTTTTCTTGATGTACTTCCGAATCTTGAGATCTTCGTGGAGATTCGCCGCATAGTGGCGCTCCGCGAACCAATTGGATTGCCACCCATACAGGGAGCCCAATCGGAAGCCATAGGGGTGTACTTTTTGTCCCAAGCTATTCCTCCGCCAGCACGACGTTCACATGCGACGTCCTGCGCTGAATCCATGCGGCTCGACCTTGAGCGCGGGGACGAATCCTCCATACGCTCGCGCCCTCATCTACGCGGATCGTTGCTACGACGAGGTTATCGATGTCGATTCCGGCTTTGTCTCGGTTGTTTTTCTCTTCTGCATTGGCAACCGCTGACCGAAGGAGCTTGGCGAGCGGCCTTGCAAACGCTTTTTGTGACAGATCGAGGCGAGCGAGAGCATCTTCCACGTTCTTGCCGCGAACCTGATCTGCGACCAGTCGAGCTTTGCGCGCGCTGATTCGATAGTTCTTGAGTCGTGCGCTCACAGTCATGTTCGAACCTTGACCTTACGAGTCGAGGCGTGCCCGGTAAATTTTCGCGTCGGCGAAAACTCACCCAGGCGATGGCCCACCATGTTCTCGGTTACGAAGACGGGCACGAAGAGTTTTCCATTGTGCACGTGGAAAGTGAGCCCTACGAAATCCGGCGTGATCATTGATCTGCGCGACCAGGTGCGAATCACCTGTTTCGTGCCGCTGGCAATCTGACGGTCCACCTTTTTCTGAAGGCTCGGATCGACAAAGGGTCCTTTTTTAAGCGATCGCGACATCTACTTCTTCCCCCGCCGCTTCACGATGTATTTATTGGAGCGGGTGTTGCTCCTTGTGCGGTGCCCCTTGGTCGGCACTCCCCAGGGTGTGCAGGGGTGCCGGCCACCAGCGCTCTTGCCCTCGCCACCTCCCATGGGGTGATCGACGGGATTCATGGCGACACCTCGGACATTGGGCCGTTTACCGCTCCATCTTGATCGGCCGGCCTTACCGATGGAGCGATTTTCGTGGTCCGCGTTCCCGACTTGACCGATTGTGGCCATGCATCCTACATGAATCATTCGGTGCTCTCCGCTGGGCATTCGCAATGTCGCGTACCTGCCCTCACGCGCCATGAGTTGAGCACCGGCACCGGCGGCACGAACGAGTTGGGCGCCTTTGCCGGCCTTCATTTCAATTGCGTGCACCACGGTACCCAGCGGGATTGCCGACAGGAGCATCGCATTGCCCACCCGGTATTCCGCGTCGTCTCCTGACATCACTGTATCGCCGATTTTGAGTTCATTGGGGGCGAGGATGTAACGCTTCTCACCGTCGCGATAATGGAGGAGAGCGATGTTTGCTGAGCGGTTGGGATCGTATTCAATGGTTGCGACCCGAGCCGGGATACCGGTCTTTTCTCGCCGGAAGTCGATTTTTCGGTAGCGGCGCTTGTGGCCGCCACCACGGTGCCAAACCGTCGTTCGTCCTTGTCCGTTCCTACCACCCGATTTGTTCACGCGACCATCGACGAGCGAACGTTCAGGTTTCGTGCGCGTGATCTCGGAAAAGTCCGAAACACTCATATCGCGACGACCGGGAGAAGTCGGTTTGTATGTCTTCACGCCCATGTCAGATCAGACTCCCTCGAAGAACTCGATCGTATGGCCCTCTTCGAGCCGCACGATCGCTTTCTTCCATTGAGGTTTGAAGCCAAACGTTCGCCCCTGTCGCTTTTTCTTTCGGGGCATCACCATCGTTCGGACGGTGATGACGTTGACATCGAAGAGAATTTCGACCGCCCGTTTAATTTCGAGCTTGTTGGCCCTGGGATCCACCGCGAAGGTGACGAGGTTCTCTTCCTCGCGGCTGATGTTGCTCTTTTCAGTGATGAGCGGTCGGCGAATGATCTCGTGGAATTCCACGTCAGTTCTCCGTGTCCTGTTTCACACCGGACGTTTCTTCCGAGGAACTTCCCGAATCACCCAGACGTGTTTCGATTGCCGCAACTGCGTTACGCGTGACGAGAAGACGCTCATGACGCAGAACATCGAATACATTCAAACCAGCGACTCGGATGACCGAAACATTCTCGAGGTTCTTGGCTGACCCCTCGATATATGGGTTGGCTTCTGCGATCACGATGAGGACCCGCAATCCGGCGAGTTCCAACTGATCGAGCAATTCGCACACTTTCTTCGTCTTGTATTCGCCGAGTTCAATCTCCTCGACCACCTTCACACCATTGGATTCAACCTGGTGGGAGAGCGCACTCCGCAGCGCAGCGCGCCGAAACTTTTTATTGAGGGAATGCGAATGGCTGCGAGGCACGGGGCCAAAAACCGACCCACCGCCAGCAAATTGCGGAGCGCGTGTCGTTCCTTGACGCGCCCGACCTGTTCCTTTTTGGCGATAGGGCTTGGATCCACCCCCCGAGACTGCAGCACGGTTCTTACTGCTATGCGTCCCCGAACGCCGCGCCGCAAGTTGTCGTCTCACTTCCGCGTGAAAAAGATGCGGTTTGACTTCGGCACCGAAAACCACGTCACTCAACTCGAGTGATCCTGCGCCTTCGTTCTTCGCTGTAACGACGTCCACCGTCGGCATCGCTCGTAATCCCTCAGCCCAAACCAGCGGTTAGAGTTTGATTTCCACGTCGACACCCGCTGCGAGTTCCAGCTTCATCAGGGCATCAACGGTTTGCGGGTTCGGTTCGAGAATGTCGATGAGTCGCTTGTGCGTACGAACCTCGAACTGCTCTCGCGATTTCTTGTCGATGTGCGGTCCACGCAACACGGTGTACTTATTGATGGATGTCGGAAGGGGAATCGGGCCCGCAACCCGCGCACCCGTCCGAACCGCGGTGTCGACAATTTCGGTAGCACTTTGGTCTACGAGTTTGAAGTCGTAGCCCTTCATCCGTATTCGTATTTTCGGTGATCCGATCTCTGCCATGTCCCTACTCGATGATCTCGGCGACGACACCGGCGCCAACGGTGCGACCGCCCTCGCGAATCGCGAAACGCAACTCTTTGTCCATGGCGATGGGCGTAATCAACTCCACCGTCATTTCGACGTTGTCTCCCGGCATTACCATTTCCGTCGATTCCGGAAGATTCGCCACGCCCGTCACGTCCGTAGTCCGGAAGTAGAACTGCGGACGGTACCCGTTGAAGAATGGGGTGTGGCGGCCTCCCTCCTCCTTCGTCAGAACGTACGCCTGAGCCTTGAACTTCGTATGGGGCGTAATGGTTCCGGGCTTGGCCAGAACCTGACCACGCTCCACATCCTCCTTGCCCGTACCGCGGAGAAGGCAACCCACATTGTCTCCCGCCTGGCCTTCATCCAGGATCTTCCGGAACATCTCAACGCCCGTCACAGTCGTCTTGGCGGTGTCGCGGATTCCCACGATCTCCACCTCGTCCCCTGTGTTCACGATTCCCTGCTCCACACGGCCCGTCACCACCGTGCCGCGGCCCGTGATCGAGAACACGTCCTCGATCGGCATCAGGAAGGTCTTGTCCAGAGCCCGCTCCGGCTCCGGAATCGA
>JAKVBI010000003.1 GCA_022447545.1 Myxococcota bacterium
AATGCGGCTGGGGTCCGTTACCTGATCTTTCAAGTCGGGTCGGGGGTGCTCCTGCTTGCGGGCATCCTCCTACTCACCGTCGATCAGTCTTCGGGCGTTCTCCGCTTCGATGCCATGGAACTCGACAGTGTGGCAACCGGCTTGATCTTCCTGGCCTTCGGGACCAAATGCGCCTTCCCCCTGCTGCATAGCTGGCTCACCGACGCCTATCCAGACGCGACTTGGGGTGGGACTGTTTTTCTGAGCGCCTTCACCACCAAGGTGGCCGTCTACGCCCTGGCTCGAGGCTTTCCGGGCGTCGAATTCATGGACGTCAAAGTTCTTCTCTACATCGGTGCGGTCATGGCAGCCTTTCCGATTTTCTATGCGGTCATAGAGAACGACCTTCGCAGGGTGCTCGGTTACAGCATGATCAATCAGTTGGGCTTCATGGTCGTGGGAATCGGACTGGGCACCGAAATGTCGATCAATGGTGCGGTCTCTCACGCCTTTAACGACGTGCTCTTTAAAGGCGTTCTTTTCATGTCCCTGGGAGCAGTCCTCTATCGGACAGGCCGAATCGACGGATCCGACCTCGGTGGCCTGTACAAGAGCATGCCCATCACCGCGACCCTATGCATCATCGGAGCCGCTTCGATCTCGGCCTTCCCGCTGTTCAGCGGTTTCGTCAGCAAGTCCATGGTAATGACAGCCGTCTTAGAGGAGGGGCACGATTTCGTGTGGCTGGTGCTGCTCTTCGCCTCAGCCGGCGTATTCCATCACGCGGGGATCAAGATTCCATTCTTCGCCTTCTTCGCACACGACTCGGGAATTCGTTGCAAAGAGGCACCTCTTAGCATGTTGATCGCCATGGGGATCGGCGCGGCTTTCTGCATCTTCAACGGAAGCTACCCGTGGATCCTCTACTCCCAGCTGCCCTTCCCTGTAGACTACAATCCCTTCACCTCAGGCCACGTCATCGCCCAGATACAGATCTTGGCCTTCTCGGCGCTGGCCTCTGCTGGCTCAAACTCTCAGGCCTGTACCCGCCGGAACTCCACTCCGTCAACCTCGACGTGGAATGGACCTACCGCAAGGCACTTCCCAACGCCGCCCACTGGCTGGCTCGCACAGGCGGCGGACTGTTCGCAGCCGGACGCGCTGCGGTACTGCGAACCAGCGGTGCACTGATCCGCGGATTGCGGGGCCACCACGAACCACCGGGCATGTTGGGCGAGCCCTGGCCAGTGGGTGTGGCTGCAGCAGCGGCCGCAGTGCTATTGGCCTTCTACCTCGCGGTCCTCTACCTCTCGGGCCCCTGACGTCTCAACTCAGGCAGCCTTCCCCAATTCCGGTCGAGCCAACTCGGGGCGCCCCTCGCCTTCGGGCCCGAAGGGTTTGAGCCAGAGCACCAACGAAGGCATGAAGAGAAAGTCAGCGATCAGGGCCGTCACCAACGCACCTGAAAGCAGAATTCCGTAATAGGCCTGGGAGCGCATCTCCGAAAATGAATTGACCAGGAAACCGAGCACAAGTGCCGCCGAGGTGATGATCAGGGCACGCCCCACGTCACCCAGAGATTCGCGTAGCGCCTTCTGATAGCTCCCGTGAACACGGAACTCGTGGCGGAAACGTGCCATCAGGTGAATCGTGTCATCCACCGAGATCCCCAGCGCAATGGCCGCGATCCCCACTTTGTTGTAGTCGAGAGAAATCCCGAACCAGCCCATCGCCCCCAGCGCAAGAAAGACCGGCGCCAAGTTCGGCACCATCGAAATGAGTCCGATGCGAACCGAACGAAAAATGCCAATCATCATGAGCGTGATGACCGAGAAGGCGATGGTGAAGCCCTGAATCTGGCTCGACATGATGTAGTTCATCAGCACGAGCCAGAGGGCACCGATGCCTGTCAGGCTCAGCGTAGAACTTTCCATTGGTTCCTGCGCCAGGGCCGCATCGAGCTTGGCCACGAGTTCTTGGGTGGCAGTGGTCGGCCCCAACCGCAGGCGAAGTTCGAGATTCGCCCGGCGATAGTCCGGGGACACATACTCCTCGGCCTCCTCCCCCCCCGAAGACTCGTAGAGGATCAGGTACTGAGCGATCTCCTCGCGAGTGTCTGGGATCCGATAGTAGGCGGGATCATCGGCATGAAGGGATTGGTTCAGATCCTTGATGATGTCGACGATCGAATAAGTCTTTCGAACGAGCCAACTCTCCTCGTTGGCCAGCTGCTGGAGTCGATCGATCTCACGCAGGACCGCGGGTTCTTTGATCGCATCCTTCTCGCCCCCATCGAACAAGTAGATGATGTTGGTCGTGCCGCCCATCTCGTCGTCGACCCGGGTCGTCGTCTCGTAGATCCAGGAATCCTGCCAGAAGTCGTCGAGCCAATTGCTATCGACCTGCACACGTGTCGCCCCGGTACCGAGCACCACCAGGAACACGGCGAAGACTCCGATCAGGGCATTGCGATATTTGATATTGAACTCAGCGAGGCCCTCCAGAGCCCGCTTCATCATCTCCCCACCCTTCGAAGTCGATTCCTTCTGGGCCACCGCACGATGGCGCTTCCCCATGGAGAGCAGAGCCATGAGTAGGGTGACTGAAAAGAAGAAGGCCGCGAGCACCCCAAAGGCCTGGTAAATCGCCCCCTCGCCGATGCTCTTGATGGGCACAAAGCTCATGGAGGCGAAGCCCACCGCCGTCGTCACACTGGTCAGCAGGCAGGGAACCCCCACCAGATAGATCGACTCGACGATGGCGGCGCGTCGGTCGCCCAGCGCGCGAAAGCGCACTCCGAACTCCGAGAGGACGTGCACCGAATGCGCCACACCAATCGCCATCAACAGCGTAGGCGTCGAGCCGAAGGACATGTTGATCTTGAAACCGAGCAGGACCATGAGCGCCACAGTGGATACGAGGGTCAGAATCAGCACTGCTGCGGGTGTCACGACACTGACGAAGGTACGGAAAGCGATGAAGAGAATGAGCGAAACCACACCCAGTGTGATCGCGAACATCTTCACGGGTTCAATGAAAAGGATGCGGTTGTAGTAGGCGTTGAGCGGAACGTCACCGGAATTGTAGAACACGAATTCCGCGTACTCGGGTCGTGACAGAACCTCTCGGATCTTCGCGTCCGTGATCTGTGGATACATGTTCTCGGTATTCTCGGGCTCTCCCGGGAACAGCCACTCGGATTCTTCGGCGATGATCTCCTCAGGCGGATCCGTACTCGAGCGGTCCATCTTCACGATGATCGCGCCGAAATCCGAACGCTCATTGATGATGCCACCCACAAACATGGGCTTCGACAAATAAGCGTCTCGCCTTTCGAGCAACTCGGCCTGGGTCAGCGGCCAGTCGTAGGCGATCTTGCTGATGTCGAGGCCCTCTTCGTTGCCAATGGTGAGTTCTGCATTGGCCAGCGTGGTCACGTCGTAGATGAACGGGACTTCATCCTCGAGAGCCTCGGTGAGCGAAACCAGCGCCCCCATCGCTTTGACGTTCCAGGGGCCGTGTTCGACCCCGGGCAACTCGAAACCGATGTAGGCCACCTCGTCGGATCCGAAGTCCTCACGGTAAGCCTCGTACGCCAGGTAGGTGTTATCTCCTTCGTAGAAATACGCCTCATAGCTGGCATCAGTCTCGATGCCAGAGAACGCGTATGTGCCGAGACCAATCAACAACGCGAGACAGACCCCTGCAACCAACGCTCGCTGGTCGAAGCACCAGCCTGCCAGAGCAGCAAAACGCTCGTTCAGACGTTCGATCGGTCCAATGTCGAGGGACTTACCCTGGGCCATCGATCCTCCTGCTCACCTCGAATTCGACGTTGTGCCGATCAAGTGCCCGGGTTGGCCACTTCTGAAGCCAGGGACCTGCGCCTCCGAATCCAGTGACGCCAACGGTCGAGGTGCCAAACATCCTGATCCTCTCCCCAACCGACGACGCCGTCGAACTCCCAGCGAGTGAGACTGCACCAGTTGAACATCCAGGGGATGTTGGTGAAGGAGAGGCGGCTCACACACTCACCTGTCGCTTCCAAACTTCTTCCCAGAGAATCGACAGCCTGCACCTCTACACGGGTAGGCCAGTCTCCAGGCCGCTCGATGGTGCGGCAACCCTCGACGAGTACTGCGGCTTGACCCTCTCGATACAAATACCCGGCAGAGATGGGCGCCTCGATTCTCGTGGCCGTGGGATCGGCGTCGTCGTCCGGGTGGGCGAATGCCAGAAATGCGTTCCCCTCAGCCGAACCGTGCAGATAGGCCATTCGCAGGTCGCGATCTTCGACTCGAGGGCCCCAGGAACGATCACGAATCGCGTGGGCATCGAAGGGGATCTCCTCTCCCCGCAGTGTCATGGTCCCGGCGACACGACCCGGCTGATCGACGTGGCCTGCGAACAGCCCGGTCCCTCCCCGCGTCAGAACGTGGGGTTCCATGATGGCCTGGAAAGTGAAATCCAACTGGAGGTCCGGGTGCTCGTAACGGATCCGGTAGTCGGAGTTCGGCTTGAGGCACTGAATCGAGATGCCGTTGGGAAAACGGATGTCACGCAGGTCCCCACTGACCTCGAAGGGCAGGTTGTACTGGTTGTCCCAGAACAGGATGTCCCACGGTTGGTGGGCGGAATCGTCCCAGACCCACACCCCCCCTCCGAGCAGCCCCTGGTTGGGCCGGACCCAGGGATAGACGTACCCCTGGAGGTTGCGCTCGGGAACCGTGAAGGAAAACCACGTGGTCTCGCTCCAGAACGGCTCGCCGCTGGCAGGCGGATGAAAATTGTCGTCCTCGGGCCCGAGGACGACCTCGGGATCGGCTCCGTGCATGATTGGGGCTCCTGGGGGCACCAGAGTCGCACAACCTCCGTACCAATGGGTGGGGAAGTCGCCTCAGCGGAGCGCAGCGGACATTGACCCGGACTGAAAATCGAGGTAAACAAACATTCGTTTGTCTGATCGAGCCAAAATTCCCGGTGAGCCAGCAGCCGGGCCATGTCCAAAACCGAGGAACCCCATGCAACTCAGTGACGTCAACCTGCTCGACTTGGATCTATTCGAGCGCGGAACCCCCCACGAGATGTTCGAGGTTCTCCGCCGAGAAGCACCCGTCTTCAGGCATACGGGCGATGGCCATCAGGTCTCCGACTTCTGGTGTATTACCAAGCACGCCGACCTCAAAGCCATCTCGAAGGACCCCCTCACCTTCTCCTCCGAACGGCAGGGCACTCTGCTTCGCGATCCCGAGCCCAGTAGCCTCGATCAGCTGAGGCTCATCATGCTCAACATGGATCCACCACGGCATCGCCAGTACCGAGCCATCGTCAACAAGGCATTCACTCCCCGGATGGTCCGCGAGCTCAGCGCGAGAGTGAAAGGCATGGTTCAGCGCATCATCGATCGCGTGATCGAGCGCGGCGAGTGTGACTTTGTCGAGGATCTCGCTGCACCGCTGCCCATGGAGGTCATCTGCGAGATGATGGGGGTGCCGGAAGAAGATCGGCGCCGGATCTACGAGTTGGGAAACAGCATGGTGGGCTTCGACGACCCCGAACTCCAACCCGACGGCACACCGGGACAGATCAACGAATCCAACGCGGCTTCGGCCGAGATGTTCTTGTATGCCGCGAAACTCGCCGAAAAGGCACGCAAATACCCAGGCAATGACCTCGCCACAGCCTTGCTCCGAGCCGAAGTCGACGGGGAAAAACTCACCGACATGGAGTTCAACTCGTTCTTTCTGATTCTGGCGATCGCGGGCAATGAGACCACCCGAACCGTCACCACCAACGGCATGTACGACCTGCTGACACACCCGGACCAATACCGGCGCCTTCAAGAAGATCGCTCACTGATTCCCAGTGCCGTCGAAGAGATCCTCCGCTTCAATCCCGCTGTTCACAGTTTCAGGCGAACGGCGACGCGGGACGTGGTGATCCGCGATATCGAAATCCGAGAAAACGACAAGATCGTTCTCTGGTACCCGTCGGTGAATCGCGACGAGGAGGTATTCGAGGATCCCAACACTTTCGATATCACGAGAAGCCCCAACGAACACCTCTCCTTCGGCGTCGGCGAACACTTCTGTCTGGGTTCGAACCTCGCACGAATGGAACTCCGAGTGATTTTCGACAGCCTGGTCCGTCAACTTCCGGGTTTGGAGCTGGCCGCCCCACCGCGCCGCCTGCGCTCAAACTTCATCAATGGAGTGAAGGAGATGCAGGTCCGCTTCGAGCCTGGCCACGCGTCGAGCCACTGATCGACCTCAAGGGCATTGTTCTGACGACAGTGCACGCCGACCCGGTCGTTCACTAGACTGGGACTATCAAGGCGTCAGAACGAATTCATATGTCCCGAGAACCCGAGATCATCACCTTCGGATGCCGGCTCAACACCTTCGAAAGCGAAGTGTTGCGCCGATTGACGCGCGAGAGTGGCGCGCGGGATCTGGTGGTAGTGAACACCTGTGCGGTGACCGCAGAGGCCGAGCGGCAGGCCCGTAAGGCAATCCGCCGAGTGCGACGGCAGCAACCCGACGCACGCATCGTGGTGACCGGCTGCGCGGCACAGATTCATTCCGAACGCTTCGCCAGCATGCCCGAGGTCGACAGGGTGGTTGGCAACGCTGAGAAGCTGAAGGATTCCACTTGGTCGAAGGAAAACAAGCACCGGGTAGAAGTCGGCGACATCATGACCGTGCGTGAAACGGCTGGGCACCTGCTGGGCGCCTTCGAGGAGCGAACCCGTGCTTTCCTTCAGGTACAGAATGGGTGCGACCACCGCTGCACGTTCTGCATCATCCCGTTCGGGCGTGGACCCTCGCGATCGGTTCCACGAGAGCAGGTGATCGAACAGGTCCAGAGTCTCGTAGCCGACGGTGTTCGCGAAGTCGTGTTTTCGGGGGTCGACCTGACCGCCTATGGGCAGGAACTTGAGCCGCTGCTGAATCTGGGGCAGCTGGTGGGCGACGTGCTCGACGCCGTCCCCGAACTCCCTCGTTTGCGGCTCTCTTCTCTCGACCCCGTCGAAATCGATGAAGCCCTATGGGATCGAATCGGTCGGGATCCACGCCTCATGCCTCACCTCCACCTCAGCGTTCAGGCGGGAGACGATACGATCCTGAGGAGGATGAAGCGCCGCCACAGCCGAGCAGATGTGGTGCGCGTCGTCGATCGTGCACGGGAACTGCGGCCCGATATCGCGATTGGCGCCGACCTGATCGCAGGATTTCCCACTGAAACAGAAGCCATGTTCGAGCGAACTCTGGCTCTGATCGAAGACTGCGGGATCGTTTACACCCATGTCTTCCCCTATTCCGAGCGCCCTGGAACCCCGGCCGCTCGAATGCCAGGGGTCCCGCTTTCGGAAAGGCGTGAGCGCGCCAGACGGTTGAGAGAAGCCAGCGAGGCGAGCCACCGAAGATTCCTCGAAGCCAAGATCGGAAACATCGAGGACGTCCTGCTGGAATCCAGTTCAATTGGGCGCACACGCGATTTTGCGTCGGTGAAGTTGACCCGGCCCGCAAAGCCAGGATCCATTGTTCGATCGAAGATCCGCTCAGTGTCGGAAGACCAACTCATCGCATGAAATTCGGCGTGAAAAGGCCAATCACGGGACCTTGGATCCCCATGCTACTGGCAGCAGTGGTTCACCGTTCTGTCCTCGGAGATCACTTCAAGCACGACGATTTCATCCATCTCTACCAAATCGCCAACCACGGACTCGCAGAATTCCTGCTGATCCCTCATGGTGGCCACCTGCTCTCCACCAGCAACTTCGTCTTCTACCTCTGCTACCAGGTGTTCGGCATCGACGCCGCAGGGTACCAGGCGGTTTCGCTTGCAACCCACCTGCTCAACGTCTGGTTGCTCCACAACACTGTCGAGCGCTTGACGAAACGGCGGGGAATCGCACTCCTCGGATCGGCTCTTTGGGGCATGGCACCGGTGGCAGGAGGTTCAATCGGTTGGTTCTCCGTCTACGGGCACCTCCTGGCGACCACGTTCATTCTCTGGGTCCTGCGCGACATGGCGTCACGGCGCGATGGCAGTGAACCCATTCCGGGCGGCATCCTACTGTGCTGGTACGTACTGCTATTGGCAGCCGGGACGAGCTTCGGAGTGGGACTCGGAGTGGCGGCAACCTTCGGTGCCGTCGGCTGGGCCCTGCTACCCGACGCGTCCAATCGAAATCGCGTCGCCGTCACCCTCGGCAGTCTACTGGGCGTCCTCCCACTCCTTTTCGTTCTTCAGCACGAAGTCTATGACGCTCTTTGGGGACCCCTGATCGCAGACGGGCGAAGTGCGATCCAGCACCTGACCCGCGTGACCGACCTCATCGGAATGTGGTGGAGACTGCTGTGCTTCGCGAGCGCGGCAGTCTTTCTCGGACTCGCGATCCGCAAAGAGCACGGTCACCTGCCAGTGGATCCATTCGAGGGCCTGGAGCAAGAACTATCGTGGCTGACCGACGGTGTCGGCCTGGTGCTACTCGTACTTATCGGGTGGGTGCTCCTGCGCTCCGATCAACGCCAGCGCTGGTTGATTGCCGGCCTCTCTCTGATCGCACTCTCCGCCTATGGCGTGATTGCAGCGGGCCGTCTGGGTCTGATGGAGCGCGCACCATCGATCCTGTGGATGGTGGGCTCTCCACGTTACCACTACCTGGGAACGCTCGGGGTCACCTTGACGGCATGCGCGGCTCTGGGCGTGGCATTGACGCGTTTTTCGGGGTTCGAACGGTGGACTGAGAAGTGGGGGGGGGTGACGATCGCACTCTGGATCCTTGCAGCGCTACCTCTCAATCTCTACACCGCGGACCTCGTGACAACTCGCGAGGGACTCGCGGCCCGTGCCGTACACCAGAATCTCATGGCTTCGATCCGCGAAGCCGTGAAAGAAAAACCCGTTGGCGCACCCGTTTTCATCGACAACGACCCCTTCAAACCGGTCCCCATGGTCGTGAGGAAACAATTTCCCGGAAACGCAGCGGTGTTCGTCCTGTCGTTTCCGGAAAATATGGTCGATGGCCGCAAGGTCTATTTCGTCGAGGCGAAACCCTCCGTTCACGCGGCAGCGAATCGTCGCCCGGAGTCTCGAATCGCTCGACTCCTGATCACCAATCCGGAGAAACGAGAAATTCGCAGAGTCTGGCGTCTGAAGCGAGATGCCAATTGAGATCGGATTGACGGTCCTCGGTCAGTCGTCCCGACGATTCCAATCGATACGGGCGAAATGCTCGGGTCGCCTCCACTGCTCGGGATCGTCCTGGACACGTTCTCGACTGGGACCGAGCCAAGCCCCGCCGTCCACGAAGAGCGTGTGACCGGTCAGATAACGAGAGTCATCCGAGGCCAGGAACAACGCCACGCCGCCGATATCGAGTTCGGGATCACCCGCGCGTTGGATGGGCTTCTTGCGCTCCTGCTCGGCGGCCATTTCAGGCTGTCTTTTCGCCCAAGCCTGATAGACCGGCGAAGCCGCACCCGGAGCAATGGCATTGACGAGGATTCCGTCGTGCCCCCACTCGCGGGCAGCCGTCTTCGTGATGGTGCGAATCGCCTCCTTGGATGCGTTGTAGTCCACGGTCAGGCGCTGACCGAGTTCTCCATTGAGCGATGCAAAATTGATGATGCGTCCACCCCCTCTCGCCTTCATGACTGGGTGAACGGCCCTCATGGACCAGAAGGTTGCCAACGGACCCGTAAGAAGGGAAACCGTCCACATCTCGTCCGTCTTCTCCTCGAAGGGCACGTTGGGGGTGAAGGTCTGGGCATTGTTGACCAGAATGTCCACGCCATCAAAAGCTTCGACAGCACCCTCAACCAGTCCCTCGATGTCTTCTCGGCTCGAAATGTCGGCTGGAATCGAAATAGCTTCAGCACCCATTTCGTGGAGTTCTGCGCAGACTCGTTCGCCACGGTGCACCTTCCAGTCGGATACGACGATCCGAGCACCCTCTTTCGCGAAACGGTGTGCGATTCCACGCCCAATACCCTGACCCGAACCCGTGATGATGGCGACGCGGCCCTTGAGGCGATCCATGCGAAGTCTCCTTGTCTTGCGTTGAGGATCATCTTGCTCTCTCGCCCGCCGAGGCGTCAAACCCGAAATGCCGAGAAGCTCGCCGATGCCTTCCACAGAGCTACTCTCAGTTTTGGTGACGTTCGGAATCCGCACCCTGCCCACGGCGGTCGCGGCCTTCTACCCATACGAAACCAACTGGATTCCGGTGACTTGGATTTCGCTGCAGCTCAACACCGCAGCATGGGGGCGCGAGCCCTCCACGCCTCGGCCTCGCCGAAGGGCAGGAGTATCTGCTCCTGGGGAGCTTGGGAGCCAGCCTGGCCGCTACAGGACGATTCGAAGAAGCCAGTCGGACCGCCGAGCGGCTGGCGGAGCATTTCGAGATACTCGGCGAACCCATTCTCGCCGAGCAAGCGCGTTCCCACGCGCGGATCTACCGTAGTGGCCAGGCATTGGTCGATTCCAACCCCGGCTCGCCGAGATGAAGGAATCAGCCGCACGTCACGTCGTCCAGGAGAATCGCATGCTCAAAGACCCCGTCTGTGGAATGCAGGTCCAGCCGGATTCACCACACCAGTTACGCCATGAGGAAACCGACTACCGATTCTGCTCGGAGAATTGTCTGACGAAGTTTCGAAGTGACCCAGGTACCTACCTGGCCGACTCGACTGATTCCCCGAATCAGCCAGCGGCCGACCCAGAGGCCGTGTACCTCTGCCCCATGCACCCGGAGGTGCAGCAGGTCGGCCCTGGAAGCTGTCCCAAGTGTGGCATGGCGTTGGAACCCGCCGCGGTGAGCACCGAAATAGACACCAGCGAACTCGACGAAATGACGCGACGCCTCTGGGTGAGCGCACCCCTTGCAGGCATCGTAATGCTGCTGGCCATGTCAGACCTCCTTCCAGGTCAGCCCATCGCTCGATGGCTGCCCCCGGACAAGCGAGTCTGGGTGGAGATGTTGCTCTCGAGCCCCGTGGTGCTTTGGGGGGGGGCTCCATTCTTCGTCCGGGCCTGGCAGTCCATCACCACCTGGAATCTCAACATGTTCACTCTGGTGGGCATCGGAGTGGGGATCGCCTGGCTGTACAGCGTGGTCGCCACCCTCGCACCGGGCCTGTTTCCCGAGGCCTTTCGGCACGAAGGCGCAGTCGCGGTCTATTTCGAAGCGGCTGCGGTCATCACGTCCCTCGTCCTGGTGGGCCAGGTCTTGGAGTTGAGGGCGCGAAGTCGCACGGGACACGCCATCCGCGCGCTGCTGGGAATGGCGCCCAAGACCGCGCGTCGGATTGCCGAGGATGGCAGCGACGAGGAGGTCTCACTGGACCAGGTTCTTCCGGGCGATCTCTTGAGAGTCCGCCCGGGTGAGAAGATTCCCGTGGACGGTGTCGTCACGGATGGGCGGAGTGCCATCGACGAATCCATGGTGACCGGGGAACCCATCCCAGTCGCCAAGGGCGTGGGCGAACGCGTGATCGCGGCGACTCTGAATGGAACGGGAAGCATGATCGTTCGTGCCGAAAAAGTGGGCGCCGATACCCTGCTTTCGCGAATCGTAGAGATGGTGTCCGAGGCGCAGCGCAGCCGCGCTCCGCTCCAAGCCACCGCAGATGCGGTCGCTCGCGTTTTCGTCCCGACGGTTCTGGCCATCTCGGCCCTGACCTTCACTCTTTGGGCCATTTTCGGTCCGCCGCCAAGCCTGGCCTTTGCACTCGTCAATGCCATCAGTGTCCTGATCATCGCTTGCCCCTGCGCTTTGGGACTCGCCACACCCATGTCGATCATGGTCGCCTCTGGTCGTGGGGCCGGGATGGGGGTCCTTTTCCGAAGCGCCGAGGCCATCGAAGCATTGCGGAACGTCGACACCCTCGTGGTGGACAAGACCGGAACCCTCACCGAGGGCAGGCCGAAGCTGGCAAGTCTGCGCCCGGAACCGGGCGTCGAGGAGGAGACGCTCCTGCAACTTGCAGCCAGCCTGGAGCGCGGCAGCGAGCACCCGTTGGCCCACGCCCTCGAGACAGGCGCCAAGGAACGAGGGCTCGATCTCATCGAGACCGAGAATTTCGAGGCCATTCCAGGGCACGGTGTCTCGGGCGTAGTGGCGGGCCGAGAAATCGCCGTAGGCAATCGGGCACTCATGACACGCCTTGGCATTCAAGCAGCTGGACTGGACGTCGAAGCCGAATCGCTGCGCCACCGTGGCGAGACCGTGATGTTCGCAGCCATCGATGGTCGCGCCGCGGGACTGGTGGGCGTCGCCGATCCCATCAAGCAGGACACACCCGAAGCTCTCACACAACTGCGTGCAGATGGCGTGCGTGTCATCATGGTCACGGGAGATAGCCCCACCACTGCCGAAGCTGTTGCAAACGCGCTGAACTTGACCGACGTCGAAGCCGGTGTCCTGCCCGAGCGAAAATCCGAGATCGTGCGGAGTCTCCAAGAAGAGGGAAACGTGGTCGCCATGGCGGGAGACGGTGTCAACGATGCCCCGGCTCTCGCCCAGGCCCATGTGGGAATCGCCATGGGAACGGGCACCGATGTCGCCATTGAGAGCGCTGGTGTGACCCTGGTCAACGGCGACCTCAGTGCGATCGCGCGAGCACGGGAACTGTCACGCGCCACCGTTCGCAACATCCACCAGAACCTGACCTTCGCCTTCGTCTACAACGCGCTGGGAGTTCCCATCGCCGCGGGAATCTTCTACCCCTGGTTCGGTTGGCTCCTCAACCCGATGCTGGCGGCCGCTGCGATGAGTTTGTCTTCGATCTCAGTGATCACCAACGCACTGCGTCTGCGCTGACGAATCGGCACTGGGATCGAGCACATCCATCGAACGGCTCGCAACGGGCACCTAGAGGCGACTCTCCAGGAAGTCCAGTGTTCGAGCGTCTGCCCCGTCTTCTACGGCCATGATGGCTGCGTCGAAATCCGTGACCCCGATGTCGCGAAGTCGGTCGAGCCCCGCACTCAGCGTCTTTTCGTCTCCCACCAGAGCGAGGTCGGCCGGACCCTCCACCCCCTCCTTATCGAGCATGGCGCGGTAGGAGGGCAGTTGCCCGTACATTGCCAGCCCCTTGGCGATGCGCTCGCGCGCCGCATCGGGATCCGTCGTGATCGCGATGGGGATCCCGGCCACCACACGAGGCTCGGGCCGACCGGACCCGGACGCCGCTGCGCGAAGCTTGGGAACGATGTGATCCTCGATGGTCCTGGACCCTGTCATCCACAGGATCGTACCTCCAGAGGTCTCACCGGCGATTTTCAACATGTGGTCTCCCAACGCCGCGATCAGTACGTCGACGGACTCGGCACCGGGAACCTGCAGCCCTGCGCTCACACGATACTGCTCCCCTTCATACTTGACGGGCTCCCCACGGAGCAGCGGTCCCAATACAGCCATGTACTCGCGCATGTGGCGGGCGGGCTTCGCGTAGGAAAGACCCATCATGTCTTCAATCACGAGCTTGTGGGACAACCCCACACCGAGCACGAAGCGGCCGCGCGCGGCAGCCTGAGCCGTGAGGCACTGCTGCGCCAGTGCTACGGGGTGACGCGGATAGGTCGGGACGACAGCCGTCCCCAACTCGATTCGCTCGGTCGCGGCGCCCACCAAGGCTTGAGCCACGATGGCATCCAGACCGAAGATGTTGGCCATCCACATGCTGTGGAATCCCCGGGCCTCGAGATCTCGGGCACGGGCAGTCAACCCGTCAAGCGTTCCGTCGGGGCCGGGCGATGCACCGGACATGATGCCAATCCTCATGAGAACTCCTCGTGGTGTGATCGTGACCCCGTTGAAAACAGAGCCAACGGCGTGATGACAGTAGGGCCTTTCTCGACCTCCGTGCAATGAGTGCACGAACAGTCGAATTCGGATGCCGCCCCGAAGCAGAAAGAGTGCGCTATTCGGGGTCCGAGAAGTTGGGCTCCCGCTTCTCCATGTTGGACTTCACGGCTTCGAGCTGATTCGGCTTCCCCATCACCGTACCCTGTAGCTGGGCTTCGAGACGCAACCCGTCCTCCACGCTGCCGAGCAAAGCCTCGTTCCACAATTTCTTGGCCGCGCGAACTGCATCCGGGCTGCGTCCGGCGATCTCACGAGCCAGTGCCATGGCATCACCATGGGGATCTTCCGTCACGTGGGTAGCCAGACGCAGGGAACCCGCTTCGACCCCGGAAACCACACGGGCGGTGAACGTCAATTCCTTGGCGACGTCGAGACCCACCACGTTGCGAAAGGTCTGGGTTACTGCGACGTCTGGGATGAGACCCCAATGCAACTCCCGAATGGACAGTCTCGCATCCGGAGCCACGAACCGGATGTCCGCCCCCATGGCGACCTGCAAGCCCGCCCCGTACGCCACACCATGCACGGCGGCGATCACCGGTACCGGAACTTCCTGCCAGATCCAGGCCGCACGCTGGGCAAAACTGGCCGGACTGTCCGAGGCCTCCCCCTGCAGCAAGGATCCACCATCGGCAGTGCTGCCCACACGACTCATCACACTCGGAATATCGAGACCACTGCAGAAACCGCGACCCTCCCCCGAGAGGACCACGGCTCGCAAGCTCGAATCCCCTGAAAGTTCGATTCCCGTTTCCACCAGGGCGGCGAACATGTCGAGATCGAGGGCGTTCAGTTTGTCGACTCTCACCATCCGGACATCGGCGATGCCGTCCGTCTTCTCCACGCGTACTCGCTCTTCCATGTCTTCTCCAGCCTCGTCGGGGTTGGGCCAATTCTCCGGGATCTGTACCGGCCGTGTGTCGTACAATACGAGAAGCCTCGCAGGTTTTGGCCCTCAATGCAGGGCATGACCGGGATCCTGCATCCAAGGAGCTTCGGGGCACGAGCAACGCTGAGCCAGAAGCAAAGGGCTGCGACATGGATTCCGATGGACGAGTTCAACGAGGCGTGCGCAACCGGCAGTCCATCGTAGATGCGCTCTACGAGCTGATCCGAGGCGGTAGCTCGCAACCCACCGCCAAAGAGGTGGCAGAGCGAGCCGGGGTCCAGCCCCGCACGGTCTTCCGACACTTCGACCACATGGCGTCCCTCAACGCGGAACTGGCCGAGCGCCTGCGAAAGGAGCTTGAGCCCATTCTCTTCACCACCTCCTACGATGGCTCTCTGGAGGAGAGAATCAAACTCTGCGTCAATAACCGTTGCCGCGTCTTCGTGGAACTCGCCCCCTTCGAACGTGTCTCCCGGGGTATGCGACTTCGCCACGCCTACGCAAACCAAGACCACGACGAACTCGTCAAGGAGCTCCGGAGACACCTCCACCAGGTCTTCCCAGAGCTTGAGTCCAGTCCACAACCATTCGTGGCCATGATTGAAGCGTGTCTTTCCTTCGAAACCTGGGAGCACCTGCGAAAGGACCAGGGCCGAACGGAAGAAGAGACCCGGCGGGCAATGACCTTGGGAGTTCACACACTGTTCAACGCGATACCGACCGCAACAGCGTCCTAACTCCTTGAGCCGGGGTTGCTCCTGGTACCACCTCCGTTCTCGATCACACTCGGCACGGCTTGCTAGACACCGCTTCGTGTGGACGAACGGACTCCCAGTCCGTCAGACCCACACTGGGCGTTCGCCGCCACCGGCCCCAAGTGCTATCTACAACTCGCCCGGTGGCCATGAAAAGAGCCCGACACTCCCGGACTCTTCGTCACCCGTGTCCGACTCTCCAACTCCCACAGGAGCCTCTCCATGAAACTCGGAATCCTCGCCGGTGTCTTCGGAAAGAAAGCCACTCTCCCTATGGATTTGATTCGTCATGCCGAATCTTTAGGCTACGACTCCGCGTGGACCGCCGAGGCCTACGGCAACGATGCAGTCACCATGGCGACCTGGATTCTGGCGAACACAACCAAAATGAAGGCGGGCACGGCCATCATGCAGATGCCCGCGCGTACACCCGCCATGACGGCCATGACCGCCATGACCCTCGACCACCTCTCGGGAGGGCGCTTCATCTTGGGACTGGGACCCTCAGGTCCCCAGGTCGTCGAAGGATGGCACGGTGTCCCCTACGGCAAGCCACTGACCCGAACCCGCGAGTACATCTCGATCATCCGCAAGATTCTCGCACGCGAGCAACCCCTCGAGCACCAGGGAACCCACTACGCCATCCCCAGCGCTGACGCGAACACTACTGGCATGGGCAAACCCCTCAAGAGCATCCTCCACGGCAACCCCGAACTCAAGATCTACACCGCGTCGATCAGCCCGGCGGGTCTTCGTTGCGCGGGCGAAGTGGCCGACGGTGTATTCCCACTGTGGATGAATCCCGAGCGCCCCGAGTTGATCGCCCCCTTCGTTGAAGAAGGCTTCGCCAAAGCCGGAGGAGGCAAGAGCCTTCAGGATTTCGCCATCTGCCCGTCCGTCTCAGTGACGGTTTCCGATGATGTCGAACAGGCACGAATGCCCGCCAAAATGAACCTCGCTCTCTACATCGGTGGAATGGGTTCGCGCGAGAAGAACTTCTACAACGACTACTGCAAACGCTTGGGCTACGAAGAAGCCGCTGTCAAGATCCAGGATGCCTTCCTCGCGGGCGATCGAGGTACGGCCGTGGCCGCGGTTCCCGACCAGCTCGTCGATGACCTGTCCCTGATCGGTCCCCGTGAACGGATTCGCGAGCGCCTTGCCGCTTGGAAACAAGCCGGAGCGGAGGGCTACGTAGAAAGCATGCTGATCGGAGCCGGCTCCCCCGAAGCCTTCGAAGTCGTCGCCGAGGAAATCCTCTGATGGCCGACGGCTACCGGATCTGGGGCGCCGAGGTCTCTCCGTACTCGGTCAAGGTCCGCAGCTACTTCCGCTACAAGGAGCTGGCCCACGAGTGGATCGTCCGCGGTCCCGACAACATGGAAGAGTACAAGCAGTACTCAAAGCTCCCCCTCATCCCCACCGTGGTGACACCAGACGATGAGGGCATCCAGGATTCGACCCCCATCATCGAGAAGATCGAAGCCCGACACCCAGAGCCTTCAATCCACCCCTCAGATCCCGTGGCAAGCTTCGTCTCCGCGTTGATCGAAGAGTTCGGCGACGAGTGGGGGAACAAATGGATGTTTCACTACCGATGGGCCCGTGAAGCTGACCAGCAATCCGCCGGAAAACGCCTCGCGGCCGCCATGGCGCCCGGCGTAGAAGGTGACGCACTTCAGGGTATTGTGGATGGCATCGTGGACCGCATGGTGAACCGCGTCTGGTTCGTAGGGTCGAGCGAACAGACGGCCCCCGCTATCGAACAGTCCTTCAAGGACGGAATCACCCGGCTCGACGCCCACCTCGCGACTCGACCCTTCCTCTTCGGAGAACGGCCGGCCTTCGGAGATTTTGGTTTGTGGGGTCAGGTCTACAACGCCTGGACCGACCCCACCTGCAACGAAATCATCGAAGCCAGTGCGCCCAACGTAGTGGCCTGGATTCAGCGGATGCTCGAACCCGAGGGTACGGGAGACTTCGAGAACTGGGCGGACCTCAGCCCGACCCTCGAGCCCCTGCTCGAAGAACAGGTCGCCGCGCTGTTTCTTCCCTGGTCGGATGCGAACAGCCGCGCCATCGCGGCTGGCTCCGAGGAATTCAGCATCGAACTGCCCTCGGGCACGTGGACCCAGAAGCCGCAGAAATACCACGCCAGGTCTCTCGGAAAGCTTCGGAACCGCTACCAAGCTCTCGAAAACACGAGCCTTCTCGATCCCGTGCTCGAGAGAACGAACTGCCTTGGCTGGCTGAGCGGATCCTGAGATCGAGGCGCGCCGATCGATGCGGCAACCCCGGATACAAGAAGGACGGTTCTCACTCGAGACGACAGAATTCTCCCCTTCAGGAAGAGGAAACCACTGACATGATCGACCTCTACACTGCGCCCACACCCAACGGCTGGAAAGCTTCCGTCACCCTCGAGGAACTCGAGATCCCCTACGAATCCAAGTTCGTGAATCTCTCAAAGGACGAGCAAAAGCAGGAGTGGTTCCTCGAGATCAATCCCAACGGACGAATTCCCGCCATGGTGGACCACGATGCCGGCGATCTACGGGTCTTCGAATCGGGAGCGATCATGATCTACCTGGCGGAGAAAGCCGGTCGCCTGTTGCCTACCGACGCTGCGGGAAGAGCCGAAGTGCTGTCCTGGCTGATGTTCCAGATGGGCGGGATCGGTCCGATGATGGGTCAGGCGAACGTCTTCTATCGCTACTTCCCCGAAAAACTCCAACCCGCCATCGATCGCTACCAGAACGAAAGTCGACGACTGTTCGAAGTGCTCGAACACGGACTCCGCGACAAAGAGTGGCTCGCAGGCGACTATTCGATCGCCGATATCGCCAACTGGTGCTGGGTACGCACCCACGAATGGTCCGGAGTGTCCATCGAGGGATTGGAGAACCTGCAGGGGTGGATGCAGCGTATCCGAGCCCGGCCCGGGAGTGATCGCGGCGTCAAGGTCCCCTTCGAACTGCCCAAAGCCGCCCAGCAAGAAAACGTGGTCGAAACGGCCAAGACCATCGTTCAACGCTAAAGCATAGGAACAAACCCATGGGCTGTGCACTGGTGATTGGCGTGGGAAGTCGCTCGGGCGTCGGCGGGGCGCTATGCGATCGCTTTGGACGCGAGGGCCTCCATGTGCTGGTGGCTGGGCGCACCGAGGCAAAGGTCGAGGATGTGGCCCAGTCCGTGCGGGAGGCCGGAGGCGACGCGACTGCGATCGTTGGCGACACGACTCTCGCTCAGGACGTGATGCGCTTCTTCGACGCCGCCGAAAACGCAGGCGGAATCCCCGAACTCGTGGTCTACAACGCCGGGAACAACCGTTTCTCACCGCTGGTGGAGATGACCGACGAGTTTTTCGAGAAACTCTGGCGCGTGTGTTGCTTTGGAGGCTTTCTGGTGGGGCGAGAGGCCGCTCGGCGCATGGTCCCCAATGGAGGGGGTACGTTGATCTTCACCGGCGCAACAGCCTCCATCCGCGCGCGGCCCCCCTTTACGGCCTTCGCATCGGCCAAAGCAGGTCTGCGTGCGGTCGCGCACGGCATGGCCCGGGAATTCGGTCAAAAGGGCCTACACGTCGGACACACCATCATTGACGGAGTGATCGACGGGGATCAGGTCAATTCGCGCATGCCTCAGATCAAGGAACGTCTCGGCACTGAAGGAATGCTCCAACCCGCCGACATCGCCGATGCCTATTGGCGCCTCCACACACAGCCCCGCAGCGCTTGGAGCTTGGAGGTCGACCTGCGTCCCTTCCTGGAGCAATTCTGATCTCGAGTGTTCATGGCTTTCAAAAGCCGCTACGACCGCATTCTCCGCCAGCGAGCTGCCAATTCGAGACGCGCCGTCTTCACCATGTAACTCAGACCGCGCAACGGGTAGCGGAGCATCTTGCGTCTCAACAGCCGTATCATGTGCGGCTTGGCATCCATGAACGCTTCACGCTGACCGTGTCCCATGTGCAGCGGAAGAGATGGGACATCGACGACGTCCACGGGAACATCGAGATGCAACGTCTCTTCCCGCGGGAGCAGACACGCTCGATCATCACAAGCCTGATACCTCACCACCACTTCGAGCTGCACTGAATCTTGCTCGAGGGGTCGGCATTCGGATGCCAACTCCGAAATCGCGTAGACCGGAACCTGAAGGTCAACGCAGCCACTCCACACCAAAAGATCGAGATCGAGACCCTCCAGGCGCAAGGGCCGAGTCGGAGGAAGAATCGGATCCCCCACGACGAGACCCTCGGGACCGTTCACCACGATGGTGACGGGAACCATGCCCTCGGGCACGGGCTCTCCATAGATGTGCAGTCCTTCTTGCAAATCGAAGCGAACCACCACCCGGCGTTGGGCACCCTGCTTAAGGATCCCATTCCCACCATGCAAGCTCACCTGGAGGCGTATCTCATCGCTGCCTCCAGTGGCCACCGGCTCCGAAGCATCGAGCAACACGCGACCGATCGCGCTGTCGATGAGGACTTCAGCACTGTCGCGCTTCTTGTAACTGTCGTGAAAAAACTTTTCAACCACGACACCATCTTCATCGCTGACAAATGTCCCGGGGTAGGGGAGGCCATAGAGCAGCCCGTCCGACTCGTCCAGTTGAGCGTTCTCGACCCCGTAGGCACGGATGACCTCGGAGTCGAGATCGGAGAGCAGCGAGTAGGGGATCTGATAGTTCTCGGAGAACTCGCGCAGGACCCTCCCGTCATCGTACGAGATGGCGTAGAGCCGAATCCCCTGAGCTTCGAACTTCTCGTAAGCGTCGCGCAGCTCAACGAGCTGCGTCATGCAGGGAGGTCACCAGACAACGGAGCGGTAAAAAACCACGGCAGCTCTGGCGCCCGCTCGATCCTCGTGAAACCGAACGATGCGGCCATTCTGGTCGGGAAGCGCGAAATCGGGCAGAGGTTCCCCCACCCGAGGCCCGACCTCATGCCCCGCCGGAAGGCCCTTCCGCGCAGGATGGCCCAGCGGCGCCGGCGCTTCGAACCCCAACTCGTCCCGTTCGACCGTCAACCCTTCACTCTCCTGCAGGTCTCCGACCCACCCGGCAAGTGCCTCCGCCGCTCACGGCAGTTGCATTGCAGCCTCGGGCAAGACGCTACCCCACGATCCACGACAAAAAAACCGCGGTCCGCGGTGTTCTCATCTCGAATGCGTCAACGGACCAATGCGGGATGGAGAAGGTTGGGGCGTGTTTCAAGCGTCGCGCATCTTGACGAGCCGAGCGGGCACGCCTGCCACGATCGCACGCACTGGAACGTCGCGGGTGACCACGGCTCCGGCTGCCACGATGGCGCCCTCGCCGATCTCGACCCCATCCACGACAGTGACATTCGCACCCATCCATACATTGCATCCGATGCGGATGCCCAGAGTTGTCTTTTCCTGCAAGCGAATGGGAGTTTCGAGGTCGTCGTAGCGGTAGTTGTTTCCGACGATCGTGGTGCCAGGGCCAAAGATGCAGTCATCGCCGATTACCACGCCCCCAGCACTGGCCGAGATGTATCCATTCGCCGAAAGGGTCACATGACTCCCGATTTCGAGAGGCCCCCCATTGGTCTTGACCTGACAGAAGGAACTGATCTGGGTCCCCCGACCCAGTCGGATCGCGGGGTTCAAATCGACCTCCGCGCGCGGGCTCACCCGAGCGCGATACTTCAGCATGTAGATGGCCGTCACCATCCACGAGGGGACAAAGAATCGGCGCAGAAGAGTCCAGAGGACAAAGCCTGAAGACTTCGTCGGCACCTCCTTCGAGTCTCCACTCTCACCCGCCGCGGCTTCGTTTGTCCCTAAACCGTTTCCGGGGAAGCGTTGCGCCACCTCCGTGTTCCCACCTTCCGCAATCGCCATGGAGTCTCCCTTCGAGCGATGCCCAGGCTCGCCCAGCGCCGCACACCGCTATCGACACGACGATGCCAGAACTTGACCGGCCAATCCGTCCATCGGACCGGCGTGATCCGTCGCTATTCTCCGGGCATGACTGAAGCACTCCCGGACGCCTGGCTCTCCCGCGACCCACTTCCCGAAGATCCGTTGTCTCTGCTCGTCAATTGGTTGGGCGAGGCCTTCGACGCGGGCCTTCAGCCCAACCCCCACGCCATGGCCCTGGCCACCTCCAACGCTTCGGGTTCACCTTCGGTTCGAATGGTTCTTTGCCAGAAAATCGACCGCGAGCGAAGCTGCCTCACCTTCTACACCCACATGGACAGCCGCAAGGGCAAAGAGCTAGCCGATCTTCCCCGCGCTGCGGCGGTCTTCTACTGGTCCGGGCAGAATCGGCAGGCACGCGTGGAAGGCCCCGTCACACAGCTTCCCGACGCCGAGTCCGATGACTACTTCGCAACCCGACCCACCGATGCGCGCATTGGAGCCTGGGCGAGTTCCCAGAGCGCTCCCATCTCGAGCCGAGAGGCCCTACTACAGGAGATCGAACGCACCGCGCAACGCTTCGATGTTTCGCTCGAAGATCCTGCCGCGACAGTTCCGCGGCCACCGACCTGGGGCGGATACGCGCTGCACGCGGAGACCGTCGAATTGTGGGTCAGCCGCCCGGCGCGCATCCACGATCGCGCGATCTGGCACCGCGAGATCGCGCCGGAACCAAGCCTCGAACCTTCGACGGGCTGGCAGGTCACGCGCCTTCAGCCCTGAAAGCCACGGCGTTCTGAATCGCCGCGCTCAATCCGGGCGGATCGAAATCCTCAGCGTGGCCGGAAGGTATTCAGCAGGGACTTGGCCAGGGTGTAGAGCTGACGCAGATTCCCCAAACCGGTTACCAGGGCAACACGCCGACCGTACACCCTGGAGGCCTGCTCGATGGCCGGTCCCACGGGGCCTTTGAGTTGGTCGCTCGCGAATTCCGCGACCTGCGCTCGACCCAGCACTGCATCCGCGTAGTCGAAGAACCCGTAACACAGAGCGATGAGCGCAAGCCTGACATGTTGACGGAGCGATTCCTCATCCTCCACGCCCAGGGTTTCCGGATCGCGGAAGAAGAGGTAGTCGCCCTGAGCGATCTGCCCTCGGGAAAAACGGATGGGTTCTCGGCCCGCGTAGGGGGCCGGGACGTAGGAGTACTTCCTCCAGTGGATGGGCGAAAGCAGATCCATCAATTCGAAACCCTCGCCCCTGAGGTGCAAGGCAATATCTGCGGCTAAGGGTTGTCCGAAACGCTGCTCGAGAAACGCCACCTCCGATTTGACGACGAGAACATGCGACAGGGTGTCGGCCCCACCCTCCAGGATCTCGAGTTCCGCGCCTTCGACATCGAGCTTGAGGAAGGCCGGAGGGGGAATTCCGTGGCGCGATGTCACTTCGTCCAGAGAAACAGTGGGAACCTGGAGGGTGCGCTCCACGGTGAACAGGTCCGCGTAGGGAAAACGCTCGCCCATGCGGGGATCGTGTTCGAGCAGCGAAGCGCCAACGGCTGCTCGAGGAACGAACAGCGTGCGGTCCTCGGAGCGAGCTCCCAGCGCGTAGGGGAGGTGCGTGAGGGCGCGCCACGGCCCCGGATCCATCCCCTGCAAGCGCTCGAACTCCTGGTCATCGGGCTCGAACCCCCAGGCTTCCACCGCCCACGCCATGGGATGAAGGTCCGGCTCGATTCCACCTCGGGAGCCCACGTCCATGGCGGCGATGGGCACCTGCTCGAAGAGCGGCCCAAGAAGCGTCGAACGAAAGAGATTGAGCATGCGGTTGTGTGACCTGGAGTCGGGTACCGCTCAAGCTATGACACAGGACCCCGCCAACCGCCACCATCGGGGTCTCGGCAACCGCCGAGACCGGATGGCTGGACGAACTCGGACTGGGCCCACCTCGATTCGAGCTAGGCGCAGGTAACTGTTACCCTTTCAATCGGGGAAAATTCACAGTGTTCGGTTCAAAACGACGTCGACACAAACGCCTGCGCGAAACGCCGCTCCCCGCTGAAGCGGTTGCCATCGTAGAGCGCAACGTGCCCTACCTACGAGACCTTTCCGACGAGGACCGAGGTGAACTGCACGGACTGATCCAGATCTTCCTCGACGAAAAGTGGTTCTCCGGATGTGGAGGACTGGATGTCGACGATGAAATCCGGCTCACCATCGCGGCGCAAGCCTGTGTGCTCCTCCTACGCCGAAACGTGGAAGACGTCTTCCCGGGCCTCGAAAGTATCCTCGTCTACCCCCACGCCTACGTGGTCGATGCCAAGAAACTCGGACCGGGAGGCATCGTGATCGAAGGGCGCGAGGTCAGACTGGGCGAATCTTGGGACCGCGGCACCCTGGTACTTTCCTGGGACGATGTCCTGAAGGGCGCCGCCGACGTGCACGACGGCCACAATGTCGTCTTCCACGAATTCGCCCATCGACTCGACCAGCAGTCGGGTGGCGGGGATGGGGCACCCAACCTTGGGAACCGCTCGCGGTACATCGCCTGGGCACGGGTCCTGGGCGAAGAGTACGAGCATCTGCTGGAGGACATCCACGCACATCGCAAAACGCTGATCGACGCGTACGGCGCAACCAATCCGGCTGAGTTCTTTGCGGTGATCACCGAGTGCTACTTCGAGAAACCCGTGCAGCTTCGAAAGCGACATCCGGAACTGTATGAGCAACTGTGTGGGTTCTACCAGCGTGACCCGGCCGCGCTGAAGCTCGGTGAAACAGAACGAGTGAGCTGACTTCGAGAGCCTCTACTCGACCTGGATGCTGCCCTCGAGTTGCACACGGGGATTGTCCATACTGCCGAAGGCATCGTTGTCGATGGCCCCACCGTAGAGATTCACCTTGTACGGGTAGGTACCCGGCTTCAGAGGACAGGGCAGGGCCGAGATCTCCAGCCCCGGTGTGACGGGGCGCGACTGGTAGCCGGCCGCCACCTTCATGAGGTTGGGACGCATGCTGTCGCAGGTCAGTCCCTCGCGAATGCTGTCGGGAAAAAGCAGGACGCCACCGCCACTGGATTCGTTGACCCACGACACGTGGCCACCCGCCTGGACCCGCGCAACCTTGGGTACCACGGAAAGCCCTCCAAAGCGCACAACCACGCTCTTACGGGGTTCGTGAGAGCCTCCGGACTTCGAAGGGGGATTGCCCGTCGAGCCGGCGCAAGCAAGGACAGCGATCAAGAGGACGAGGACCGGGTACTTTCGTATCACAATGGCTCCCAGTGGTGCGTTACACGAATGGTTTTGCTGGTAGCTCCAGCCGAGGGCGACCATTCTGACGCCACCCCACTCGGGAACTCAAGGGCCCATACGAAGTCGAGAACCGCTATGGGTCTCCCACGGCCAACACAGGCGAGGTGCCCGTGAACCACTCAAAACCCGTCCGTCACTTCAACCGCTTCCCGGGGAACGCGACCCGTTGGGCACGCGGACTCACAGTCATCGGGATTGCAGCGTGGCTCCGACCGCAGCCCTGTGTGCTCGTCACCACGGCAACGCTCGCCGGTCTCGGGTGGGCATGATGACGCGCACGGGCTGGGCTGCGGTCAGCGTCGCTCTGAGCGCCACCTGTCTGTTGGGGTTGTCGCTGGGCCCCCAACTGCCATCTGGGCATTCCCCCCACCTCACAGGGACCGACTCGAACCGTCTCTGGACCGGGATCGACGGCGCGAAACCCTCGCGTCCCTCTCGGCGACGGATGGATCTGCTCACTTATGGGCCGAAGGACTTGGAACGAGTTGAGGAGATGCCCAGAATGCTCGCCGCCTGGCGCCCTGAGTTCCCCGCCCCTTCATCCCATCCCTCGCTACAGCTGCACGTCGAGATTCCTGGCCAGGAAACTCCGAAATCGCATGGACGACGCTCGGCTGTCTCTCAGCCCGACACCGTTGTCCGTGAGCATCCTGTTTCCATTCATCACAAAACTGTGGCGCTCTTCTCGCGGTACGGTCCATGGGCCACCTTCGGTGCAATCCTCGTAGAGGGCATGGGGATCCCACTCCCCGGCCAGACTCTGCTCATCGGAGGCGTCCTTTGGCAGACACCCAGAGGAGGAGCCTGGAGTCTCATCGTCGGAGCCTGGGTGGCGGCAGTGGTGGGTAACACTCTGGGCTACGCGATCGGCGCTGGGTTCCGAGGCCGGCTCTCCCGCTCGGGCCCTCGCATGTCGAAAATCGCCCACCAGATCCGGAACCGGGGAGCGACCTTCGTCTTATTGGCCCGCTTCGTAGACGGAGCGCGCCAACTCAACGGCATCGCGGCGGGCCTTGTCGGCCTTCCCTTCGGACGTTTCACGCTGTTCAACACCGCCGGCGCCCTGCTTTGGGTGGGGGTCTGGTCGGGTGTGGCCTGGTGGGCCGCAGAACACGCCGACCGCGTAGGAGGACTGCTCCACTCCCATCGTTTGTGGGTCTACGCCGGGTCTGTGGCAATCCTTGGCCTGGGGGCCATCGCCCTCCGCCACCGCCATAAGCGCGGTCCATCGAAGCCCTGAACTCGACTCGAAACCATCCCGCCCCCTAGCGGGCGACGATCCCCCGAAAGCCTCCGGAAACCAGGGCAGAGACGTGTGCCAACGCGCGTGGTAAGCCCAGGCCACTGGGAGAGGCGAGATATCGAGCCTCCCAGACAGGATCGAATTTTTCCTTGTAACGCCGCAGACCCTGAAAGTTGTAGAAGTGCTCTCCGTGTCGGAACAAGAGTGTCCCCACCCGGCTCCACGCGGGTGCCAGGCGATGGTCAGAAAGACCGGTGAGTGGCGCCATGCCAAGATTGAACTGCTCATAGCCCGCCTCTTTCGCCCAGAGCATCAACTCGACGAAGAGGTATTCCATCACTCCACTGGGCGAATTTTCGGGTGAGAACCGCATGAGATCCGGTGACACTTCGCGCTTGTCCGCTCCCAGCCAGAGATTTGCGAAGGCGACGATCCGCCCATCGACTCGAACCACTGCCACGGGCATGCGCTCCAGGTAACCGGGATCGAAGGCTCCGAGAGAGAATCGCTTCTCCCGCGTGTTCTTCCCCCCGAGCCAGGCCTCGGATACACGTGCCAGCTCATCCATGCTCGACGTCACATCCTGTTTGGGGATCACCTCCATACTGCAACCGTCTCGTTCGGCACGGCGACGTGTCTGACGCAAGCCTTTTCGGCTCGAGCCTTCCAGGTCGAAGCCGGACAGCATCACGCGACCTTCCTCACCGAGCTTATGGAGAGAAAGTCCGAGATCCAGATAAAGGGGCAACTCGCTGGGTCCCACTTCATAGAAGACCGGCCAACCACCTTGGCGATCGCTGAGTTCGCGAAGCTGCCATGCCAGTTCGCTCCGGACCTCCGGCGGGCCCATGGGATCGCCCATGGAGACCCAACTGCGACCCGCCACGCCGTACATCAGCAGACCCTCGTCACCTTCAGAGAACAGGAAGGACTTGTCTCCGAGCAGGGCGAGATGCGAAGAGGCGTGAGGAGATTTCTCGACGATACGCGCAGCTCGTTCCAGTTCCTCGATTCCCGCTGGACCGGGCGCAGCCCCCCCGGGTCGAGTCAGTCGCCATACCCCGTACCCCATGAAAACCACCAGAGCGACCAGAGCAGCGCGTTGGGCCGTAGCAAACTCGGCCGGGCTCCCCACTCGGGGCAGCAATCCCTGAGCCTCTGAGAGATTGCGATCGGCCCAGAACCCCAACCACATCACCCCGAGCAAAGCCATGGAGATCAAGACCAACCACTCGCGGGGAATCGACAAAGGTGCCCAGGATGCAGTTCGATAGAAGAAAGATCGACAGGGCAATAGAGACACGAACAGCGCCACGAGCCCCACGGTGAGCAGAACGTGAGATCCACGCAGCAACACGGCCACGGACCCCAGCCCAAGCAAGCCGAGCACGAGCGCGTAGGTGACGTCGACCCGCTGCTGAATTCCCCTGGCCAGCAGAACGAGCCCAAGGCCAACGACGATGCTCACCATGTGAGGGATGCCGACCCATGGCCCCTGAACCACCGAACCCAACAATCCGGCGTGGGACGGGGCCGTGGGAAAAGCTCCAGTGATCACCAGCAACAATCCCATGACCAGGACACCCACCGCGAGCAACCGGGGAACGATCGCGGGTCCAACCTGGGAAGCCAGATCACGCAGGCGGATCAGCGATTCACGTCTCTGGAGTGACTCGATGGCCGCAAGAAAAAAAATGGCCACGAAGACTGGCAGCAGGTAGTAGAGAATTCTCCAAGCCACCAGCGAGGCCAGGACCTCGGCTGCGGGGAGGAAGGGGGCGAGCAACGCCACCGCAATGCCCTCGAACACACCGAGGCCAGCGGGAACAGTGGACAACAACCCCAGCAACTGACAAGCCATGAAGATGGCAACGAAAGTGAGCAGATCGAGACCCGGTGCGCTGGGCAATAGGGTGAAGAGGACGCCGGCCGCCAGAAACCAGTCCATCGCTGCAACAACGAATGCAGCCGCCGTGTTCTGAAGCGACGGCGCGGTGAGCTCGAATCCGCGGATCGACATCAATCTTTCCCCGGACACGCGCCAGATCAGGTAGATCGCCGCCGCGGCCAATAGCACCCCACCCAGAGGCCTCGTGGTCTCGATGGGGAGATGAAGGATGTCCGGGAGGGGGAGAGCAATGCCCGTCCACAAAGGCCCTCCCACCCCCAGAATTCCGACAAAGAACGTGAAGGACGTAAATCCAACCACCTGTGCAACGTCGGCGGGCGACAAGCCCCAGATCGAATACAAGCGGAATCGAATCGCACTGCTCCCCACCACAGTCAGACCCAGATCCATACTGAACACGTAGGCGATGAACGACGTGAGCATCGTCCGGGAATGGGGCAGGCGGCGGCCAGCATGCCGCAGCCCGAGCAGATCATTGAGCGTCAGAGTGGCGTAGGAAGCTGCGGTGAGGACCAAAGCGATCGCCAGGACCGAGGCGGGGATGGCCCGCAGCTTGTCGATGACAATCCCCAGAGTCTGATCGTGCAGCTGGTGGTCGAGCGCCACCAGAGCAATCGCAAACAGCACGAGACCCACCAGTGGGCGGACGATGCGGAGCAGAAAATCGCTCATGAATCTTGAGGAACGGTACCGCAAAGAAGGGATTTCACGAGGTTCGTCGCCACGTCGCTCAGGGCTCGGCCGGTCTCCCCATCGCTTCCACGCGCTCGGCGAAGCTTTCAACCGCACCCACCACGTCGCCCGCGGCCCGTTCCACGCCGGACGCGAGTTCTCCCGTGTAGTGCACCCCGCCCACGACATCGAGCACCGCACCGCCCAATTGGCTGGCTTGTGCCAGCATCTCCAGGCTCAAGTTCTTCGGCAGGCCACGCGTCTTCCGAGCTACGGCCACGAGAATGGCCCGGGTCACGAGTGAGGTCGCTTGGCGGGTCGTTACATCGCCGCCGTGCTCAGACCCGATGTTGCGCAAAATGATTTCCGGAATTCGAACCTCGAGGCGACCAAAATCCCTCATCCCAGCTGGAATCGAGTTCCCGATGGACTCCGAGAACATCTGTACGTGAGCCGTGATGTCCTCGATGCGAACCTGATCAACTTTCGTGCGGGCGCCGGCCGATGGGGTCGGTTCGGAGGGCCCGAGGTTTTCGAGTATCACCCCGTAGTTGGCCCGACTGTGCACGGTCCTAAGCCATACCTTCAGCCCCAGAATCTCGATGGAGGGCAGAACCACAGGCCCCTCCAGAAGAGTCGCGAGGCGAAGCTCGATCCTCACTTCGGGTGACCGGAGAAAGTCTCCACCGCCAAAACCGGGCGGATTGGAAACGACCACGTCTCGAAACTTTGCGTGCTGACCCACCAGGGACACCGAAGCCCAGCCCACTGAGACCGGCACACCCAGCACGTGAGACAACAGCGAACCGCCCAGGTAACCCGCCAATAGGCTGAAGCCAATCGCCAGTGTGACACCAACGACAAACAGCCAGGCCAGCAGCCGACGGCGACTCGAGGAGAATAAGCCCATCACTCAGGCATGGCCTCACCCTGGTGCGTAAGCAGCAGCGGACGATGGTTCAATCGAGCGCCTTCAGGACTCGCCTCGAGAAAATCACCCCGCGAAGCGGCTCAGTACCACGGATCGTACCAAGGCCCCCAGGCTCCCCAGTCCATTGCAGCGTCCTGGTTCATCATCGCGGCCTGCTCCTGCTGATTCGCGATGCGTTGCTTGGTCGCGAGCAATTGGTAGCGCTGATAGGCTTTTTCCGTCCCTACGTAGACGCAGTTGCAGGCGAGATCGTCCGCGTAGACATAGTGAAGCGACCCTCCACGATTGGTGGGAGTCAGCTTTCGCTGTGGGAGGCTCTTCAGCAATTCGACACGTTTCGGAGTGTCCGCCATACGCATCTGAAAGCCAGCCGCCGCCATGAGCCGCTCCTTGTCCATGGCATTGCTCTTGGCAATGGACTTGCACGAAATAGGACCGCTGGTCAGAGCCAGCAACGCCACGAGGAGCCAACCGATTCGGCGTCCTTGTTGGTGCGATTGCATCGAAGATCCTCCAAAGGTTGAAGCAGTCCGCAGCGTACCCCTTCTGGGTCACCCCGCAATCTCGGCTCATGAACGCGGCATCGGTTCCGTTTAGGGGAACACACGGGACCTTCCGGCGAATCTACTCGATCCCGTGATCCTCATCCTCGTCGATGGCGGGCGCGCAATGCCGATCCCGCTCGATGGAGCGCAAACAGGCGTTCCAGCGCAAGCTCGCTTCGGGCCGACCCGGCTCAATGCGAGATGCCTCTTCGAAGGCATCCATGGCGTGCCGAAACCAATCATAGGCGACCCGGCTCGAGTGGCGGCCGCGCTTCCCGATCAAGAAACGCGCCTGTCTCTCGCAGATCACACCTTCGAGATAACGCCGATCGAAATCCGATTTCACCAGAGCCAGTGCTTCCTGGGCACGCTCAACTCCGCCATGCCGCCCTTCTCCCAGCAAGTCCACTCGGGCCCAGAGCAACAACTCGATGGCGCGCGTGTTGTCGGGGTCCACCTCCAGGATGTCGGTGCAGATGCTCTCGGCCGTCTCAGCCTGCCCTCCCGAACGGCATCGTTCGGCAAGGGCGAGAGCCGTGGAGATCTGATCCGCACCCAGGGTCTTGATTTCCATCGGTGCCTCCGATTGGCAGGTGGCGGCCCACAGCCCCGCCTACTGGGATTCCATCTTGCCCCGCGGGTTGATGGGTTCACGGAGGGCCGCCCTCAAATAGTCCCGGTTCATGCGGCCAATAAACTTGATGCTGATCTCCTTGGGACAGGCCGCCTCACACTCTGCATAGTTGCGGCAACTCCCGAAGCCCTCCTCCTCCATCTGCTCGACCATTGCGGTCACGCGTGCGTAGCGCTCGGGCTGTCCCTGGGGAAGGAGGGCCAGATGAGACACTTTGGCCGACGTGTAGAGCATGGCCGCCCCATTGGGGCAAGCTGCAACACAGGCACCGCAACCAATGCAGCAGGCTGCATCCAAGGCCTCCTCAGCCACTTCGGGTTCGATGGGGATCGAGTTGGGCTCGGGCTTCGGGCCCGAGTGAACCGTCACATACCCCCCGGCCTGCATGACCCGATCGAACGCAGACCGATCGACCACCAAATCGCGCAACACCGGAAAGGCACTCGAGCGCCACGGTTCGATGGTGATCTCCTCGCCGTCGCTGAAGTGTCGCATGTACAACTGGCACGTCGTCGTTCCCGGTATCGGTCCATGAGGCTGGCCGTTGATCACCAGCGAGCACATCCCACAAATACCTTCGCGACAGTCCGAGTCGAAAGCTACGGGCTCCTGACCCGATTCAGTCAATTCCTCGTTCAGTGTGTCGAGCATCTCCAAAAAGGAGACCGTAGGCTCCACATCCCGCACCTCGTAATGCGAAAACGCTCCGCCGCTTCCGGTTCCTTCCTGTCGCCAGATCTTCAGGACGAAATTCATGTCTTGTAGTTCCGTTGCGCCAGAGGAAGTGCCTCGAAGGTGAGTGCCTCCCGGTGCAGCTTCGGATCGTGATCCATTCCCCGATGCTCCCAGACAGAGACGTGGGAGAAATCGCGATCGTTTCGCAAGGTCTCTCCCTCTGACGTCTGGTGTTCCTCGCGGAAATGACATCCACACGACTCGTCTCGCACAAGGGCATCTCGACACATCAATTCCGCAAACTCCAGAAAATCAGCAAGACGTCCGGCATGCTCCAAGCTCTGATTGAGAGTTTCTCCCGAGCCCACGATACGAAGCTCGTTCCAAAAACGCTCCCGCAATTTCGGGATCTCGTCCAGGGCACGACTCAGGCCGTCGGCGTTGCGGGCAATCCCGCAGTCCTGCCACATCAACCGACCGAGCTCCCGATGCAAGGATTCCACAGTTTGCGTGCCCTGAATGGACAACAATCGCTCTGTCCGATCACGCACCTCGGTTTCGGAATCGGAAAAGGCTGCGTGGTCGGTGGTCACGTCACCGGACGGATGACGGCTCAAATAGTCGCCGATGGTCAGTGGCACGATGAAGTAGCCGTCCGCCAGACATTGCATCATCGAACTGGCGCCCAGGCGGTTGGCGCCATGATCCGAGAAGTTGGCCTCACCAATCGCAAACAGACCGGGCACCGTGGTCATCAGGTCATAGTCGACCCACAGCCCACCCATGGTGTAGTGGGGCGCGGGGTAGATCCGCATGGGAGCATTCCAAGGGCTCTCCCCGGTGATCCGCTCGTACATTTCGAACAGGTTCTCGTAGCGCGCACCGATGGCATCATGGCCGTACTCGGAAATGGCGTCGCGAAAGTCCAGATATACACCCAGACCGGAACTTCCCACGCCCAGCCCCTGGTCACAAACCTCCTTGGCATTTCGCGATGCAACGTCGCGTGGCACGAGGTTGCCAAAACGCGGGTAGCGCTCCTCGAGATAGTAGTAGCGATCGCTTTCGGGAATCTCGTCGACGGATCGAGACTCCGACGCCTGGCGCGGCACCCAGATCCTGCCATCGTTGCGAAGAGACTCGCTCATCAGCGTCAACTTCGACTGGTGTTCACCCGCCACAGGAATGCAGGTGGGATGGATCTGGTTGAAGCAGGGGTTCGCAAAGCCCGCACCGCGTTTGTGAGCGCGCCAGGTCGCAGTGACATTGCATCCCTTGGCGTTGGTCGAGAGATAGTAGACATTCGAATACCCCCCGGTCGCCAACACCACAGCATCTGCCGCATGAGAGCTGAGTTTTCCTGTCAGAAGATCTCGAACCACGATTCCGCGCGCGCGTCCATCGATCACCACGACATCGAGCATCTCACTGCGCGTGTGCATCGTGACCGAACCCGCGTGGATCTGCTCGGCCAGTGCCGAACAGGCCCCCAGCAGCAACTGCTGACCGGTCTCACCACGACAGTAGAATGTGCGTTCGACCAACACGCCGCCAAAAGAACGATTCGCTAGGAGACCACCATATTCCCTCGCGAATGGCACTCCCTGGGCGACCGCTTGATCGATGATGGCGGTGCTCAGTTCGGCAAGACGCCAAACGTTGGCCTCACGAGATCGATAATCGCCACCCTTTTGCGTGTCATAGAAGAGGCGATAGATCGAATCACCATCGTTGCGGTAGTCCTTCGCAGCATTGATTCCCCCCTGGGCCGCAATGCTGTGGGCACGGCGCGGACTGTCCTGAAAGCAGAAGCAATCGACGCGATAGCCCATGGCCGCCATGGAGGCTGCTGCCGAGGCACCCGCCAGCCCCGAACCCACCACCAGGATCCGATACTTGGGGCGGTTGCGAGGCCCCACCAGACGCAGATGCTCCTTGTGGGTGTCCCACATGAACTCGATGGGTGCACTGGGAATCCGCGCATCCAAATCCATAATTCAGCCCCCTCCCTTCACCGCCGCCACCCGCTTGGAATCCGGAGGAACTGGCATCTTCCCCGAGAAGAAGGCGACTGGCACCGACGAGAAGGTCACGAACAAACCCAGGGCGAGCAGCAGCGCAAACGCGCGCAGCCCCGGGTTGCGATCGGGGCGGTCGTAACCCAGCGACTGAAAGAGGCTCCAGGCTCCGTGATAGACGTGGGTTGCCAGAATCCCCATGGCCAACACGTACCCAATCGCGAAAATGCTCACTTCGTGGAACGCACGGTAGAGGTTCGCGTATACGGCACCCTCCACGAAGCGCTCCGAATCGATGGTTCCTGTCGTGAACTGGAGCAGATGGAAGCCGAGGAACGCGAGAAGGATGGCCCCCGTCACGAGCATGGAGCGGGCAGCCGTTGTGGCTTCCACGAAGCGCCTTCGGTGGTAGCGGATCGGGCGGGCCGCATGGTTGATTCGAGCCAGTTTCACCACACACACCACGTGCAGGGCGAGGGCAACCAGCATGACGATCCGAATGGCCCACAGCGCTGCACCATGGGGCAGCAACGGGGTCCCCATGCTGCGCAGATAACGGGAGTAGACGTCGATGTCCGGCACGCCCAATTGCGGATCGGGAAGAAAGGCCTTGAGATTGCCGATGACGTGCAAGACGAGGAACACGAGCATCGCAACACCCGTCACGGCAACAATGGCCTTCTTCCCCAACGTGCTCCGATAGAGAGACAGCAAACGGCTCATGACACTCTTTCCGTCGAGGTCGCTTCCAGACTTCCGGGTGGCCCCAGGTGACCCCCGCGAATGCTAAACAGTGCAGGGAGGAGAGGCCAGTCAAATCGACGCTCTTCCACCGGAATGCGGAAAGACCAGAATCATCCAGAGCCGCTTTGGCGTATTCTGGCGCTGGGCGGGGTGCTGATAGAGGAGAACTGGCCGGGTGGTGAAAATTGACCACAGCGTCGTTCGTTGCACCTCATGTGATGGGTGGCAACAACTGCCGCCTGTCCCACCGTCGCACCGCGCCCGTTGCTACCGATGCCGCGCCCTGCTTCAGCGAAGCAAACACCCGTCACTCGACGTACCTCTGGCCCTTTCTCTGGCAGCACTCATCGCCCTAGCCATCGCAAACGGAACACCGTTTCTATCCCTCGAATACGCGGGCATCCGCCAATCGAACTTCCTGGTGACCGGCGCCATGGCACTGTGGCAGGACGACCACTTCTTCCTGAGCCTGCTGGTCGCCTTTACCGGGATCCTCGCTCCCGCGACACAGATTTCTCTGGTCTGTTACCTGCTGCTCTCGATACGACGGGGCCGATTGCCCTGGAAGTTCGGCCGCACGCTGAGGCTCGTCACGGCCCTAGGCCCCTGGTCCATGGCGGGCGTCTACCTGATCGGTGTCTTCGTGGCCTCGGCCAAGCTCGGCCAGTTCGCCGCGCTGGTGGAGGGGACCGGTTTCTACGCCTTCGTTGCCATGGTGTTACTTTGGACGGCATCCAGCGCCACTCTGGACCCCAGGGCCCTGGGCCGTCGTCCGGAATTGAACGCCGGCGGTGCTCCATGAACACGACACCTTTCACGTGCGACGAGTGCGGCCTCCAATGCCGAACCCACGAAGCGACCGGGGGCACCCAACGCTGCCCCCACTGTCACGCGCGTATCGAACGGCGCAAACCGGGTAGCGCCCAGCGAACAGCAGCACTCCTGATCGCTGCGGGAATTCTCTACATCCCCGCAAACCTCCTTCCGATCTTCGAAGTGCAATTACTCGGCCGGACCAGCAACGACACGATTCTCGAGGGAGTCGCACAACTCATCGCCTCAGGCATGTGGATGATTGGAGCGGTGGTCTTCATCGCGAGTATCGCGGTTCCACTGCTCAAGATCCTGGGAATCGGAACCCTGCTGCTAGCGTCGAGATTCAAACCCGACAGTACCCGTCTGGGACGCGCCCGCCTGTTTCGGGTGGTCGAAGCGATTGGCCCGTGGTCGATGATCGACATCTTCGTCGTCTCGTTGATGGTCTCACTCGTTCGGTTCGGAACACTGGCAACTTTCGCGCCGGGGCCAGGAGCCGTTTGCTTCGCGTGCGTGGTCATTCTCACCATGCTCGCAGTCCGGGGTTTCGACCCGAGAACGATCTGGGACCCAGTCGAGGAGAAAGTATGAGCGACCAAACTCCCGCACCGCCGGAACGAGACATCCCGGAGGCAGTCGTCGAACCCGGCCGTGGGGTCTCAACGATCTGGCTCGTCCCCCTCATCGCCGCGGCGGTCGCCCTGTCCCTTCTCTACAAGGCAATCGAGAGCCGAGGAGAATCCTTCAAGATCTACTTCGAAACCGCCAGCGGGGTGGAAGCTGGGAAAACCACCGTTCGGTACCGGGACGTCGTCGTAGGCACCGTCGAGGGAGTCCGCCTCAGCCACGACCTCACCCAGACCGTGGTGGAGGCACGGATCAATCCAAGCGCCGAAAGTGTCCTCGTCGAGGGAACGCGCTTCTGGGTAGAGCGCCCACGTATCGGCCCCCACGGCATATCGGGTTTGACCACCCTGGTCTCGGGTGCCTACATCGCCCTCGACCCAGGGCCCACCACGGGAAAGCCCCTGAAGCATTTCAAAGGGCTGGCCGATCCGCCCCAAAACCTGCGGGACGACAAAGGGCTCCGATTGACCCTTACGAGTCCACACAGCGGACGAAGCCTGAACTACGGCGCACCCGTGCTCCTGGAAGGCATCCCGGTGGGCCACATCACTGGCGTGGAACTTCCGAAAAAGGGCAGCGGAGTGGAGGTGGAAATCTCCATCGAAGCCACCCACACAGATCGTGTGCATGAAAACACCAGATTCTGGAATGCCAGTGGTGTGGACATCCACGCAGGTCTGAGCGGGATCGACGTGAGGACCGGCTCCATCGAATCGGTGCTGGCCGGTGGAATCGGAATGGCGACCCCGGGCCGAACCGGCAAGCAAGCCGCCCAAGGACAACGGTTCTCGCTGTTCGAAAGCCGAGAAGCCGCACTTCGCCACTACCAGGAGAGCTTGGGCCTTCACATCACGGTGACGACAAAGCATCTGGGATCGGTTGCCGACGGTGATCCAATCCTTTACCGGGGCGAAACCGTCGGGCGCGTTCTGTCCCACGAACTGGCCTCGGACGCCCGGCACATCCTGATCCAACTTCAGATCGACGACCGGTATGCCCCGCTGGTTCGAAACAACAGTGTGTTCTGGAATGCGAGCGGTGCCACCGCAGACCTCGGTTTCACCGGCCTGCACCTTCACGTCTCGTCCCTCGAATCACTCTTGGAGGGTGCCATCGCCTTTGCCACCCCCGATCCACCGGGGCCGCCCGCGAAAACCGGGGCCCTCTTCGAACTCGCACCGGAAGGCAAGGACAAGTGGCGGAAATGGTCGCCGAAGCTCCCTATGAACTGAAGTTCCACCACCCGCCGGCTCTGGGTCGGGACTCCCCCATGTAATCAGGCCCCCACGAACCTCCACTTCCCAAATTCAGCCTTCGAGGGAAACATGGGCTCGGGTATCCTTCACCGTTCCACGAGGAGTGACTTTTGGCAGACCCCCAGGATCGAGCCCCCACCAGCCCTGTTCGGTTTTCTCTCGCCTATTACCTGGGCCTGATGACGGTGATCTTCACCGTCCAGATGCTCTTTTTCTCCGACCCACAGGGTGAAGAGATCCCCTATAGCGAGTTTCTCGATCGCGTAGAAGCCAACCGCGTCGCTACCGTGGCGATCACCGATGATCACATCATTGGCATCCTCAAGGCTCCCACCGAGCAAGGAAGTGACGCGCCCCTCCAACCCTCTACCGAAAAAACCCCCTGGCACTTCAACCCCCTGGTTTGGTTCCGAGACGCCGAGCGCAAAGTCGAAGCCGCTCAAAAGAGCCGCAACGAGGAGCGTGCCCGACATTTCATCGTCAACCGTCTGAGCGATTCCCAGCTCGTTGCGAACCTCCAGAAACACGGCGTGAAGTTCGCTGGAAAGATCGAGTCCCACTTCTTCAGCAACCTGCTCTCCAATTGGATCATCCCATTCGGCTTGATGATTCTGCTCTGGGGCTTTCTGATGCGCCGGATGGGTGGGGGGGGTGCAGGCGCGGCACTCCAGGTGGGTAAGAACAAAGCCAAGGTCTACGAGGCCACGGCCGAATCTCTGGTTCGTTTCAGCGATGTGGCGGGAGTCGACGAGGCCATCGAAGAGACGCGGGAAATCGTTGCCTTTCTCTCAGAGCCCGACCGCTTCACGCGTCTGGGTGCCAAACTCCCAAAGGGTGTATTGCTGGTGGGACCGCCGGGAACCGGTAAGACCCTGTTGGCCCGAGCCGTTGCGGGAGAGGCGGGAGTTCCCTTCTTCAGTCTCAGTGGGTCGGACTTCGTGGAGATGTTCGTGGGCCTGGGTGCAGCACGCGTCCGGGACTTGTTTTCAGCTGCGCAGAAGGTCGCTCCGTGCATCGTATTCATCGACGAACTCGACGCCATAGGGAAGAGCCGGGGAGGCCAAGGCGCTGCCGTGGGAGGTTTCGATGAACGAGAGAACACCCTCAACCAATTGCTTGTGGAGATGGATGGGTTCGAATCCACGAGTGGTGTGGTGCTCATGGGTGCAACCAACCGGCCTGAAGTCCTTGATCGTGCATTGATGCGCCCCGGGCGCTTCGACCGTCAGATCCTGGTGGGTCGGCCCCAGCGTGATGGACGCCTCGCCATCTTCGAGATTCATACGGAAGAGCTACCGCTGGCCCCGGACGTCGACCTCTCCCGCATGGCGGCCCAGACCGCCGGCATGGTCGGAGCCGATATCGCCAACCTCTGCAACGAAGCCGCGCTGCTGGCTTCACGGCGCAGTAGCGAATCCATCGGAATGCAGGACTTTCAAGACGCCCTGGAGCGAGTGATCGGTGGCTTGGAAAAAAAAGGCCGGGTCATGAACGAAAAGGATCGCCGGACCGTCGCCGTCCACGAATCCGGTCACGCCCTGGTGGGCTACTTCACGCCGGGCTCCGATCCGGTCCAAAAGATTTCCATCGTCCCGCGCGGAGAGAGCGCCCTCGGCTACACCCTCCAGGCCCCAGCTGAGGACCGCTTCCTCCTCTCACACAACGAACTGCAGGGTAGGATTCGGACCTTGTTGGGCGGACGCGCGGCTGAAGAGATCGTTTTCGGCGAAGTGTCCACCGGTGCCTCGGACGATCTTCAAAAAGCCAGCCAACTGGCTCGCGATATGCTCACCGTGTATGGAATGAGCCGTCACCTCCCGAACCTCTCCCTCGTCGACGATTCACGGACGAGTTTTTTGGGACAAGCGGCCCAGGACCTCCCCCACTCGAGCGAAATCGAGCGCCTGGTAGGAGAGGAACAGGTGGAGATCCTCGGCGAATGCTACGCAAACGCCCGAGAATTGCTCGAGCAACGGCGTTCCATGCTCGATGCCCTGGCCGAACGTCTGCTCGAAGCCGAGAAGCTCGATGCCGCCGACCTGCTGGAACTGCTCGGCCCGCGTGCCCCAGAAACCAACGGTTCGGGTTGAGGCGTCTCCCTAGGTCAGCGAGGCAGCGTGACGGCCCGCGCTGTGACCCATGACCACCGCGCAGCCAATGGAAGTGCCACCACCGAAATACGCAGGCCCCGCGATTCCCGCAGCAGCATTCCCAGCGGCGTAGAGGCCAGGAATCGGTCGTTTCCGAACGTCGAGCACCCGGGCATGCTCGTCAGTGCGCGGCCCACCCTTCGTCCCCACGGCTCCAAGGTGGATGGGCAACGCATAAAAGGGCGGTTCCGACAAAGGGCCCAGATTGGGTTCCTCGAGGCGAACGTCCCCGGTCGCGCAATCGTAGGCGCTCTCGCCGCGACCGTAATCCGTATCTCGACCCGCTCCCACCAGCGCGTTGAAGCGCTCCACCGTACCCACCAGCCCCACCGGGTCGATTCCCGCCCGCTCCGCGAGCTGGGCAAGATTCTCGCCACGCAGCAGCCAGTCGGGATCCGGACGATTCGAATCCAGGTTCAGCACACGGCTACGAGCGCGAAAGCGCGAGTCGAACACACTCCAACAGGGCAGGTTCCGATAGCCGAAGGTCGTGGCATCGAAATCGAGCAATGCCTTGGCCATGTCGTTGTAGTTCGCGGCCTCATTGACGAAGCGCTCGCCACGCCGATTGACGACGATGCAGTGGGGCGCCGATCGTTCCAGAGCAATGGGACGGCTCAGGGGATGCCCCTCATAGACTTCACCCGGGACCACTCCCGTGGGATACCACCAAGCCTCACTCATGTTCCCCAGACTCGCACCCACCTCCATGGCCATCCGCAGACCATCTCCCTCATTGAACGGCGGCGACTGTGGGTGGGTGAGCGCTCCGGGTAGGAAGGCGCCCACCAACTCGGGGCTCCACTCGAACCCACCGCTGGCCAGGATCACCGCCCGGGCACTGAAACGCTCCTCCGCGTGTGGGCCCTCGACGCGAATTCCGACGATTCGACCATCGCGAAGCTCTAGAGAACGCGCGCGACTGGACGTGACGACCTCGACCCCTCGCTCAAGGCACGCTTCGAGCAACATGCCCACCAGCGCATTCCCCACGGCACACACCCCGGCCTTCATGCGCTGACCGATCAAGTCCCGAGGAAGTGTCTCGGGAGCCTTGGCGTAGGTGACTGTGGACTCCTCGAGCTTGAGGGGAATGGGCAAGTGGGCGGACGGACGAATGCGGTCGGACCAGTCGCCGAGCCTCGTGCGATCGTAGAGGTCGGGCTCGATGGACCGTCCCGCCAATTTCGCGCCGGGCACTTCCTGGCGGTAGTCGGGAATGCTCCAAGGTGTGAAACGAAGGGGCGTAGTCTGTTCCAGCTGAGCCACGAGCTGGTGGCCGGTGTCGACGAAGTGCTCAAGGAGGGATGGATCCACCCTGCCCAGAGTAAGCCGCATGCAGTAGCCCAAAGCCTCGTCCCGGGAATCCGAAACCCCAAGCTCCCGCATGTGGGGATTCATGGGAATCCACAGTGCCCCCCCCGACACAGCCGTCGTACCTCCGACATGGTCGGAACGCTCGAGCAACAGAACTCGGGCTCCCTCCTCACTGGCCGAAAGGGCGGCCGTCAGGCCCGCAGCCCCAGAACCCACGACGAGAACCTCAGGCTTGGAATTCGCGCTCATGGCGATCAGTCTACTCCTGGCCGTCGCCCAATGGACAGCGAATGGCGCTAGCCTCAGATCGGAGGATCCCCCATGGAGGAGTTGCTCGACCACTCGCTTTCGGACCTGACACAGCTGCTCGCACGGCGCGACGCCTCTGCGGAAGAACTGATGCGAGCCACCCTCGCCCGCATTCGCACAACCCACGACAGGCTCAACGCCTTCGTTGCCCTCGCCGACGAGGAGACCCTGATCGAACAGGCCCGGACCTGTGACGAACGTCTCTCCAGCGGACAGGGACGAGTCCTAGAAGGAATCCCCTTCGGCGTCAAAGATCTCCAGGACGCACGCGGCTTTCCGACCACCCATGCGTCGGTGCCCTTTCGCGATCACGATCCCGACAGAGACTCCATTCAAGTGGCACGCCTGAAGGACGCCGGTGCGATCGTGGTGGGGAAAACGAACACGCCCGAGTTCGGCTACACGGCATTGACGAAAAATCGCGTCTTCGGCGCAACGCGAAACCCCTGGGATCTCGAGCGCACCCCCGGCGGATCGAGCGGGGGATCGGCCGCTGCCATTGCGGCGGGGGTGATTCCCCTGGCCACCGCCACAGACGGAGGCGGATCGATTCGAATCCCAGCGTCTTTTACCGGCTGCTTCGGCCTGAAGACGAGCTACGGCCGGATTCCCATGGGGCCCTCGGATCTCTGGACCAATCTCGACACCTCCGTGACCGGCCCTCTCAGCCGCACCGTGATGGATGCCGCTCTGCACCTCGACGTGGTGGCCGGCCCTCATCCCCTGGACCCGAATTCACTCCCCCACCCGGGAAGTTCCTACTGCGAGGTTTTGAAGGACCTTCCCTCGGGATTACGGATTGGCTTCTCACCCGACCTGGGCTACGCCGTGGTGCAATCCGACGTCGCCACCTGCGTCGAGCGCGCCGCAGCGGTGTTCGAGGAAATCGGCCATCACTTGGAAACCATCCCCGACGGTCCCCCTGAACCGGGGGCCGACTGGGGCTTGGCGGGCGCCTTCGAGTTGCACTCCGAACTCCACGAGATGCTGCCCGAGCGCATGGATGAATTCGGACGCAGCTTTATCCGCGGCGTCGCACAAATGGGTTCCATGGACGCCGCGCTCTGGCACGGTTTCCGAAAACGCCGCGAGGAACTCAACCGCTGGTGCGCCTTGGTGTTCGACCGCTACGACCTGCTCCTGACCCCCACGGTCCCCTACGACCCACCCGCTGCGACTGGGCCTTTGCGTGCCGAGGTCGAGGGACGGAAACAGCCCATCGCCAACGTGGGGAGCTTCACCATGCCCTTCAACCTGTCGTGGCACCCAGCGGCTACCGTGCGGGCCGGCCAATCACGCGCCGGGCTGCCCATTGGTCTGCAGATCGTCGGCCCCCGACACCGCGACGACCTCGTCCTGCAGGCCTCTCACACCTTCGAGCAGATGCGCCCCTGGAACGACGACTGGCCACGGCTCTGAAAGCGAACTCAGTGCGTTCCCCGGCCTCTCGAACGCAGCCTGCGCCGCGCCACCCAGCCCAGAGCTCCCATGGCGGCAACCCAGCCCAGGCCCCCGATGGCTGGCACGGACAGGGGCCCCTGAACCGTAATCGTCACGGTGGCCGGCGACGAGCTTTGCGTTCCATCATGGGCCGTGTAGGTGAAAGAGTCCGCTTGGGTCGAACTTCCGTCGTGAATATAGAGGAACGTCCCGTCGGGCTCGAGACTCAGGCTTCCGTTGGAGGGCATCGACGCCGCGGCAGCCGTCAAATCATTGCCCTCGCCGTCGATGTCATTGTCGAGAACACTGGATGCACCACCATCGAGCACCGACGCCGTCCCACCACGGATCAAGGTCATGCCATCGGCGTTCGCCGTGGGAGGCGTGTTGACGTTATCGGGCGTCGACAATGGATCCGCGGGATCGGCACCCACGTCAATTTCACTGCGGTCGTAGAACCCGTCCCCATCCCGATCGAGCCCCATGCGCCCACCCGCAGCAATGGGCACCGCCATGAAAGTCACCTCGGCTCCGGATTGTGCCCCCATCCGCAGACTCGAGGCGAGAGCCGGCGCTTCACCCGCCCGATCGGGCTGACAGCTGGCTTCACTGGCGCTGACCGCAGTGCACAACGAGGAGCGCCGCACGCCGTCGACTGAATGACGCACCACCAGCTCGATCCCACCAGCGTTCAGGCTCGCAAGTAGTACGCCGAGATCAGCCACCACACCCGCTTCGCTGTTGTTCGACCCATCGAACAACACGGCGTGACCTACCCCCGCGTGTTGACTCGTGGGAAACTGGAACATGAATGCAATGTTGTCATTGAGGGCCTGGATCGAACCCGTCGAGACGAAATTGAACACCGGGTTGCGGAGGAAGGTATCCAGGTCGTTGATTTCACCACTGTGTGCGAATCCGAAACCGCTGCGAGTCGTGGCGGGAACCTCCACCTCGGGCTCGGGATGCAGGGTCATCCCGGTCTTCTCGTACATGTTGCGCAGTTGGGCAACCTTCATTGCCTGATGGCCCTGATCGGCGATCCCATTGATGAAGCGCTTGTTCGTGCCGGTAGGAAGAAGGTGGCAATCGTTGCAGGTGAACCGGCCGTTGTCGCGTGGACTATTGAGATAATCCTGCTTCCCCGCGCTCGCGTTTCCCATCACGCCTCCACCGATGTCCATCGGCTGAAGCGAGTCATCCAGGCCGCGGTTCGGATTGGGCGGGTAGGATAACTGACCGATGAATTGCCCAAAGGCGATCATGTCGGCATCGGCGATGGTCGACGATCTCATCATCAAGCCTGGAAACGCCCCGTTGAAGTCCTGAAAGTTGATGCGGTCTCCGTGCCAGTGAAATGGTTCGGTACCGATGATTTCTCGCAACGTCTGGGTCGTGCGCGGACCCTTGAGAGGAGTAAAGGAACCGCACCCATTCTGATTCGGTGCAAACCCACACTCGACGAACAGCCCGGTGTTCAACCCCGGAGTAATGGGAGCCGGAAGCCCAAAGGGGTCGATTAACGACCAGAGCTGAGCCGGACGGTCGGCAGGAGGTAGGGGTGGGGTACCGAGGTCCCATGCCAGTAGATCGAGATTTCCGAAGGGGTGACAGCTTGCGCAGGCCACGTCTCCCCGACCGCTGGTTTCCTGGGCGTCGTAGAGAAACCTGCGCCCGGTGACCAGGATCGGGGGTTCCGGGTTGAATAGGGCGATACGAGGGCCCACCTCCTGCCGGGTGGCCGTATCCACTACCGAGACGGTGTTCTCATGTCGGTTGAGGACGTAGAGACGACTGCGGATCTCGTCGAGTGCAACACCCGTAGGCCCCTCGCCGACGTCGATTCTGTCGACGATCGTGCCGGGCACAGAACTCGTATCGATCACCGCAACCTTCTCGGACAACAGCGCAGCGGCGTAGAGCAAGCTGCCCGAGGAATCGAACGCCATGCCGTTGGGCTGTCCGATACTCAGGCTCTTGTCCACCGACGTGATCGCTGCTTCGTAGTCGATGTGAGGATTGAGGTCGATGAATCCCTGAACCGCGCTTCCGTCCAAGACACTGATCCGCGTGTCGACCAGGTGTCCCCTCAAGGACGGCGTACAGAGAGAAGCAGCCTCACTATGGTCGCAGACCCCATCTTCGTTACCCAGACCATCTCCGAGGATTTCCATTCCCTCCTCGAATCGAATGTGGTTGAGTGCCTCGGTGTTGGCGACGTAGATGCGATTCGTGACTGGGTTGACCTCGATCCCGAAGTTGAGGGTTCCCACACTCGCCACGTATCCACTGACCACCGGGGTCGCCGCATCCGCATCGATACGCGCAACGTCACGGTCAGGCATTTGAATCGGGTCACCCGACGGGGTCTCGAGTAGATCATTCCAGGATTTGTCGTTGTCGTCGCACCACTCGAAGGCCGGGCCCCCCTCGCAGTCGCGCCACTTGGCAATCAAGCTCGTCACAGGGCGGCCGAGAAAAGGCACCTGCCCTGCGTCGTAACCCGGTGGGGGAGGCGGTTTCGCGCCCCCGTAGGGCCCACTCGGATCGCTGACCCGATTCGTGTTCAACGGCGACAGATCATTGGCCTCGCCGGAGATGACGAGAGTCTGATTGCCCGAGTGGAAAACCGCAGCGAAAACCTCCGTCCCACTGGCGTTGCGCGCCAAGGCACGGGGATCCTCACCATCGATCTCAATTTCGAATTGCACCAGTCCCGGATCTTCGGCGTCGTAGACATCCACCCGGTTGCGCTGGGAGATGGACACGAAGGCACGCGAGTCACCGGTTCCCGCGAAGACGACATCCGAGGGCTCGTCGTCGGTGGGCACGGTCTTCGTCACCCGCTGCTCTCCGGGGACCAGACTGACCACACTAACCGAATCGGAGAGGTGATTGACCACCCAGGCCTCGTCGTTGCTCCGAGCCCTGACACTCACGGGTTCCAGCCCCACCGGAACCTCGGATTCGAGACTAAGGGCCCCACCCGCCCCGACTGCAAAAATCGCGAGACGCGAGTCGGGCGTATTGACCACCAGCAGGCGACTCCCATCAGGCGTCAGATCAATCGGATGAATCTGGTGGCTCTCAAAATTCGTAAAGGCCAGGACCGTGGGAGCCGTCAGCAAGCCGGTGAGAACGAGTGCCCAGAAAGCAATCTGGGTTCGGAGTCGACGTGCGACCCGGTCGTCACGAACCACGCGCCAAAAGCTCGGGCAGGGTCGGAGATGTCGAGACGGAGGTGTACGGATTTCACTGAGCATCGAAGGCTCTCTGACCTGGGGCTGGCACAGCCAGTTTAGCAGAGAGTCCAAACCGAAGAATTCGCAGGGATCCCAACGGCCATGAGCATCGCTGATTCCGGGGGTGATACTCTCGAGCCCCCGTGGGCACCATGAAGCCGAAAGCCGCACCCTCGTCGAAGCGATACGGTTCCAGTACTCTGCGTCACCTGCTGCTGTTCGTGGTGGTTCTGCTGGTCCTCAAGTCGTTCTTTCACGCACCCGTTTCCATCGTCGGCAGCCTGCTACTCACCGGCCTGGTGTCGCTTCTGTCGAGGTCCTTGCGAGTGTCTTGAAGCCGACGGGGGGTTGGGCGATTCAGAGATTCGTGTCGTGCCAGACGTCGTACTCCATCTGCCCCTCGGTCGCCTCTTCGTTACTCGGACCCACCTGGATGGCCTCTTCGTCAGTCTTCACGTCGGTATCGGGAATTTTCGTACCGTAGTAGGTCGTGCACGCACTCGTCCCAACCAGGACGAACCACGCCACACACACCCGCAACAAGCCCCGCCTCCAACTTCCCCGGGAATCCGTCATGTCTTCCTCCTCCGTGGCCCATGAGTGCCCGCATGGAGACGCGGGAAAACCGACCAGCCACCTTGCCACGATAACACCTGCGGCCCACCAGGAACGCTGGACCGAATACGGCTGCCCCATGTCAAGTGGTTGCCACGGACGGTCGATTCCTCTCCCGGGGGACCCGACATGCGAACTCATTGGCTCTGCATTGCCATCCTGACCGCTCTTGCCACCAGCCCGGTCGCGCTTCACGTCACCGCACTGGAACCCGCCGAGGCCCCGGGACCCGATGCGCTGCCCCACCCCATTGCCGTCGAACCGGACGACCTGCTCGTCGGCACCGAGGCGGGCCCTCGGATTGCCGACACCTCTCGAGAAATCCAAGCCGCACGGCAGAGGTTGGACCGAGCCAACGCCCGCTACTCGAACATGATGTCCCGAAACTACCCGCGTGGAGACGCGCGCGTTGCCATCGTCGCCGAGCGACGCGCGGCCGAGGCCCATCTCCGTGACCTTCTACGCACCCACTCATCCCCGAATGGAACGCATCCGCGCCCCGCTTCGCAGTGGTAGGCAGGAACCTCGCGTCGCGACCGACAGCTGCTAGGAGTTCTCGGATTCAGGCCGCCAGATGGTCTCATAGGTGGTCATGACACTCGACACATAGTTGGTGGGCAGGGCCTCACCCCGACGGATCTTCCGCCCGATCCGGGTAGGCCCCCAGTTGTAGGCCACCAGCGCCACATCGAGACTGTCGAAGCGATCCCTCAACCTCTTCACATACGCGGTACCCAGCCGAACGTTGAGCACGGGATCCAACAACAGTTCCGGACCCGTCCATGCGACCCCCAGACTCTCGGCCATGGCGCGCGCCGTCGCTGGCCGGAGCTGCATCAGCCCCACCGCCCCGGCACTGGACACGACCTTCGTCTGAAAACGGCTCTCCACATGGATGACCGCCAGCACCAGAGAGGGATCAAATCCGTGACGCTTACTTTCGTCGAGAATCGCCCCTGCCAGACGCCGGCGATCGTCGGCACTGAGCCCCGTGGGTTGGCGCGCCAGAAAAGCCTCCAGGGAGGCACCGCGACTCATCCTGGAGCTTCGGAAAATCTCTCGCGCCCTTGCCTCCGGCGCCATGGGGTCGGAGCCCGCATCCGCGGGAAACGGCGAGGCCGGCTCCGGGGACACGGACTCGACCCCCTTGGAGAGAAGCTCCGTCGGCGCTTCCGCCAGGACGGTTCCATCCTGAAACGCCAATGCCAGAAACAACATGGGGGCCAGGGCCGATAGCGGTGAAGTTCTCATGGTCATCTCCCGAGGCGCACAGATGAACACCATGGGTCCCGTGCGCGATGACCCCAGAATGACCCCTCGCCATGGCGCGTGCCGTGAAGCGCTTCACACTCCTGCCCGCGGATGAAGCCGTCTCTCGAGCCTCCAGCCGTGCGCGGCCTCGGGCCACCTGACCCGGTAGCTATTCGGCTACGAAATCAGTGCGATTGTCGCGCTGGCTAAGGAGGGCGTGAAAACGATCCTCGAGCAGGCGGCCGTCGGCGTCCAGCAGCAGAGCGGGGCGCGCTCCGGACTGGCCGCGCACTCGGCCCTCCCAGCGCGCGGTGACCTGCTGGCGGTCCTGCTCCAGTCGTTGGCGTGGAGCCAGGAAGTCGTAACCGAGGTCACTGAACTCCGGCAGGTTCTGCAGCGACCGTCCCGCGATGTAACGAACGGCCGGATAGGGGTCTTCGAGCAACTGGGCGAGATAGGGTGCCATCCAATGGGTTCCAGATGCCCGCTGAGCGGGTTCCCAACCGAAGCTCCACGCCACCAGAGCCCGCACGCCGCCCCGTCCACGCAGCAACCAGGACACAGAGGCCGCCACCTCCCGGTCCTCGGGACTGAGTGCAGGCATCGGTTGCCCATACCAGTTTGCGAGTTGTTCTGCCGTCCAGCCGAGAGTCTGGTCCAGGTGGCACTGATTGCAGGCATTGGGTCGGCCCGTCTCCAGGCTCGCTGCCACCGTGGGGCTGTCGATCTCGTGGCTCCGAATGGCCTTGAGCAACCCGTAGGTGGTATAGGGCATATGACAGTTGTAACAGCGGCTCCCGGAGGATTCGGCTGCGTGATGTGTGTGTGCCTCCAGATCCGATTCGATCTGCTGATGGCATTGCAAGCAGGCCTGATCGCTTTCCATCTGCTCACCGAGTTGATCGTTCGCCCACTCCTTCAACGGCCGAGGATCATTCCCCTCCTGATGCATGCTATGGCACGACAAACAGCTGAGATCCCCTCGCTGAAAACAGGGCGTTTCTAACAGAGCCCCGAATTCGCGCCCCGATCCGCGAACCATCCCATCCGACCACCAACGCGAGTCATCTTGCAGCCGTTCCCACTCCGAGGGGGCATCCGCCGCTGCAGTGACCGGACTCGGAGTCGAACGCAGAGCCACCTCCTTGGTCTGAGACAGATCATCACCTGGCCGATACTGAAAACCCCGCGTTCGAGCATCGAAGTAGCTCTCCGGCGTGGCCCGCCAGTAGCTGTGACACTGCCCACACACCTCCGACGCACGCCGGTGGTCGAGCCGGCCCGGGTCCACGATGGACTCATCCGCACCCGATGCCAGGTGCAACGCATAGCGGCGCTGAGGGTCGCGGTTGAGAGCCACGTGCTCGGCACCGGGGCCATGGCAGGCTTCACAGGCGATCCCGAATTCCGCCACGTGAGTGTCCAGACGGTTCGGCCCGTCGAGCATTCGAGGCTGGGGCTGGGTGGTATGACACTGAATGCAGCCGGTGTTCCAATCCCTTCCAGCCAGGCGCTTACCGTGGGGCGACAGGAAGCCCATGTCTCGGGGGATCCAGCGCGCTTCGTCGATCAGATACAAAAAAGGAATCATCTCGAGTTTGCGGGTGCGCCCGGTTTCGGCCCAGAACAACTGCATGCTGTGCGAACCCGTCGAGAGTGCAACGCGACGACGGTCCGAAGGTCGGTTCTCCTGGCCAAAAGTGCGTCGGACCCAGAATTCGTCGCCGTCGCGTTCGAACTCGTACAAGACTCCGTTGAGCATCAAAGACGTTCCGTGAAGTTCTGGAATGACCGTTTCGGGAGACACCGCTTGAGTCATGGTTCGGTGATATGAAGCGTGCCAAGATCCGTATTGGTCCGGATGGCAGGACCGACAGGTGTCGGACGACACGTAGGGTGCTCGCGCCTCGTCTTTGGGTTGATGGGGCCGGTCTGGCCGTGAAACGAGATCCCATTGAGTCACCGTGAGCCACGAGCCGAGCATGCTCACCAGCACGGCCACCGACCCGCCGAAGACACCCGGTCTTCCGTACCTCGCTTGGAACACCAAGCACAGTACGGCCACGGCGAGCGTGACGACAGCAACGATCTCGAACTCGAAGCTCAGCTTGTTCCAGCCTCAGAGAGGGGTCGAGTCGGCATCTATTTATCGTGTCACGAACCGCGATGGCGATCAAGTGAGAGGGGTCAACACTCCGCTTCGCGCCCCTTCAGCCCCCGGCGGCGGCGGTGCCGGCTTTTCTGCCGAAGTAGGTTGCATCGCCCAGTGAGATTCCACTCACGTAACCCGACGCCGCGATCCCCGACGTGGTACGACCCGCCGCGTAGAGCCCGGGCACGGCCACACCATCAGGAGTCAGGACCTCACCTGTCGGAAGGGTATGCAGACCACCCAGGGTAAAGGTCGCGTAGGTGACCTTTTCACTGCTCACGTCGATGGCACCGAAAGGGGGGTTCACCAGGGGCGTGAGAAATTCTTCGCTCTTTCCGAAGAGTGGATCCCGACCCTGCTGCGCGTGTCGATTGTAGAGTTCGACGGTAGAGACCAGTGCGCCCTCGGGAAGACCGATCTCCGCCTCGAGCTCCTCGACCGTATCGGCCACCCAGGAGACCTCCATTCCCTGGTCGTTCACCTCGTAGGTCTGTTCATCGTGAATCCAGAGGAAACGCCCGCTCAAGCGAAACAATCCGAACTGACCGATACGACCGTAGTAACTGCTCTCGTTGATGAAGCGCTGCCCCGAAGCATCCACGAAAATTCCGCGAACGAGTCGCCGGGGTGGGGTCAAGGGGATCGCGCATTCCAGAGAATCCATGCGAATGGCGGCGCCGCCGGCACCCACACCCATGCGAATCGCCCTGCCGTCGTCACCTCCAGAACTCAACCGCCAGCTGCACATCATCACCTGTGGCGCGTGATGGGCCACCATCGCGTCATCGAGGACGAATCCACCGGCAGTCAGCACCACGCCACGCCGTGCTCGTACCCGGAAGGCCGTTCCCGCGCGAAGCCCCACCAGACCCACGACGCGACCGGAGTCATCGACCACCAGCTGGTCCGCACGCACGTCGAATTCGCACTGCAAGTCTCGGCGCTCGACCGCCGCCATCAGGCGCTGCATGAGAAAAGCGCCCGCAGCACCCTCTGTGCGGGGTTTGTGGCCGCGGGCAGCGGGACGTGCGATGTCGGTGAACGGGTGGGTGTCCTCACCTCCCGTAAACACCAGGCAATCGTCCGTCGGAGACTCCATGCTGGGCTCGGGATAGAAGCTGTTCTTGAACGGGACCCCCTGATCCACGAGCCAGTGAAAATGAGCCACCGACTCATCGCAATAGACGCGGACCTTCGCCTCGTCGGGTTGGGGCCCGCAAGCCGCCATCAGAAATTTGAACATCTCGTCGGGGGAATCTTCGAACCCACAGGCCTCCTGGACCGGCGTCCCACCTCCGAGGTAGAGGACTCCACCGGATTGAGCACTCGTGCCTCCGGCTCCGCCCGCGCGTTCGACTGCCAGCACCTGCGCGCCCGCATCCGCAGCTTCGATGGCCGCGCACGTGCCCGCACCACCAAGTCCGACGACCACGACGTCGGTTTCAGCGTCCCAGGCCGGTATCTCTGCAAGCCTTACGGTCTCGCTCGAACGCACCTCTTCCGCCACAGCACTCTCCTCCTCGCGCATCCCAGAAGGAGGCGGGAAGGTACGGGCCCACATTGGACCTGCGACCAAACCACCGAGCTCCTTCCGCTGACCTGCTCCGATGCCCCGCTTCAGGGGTCGATCGAATTCAACTCAATCGAATCGAGTTGGGCGAAGAGTATGCGGAAACGTCGACCGGGGTCCACGTCATTGGACGAGGAGACGGAGAAACCCGGGGATGTCCCACCCCCACTGCGGAGGTGGGACCTCCCATCTGGGTCCGGGTATGGTCGCATCAGATCTAACCCCACGGCCCCGGGAAACGACAATCAGGGATTCTATGGATTCGTGCACGCCTCTCGGGCAGCGGTGGCGTCCTCTGGATTGCCGGGCTCGAGACCGGGGAGTAGCCTGTGAATCGGTGGTTCAAAACGCGGTCTTCTCACTACGTGGCCAACGCCCACAGTCTGGCTTCACCCTGATCGAGGTGCTGGCCGTGATTCTGCTGACCTCCGTCATCCTGACGGTGGCTCTCAGCTTCTACATCGATCTGTCCAACGCCACCCAACGCGCCGTCGACGAGATGCGCTCCATGCGACGCGCCAATGCAATCCTTGACCGCATCGCTCGTGATCTCGAGGGAACCATGCTGATCACGAAGCCCGGCGACGCCGACCCCCTCTCCCACCCATGGGTTTTCCTCGCAGAGAGACACTACGCAGAGGCAGGCTCGGACCACGTCAAATTCAACATTCAGAACAATGCCCCGAGAAGTCGCGACGAAGCCACCTCCAACGTGGGTGTGGTCGCCTACACGGTCGAACCGAACGAAGACGAGAACCTGCGACTCCTGCGTTGGACTTCCTCGCGCCTGTCGGACGGCCTCGACAGCACCTTCCCACCCGAAGAGGAATCCCTCCAGCTCTCGGACGACCTCCTGAGCTTTTCCATGCAATTCCTCTCGGAGAACGGCGAATGGGACTCCGAGTGGGATTCTTCCCAGGTACGCCACTCCAATGCACTTCCCCTAGCGGTCGGAATCGAACTCGCATTGAACGATGCGAAGCTAGGCGATTCCGACGAGTTCGAGACCTTCGAAGACCAGGGACCCAAGATCTACCGACGCACCGTCACGCTGCCCCTGCGCCCCCTCGACATGGAGGAGTTGCTCGACCCGGCGAGGCTCGAAAGCCAGGCCCTTCCAGAAGTGGTCGGTGACGATGAGGAAGTCGAGGACGAAGATGAGATGGGGCAGGAAGATGGCCAAGAGAACCGCGGTACCCAAAGCGGAAGCGGCCGCAGCTCCGCCTCCAACAGCGGGGACGACGACGACCGCATGGGTGGATTGACGGTGGCCGACTGCGTGGTCGTCGAACCCAGTGCTCGGGTCGCCTATTTCTACGAACAGGCTCCTCGCAAGAAGATGTCGAGCTTTCCACCGGGCTGGTTCGAAGGACCCAACGGGCAGGGCGTTCACCTGCGGCCAGGCTGCCAGCCCTGATCCAGGCATCTCCCGAGGTTCCGGGTTCTCAGCCCGGATCGGCGAGCCCGCAACCGCCTACGCGGTGCCGCTTCCCGAGACCGTGCGCCGGCGTTCGGCCAGTGCGATCAAGCCGAAGATCCCGATGAGAACCGCCGGCAACCACGCCAGCACCTGGAAGGAGGTCGCGGAAGCCGCACTCAAGACGCTTTCCAGCGCGGGGCCCTCGAGCGAAGAGAAGGCAGCCTCTCCACCGGCCAGTTCGACCTTGGTGCGGTCGAACACCGCCCCCAACGCCGGGAGAACGAAGTGAATCGCTAGGGCCCCGGCCACACCCATTAGCCCGATAAAGAGTTCTCCGCCCCGCGGATAGCGCTCTGAAATGTTGGCGAGCATCGTAGGCCACATGAAACAGACCCCAAGGCCCCAGACCGTTGCCGCAAGCAGACCCGTCAGCGGCGAATTCGCGGCAGACAGCGCCAGCAACCCCAGCGCCGCCAGGACCGAAGAGCCCCAGAGCATGCCCAGGTTCGAGATCCGATGGGCGATGGGACCCGCAAAGTGGCGCAGGACGAACATCATTCCACTGATGTAGATGAGCAACCAGATCCCACGCATCCCCACCGTCCGCGTCAAGGTGAGATCGATCCACTGACCGGGTGCCAACTCCGATGCAGCCGTGAGAAACATGCAGACCCACCAGACCACGAACATCGGTCTGCGGAACAACTCTCCGAACATCTCCGCCATCGAAATTCCAGCGGATGCGCGGGCCGTATGGGGAAAATGCGTGCTCCAACACAAGACGGCCGTCAGGACGGCAGGCGGCACGACGACGGAAAACTGCAGCCGCCAGTCGAGCCCGAAGGCCCCGACCGCGAGACCCGCCAGCCCCCCCACGATCAGCCCTGCGGGCCACCAGGCGTGGAGAATGTTCAGCCGGGCGGTCTTGTCATTGGGATAGAGGGCCGCCATCAGCGGATTGATGGACGCTTCGACGAACCCCCACCCCAGCCCCGACAGCAGGTATCCGAGCCGCAACGAGTCATACACGTACGCATCCGCCACCCAACGATCGGCGAGAGACACGGCCCCGGTACCCACGGCGAAACACAGCGCACCCAGAACCAGCATCCGGCCCATTCCGATCCATTCGAGCAATGCACTGCCAACACCCAGGGTCACCGCGAAACCCAGGAAGGCGGTGCCCAAGAGGCGACCAGCGAGTGTGGACGAAGAACTGGGATCGATGGCCACCAACAAATCGGCTTCGACCTGTCCCATGATGGCTGCGCGAAGAGAAAAACTCAGGCCCGCGGTAAAGAGAGCCATGGCACTGATCACGAAGATCCTGCGAGTCTGGTAAGGCTGTGGATTCCCAGACATGGGTTCCCCCTGCAACGGCTCACACCGCCTCGATTCGCCGGTTCCCGATCAGGGAGCGATGGGCACCCAGACCTTCTCCCGTGAAGACTGGCGTATGGCATCGATCACCCGCTGCCCCTGATAGCCGTCCTCGAAGGTCGCCGGTGCCGGATCCGTGGGGATCTCGCGGCCTTCGATACGAGCCCGCATCACGCCAAAGAGTTTGGTGAACGGTGCGAGATCGATCCCCATGGAGTGCAACATGTCGTACTGGGTAACGAGCAGATCCGCCGGAGGCGGAACCGGGGCGTCGTTTTGCAGATCATCGGGGACCGGCAGAGTCTTGGCCCCTCCCGAGTCATAGACGACCACATCGTTGCCCTCGATGGACAGCGTGCCCTTGGATCCGATGATCCGCGTACATCCAGCAGGCATGCCCCACGAACCCGCGGTGCTCTGCAATACGCCATCCACACCGTTGCGAGTGCGAAAGTGAACCGTGTAGCTGTCTTCCGCCGTCCATTCCCGATCGGAGACCAGCGTCAACGAGGCACTGACACCCTCGAATTCGCCGAGGGTCGCGCGGACCTGGTCCACTACGTGCGACGCGAAGGCACCCAGCCAGCCCCCACCCTGACTCGCGTCCCCCCACCAACTGGGAACCTCACCCGAGGGATCGGCGACACCGGGCATGTGAAGCAGGAAGGTGGCGAGCCGGGGCTCACCGATCACACCCTCGTGAACCGCACGAGTGGCCACGGCCTGAGCGGTCGACCAGCGGAACTCCGTACCGAGTAGATGGAAAACACCCGCCTTCTGAGCAGCCTCGAGCATCTGAAGCCCCTCGTCGGCATTGCGCGCAAAGGGCTTTTCACAGACCACGTGCTTGCCTGCAGCAATCGCTTCCAGAACGATGGCGCAGTGGGTATGCGGCGGAGTCGCCACCGTGACCACGTCCACCCCCGGAAGTTCCAGCGCCTCGGACAGGGAGGTGGTGGGATGGGGGATGCCGGCATCTGCTGCCCGTTTCGCAGTCTTCTCCGGATCCCGGCCCACCAGTCCGCGCGCCTCGAAACCCGCAGCGCGAAGCGCGCGCAGATGGGTGATGATTCCAAACCCCGTGCCAACGATGACGGCTCCCGGCTTCGACATGTCGTCTACCTCCTGTCTGCTCTCCCGCCTGAGGCGGGCTCACGTGGGCCCAAGAATCCCTTCGAAGGTGGCGCTGGCGCCAGTCGGACTTCGGCAGGTCCGTACAGTTCGAACCCACCCTACCATGGGACCCGGCACCTACGACCCGGGAATGGCCGGAACGCGTCTGGGAAATGGCTTGAACCGCAAGTACCGAGAGCTCCTTCAACGATTCGGAAACCGTTGCGTCGGCGGGAGTCGGAATACCGTGGGTCAGCGAGCCGTGTAGCCTCCGTCGACCGGCAGGACGACGCCGGTCACGAAGGACGCTCGGTCGCTCGACAGATATACAGCAGCATCGGCGACCTCTTCTGCACGGCCGAGCCGCCCCATGGGGTGAAGCGCTTCGAAGCCCTCCTGGACGACCGCGCCATCGCGAATCATGTGCGTCATGGGTGTATCGATATAGCCGGGCGCCACGGCATTGACGCGTACTCCGTGCTTCGCATAACTGACCGCGAACTGCCGCGTCAGTCCCACGACCGCGTGCTTAGAGGCCATGTAGGCGATACCACCGCCCTCTTGCATGCGCTGCTCCATGGGGAGCGGAGCCACCAGACCCACCAGGCCCGCGATGGATGCCGTATTGACCACCGCTCCACCGCCCCGCGTCGCCAGCAACTCAGCTCCGTAGCGCAACCCGTAATAGACGCCATTCAGATTGACATCGAGAGTGCCTGCGAAGTCGGAGACCCCGCGCACCGTACCTCCGACTCCAGCATTGTTGAATAGAACATCGAAACCTCCGAGGGTGTCGATCGTTTGCTGGAGGCTTTTTTCGACGGCGATTTCGTCCGTTACGTCCAATGCCAGTGAGGCCGCGCGCCCCCCCGCCGCAGTCACCTGCTCGGCCGAGAGAGCAGCTCCATCTGCATCGATATCGGCGCACATCACCGCCGCTCCGGCCTCGGCAAAGCGCAAGGCAGCCGCCCGACCAATCCCCGATGCAGCACCCGTGATGAGGGCCACACGCCCCGACAAGTCCTGCGAACCCTGGCTTCCAACCATGTCTGATCTCCCGAATGAATCGGCCCCATCTTCTCACCCCTCGGCGAATTCCGCACGGAGTTTCCACACAACACGGATCGCTACGCACCACACCACGCAACATCTGGTGTTCCGTTGCGAGTAGAGTGGAGCGCAGTACTCAGCCGTCTCGCGTTCGTTCCCGGAGAGGACCCCGGGAGCTCTGCAGAGTGGGTAAAAAAAGGACAACATGGACATCTTCGAAGCGATGGAAACCTGCCGGGCCATGCGATACCTGCGCCCAGACCCAGTGCCCGACGAACTCATCGACAAGCTTCTCTGGGCCGCCACACGTGCACCCAGCCCTGGCAATAGCCAGGGATGGGAGTTCGTTGTCGTACGCGACCGGGACGTGATGTCACAAATCGGCGAGCTGGTCGGGGGGCGGATGACCGCCAGCATGGGTGGTCTCGTCGATACCCTGCCGCCCTCCCAGGCGCGTCTGCTCCGCGGTGCACTGCATCTTGCGAACACCCTGCCCCAGGTCCCCGCTCTCTTCGTCGTGTGCTCGCGCCGCGTGTATCCGCCCCAGGACCCCCAGGAAGTCTTCGTTTGGAGCTGCGTCTATCCCGCCGCGCAGAATCTGATCCTGGCGGCGCGCGCCCTGGGGCTGGGAAGCACCTTCGCAACCTGGCAGACCGTCGCCGAGACCGAGCTACGCGAGATCCTCGGCATTCCCGAGGACGTCTTCATCGGTGCCACCATCCCGGTGGGGTATCCCGAACGCGACTTCGGCCCCGTGGCGCGCCGGCCCGTCGCAGAAGTCGTACACCACGACCACTGGTAGCCGCCCCATGGTCAGGGAGAACCGCGCGTCAATTGACCCGAGACAGCTAGCCCAGGGCAACCCACGCGCACGAGCGGGATTCATCGGCATCGGACGCATGGGCCGGGCCATCTCTCGCTGTGCCCACGCTGCAGGACACCCGGTCGCCGCCTACGACGTCGACCCCTCGGCCCTCCAGGAACTGGAAGGCCTGGCCCCCACTGCCGTGACCGCATCCAACCCGGCCCAGGTCGCTCGCGAGTCGGACCTCTTGGCCGTGGTCGTCAACGACGACGCCCAGGTGCTGGACTCGGTGCTCGGCCCCCAAGGCGTCCTGGACGGCGCCCGTCCAGGTCTGGTGGTGCTGATCCATTCCACGGTCTCCGTCGAAACCGTTCTCCGCGTGGCAGCGGAGGCTGAACCTCGAGGTGTCGTCGTACTCGATGCCGGTCTGAGCGGCGCCAACGGTGAAAAGAGTGTTGGCCAGTTGTGTGTCATGGTGGGCGGAACCGAGGAAGCCTTTCGCACTGCCGAGCCCCTGCTCGAGACCTACGGGGATCCGGTTCTGCACTTGGGCACTCTGGGCGCCGGCATGCGTGCCAAACTTGCCCGCAACGTAACCTGTTACCTCAGCTATCTCGCCATCTACGAGGGGCTGCAGTTGGCCGAGCGGGCGGGTATCTCGCGCGCCCACATGGACCGGATCTTCGACGCTACGGGCATCGCCTCACCGAACCTCGATGCCTACCGCGAAATGCGACACGACCTTCGAGCAGTCGACCCGGTCGCGGACCCCGAGCGCGCAGCCCTGGTGAGGCTGGTGACTGAAATGGGACGCAAGGACCTCACCTCCGCTCAGGCCGCCGCCATCGCCCTCGACGGCGAGTTGGAACTCCCTGGGGTCGCAGCCGCCATCCAGAGCATGAGCGGAATTTTTGGCGACCCGGTCGAATAGACGCGCGGCAAACCATCGTGTCGACCCCCTCCACCCAGTCTATGACGAACGCCGGCACCCACTACACGCTGGCCGTTCTCGTGGTCATTTTCATCTTCTCCCACATCGACCGGAACATCCTGAACATCCTGGTCCAGCCCATCCAGACGGAACTCGGTGTATCCGACACCGCTATGGGTTGGTTGACCGGACCGGCGTTCTCGGTGTTCTACGCGACCCTCTCACTTCCCATCGCCCGCCTGGCCGACCGGACCACGCGCAAATTCATCGTCATCGCGGGCCTGGTGCTGTGGTCGATGGTCACGGCCGCCCAGGGGCTCGTGCGCTCCTTCTCCCACCTGGCCGTGGCACGAATCTTCGTTGGCATCGGCGAAGCCACCACCAGCCCCGCCTCCCACTCAATGATCTCGGACCTCTACCCCCCGGAACGTCGTGCCATCGCGCTCTCGATCTTCAGCGCGGCGGGTCACATCGGCATGATGTTCGGCTATGTGATCGGCGGGGTGATCAATGACTGGTTCGGTTGGCGCACAGCGTTCGTGGTGGTGGGGCTTCCGGGTCTGGCGATCGCTCTGATCGCTGCAACGACGACACGTGAACCGAAGCGGGGCGCAGCCGAAGCGCGCAGCGACACGGGGGAACACTCTCTTGGCGAGGTGATCCGATACCTGAAAAGCCGGCGCGCCTATTTGCACCTCAATGCCTCGGCGGTTCTGTACGTCGCCACCATCTTCGGCTTCAACGTCTGGGGACCCGCTTTTCTCATGCGCGTACACGGCATGACGACCAGCGAGGCGGGGCTCTTCTTCGGCCCGGTAACCGGCATCGCGGGTTTGCTCGGAACCCTGCTGTCGGGCGCATTGGCAGATCGCCTCACCCAACGCGATGTGCGTTACGCGATGTGGATCCCGGTGGGAGGCGCATTGGCCATGATTCCCTTCTGCGTAGGCTTCCTCTTCGCGCCAAACCCCGTGCTGGCCCTGACCTTCTACGGTGTACAGGTCTTCGTGGGCACCTTTTGGATGGGACCGAGTTTCTGGGTCTGCCAGGGCATCGCGCGATTGCGAATGCGCGCCATGGCTTCGGCAGTGTTGCTGCTGAACATCAACCTCTTCGGAATGGGAGTGGGGCCGCTCCTCGTCGGCGTACTCAACGACGCCCTACGCACCAGCTTCGGCGAAGCTGGAATCCGCTACTCCCTGCTGGTCCTTTGCCTCCCGGTTCTGTGGGCAGCTGGACACTCCATGGCCGTCAATCGCACCCTGGCGGCGGATCTGGCAGCTGCCCGCGACAGGTGATGCGGGCAGGGCTTTACAAGAACCCATGGACCGAACAGGATGGGCATTCCTTCCAACCTCAGTAGAACAAGGAGCCGAAACGGTGAGCTGGCAAAAGGAGATCGACGAACTCCGCCACCGCGAGCGCTTGGCAGACCAGATGGGTGGCGACGAGAAACTCGAGCGTCAGCGATCCCGTGGAAAGCTCAACGTTCGAGAGCGGGTGACGGCACTGATCGACGCTGGCTCCCTGCGAGAAACAGGTAAGCTCGCCGGCAAGGCCGAGTACGACGACGATGGAAGGCTTCAGGAATTCCAGGCCTCCAATTTCATCTTCGGCCGTGCACGCATTGAAGGTCGACCCGTAGTGGTGACCGGTGACGACTTTACGATCCGAGGCGGCGCCGCCGATGCCTCGATCCACCAGAAGATGGTCTTCGCCGAACAACTCGCCAATGAGATGCGATTGCCCCTCTTGCGCCTCATCGATGGAACCGGTGGAGGTGGATCGGTCAAGCAGCTCGACTCGAAGAAGGCCCGCACCTACATCCCAATGAACCCGGGCTGGGAATTTGTCGTCGACAATCTCGCCCAGGTCCCGGTGGTGGCCCTGGGACTCGGGCCCGTCGCCGGACTGGGTGCGGCGCGCCTCGTCAACAGCCACTACTCAATCCTCGTCAAACAGATCGGGCAAATGTTCGTCGCCGGACCGCCGGTGGTAAAACGGCTGGGCGAAGACCTCACCAAAGAGGAGCTGGGCGGAGCCGACATCCACACCCGCAGCGGTGCCGTGGATGACGACGCCGAAGACGAACAAGAGGCCTTCGCAAAGGCGCGGCGCTTCCTCTCCTATCTGCCCAGTTCAGTCTACGAGCTCCCTCCCCGCGGACCGCGCGAAGACGACCCGCAACGACGCGACGAGGAGCTGCTTTCCATCATTCCCCGCAACCCGCGCAAGGTCTACAAGATGCGCCGCATCCTGGACACGCTGTGCGATCGAGGCTCCCGCATGGAAATCGGCCGGTCATTCGGTCGTTCGGTCATCACGAGCCTGGCGCGCTTCGACGGTTGGCCCGTGGCCCTCATCGCCAGCGACCCCTACCACTACGGAGGAGGTTGGACGGCCGATGCCTCCCAGAAGCTGGTACGCTTCATCGAGCTGGCTGAAACCTTCCACCTGCCGGTGATCCATCTGGTCGATTGCCCCGGTTTCGTGATCGGAAGGCGAGCAGAGGAGCAGGCGACGATCCGTCACGGATCACGCGCTCTGGCTTCCGTCTACCAGGCCAGCGTGCCCTGGTGCTCGGTGATCGTACGCAAGGCCTTCGGAGTCGCAGGGGCTGCACACACCAATGGCTCCCGCTACCCCTACCGCTTCGCCTGGCCCTCTGGAGACTGGGGTTCACTTCCAGTGCAGGGTGGAATTGAGGCCGCCTACCGCGCCGAGCTCGAGGCCTCGGAAGACCCCGAGAAGCTGCTGGTCGAGATCCAGCAGCGCCTCGACTCGGTGCGTTCGCCCTTCCGCACCGCCGAAGCCTTCCTCGCCGAAGAGATCATCGATCCCCAAGACACCCGGCCGCTGCTGTGCGAGTTCGCAGAGTTGGCCGCGCCACTGCGTACCGCTGGCCGCAGCAACTTTCACCTTCGGCCCTAGTCGACTCACCGTCGGGCAGGAGCGAGAGTCAACCGCCAGGGCGAGCGTCGCTCACCCGCCCGAGCAGGATCTGACCGGACCTCGATGCAACCAGCCAAGCCAGCGGCGGCTCTGCAACCGCGCTTGGAAGCGTCAGACGAAAACCGCCGCCTGCGGACAAGGGTGCCTGGGCCACCAACCTGCCCCGCGAGAAGAGCATCACGAATCCAGGCGTCGCATGGGTGGCGACACGACCGGTCAGCTGCAACCGCTCATCAGCCTGGGGCAACCGTTCGAGACTTTGCAGCTCGACCTCCCCATCCAAAACTCGAGTGTTGTTGGGCGAAAGGATCAGAGCGGAGGATTGCTCGTCTTCCAGCAGAAGGAGCGGGGCATGAATCCGCGGCCATTCATCACCAGCCGCGGGTCCAATCGCCGACGCACGGTTGTCACCGATGGCGAGAAACCGAACATGTCCCGACGAATCGCCCTCGGTACGCCTGTCGGGGGCCGCAAATTCGAACTCGAAAGGGTCCGACCCGGTCTCGGCGCGACGGTGCGACAAGACCCGGCCCTCGGCCCACATCAACACCTCCGTCCCCCGGGTGCGTCCACGAAAATCGAACCGAACCCTCTCGACCTCACCCTCTACGGCACCAGGCACCACGGGGAACCAGCGATCATCGGGTGAGCGTAGAACGAGAGGTCTTCCGACATCGTCGTGGAACGAACGCCAGGCTCCAGCCCGACGCGTCCCCGCCCGCAAGAACTCCCCGACCCCATCCGACTCGATCAAGGCCAGCACCTCGATCTCATTGCGACCGGGCGCGAAAGCGCGGTCAGACACCAGGGCTTCGAAGCGCGCACTCCGACCCGAGGGGTCGAAGCTCCGAGTCATCCCACTCACCACGCCGTCGACCGCCACCAGCAGCTCGCTGGGCCGCTCGACTTGCCAGGGAAATTCGAGGCGGCCCGCCACGAAGGCCGGCACGAAGCCCGACGCCGGGTCGACGTCCAGATAGGCGAAGGCGTGGTCGAGGGTCACCTCGAAACCGGGCACGTCGGCCATGGGCAGAGTAGAAACCGGACGTCCCAGCTGCCCCCGAAGCGGACCCAGGCCGAACAATCCCTGGGCGCCAAGCGAAAGGGCGAAATTTCGAGCAGCGAGCCGAGCGGTCCGGGTCCTCTCGGGAAGGGGAGAAGAAACCTCGAAGCGTTCCGTCCCATCCAAGCGGTGAGCGATCAACTGCTTGGGGGCTCGTCCGGGTTCTTCGGGGGCCAGCAGGGAGCGGCCGTCCATCACAGGGAGGGGCGTCGCATCCACGACATCGAGAACTGTGGGCAGGACGTCCACCAGCTCGGCCCTGCGCTCAAGGACCCCCACAGCACGACGGTTCGGAAGCTTCACAAACAGCGGGATGGGCGCGATGTCCGGCCCCCCGAGTTTGGAATAAAGGCGTGCATGCCACCCGGGGTTGAAGCTCACACCGTGGTCTGACGTTACGATCAGAAGCGCGGAGTCGTACAAACCCGCCGCCCGTAAGCCCTCGACCACCCGACCCAGCAGGCGGTCCACGTACGCAACCTGGATCAGATAGGGCTGGAGGGCCACGGCCTCCTCAAAGTCCCGATCCCCGAACCGGCGCGGCCCTTCGTATTGAGGCGTGGTGTGGCGCCCGAACCCACCGTACCGCAGCCCCGATGGAAGGTACCGATAGGGCCAGTGGGGAACCGGAAAGTGGACGAAATAGAGACCAGGTTGCGGTCCAGGCTGGAGGTCTTTCAGGAATCGCTCCAGCAGCCACTCGGAATCAGCAGTGGTTTGCTCCCGCGTGGTTTCCACCGGACCGTCCCACCCGAAATCACGCCAGGTTCTGGACACGTCGGGCAGCGCTCGCTTCCACGGCGGGGGAACGAGGACGTGGCCGGCGATGTACGAAACGTCGGAAACCAGGTTTGCCAGACGGTCTGTGCGAGGGACCACCGTTCCACACGAGGAAGTGGGGCACAGACGCGTAAGGGGCTCGAGAGCGTGGATCGCGTAATCGCCCTCCAACAGCGTGAACAGGTTGGCCGGATACTCGCTCGCGGTGGGGGTCCGGTCTTTGACCGGGTAGTTCCCCGTCAGGAGCGCGGGTAACGCAGCCCGCGTCTTCTCGGCAACCGTGGTCGCATCGACGAACCACAGAGAATCTTCCGCCAAGGCGGCGAAATTCGGATGACGCCGGGCATCGACGCGCTCACCGGGGCCCACGAGGGCGTGAAGGGCAAGGGCGTCGAAAACCACCAGCACCACGGGAACCGGCTGCTCGACCCGAAGTTCGAAACGACCGGGCACGTACGAACTTCCAGTCGCGTCGCGAAGGGCATCGCTCGCAACGAAACGCAAAGGGAAAACGAGAACGGCCAGGGCCAAAAAACTGAAGACGCGCTGCACGGCAGGGAACCGCCTGTACGCCGACGCCGTCAGCGCGCCCGTAAGCCCCGCCAGCAGCAGCGACAACCCTGTCTCAACCTGTGGTCCCTGTAGGGCAGGCAGCACGACGAGCGCCACCAGCAACATCACGAAGGTCTGCTGGACTCGGTTTCCAAAGCGCCCAGAAACTCGGGCGAGCGATGCGACCCCCAGTCCCACCATCAGGGGCAGCGCAAGGCCGAGTGCGCAGGCCAGGGCCAGCCCATCCAGAAAATCGGCGTCGTGAGCCACCAGGAAGGTGGGGTGCAGGCGAAGCACTTCGAACACTGGTTGCGCGAAGGCAAAGGCCGCCAACGCTGCGATATGAAATGTGCGCTGCAGCATCGACGACTCTCGACTGCCCTCCTGGTAAGACGTCGCTCTCAAGGTTGTGTGTAAAAAAAGAGCTGGATGAGAGCGGGTCCCAGAACCGCCATCATACAAGCTGAAAACCCCGTGGGTCCGACACACTGCTCGCCACGAGTCGATCAGGAGATGTTCGGGGTCTGCACGCGTTATCATGCAATGGTCCAAAGGAGGAACTCATGAGCTTCGACCTGATCATCCGTGGCGGGCGTGTCATCGACGGAACTGGACTGCCTGCATTCACTGCAGACATCGCCGTAGACGAAGGCCGTATCCGAAAAATCGGACGTATCGAAGAAAGCGCCGATCGTATCTTCGACGCGTCGGGCTTGGTGGTCTCACCCGGTTTCATCGATATCCACACCCACTACGACGTCCAGCTCGATTGGGACCCCATCGCATCGCCCTCCTGTTGGCACGGAGTGACGACCGTCATGGCGGGCAACTGCGGATTCACATTGGCTCCAGCCCGCCCCGAAGACGTCGACTGGCTCGCGGGCATGCTGAGCCGTGTGGAGGGTATGTCGCGATCGGCGCTGGCCGAGGGGATGCGCTTCAACGGGGGTGGGTACGGTGACTTCTGGAATCGTTTCGAGGGCAAGATCGGTGTCAACGTCGGTGGCTACGTGGGGCACTCGGCCGTGCGCCGTTACGTGATGGGAGACGACGCCTCGGAGCGCGAAGCGACACCCGAAGAAATCGAAGCTATGAAAGAATTGGTTCGCCAGGGCATGCGCGAAGGGGCCCTGGGGTTCTCCACGTCTCAGATCGAGATCCACGTGGGTGATGACGGCCGCGAGGTGCCCTCGAACCATGCCTCGCCTGAAGAAGTGGTGGCCCTTTGCGGTGTACTCGCGGAATTCGACCACGGCGCCGTAGAAATCATTCCGCACAGCTTTGCAGCCGGCTACGATGACGCCGATCGAAAGCTCCTGCTGGACATCTATTGGGCGTCGGGCAAGCCCGTCGAACTCAACCCGTTGGTGCCGAGTTCCACCAACCCCATGGGCTGGCAGGAGACCCTCGATTTCATCGATGAGGCCTCCGCTCAGGGTGCGCGTCTGCATCCCATGTTCTCGGTCAACAAGCTCGAGGCCCATATGAGGCTCCTCGACACCTTCTTGTTCGACGAAATTCCGTACTGGCGCGAAATCCTGTGTCTACCCGAGCCAAAGCGATGTGAAGCCCTGCGTGACCCGGATGTCCGCAAGAAACTGCGCGAGGCGCTGGATTCACCCGATGGGCGTACCTTCACCATCGACCCCGCCACGCTGTTGGTCGAGCAGGCTACGACTCCCGCCAATGCAGACCTGGAGGGGCGCCTGTTGGGCGACATCGCCGCCGAACGCGGCGTCGACCCGCTGGACTGCTTCCTCGACCTCTCATTGTCGGAGGATCTGCGTATGAACTTCGAGTCGTCCATGGACGAAACCGCCCAGCAATTCATCAAACACATCAACCACCAGGCCATCCTCAACCCCCTGGTGATGGCCGGTTCCTCGGATGGCGGTGCCCACCTGGCCTCCTTCGTGGGAGCCGACTACACGACGAGGCTGTTGACCGAGTGGGTCCCGGACCCCTTGAGCCTCGAACAGGCCGTGTATCGCCTTACAGGAATGCCCGCCAACGTTCACGGGCTCGAGGACCGGGGCACCCTACGGGTGGGCTCCAAGGCGGACATCATTGCCTTCGACCCCGATCAGCTGGCGACCAGCAAAGCGTATCTGGCCGAAGACTTCCCGGCGAATTCCGGACGCTACGTGGTGGACTCCGAGGGCTACGAGCTCACGGTCGTCAATGGTCGAATCCTGATCGAAGGCGGGAAACATACTGGCGAGCTTCCGGGTGAGGTCCTCAAGGGAGCCTAGTCTACTGGCGGGGCAACACAGCCGCGGACCCCTTCTCTACTCGGTCCGTTCGACATCCGCGAGTTCAGCGCGCAAGGTGCGAGCGCCCAACACGGAGTGCAGTGCTCCCCAGAGATTGAACAGCCCCATGGCACTGAGCGAATAGCGGATGGCCTCGTCCCCGAAGCTGGGCTGGAGCAGATCGTTGAGAATGCCGACCAATTGGGGCCCGAGACCCAGCCCAACCAGGTTGATGACGAACAGAATGATGGCCGACGCCACGGCCCTCATTCTCAACCGCGCCAGGCCCTGGGTCACCGCGTAGCTCGGCGCAGCATAAAACTGGTTGAAGAAATTCGCGGGCAGGAACAGCCACAGAGCGAGGGTGGGATCGGCACTAAAACAGAAACCGAAGAGCAGGGGTACCAGCGCGCAACCCGCCAAACCGCAGATCCACATGAGCCATCGCATGTCCCGGCGTGCGAGCGCATCGGCCGAGAAGCCGCCCACCAGGGCACCCACCGCTCCCCCAACACCGATCACCAGTCCCAGCTTCCATCCGAATTCCCCCGGGCTCAGATGGTGAACCCGCTCCATGAAGGCGGCAGGCCAGGTCGTCATCGCGTAGGCGTTGATGGAATAGAGACCCGCCGCAGCCAGAAGGTGGCGAAAGGAACGCTGCGCGAATAGATGACTGGCTACCTCGCGCAACCTGGGCGGTTCTCCCGTGTCCTCCAGCCCCTCGGCCTCGCCTCTTCGGGGCTCGGGAATCGCGAAACGGATCACCAGGGCAAACAGCAAACCCGGAAGGCCAACGATGATGAAGGCATTGCGCCATCCTACGCTGTCGTTGAGCAGTCCTCCGAACGCCAATCCCAGGAAAATTCCGATGCTCGCGCCCATGTTGTAGATCGCCAGAGCACTGGCTCGGCGAGTCGGCGGGAAGAGATCCGAGATCAGCGAATGGGCAGAAGGTGTGGCCGAAGCTTCACCCACCCCGACGAGCACTCTCGCCACGGCCATTTGCCCAAAGTTGCGAACGAGCCCGGAAGCCACGGTCGCCGCACTCCAGAGCGCCAGCCCCACGGCCATCACCGTGCGACGCGCGTAACGATCCGCCAGCCTCGCGATGGGAATTCCGGCAGTGGTGTAGAAGAGCGCAAAGCCCGGGCCCATCAAGAAGCCCATCCATGTGTCCGAGACCTGCAGATCTTCCTTGATGGAGGTCAGAAGGATCGAAAGCAAATTGCGGTCGACGAAATTGAAGACGTATAGGATGACGAGAAGTGTCAGAACACGCGTGGGCACAGCGATTCCCTCAAGCCAGTTGCGAGTTCACGCGAGCGCCACCGTCTGCAAACAGGCATTCTCCGGTGACGAAGGAAGCTCGATTGGAGGCCAACCAAACGACGGCTTCGGCGACTTCGCGCGGAGCCGCGAGCCTGCCCATGGCGTGGGCCCGGGTGGCCTGCTCCCGGGCCTTGGGAACTCGCTCGAAATAATGCTCGATGCTCTCGGTCGCCATGCCCCCGGGCGCGACACTGTTAATGCGAATTCCTCGACCCGCATATTCGGCGGCTCCGGTCTTCGTGAGCGCATCGACGCCTCCTTTGGAGGCGGAGTAGGCGGACTGCAGGGGCTCTCCCTTGTGACCCGATACCGAGCTGATGTTGATGATCGACCCACCCCCCATTTCGAGCATGGCGCGGATCTCCCACTTCATGCACAGGAAGACGCCCATCAGATCCACTGACAGGGTCCGCTGCCACGCCTCACCGGGAAATTCGTGAATGGGTGCGAACACCGCTCCGGTGACCGCATTGTTCGACGCCCAATCCAGTCTCCCCCAGCGATCGACCATGGAAGAAACCATGGCTTCCACCTGAGACTCCTCAGTTACGTCAGCATGGATCGCGATCGCTTCACCGCCGTCTTCGTTGATCCGATCGACCGTTTCGCGGGCGGTCTGGTCTCGAATCTCCACCACTCCGACCTTCGAACCCTCCCGTGCTGCAAGAATTGCCGTGGCGCGGCCAAGTCCCGTTCCTCCGCCCGTGACCAGCCCCACTTTTCCTTCGAGCATTGCCATGCCGAGCATCCTATCAAGTGGGCGCAGCGCAATGCGCAGCTTCAGCCGCGTCGCAGGGTAATCAACCAATCCCAGGGAAGCGGTTCGTTCATCCAACTCGGTGGCCGATCGAATTCCGTCGACCATGCGTACTCCACCTTCTCGACCGCGACCATCTCGAACCCCGCCCGAACGAACCCGAAAACCGCCTCCTCTCGCAGGTAGTGCTTGGTGGCGACTCCTTCGATACGCACCAGGCCCTCGAGCAGTTCCCGGGCGGTGCGGCGGGTGGGCGGAAGACCCGCCTCCAGGGCCTCCTGCTGGGAAAAACCTCGACGCCGATTCCACTCCACCAGATGCTGGTTCGCGAACAGAGCCGATTCGAGTGAAGGCACTAGGATCACCACAATCCCCCCAGGCCGAAGGCCGCGGCGGACACTGCGCAGGATGGCCGAGCGCAGGCGGGGATGCTCGGAGATCAGCACGTTTGCACAGACGCCGAATTCAGAGCGCCCAACGGGAAGCTTGGCACGCGTCAGGTCGGCCCGCAGAACCTTCACGTTGTTCAGTTTTTCGCAGCGCCTGCGAGCCTGCTCGACCAGGGACTCGGCGTGGTCGAGGCCAACGACGCGACCAAAGCGCGGGGAGAGCAACTGGAGATAGTGGCCCACCCCGCAACCGAAATCACAAGCCGTGGCGCTGGGGTCCGCGTATCGATCGATACGGGCTTCGATGACACCGTTTAGATCGTTGGCCGCAGAGTCGAAGATCTCCTGGCCGTATCTCTCGCCAACTTCTTCCCAGTAACTTTCATCCAAGAGATCGCCCCATCCGTCGGGCATCACGGCTCGTTCTGCGCGCGGTCGGGGCCACAACGAGTTCTTCATTGTGTGAAGGGGTCATCAGGAGGCATAGCACAAACCCATTTCTCGTTGGGTCGACAGGCGGCTGCGGCTGGACACAGCGGCTCGTGAGACCCCAGAATGAGCGGGTCGCGAAGCCGACCCGGGAACCTCTCGCGGATCCTCCGAGAAAGCCACGACCAGGAGACCAACGATGCCCGTCGATTTCGAGCCCCGTTTCATGAAGGTGGGCATCCTCACCGCAGCTCTTCAGGAACTCACCCCCCGTGAGGTACGCGACCAGGACCCCGACCGCGCCATCGAAGAGTGGCTGGAGTTTGCCGCCGAAATCGGTGCCGACAGCATCCAGCTCTCGGCAGCCCTTCACCCCAGTGAATCCGACGTCCCCGCCGAAGCCATGCTCGACCCCGTCGCAAACACCCTCGACCTGCGCGACACCTTCGACCGCTCGCGTGCTGACCGGGTGGTGGCCGCCGTGGGCGATACCGGCGTAGAAATCGCTGACATCGGCTACTTCGACAACATGCTTCACTCAGACCCGGCGCTGCGCCGCAAGAAACACGACTTCATGTTGCGTGTCTTCGATGCCGCGGTCCTCCTGGGGTGCCCCGCAGTGTGCGGATTCGTGGGAAGGAATGCAGAGCGAAGCCTCGAGGAGAACCTCCAGGACTTCGAGGAATCCTTCATCCCGCTGCTCCAGGAAGCACAGGCACGGGGCTTGAGCTACCGCATCGAACAGTGCCCCATGCCGGGATGGACCCTCGACGATGCCTTTCTCAACAACCTCGGCTACACGCCCAATGCCTGGTTGACCCTCTACCGCATCTGCGAGCGCCACGGCGTGGGAGACCAGCTGCGTATCCACTACGACCCCAGCCACGCCATCCTGATGGGCCAGGACACCCGATCGATTTTTCAGTGGCTTCGCGACGAGGACGTGCCCTTCCTGGTCGGGGGATTTCACGTCAAGGGACAGGTGATCGACCCCAGAGGTCTCACCGCGTGGGGCTACGGTGGGCAGACCCTCGAGCGCGGGGACTGGGTGGGGGGTCGACCCTCGCCAGATCCCGCCGACCACGCGAACGCCTGGAAGAAGCAGACGAGCTTCGCCGAGCACGAATTGCCGGGAACGGCCCGACACGACCCCCTGGCCTACCTCCAGAATCGCAGCGTCGATTGGCTCGACCACCAGTTGGCAGCTCGGGAGTTGCTGGGGCTCGACGTCACCGAGACCCCGCTGATCGTGGAACACGAGTACCCCCCGGCCCGGATCCAGAACCGCGAACTCCTGAAGCCCATCTTGGAGGGCTCCATCGCCTTTACGCGCCGGATCGATGAGGCAGCGGCTTGTATGTTCGCCCTGCAGAACGAAGTGTTGCCGTCCCAGGGCATCCCCGTCCAGGGAATCGGTCGCCAGGCCTATCGGAGTTGATGGCGTGACAAAGCTCGGCATCGCGTTGATTGGAACCGGATTCATGGGGCGGGCACACAGCAACGCCTGGCGCCAGGTGAGCCGGTTCTTCGAGACCCCTTTGGAGCCGGAACTCCGTGTGATCTGCGGTCGCAATCCGGAAACCACTCGGGAGGCGGCCAACAAACTCGGCTGGCTCGAGCACTCCACGGATTGGGAAACCGTGGTCCGACGCTCCGACATCGACATCGTGGACATCTGCACACCGGGTGACAGCCATCTGCCCATCGCCCTGGCCGCAGCTGACGCGGGCAAGGCGGTCTTCTGCGAGAAACCCCTGGCCAATAGCGTCGCGGAAGCCGAGCACATGCGCGACGCGGTGGTGAAGGCCGGGGTGGTGCACATGCTGTGTCACAACTACCGGCGTGCTCCCGCCGTGATGCTCGCCAAGCAGATCATCGACGAGGGTCGCATCGGACGGATCCGACACTTTCGGGGAACCTATCTGCAGGACTGGATCGTTGACCCCGAGGCTCCGCGTGTGTGGCGGCTCGAAAAGGCGAAGGCGGGAAGTGGTGCTCTAGGAGACATCGCCTCCCATTCTCTGGATCTCGCGCGGTTTCTGGTGGGAGAGATCAGCGAAGTCGCGGGCCTGCTCGAAACCTTCATCGCTGAGCGTCCGCTGCCCGACTCCAGCCAAACCGGACCCGTCGATGTCGACGACGCCGCTCTGGCCTTGATGCGATTTCACTGCGGGGCCATCGGCTCGGTGGAGGGGTCTCGATTCTGCCCGGGCCGGAAGAACTACAATCGCTTCGAGATCAATGGCAGCGAGGGCAGTCTGAGCTTCGACCTCGAGCGCATGAACGAGCTGGAGTTCTACGCCGAAGAGGGCCCTCGCAGTGGATTCCGAACCATCCTCGCCACGGACCCGAGCCACCCCTTCGTTCAGGCCTGGTGGCCCCCCGGGCACATTCTCGGCTACGAGCACACTTTCACACATACCGTTCTGGACCTCCTCCGTGCAGTCGAAGGATCGGGTCCTTTTGGACCCACATTTGAAGATGGAGTGGCCAATCAGCGGGTTCTAGACGCCATTGAGCGCTCGAGCGATGCTGGCACGTGGCGCTCCACCAACATTCAGGGCCCGCGTGAGGGGGCCAAATGAAGCCCCCCGACGCCCAGAAACCATGCAATAAGCCCCCAAAACCGAAAAAAAACGTTATGCATTCGCTGATTGAGTGCTCTAGGCTAGTTGAGTCAAGGAACATCTCCTGCCCGGTTTCTCGCCAGTCCCTGAACGTTTCGTGAGTCGGTCCGGTGAAAGTTTCGACGAGGTCACCGGTGGTGCAGTGCCGCCGTGGACGAGACAAGGTTCCGCGCGATCGCCGCAAAGCGACGAGTGGGCCTTCCCATTGAGTCCGGATCAAAGAACACAAAGGATCTCGAGTTCGGACACGGAGAAGAATCGAAGTGAAGAAGATCTACGTGGGCAACTTGGCATGGAGCACCGACGATGACGAGCTGAGGGAGACCTTTGCCCGGTTCGGAGAGGTGCATTCCGCGCGCGTCATTTCGGACCGCGAAACCGGCCGCTCCAGGGGCTTTGGATTCGTGGAAATGGATGACTCCGCTGCCGAGGAAGCCATCTCCCAACTCGACGGCCGAGACCTCGCGGGCCGGCCCCTTCGAGTCAATGAAGCACGCGAACGCGCACCTCGTGGCGGCGGCGGCGGCGGTGGCCGTGGCGGCGGCGGCGGCGGACGCTGGTAGAGGGCCGAGGCCAACCGGCCTCTCCTTCGCCAAGCAGTACTCGACTCAGCGAGTCTCCAGGTAAGCGATCAGATCTCTGAGATCGCGAGGCTCGAGGCTCGCTGCCATCGAGGGCATGGGGCTGGCGGCAGAACGCAGAGATGCCGCCTGCTGCCTGGGAATTTCGACCCGCTGGCCGTCAATTTCCAGCTCCAGTGCATTCGAGCGCTCTTCGACCAGCCTTCCCATCCACACGCGACCGTCTTTCGTGCTCACGACGACGGTCCCCCATCCAGGCGCGATGTCCGCTTGAGGGTCGACGACGGCTCGAAGGAGGGCTTCACCTTCCAGTCGGGACCCTACACCTGTGAGGTCCGGGCCAGCGCCAGCTTTGTGCCCTGAGAGGGTGTGGCAACGCTGACAATCCCCGGCCCCCTGGAAGATCTCCTGGCCTCGACCCGGATCTCCACCCGCCAGCGCAAAGCCGTAGCTCGCCACGGGATCGAGGGAGTCCAAGGAAGCCTGCCAATCCGCCAACTGGACCGACATGTCGGGGCTGTCGCGGGCCACCACTGCTTCCATCACCTCGAGTTGTTCGGCCGGATCCAGCTCGCCCGTGCGAAGCGCAGCGAGCCCCCGGGCCACCAACGCGTCGGCTCCGGGGTCATCCAACTCTGCGAGGGTCTGCCAGGCACGCTGGCGCTCGCCGATAGTTGCCCCTGCGGGAAGCCGAGCCAGAGCCACCAAGGCCGCCTCGGGGTCGTGAAGTGCCAGAATTTCTCGGGCCTGTGCCCGCAGCTCGGGCTCGTCCGAGGCAAGTGCCACCTCGAGCGCAGAATCCAGTTGGATTTCGGACCGCGGCTCTCGCACAGAAAGGACGCTGAGACTCGCCACCCGAAGCGGCGCAGGCAACCCCGCATTCTCCACGCGCTCGGCAAGTTCCGAGTTGCTCAGCGGCACCCGTCCGTAGCTCTGGGCAACCTCCAGGGCGCGACCGCCCAGCTCTCCCTCCACGAGAGTCGGCCCCAACTCATCAAAGGCTTCGAACACCACCGCCGTCTCTCGCGATGGCAGCGGCCGGTAGAAGCCCATGGCGAGATCACGGGGCTCGGGCTCGGTGAACGACGCCAGGGCCTCGAGAGCCAACTCGCGCATGGCAAGCGGTTGCGAGGAATCGTTGACCAGGCCGGCCAACCGCCCGGCGGATTCCGACGTGCCCAGGGCAAGGTTGGCTCCGATCTGTCTGCGCGTGAATGCCGATCCCAGGTCGGGATCCACTTGGGCTCGTGCCAGGGCGGGCATGGCCTCGGGAATGGGCACGTCGTAGATGGCTCGAGCGGCCTCCAACACCAGCAGGGGGTCGGGATCCGACATGAAACGGCCGATTCGCGGGTCCTCGGCCCGGCGCAAGACCAGCAGAGCGCCCAAACGAACCGAGCGGTTCGCGGCATCGCTGTGAGCGATGACCGATTGCAGGTCACCGATGCGCGCCAGAGCGTGAACCACCGCGTGTCGTAGGAACACATCGTCATCGTCGTTGCGTTCGAGCAATGCGAACAGCGGGCCCACCGCCGCCTTCGAACCCAGAGCACCCAACGACTGAGCGGCAAAGAACTGCACCCGCGCGCTCTCATCCGTGAGCAGCGCCACGAGGTCTGGCGCCAGCCAGTCGGCGCCAGCCGTTCCAGCGACCTTGGCAACCTGAGATCGAACCTCTACCGGTTCCGAGCGCGTCCATGCCAGATCATTCCAGCCGGCCACCCGCAAGCCTCGGGTGCCCAGTTGCCCGAGGCCCCATACGGCGTGCAACCGCGCGAGTAGACCGGACGTGGGATCGTTGGCCACTCTCGCCAGAGCCTCCGCATCTCCGCGGCGGACCAGCTCCAGCTGGGCCTTCATACGGATGCGTCGGTCCGGATGGGCGAGCAGACCCGTCAGTTCTTCAGCTCCACGGCCCTCCATGCCGCTCCGCGCCAACTCGAGCGCCTCGGCAATTCTCGGATCCGAGCGCTCCTCGTCATGGGACAGCACAAGGATGGATTGGAGCCAGTCAAACTGGGAAAACTGGGAGACGAAGATCTGCCCCCCCCACCCGAAGGCGAGATCCGTGGCGAGCAACGACCACGCGAAGGGGTGCTCGTCGACCAGCCGAAAACCGGCACCCTGGGGCTCGAACGCAAAGGACCAGATGCCGCTACGGACTTTCGCGTAGCCGTAGTCAGCCATGAAAAAGTGGTCGCGGTATCGCTCAGGCAGCCCCAGCCCCGGATAGTGGGCCAAGCCGGCCGGGCCGTTGCCGAGGTTCGCAATGGGCGGAACGATCCAGGCCGCCTGGCCCTCATGGGCCGGGCGCCAGAGATCTTCGTCGACCCAGGGACCCAGCCGGTAGTCGCCCACCAGGGTCTGATAGGGCATCGCCCAACCACTGTCTCCACCCTCCACCACGTAGACGATCCGCGCCTGGTCGCCTCCATCACCGTTGTTCTCGCCGGTGAACAGGTTCCCGTAATCGTCGAAGGCCAGCTCCTGGGGATTGCGCAATCCGGTGGCAAAGACCTCCAGCCCAGAGCCGTCTCGTTCGATGCGAAAGACGGCCCCGCGCCCAGGGCCAAGGGGTGGCTCGAGAACACGGCCGTCCGGCAGCTGCACCCGGTAGCCGCGATCGCCGATGGAGAAGTAGAGCTTGCCGTCCGGACCTTCGGCCAGTCCGTGGAGGTCGTGCCCCAACAGCGATGTCTTCACCCCGAAGCCCGTGGCCAGAACTTCGGGCTCCCCCACCCGAACCCCCGCATCGTCCACGCGTAGATGCCAGAGATTAGGGATCACAGTGGCGTAGACATCGTGGCCATCCACCCAGATTCCAGCCGCCAGACCATCGACAGGCTCTCGGAAGCTGGCGAGTTCCTCGAGATGATCCGCCACTCCATCACCATCGCGGTCCTCGACCACCACCAACTGGTCGGCATGCGCGGTGAAGTGGTCGGGATCATCGAACGCCCCAGCCTGCACCCATTTGTCGATATAGGCCCGGCGATGGGAAACCCGGCTCGAAGCCAAGTCATCTTCGAGCCAGAAGCTGGAGAATCGATTGTCCTCCGCCCCCCCCGCCATGCGGCCACCTAGAGCGAGATAGACCCGGCCCCAGGCGTCGACGTCCAGCGCCACCGGCGCAGCCTCCAGCAGCTGATCGTCGAAGACCTCGACCCGCATACCCTCAGGGAGTTCCACCGGGCAACCGGCGATCCCACACCACATCCGGTTGGCCTGGAAGTACCCCAAGACCAGCGCGGTCTGCCACGCAGGAAGCCCCAACGAAGTCTGCCAGCAGCCGCCCATTCCGACGGCGACGCACAGGCAAGCAACGATGGCGATCCAACGGCGCATGGTGTCTCCGAGGAATTCGTCGGTTTCTGCTCCCTGTTTCTAGCACGAGCAGACCAATGGGCTCGTCATGGTTTAAGCTGGCGTCTTCAATTCGACCACTTTACTCGGAACCGACATGAATCTGCGCTTGACCGACGAACAGGAAATGCTCCGAGACGCCTTCACGGAGCTCTTTACTACCGAATCCAGCCCGGACCGCGTTCGCGCCGCCGAACCGTTGGGCTTCGACCCGAAACTCTGGCAACACCTGGTCGAAACGGGTGCCGTGGGCATGCGAGTTCCCGAGTTGCGAGGGGGAAGCGGTGCCGGGCTGCTCGAGGCCTCGGTGATCGCCGAGCAGGCTGGACGCCACCTGGCGTCTGGGCCCCTCATTGAGACCATGGTGACTTGCGGGCTATTGGCTCAAATCTCCCACGAGGAAGCGCGAGCCAGTCTCGACGCCGCCCTCGATGGTCAGAAGCTCGTGACCCTCGCCCTGAGGACCGCCAAGGGCAACGCTCTACAAATCGTTCCGGGTGGAGCCGTTGCGGACCAGGTCGTGGGTCTCGACGGCGACGAACTGGTGCTGGTGACGCGTGCCGGCGATGCCCAGGCACTGCGAAATCTCGGAGACAGCCCCGTCGCACGCTGGTGTCTCTCCGACAGTCCCGAAATCGCAGAGCGACACGTTCTCGCGCGCGACGAAGAAGCCCGTCGACTGTTCGAGATGGCCATGGAAGAGCGCAAGGTTCTGACGGCCTCGGCTCTTTTGGGAATTTCCCGACGCGCCATCGAAATTGCCGCCGAGTACGCGACCGAGAGAATTCAGTTCGATCGCCCCATCGGTGCCTTCCAAGCCATCGCCCACCCGCTCGCCAACGCCATCACCAGCGTCGAAGGCGGCCGCATTCTGACCTGGCAAAGCATCTGGGCCATTGCTCGCCAACACGAAGAAGCCGCCAGCCTGATCTCACTCGCCTATGCGTGGGCGGCAGATTGCGTCCAGCAGTCCGTCGGACCAGCCCTTCATACCCACGGTGGCTATGGATTGTCCGTCGAATATGACATCCAGCTCTATCACCGCCGAGGCAAAGCCTGGGCGCTTCTGGGCGGTGATCCGCGCGACGAGTTGCAGACGGCGGTCGCGCGACGCTTCGAGGGCGCTCGCGTCGCGCTCCCCGATGCGGGCGAGGTCAATCTGGAGTTCAGCTATGGCGAGGAGACCGAGGCGTTCCGGGGCGTCATCCGGCGTTTCTTCGACGAGCACCTGACAGACGAGTTGCGTGCACGTGCCCACTACAGCTGGGACGGCCACGACGATGGGTTCCACAAGACCCTCGCCGACCATCATCTTCTCTACCCCACCTGGCCCGCCAAATACGGCGGCCAGGACCGCGGCCCCTACGACGCAGCCGTTCTCTCCGACGAGTTTCACCGGGTGGGATGGACGACCCACGCGATCAGCACCACTCGACTCGTGGCCGAGACCCTCATGCACTACGGGACCGAGGACCTCAAGCTCGAAGTTCTCCCACAAGTGGCAGCGGGAGATGCACTCATCTCGCTCGGATACACGGAGCCCCACTCGGGCTCCGACGTCGCCGATGCTCAGACCCGCGCCGTGCGGGATGGCGACAACTGGGTCATCAATGGCCAGAAAATGTTCACCAGCGGCGCCAACCTCGCCCGCTACATCTTCCTGCTCACTCGGACCAACCCCGAGGTACGCAAGCATCACGGGTTAACGATGTTTCTCGTCCCCACCGACCAACCCGGTGTTGAGATCCAGCCCATCTACACACTTTCCGACGAACGAACCAATGCCACCTACTACTCGGACGTGCGCATCCCCGACCGATTCCGGATCGGAGGCGTCGACGAAGGTTGGACAGTCCTGCGCTACGCACTCGCCCTCGAACATGGGGGGGGGGCCGCTGGCGCCCAGGGTATGGAGAGCCTTCAACTCGTGGAAAAGGCCATCGAGTGGGCTCGCGGCGCCGAGCGCCAGGGCCGGCCCGCCCTGGAGGATCCGCGTGTACGTGATCGCATCGGTTATGCGTTGATGCGCGCCCACATCACTCGAGCCCTGGGGCTCAGCAGCCTATGGTCTGGCATCGAGGGAGAGGCTGACACCGGCCAGGGCCCCATGGTCGCCCTGTTCGGACCCGAGACCTACATCGAGGACTCGGCCGACCTCCTGGACCTCGCAGCACCCGACTCGATCCTAAAGAAAGGCGAGGTGGGAGCCGCGGGAAATGGCGAAATGGAATGGGGCTATCGCCTCTCCCAGGCCATGTCGATCTACGGTGGAACCAGCGAGATCATGCGCAGCATCATCGCCCAGGCCAGCCTGGGAATGCCGCGCAGCCGCAGCTGAAATTTCGGTCTGATGAGATGTCGCACAAACCGCACGCGCATGGCTTGACCCCACCGTGTCCGTGATCTGAGCGAATTTGTGTGCAGCGCGGGCGACCTGCTGCACACTCGGTGAACGCCAACACCTGGGAGAAGACCACCATGGGAGCCTTGCTCGAACCGCTGGCACAACAGGGGGGCGCGCGGATGGCCCTGGCCGACGAGTTCGGCCAGACGAGTTGGGAAGAATTCGACCAGCGGGTCGATCGGCTGATTCACAGCCTTCGCGGCGCAGGGCTCGGTACCGGGGACACCTTCGCCGTCCTCTCGGGCAACCGCCGGGAGTACATGGAGGCCATGGCCGCCGCCACTCAGGCGGGAATGCGCGTGGTACCCATCAACTGGCACTGGGTGGGAGAAGAAGTCGCCTACGTGCTCGAGAACTCCGACGCCAAGGCTTTCATTGCAGACACCCGCTTCTGTCACGTCGCAGCCGACGCCCTGGAACGGGGTGGTGGTGAGAGATTACAGCTGATCGCAGCCGTGGGCGGCAATGCGCCTGACGGCTTCGACGACTATGAGGCATTGCTGGCTGCGGCACCCTCCGGTGACCCCGGAGACCCCAGCATGGGCGGGCCCATGTTCTACACCTCGGGAACCACCGGGCGGCCCAAGGGAGTGGTGAGCACGAGCCTGCCCCAGGGCGCTCCCATCGAGATCGCAAAGCTGATGAGCGCATCCGTGACAGGCAGTCTCGGACTACCTGAATCCGGCATCACCCTGCTCGTTGGCCCCTTGTATCACTCCGCCCAGTGGGCGTTTTCTTTTCTGCCCCTACTCGCTGGTTCGGCGGTCGTGATGCGCCACAAATTCGACGCCTCGGAGACCCTGGAATTGGTGGACCGTTACGGTGTGACCAACCTGCACCTGGTGCCCACCCAATTCGTCCGGCTGCTTCGCCTGGGGAATGAACAAAAGCAGAGTTTCAGTGGAAGTAGCCTCCAAGCCGTCTGGCACGGTGCTGCGCCATGCCCGCCCGAGGTCAAGCGGCAAATGATCGATTGGTGGGGCCCCGTGATTCACGAGTATTACGGAGCTACCGAAGGAGCCATCGTAAGTACCATTCGCGCCGACGAGTGGCTCGAGCACCCAGGCAGTCTTGGGCGCCTCCTCGACACGGTGGAAATACGTGTCGTAGATGAACAGGGCAGGGACGTGAACCCTGGCGAGGAAGGGCAGCTCTACTTCAAGAACAAGTTGGGAATGGATTTCGAATACCACAAAGATCCGGACAAAACCTCGTCGGCCCATCTCGAAGCTGGGGTCTACACCTTCGGCGACGTGGGCTACGTGGACGAAAACGGTTTCCTGTACATGAGTGATCGCAAGATCGACATGATCATTTCGGGTGGAGTCAACATCTACCCTTCCGAGATCGAGGGGGTGCTCGCCGCACACCCAGCCGTTGCTGACGCAGCTGTCTTTGGAGTCCCCAACGACGAGTTCGGTGAAGAGGTCAAAGCCGCCGTCGAACTCGCCGCGGGGCAAACTGCTAGCGACGAGCTGGCCCACGACCTCAGCCAATACTGCCGAGAGCACCTGGCGGGTTACAAGGTGCCGCGAAGCTTCGACTTCGAAGAGGCACTGCCCCGTCACCCGACCGGAAAACTCTACAAGCGACTGCTGAGAGATCGCTACTGGGCAGAGACCGGACGCAAAATCTGAAACCTTCGGCCCGCTGATCTACCAGGAGGAATCAACGTTGAAAATTTCAACACAAATGGGTTACGCGGGGCACTTCAAGGAGTCCGTCGCAGAGGTCCAGGAACTCGAACGGGCTGGGCTGGATACCGTTTGGATCGCCGAAGCCTACGGCTTCGACGCACCCAGCCTGATGGGCTACGTGGCAGCCCTGACTGAGCGCGTACAGATCGCATCGGGGATCCTGCCCATCTACACCCGCACTCCCACCCTGCTGGCCATGACAGCCGCCGGGGTCGACGCCCTCTCGGATGGACGCGCCGTGCTGGGCCTCGGCGCGTCGGGGCCACAGGTCATCGAGGGCTGGCACGGGGTCCCCTACGACGCCCCGGTCAGCCGAACGCGCGAAATCATCGAGATCTGTCGGAAGGTCTGGCGACGCGAGCGACTCACCCACGACAGCGATCGTTATCCACTCCCTCTGCCCGAGGGCCAGGGTACGGGCCTCGGCAAGCCTCTCATGTTGATCGCATCTCCGGTGCGATCGGAAATCCCCATCGCGGTGGCGGCCCTCGGACCCCGCAGTGTGGAGATGACGGCCGAACTCGCTGACGGCTGGCTCCCCATCTTCTTTCATCCCGAGAAGTCACCCAAGCACTGGGGTGCCTCCCTCGAAGCCGGACGTGCTCGGCGCGACCCTGAACGCGCCCCCCTCGACATTCACGCTGGGGGCGCCGTAGGCATCGGCGAAGGACTGGAGTCCTTCCGAGATTTCGCTCGGCCGATGATCGCCCTCTACGTTGGGGGCATGGGAGCACGCAGCAAAAACTTCTACAACGACCTGTTCTCGAGCTACGGCTACGAGAGCGAAGCCGCGGAGATCCAGGATCTATACCTCTCGGGCAAGAAACGCGAGGCCGCTGCCGCCATCCCTCAGTCCTTCATCGACGAAACAACCCTGATCGGTCCCGAGGGTTTCGTACGCGAGCGGATTGCGGCCCTCCGCGAAGTCGGCGTGACGAGTCTGAACGTGATGCTGGTCGGCTCCGACACGAAGGAGCGAGTGGCCACCCTCGACAAGCTGCAACGCCTACTCTGAAAACGAGAGCAAATCGATGCCACTTCCTCTTGGCACCACCCACGTGGCCGGTCTTCCTCTCAACCCGTTTCAGTAGGCGATGCTTGGAAGCCAGGTGACCAGGACGGGCCAGTAGAAGAGCAGCGCCAAGCCAATCAACTGCAGCACGACGAAGGGCGCGACCCCACGATAGATCGTCCCCACATCGACCCCTTCGGGCGCCACGCCCCTCAAGTAGAAAAGCGCAAAGCCCACGGGAGGCGTGAGAAACGAAGTCTGTAGGCACACGGCAAAGAGAACCGTGAACCAGATGAGATCGAATCCAAGGCTCTCGACCACCGGTGCCACCAGTGGCAGGACGATCAACGTGATCTCGATCCAGTCCAGGAAGAAGCCGAGTAGGAAGGTGAACAGCAGAATGCAAATCAGGACGCCACTGGGCTCGAAGGGCAGCCCGAGAAATGCCCGCTCGATGAGGTGGTCGCCGCCGAGCCCGCGCAGAACCAGCGAGTAGGCGGTCGCCCCCAGCAGGATCGCGAAGATGTAGCCCGTGGTTCGAGTGGTCTCACGCATTACGCCTCGCAGCACTCCACCCTTCAGCCTTCCCTTGAACCACGCCAACATCAGTGCGCCGAACGCCCCGACTCCCGCTGCTTCCGTGGGTGTCGCAATTCCAAAGAAAATGCTGCCCAGAACGGAAAGGATGAGACCCGCGGTGGGGACAACGGAACGCAGCACCGCCAGCGCCACCCGCGCATCGACTCGATCCACCTCATCGGGAACCGGTGCCGCATCGGGACGCAGAGCCGCGTAGACCAGGATGTAGACGACGTACAACCCACCGAGCAGCACGCCCGGTATGAATGCCCCCATGAACAGATCGCCCACACTCATGGCAAGACGGTCCGCCATCATCACCAACATGATGCTGGGCGGAATGAGGATCCCGAGGGTTCCCACGGCGCAGACCGTTCCCGATGCCAATTCCGGCTGGTAACCGCGTTCCAACATGGTCGGCAGACCCAGCAGGGCCAGCAGTACCACTGACGCACCGATGATGCCGGTGGTTGCGGCGAGCAGTACACCGATCACCGTGATGGTCACCGCGAGACCCCCGTGCACCCTCCCGAAGAGCTTGGAGACATTGGTCATGAGATCCGCAGCGATTCGCGATCGGTCCAGGAGGATTCCCATGGTGATGAACATGGGCAGGGCCACCAGCACCCAGTTGTCCATCACGTTCCAGACCCGCTCGACTGCAAGAGACGAGTACGCCCAGTCGACTCCGGTGTAGATCCCAAAGTCACGCTCGGCAATGATTCCAATTGCGGTAAAAAAAACCGCGAGCCCACCCAGGACCCACGCAACCGGAAAGCCCGTGAAGATGAGCAGAATGAAGGACCCGAACATCGCAACGGCCAGCCATTCTCGAGGTTCCACCTCAGCGCCCCCCACCCTTGCGACTCGGCGGCAAATCCCCGAACAAAGCTGACGAAACTCGCAAGAGACGCGCAATCGCTGCCAGACCCAGCCATGCGAAGCTCAGGGGCAGGGCGGCCTTGATGAGCCAGCGATGAGCCAACCCCCCGGGAGACTGTGAAACCTCCGAACTTTTCCATGCCTCGAATGCGAAGGGAATCCCGAACACGACCATCAGGGTCACGAAGGGGAGCAGAAGAAGTAGGATCCCATAGAGCTCCAGCCAGTTCCGATGGTGCGGTGAGAGCCGGTCGCGCACCACGTCGACCCGAATGTGGCTGTCGCTTACCACGCAGTAGGACAACCCGTACAGAAACCCGATGGCATAGAGATGCCACTGCAACTCTTCGAACTCGACCCGCCCCGCGTCAAACACGTACCGTGCGGTGACATTGGCGACGATCACGAGTAACAACAATCCCCACAACCATGAGATGACGTTTCCCAAGGCGAGCACCCAGGCTTCGATACGCGCCGAGACCCGCGTCACGGGCAGGGACGCAGATCCTATGGAATCGGGGGGATCCTCGAGCAACCGCTCGCTCATGACTCAGAAATCTGCCCGTGGATAGGCGAGGTTCTTCCAGCGCTCGTACACCGCGCCAAATTCGCGTTGGGCGGCGAGTACACGGGCAAAGTCCATGTCGGCGGCAGCTTCTTCCGCGAGGATCTCGTCACTCACATTACGCAGTTGGGCAAGCAGATCGGTGGGAAGAGTTTCGGTAACGACTCCCTTGCCCTCGAAACCAGCGAGCACCGGGCCTTGAAGCGCTTCTGCCTTCGAGAGGTTCCGGATCACTCCCGCTGTGCAGGCCAGTTCCACCAGCACCTGGTCGGGGAGATCGAGGGCCTCCCACGCACGTTCACCCACGACCAGGTGCGCCGCCGTAAACGGTTGATGCCAGCCAGGGAAATAGTTGAAGGACGCCACCCGGTCGAAACCCAGGCGCTCATCGACGTTGGGCAGTGAGTACTCCGTTGCATCGATGGCACCCTTCTCGAGGGCCTGAAAGATCTCACCCCCCGGAAGCAAAGTCACCGAGGCACCCAGACGCTGAATCACCTTCCCCCCCAAACCGGCGAAGCGAATCTTGAGCCCCTGGACATCCTCAGCTCCATCGACCTGGGTGCGAAACCAACCCGCGGTCTCGGGCCCGATCAAACCGCACAGGATCGGCTGAACTCCGAGTTCGCCGTAGATTTCCTCGGCGAGTTCCCGCCCGCCCGCCTCGTACCACCACGCCGCGTAGGCCCAGGGCTCGAAGCCGAAGGGCACCGCACCGAACAGTACCGAAGCCGGCAACTTGCCCTGGTCGTAGCCGAGCCAGGTGTATCCGGCCTCGACCTTCCCATCGCGCACGGCGTCGACGATGCTGAACGTGGGCACGACCTCACCGGGCTCGAAGGGCTCGATCTGGATTCGACCCCCACTCGCCTCGGCGATGCGCTCCGCCACCCACAACGGGTTGTCGCCCAGTGCGGGCAAATGCGATCCGAAAGCCAGGGGGAGACGCCAGCGAACGCTGGGCCCGGCAGCCCCCGCCTCCACTCGGACTTCCCGAGCACTGGGCCGAACCGCCAACGAAACGATCAGACCCGTCACAAAGGCGATGCAGACGGCGACCGATGCGGCTCTTCGAGACATGGCACCCCACAGCGGCGAACTCCCGCGCTCGGAGGATACGCCGAATCCGAGATGAAAGGCATGGGCCGGGAGACCCCAGAAATTCGCACAGCGGGGCTCCGCCGCCTATGCTCGTCCCCCCGCGAGCAGTCGAAGCTCCGACGAAAAAACGAGGAATGGAAGCGGTCATGTCCGAATCGAGCGAATTCAAGCAGTTTCAGGGAACCCCCGGCTACATCGCCTCCGACGCCCTGAAGGAAGCCGTCAATTGCGCAATCGCACTTGAGCGACCTTTGTTGATCAAGGGAGAGCCCGGAACTGGGAAGACCCTGCTGGCGCGCCACATCTCCGAGGGCCTCGGAATGCCCATGTTGAGCTGGCACATCAAATCGACTTCCAAGGCCGCCGACGGGCTCTACGTCTATGACACCCTCCAGCGCCTCAACGACGCGCGCTTCGGCGAAGGCGATGTTGGCGATATCCAGCGCTACATCAAACACGGTCCGTTGGGACAGGCCTTTGCGGCCGAGGACCGCGTGGTTTTGCTCATCGACGAGATCGACAAAGCAGATCTGGAGTTCCCCAACGACCTCCTGCTCGAACTCGACGAGATGCGCTTCACCGTGGTGGAAACTGGCGAGGAGATCGTCGCCAAGCAACGACCTGTGATGATCATCACCTCCAACAATGAAAAAGAGCTCCCCGACGCATTCCTGCGCCGCTGCATCTTCCACTTCATCGACTTCCCGGAACGAGACCTCATGCAGCAGATCGTCGATGTCCACCATCCGAATCTCGACACTCGGCTGTTGGACCAGGTCCTGATCAAGTTCTACTGGCTGCGAGGACAAAGCGAGCTTCGCAAGAAGCCATCGACCTCCGAGCTGATCGACTGGATCTCCGCGTTGCTGCAATCGGGCATCACACCCGAGCAACTCGAGGTTCACCTTCCCTTCATGGGTGCCCTCCTCAAGAATGAGCAGGACTCGGAAGCACTTCTGGAATACGGGAAGGGTGGAGGCACGCTACCCAATCAATGGAGCGATCTCGGCCCCAAGTACAACCAATGAGGCCCTCCCGACGTCGGAGTCCACCAGGTGTTCCTCGAATTCTTCTACAAACTGCGCGAGGCCGGGGTCCCGGTCGCCATCCAGGAGTGGCTGACCTTGATGGAGGCCCTTTCCATGGGTCAGCATGGCTCGAGCCTGTTCAGCTTCTACAACCTCTCGCGTGCGTGCCTCGTGAAGAGCGAGGCCTACTTCGACGCATTTGATCGCGCCTTTGCCAATGTCTTCGAGGGGGTCGAAGGGGCTCTGAACGTCACAGACGAATTGCTCGAATGGCTCGAGGATCCCAAGAACTTTGAGGAATTGACCGATGAGGAGCGCGCAGCGCTCGAGGAACTCACCGGCGACGAGCTCATGCGTCGCTACCTCGAAACCCTCGAAGAACAGTCTGAACGTCACGATGGGGGGGGACGCTGGATCGGAACGGGTGGACGATCACCCTTTGGCCACAGCGGAGAACACCCAACGGGCATCCGGGTGGGTGGTTTCTCAAAGAACCGCTCGGCAATGAAGGTGGCCGAAGACCGGCGCTACAAGAACTACCGCACCGACGTCACCATGGACCTGCGACAAACCAAGGTCGCCCTGAAGCGGCTTCGCAACCTCACTCGCTCCGGCCCCGACAGCGAACTCGATCTCGACCAGACCGTGGACGAAACCTGTAAGAACGCCGGGGAGATCGAGCTGGTGTTTCGCCCAGAAAGGCGTAACAACGTACGCGTTTTGCTCCTGATGGACGTGGGCGGAACCATGGATCCGTATTTTCGGCCGGTGAGCCGCCTACTCACCGCACTTCACGAAGAGCGGGGGCTTCGAGATTTTCGCCCCTACTACTTCCACAACTGCCTCTACGAAAACGTCTACGAAGACGCGTTCCTGTTCCAGGACAGCTCGGTTCCTACAGGTGAGCTTCTGAGGAAGTACAACGAGACCTGGAACGTGATCTTCGTAGGGGATGCAGCCATGCACCCCCACGAGCTGGTGGGAAGGCGAGGCAACATCAATCCCCGCCTCGAGTCCGAAACCTCGGGCCTCGACTGGCTCCTCCGCGTACGCAGTCACTTCGAACGTGTGGTTTGGATCAACCCCGAGCCGCCCGCGCAATGGCCAGGCACCCAGACCACCAACGCAATCGGCAAAGTCTTCCCGATGTTCCATCTCTCGGTGGATGGCATCGAGGAAGCCGTGTCCGCGCTAGTGGGCTCCCGTCCGGTGCAAGCCGCCTCCTGAACCCCCTGGAAGCCTACTTCGGGCGCACGCGCTCGATGTCTGGCCTGATTTCGACCCTGGGTTCAGGCCTGATGATGTCGGGGGGACGAATCACGGGCTCTGGTCGCTTCGAGATCTCGGGTTTCTCGAATCTGGGGATTTCGACATCGCGCACCTCGGGCCGGGGATTCTCGGGCCGGGGCACCACGAGATCGGGAGTCTCGATGGGAGTGGGCATCAGGATCTCGGGAACCACGTCTGCAGCCTTGGCTTTCTCCAGATCGGGCTTCATCACGGGGTCTGGGGTCACGGGAACGGGTTTGAGAACCTCACCTTCCGGGGACGGCACCTCCACCCGATCGGGATCGACGGCAGGGACTTCCACCTCAGGCAGTCGTGGGCGCTCGATGGGACGATCGAGCCTCACACTGCCATCGGCCTCGAGGCGGCCCAGGGCACGAACACGTGTTCCCAACGCCACCTCACGCGCGGGAACGACACCCCGGGCGACATCGACGTCGATACCATCGATCCGCAAGCGATCGGTCGCGACGCGCGCCTCCACGTAGCCCTCCAGGGAAACCTGGCGCAGCCCCACGGCCCGGGCGATCAGTTGCCCAAGGTCCGGTGCCTCATACCGGGTGGGCTGAGCACGGACTCCCACTCGGGAAGCGATAATCACTCCGCCCCGGTCCGGAAGACCACTGACATCCACCCAGGTACCCGGCCGCAGGGACGCGAAGCCGTGGTCCATCCTCCCGCGCACCACGGACTCCTCGTCGAGTTCGGGCACTGAGACGACCTTGCCCGAAACCACGATCCGCCGCTTCTCGGCGTCCACCTGCTCGATGACACCCACCACGGCACTGTAGAGCGCCATGCTCTCTGCCCGATACGACCCATCCTGCAGGCCATCAGCGCTGGCACGAACCCAGGCCACGTGGCCCACTTCGACCGAAGCCAGGTCCGTGGGGCGGCCGTTGACACTGATTTTCATCCCCGCGTCGAAGCGAACCTGGAGACCATTGACGCAGACACTGCCGATGCCGGTCACGGTTCCATAGATGCCGGTGCCACCAAGTCCACTGCCGTCGCCCGCGATCCCGGTGCCGCCGATTCCACTGCCATCGCCGGCGATCCCGGTGCCACCGATCCCACTGCCGTCACCAGAGATCCCAGTACCGCCGATTCCACTGCCATCGCCAGCGATCCCGGTGCCGCCCATCCCACTGCCGTCACCAGAGATCCCAGTACCGCCGATTCCACTGCCATCGCCGGCGATCCCGGTGCCGCCCATCCCGCTGCCGTCACCAGAGATCCCAGTCCCACCGACCCCGCTGCCGTCACCGGAAAGTCCAGTGCCGCCCATTCCACTTCCATCACTGGAAAGCCCGGTTCCCCCGACCCCACTGCCCGTCGTCAAATCCACGCTGGCCAGTGCACCACTGCGCTCGGCGTCCTGGGAGCAGGGGTCTCGGTCCGCGGCAGCATCGAGCGCAAGAGCCCACACCAGGCCCAGCGCGCCCAGCGCCCTGAGCAAACCGCTAGGCATCCCCATCCGCTCCTTCGTCGGGCTCATCGTCCGCGTGGTGGAAGTACACACCGAAGCTCATGCGCTTGTCCTGCTGTGAGCTTTCGGCGTCGCGTTGCTGGAGTTCAAGGGCGCGTCGGTTCACCGTCTGCAGTGCTTCGACCCCCAATCGCCTGGCCAATTCGTTGAGTTCATCGACCGAGTCCGTGCTCAAGCGGTCGTAGTAGACGCTGCGCTCAAGCATGGGGTCACCACGTTCCAGGAGGTTGTGGGCCGCCGTGCCCACGTGGTCATGTAGGTTCCGACCGAAGTAGAAGGCTTTTTCTTCGAAGCCGCTCTCGGGCACGAAAGCCTCGGTGTTGAGGCACACGCGATCTTCCCCATCGACGTGCACCACACCAAGGCGCAACCACTCGTCGAGCACCGCTCGGGCACGGATGTCCTTGCTGACGGACTCCACCAGATGTTCGAAACTCGCCGGGGCTTCCTCGCCATCACCGCTCAGACGAGGCAGTGGACGCGGCCGCCCATCGCCATCGAGGAACTCGTCGACCCCCATCCATCGGGCCACGAGTTGAGCTCCAAGAGTGACCACCGCCGGCGGGGCATCGGGCTCGAGGGGCTCGTCTCTCAGCCGCTTGACGTCCTTGCGGTGGATGCCCGTGAGCAGGCTCGTGCGACTGATCGTCTGGCCTTTGCCCGGGATTGCGAACTCGCGCTCGGCCAAATCGACGTAGACGGACTTGAGCAGGTTGGCGAGATAGGGGTAGGTGATCTGGTAGGACAGCAGGAGCCGGATCAATGGGCGAAGCACCCGGACCAGCGCCCGTACGAGAGCGGGCGGCGGCGCTCCACCCCCCGCAAGGCCCGAGGCCGTCGTATCGGATCCCGGTGTGTTTCCACTTTCCGCCACGCGATCACACCCTCCTGAAAACCACTGATTCGGCCATTTCTGTGGGAAATTTTACCACAACTTTGGACCCATTGCAGAAATTGCCGCGAGGTCCCGCCCCGGGGCGCCCTCCCTTCCTTGCTTGTCGCAAGAATTCCCGCGGGGACATTCAGGATTCCGACTGGCGCTTCCCGACGGTGGCCAACGGGGCCCACTCCGGTCCAGGGCCCAGGGGCCCCTCACTGCTTGATTCCCATTGGCGAACATGTTTCACTGCGCGCCTCGACGCGGGGTGCTCCCTCGTCCACTCCCATCACGACCTTGGAGGCCTCCATTGAAGGCAGCGATTCTCTGGGAACTCAATCAGGAACTAGAAGTTCGCGATGATGTCGGACTGGTGGACCTCGGTCCGGGGCAGGTCCACGTCAAGGTGGTCTCAAGCGGCGTGTGCCACTCGGACGTTTCGGCACAGAACGGAACGATCCCATCGGGAACTCCGGTCGTGCTGGGGCACGAGGGAGCGGGGATCATTCAGGAAGTAGGCCCGGGGGTGGAGGATCTCAAGGCCGGCGACCACGCGATCGTCTCCTTCACACCGGCTTGCCGGCGCTGCAAACCCTGCCTGCGCGGACAGTCCAACCTGTGCGACGGCATGATGTCCATGGCGATCTCGCGGAACTTCGTCGTGGATGGACAGCAGATCGGCGGCATGACGGGATGCGGAACCTTCGCTGAAGAAATGATCCTCCCTGAAAGCGCCATCGTAAAGGTCGACAACGACATCCCCCTCAACGTGGTGTCTCTAATCGGATGCGGCGTCATGACGGGCGTGGGAGCATCCATCAATACCGCCAAGGTGACGCCAGGTTCGTCGGTGGTCGTGTTTGGAGCCGGGGGTGTGGGAATCTCTGCCATCCAAGGCGCGCGCATCGCCGGCGCAGCCGAGATCCTCGCAGTCGACACCATGGACTCCAAGCTCGATGCGGCCAAGAAATTCGGTGCGACGCATGGCTGTACCCCCGATGCCCTGGAGCAGATGAAGACCGAGATCACCGGAGGAGAGGGCTTCGACTTCGCGCTCGAGTGCGTGGGGCACCCCGATACCATCCGTGGCACCTACGACGCAGCTCGACGCGGCGGTACCGCGGTGGTCGTGGGCGTGGGTCGGCAGGAGCAAATGGTCCAGTTCAGCGCCTTCGAATTGTTTTTTGGCGACAAGAGCCTCAAGGGCTCAATGTTCGGTAGCGCCAACGTGCGGGTGGACATGCCCAAGCTACTGAGGCTCTGGAAGTCCGGAAAGCTGGACCTCGAAGGCATGATCACGCGGCGCATGAAGCTCGATGACGTCAACGAGGCATTCAGAGCGATGCAAGCCGGAGAGGTCGTCCGCTCGGTGCTCGATATCGCAGCCTGAAGCTACGAATCGGCGCGCAAGCCGCTCTCCTTCGCGTTGGAGTTTGAGGCGCGGATCCACAAGCCGCGCTCGGGAGACCCAGCACCTTGGCGCAGATGCTCGCGGAGGTCATCAACGAGCACGCGTCCAGCATTCCGGACGCACCGGCCTTCTACGAAGGCGAAACCGTTCTTTCGTGGTCCGAATACGCGTCGCGCTCGGACGCCATGGCCTCCCACCTCATCGAGCTGGGCCTCATGCCAGGGGAACGCGTTGCTGTCCTGCTTCCTGACGGCCCCGGTGTCCACATCACTTTTCTCGCCCTCGAGAAAGCCGGGCTCGTCATCGTGGGGCTTGGGCCGCGTGCCGGAGTCTCCGAGATCCGGCACCTACTCGGCTTGACGGGCGCATCTGCGCTCATCAGCCAGCACTCGCACCGAGACTTGGATCTCGAAGCGCTGTTCGGCCAATGGCGCGATGGTGGCCTTCCTCTGCGCCACCACGTCATCGTCTCGGGCGAGCTCGGGGGCGACGACCCCATCATCGAAAACGCACCTCCCGTCGACCCATCCCTCATCGAGGCACGGCGCCTAGGTCCCGACGACTTGTGGCTCCTGAACTCGACCTCGGGGACCACAGGCCTGCCCAAGTGCGTGACCCACCACCAGGGGCGGTGGCACTACTTCCATGAACTCGCGGTGGAGTCGGGGGAACTGCGTGGCTCGGACATCTTCATGAGTGCCCTCCCAGCACCTTTCGGTTTCGGGATATGGACTGCCCATGTCACACCCGCGCTCCTCGGTGCCCCCACCGTATTGATGTCGGACTTCACTGCCGAGCGAATGATCGAGTGCATCGAGCAACACAGCGTCACAGTGCTGGCCGCAGTCAGTACCCAATTCATCATGCTGCTGAACTCCGAAGCCCTGGAATCCCATGACGTCCGGTCGATTCGAGCCCTTTATACGGGCGGCGAGGCCGTACCCACAGATAGAGCGGCGGAATTCGAAGAAAAGGCGGGGGCCTTCGTACTTCAGTTCTACGGATCCAACGAAACCGGAGCACTGTCGCGCACCACCACCCAGGACAGCCGCGCCGCACGCCTCGAAACCGCTGGGCGAGTGATCGATGGAATGCAGGTACGCCTGTTCGACGACGCGAATCGGGACGTCACCGAATCGGGGCAGGGCCAGCCGGGTTGCCGAGGTCCAGCAACCAGCCACGGCTACTACGGAGACGAAGAAGCCAATCGCAAGCTCTACACCCCGGATGGCTGGATGCTCACGGGCGACATCGCGACGCTGGATACTGACGGATATCTTCGTGTGATCGGGCGGGTCGCTGATTTCATCATTCGCGGCGGAAAGAACATCAGTGGTCCCGCCGTCGAGGAGTGCGTCATGACCCATCCGGCCGTTGGACTGGCGGCAGCTGTTGCCATGCCTGATCCCGTCTTCGGGGAACGCGTTTGCGTCTACGCCGAGCTGCGCGCAAGCACATCGCTCACGCTGGACGACCTCATCGCCCACCTTGCCCAAGCAGGCGTATCCCGAGAGATATTCCCGGAGCGACTCGAAATCGTGGATTCATTGCCTCGCGCATCGGGTGGAAAGATTGCCAAACAACAGCTCCGAGAGGACATCAAGGCGCGCTTGGAAGCGGAGAGCGGGACGACGGAGAAGCTGGAATGAACGAGAATTACATCACCCGCTACGACGTCATGCCGATCCCCCCAGTAGAAAGCCAAACAAGATTCTTCGATGCGGGCGTGGTGAAGATTGGCGTCGAGTATCGACTGCTCAACGAAGCGATCGCAGCGGCCCACACCCTCCAAGCAGCCGACGGCGACCAAGCGGGAGACACGACGATGGTAGACCGCGGTGTCTCGATCCACGTCTACGGTGAAATCGAAGGCGAGATGCTCGAATACCTGCGTTTCGACTGCTTCGACGAAGATCCTCATTACCACTACATCTCGTGGCGCGATCACGCCAACGAGATGATCCACATCGATCCCATTGCCGAAGGCGACGCCCTGTCCTGGACCCTCGAACGTTTGAGGCTTCGGCTGCCTCACATGTTGGCTCGTGCGGGCGCTGCGGAAGTGGCCAGCCGTGTGGATCAGCGCCTGGTGGACGCGATCCTGCCGCGAGTGACCGAAGCCGCCTACCGCGCGCGTTTCGACCCCAACGAAGAGGCCATCCTCGAAGACGCCCTGGGAGCCTCGCAGAAATGAAGAGAAGGGCCAGCAAAATGGGCGCAGCCGAATTGCGCGAACACCTCGGGCATCCTGTCATCGACGCCGACGGACACCTGATCGAGACCGCGCCGGTATTTGGCCAATACCTTCATGACTATGTGCGAGACATCGGCGGCTCCGACCTCGCGAATCGAATCGGTGAAGTGCTCGATTTCGACGAGACCGTGCTTCGCCCCTGGTCTCGCATGACCGACGAAGAGCAACGCGCTGCTTGGACGACACGGCCCCCGTGGTGGAGTCATCCTGCCGCTGCCAGCCTCGATCGTGCCACCGGCCATCTGCCGCGCCTGATGTACGAACGCCTCGACGATCTCGGCATCGATTTCGCTGTCCTGTATCCGAGCCGAACCCTTACCACCACGGCGATTCGGGAAGACGAGCTGAGACAGGTTGCCTGCAGGGCCCTCAACGCCTTCAACGCCGAGGTCTACGCCGAGTTTCAGGACCGGATGACCGTCGTCGCCCATATCCCCACCCATACTCCCGAGGAGGCCATCGCGGCCCTCGACCACGCGGTTCTGGATCTCGGCTTCAAGGCCATCATGTTCAATGGGCTCGTGCATCGCCCCATCGGTGACCCGAATCGAGAGAACCAGGGTCGCTTTCACTGGGGCTCGGGATCCGGTGACCGACTGGACACCCTCGGACTCGACAGCGAATACGACTACGACCCCTTTTGGGCTCGCTGCGTCGAGTTGAAGGTCGCAGCAGCCACCCACACACCGGGCCAGGGATGGGGCAGCCGCCGCTCGATCTCGAGCTACATGTACAACCACATCGGCTCTTTCGCAGCGAGCATGGAGGCGATCTGCAAGAGCCTCTTCATGGGAGGCGTGACTCGCCGCTTTCCGGAACTCTCCTTCGGGTTGCTGGAAGGAGGCGTGGGTTGGGCCTGCACTCTATACGCCGACATCGTCGGTCACTGGAAAAAGCGAAACCGCGATACGATCGGCGACCTCGACCCAGCGAAGCTCGACACCGAACTCGTCATGCAGCTGTTCGAGAAATATGGAGGCGATCGCTTCAACGCCGATCCCGATGCGATCCGAACCTTCTTTTCCAAGCTGGAACCAGAGCCCCCGACTCTCGACGAGTGGTCGGCCTGCGAAATCGACCGGTTGGAAGACATTCGCGACTTATTCGTTCCAAGCTTCTATTTTGGCTGCGAAGCCGACGACCCCAGTGTTGCCTGGGCTTTCAACGAACGCACCAACCCCGCGGGCGCAAAACTCAGGGCCATGTTCAGCTCCGACATGAGCCACTGGGACGTGACCAACATGGAAGGCATCCTCGGCGACGCTTACGAACTGGTCGAGGAAGAACTCGTCGATGACAAGGACTTCTACAACTTCGTCTTCGGGAATCCGGCGCGCTTCTACACCAGCGGAAACCCGAGCTTCTTCGAGGGAACCCGGTGTCAGGATCAAGTTGAATCGTTTCTAGCCGAGACCCGCCAATCCACCCCGCCCCCCGCGCCAGGAGAACCCCATGAAGCCGCTTGAGGGAAAGACTGCAATCGTCACCGGCGCGAGCCGCGGAATCGGAAAGGGCTGTGCGCTGCAACTGGGCGAGGCGGGTGCGACCGTTTACGTCACGGGCCGAACCCGAAACGAGGGTGACGCATCCCTACCGGGGACCGTGGACGCCACCGCCGATGCGGTGACGAATCTCGGAGGACGCGGCATCGGAGTCCTCTGCGATCACCGCGACGACGAAGCGGTAGCGTCACTCTTCCAACGCGTAGAAGACGAACAGGGCGGACTCGACATCCTTGTAAACAATGCCTTCCTCATTCCCCCGGAGCTCACGTCTGGCAAACCCTTTTGGGAGGTCCCGATCTCGAACTGGGACGACATGATCGACGTGGGAACGCGCTCCGCCTACGTGGCCACGCGCTTTGCAGCGAGGATCATGGTTCCCCGAGGCCAAGGACTCATCGCCAATGTCAGCTCATCAGGTGCAGCCGAGTACGCGTGGCATGTGGCCTACGGGGTGGGCAAATGCGCACTCGACCGGATGACCGCGGACTGCGCGTTTGAACTCCAGAGCCACGGAGTGGCCATGGTCTCGTTGTGGCCAGGGCTCGTCCGAACCGAACGCACTGAGAAAGTCGGCGATGCCATCCCCGAATTGAATCTGGATACAGCCGAAAGCTCCCAATTCACCGGCCGAGCCATCGTTCATCTGGCCTCGGATCCCAAGGTCCTTCAAAAGAGCGGCAAGGCCTTCCCCTCTCGAGACCTCGCTGACGAATACGGTTTCACCGACATCGACGGCTCTCTGCCAGCCGGTCCGCTGCACGAGCGACCGAAGGGTACCGCGGACTCACAACCCTGAAACCTTTGTCACACGCACCCACCTCAGTGGGTCGGTGGGTTCGCTACATTTCAGAGGTGAGAAGCCCTCGATCGGTCGCCAGCCTCATTATCGCCTCGACCCTCCTCGGCCTCGCCTGCGCACCCAAGCAACAAATCCCGCTCCACTGCGTTCCCCGAACCGTCACTCTTTGGGTCGACAAAGAACAAGTGACGGAGGTCCCGCCCGTCCTGGAGCTTCGCTCCGACCAACCCCACACACTGTTCTTCAAGGGCGGGGGCTACGAAACCAGAATGTTGGTGCTCGAGACCCAGACCCATGAAGGACGGCCGAAGCTCTCCCCCTCGGACCCGTGCCGCGAAATGCGCTTCGTGGAGCGCAATCGAAACCTCGAAATCGAAATTGAACCCGGCAGCTCCGAGAACCCCTGAACGTTTCAAGCTCGACCGGAGCTCCGATCAGGTGCCATCCCCAGAGGTCTGGCGCAACCGGGCGAGTGTCGCCCCCCAACCACCCCGGTCCCCAGGCGCATCGGCAAAGGCCTCGACCCTCGGATCGCCGTCCAGCAATCGCCTCACCCGTGCGCGTTGAACTCCCTTACCCCGCCCGTGAACGATCCGAACCTCGCAAAAGCCCTCTGCGAGAGCGGCATCGAGATACGCATCCACCACCTCGGCCACTTCCGAGGGTCGGAACAGGTGCAAATCGATCGACTCCTCGATGGGGATGACCACGGGGTCGGGCCAAATCTCGTCATCGGGGGGGTCATCGGCAACCATCGGCATCGAATTCTCCAGATCCAGCTCAAGTACGAGACGACGACACCTGGGCGACCCTCGTCCTACGAAGGCGAATTGGAGAACTCCAGCGTGTGATCAGGGAACCAGACCCGATGGACCCGGTGGGCGACCAAACATCGAGCGGAACACGATGAAATCCGATGTGCCGACGTTCCCGTTCGAGTCCGCGTCGACCACAAGGTCGTAATGCTCATCTCCGATCTCGCGACCGTAGCTGGCGCGAAAGAGCATGAAATCCTGAGCGCCCGTGACGCCATCGCCGTCGTAATCGGCGTCGCAGAAATTTCCGTAGAGATCGCCATCGGAGTCGATCTGGTCCGCATTCGAAACCAAGATGCAATTGTCACAGACATCACCGATTCCATCGGAATCCGAATCGGTTCCGTCGCAATCCGGTGACTCGCCTTCATCCGCGTCGCTCAAGCAACCCGGATCGAGCAAGTCGATCATCCCATCTCCATCGTCATCGATTCCATTGCTGCACTCGGAACGAACGATCGCAATGATGGCATCACGGTACGACGAAAGGTTCGCAATGTAGGTCTGGTCGCCGTACAAAACAGTCGATGGATGCGCGGGGAGCGAGCAAGCTTGGGATGCCACGGCCAACATCACTCCGGCCAACTCCCATCGCGTGCCATCGTGTGCGAACACGGCACCGCCCGAATCCCCCATCGTCGCCTGAGCCTCGGAGCAATCCCCCGATTCGCAACGCGTATCGGTCCCCACCGGAGCGGCGTCGAATTGTGTCACGAACGTATCCGTCGTATAGGCACCGAGACTCAGTTCGATACCCGACCAGAGAACCTGATTGGTTCCCCAGCGAATCACGTTGGGCGTGATCGAATCGTACCCCGTAAAGGATCCACAAGTGATCGGGTCGACTCCACGACTGCGTCCCCGGCCGATCATCACGACCTCATCACCGGCCACGAAGGATGCCGCGGGCTCGAGATCATTTTCACGAATCGGCAGATTCGGAAAATCGGGACCGTCCTCGATCTGCCACACGGCGAGGTCTGCAGATCCACCCGTCGGATTTGGGAGCAGGATGCGGGATCCGGGAATCGACGTGTAGGACACGCCGTCGATCCAGACGTTGGAAAATGGCACGTGACCCGCCGTCAGCACCCAGTCGTTTCCCAGGTAGATGATCGGCAACCCGCCCTGTATACCCACATGTCTCCAGCCGGGGTCGTCAGCCGGTGCGCTGGTGTTCCCCGTTCCATCGCCAGCATCGATCACCACGGCTTCTGTCGGCGCCAAAAAGGCGAGGAACAGCACCAGCAAACCAGTCGCAAGACACCGACCACACATAGGAACCAAAACGGTAGTTCAAATGGAGTGGGTCTGTAGGAACCCCCGCAAGAAAACTCGATCCGCAGCACGGAAAGAGAGGGTTTCACACGACCTTCTCGCGAAAAAGGCCTGCAAAACATGGAACTTGAAGGCTGTCCTTCAGCTTCGACGAGACCGCGTGGCTGCCGGGGAAGGGCCTTNCCTGAACTCAAACGCGTGTGACCGTGGCCACCGGNTCATGCGAATCTGATTTCAAGCGCGTGCGTACCCACTCGACGAAATCATCGAGGATCAGATAAAAGACGGGCACGACGATCAGGGTCAGAATCGTCGATGAGAACATCCCCGCCGCCACAGCAACCGCCATGGGGGCACGCTCCTCAGCGCCGGGACCAACGCCCACCGCTGCCGGCAACACACCAAAGATCATGGAAACGGCAGTCATCAGAACCGGGCGCATTCGAATCGGCGCGGCGGTCCTCATGGCCTCGCGCTTGGGTACCCCTCGCTCGCGCAACTGGTTCGCATAGTCGATCAGCAGAATCGAGTTCTTCGTCACCAGNCCCAACAATAAGACGAAGCCGATCATGCTGAAGAGATTCAGCGTCATTCCCACAAGCCAAAGCGCACCAAGAGCCCCCACCATTGCAAAGGGCAGGGCAAGCATCACCGTCAGTGGATGCAGGAAGCTCTCGAATTGCGCCGCAAGAACCAGATAGATGACAATAATCGACAGGGCGATCGCCAGCAGCACCCGCGATGTTTCATCCTTGAACTGTTGTGTCATGCCGGCGGCTTCCAAGCGCAACCCATCCGGGAGAATATCCGCTGCGATCGCCTCGGCGTCGGCGATGGCATCGCCCAGCTTCTTGTCGCCCTCGATGTTCCCGTCGATCGCAACGCTTCTCTGACGGTCGGTTCGTGTAATCGAGGACGGGCCTGCACGCGTTTCGATGGAAACCAGGTTTCGCAACTCGATTGCGCGGCCGTCACGGCCTCGTACGAACAGACGATCGATGGATCCGGGATCACCCCTCGCATCCTCGTCGAGGCGAACGCGTATGTCGTGTCGCTCACCACCCTCCTTGAAGGTCGCGATGTCCATTCCACCGACCAGTGCCTGAATCGTGTGCGCTACGCGGCGCGCATCCACCCCCAACTCGGCCGCCTTCTCGCGATCGGGTTCCACGTTCACTTCCGGAAGACCCAGACGAAGGCTTTTTTGAAGATCCACGTAACCACCAAGGGCCGCCATCCGAGTGATCAGTTCGGTCGCGTACCGATCGAGATCTTCAAGCTCTGCGTTTCCCTGAATCTCGAGGGAGAAGTCGTGCATCCCGCCGGACCCGAAGGAATCGAATGCCCTAACGGTCTGTCCCGGGAACCGATTCAGCTCATCACGAGCCAAACGAGCAAGATCCTTAGACGAGCGTGTGCGCTCGTCCTTGTCTTTGAGCATGACGAACATCATGCCCTGGGTGGGAGTGCGAGCCCCATCACCGTCCGACGACTCTCCGGCACCGGAAAAGATGCCCACCACCTCAGGCTGGGCCAGCATCCACTTGTTGTTGAGCTCCAGGTACTCGGCCGTGGTTTCGAGCCGTGTTCCCTCTGGAGTCTCGAAGCTGACAAAGAGGATCCCCGAGTCCGTCGAGGGGTAGAACTCTCTTCCCAACTGTGATCCGAACCCTATGGCCGCAACGAAACTCGAAAGGGCCACCGCACAGATCACCAACCGGTGGGCAAGCGCCCAGTCAAGGGCAATCCGGTAGCGGCGTTCCAGACCGAGCATTCCGGTTTCGAGTCGGTGATACAAGCTACCCTGTCGCCTCTCCTGGGGGGGAGGCATGCGTGCGGCGAGCATGGGGGTGAGCGTCAGCGCCACCACCAGAGAGACCATCACCGCAATCGCGACAGTCCCACCGAATTCGGCCAGGAAGCTCGCGATGAGGCCATCGATGAAGACGACCGGCGCGAACACGACCGCGATGGAAACCGTGGCCGCAGTCGCTGCAAAGGCAATCTCACGCGTGCCACGGGAGGCTGCCACATCGGCGGGCTCACCCCCTTCTCGGTGCCGCTCAATGTTTTCGAGTACCACGATGGCATCATCGATCACCACACCCACCGCCAAAGCCATGGCAAGTAGAGTCATGACATTCAACGTGTAACCGAACAACCACATGAAGCCGAAGGTGGTGATCAGGGAAATCGGAATGGCAACGGCAACGATGAGAGTGGGGCGCATGCGACGCAAGAAGACAAAGACGGTCAGTACGGCGAGAACCGCACCGAGGACCAAGGCAAAGAGTGTCTCGTCTACGGCCTCACGAATTGACCTGGAAAAATCTGCTGTCCCCAGACGATCTTCCCGCACCAGGAATCTCATCCCTGTGGGAAGCCGATCGCTCAATTCGTCAACCCTCGCGTAGGCCTCGTTGACCACACGAACCGTGTTGGCCCCGGACATCTTCCGAATTCCGAGTCCTACCGCTGGAATGCCGTTGAAGTGACCGATGGAGTCGGGCTCTTCGGATCCATCCTCGACCCGCGCGACGTCACCCAAGCGCACCGGCGCTTCGTCGTCCCAGGAAACGATGAGTCGTTCGAGCTCCTCCACCGAGCGATACTCGGCATCGGTCTTGACCGTGTATTCGACGTTGCGACTCTGAACCTTCCCACTGGGTAACCCAACGTGCTCACGCTGCACGGCATCCAGCAGGTCTGTCACCGTGAGACCACGTGCCCGTAGTGCTTCGCTGTCGATCCACAGGCGAATGGCTCGATCCCGCCGGCCCCAGACTTCGGCCGCGGCGACCCCCTGGATGGTCTCGAAACGGGGCTTCAGATAACGACGAACGTACTCACTGGTCTCCACCACCGAACGGTCCGACTCCAGCGGCAACCAGAGGACCGGTTTGTCGGTGAAGTCAGCCTTGATGACCGATGGTGGGTCGATGTCTTCCGGTAGATGGCGACGCGCAACCGCAACACGGTCTCGACAGTCCTGTGCTCCGACGTCAAGGTCGTGGCCCAGCTCGAATTCGACTCGGACGGCGGCGGCACCCGTGGAACTCGTGCTCTTAATGGTTCGAATACCCTCGATAGTGGAAAGCTCTTCTTCGAGGATGTCGGTGACGTCCTGCTCCATCACGTCGGGACTGGCGCCTTCGAGTGAAACCGTGATGTAGACAACGGGAAAATCGACGTCGGGATACTGATCAACACCTAGCTGCCGATAACCCAACAGCCCAAACAGAAGGAACGAAAAGGTGAGGACCCATGTCAGGATGGGTCGACGAATGAACAGATCGACGGGATTCATGATTCAGGTGTCGCAGCGACGGGAGGCAGCACCTCGACCAGATTGCCATGGGTGTCCCGGGCGGTCACCAGCTCTCCGTCCACGAGCCGGCTGTGTCCGCGCTCCACGACGATCTCGCCCACGGAGAGACCCTCCACGACCTCCACGAGTCCGTCGCGGATGTTCCCGATATCGATGACCACTCGATTCACGCGCTGGTCGGACCCGTAGCGGAACACCACGACTCCATCGGCGCGTTGAAGGATCGCGTCTTCTGGAATGATGGTCACGTGGGGCCGATAGGCGATCCCTAAATCGACCCGTGCGAACAGACCGGGACGAAGCCGTCCGGTGGTGTTCGTCACGAGGGCCTTGACGCGCAGCGTGCGGGTCATCGGATCGATGACGGGTGAGACCATGCTCACGACCGCATCGAAGATCTCATCCGGGTACGGAGCAACGGTCACTGCAACCGTCTGCCCCAAGCGAACGCGGCTCGAATCGCGTTCGGCAACGTGAAATTCGACCTCGACGGGATCCAGGGAGAACAGATCGAAGAGCTTGTCGCCCGTGTTCACGAATTCACCGCGACTCACGAAACGCCTGCCGATCACTCCGGCAAAGGGCGATCGAACGGTCGCGTCCGCTACAGCTCGCCTCGCGGCCTGCACTCGAGCCTCACTTCCCTCCACACGGGAATTGGCGAGTTCGAGAGCGGTCTGCGCCTGCTCGAGTACCGTCTGCGACGCCACAGTTCGTTCTCGCAGATGCGTGACGCGATTCAGTTCGCGCTGGGCTTCGTGGAGGTTGGCACGAGCCACGCCCAGTTCCGCCATGGCAGTGTCGAGTTCCAGCTGACGCCGCTCGGGATCGATGGTGAGGACGGACTGCCCAGACTCGACAGGGCTGCCCTCTTCCACCAACACCTCCGTCACCCGGCCAGACACCTCAGCAGCAACACGCGCACTGTCCTTGGCAATCAACTCACCCGAGGCATCGATGAGTTCCTCGATACTGACGCTGCGAACCGGCGCGAGACTGACCGAGGTGGGAGCCAGTTCACGCGGAGTCAGTGAATCGTTACAACCCGCCGAGATCATCGCGAGGGCTACGAACCAAGCCAGCGGTTTAACCGATCGACCTATATCTACCTTGCAACGCCGCATCACGACACCTCCCGGTCACGATCGCCTTTTGACGACGTAGCCCGGTCCGCTGGCCGCACCAGACCCCGAACCAGGATGTCCAAGGAAGTGCGCAACGTGGATTTCGTCCAATTCAGATCGGGCCGATTGATGCGCAGTGAGATCATTCCATGCAACATGGTCCACATCAATTGACTGGCCTCTTCAACATCTGTCACCCAAAGTCGCTCCTCCAAGGCCAGGCGCTGCAGGGGCTCCATCAGAGCGATCCGCGCCTGTTCGACGGAGGCCGGCGGCCGGACGTCGTCCGGACGTCGGGCCATCAGGAGTTGGTAGTGGTTCGGGTTGCGCAAGCCAAAGCGCACAAACGCCTCGCCCTGAGCACGAACGAGATCCTCCGGGTCCGGTCCACTTCGGACTCGCCGCAATTTCACTACCAGACGAGCGAAACGTTCTTCGAGCAGCGAGTCGAGCAGATGCTGTTTGTCCCCGAAATAGTGGTAGATGGTGGGCGTCGTGTAACCACACCGACTGGCGAGGCGGCGCATGGAAAAATGCTCGTACCCATCCTCGACGAGGATCGACTCGGTGGCGTCGAGAATGCTGCGGCGAGCTTCGTCGCGATGGCTACGCCGACGCTCCTGGGACGGCGTCAGCCCGGAGGTGGGCTGGGAAGATACGGGGGGCATGGCTTTCCGAACACTGTTAAAGGAGGTTAACGGTGTTATATATCCCGTCGGACGCGGCTCGACAACCCCGGATGGGGCCCTTGCCCTTTCCCGATCCGGGAGACCGCGAGCCTTGGAGGACCCCCTCAGTGACCATCCCCGGTGCTGCCTTGCCCGACCTGACCACACTGCTCCAGCTTCTGAGCCTCAGAAAACTCGGAGTCCGCCAATTGCAGGCGGATCCCGGGCCGGGCCCTCCCGACCGACGCCTGTTCGGGGGCCTCGTGGCCAGCCAGGCGGTGGTGGCCGCCGCTGCCACCGTCGACCCGGAGCGCCCGTTGCACTCCCTGCACAGTTATTTCCTACGACCCGGGCGGCACGGGCCACCCATCGACATGGACGTCGATGAAATTCGCAACGGCCGCAGCTTCGCGACCCGTCGCGTGGTCGCTAGCCAACAAGGCGAGGCCATCTTCAATCTGGCGGCGAGCTTCAAGAAACCGGAGCCGGGCGTCTCCCATCAACGTGCGATGCCTCAAGCCATCCCACCCGAGCAGGCCGAAGAATTCGAAGACATGCGGGTCCGGCTACTCGGCGGTCCGGACGCCAAGCGTCCGCCCTCTGCGGTGGAAGTTCGAATGTGCAAGCCCTTGTCGCTGGAGCCCCTGGCGGAACCGGACGGCGGAGCGAACCAACCCATCTGGATGCGGATTCGCGGAACCCTGCCCGACGACCCCATGATCCATACCGCTATGCTCGTATACGCGAGCGACCGCGCACTGCTCTCCACGGCATCCCGCCCACATGGCCTCCACTGGGGGCGGGGGATGGGCGCCAGCCTCGATCATTCGGTTTGGATCCATCGGCCCTTCCGTTTCGACGACTGGCTGCTGTACTCGTGCGACAGTCCTGTCGCCCATGCAGCACGTGGGCTGTGCTTCGGATCTGTGTTCACCTCCGACGGCGAACACGTGGCGACCGTCGCCCAAGAGGGATTGATCCGCTTCGACCCCTGACGCGCCAAGGCCGATGTTTCGAGTTCAATCAGTCGCTGCGCTTCACAGATTCTTCACGAGCGACGAACTCGGCGCCCTCGATGGCAAAGACCCCGGAGTCGAGACCCTCACGCGATTCAAGACGATGCTCGGCACAGCGGGCTGCGTCGAGCACGTCGCCAAGGACTGCGGGTAGCCGCGACGCGTCGCTGGGACACGCGAGGATGGTGAGGGTGGCGACCTCGCGCCCCATGGAAACCTCGGCATCCGCTTTACACTTGTTGATGGACCCCCAACAGTCCGCCGCCAGTTCGAAGCTGCCAGGATCGTCCGGCGCCCCGATGCCCGCGAAATCCGATGCATCGGGCCACGGGGCGCGGTGAACACTGGGCTGACCCTTCTCCTCGGCGAACGCCCAGGACCAGACCTCCTCGGTGATGTACGGCAGAAAGGGTGCCAACAAGCGCACGAGAACATCGAGCCCCAGCCTCAACGCAGCCACTGCCGAGCCCCGCTGTGCCTCGTCCTGACTGCGGGCTCGGGTCTTGACGAGTTCGATGTACGCATCGGTGAAGTGGGTCCAGAAAAAAGTCTCCGTGTCGGTCAACGCCTGAGCGTGGTTGTAGTCGTCGAAACTCGCCGTTGCCCTCTCCACCAGGGCTGCCAGCTTCGCCACGAAAGCGCGGTCGAGTTCGGCTTCGACCGGACGAACCTCCGCCTCCTGGGACAACACGAACTTGCCGGCGTTGAACAATTTGGTGGCCAGGCGTTTTCCCACCTTGAAGACCTTCTCGTCCGCCGCCGTGTCCGTACCAAGGCGTGCACTGGCCGACCAATAACGGGCTCCGTCGGCCGTGTACTTCTCGATCAGGGGCAGAGGGGTCAACACGTTGCCCTGGCTCTTGGACATCTTCTTTCGGTCGGGATCGAGGACCCAGCCCGAGATGACAACATGGTGCCAGGGCACCGTGTCTTCGTGAAGCAACGCCTTGGCGATGGTGTAGAACGCCCAGGTCCGAATGATCTCGTGGCTCTGGGGTCGAATGTCCGCCGGAAAGAGCCGCCCATGGCGCTCGTCATCGACCCCCCAGCCCGAGCCGATCTGGGGCGTCAGAGAACTGGTGAACCAGGTGTCGAAGATGTCTGACTCCGCGCAGAACCCCCCGGGCTGATCTCGCGCCGCCTCGTCGTATCCGGGCGGTGTATCGATCAGCGGATCCACGGGCATCTGCTCGCGTTCGGCCACGATGGGATGGGCGTAATCCGGCGCCCCCTGGCCGTCGAGCGGGTACCAGACCGGAATGGGAACGCCGAAGTAACGCTGGCGGCTGATGCACCAGTCGAGAGAGAGACCCTCGGTCCAATCGCGATAGCGGGCGTGCATAAACGCCGGATGCCACTCGATCTGCTCGCCCTTGGCGAGAAGCTGCTCTTTCTGGTCGAGCAGCCGCACGAACCACTGGCGTGTGGACACGAACTCGAGAGGCCGGTCGCCCTTTTCGTAGAACTTGACCGAGTGCTGAATGGTTTCGGGATCACCCACCAGGGGCGCTCCCCCACCCGTTGCGCTGCCCGCAGGATCCCTCAACAACTCCACCACGGCATTGCGCGCCTGGTTGATGTTCTTGCCGGACAGCTGTTCATAGGCGGCATTGGCCGCCTCGGGGTCCAGACTTGGAAAGTCCTCTCCACCGAATTCGACCGCCGCCAGGCGCCCCTCGCGCGTCACGATCTGGCGCAGCGCAAGCCCCTGCTCCCGCCACCAGGCCACGTCCGTGGCATCGCCGAAGGTGCAGACCATGAGTACCCCGGTCCCCTTTTCGGGATCTGCCACCTCACTGGGAAAGATGGGGACTGGAGTTCGGAACAGCGGCGTCAGTGCCTCGCGGCCGAACAGGCCGCGATAGCGCTCATCGTCGGGGTGCGCGGTCACTCCCACACAGGCAGGCAACAGTTCAGGACGGGTGGTGGCGATCACGAAGCTCTCGTCCCCACCCTGAACCCCGAACTCGATGTGGTGGTAAGCACCAGGGCGTTCCCGATCCTCCATCTCCGCCTGGGCGACGGCAGTCTGAAAATCCACATCCCAGGTCGTGGGCGCGTCCTCGTTGTAGACGTGGCCCTTCTCGAACAGGTCTCGGAAAGAGTATTGAGCCGTGCGCCGGCAGCGCTCGTCGATGGTCGCGTACTCGAGACTCCAGTCCACCGAGAGACCGTTGCGGCGCCACAATTCCATGAAGCTCTTCTCGTCCTCCAGGGTCACCTGGTGACAGAGTTCGATGAAGTTGGCGCGAGAAACCATGCGCGGAGGGCGCTTACGCGCTTTGGCGTTGGCGGGCTCGAGAACCAGATCCGGGACGTAGGGCTCGCGCGGATCACAGCGCACGTGAAAGTAGTTCTGCACACGTCGCTCGGTGGGCAGGCCATTGTCGTCCCAACCCATGGGGTAGAAAATGTTGTCCCCCCGCATGCGGCGGTAGCGAACGAGAACGTCGGTGTGGGTGTAGGAGAAGACGTGCCCCACGTGCAGGGAACCCGAAACGGTGGGCGGCGGCGTATCGACCACGAAGGTCTCTGCTCTTGGACGGCTGGGGTCGTAGCGGTAGATGCCCTGTCGATCCCACTCCGCATCCCAGCGAACTTCGGCTTCCGGGGCGTCAAAGTGCTTCGGTAGGCGGCTGGGGTCGATGGATAGAACCGGTCGGTAGTTTTCACTCATCGGCGCGGAGCATACGGCACGAGCCCCCCTCGTGGGGCTCCCGGGGACCGCTCCGGTCGCTCCAGGGCTGTCTCAAGGCCGCTCCCCGGAAGGGCCGGGCCATCCTCAAATGGCTGAAATTGAAAGGATTCCGGCCTCAGATCCCGGTCGACGACAGGCTTGCGCACCCGGCGGGGCCGGGATAGCCTCCCCTGTTCTCGGCCAACCGGAGTCACGACGATATGGCGAAGCTATCCCAGGTGCTGCGCGACCAGAAGCGCGAAGCGTTGATTCAGAAATACTCGGAGCGCCGCGCCGAGTTGCGCAAGCGGCTCAACGACCAGAACGTGTCCATGGAGGAGAAGCAGCAAATCCAGGAAGCCTTCGCCAAGTTGCCCAGAAACTCCTGCCCGACTCGACTGAACCGTCGCTGCAAAGTTTCGGGCCGCGCGCGCGGCTATTATCGAAAGTTCGGAATCTCGCGCATCGCGCTACGTGAGCTGGCCCACCAGGGCATGCTGCCGGGCATGCGCAAATCGAGCTGGTAACACCGGCCAGGGCACTCGCGCAGCCGCTACCGCCTCCCATCGGATCCTTGGGTGACCGGGTGATCGTACGAATGGGAGACACAGGAGACAGCCGTGAAAGACGGCATCCATCCCGAATATCACAAGGTCGTCTTCCTCGACACCGCAACCGGTGACGAATGGGTGACGCGTTCCACCATGACCTCCAACGAAACCAAGGAGATCGATGGCGAGGAACTGCCGCTCATCAAGCTTGAGATCTCCTCCTTCAGCCATCCGTTCTGGACCGGTACGATGCGCGAGCTGGATGCCGACGGAAAGATCGACCGCTTCCGCCGTCGCTACGGCAAGGGAAAATAGACATGTCCCGACGCTGCGAATTGACTGGGAAGAAGGTGCTTTTCGGCCACAACGTGGCCCACTCCAACACCAAGACGAACCGGCGCTTCGAGCCCAACCTGCAGAGGGTGACCCTGTTCAGCGAAGCCCTGGGGCGCAAGGTGCCGCTTCGCATCTGCACCCGCGCTCTTCGCACCGTGCAGAAGCACGGAGGCCTGGACGCTTATCTGCTCAAAACCGCCGACGCGACTCTCGCTCCCGAGGGCCTTCGGCTGAAGCGGCGACTCAAGAAATCCCTGGCCGATTCCTCACGAAAGAAGGCCCCGGCGGCCAGTTGATTCCGCCTCCAGCCAGGCGCATCCCAAACCCTTTCGTGGGTCTGCGGCACTCCTTCCGCTCGATCGAGTCGAAGCGTTCTCTGGCTAAACTTCACCAATTCCGGGGATTTACACCGGGTATCCTGGGGACACTCCGCTCCTGCGCACCGGGCGAGGCGGGGAAACCGCGCACGCAAGGGGAGATGCCTTGACGGACCGCAACCAGTTCGGACACGACACCACCACCGAGGAGGTGCTCGAAGGCATCGACCTCAGCGGCCGCACAGCCCTCGTCACCGGGGCCTCCGGCGGCCTGGGCGCCGAAGCCGCCCGTGCGCTTGCCAGCCGAGGCGCACAAGTGACCCTGGCCGCCCGGGATGCCGCCAAGACCAAGCAGTTGATGGCCGAAATCGTCGCCCAGCACCCTGAAGCGCAACTCGAGCATTGCGACCTCGAACTTTCGGAACCCGACAAGGTTCGGCGCTGCGGCGAGACCTGGCTCGCGCAGCACGACAGCCTCGACATGCTGATCCTCAACGCGGGCCTGATGGCATGCCCACTGGCACGCACTGCTGAGGGCTGGGAACTTCAATTCGCCACCAACCACATCGGCCACTTCCTCCTCGCCAACCTCTTGACGCCAGCCCTGCTCAAGGCCGCCCCGTCACGGGTAGTCGTCCTGAGCTCGGGGGGACACAAGATCTCACCGGTGGTGTTCGAAGACATCCACTTCCAACGGCGCGACTACGACCCCTGGAGCGGCTACGGCCAGGCCAAGACCGCCAACGTGTTATTCGCGGTGGAATTCGACCGGAGACTGCGCGAAAGAGACGTGAGAAGCTTCGCCGTGCACCCGGGTATGATTCCCACCGACCTCGGCCGTCACCTGACGCGCGAGTCCATCCTACAGATCCGGGATCGGGCCAAAGACAGCGGGGAAGCGCCCAAGGCCCTCCAGGCCGGCGCAGCCACGGAGGTCTGGGCCGCCACGGCGCCTGAGCTCGAGGGCCTGGGGGGCCTCTACCTGGCCGACTGCGGGATCGGTTCACCCGACGGCGAGGGATCGCGTGGCCACGCCACCTACGCCGTCGACCCGGACGCAGCGGCGCGTTTGTGGGCCGTCTCCGAGGAGATGCTGGGCGAGGCCTTCGCGCCCTGAAGGCGGCGCGAACACGTCGCCGCCTGGGTTAGACTGTCGCTCCGATGGGGTTCCGCTTCCTGCATGTGGCGGATCTGCACCTCGAGACACACTTCGGGGGCAGCCGACAAACGCGTGCGCGCCTGCGCGCCGCAACCCTCGAAGCCTTCGACCGCGCAGTCACCTACGCGATCGATCAAAACCTCCACGCCGTTCTGCTGGCTGGCGACGTCTACGACGATCCTCTGCTTTCGCTTCGAACCGAGGCCGTACTGACCCGGCAGCTGCGGAAGCTGACCGAGGCTGGCATCTGGTGCCTGATCGCCGCGGGCAACCACGACCCGGGCGGCGAAATGTTTCGCGCGCGCGATCTTTGTCACGACCTCAGAGACACTTCCGGCCTGGCGCGCGTCCATTGGTTCCGGGGCCCTCGGCCCGAACCTGTGAGTGTGTGCGATGGAGACGGCCAGCCCGTGGGAATTGTCGTTGGTGCGGGACACAGCGCCTCGAGCGAAGCCACGAACCTTGCCCGAGCGTTTCCGACCGCGCACGAAATCAGCAACGAACTCCCCGTCGTGGGGCTTCTCCACACTCATGTCGCCAGCGCGAAAATTGGCGCGCAGCACGAGCGCTACGCGCCCAGTGCGAGCACCGACTACCACCGCCTGGGCTACGCGTACTGGGCACTGGGGCACATCCACGCACGGCAACGTGCAGTCCCCGACCTGCCGGTCTTCTACGCCGGCAACCTACAGGGACGCAACCCCCGGGAGACCGGTCCGAAAGGGGGATTCGTCGTCGACGCTCAGGCGGGTTCCCACGCCGAGCCCGAGTTCGTCCGTTTGGCGCCCGTACGCTGGCTACGCGAGGAGATCGAGCTACCAAGAGATCTGTCGTCCGGTCGGTTGGCCGACCACCTCTCGGCCACCCTCGAGAACTTGCGCGAGTGGCCCGGGGAAGAGATCGCAGCGCGACTCGAACTGGTGGGCGAACACCCGTTGGCGGTCCGACTTCGGGACGCCGGGCAGCGCGAGGACCTCGCCCGGGAAATCGCCACCCGTACCGGGGCGCTCGAGATCCAGCTACGCACCGAGGGCCTGTGCCAGCCTGTGAACCGGGACGAACTGCGTCGAGCCGCTACGGTCCTCGCGCACGCCTTGGCACTACTGGATCGCCTGGAAGGAGATCCGGAGTTGCTGGCTCAGCTGGCCCCGAGTGTGCTGGCCGGAGCCCCCGACCCGGGAACCACCCCAGATTCCGACTACCTGCGCGAACTGCTGGTGGGCTTGCCCGAAGAGCTGATCTCGCGCTACCTCGAACCGAGCCCCGCCACATCCGAGAAACCAAAACCATCGGGTCCAGCGTGAGATTGACTCACCTGCGAGCCGCCGTCTTCGGTCCCCTACGGGGCGTAGAGCTGTCCCTCGATCAGGGGTTCGTCGTCATCCACGGCGCCAACGAGTCTGGAAAATCGAGCTTTCGCATGGCACTCGAGACCGTGCTCTACGGATTCGAGCCCGCGAGCCGGGACAACCACCCACTGGTGGACTGGTGGGATGAAAGCCCTCCAGACCTTCACCTCGAGGCCGAACTTCGCCTGGGCACAGGCATCGAACAGGCCGTAGAGCGCGTCCTCCAGGCATCGGGCAAGTTGCGCGAGGCCAGGGGAGGCACGGGGTTCAGCGGTTCCCGGCGCGGCAACATCCCACTCGAAGTCGTGCGAAACCTGCCGCGAGGGGTCTACGGAGCCCTGTACTCGGTTGAACTAGAGGAATTGACCGCGCTCGAAGGTGACGTGCGCGCCCACGTCGACAATCTACTGATGCCAGCCACTCCGGAACTCGGCATGCGGCCCACCCACGAGGTCCTGAGCGAGATCAACCACGACCATCACAAGCTTTGGCGCCCGGACAAGCGGGGAAAGCCCGAGGCCGCAGCCCTCCAGCAAGAGATCGCAAAAGCCCGCAGCTCCGTCACCGCGGCGCGCGACGAGGAAGCTGAACTCCGCGAAAAACGCATCCGACAATCGCAGCTGGTAGAAGAACTCGCGAGCCTGCGCGAGCAACGGCAGCGACTCACAGAACAGGCCGCCCAGGCCCCGTACCTCAAGCAGCTCGCGGAATTGCGTCAGCGCCAGGCCCAGAGTGGCACCCCTCCCGACCTCAACGCACTCAGAGGCAATCCGCTCAATGACCCCACGGAATTGCGCGATGAACTCGCCCGCGTGGAGGAGCGCCTACGTCCCGCCAAGGAGCGTCTCGCACGTGCTGAAGTCGAAATCTCGAAGACGGATCAGCGAGTTCTCGACAACGCTTCCGAGGTCGAACTCGCAATCGCAGAGGACACGCCTCGTCCGGGCCAAGACGTCGACAGCCTGCGCGAAGACGTGAAAACTCTCCGCAACCAGGCCCGGCGACAGCTCGAAAATCTGTTGTCCGAGCCCATCACCCAGGCGGTCTTCGAACGAACCCAGGCGCTCCCGCTGGACGTCTTGCGCGCTGCTCAAGCCCGCTGGGCAGAAGAGTGGGAGGGCCAGGCTCAAGCCCCGCCGGTCTCCTCCACTCGAATTCCAGCCTGGGGCATCGGGGCAGCCATCGCCGGCCCATGCTTCGCAGCCCTGGGGGTTGCTCTCGGCCTGGACGATGTGTGGCTGCTCACTGGCATCGGCTCCTTCGTGCTCCTGTTCCTTGGAGCCCTGGCCCTGCGCCGGAGACAAAGCCCCGAACCACGCGAGCAGCCGCGACTCCCCGAGAGTTGTCACCGTGCGCTGGGAGATCTCACGCTCGACGAAGAGTTGCTGGCCACCCCCAGTGGACTGATGCGTGCCATAGAGAGCCTCCAGAGTGCCCAGGCCAATATTGAGGACTTTTGCGAATACGAAACCCAATTGGAGAGTGCGGGGGCCTTGGCGGAACAACGCACCCAACGACTACTCGGCCTGTGCGAACGGCTCGAGATCCACTCCCGAGGCGAGACCGCACTGCTGGTGGCGCGCCTGCAGGAGGCAATGGAAAAGGCGCGGCATTGCGCAATCCTGAAGACCCGCGATACCGAAGAGAGGGAAAGCGCGGAGCAGACCCTGTCGGACCTGCAGCCGAGCGCTGAGACGGCGCGCGAGCGGCTCGACCGGGTGGAGCAGGTTCTGACCCAAAACGAGCCCGATAGCACGGACTTCACCGACGCATTCCGGCGCGTCCAGGCGCGGCTCGAAGAACATCGCTATCTCCAGACGCGGGAAGAAGAGCTGAAACGCGATCCGCGCTGGCAAACCCTCTCCCACCACCCGAGCCTCGAAAATCCTGCCACGCTTCTCGACCCAGCCCACGCAAATGACGATGCATCGAGCGCCGCGGCTCTATCCACCCTCGATGAACGCATCGAAGCCGGCAGCAACGAAGCGGGCGCCCTGGCCGAAGCGCTGGGAGCAGATCCCGGAGGGACCCTCGCCAGCGCCGAAGAATCCGTGGCGGACCTCGAGACCCAATTGCTGGCCGTCCAACACGGGCGGGACCGGCTGGCCCTGCTCGAACGTGTGCTGACCGTCGCCGAACGCGAGATGCGGGAGCAACATCAGCCCGATGTGCTGCGGCGGGCGGGTGAGCACCTTTCTCGACTCACCGGAGGCCGGTACACACGCCTCGACGATTCGGGCAGCGGAGACGGAAAACTGCAGGTTCTGGATGCCTCGAACGACCAGACACTGACAGCGGGCCCCCCGCTGAGCAGCGGAACCCTCGACCAGATCCAGCTCTGCCTGCGCCTGGGCCTGCTGGATCACCTCGACGCCGACGGCGAGCGCCTGCCCCTCGTTCTAGACGACGCACTTTTACGTATGGACGATCAGCGGCGAGCTGCGGCCATCTCATTGCTCTCGGAGATCTCCCAGCAGCGACAGGTTTTTCTACTGACTTGTCACGACCAGATCGCGAGTGAAATCGAGCAATCTCTGGGAATCCGACGAACCCGCCTCGATTCAACACATCAGAGCGCGAGCTGGGACGGGAGGTAGACAAGATGGAATTGCCCCAACAGGGGGTCGCCCTCGAGACCCTCCTCGACCGCATGCGTGAGCGCAAACAGGCCGACGCCGACTGGCGATCCGCTCGAACCTTCAGTCTCGTCTACCCAGCGGGGGAGCAGGTGGACGCCGTGGTGCAGGCCGCCTCGCACCTCTACCTCCACGAGAACGCCCTCAACCCCTTCCGGTTTCCCAGCATCCGACAGATGGAAGACGACGTAGTTTCCATGACCCTCTCACTCCTCCACGCGAGCCCAGAAGCCGGCGGCGCCATGACATCCGGGGGAACCGAGAGCATCCTGCTCGGTGTCAAGACCGCGCGGGACCGCGCTCGAGCCGAGCGGGGCGTTGAGCGCGCCAGCCTCCTGGTCCCCCATTCCGCGCACCCGGCCTTCGCCAAGGCAGCCCAGGTGCTGGACATGGACCTCGTACAGATCCCCCTCGATACCGACCATCGCGCGGATGTCAAAGCGGCTCGTCGACTGATCGACGAGCGAACGGTTCTGATCGTAGGCTCGGCCCCCAACTACCCTTTCGGTGTGGCGGATCCCATTCCCGATCTCGCAGCCCTCGCCGCCGAGCGGGGACTCTCCTTCCACACCGATGCCTGCCTCGGAGGCTTTCTCCTACCCTTCTATGAACGACTGGGGGCGCCGGTTCCCCCCTTCGACTTCCGGGTCGAGGGCGTGACCACAATTTCGTCGGACGTCCACAAATACGGCTACTCGATCAAGGGAGCCTCGGTGATCGCACACCGCGATTCCTCCACGCTGCGCAATCATCAGTTGTTCCTCTACGAGGATTGGCCAGGCGGGATCTATGGATCCTTTGCGATGGCCGGTGCGCGCCCAGCCGCCCCCATCGCCGCCGCATGGGCAGTTCTGCAATGTTTAGGCGACGAGGGCTACACGAAGCTTGCAGGCGTCGTCCGCGAAACCACGCGCCGCCTACGCGAGGGGATCGAAGCGATCCCAGAGCTTCGAGTCTGGGGCGACCCCGTCATGAGCGTCATGGCCTTCGGCTCAGAACAGCTGGACATCGCCGCCGTGGGCGACGGCATGGACGAACGCGGCTGGCACCTCGATCGTCAAACCGGACCCGACGCCCTGCACTTGATGATCTCACCCGCGCATGCCGATGTAGTCGATACGTTTCTCACGGATCTGCGCGAAGCCGTGGATGGACGCGGTGATTCGCGGGGTACCGAGGCCCGTTACAGCAGCTGAAAGCTAGGTTTTCATCGTGCTCGCTCCGTTCAAGGAGCTGGGCTAAAAAAGGGCCCGCAAACGGGGTGAAGGAAACGCTAACGAGATGACAAAACATCAGGGCGTCGCACTGGTCGTAGGGGGTGCCAGCGGGATGGGTCGGCTTGCCGCACAGCGCTGGTCCGATAGCGGGCGCCCCTGCGTGGCGGTGGACATCAACGAGCAGGGACTTCAGGAAACCGCCGCCAGGCACTCTCGGATCGTGACTCGCTGCCTCGACGTCACCCACGCAAGTGATGTCGACCAGCTCGTCAAGGAGGTCGTTGCTGAGTTCGGTGCCCTGGAGCGCGTCTACAACGGCGCAGCCATCCAGCCCTCCCAGCTGCTATTGAATCAGGATCGCGCGGAAATCCACCGCATCATGGAGATCAACTACGGGGGCCTCGTCAACGTAAGTCTCTCCACACTCTCTTCGATGGTTGAGCAGGGTCACGGAAGCCTCATCAATTTCGGCTCCATTGCAGGCTGGGTACCCAACATGCATTTCGGCGCCTATGCGGCCTCGAAATTTGCCGTCGTCGCCTTCAGCGAAGTCCTCTACCACGAAAATCGCGGCCGGGGGGTTCACGTCTGCTGCGTGTGCCCCTCGGTGGTGGACACGCCGCTGATGCTCCAGGCCACCTCGAACCCAAAGATCGTCGAGGTGGGTCCTGCACCCATGGCACCGGTCAAAGTCCTCACGGCGATCGACAAGGCGATCGCCAAGCAGCGCTTCTGGGTCTTTCCGGGGCTGCACACCCAGATCGGCTGGCGACTCCGCCGCTTCTTTCCCCGATTGATGTGGGCCGTCGACCACCGCGCAGAGGGATTCTGACGACGATCCCCAACGCCGCCGCCGAGCACGCCTTCGTCCACCAACCCCACCGGACGTTCTTGGGGTTGTCGTTTCCGGTGATGTTGTCCCTGATCGCAGAGCCGCTGACGGGAGCCGTCGACACCGCGTTCCTGGCCAGACTGGGAGCTGCCCCCGTTGCCGCCCTGGGTGTGGCCACCAGTTTGCTGTCGAGCTTGTTCTGGGTCTTCAACTTCCTCGGTGTCGGAACCCAGACCGAAGTCGGCCAGGGCCTCGCCGAGCCGGGTTCGTCCCGCGCGCGCGACGCCTGCGGGCTGGCCCTGGGACTGTCCGTGATCTTCGGTACCGGCTTCGGACTGTTGGCGCTGCCGCTCCTCGGGCCCGCCGTGGAGTTCATGAGTGACGATTCCACGGTGCAGGCTGCCGCCACGAGCTATCTCACAATTCGTCTCCTGGGGGGTCCTGCCGTCCTCATCACCATCAGCGCCTGTGGAGCCCTGCGAGGCCTACAGGACATGCGTACCCCCCTGTGGATCGCGGTGGTGGTGAATCTCCTCAACATCGCCCTCGACGTGATGCTCATCTTCGGCGCGGGACCCATTCCCCCACTGGGCGTGGCCGGCGCCGCCTGGGCAGCCACCGTGAGCCAGTGGTTGGGGGCGATCTGGGCCGCGATGTGGGTCACCCGCCGTCTGGGCTGGCCAACGCATTTGCCCTGGGCGCAGCTGGGCCGACTCCTGCGAGCAGCCCGCGATCTGGGGGCACGCACGGGGCTGCTGCTGCTGTTCCTGTTCATCGCCACCCGCCAGGCCACCCTGGTGGGGGCGGATTCCGGTGCCGCCCACCAGGCCATGCGACAGATCTGGATGCTGAGTGCACTGGTGCTCGACGCCTTCGCAATGACGGCCCAGAGTCTGATCGCCTACTTCCTGGCCGCGGGGCACCTGTCTCTGGCCAGACGAGTGACCCGGATCGCTTGCCTGTGGGGGTTGGCGGTTGGAGTCCTCCTCTGCGTCGCGATGCTGTTGGGTCGCGACGCCATCGCCGGACTTCTCGTACCTGCATCGGCGCGCGGGCTGCTCCCACTCGCCTGGGCGATCGCCGCCTACAGCCAACCCCTCAACGCACTGTCCTTCGTCACCGATGGCATCCACTGGGGTACCGGGGACTACGCGTACCTGCGAAACGCCATGCTGATCGCCACACTCGTGGGGTCGTGTTGGGTGCTGGCCCTGCCGTCCACAAACTCGGACATTCTCGTCGGAGTCTGGGGAGCAACAGCGCTTTGGATCGGAATCCGCGCAGGCTTCGGCATTGCGCGCATCTGGCCCGGTATCGGAGCGAGCCCGCTGCGGTCCCGACCTAACGCCCACGCGGCCTGAAACGGACCCTTCGCCAACGGCCGGTTGCCTCAGAAAGCCATGCAGCCGGGCCCAAGACCCGTCAGAATACGCGCGCCACCAGAATCCCAGACACTTGCGGAGGTTCTTCGTTTGAGCCATCGACTTCAGTCCATTACCGTGGTGGGCGCTTCCCTAGCGGGTCTGCGAGCCGTGGAAGCACTACGCCGAGCCGGCTACGACGGGCGGCTCAACCTCATTGGAGCCGAGTCCCATCTGCCCTACGACAGGCCCCCGCTGTCCAAAGCCGTGCTCCAGGGTTCGCGCGAGCCCGACACGGTCGCACTCACCCAAGACGAGAAATTTGCAGCCCTGGAACTCGATCTGCGACTCGGCACGCGCGCAACATCGCTCGACCTGCAGGAACGCCGCGTGGGCCTCGAAGACGGCGAATCCCTTCCCTTCGACGGCTTGATGATCACCACGGGCGCCGCAGCCCGAACACTGCCCAACACACCCGATTTGGCCGGAATCCACACACTGCGCAGTCTCGACGATTGTCTGGCCATCCGCGCCGAACTCGACCGACAACCCAGGGTTGCCATCGTGGGGGCTGGCTTCATTGGCGCCGAGGTCGCCGCCACGTGCCGGGAGCGTGGGCTCGATGTGACAATGATCGAGACCCTCCCCACACCTCTCGCCAACGCATTGCCGCCTGCAATTGGTGACATGGTGGCAGCCGTACACCGCGACCAGGGGGTCGAACTCCGCTGTGGTGTCTCGGTCGCGGGCATGCGAGGCAGCCAGCGGGTGGAGGTGGTGGACCTCGACGACGGCTCCGAGGTTCCGGCGGACCTCGTCGTGGTGGGAATCGGTGTGGTTCCTGAAACCAGCTGGCTCGAGGGATCCGGGCTCGAGATCGCCAACGGCGTGGTTTGCGACGAGACCTGCGCGGCCGCTGAAGACGTCGTCGCCGCCGGGGACGTCGCACGCTGGAACAACGTGCGCTTCGGCGAATCCATGCGCGTGGAACACTGGACCAATGCCGTCGAGCAGGGCGAAGCTGCCGCCGAGCGACTTCTCCACGGCCCAGACGGCGCCGAGCCTTTTGCACCGGTCCCTTATGTCTGGTCCGATCAATACGACCGAAAGCTGATGTCCGTGGGACGCATCCGCCCGGACGACGAGATGCAGGTCTTCCACGGTAGCCTCGAGGAGCGCCGTTTCGTGGCTCTGTTCGGCCGAGACGGGCAGTTGGTGGGTGCCTTCGGCGCCAACCGCGCCCCCCAATTGATGCGCTACCGCCGAATGCTGCGCGAGAACGCACCCTTCGACGAGGCCGTCGCTCAGGCCAGCAGCTAAAAGTTCATCCCCGCCGCTCGGGAAACAGAGCCAGGGGCTCGGGGGTGAAGCCCGGAAACGTCTGTTCCGGCAATCGCGCACCCAGATGCGCGTCCAGAACTGCCGCCAATACGGAACGGGTGTCGGTAGTCATGGCCAGGTCTCTTCCCTCGAACAGATCACCCTGGGCCAGGCCCGGCCAGGTCCCATGGACGCCTCCCTTCACGTCCTTCGCAGCCACCAGCACCGCACTTGCGTGGCCGTGATCCGTCCCCCCCGCACCATTGGGCGCAACCGTGCGACCGAATTCGGTCAGCGCCACCACACGCAAGGCCCGGTGGGGCAGGGCGTCGAACAACGCCGCCAGCGCCTCACCGAGGTCAGCGATGGAACTCGCCATAGCGCCCTGTTCCGTGCCCTGTCCCGCATGGGTGTCCCATCGAGCGCTCTCCAGCACCACCGCCTCCACGGGAATTCCCGCCCCCTCCAGAGCGATCAGCCGGCGAGCGCCAGCGTGTAGTGTCCCCATACCGCGGGGTCGAGGGAACCGACGGAGCCGCTGCTGCGTGCGCGAAGTCCCTGATAGACTTCGCCGTCCATGCAGCGCTTCGAAGCTTGTGAGTGCGTCGAGAGCACGTCGGCCCATCACGCTCACGGCGTCAGCCCCATCGGCGTCGTAGAGGACCTCGAGTTCGCGCCGCGCGGGGTCACTCAACCCCACGAGACCAAAGTGGGAGGGGTCGTTGATCGCAAAGGCGCCGGAACCACGCAGAACGAGTGGCAGCTGTGAGGTCAGTGCCAGCAGCGCGAACGGATTCGAATCCCCGCATCGTGCAAGGGCTCGGGTGAGCCAACCGTCGCCAACTCGTCGATCCCCTGGAGCGCCCCACTCCATCAGGTCCTGAGCTTCGAAATGAGAACGCGTCACAGTGGGGATCCCCGCGGCGGGAACGACGGCCAGGTGCCCCTGCCTGACCAGTTCGCTCACCGGCTCCAGGGCGGGATGCAGACCGAAATCCGACGTGAAGTGCAGCGATTGGGTCAGCCGCAATCCACCACGAGCAACCGGGTAGTCGGGGTCGCCCACGGGTGGCACCATGTGAAGTCCATCGGCTCCACCTCGCAACAGGATCACCACCAACAGTGGTCTCGCACCCTGTGTCGCCGGGTCGCCGCCGAGCGCAAGGGCGGGAACCGCCAGCGAATCGAGCCAGCCGCTCGTCCAGAGGGTCGAGCCTGTCAAGCCCAGCGCGCCGCGCCACAACAATTCACGCCGGCTCACGACCATTGGAACTCGGGCGATGCCAGTGCGAGACCGAACTTCTCGTGAGTGCGGAGACGAGCCCGTCCTTCCCCACGATCAAGGAAACCGGGCAATACCGGGCCGAGACGGGTTCCAGCGACGGTCCCTCTTGCCAACATAAAGGCCAGGCGTATCCGTTCGAGAGCTGCCGCGGGATCCAACCAATCCTCCGCGCACTCGGGATGACCGGCCGGGGTGCGCGCAAAAAAGGGCAACCCACCCATCGCTGCAATGGATTGACACAGACGCGGGCCCCCATCCGTCTCACCATCGGTCGTCCGCAGTGCGCTGGCGACGAATCTCAGTGGCGTCTTGAGCTTGCGGTGGCTGGGTTCGGACAGTTCGGGCGAGAGCAGGACCGTCCGCAGTACCTCACTGAGTTCGCCTCCGGTTTCGAGAAAGCGAGTCTTCGCCCGCTCGACCAGCACGGGAGGAGGGGCGTCCGCCACGAAGCGAACCGCCAACTTGCGGGCAAGGTGCTCGGCGGTGGACGGATGCCGGGCCAGACGACGCAGAAGGCCTTCGCCCTCCTCGATCCCCCGACCCTCAACCCGTTCACCGAGTACATTTTTCGGACCCCAATCGTGGAGCTTCGCGTGAAAGGCAAACTGGGGGTCGTCGCGGCTTTTGAGTGACCAGCCCGTCATGACCCGTGCCACTGCGAGAACGTCCGACTGCCCGTACCCCCCGTCGACACCCAGAGTATGCAGCTCCAGCAGCTCTCGGGCGTAGTTCTCGTTGATCCCACCTCGACTCCGCGGACGGCGGCGTCGCCCCGGCGAAACGGGCGCGGTGGACACCCAATTGTCGAGGTAGAACAGCATGGCGGGACTTCGAGCCACCGCCAACAGCAGATCTTCGAAACGGCCCATGGCATGCCGGGCGATCACTTCGCGTTCGTAGTGGGGCAACAGAGCGCCCACCGACTTGTTGACAGCGTAGATGTTGAAGTGATTGCACCAGAAATCGGTCATGACCTCGGCCAGTTGCGCGCGCGCGTGGACAGCGCGCACAATGCGCGTGCCCGCCAATTCCTCCGCGATCCGGCGAGCGGAACGCCGCCTTTCCCGCTGCTCTGAGGGGTCCTTCAGCCGGCTCGAGCCTGGAGCGAATCGTGGAAGCTCGGAGCGGGGGGCGTCCACCAGGCGCCGCTCGAGTTCCGGATCCGGGCGGTCGACGAGCCCGACCTGCGCATCGAACCATTCTTCCGGACTGTGATTTTCTGCTCTCCACCGAGCAATCTCCCCAGGCCGGACCCCGAAAGTGGCTCGGTCCAACAGGCGCTCTAGAGCGTGACCGTGGTGGCTTTCCATACCTCCACTTCAACCCGCCGGCCCAGAGATGGTTGCGGGGGCCGGGCCAAACCACACACTGGACCCCCGCGGAGGCCCTTTTCTCTGGTAGGGTTTGCTCTAGGAGGTTCCGCCGATGCTTCGCCAGCTTCGTGGCCATGTGCCGCACCGGATTGCCACGGCATGTCTTGCCACCGCGCTGATGATCGCCCCCGTCCACGCCGAGGACGCCGTGGAGGATGAAAAGTCTGCACGGGCCAAAGCCGCCGAGGACGCCGAATCGAGCTTTGCGTGCCACTTTGGTTCTTGTGCACCGCCCGATGCCTACCCTCCCACCTACGGAGCCGCGGTGCCCTTTGTCTTCATCGTCGCCGCGGCAGGCCTCGTCATCACCCCCGTCTTAGCCATTCCCGCCCTGGCCATCGACGGATTGGACGGCCCGGTTGGCGTCTGGAACGACCTGGTGGTGAGCCCCGTCCACTACGTTTTCGAAGACCGCGTGGAACCCAAGCCGGTAGAGGTCGCCGAGACCAAACCCGCGCCCCCGCCGCCGCCCCCGGCACCCGCGCCCCCGCCCCCGCCTGCACCCAAGGCCCGCATCGTTCTACGCGGCGTAAATTTTTCGTTCGACAGCGCGGGCCTCGACACCGGATCCAAAGCGATCATCGAAGTCGCCGCCGAGATCCTCGAGGAAAACCCCGAGGTGCGGGTACGTGTGGAGGGGTACACCGACTCCACCGGCCCGGCGGAATACAACATGGAGCTTTCACGACTCCGAGCCCAATCCGTCCGCAATGCCATGGAGACCGATGGAATTTCCGGGGCGCGACTCGAAGTCGAGGCCTTCGGCGAAACCGACCCCATTGCCACCAACAACACCCTTGAGGGGCGTCGCTTGAATCGCCGCGTTCAACTCGTGGTGCTCGGTCAACCCTGAACCGCCGTCTCCCGACGGACCCGCGAGTGCCCCGCCATGCGATTTTGTGCCATCTCCGCCTTCGTCCACCCCAACCATCTACTCGAACTCGCGCCCGTCGCCGAGGAGCACGGATGGGACACTCTCGCCATCTCGGACCACGTCCTTCATCCCGAGACCATTGAATCCCGCTACCCCTATGGCGAAGACGGCTCGCGCATGTGGGATGAGAAGACGCCCTGGCCCGATGTTTGGGTCGCGACGGGCATGATGGCCGCCATCACCAAGAAGCTTCGCTTCTTTCAGAGCGTCTATGTCCTTCCCATGCGAGACCCCTTTCACGTCGCCAAGGCCATCGGCACCGTCGCCGTCATGTCCAACTACCGGATCTCCCTGGGTCTGGGCCTGGGTTGGATGAGGGATGAATTCGAGTTGCTCGGGCGCCCCTTCGAACAGCGAGGCGCACGCACGGACGAGATGATCGACGTCATGCGTAAGCTATGGACTGGCGAGTACGTCGAGCACCACGGTCGTTTTTACGACTTCCCGCGGTTGTCCATGAGCCCGGGTATGGAGGAAGACATCCCGGTGATCGTGGGCGGGATCTCCGATGCCGCCTTGCGCCGGGTGGCGCGCCTCGGCGATGGGTGGGCACCCGCGTATCTCACCATAGATCAGGTGGCAGAGAAGGTCGCCCAGATCAAGCGCTACCAGGAGGAGTACGATCGCAGCGGCCACCCGCTGTCGGTCTACACCACCTGCATCGACGCCACGGGCCTCGACGACTTCCGAAGAATGGAGGAAATCGGCGTGACCGATCTGATGGCCGTGCCCTGGACCCTCTACGACGAAGGTCTGGACTGGCTCGATCCAACGGGAAGCCCTCTGCCGAAGATGATCGACAGCCTCAAACGTTTCGCTGACGACATCATCGCCAAATTCTGAACCACGGCACCGACGGCCGGGGGCAACTCTCCGAAACCGTTCGAAAGCGTCCGGTTCCCGCCCCAGGCTGAAGTTTTTCGCGCCAACTGCCCTACGAGGGTTGGGTTCTACGCCATACACCCTCCGGCCCCGCATACCTTGGAATCAAACCCCACGGTTCCGAGGAGCCCGTCATGCGCCCGACATACTTGTACGTATTCTTCTTCAGCCTGGCCTGTCCTGCTCTGTCCATGGCAGCCGACCCAGCGTCGAAAATCAGCCAGGGCGCCATCCTGGACTCAATCCCCTTCGACCCCCAATCCACACCCGGCCGGATCGTCCTGGATCTCGCGAAAGATGGCAGCCCATCGCTTCCGTTGATTCTAGATACCGGGGCGAATCTCAGCGTGTTGACCCCAGGCCTGGCCCGGCAAATCGGTGTGAGTGTCCGACGCTCCAAAACCACCCCCTATCGGCGCGCCACGCGACTCGGACGAGATCTGCAGTTCTACGTCGATGCGAGGAGAAGCGACACCCGATCGCCGGCGGGCTTCGAATACGGGGTGCTCGGGAGCGATTTCCTCGACGACTACGTGCTGGAGATCGATTTCGAAGAGCGTCGTGTGCGGTTCTTCGACCCAGCGCACTATCGCGTTCCCGACCAGGCCAACGGACTCTCCGAGACCGTGCTCCCCATGACGCTGGGGGGAACTCGAGCCTTCGTCGAACTCGAAGTCGAAGGACAACCCTTGAAGGTACTCATCGACACTGGCGCACCCGATACCCTGATCGTGTCGGGCCAAGCACTGGCAAAGCTGGGAATCGAATGGCGCGATCTGCCCGAATTGGCCCCCTATCATACGAGCCGAGGCGAGATGCAGGTCCGCCGCTACGACGCCAACCAGCTCGAGATCGGAAAGCTCGGTGTCACAGACAAGGCCATCACGGTCGCTCCACACGGCTGGCACAACCTCGCGGGCAGCAAAGACTCGGCCTTGGGAATCGGATTGTTGCAGGACTTCCTGGTTCGCATCGACTACCCGCGGCGGCGGCTCTGGCTGCGACGAGGGGGCTCCTAGGGATCTTCACGCCAATAGACGGCCAGCATCTCAGCATCGTCATCAGTCCTGGCCGTGTGGAACCGGTGGGGTTCGGGTACGAAACGCGAAGCCGACAGGGAAGGAACGTTGTTGAAGTGAAGGTCCACCACGGGCAATCGTTCACGCCGGTATGTGCCACGCCGTAGAAAGGGCTTCAGTTCACGCAGGCTTCGGGGCCAACGTCGGCGTGGGACCACCACGTCCGGTACGGCCTCGCGATCCCGTCTCAAATTATTGAGAGAGACCCCGACGATTACCCGGCTTCCCAGGTAGTACATGAACGCCTGCTCCTCGTAGTTGGTGGCAATGGTCAGGCTGGCTGGATCGACGTGACCGCTGGCGATGTGCGGGATTGCAAAGTCGAGAGGACCTCGATAGGGCGTGGTGATCTCAGCCACGCGCGCCTCAACATCCGCGACGGCCGGCCAACGGGTCACCCCGACCACCGCCAGAACCAGGATGAGAGCGAACCGGCTCGCCGAACGTGTCGACAAACGGGGAAGCAGAGAGGGCGCCGACTGGACCCACACGAAGGCATCGAGCAGAAACAAAGCGATCAGCAATGGGCTCAGCACCACGAAGTACCGCTCCAGAGGCAGTGGATTCAATGCGCCGAGGGCCGCGTAGCCCAGGCCGAAACCCGCCAGAAGAGCGGCGGTGCGACGCTGCTCGAGACTGCCCACACGCATTCCCACCACCGCCAGTCGGCCCAGCAAAGCCGCAGCGAGAAACTCATGGCGCATCAGATGAGTGGCGATCTGGGTCAGGTTCGACAACCAGCCCTTGACCCCGAGGCCAAGGTCCGAGGCAAAACCCGCTGCGATCTGGAAAGTCTCGAAGAAAACGAGCAGTGGCGCGACCGACAGGGCCGAAAGCACGAAGGGTGCGAGATCACTCCACGGTGCACGACCGCGCCAGATCGCCAAAGCCCGCTCGGCGCCCAGCAGACCCGCAAATGCGAACCACGCCGAGTAGAAGGTATTGAAAATCAGAAAGAGAGTGGCCGCTAACGCCCAGGTATAACGCCACGGGCCCGAAGCAGAGAAGACCGTGTACCGGAGGTGCTCGCGCAGAGCGATTCCAGACAGAAGCACCAGCAATGGGTAGTAGCGTGCTTCGCGCAGGTGAAGGATCAAAGAGACCGAAATGCTCGCCAGGATGAAGAAGGTCGCCGTAAACAAGAGAACCCGGCGCCGGTCACCACCGAACACCGGCAACACCGCGGCCACCCAAACCGCGACACCCAGCGCACCGGCCAGAGCGAAGGGGAGACGAACCCGAAACGTCTTGGCATAGAAATCATCACTACCGAGAGCTGCCAGAAGCCCCGGTACTGCGAAATAAAAATGCCCCCAGGTGGTTCCGATGTATGCATCGGTCGCCTCGTCGACACCCTGGGCGACATTGTTGCCAAATTGATAAACAACATTTCGCGGGCCGTGGACTCTCGGATATCCGTACTCGAGAACCCGGGTGCCAAACATCGCCGTATCCGCCTCGTCGGACCAGAACAACGGATAGGACAGATGTTTGAAAAGAAGTGTGGCGAACAGTGCCAGCGCCGCCGCAAGGAGCAACACTTCGGAGCGCGGTCGCGTCATGAACCGGGGACCCTCCGGCCGTGGATGTTTTCGCTCCTGTGAACCGAACGAAAACTCATCGTATGCCGAGGTGCCAGTGTGCCCCGAGGGCGCCTCGAGCGCCAAGCCCGAACTCCAGCTGGGACCGGTTTCACTCCGCTCCCGGGCGTTGCTATGTTCGAGATTCCAGATTCAGGTGCTCCTCGGTTCCCGGATCGACCCCATGCGTACCTTGATGGCAATCGTCATCGTCATTCTTTTCTGCGTCCTGCTGGTGGTTCTCCACCGACTCCGCTTCCATCCATTCGCCAGCCCGGAAAGGCTCCGAAAAGCCCTACACATCCTCTCGGGCACCACGGCCTTCAGCTTTCCGTGGTTGTTCGAAAGCCCGGAGCCCGTCTGGCTTCTCTGCGGCCTGATCCTCCTCCTTCTGGTTCTGCGGCGCGGCAGCGAAGTCACAGGGGGCATCGAGCGCGCGGGTTTCGGCGAACTGTTCATGCCTCTGGCCATCGCGATTCTGTTCACTGTCAGCCGGGGCCAACCCCCCATCCTCTACGGTCTTCCGCTCTTCTATCTGGTGTTTGCCGACAGCTTCGCTGCGCTGTTGGGCGCCCGGTTCGGCACCCACCCCTACGGCAACAAGACCCTCGAAGGCACCGCCACCTTTGCGATTCTGGCGCTGTTCGCCAGTCTCGCTGTCCTCTCCCCGGGCCCGGCGCTCATCATGGCCGCCACCGCCCTCGAGCACCTTTCGTGGTGGGGGGCCGACAACCTGACGGTTCCCCTGGGCAGCTACCTGGTGCTGCGGGAGCTCCTCAGCATGCCCCTCTAGCCTTGGCCAGCTCGGAACGAACGCAATGACATCCCGGAGGCGTTCCGCGTCGCATCTCGGCGACTCCGTGACTCCCAATGTGAGACCATGCGGGCGCGATTCAAACCTACCGATCACCTGGCCTCGACCGGCACATGGGCGACGGCTCGGGGAGGATGGGCGCAAACCGATGGGCTGGATGCTCCAGGACGAGACTGCAATTGCCGGAATCGGCGAGACGGCGTACACGAAGGCTGGCGGCACTACACGGACTGAGCTCGACCTGGCCTGCGAGGCCATCGTGCGCGCAGTTCGGGATGCCGGGCTCGAGTTGTCTCACGTCGATGGACTGGTGTCCTACAGCGGGGAGCGCGCGGGTCTGGTCGAAGTCGCCCAGACCCTGGGACTCGGGACGTTGAGCTATGTCGGTTTGTTTCCGGGCGGTGGCAACGCCGCCACCGGGGTCGTCCACAACGCTGCCGTTGCGGTTGGCTCGGGCACTGCGCGCAATGTCGTCTGCTATCGCTCGATCTGCCAGGGCCAGCACCTCCGCTTCGGCCGTGCCCGAGCAGGCCAGGGAAACGCGGCGACCTCCGTAGGTGAAACCATTGGTGGCTCACAAGCGTTCACGATGCCGTTCGGTCTGATGTCCCCCGCCCAGAGCTACGCCCTCGACGCACGCCGACACATGCACGAGTTCGGCACGACCTCCGAGCATTTCGGCCGAATTTCGGTGGCCTGCTATGCCGCCGCGCAACGCAACCCCCGCGCGGTGATGAACGGCCGGCCTCTGACTCTGGAAATGCACCAGGCATCGCGAATGATCGCGGACCCATACCGGCTCTACGACTGCTGCCAGGAATCCGACGGCGCTTGCGCGGTCCTCGTCACTGGCGCGGACCGGGCCGCTCACCCGGTGTTCATCCGGGGCGCTGCGCAAGGCCTTGCGGAAGGAGACGGGAACGACCGACACCGACGACCCGAATCCCTGTGGACCCGTGCAGGAATGGAGACCATTGCAGAAACGCTCTACGCCAACGCCGGGATCGGCCCTGAAGACATCGACGTCGCACAATTCTACGAGAACTTCACAGGGCAGGTGCTGATGGCGATGGAGGATTTCGGCTTTTGCAAACGCGGCGAGGGAGGCCCGTTCGTCGCTTCGGGCGCGATCGACTGGCCCCATGGGGAGCTGCCCATCAACACGTCAGGCGGAAACCTCGCAGAAGCCTACATTCACGGCCTCTCTCTCGTCCTCGAGGGTGTTCGCCAGATGCGCGGAACTTCGACTTCGCAGGTCGAGAACGCCCGGCATTGCCTCGTGGCATCGGGACCAAGTGCCCCCCCCTCGAGCGCGCTGATCCTGCGGAGTTCCCGGTGAAGGGCGCACCCGAGGGGCTGCCGATACCCAGGGCCGACGCCATGACGCAACCCTTCTGGGAGGCGTGTGCCGCGCACCGGCTCGTCGTACAGCACTGCCTTCACTGCGGCGCGTTCGGTCACCCACCACGCCCGGTGTGCCGAGACTGTCAGGGTCGCGAGTTCGAGTGGTCCGAGTCTCAGGGCCGGGGCGAGGTGTTCACCTACATGATCGCCCACCATGCCGTTCACTCCGCTGTCGAAGAGCAGGTCCCCTACGGGGTCATCATCGTCAAACTCGACGACTGCGGAGGCGCACTCTTTACCAGCAATCTCGTAGACGTGGACCCCCACGCGATTCACATCGGGTTGCGCGTGAGACTCGTCTGGGAAGACATCGCCGATGGCGTGGCACTACCCCGCTTTACGCTCGAACGCTGACGAGAGAAATACCAACCCCGTACCGGGAGTTGGGGGTGGGCCCTCCTGGACTCGAACCAGGGACCGTCCGGTTATGAGCCGGTTGCTCTGACCAACTGAGCTAAGGGCCCGTCTGGCGATGATATCTCCAGATTCCCCTCCAAGCACCGGGCCCCCGACAAACCGGGAATCCTTCAAACGGCGTCCATCTGCTTCCTCCCACGAGCCCTCATCGGTTATCATTCGCGCCCATGAGTGGAACGAAAGCAAGCCACTGTGTGGCGGTGATCGGGGGAGCGGTTGCCGGCGCCGAAGTGGCCGGAACCCTGGCAAAGTTGGGCACCGAAGTCGTCGTGTTCGAGCAGAACCCGCGACCCTACGGGAAGATCGAGGACGGGCTTCCACGCTGGCACGTGGCACTGCGCGAGAAGGAGTACAAGGCCATCGGGGCACTTCTGGGCCAGGAAGGCGTCCACTACGTCCCCAACACGCGTATTGGCGATGATCTGAGCTTCCGCGAACTCACCGATGAGTGGGGGTTCAGCGGAGTGGTCCTGGCCTGTGGGGCCTGGCGTGACCGGCCGCTGCCCGTCGACGGAGCCGACGCCTATGTGGGACGCGGGCTCATCTACCAGAATCCCTTCATCTTGTGGTTCAACCACTTCCACGAGCCCAACTACTCGGGCGAGCAATACATCGCCATGGATGGTGCCATCGTGGTGGGCGGAGGGCTGGCATCCATCGACGTCGCCAAAGCCCTGATGCTCGAAACCACACGGGCCAAGCTCCTCGAGCGAGGCATCGAGGTCGACAGCGTGGAGCTCGAGGTCAAGGGCATCCCCAAGATCCTCGCCGCCCATGATCTGGTCTTCGAAGATCTGGGGCTCGAAGGCTGCACCATCTACTACCGACGGCGCGAACAGGACATGCCACTGGTGGAGATCCCCGACGGGGCGACCCCCGAGCGCGAGGCGAAGGTGCGCAACAGCCGGGAGAAGCTGCTCACCAAGGCCACTGAAAAGTACCGCTTCAAAGTCGAGGCCCTGTGCATGCCCGACGATCTTCTCGTGGAGGACGACCAACTGGTGGGACTGCGCTTCCGGCGCACCCGGGCCGAAGATGGAAAGGTCATTCCCACAGAAGAAACCTTCGAAAGGCGCGGGCCCTACGTAATCTCCTCCATCGGCTCGATTCCGGAGCCCATCGAGGGCATTCCCATGAAGGGCGAGCTGTTCGCCTTTACGGACTGGGATCTGGGACGCCTGGACGACTACCCCAGCGTCTTCTCGGCCGGCAACGTCGTGACCGGCAAGGGCAACATCGTGGCGTCGAGAAAACACGCCCGGGGCCTCGGCAGTACCGTCGCCGAAGCCTTCCTGGGAATCTCCGAAAGCGGGCAGGGGGAGGAAAGCGCCGCCTTGGACGCAGCCCGGGCAGAGTTGGCTCGCGAGGCCGAGAAGATCTCGAATCAGATCACCACTCAACCCCCGATATCACCGGACGCGTTGGACGAACTCCGTGAACGCGTCCGTGTCCGACAACGGGAAATCGACTACCCGGGCGACTACGCGACCTGGATCGAGAGCGTCAAGCCCTACGCCTAGGGAGCGCTGGCGCAACCGCGTCAGTTGTCGATGAAGTTCTTCAGGACTCGGCTGCGGCTCGGGTGGCGCAGCTTGCGCAACGCCTTGGCTTCGATCTGGCGAATCCGCTCGCGGGTCACCTCGAAGTCCTGACCGACCTCTTCCAGGGTGTGGTTGGTGCGCTCGCCGATCCCAAAGCGCATCTTCAGGACCTGCTCCTCACGGGGCGAGAGTGTCGAGAGAACCTTCAGGGTGTTCTCCACCAGATTGTTGTCAAGCACCGCACACTGAGGTGAGAGAGCGTTCTTGTCCTCGATGAAATCTCCGAGGTAGCTGTCGTCCTCTTCGCCCACCGGGGATTCGAGACTGATGGGCTCTTTGGCGATCTTCAGCACCATGCGAACCTTGTCGACGGGCAGATCCATCTTCTCGCTGAGTTCCTCGGGGGTGGGCTCGCGACCGAGAACCTGGACCAGGAAACGTGTGGCCCGCACCAGCTTGTTGATGGTCTCGATCATATGAACGGGGATACGGATCGTTCGGGCTTGATCGGCAATGGCTCGGGTAATCGCCTGTCGAATCCACCAGGTCGCGTAGGTGGAGAACTTGTAGCCACGCTGGTACTCGAACTTGTCCACTGCCTTCATCAGACCGATGTTGCCTTCCTGAATCAGGTCGAGGAACTGCAGGCCGCGGTTCGTATACTTCTTGGCGATGGATACCACCAGGCGGAGGTTCGCCTCCACGAGTTCGCTCTTGGCCTGCAGGGCACGTGCGCTTGCGGTGCTGAGCCGGTCGATGGCCGTCGAGATCTCCTGACGCGACATCCGGATGTCGGATTCGATGGCCGCGGCCTCCTTGCGGAACACTTCGATGCGCTCACTGGCCCGAGCGATCTTTTCCGGGTCGCCCCCGAGCTGCGCCAGAGCATCGCGCCCCCGCTGACTCCGGCGGTGTGACAACTCGGCGAGTTCCTCGAACTGGGCAGTCGAAACGGAGAAGGGCTGAATGACTCGGCGCGCCCGAACGTCCAAGCGGCGAAGCTCCTTGCCGATTTCCTTGAACTCTTCCGTGATCTCTTCAATGCGTGCCTTGGAAAACCGAGTCTGACGCAACAAGACCACCATCGACTGAGCGAGATCAGCCACCTCAGAGCGCAAGCGATTCCGCGCTTCCTCGCCCGTTCGGGAGTTCGCGATGGAAGCCGCCTTGTTTGCAGCCTGAGCATCCAGACGCTTGATCTTATTGACCTTCGCGAAGAAATCGCGACGGCGCTCTTCCGGGGTGAAGGTGGGCTCGGCGTCATCGATGCCGTCCACCACGAACTTGAGCCGGACTTCCTTCTTCTTGAGCTGGTCGGCCAGAGCCACGACGCGCTGAACACCAAAGGGTGTTCCGAGAACGACGAGTTGTTTCTCGTGCAGGCCCTCTTCGATCCGCTTGGCGATCTCCACCTCACCTTCGCGGGTGAGCAGGGACACCTGGCCCATTTCCCGCAGGTACACGCGAACGGGATCGTTGGTCGGCCCATCACTGGCACTACTGCGACTCGACCGAGCCTTGGAGGCCTGCTGGGGTGCAGACTTGACGATCTTGATTCCGTGTTGGCCCAGCGCATCTCGAGCCTTGACGAAGGCGGTGGATACGAGCGCTTCCCCGCCCAGTACACCGCTGACCTGATCGAGAGTCACGTAGCCACGAGATTTTCCGTTGGCAACGAGTTTCTTGATGAGAGCCGGATCAAAAAAGCTCTCGTCGGATCCGTTGGAAGTAGCTTTGCCATTGGTCGCGCCTTTCGCTCGACTCGTCTTACGACTCGTCGGACGCTTGGAGGCACGGGTGGCTTTGGAGTTTCTCGGGGGGGTGGCGGGCATGGGGGGGGAACGGCTCCTTCGAAGTCCTAGACAATGGTTCTGGGGAAATCCCTCATCGGGCAACTCGATCTGCGGAACTGGGATCTACGGCATCGACGGAGGATCGATGCTGTTCCCGTTTCTTCCGCGAGATCATCTCCTGTTTCTTCTCGAGAATCTTCAAGAGGTTGTCGGAGTCTTGAGCATCGGAATTGTGCAGCTGGCGGGTCAACTCGCGTGCCTCCCGGTCGTAGCGACGTTTGCGCATCCACGCCAACGTGTCTTCGACGATGCGCGCGGCCACAGTCTCCGTGAGTTCGTCCTGGGCCACGAGCATGCCCTGAATGGTAGCTTGAGCTTCGCCATCCAGCCCCTCCATCAGGGATTCGATACGAAGGCCCGGAGACGTGCTCTCGGCGTCGATCAGCACCTCGATTACCCGCCTGAGGGGGCCATCGGCCACCTCCAACAGGTCCTCCTGATGCACCTGCTGGGCGAGGCTCGGAAACTCGACCATACAGCGGGTCAGCTGATAGAGCTTGTGGTCATGGGTCTGCCGGCGTGGCGTTTGTGCGGGGAGCGCATCGCGAACGTCCTCACCTCGCCTGGCCGCGCGAACCGCTGGCTCCACGTAGGAGACGTCGGAACCCACCGCCAGGGCCAATTGTGAGGTGTACTCACCCCTCTCCACCGGCGACTCCACCCGAGCCAACACCGGCGCAACGGCTTCCACCGCGTCTGCCTTCTCGGAGGGCGACGCACAGCCCGCCGCGACCGCTCGCTGAATCACCCGCTCCAGGGCGGGCGGGGCCGAATCGACCAGCGCTCTCAAGGCACCAGGACCCTCCTCCGTCAGCAGATCGTCCGGGTCCACCCCCGGCGGAAGCAGGGCAGCCTTCACTCGCAGCCCCGCGGGAAGCAGAACTTCCAGCGAACGCTCGACGGCCTTCTGTCCGGCCTCATCACCGTCAAACATCAGCACCACCGTGCGGGTCCGGCGGCGCAGCTCTCGCGCGTGCTGCTCACTGAGTGCGGTTCCACACGTCGCGACGGTTCCCGCGATGCCTGCTCGGTCGAGGGCAACCTGATCAAAGTATCCCTCGACGACCACCGCCATCTCGTTGCGGCGAATCGGCTCGAGAGCACGGGGGAACCCGTACAGGGATTCCCGCTTGCGGAACACCGGACTCTCGCGACTGTTGAGATACTTCGGGGCCTTGCCGTCGGCATCGGCCACAACCACACGGCCACCAAACGCAACGACACGCCCGCGAGCATCCTGTATGGGGAATACAACGCGTCCGCGCAAAAAATCGTAGTACCCACCCGAGCGCCGCTCGGCCAGCAGGCCCGCCTCGAAAGCAATGGAATCCGTAATACCCGCTCCTCGCAGCCGTCGGCTCAGGGCATCCCAGCTGTCAGGCGCATAGCCGATCCCGAAACGTTCGACCGCCTCGGCGTCGAGACCTCGGCGATCCAGGTAGGCGGCCCCCGGGTTTCCCGGCTCCTTCAGGGACTCGCGAAAGAACGCCTGAGCCACCTCCAGCGCAGCGTAGAGGCCTTCGGAACGACCAGTCTCACCACCGCCAGTCTCGGGAACATCGATCCCCAACTCACCCCCGAGGGTTCGCACCGCTTCGGGGAACGTGAGGTTCTGGATCTCCATCAGAAACTTGAAGGCATCCCCTCCCGTCTGGCACCCGAAGCAATGGAAGGTCCGGCGTTCGGGATTGACATGAAACGAAGGGGTCTTCTCATCGTGGAAGGGACACAGGCCAACATAGCTGCGGCCCGCCTTCTTCAAAGTGACATGCCGACCGACGAGGTCGACCATGTCGACTCGGTCGCCAATTCGCTGAATAATCTCGTCGGCGATCCGTCCCAAACGACGCGCCCCCAGCTACCTCGCCATCCGCCTCATCTTCTTGATTGCCCGCTTTCTGGCGGCAGCGGCTTTCTTCTTCTTGCGAATACTCGGTTTGTCGTAGTACTCGCGTCGCTTCAACTCGCTGAGAATTCCCGCCTTCTCACACTGCTTCTTGAAGCGCTTCATCGCCACTTCAAAGGGCTCGTTCTCGCGAAGCTTGATTACAGGCATGACGGTCGAATCTCCGAGTCCAATCGCGGCGCGGCGGGTATCGACCCTTCGATAATGAGTGGCCGATGAGCCGCCTCGGTGTCGCGGCGTAGCGAATTTTGTCCGACGAAAGTCCCGCCTTGAATCGAAGATTCCACCCGGGATTGTCGTCTGTGCACTGTCCGAAGCGTCACCGGGCGGCAAGAAGCGCTGCAAATTGCAGAACCGGAGCACCTTCAGGTAAGTCGGGGGACGCTAGCGCAGGGCCGATCGGCCATCAAGCAAGCCCCTCGGATGGGGGCCGAATGGGAATCCCTCGGGCCATGAGCGCGCGCTTGACCTCGGGAACCGTGGTTTCGTGAAAGTGGAAGATTGAGGCCGCCAGGGCAGCCTGGGCATGCCCCCCTCCGGGACGATCGTCGAGAGCCTCCGCCATGTCTTCGGCACTCCCGCCGCCCCCGGAAGCGATCACCGGGATCGAGATCTCGTCACCGATGGCCCGCAAGAGGGGCAGGTCGTAGCCGCTCTTGGTGCCATCCCGATCCATGCTGGTCACCAGCAACTCACCGGCACCGCTTTCCGCCATGCGCACCGCCCACTCCACGGCGTCGATCCCGGTCGGTCGACGTCCCCCGTGAGTGAAGACCTCCCAACTATTGGCGGCATCAGGACGAGAGCACACGTCTAGGGCCACCACGAGATTGGCACTGCCAATCTTCACCGCCGCCTCCCCGACCAGATCGGGGTTCTGCACCGCCGCCGTCATGATCGAAACTTTGTCGGCCCCGGCGTTGAGGAGATCGCGGATGTCGTCGAGGCTGCGCACTCCGCCCCCCACCGTCAGAGGCATGAAAACCGTTTCCGCCGTGCGCGACACCACGTCCAGCAGAATCCCACGCCCCTCGTGACTTGCCGTGATGTCGAGGAACGTCACTTCGTCGGCCTCCTGATCGTCGTACATCCGCGCCACCTCGACCGGGTCACCCGCATCCACGTGGTCGACGTACTGAACCCCCTTCACGACTCGGCCCTGGTCGACATCCAAGCAGGGAATGATGCGCTTCAGGAGCATGCGAGTCTCTCGAGGGTTTCGGCGAGATCCAACGCTCCCGTGTAAAGAGCACGGCCGACGATGGCGCCCGCGATTCCACGGTCCGCAAACCGCGATGCAGCCACCACGTCATCGCCACAGGAAACCCCGCCCGAAACGATCACGGGGATCGAAACGGCCTCTGCGAGGGACACCGATGCCTCCAGGTTGGGACCCGTTAGCATTCCATCGCGGGAAATATCCGTATGGATCAGTGCGCACACACCCGCATCCTCGAACCGACGCGCCACATCTCGAACCTCGGCCGTGCTGTCCTCCAGCCAACCCTCCACCGCCACACGGCCGTCCCGGGCGTCGATTCCCACGGCGATGCGTCCGGGAAAACGAGCGGCCGCTTCACGCACCAGATCCGGGTTCCGCAACGCGACGGTTCCCAGGATGACTCGTTCCAGTCCCATTCCGAGGGCACTCTCCACGGCTTCCAAACTGCGAATGCCACCGCCCAACTGGACGGGGATCCCACTGCACGCCGACACGATGGCTCCCACCGCCTCCGCGTTGCAGGGATGTCCGGCCTTGGCTCCGTCGAGATCCACGACATGCATGCGGCGAACGGGGTGTCGCATGAAACCAGAGGCAACCCGGCCAGGGTCCTCGCCGTAGACGGTAGCTGCATCGTAACGCCCTTGAGAAAGTCGAACGCACTGCCCCTGCATCAGATCGATGGCGGGAATGAGCTCGAACGGACCCTTCACGGTCGGTTCACCAGCGCTGTGACGGCCTCCGCCATTCCCCAGCGTGCCAGTTCTGTGGATGTCAGCCAACGCAGCCCACCACCGGGATAACGGCGCGCGTTGAAAACATTCTCAGAAAGGGCGCGCTGGGTCTCGTCGAAACGCCCTGTCCAGAGCGCAAAGCCGGTGGGTGCCTCGTAGAGGGTGACCGTGAACGCCACACTTGCTGGGCGCGACGAACCCAGGGACTCTCCCACCCGATCGCGATAACGGAGGAGTTCACCGTGCACGAGGCCGGTGGCTCCGAATTCACTCGCGGCAAGCTTTGCCACGGCCCGCACATCGGTTTGGAGCAGACCGATCCCCCGCTTGTCCGCGGCGATCTGAAGATCGTGAGCCGAAACGATCGCCACTCCCCGAGCACTCAGAGCTTCGCTGAAGTAACTCGTCAGCTGCAAGGCAGCCTCAGCACTCCCGAGCTGACTCTCGTTACCGCGCAGGGCCACCGGGAGCTTTGCCTGGAGGGGCATCACCGCCACGCGTCCGAGCACCCCCTCGCCCTTGCCAAAGAAATGCTGCTGGATCACTGCGGCCGGTCGCGGAACCTCCCTGCTCACGCTGGCGCAGCCCGCCGCACACGTCAGCGCAAAGGCCCAGGCCGTTACGACCGAGCGACCCGCGCTCAACATCCCGCCACCCAGGCCGCGTACGCATCGATGATGCGCTTCCCTGCATGCTGACTCTTCTCGGGGTGGAACTGGACAGCGAAAACACCGTCCGTCGCGGCCGCTGCCGTGAACTCCCCCCCATGGTTCGCCGTGCCAATCCGAACCCGCCCATCGCGCGGTACCGCGCAATAGGAATGGACGAAGTAGTAACAGTCACTGGCAGGCAACTGCTCCAGCATCGGATGATCACCGCTGAAGTGCACGCGATTCCAACCGATGTGGGGCACAAGAAGCGCCCGCCCTTCCGGGGCCTGGTCGGGGAATCGCTCCACGCGCCCAGCGATCAGGCCCAGACCGGGGTGGCAACCGTACTCGTCTCCCTCATCGAACAACACCTGCAGCCCCAGACACAGCCCGAGATAAGGGTGTCCCATCTCGATGGATTCCAACACGGAGTCCGAAAGGCCCGTCGCGCGCAAGTTCGTCACGGCATCCGCGAAGGCGCCGACACCGGGCAGAACCACCCCATCCGACGCTCGTACCTGTGCCGGATCGTCGGTGATGACGGGTTGCAATGCCGAACGCTCGAGTGCCTTGGCGACACTTCGCAGATTTCCAGCGCCGTAGTCGACGATGGCGATGCGGGGAGAGGAGGAGGGCATGACGGTCATTCGCTCGAGGGCGAGAACCTAACTCCGAACACAGGGGCACCGCCAGCAGCCACACCCGGCTCTAGCACGACTGCCCCCAGGCGCGCTCTAGAGCGCTCCTTTGACGGTGGGGAGGCCGGTCTGCCGCGGATCGATCGCCACGGCATCGCGTAGTGCTCGCGCCACCGCCTTGAAGATCGCCTCGGCAATGTGATGCGGGTTCTTCCCGTACCGGAGTTCCACGTGCAGATCGAGGCCAGCGTTCTGGGCAAACGCGTACAGAAAGTCCTCCACCAGATTCGCGTCGAAATCGCCAATGCGGTCGTTGCCCAGATCCACCCGATAGACGAGATAGGCCCGGTTGGACACGTCTACCGCCGCCTCCACCATCGATTCGGACATGGGCAGCACGCAGTTTCCGTAGCGGCGGATGCCCTCGGCGGTTCCCAGGGCCTCGCGAAGCGCGAGACCCAGGGTGATCCCAACATCCTCCACCGTGTGGTGGGTGTCCACCACCAGATCACCCTGCGCCGAAACGCGCAAGTCGAACAGGCCATGCTTCGAAAAGGACTCGAGCATGTGGTCGAAGAAACCAATTCCGGTGGAAACTTCGTAGACCCCCGAGCCATCGAGACCGATTTCGATCTTCACATCGGTCTCTCGGGTCTTTCTTACTGTGGCTGCACTGCGCATTTCGCTCAAAGGGTCCCCCCTTCCAGGTTTTGCCTAAGCCTCGATCTCGGCCTCGCGCGCGGCTTCGCGTTCCCGTCGCGCGCGGCGGATCTTCTGCAGGCGAAGGTCGACCGAGTGTTTGTGACCGGTCAAGCCCTCGATGTCGGCCAACCGCATCACATCCGCACCAAGTTCTCGCAACTTCGGTGGATCGAAACGGACGACACTCATCCGCTTCAGGAAATCCTCGATTCCAAGCGGTGAAAAATACCGCGCACTACCCCCCGTAGGGAGCACGTGGTTGGGTCCCGCCAGATAGTCGCCCACCGCCACGGGCGTGTAGTGGCCCAAGAACACGGCTCCTGCGTTTTCGATCTGCTTCGACTGAGCGTCAGCATCGTCGAGAGCAAGCACCAGATGTTCGGGCGCATAGCGATTGGCCAGCTCGACGGCCTCATCGAGTCGCTTGACGACGATCATGGCGCTACGCCGGCTCAGTGCCTTCTTTGCGATCTCCGCACGCTCCAGCTTGTCGAGTTGCTTCACGATCTGGTCCTGGACCCTCGTCACGAGCCCTCGGCTGTCGGTGATCAAAATTGCCGACGCCAACTCATCGTGTTCGGCCTGGGAGATGAGATCCGCCGCCACCCAGGCAGGCGTCGCCGACTTGTCCGCGATGACCATCACCTCCGTCACTCCAGCTTCGCTGTCGATATCGACTTCGCCGAACACCTGACGTTTGGCTGTCGACACATAGATATTTCCTGGTCCAACGATCTTGTCGACACGAGGCACGGTCTGTGTGCCGTAGGCGAGGGCCGCCACGGCGTGGGCTCCCCCCATCTTGAAGATGCGGTGGACACCGGCCACCCGCGCGGCCATCAGGACTTCGGGTTGGATGGAGCCATCGGATCGAGGCGGCGTCACCATCACGATTTCGGGCACCTCGACCACCGAGGCTGGTACCGCGTTCATGATGACACTGGAGGGATACGTCGCCTTACCCCCGGGGACATAGATTCCCACCCGGTGCAACGGACGGACTCGGATCCCAAACAGCCCACCCCCTTCCTCGCGCATCTCCCAGCTCGAGGGAATCCTCTTGCGGTGGAATTCCCGAACCCGCATGGCCGCCTTGCCCAGGGCAGCGCGGTCGGCCGACTCGACCTGGTCCACCGCTTCGTCCCATTCTTCAGGCGTCACCTCGAGTTCGTCGGGAAGTGCCGCGTCGTGTTCCTCGACGAAGGCAAGCAGCCTCTCATCTCCCCCATCGCGCACTTCCGAGACGATCTCGCGTACCACCGCCTCGACATCCTGGCCTTCGGCCTGGCGGCGGTTCATGAGTTCCCCGAACTTCTTTTCAAAATCCGATGCATCCGATTTAAGCACCGGCACGACACTCTTTGCTGTACTGCGACTGGCCACTTTCAGCCCTCCCGCCTGATCGAGCCACCGAGGTGCTCGAGCTTCTCTTCAATGCGCTCGTATCCCCGGTCGATGTGATAGACACGACTCACGACGGTTTCACCCTCGGCCCGCAAGGCGGCCAGAATCAAACCCGCCGAGGCCCTCAGATCCGTCGCCATCACCGGCGCCCCCATCAGTTTCGGCACCCCACGAACGTGCGCCGTGCGCCCCGACAGTGCAATGTCCGCCCCCATCCGCTTGAATTCGGGAACATGCATGAAACGGTTCTCGAAAACCGTTTCAGTGACGAGGCTCGAGCCCTGGGCCACGCACACCAGGGCCATGAGTTGCGCCTGCATGTCTGTGGGAAAGCCCGGAAACGGCGCCGTGACCGCCTGAATCGCTTGCAGGCGCTCCGGAGCTCGCGCTCGCACCCAGGTCGAACCCACATCGAGTTCGATTCCGACTTCACCCAGTTTTTCGAGAGTGGACTCCAGGGTCGAGGTATCGATCCCTGTTACACGGACGTCCCCACCCGTAATCGCACCTGCGATGAGCAGAGTTCCCGCTTCGATCCGATCTCCAGCCACCCGGTGCTGAACACCTCGGAGGGAATCGACCCCCTGAATCACGATGCGATCACTGCCCGCTCCGCGGATGTCCGCACCCATCTTGAGGAGGAAGTGGGCGAGTTCCGTCACCTCGGGCTCCCGAGCCGCGTTCTCGATGACCGTTTCGCCCCGCGCGAGCACAGCCGCCATCATCACGTTCTGGGTTCCATTGACCGTGCTGACGTCGAAAGCCACTCGGTCGCCCTTGAGTCCCTCGGGAGCCAAGGCCTCAACCACACCGTGATCCTGGCGAACCTTTCCGCCCAGAGCCTGCAGACCCTTGAGGTGCTGGTCGATGGGGCGTACTCCGATCGCGCACCCCCCGGGCTCGGACACACGTGCAATTCCGCAGCGAGCCAGCAGAGGCCCGAGCACGAGGAACGAGGCGCGCATCTTGCGGACGAGTTCATAGGGCGCTTCGGGTTTCGACACGGAGCTGCCATCGATGACAACTTTTCGCTGATCTCCCTCCACCCAATCGGCCCGTGCACCCAGCGCGCGCAAGATCTCGAGCATGGCATCGGTATCACGCAAACGCGGAACGTTCTGAAGAACGGTCCGGCCATCTGCCAACAGTGCCGCCGCCATGAGCGCCAGCGTAGAATTCTTGGAGCCCGAGACAGCCACGTCCCCGGACAATCTCCGCATTCCCTCTACGACGATTCGATCCATACGATGCCCCCCATCGATTCATCCCATTCGTCTCGACCGTTCATCGCGGTCCCTCAGTGCCCCGAGACCGGGCGACGATCACGCGCTCACGACCCGCAAGATCCCGAATCGAAGACGCCTCCACGAGTCCAGCCTCACCGCAGCATTCGATCATCGCCGGCACCTGCTCGCTCGAAAGCTCAATGGCCGCCATTCCTCCAGGCACCAGGACAGTGCCCACACCTTTGATCAAGGGCTCTAGAACGTCGAGACCCTCGGGTCCGGCGAACAGAGCGATGGCAGGCTCGTGGGAAAGTTCCGGCGCCAGATGGGGCCGCGACTTTTCGGCCACATAGGGGGGGTTCGACACCACGAGATCGAATCGCTCACCGGCCACCGGCTCGAACAGCGTCCCCTGACGGGTCTCGAACCGGTCCGTCAAACCGAGTGCTTCGGCATTTTTTCTGGCCACTGCCAGCGCAGCCTCACTGACGTCCGTCGCGACGAAACGAGCCTGGGGCCGCTCACTCGCCAATGCGAGCGCGATGGCCCCCGAGCCCGTGCCCAGGTCCAACACGCGGGATTCCGCGGCGGCGGGCAGATACCGCAACGCGGCCTCCACCAGGGTTTCGGTCTCGGGTCGAGGCGCCAGGACATCCGACGTAACCGACAGAGACAACGACCAGAACTCGCGACGCCCGAGCAGTTGCGCCACCGGGATCCTCTCCTTGGCGCGACGACGCACGAGTTCGCGGAAGACATCTCGCTCGGCGGCCTCCACGGGCTTCTCGAAATCGATGTACAACCCCACCCGCTCGATTCCCAGCGCGAAGGCCAAAAGACACTCCGCATCCAGACGTGCCGTTTCGATTCCACAGGAAGTAAAGTGATCGGCCGTCCAGCGCAGCAAGTCGAGCACCGTCCAGGTGTTCGACGGACTCCGTTCCGTCACCACCGGCTGGGGTCCGCTCGTCGTTTGACTCATCATGCCAGTCCCTCTTCGGCGACAGCCTGAGCAGTCATGGTCGCGTGCACCGCATCCAGGATCTCGTCGAGATCACCCTCCACAATGGATTCCAAACGGTGAAGCGTGACCCCTGCACGGTGATCCGTCACGCGCGATTGCGGGAAATTGTAGGTGCGGATCTTCTCACTGCGCTCCCCCGTACCCACCTGCTCGCGCCGCGCACTCGCGCGCTCGGAAGCCGCCTTCGCCTGCTCGAGTTCGAGCAATCGTGAACGCAAGACTTTAAGGGCCTTCGCCTTGTTCTTGTGCTGAGATTTCTCGTCCTGGCACTGGACCACCGTTCCACTGGGAACGTGCGTGATCCGCACCGCCGAGTCCGTGGTGTTGACACTCTGCCCACCGGGCCCGGATGCTCGAAAGACGTCGACCCTCAGATCCTTGGAGTCGATGGCCAGATCGACCTCTTCGGCCTCGGGCAGTACAGCGACAGTGACCGTCGATGTGTGGATTCTCCCCTGGGATTCGGTGGCCGGAACCCGCTGCACCCGGTGCACACCTCGCTCGTACTTGAGCCGGCTGAAGACCTGGCCACCCGTCACGGAAGCAATCACCTCCTTGACGCCACCTCCATCGGTATGGGAGAGGGACAGCGACTCGACCTTCCAACCATTCTTCTCAGCGAAACGGGTGTACATCCGGAGCAGATCCATGGCAAAAAGCGCCGCCTCGTCTCCCCCGGTGCCCGCACGGATCTCCAAGATCACGTTTTTCTCGTCGTTGGGGTCCCGGGGCACCAGGAAAGAACGCAACTCCACCTCGATGGCTTCGCGTTGAGGCGTCAGATCCTGGATTTCCGCCTGNGCAAGCGCCTGAACGTCGGGATCCTCGTCCTCGAGCATGCCCTTTGCTTCCGAGATNCCGTCCAGTACACCCCGGTAGCGAGCCGCCGCATCCGCTGCGGGCTTGAGGGTGGAGAGTTCCTTCGCGAGCTTGCCGTACTCGGCCGGCCGCTTCGCGACTTCCGGATCCGCGAGCTTCTCTTCGATTCGCGCTGTGCGTTCCTCGAAAACACCGATCTTTTCGAGCAGATTGGACATGCGCTGACGTGGCGCTCGACGGGGGTGGGGAATTGGAGGGATGTTCGGACTCTACGGATCGTGTCGCTTCACCGCCACTGTATCCGCCATCCCTGGAAGAACAGTGCNGAGCGAGCTCACGTTCCCGCCGACCCACTCCCCCGATGCAGCGACCTCCCTATCTACGAGTTCATGGACTCGAGAAACTCTCCATTGCTTTCCGTTACCTTGACCTTCTCCAGAAGGAACTCCATCGAGTCCACGGGCGAAAGCGGCTGCAGCACTTTCCGCAGGATGTACATGCGGTTGAGCGCCACCTCGTCGAGCAGGAACTCCTCGCGCCGGGTGGCCGACTTGTTGATGTCGATGGCCGGATAGGTTCTGCGATCTGCGAGTTTGCGGTCCAGAACGATCTCCGAATTCCCGGTTCCCTTGAACTCCTCGAAGATGACTTCGTCCATCCGTGAGCCGGTATCGATGAGTGCCGTTCCAATGATCGTCAAGCTGCCGCCCTCTTCGATGTTCCGAGCCGCTCCGAAGAAGCGCTTGGGCTTTTGGAGGGCATTGGAATCCACACCACCCGAGAGAATCTTCCCCGAATGCGGCACCACCGTGTTGTGGGCGCGTGCCAGACGTGTGATCGAGTCGAGCAGAATCACGACGTCCCGGCCGTGCTCGACCAGCCGTCTGGCTTTTTCAATCACCATGTCGGCTACCTGGACGTGGCGCGTCGCCGGCTCGTCGAAGGTCGACGAAATCACCTCGGCATCAACGTTGCGCTCCATGTCCGTCACTTCCTCGGGACGCTCGTCGATCAGAAGAACGATGAGAAAGATCTCGGGGTGGTTCTCCGAAATGGCATTGGCGATGTCCTTCAGGATCATCGTCTTGCCCGCCTTGGGCGGAGAGGTGATGAGAGCGCGCTGTCCCTTGCCGATGGGGGCGATGAGGTCGATGATTCGAGTGGTCAGCCCTCCACTTTTCGCCTCCAGGTCGAACTTCTCCTGGGGGTAGAGGGGTGTCAGGTTGTCGAACAGGATCTTCTGTCGCGCGAGTTCTGGGGACTCGAGGTTGATGGAGTTGACCTTGAGAAGCGCGAAGTATCGCTCGCCCTCTTTCGGCGGCCGGATCTGGCCCAGCACCGTGTCCCCGGTGCGCAGGTTGAAACGGCGGATCTGCGAGGGGGAGACGTAGATGTCGTCGGGACCCGCCAGGTAGTTCTGGTCCGGCGCGCGGAGGAAACCGAAACCGTCGGGCAGGATCTCCAGGACGCCCTCGGTGTAGATCCGCCCCTGCTTCTCGGTTTGAGCGGTGAGGATTTGGAAGATCAGGTCCTGCTTGCGCAGCCCGGATGCATTCTCCACGTCCAGCGACTCGCCCAACTCACTCAGCTCCTGCATGGGCTTCGCCTTGAGGTCCTTGACCTGCATCCGCTCACCTTCGGGGTCGTCCTCGATGTCAGCGTCGTCGATGCCGTCGTCGTCGGGGAACTCGCTCGATCGTCCCTTGCGGGAATCACGGGAACCGCTGGATCGGGAGCGGCGGCCGCGACCTCGGCGGGAACGCCCCCCGGGGCCATTGGATTCGGAAGCGCGTTGGCTGCTCACGGGGTCCTCTCGTCGGGTGTCGTCATTTGGCTGGGGCTGTGGTGTTCTTGCCAGATGCGATGTGGGTGGGATGAGATGTGTTGGCACGGGGTGGAAATGCCAGGAAGATGGAGGAGTCGGCGGGGCAGAAAGCCGGATGGGCTCTGTCGCTGTTTCGGCCTCTTTGTTCTGAAGGTTGACAGAATCCTGCCGAGCAGGGTGCCCAATCAGGGAAATCTGGGGAGCCGACTGACTTTGGGGGATAGTAGGGCGGGGCCGTGCCTCACGAGCGACGTTCCCGCACGAACTTGGGAACCGAGGCTATGCCTCTGGGCTTGGGGTGTCAACCCTGCGACCCCGTCCCGGCAGCGATGAAGTGGAGCAACCGACCCGATCTCGGACCCTCACGCCGGTAAGAGTAGAAACGATCGACCTCACAAAAGGTGCAACCCTGTGTCATTCCACTGATATTTGTGGGCTGGAGGCCACAGTGGTACAGATCGTCCCGCACCAGCTGGGCCAGATCGAGCATGGCGTGGCCGGGCCTCGACGCACTGCGCAACGCGCCTTGCAGATCGGTCGGAAAACGGGCCCCGAGGGACTTCAGGACCGGCTCGTCGACCTCGTAACAACACACGCCGATGTGGGGCCCGACCGCCACGATCAGATCTCCCGGGGCTGAGCCGCTCTCGGCACATAGGGCCTGAACGCCTGCTGCCACCACCCCGGCAGCCAGCCCCCGCCAGCCCGCGTGAACCGCTGCCACGGCCCGCAAATCGCCTGTGGCCAACAACAACGGAACACAGTCCGCCGTCACCACCCCCACGCGCCGCCCCGGATCGCTCGACACCACGCCATCGCCATCGGGGAAACGGTCTCCCGCACAGGACCGACCGGAGACGATCCCCACGCCGTGCACCTGACGGGGACGACAGATGCCTTCGGGCTCCCGCATGTCGCGTACGCCGAAGGCGTGTTCGACGCCGGCTGCCGTGAGCAGCGCATCACGCGCCGGCTCCGTCATCGGCTTCGGTCCCGGGTCTCAAGGGCTGCCAACACCTGGGCGATGTCGGGGGGAAACGGGACCTCGAACCGCATTCGCTCACCCCTGCGGGGGTGCTCGAAACCCAGGACGAAGGCGTGAAGAGCGGGCCGGTCCAGACTCCGATCACCCGACGACGCGCCCCGCCCGGCCCGCCCGTAGACAGGGTCGCCGACGATGGGCAGACCTGCCGATGACAGGTGAACCCGGATCTGATGGGTTCTACCCGTTTCCGGCTCGATCTCGAGCAGGCTGTGGCCGGCTCGGGGCAGGTCGGGGAAACGCTGGAGGACTCGCCAGGCGGTGTGCGCATCGCGGCCGTTCATACTGCGCACGGACATCCGTTTGCGATCCGAGCGATGCCGGCCGATCGGAAGGTCGATCCGCCCATGATCTGCCGAGGGCACGCCGCGCACCAGCGCCCGATAGACCCGCGTGATGGAGTGATCGCGAAACTGCGCAGACAGGCTCTGATGGGCCTCATCGGATTTGGCGGCCACCATCACACCTGAGGTTCCCCGGTCCAGTCGGTGCACGATTCCCGGCCTCATCACCCCACCGACACCGCCGAGATCGCGGCAGTGGTACAGCAGGGCATTGACCAACGTTCCATCGGGATGGCCCGGTGCGGGATGCACCACCATTCCCGCCGGTTTGTCGATGACGATGAGGCACTCGTCCTCGTAAAGGACTTCCAACGCGATCGGCTGGGGCTCGACCGTCGAAGCAATCGTCTCGGGGGCGGTCGCCTCGAAGGTATCCCCGAGAGAAACGCGTTGACTGGGCCGACACGCGGCACCGTTGAGCCGGACCCGCTCGGCTTCGATCCAGCGCCGCGCCTGGGAGCGCGTGATCCCCGCGAGACAAGCCACCACGACGTCGATTCTCTGGCCGGCCTCTGCCTCGCCCACCTGGTAGGAGGTCGGCACGGGCTCAGTCGATCGACGGGCGCCGGCACCCTTCGACGACTCCATCGGCCCCCGTCCAAGCCAGCGACTCGCAGCCAGCGAGATGTTCGTTGCCGAACGTCACCTAGGCGGTGCGTCGGGAGCGACGACGCAACCCTGGGCGGCCCGAGCCCGAGCTCACGAGCTCGCGAGCCTCTTCGAAGCGCTCCATGTAGCTTCGAGCCACCGCGTCGGGGTCGAGACCGAGAAAAGACGCGTAGGCCCGCACGAACCCCCGCACATAGACGGCCGCCGGGAGGTCGGCCGCCCGTTCCTCTTCGATGTAGCGGAGGTAGAGGGGGTTGATCTTCGTGATCGCCGAGATCTGATCGATGCTGACATCGCGACGCATACGCATCCGATGCAGACGCGGGCCGTCGAAATCACCGCCCTCTTCGTCGACCTCCTCATATTCGGAAGCCGCTGCCGGCGAAGCCACCGCTTCCTTGGGCTCAGCCCCCAGCGCATTCGCCGATTGAGCCACCCACTCTTCGGACGAATCGGCCGACTCATTCCCCATCGGATCCAGCTCCGAACGAGTCCAGGTATCGGCCTCGGAATCGGCCCGCTCGACGTCGGCTGCCACCCGTACCGGGTCCTCTGAAACCGCCGAATCCACCGGATGAGGCTCCAGACCCTCGTCATACGCCTGGCGTTTGTCGGCATCGCCGAGCACCCTGTATGCAACCTCGATGCGTTCGCGCAACACGGCGATGTCGGCGTCACCAAACAGCGAACTGTTGGCCAAAGAGTCTTCGGTATAGGTCGCCTTCTGAAGCCGATACGCGCGCTCGATCTCCTTCGGGCTCGCTTCCCGAGTCGTCTCGAGAATCTCGTAGTGATCCTGTTCCGAGATGGGCTTCATTTCTTCTCCGGTTCGATGAGCCTTGACGCGACGCGACGCAAATAGGCGGCGCCCTGGGATTCGGGCGCGAAATCGACGAGGGGCACGCGGGATCGAACCGAATCGCGTGCCTCGCGTTCACGGTTCACATAGCCGAGGTATTCGACATCGATCCCGAAATATTTCTTGCAGACACTCCGAATTGAGAACCCGAGGCGGATGTCTTCGGCGGTCTGGACATCGTTCATCAGGAGCCTGGGTCGGAACGAACGAACGGTCTGGACAAATCGCGCGCCAGATTCGGGATCCATGGCCTGGACCTCGCGCAACAGATCGAAGGGGGTCTGGAGGTTCTTGTCCCCTCGTTGGTCCATAGCGCTCGATACCAACTTTCGAACGTCGAGCGATGCCATGGCGAGCCGCAACCGGCGGTAGAAGGCCGCACGCAGAAACGAATAGGCGTTCTCGATACTCGTGGGCTCGGGGCTGATCACGAGCAAGCCGTGATCGGCCACCATGAAATAGTCCATCACGGGCGGGTGTATGCCCGCGCCGAGGTCCATCAGCACGACGTCTGCGGGAAGTTTGCGCAGGCCCCGGAGCAATTGGACCCGTCTGGCCTGACTCGGCTGTGGCGTGGCGATGTGAGCGTGGGTTGCAGCGATCAGAGAGAGGTTTGGGATCTGCGTTTCGACGGTGAGCTTCTGCAGATCGTCCTCGCGCTGGGCCACGAAGTCTGCCAGGCTACAAGGCGGGTCCTGTACACCTAGAAGTGTATGTAGGTTGGCACCTTCCAGGTCGGCGTCCACGACCACGACCCGAAGACCTTGGCGAGCCAACACCGTGGCCACGTTGGCAGTGACGAAAGTCTTGCCCACGCCGCCCTTGCCACCGCCGATGGGAATGAGTTGTCGAGTCCCGACATTCTCCTCGGCCTGTCGACCGGGTTTCGACATCCCCCCCCCAAGAACCCGGGAGCCGCAGCCCCCCGAGACATCTGGCTCGCCCACCCATGGGTCAGGCTTCGACGCTCGGAGCACGCCTCCCGGAATCGATGACGCTCAGAAATGGCCCCCACTCTTTGTAGCGCACGTTGTGCCCCGAGAGGTTGGCCCACGGGGACCATCGTGGACGGGTGGGCTGGCGGAGCAGGCGGAGGCGGGCCTGCTCGGGAGTGCGCCCGCCTTTTCGGCGGTTGCATTCGATGCAACTGCACACCACGTTCTCCCAGCACGTTCGGCCCCCGAGAGAGCGGGGAACGACGTGGTCGAGGTTGAGCTGAGCCCGGGGTGCCTCGTTACCGCAGTACTGGCACGTGTACCGATCCCGCTCGAAGACGTTGTGGCGGCTGTAGCGGAGGTGGCGGCGCGGGATGCGATTGAAGCTGCGAAGCAGAATGACACACGGCATTGGAACTTCACCGCGGGGGGTCCCCACGACTTCCTGCCCACTCTGGCCGGCTTCCCGCACCCAGGCCTCGAAGTCGAACGTTTCGTATTGCGGATTGACGACCCGAGCCGCACCCCGATAGACGAGGGAAAAGGCCCGCCTCAGGGAGGTGACGTGGATTGGGACAAAGCTGCGGTTGAGTACGAGAACAGATGAATTCATCATATTCATCAGTCAGTTACCGGTTTTCTGCGGGGTCCGGTGCGGAGCGGCGCAAGGCCTGATGGAGCCCGTCCAACAAATCCGATTCGTCCTGCTCACTAAGGGTCCGAACATCAATCCACAGGGCTTCGTCGTGAACCCGCACCAACACGGGGGTCTCAGACCGCCGCAATTGTTCGGCCACTCTCCGAGCCGTGGCGCCCCTGGGCCGCACGGTCACCACCCAGCTCTCCAGTTCGAAACCGGGCAATGACCCCCCGCCCACGAAGGACTGGGCCGGCTTCACGGTCACCCCAGGGCCCTCGCCTGAATTTTCCGCGGTCATCCGCGGAAGACCGGTCGCCCCTTCGAGCCGCTTGGCCAGATCCGCGGCGCGGGTACGCAAATCCTCGGAGGTCGCCAGCATTTGTCGCAAGGCTGGGATCTCCTGCTCGGCCCGCCCGTCCAAGTAGGCGGCCAGGGTCCAGTCCAGTGCGGCCAGGCTCATCTTGTCCAGGCGCAGAGCACGGGCCAGTGGGTTCTTCGACATAGCCTTCACAGCCCTCTCGCTACCCAGGATCAAGCCCGCCTGAGGCCCTCCCAGGAGCTTGTCGCCCGAAAAGCACAAGACATCGGGCCCAGCTGCAAGCCGCGAAGGTGCGTAGACCTCGCTGGGGAAACCGCGTGAGGTGAGATCGACGAGGCTGCCACTCCCCAGGTCGTCGACGACGGGGATGCCGCGCTCGCGCCCCAGGGCCACCAGCTCCGACAGAGCAGACTCGGCCACGAACCCTCGCACCTCGAAGTTGCTGCGATGAACCTTGAGCAGCAGCCCGGTGTTGGGCCCGATGGCCCGCTCGTAGTCTTCGATCCGGGTCCGGTTGGTGGTGCCCACCTCCACCAAGGTCACTCCCGCCCGCTCCATGATGTCGGGGATTCGAAAGGATCCGCCGATCTCAACGAGTTCCCCGCGGGAAACTATGACTTCTCGGCCCCGGGCCAGAGTGTCGAGCGCCAGCATCAACGCTGCGGCGTTGTTGTTGACCACCAGGGCGGCCTCTGCCCCGGAAAGGAGCCCGAGCTTGTGATTGACCGATTGGAGGCGGTTTCCACGCTGGCCAGTTGCGAGATCGAGCTCCAGGTCCCCGTAATCGAGCCCTGCGTACATCGCCGCTTCGGCGGCACCCTTGGCCAGAGGGGCTCGGCCGAGGTTGGTGTGGAGCACAATCCCTGTGGCATTTACAACACGTCTAGGCCGAACCCTGGCGAGCTCTGCGGCGCGCTGGCTGGCATCCACTACGAGATCTGGGCCCTGAGGCTGGCTTGCAGGCCCATCGGGCGATTCGCCAAGGCGTTGGCGCTCTCGTGCCAGAGCCGTTCGAGCCCCCTCGGTGACCGACCAGAGAGGGAGCTCGGGGCTGTGCTCACGCACCAAAGCCACGAGCTGGTCGACCCTCAATAGACCTCTGCGGGGATCGGGCTTGACCGGCGAGCGGGGATCCATGATTCTCTATCCAAGATTTTTGTGCGGATCCGGCATCGGGCCGAGCCCTTCAGGGGTTGATCCCCGGGAAATGCACCAGCCGAAAGCACCTCAAAAGGACAAACCCGGAATCCCCCGGGGGCTGGATGCGGATTTTCGGATTGAGGATCGCGGACCCATCGGATAGCAGCAATGGCGCCACGGACAATCTCTGTGGCTTATGAACGTTCGTTGGCGATCAACCATGACAAGGTCAAATGACGAACCCAGAGAATGAGACGGGGAGACGAGTCGGTCAACTGGATGAGCCGACCTCCACTTCGAATCGCCAATTGCGATTCCCACGGGGCAGACGGGCGGCGGGGGCTGCACGGGTCCAGGTGGGAATTCTAGATCCATCGAGACATTCGGTGCTCCACACCGCTGGTATGGCGGGGGAGGCACGAGTCGGTGAGCCGCACGCAAGACAGAGATCCTGTGCGAGTTAGTTTTTCAGAGAATCGAATCGGGACCACGGAGTTGTCTCCCGTCTATCTGGTGCGAAAAATCGCCCCGGAACCTGCATAGCCCCGCCCGCAGTCTGTCTGCGCTGCACATGCACGCGCAGGCTGTGTCCGTACTCCTGAAATCGCTGAACTGACTCGCCAACCGCGCTAGGAGGCGACGGTGGGTTCAGGCTCACGATCAGGCTCACGGGGCGGCCGACATCATTCTCGATCGGGTGGCAGGTCCGCCTCTTCGAGTGCTGAGGCTGCCAACGAAATCATTGTCAACGTGATGGCGGGCGAGACTCGTGTCGCCATCCTCGAGCAGGACACGTTCTGCGAGTTCCACCTGGAACGCGACACGGACCAGAATGTCACGGGATCCGTGATTCTCGGTCGGGTCTCCCGGGTCCTACCCGGCATGCAGGCCGCTTTTGTCGACATCGGCCTCGAAAAGGCGGCGTTCCTCTACGCGGGCGACTACCTCGACGAAACCGGGCACCTCGAGCCGGAAAGCGACGGCTCGCGGCGTTCTCGCTCGCGCAACGGCCCTTCTCGGCAACCGCCTCGGATCGATACCCTCCTTAGAGAGGGCCAGGAAATCGTGGTCCAGGTCGCGAAAGATCCGATCGGAACCAAGGGTGCCCGTATCACCTCCCACGTTTCGATCGCAGGCCGACACCTCGTCTTGACGCCCTGGTCCAAACGAGTGGGGGTCTCCCGACGAATCGAAACCGACCGTGAACGGCGACGGTTGCGTGAGATCGTAAACCGGCACCGTCCGGAGAATCTGGGCTTCATCATCCGCACCGTGGGCGCTGGAACCCGGGAAACCGACATTGAGGCGGACATCCAATACCTCAGCGAGGTCTGGAAGGAGATCCAGACCAAGAAGGCTCAGGTCAGCGCACCGTGCCCCCTATACACCGAGCCCGCTCTCCCGCTGCGCGTCATGCGTGACTTTGCGGGCTCGAACACCAAGCGGCTGGTGGTCGATGACCGGGCTGCCCACGAGCACATGGCCAGCTTTCTGGAACGCTTCGTCCCAGACCCGAAGCCGACCCTGGAACGCTACGAAGGCGAGCTCCCCATCTTCGATCACTTTGGGATCGAACGACAGATCGACAACAACCTCGAGCGGAAAGTCTGGCTCAAATCGGGCGGGTGCCTGATCGTCGACCAGAGCGAGGCCCTGACGGCCATCGACGTCAACACCGGCCGCTACGTGGGGAAACGCGACCTCGAGGAAACCGTCCTCAAGACCAACCTGGAGGCCGTCAAGGAGGTCGTCCATCAGTTGCGCTTCCGCAACATCGGCGGACTGATCATTATTGACCTGATCGACATGGAAACCGCGGAGAACCGGGAAACCGTCTACCGCGCGCTTCAGACCGCCCTGCGCAACGACAAGGCCAAGACCAACATCCTCAAGATCTCGGAACTCGGCCTGGTGGAGATGACGCGCAAGCGCACGCGCGAGAATCTGGTCCAGCAATTGTGCGAGCCGTGCAGCCACTGCGAGGGCCGGGGCTACGTTCTCTCCACTGAAAGTGTCGCGTTCAAGCTCATTCGCGAGGTCCGCAAAGACGTCCGCCGCTTCTGTGGGCGGGAGGTCGCCATCGCCGTCCACCCCAGGGTCGCCGAGCAACTACTCGGACCCGCCAAAGCCGCACTGGCGGCTCTGGGCGAGCAGCTGGGCCGCGAGGTCGAGGTCCGTGCGCGGCCAGGCCTCCACCAGGAACAGTTCGAAGTCACCGCGCTGGGCGATGGCCCGCCGGTGGAGATCCCCCTGCGTTGGTTGGAAAAGAAGCGCGAGGAAACTCCCGCCCAGCAGATCGAAGGTTCCGGGCAGGCAGCCGATGCTCGTGGAGCGGCCGTGTCGCAGGAAAGCGATAGTCCGAGCCCCCTCGCAGCTGACCCGGAAGAGAAGTCATCCGATGCAGACCCCCCCGTGGGGACCGCTTCGGAACCGCCGGTTGACCCCGTGTCTGAGCACGCGGAACCCGCCCCGGCCAGCTCCCTGTCGGATCCGTCCGACGGCGATTCAGAGCCCACCGGCTCCGAGGACGACGCCTCCGAAGTAACGGCGGTCGAGGAAATCTCCGAGGCGGCCCCGACTTCCGAGGAAGCGCTTGACTCTGAAGGGGAAAATCCCATACTCCCGGCCTTCGGCGAAGACGAAGTTCGCGAGGGTTCGTGATGTACGCAGTCATTAGAAGCGGTGGGAAGCAGCACCGGGTGGGCGTCGGTCAGGCGGTCCGCTTGGAGAAGCTGGAGGGTGAAGTCGGCGACCGCATCGAACTCGACGACGTGCTCATGGTCGCCGGAGAAGAGGAAGCCCGGATCGGTAGTCCGCGCCTCGATGGCGTGAAGGTGGTCGGAACGATCACCGCACAGGACCGGGGAGCGAAGATCACGATCTTCAAAAAGAAGCGCCGCAAAGGCTATCGCCGGAAGCAGGGGCATCGGCAGTACTACACCGAAGTACGCGTCGACGGAATCGAGGGCTGACAGGTGTCACATAAGAAGGGTCAGGGGAGCTCGCGAAACGGGCGGGACAGTCAGGGACAGCGAAGAGGCGTCAAGGTCTTCTCGGGCCAGGCGGTCACGGCCGGCTCGATTCTCGTGCGCCAATGCGGCACCAAGATCCACCCCGGCCGCAATGTCGGCCTCGGGCGCGACTACACGCTGTTTGCCCTCTCCGATGGCACCGTCCAATATGGCCGATCTCGCGGCCGGGTCATCGCTCGCGTCGAGAGCTGAACACACCCCCGCGCCCACGGGCGCTCGCTCATGAAACCGGGCGATCATTTTATCGATGAAGTCACTCTATCCGTCCGGGCCGGAGACGGAGGGGACGGTTGCGCGAGCCTGCGCCGCGCCAAGTACGAGCCTCGTGGAGGGCCCGATGGAGGGGACGGAGGACGAGGCGGGGAAGTGATCGTGGTGGCAGACACGAACCTTTCGACCCTTCACGACCACAAGCTCGCACGCGTGATCAAAGCCGAATCGGGGTTGCCCGGCGCCTCCAAGTCCAAGAACGGTCGGGGAGGGGCCTCCAAAGAGATCCGGGTTCCCGTGGGAACACAGATCTACGATTTGAGCGACCCCACGACCTTGGTCGTCGATCTCGACCGCCACGGGGCTCGCTGGGTGGCCGCGCGGGGAGGTCGAGGGGGCCGAGGAAACTGCCACTTCGCAACCTCCACCCGCCAGGCCCCCGACACCGCTGAGCGCGGTGGGGCAGGGCAAATCCGGCAGCTGCGCTTGTCCCTCAAACTCCTCGCCAACGTTGGGCTGCTGGGCCTGCCCAACGCTGGCAAATCGACACTGCTGTCTCGTATCAGTGCCGCGCGCCCCCGTGTGGCCGACTATCCGTTCACGACCCTCGTGCCCAATCTCGGCGTGGCTGAAGTCGACGATCGGCGCTTCATCGTCGCCGACATACCAGGACTGATTCGCGGTGCGAGTCGCGGTTCGGGACTGGGCGTTCGCTTTCTGCGTCACATCGAGAGAACTTCGGTTCTGCTCCACCTGGTCGACGCAGGAGGGGCCCTGCTCGAAGAACGCGACCCCATCACCGACTACGAAACGATCCGCGCGGAACTCGAGAGCTATGACCCCGAATTGCTCGAACGGGCAGAGATCGTCGTCCTCACTAAATTGGACCTGGTCGCTGAACCCACTCTCCTGGAACCCACACTTCTCGAACTTCGGCAGCGCGGAGCAAAAGTCTTTTGCGCGTCGTCCCTAACAGGTGATGGGATCGAACCCATGCTGCGCGCCGTCGCAGACGCCGTCGCAATCGAAAAGAGTTCTTCGTGAGTGACAACGACCCCCGCTCCATACTCCATCGGACCCAGCGGATCGTCGTGAAGGTGGGGAGCAGCATCCTCACGCAGAACGGAGAACTGCGCGAACCCATGTTCGGCGAAATCGCTCGGCAGGTCGCCACGCTTCGCCGCGACGGCCGCGAAGTCGTGCTCGTTTCTTCCGGGGCCATCGCCATCGGAAGCCGTGAGCTCGGATGGGACCACCCCGGCCACTCCATTCCCGAGAAACAGGCTGCGGCAGCAGTGGGTCAGATCGGTCTCATCGAACTCTACCGTCGTCGATTTGCTGACTACGACATTACCATCGGCCAGGTGCTGGTGACGCGAAGTGGCCTCGAAGACCGTGAGCGATTCCTCAACGCGCGCCACACCCTGACTCAATTGATCGGGCTCGGTGCCGTCCCCATCGTCAACGAGAATGACACCGTCGCAACCGAAGAAATCCGCTTCGGCGACAACGACAACCTTTCGGCAACGGTCGTCAATCTCGTAGCCGCAGACTTGTTGGTGATCTTCACCGATGTCGAGGGCCTCTACATCCATCAGCCGGAAGCCGGACAGCCCAGCCCTCCACTGTTCGATGTCGTCGACGAAATCACTCCCGAGGTCGAAAGAGCAGCCCAGGGTGCCGTGAGCACATTTGGGCGCGGCGGGATGAAGACCAAACTCGAGGCCGCTACCGCGGCAACGGCCAGCGGCGCCTCGACGGTGCTCTGCAATGGCCTGGAACGCGATGCGCTCTTGCGCGTGGTGGGCGGCGAACCCCTGGGGACTCTGTTCACCCCGGCAGAGGGCAACCGGGTGCTCGCCAGCCGGAAGCATTGGCTCGCATTCACGCGCAAGACACGCGGCACATTACAGCTGGACTTGGGCGCGACCCAGGCGATCACACGAGACGGCCGAAGCCTGCTGCCGGCGGGAATCGTTTCAGTCGATGGCTCCTTCCAGGTGGGAGACCCAGTCGCGTGCACTGACCCCAACGGCCGGGAAGTCGCACGCGGTCTGGTCGCCTATGAGTCCGAAGCCGTGGGCAGGATCGCCGGCCGGGCCACGCGGGACATTGGCCAAGTGCTAGGATATTCCAACGGAGACGAGATCATTCACCGAGACGACCTCGTTACTCTCGAAACTCACGACTCAACACCCGCGTCGGATCAACGACTCGATACCGACCACTGAGAGCGCCGGATGTCACTCTCATCCACAAAGGACACCGCCAGCGACCTCAATGCCCAGGTGCGCGAATTGGCGGAACGTTCCAGCCTCGCGGCTGAGAAAACTGCCGAGTTGGGCAGTCGCGAAAAAGACGCCTGGCTGCTCCATGCCGCGGATCTGCTCGAGCAAGAACGGGCAGCAATTCAGGACGCCAACTCAGAGGATCTCGCTGCAGCCGAGGGCCGCGGCGTGTCCGCCCCTCTGGTCAAGCGCCTGGAACTCGCGGGGGGCAAGTGGGACGACATGCTCGCAGGGCTACGCGACGTGGCGGCGCTGCCCGACCCCGTGGGACGCGTCGAGTCCACGACCGTTCGACCCAACGGTCTGCGTGTCGGCCGCATGCGGATCCCCCTGGGCGTCATCGGCATGGTCTACGAATCGCGGCCGAACGTCACCGTCGACGCCGCCGCCCTTTGTGTCAAAGCGGGCAACGCCGTGGTACTACGAGGCGGCTCGGAAGCCATCCACTCCAATCGAGCATTGGGCGATGTACTGCGTCGCGCTGCCAGGGAAACCGAGGTCCCGGAAGACGCCATCGCGGTCGTCCCCGTGACCGACCGGGCAGCCATCGACTATCTGCTGGAACTCGACGAATTCATCGACCTGATCATCCCTCGGGGCGGCCCGGAACTTATCCGCAAAGTGACCCGATCCTCTCGGATCCCCGTGATCAAGCACGATGCGGGCGTCTGCCATGTCTTCCTGGACGAGACTGCCAATGTCGACATGGCACGCGAGATCGTAATCGACTCCAAGATTCGACAGATGGCCGTATGCAACGGCGTCGAGACCCTGCTCGTCCACCGGGCCGCTGCCGATGCCCTCTTGCCGGAGATCCTGAAGGCGCTGCACGAGCAACGGGTCGAGATCCGGGGCGACCCGGTGACGTGCGAGATCTTTCCGGGGTCGGTACCCGCATCCGAAAGCGACTGGAGCGAGGAATTTCTGGCCCCCATCCTGGCGGTCAAGGTCGTCGACGGGCTCGATGACGCCATCGAGCACATTCGCCGCTACGGGTCCGACCACACGGAGATCATCATCACGGAGCGCTACGACAATGCCCAGAAGTGGCTGCAGCGCGTGAACTCGTCCACTGTAGGCGTCAACTGCTCGACGGCCTTTTCCGATGGTTTCCGCCTGGGCCTCGGTGCGGAAATCGGGATCTCCACCTCCAAACTCCACGCCTACGGTCCCATGGGCCTCGAAGGCCTGACCACCCTCAAGTTCGTACTCCAGGGAGAGGGACAGCTTCGCGAATGAACCGCGAGTCGAAGCTGGGCGTGTTCGGGGGCACCTTCAACCCCATTCACGTGGGACATCTGCGGGCAGCCGAGCAAGTACTCGAGAATCTCCAACTGGATGCCATGGTCTTCGTGCCGAGCGCTCACCCCCCCCACAAAGTCCATGAAGAGCACGACCCCGTGGCGCCCGCCCGAACCCGCCTTGAATGGGTTCGGGCAGCCATCCAGCCCCACCCCCGATTCAGGGTCGACACCATCGAGCTGGATCGTGGAGGAGCCTCCTACACGGTGGACACCCTGCGCGAAATCTCTCGCCGCATCACACCCGCGACACCTGTGTTCTCGATCGGTTGCGACGCCTTCGAGGAAGTCTGCTCCTGGCGCGAACCCCAGGCACTGTTCGCTCTCGCGCATTTTGCCGTGACCACTCGCCCCCCGGTGGACACAGGCCACCTCGAGCAATGGCTCCCGAAATGCATCCGAGACGATGTCGTTTTATCCGATGATGGCCGTTCGGCATGCCACCGGACGGCCGGTACTTGGATACGATCCGTGGAGATTTCGGGTCTCAACGTATCTGCGTCCGAAGTGCGCGAGCGCTTGCGGAACGGTCAACCGGTCAATCACCTGCTCCCCGCGGAAATCCGGGAAGCAGTGGTGCAGAGCGGAGTGTATCGATGAGCGACCAACCCCCCGGAAACAGCCCGCCGCGAGCCCGTGAAGCGGTTGCCGCTGGGAAGGCCTGGCGACCTGCCGTGTCAAAAGCCGATGACCTCGCCGACGTCTATGCGATTTGCGAAGCCGCCCACGACAAAAAAGCGGAGAACGTGGTGGCACTGGACGTGAGCAACGTCTCCTCCATCGCCGACACCTTTGTCCTGGCCACGGGAACCTCGGACCGCCACGTGAGAGCCGTTACCGACGCTGTCCACGAAGCAACGCGACGCCTGGGCGTGAAACCCCTGGGGACCGAAGGCTACGAGGAAGCCCGATGGGTGCTGGTCGACTACGGCCAGACCATCGTCCACATCTTTCAACGCGAGACGAGAGAACACTACGACCTCGAGCGATTGTGGAGCGACGCAACCCAGCTGGAAGTGCCCTCACCCGAGCCCCCGCCGGGCCCAGGAGAGCTGCCTTGACTCGGCCCATCATGCTCGTCGTTCTCGACGGATTCGGGGTCGGAGACGGTGGTGCCTCGGACTCCACCGCACTGGCCCACACACCGTTTTTCGACCACGCACGTGAACGCTATCCCCAGGCCCGTATCGAGACTTCAGGCGAGGCCGTGGGCCTGCCACCGGGTCAGATGGGAAATTCGGAAGTCGGACACATGACCATGGGAGCCGGACGCGTCATCGAGCAGGAATTGACAAGGATCCGCAATGCGTTGGTGGATCGAGGGGCAGCCTCCGTACCGGCCCTCCAACGGGCACTGGAGGACGTGGCCCAAACCGGCGGCACCCTGCACCTCATGGGACTCGTCTCCGACGGCGGTGTCCACAGCCATGTCGATCATCTTGGTGCGTTGCTCGACTACGCTTCCGAGTGTGGTATCCCCACCGCCGTCCACGCGTTTCTCGACGGTCGGGATACCCCACCTCGATCAGGCCTCGAATTCATTGAAGAACTGAGCGCCAAGGTGGATCGTACCGGAGCTCGGATCGCCACCGTCATCGGACGATATTTCGCGATGGATCGTGACAACCGCTGGGATCGCGTGGGACGCGCCTATCACGCCATGGTCTCCGGCGAGGGCCATCGTGCCAAGACTGCAGTGGACGCGGTTCGAAGTGCCTATCAGCGGGGCGAGAACGATGAATTCGTAGAACCCACGGTCGTTGAAGGAAGCGAAGCCATTGGCGATGGGGACGCAGTGATCTGTTTCAACTTCCGCGCCGATCGCGCCCGGGAGATCACTAACGCCCTCACCGGAGCCAAGCCCGAGCAATTCGCTGGGCAACTGGAGCGCCAACGCGTGGTGGAACTCTCCACTTTCGTGTGCCTGACCGAATACGACGAGACCTTCGGGCTTCCCTGCGCCTTTGCGCCCCAGACCCCGCGGAAGATCCTGGGGGAAGTTGTGTCCGAGGCCGGGTACTCGCAACTCCGTGTTGCTGAGACCGAGAAATACGCCCACGTCACCTTCTTCTTCAACGGGGGTGTCGAGCCGCCCTTCCCGGGCGAAGACCGGATCCTGGTGCCCTCACCACGGGACGTGGCCACCTACGACCACAAACCCGAGATGAGCGCACAGCAGGTCACGGAACGGGTCGTGAGCGGCATCGCCGACGGCGAGTACGACTTCATCCTGCTCAACTACGCGAATCCCGACATGGTGGGCCACACCGGTGTCTTGGACGCCGCAGTCAAGGCCGTGGAAATGATCGATCGGGGCTTGGAACAGATCTGCCACAGTGTTCTCCAATGCGGTGGCGAGATTCTGATCACCGCCGACCACGGCAACTGCGAGTTGATGGTCGACCCCCGGACCGGTGAGCCCCACACCGCGCATACCACCAACCCCGTTCCCCTCTACTGGATCACACGAGACCCCAGCCAAGCCCGTCTGCGCGATGGCGGACTGGCGGATCTCGCCCCAACGGTGCTGGAGCGATTGGGGCTCGACGTTCCATCCGAGATGACCGGTCGCTCGCTGATCGTGAGCGAAAACTGACTTCACCCCACTCCCACCCCCCCGAACGGTCCCGGGGAGAAACGCCACGCGAGACCTCTGGCTGGGTTGGCTGGACCTGCTGCTACCCCGTTGCTGTGCGTCGTGCCGCGGTTCGCTCTCGGGCCGAGACGCATTGTGCCGCGCTTGCAGTGCCGCGCTCCCGTGGCTCGAACCGCAGGCGCTCGCTCCCGCGCCTCTCCGCCTGGACGCCTGCGCGGCTGCGGTTTCCTACCGGGGCCATGTCGAAACCTGGGTGCAGCGCTTCAAGTTCCGGGCCCCGGGCTTGGCGGGGTTCGACCCCGCAGCCTCGGCGGTCATGGGCTGGCTCATCGAGTGCGCCAGCCTCCCCCTTACCCGGGAACGCCCCGACCTCATAGTTCCGGTTCCCCTCCACCCCCGAAAGCTTCGTGCCCGCGGGTTCAACCCGGCCGCCGAGCTGGCCCGAGTCCTCGCCCGTCGCCAGGGGGTCCCCCTCGACACCCGGACCCTCGAGAGGATTCGCAACACCCCGAGCCAGACTGCGCTCGGCCGCTCGGCCCGTGGACACAATGTCCGTGGCGCATTCCGGGCACGGCCCCTCCACCACACCGCGAAACACATTTGGCTCGTCGACGATGTAGTGACCACCGGCAGCACCTTATCCGAGGCGGCAGCGGCCCTGCGAGGTGCGGGGGCCGGTGTCGTTTCGGGAATCTGCGTGGCGCACACACCGGGACCCTGGGACCGGTCGCGGGAGCCCGTCCCAAGTGGTTGAGGACCCCGCACAGGTCAGGCAGACTCTCGCCAAGCGCGGGTTCGGCGGGGCGCGAACGGGCCAGGAGACTCCTGGCCCCCTGGCGCAGCGCAGAGCCTCGGTAAACGATTCACCGAGCGACGCTCGCTAGCGCGGTCCAGGCGGAAATTGTCCGAGCGCCCCACCGATCTCGTTCTCGTCGGCGGCGGTCATACGCATGTCCAGATTCTGCGCCGTTTCATGATGCGGCCGCTCGACGACGTGCGCCTGACCATCGTCCTCGATCGCCCAGAAGCCGTCTATTCAGGCATGGTGCCGGGCTTCGTGGCCGGCGACTACCGGACTCCGGAGATCGAGATCGATGTGGTGCCCCTGGCCCGTCGGGCGCGGGCCCGCTGCATCCTCTCGCCCGCCACTCGCATCGACCCAGTGACCCGTCACGTCGAACTCGAAGGCCGCCCGGCCATTCGCTATGACCTCGCCAGCCTGGATGTGGGTGCCACGGTGCGGGGGTTGGATCGACCCGGAGTCCGCGAACGCGCACTGGCCACGCGGCCCATTCGAACCTTCGTCGATCAGCTCGACGATCGCCTCGAGCAGGCAACCCGGCACGGCTCCCTGCGCGTCGTGGTCGTGGGCGCTGGCAGCGCAGGGGTGGAGTTGTGCTGCGCGCTCCAAGCGCGAATCTCAGCCGCCGGCCTGGAGGCACAGATCACCCAGGTCTTCGACTCCGACGAGGTGCTCCCCGGTGCCCCCCGGCGCTTTGCGCGCAGGGCGCGGCGTGAACTCGAGGCGCGGGGGGTCCGTCTCGAGGCCCACTCGGAAGTTCTCGAGGTGACCGACGACACGGTCGTACTCGGCCATGGCAGCATCGCCTGTGATCTCGCCATCTGGGCCACCGGGGCCGCACCTCTTCCCCTGTTGGCCGCCAGCCCACTGCCCCTGGATCAGGCGGGGTTCGTGCAGGTCGAGCCCACCCTTCAAGTGGTGGGACACCCGGAGCTTTTCGCCGTGGGTGACTGTGCATCCATCTCGGGCTGCGAGTGGATGCCCAAAGCCGGCGTGTACGCGGTCCGCGAGGGTCCGGTCCTCGACGCAAACCTGCGCGCGCGGATCCAGGGGCGATCGCCGCGCCCCTATCGGCCCCAGCGCGACTACCTGTCGATCCTCAACCTCGGGCACCAGCGCGCACTGGCAGCCAAATGGGGCGTGACTCTTTCGGGAGGCTGGGTCTGGCGCATCAAGAACGCCATCGATCGTCGTTTCATGCGGCGTTTTCAGGTCCTTTCCCACCAGGGCAGCGACGCGGACGCATTTCCGACCCCCGAGCAGATGCAGATGGAGGAGATGGCGTGTGGCGGCTGCGCGGCCAAGGTCGGGGCCGGTCCGTTGAGCCGCGCCCTGGCTCGGCTTCCACAGCGACCAGACGATGCTTCGGTGTTGGTGGGACTCGATCGGCCCGATGACGCGGCAGCGCTGGCGCTCCCACGGGGGGATGTGGTTCTCACGACCGTGGACGCCTTCCGAGCCTTCACCGACGACCCCTGGCTCGTCGGTCGGGTGGCGGCCATCAACGCCGCCAGCGATGTCCTCGCCAAAGGGGGTCGCCCCCGCCACGCCCTCGCCCTGGTCAACGTTCCCGAGGAGGACGACGAACTCGCCGAAGAAAGCCTGTATCAGGCGCTGGCGGGTGTGCGAGCGGCGCTAGACGAACTTTCAATCTCCCTGGTCGGCGGCCACAGCACCAGCGGCGAGAGCCTCTACGTGGGCCTCGCCATCAGCGGCGAACCCAGCGAGCACGGCACTCTGCTGGGTCTGGATGGCCTTCAGGTCGGAGATCGCCTGCTCCTGACCCGACCGCTCGGAACCGGTGTCCTTTTGGCCGCCGACATGCAGGGGCGCGCAAAGGGTGCCTGGGTGCAGAGCACCTTTGCCTCCATGCTGCGCAGCAACGCCAACGCGGCGCGCTGCGCGACCGCGTTGGGTGCACGTGCCTGCACCGACGTGAGTGGGTTCGGACTCGCAGGGCATCTGGGCGAACTACTTCGCGCCAGCCGTGTATCGGCCCGCCTCGATCTCGACTCGATTCCCGCGCTGCCCGGCGCGATCGAATTGCTGGCCCGGGGACTGCGCAGTACCTACCACGATCAGAACCGCAGAGGGATCGCCGGCCTCTCCCTCACCGGCGCCGCGAGCCACAAGCCCAGTTTGGAACTGTTGTTCGACCCCCAGACCTCTGGCGGGCTACTGGTCGCTGTCTCTCCGGAACACGAGAACAAGGCGCTACGGGCCCTACGTGCCGGAGGAGATCCGGAGACCGTGACCCTCGGTGAGGTCACGCCTGCGCGGGCCGACGGCGGGTTGTTCGAAGTCCACGCGAACGGGTGAGCCTGGGGGAACTGGCTCAACCACGCCGGCTGGAAATTGTCTGTGCAATCACCTCGCAGAGATGGTCAGGATCCACGGGCTTCTTGAAGATGACCGCATCCAAGCCCTCGAGGCGGCTGCGCTTGATGATGTGATCCTTGTCGTAGTGGAATGCTGTCATCATCAAAACCGGTAGCTCGGGACGGCGTTCGTGAATGGCCTGGTACAACTCGTAGCCATCCATGTTGGGCATCACCACATCCGTCAGAACGATATCGAAAGCACCCGTATCGAGTTCCTCCAGCGCCTCCCGCCCATCGGGCGCCGAGGCCACCACGCAACCCCGCGACTCCAAGATCTCGGTCAGGGTGTGACTGATTCCCAGATCGTCATCCACCACAAGAATGCGCAGGTCCGCCAGGCGCTCGTCGCCAACCACCCGGCCCCGCTTTCGTAGGTCGATCATTCGTGTGGGGCCCACGTACTGAATCGTCTCGTACTGCTCGCTTTCAACCATCTTCCCTAGACCCCCGAGAATTTCCCCGATCCTCCCGATCTCACGCCGCATGGCGTCCAGACGCTCGTACTCCACCGAGGTGTCACGCTCTTCCGCCAAGCGGTCGATGTCCCGCTCGACCAACTCCAGCTGGTTGAGAATGACCGCCAGGGGATTGTTGATCTCGTGGGAGAGACCCACCGCAACCTCGCCCAGGGTCGCCAGTTGATCTTTACGCAGGATCTCGCGGAGATCTTTGGCAAACCCGATGGTCCCATCTTCGACGCCATCGTCGTCGTAATACAGCGCCCCCGAAATCGCGACCGGAATCTCCTCTCCCGTCTTGGAAAGAAACGTCGCCTCGAAATTCTCGACACTACCCGGCGGCCCGTGATCGGCACCTCGAATCGCAGCCATCACACGCTTGGCCTCATCGAGAGACACGTAGAGCTTCGCAACGAATTCGCCCAAGATTTCCTCCTGGGAGAAGCCAAGCGTCTTAGACGCACCGTCGTTGTAGTAGACGAGTGTCCCTTTGCGATCCGTCGCACAGACGATCTCGGACGAGTGCGCGATCAACAGGTCCATTCGCTCGCGGGTAAGCGCCATGGGACCTTCCTCTAGCGATGCGCCCAGGAGCGAATCAGCGCGACTTCACCCCCGCCATCGAGGCAGCCAGGCAACTCTCCCGGGCACGAAGCGATCCTGTGCCCAGCCCTCAAACCGTTGCCTCCCAGCGCCCCCCAGAAAAACCCATGACTGTCAGTCGAGACCCTGTGCCGCGAGCCATCGTTCGGCGTCGATGGCAGCCATGCACCCGGTACCAGCTGCGGTAACCGCCTGACGATAGATGGGATCACTCGCATCACCGGCGCAGAAGACACCCTCCAGAGAAGTCCTCGTCGACCCCGGCTCGACTTTGATGTAGCCCGTGGAATCGAGCGCCAGTTGGTCAGCCACCAGTTCCGTATTGGGCTTGTGCCCGATGGCGACAAATAGCGCCTCGATGGGAAGCTCCGAGGTTGCGCCCGTATTGACATCCCTCACCTGAACTCCGGTGACGAAATCGTCACCCAGGACCGTTTCCACCACCGAGTTCCAGAGAAAGTCGATCTTCTCGTGGTTGATGGCACGCTCCTGCATGATCTTCGATGCACGCAGCTCCGAACGTCGGTGAATGACCGTGACCCGAGTGGCAAAGCGCGTGAGGAACAAAGCCTCCTCCATGGCGGTGTCGCCCCCCCCCACCACGGCCATCGACTTGCCGCGATAGAGTGCACCGTCGCATGTCGCGCAGGCCGAAACACCACGATTCTGGAGTTTCGTCTCGGAGTCCAGTCCCAGCCATCGGGCCGATGCCCCCATGGCGAGAATGACGGCATCCGCCTGAATTTCACCCGAATCCGTGGACAGTTCGAAAGGACGACGACGTAAGTCGATCCGTGTGGCGTCTTCCATGCGGACCGTGGACCCGAAACGCTCCGCCTGTTTCTGAAAGAGTTCCATCATCTCGGGGCCGGTGACGCCCTCTGGAAACCCGGGATAATTCTCCACGTCTGTCGTGAGCATCAATTGCCCGCCGAACTGCAAGCCGGCCAACACCAACGGCTCGAGCTCCGCCCGTGCCGCATAGATGGCCGCCGTGTACCCTGCCGGCCCGCTCCCCACAATCACCAACTTTCTTCGTTCCATGGCTGCTGGTACTCCCACCCTCTACAACAATCCGTCCAGTTCACCCGACTCGTCGAGGGCGAAGAGGTCGTCGCACCCACCCACGTGCCGATCTCCGATGAAGATCTGCGGCACCGTCGTCCGACCCGAACGCTCGATCATCTCCGACCGCCGCTGGGGCTGTGCTTCGATGTCGATCTCGTTCCACTCCTGACCCTTGGTGGTCAGGAGGCGCTTGGCCATCACGCAATAAGGGCAGGACAGCTTCACGTACATCTCGATCGCAGGCATACCCGATCTCCCGACCCAACTGCGCACGGTTCCCGACTCTGCGCACCACCCAATGTACCCACTGACCACGTTTCTCACCAAGGAATGTGCACGGCACCCGACCCGTCACAGGGGCTCGGTGATGGGTAGGTCCTCCCACATCAACTGGAGGAAGGTCCCGATGAAAAAAGAAAGGAAAGTCATTAACAGGACCGCAGAAGGATAGGCGAAGAACGGTTCAACCCCAGGAATCATGGGCAACTGACCCACGAAAGACGGCAACGACTCCCGAAGCGCCACCAGGGGCAGGGATTCGCCATCGGACTGCCAATTCCGGGCGGCCATGAAGCCGCCGATCATCCCGGTCAATACGAGCCCCATCCCCAGCGCCTGGAGGATCCCCAACATGAAGATCTGGCGCGCCCTCGCGAACGCAAGCACCGAGTTACGCAGCCTGCTCTGTACCTCGACGTAGAGATAGAGGAGATTGGCGAAACCCAAGACCAGGCAAACGATGACGATGGTCACCGCCGACTGCTGCGCGAGATACCAAACCTCGTCGATGAAGAAGATCGGCAGGTACCCCACGATGATTCCAGCGCCGATTCTGGGCACCGATGCATGGAAAAAGGACAGGTCCTTCTTCCAACAGAACCGGTACAGCAGGAACCACACGACCCCGAGATCGACGACCAGCATTTCGGCGGAACACAGCAGATCGAATAACCTCGGAGCCCGGTCATAGGCCAGGGCAGCCGCCAGAAATGGCGACATCAGGCCCGCGATGGCGAGTACATAGTTCCGAGTGTAGTGGCGAGAAAGTACGAGGTCGTCGTCCGCCACGCCGGATCGCAGGTACTCGGCGTGGTGGATCATGACCGCTGCGTGGTGGACGTCGTACTGACCGAGAAACCAGGCTTCCAACTTTCCCAAGACCCGAAGCACGTCACGGTTGCCACGGCGTCGGAGGAAAGGAGACAGGTCCCGGCCTCGCTCGACGCGTTCCTCCGACGCGATGGCATGCCGCAGCTCCGTCTCCCGGTCACCAAATGGCGAGCCCTCGATCTCGAAGAATCCGTTGGTCGCGTCGAGACAGATCTCTTCGACCCAGTCGTAAAAGGCTCGCTCGGCCAACCTCACCAGGCAGCGGTTCACCGCATCTGCCTCTCCACTGGCGAGAGTGAGAGAAAAGCCGGATTCGGACAAATCATCGGCTGGGTCCACGGGGTCGATCCGGCCCTCCATGTAGGCCTCCAGGTAGGAAGCGGGGACACGCCGGTGCATCAATTTCGAGAGGCCGTGGAGCAGCAACTTCCTCAAATGGGCGATCGCCATTCTTGTACCCGGTCCGGACTCCTCGCCGCGCGACCGCAGAAATCGCAACAGGACACTCGACAGCACGGCCAGATCCTCGAAAACGCTCTCGAGACGTGCTCCGTCCAGCATGGCCTCGGTTTCGAGCCGAGTGACCAATGCTTCCAGATAACTCGGAATGGCCAGAGTCAAGCGACTGATCAGAACCTGGACGTCCCGACGGTTGGCAGTCGTTGCGAGCAACGAGGGCTTGCGTGCCAGGTCCTCGAGTTGCAGATAGAGTTCTGCCGGGTCGTGCTGGTCCGCACGGAAAGAGAACGTCTCGGGAAAGATCCGCGAGAACCCGTCGCCGGAGTCGCGCTCAAAGCGCAATTCTCGCGCGTGAAACGCATAGGTGAGGCGAAACGTCAGCCCGAGTCTGTCGATCCTCAAGTCGAGGCGGTCGAGTGCTGCGCGCCGGGTGGACACGGTTTCAGAGAACCCGCTGCTTGGGGTTCTCTCCAGATTCGTAATACTCACGCACCCGGTTTCCCAATTCCCTGACACGCTCTGGCAATCCCTCGGGAAACGGCCAACGTGCGCCAGCAACACGCATCCGGTCCATCAGGAGCTGTGCATCGGGAAAATCTTCCCGCGCGAGAGCATCGTCGACTTCCAGCCAATTCTCGATGGCCGTCAACGAGCGAGATAACCACTGGGTCAACTCCCCCATTCCTGCGGAATCGACCCCAGTGCCCCGCACTTGTTCCACAAGTTCGCGAAGCCCCAATCGTGCCTGCTCTAGAGGGCCTCGCAGGCCTTCTTTGGCATCCATCAGCCCCGCCAGCAATTCGTCGAAGCGACGCCGCAGGGGCTCGTGAGAGATCTCACAGATCAGGATGACGCTGCCGGCAAAGCGACCCCCGTCGTCGTGAAGCGACTTCGTCTTCACCCGGAGTCGCACTGTCCCATCGGTGGTCGCGAGTTCGATCTCGTCGAAGCTCGCATCGCTGTCACCCGCGACTTTGACAGCTGCACCGCCCACCGCGGTCAGAGAGTACCGATGGAGCATCTCTTCCAGGGACACTCCCCGGGGGTCCTCGTCGAGCGCCAGAAATGCGTGAACCGGGCGATTGATGGCTTGAATCACCCCGTACTCGTCCACCGCGATGGCACCGTCGTCGAGTTGATCCATGACCGTTTCGAGGAATCGAGTGCTGCGCTCGCGCTGGTCGAGCAGATCCTGGTTGGCAACGGTGAGCGCGTAGTAGTCGACAGCTCGCTTCATCAGCTGTTTGAGCTGATCCGGCTCCCAGGGCTTGGTCACGTAAGCATAGACGCCACCATCATTGATGGATTGGATGATCGCATCCATATCCGCGAACCCCGTGAGCACCATTCGAACCGTAGCGGGGTGGTGCTTGCGGACCTCTGACAAGAATTCGACCCCGTCCATGCCCGGCATCTTCTGGTCGGTGAGCACAGCCGCCATGGGTGCATTCTCGGCCAACAGATCGAGGGCACGGCGTGCGTCGGTCGACGTGTAGACCTCGTAGTCGTCCCGAAACGTGAAGAGCATCGTCTCGAGAATGGCTTCTTCGTCGTCGACGAAAAGTACGCGCGGCCTGTCCATGATCCGAGTGTCGCGATTACTCACCAGCCCAGATAGGAGCCTGACTTTCTCCGCGTAGCGTCTTTGGCGTCGCGATCCTCGATGGCTGCCCGGATCTTCTTCCGGTCCGACGCCAATCGCTTTGCCAATCGCTCCTGAGCAACATCCGACCACGGTCGCTGCTCGGTACTGTCGCGAAGTTTCCGGAACTTCCGGTAGCCCCAGAGTTCGTTCTTGAATTCCTCCTCGACGAATTTGATCATGATGGCATCGTCGAGAAAGCCGAGCCCTGGGATCTGATCCGGAACCAGATCGTCCGGGTTCACGAAATAGGCCAGTCCTGCTAGGACCGCATCGCGAACCCTCTTGGGAGCCCGGTAGTTCTCGTCCTGGATGATCTCCGTGAGATCACTGAGCACATCGATGGCGTCTACGACGAAACGAGGCGCCTTCGCGTTGGCGTGAACGTCGGACACGAGACGGCGAGCATTGACGATGACCTCGCCGGGGTCGTGGCTCTTGGTCTCCCGTTTGGCAGCGCGATACCGTGAGCGGAAATACGCCACATCCTCTTCATCCAGTGTGAACGTGACCTTGAAGCTCGTCATGGCTTGGAAGCCCCCCCCTTGGAGACGAGGAATCGAAATCAACTGGCAAAACGGCCTCGCGCCCGGGTCGAGCGGGTCCACTGGGACCGGATACGCTCGCTCAAGTTATCAGTACCGAACGTGATCGATCAAGCGATCTACCGCTCCACCCCAGGCCCCATGCCACTCCTCCAGAATCACCTCCCCCGGACTCTTCCCCAGCAGAAGTTGCTGATCGATGGGCTCCAGGAAGCAGCTCTCATCACTCTCGTGGTTGCCCGAATGACCGATTCGACGCAATCCGCCGCGAGCGACCTCTGTCAACTCTCGGGCCAGTTCAAGCACCGGACGCGAGCCAAAAGTCGCCCCAAGCCCCCGGCGAGCGACGTCCACCCGGGACTGCTCCAGGCTCGCAAACGCGACGCCGGACAACAGCTCCCAAGCGCTGCGCCGCGCCTCCCCGTCGTAGAGGATCCCCTTCCAGAGCGCTGGCAACGCGCAGGTCATGGGGGCCGAGACGGCATCGGCGCCGCGCACCTCAATGAAACGCTTGAGACGGATCTCCGGAAAAACCGTGGTGAGGTGTCTCTCGAAATCCACCAGCCGCGGCGGGCCGAGTTCACCGGGCTCCTCCAACCACTGGCGAAACGTGCGGCCCCCAGCCGGTTGATAGGTATCCCCCCGGACCGTAAAGAACATCGGGACATCGAGCACCCACTCCACGTACCGCCGGTAGCCGAAATCGGGCTCAAAGACCATCTCCAAAAGACCGGTCCTGTCGGGGTCCGTGTCCCGCCAGGTTTCCTGGCGACGCGAGACGAAACCATTGGGCTGCCCGGTGGAAACGGGGGCATTGGCATAGATGGCAGAAATCACCGGTGAGACCGCCGTGGCGACGCGCATCTTTTCGACCATGTCCGACTCACTGGAGAAGTCGTAGTTGGCCTGAACCGTGGCGGTGGCGAACATCATTTCGAGGCCGAGCTTTCCCCGCTGGGGCAGATACGTACGCATGATTCGGTAGCGGGCCTTGGGCATGGCGGGCAATTCGGCAACGGGGTGCAGGGGGTTCATCCCAATTCCCAACCAGATGATTCCCAGGGACTCGGAAACCCGCTGGGTCAGAGCAAGGTGCTCGTGGAGTTCATCGCAGGTTTCGAAGATCGTCCTCAGCGGCGCTCCCGAGAGCTCCAACTGACCCCCGGGCTCGAGCGTGATACTGGCGGCGTCCTTTTCCAGGGCGATGACGTTTTCGCCCTCTCGCACCCGTACCCAGTCCCCTTCGTTGGCAATCCCCTCGAGCACCGCCGCGATACCCGCCCCCCCCTCGAATGGAACCGGGTCATGGGTCGCTTCAGCCAGCCCGATCTTTTCGTGCTCAGTACCCACACGCCATTGCTCGGGGGGCTTTTCACCGGAGCGCAGATACGCGACGAGATCCTCTGGCGACGCGATGGGCGCGTCGAGATCGGGAGTTCCCCCCTTCATCTTCGCCTCGGGCAGGGCGACGAGGGTCCGCATGTCCTCGGCGCGAGTTTCACGGAGTCGCGGCTTCCTCGACGAACTTCTCGAGAAACACGATCAGAGCCTCGTCCAATTCGGCTCCCGCTTCGAAGGGAAATGTCAGGCAGGGACCCTCGGTCTTGCCGATACGGAAGGGGCCCACGAGGGTCACATCACCACGACTCTTGGCGGTGACGATCGCTTTGTAGCGCCCCCGCGTCACGTCGAACTCCACCGAGCGCAGGTGTTTATCGTCCGTCCGCACCTCACTGAGGGCAACACTCAGATGCGGGGCACCGGCCGCCTCTGCCGCCTGGTGAAACCCATCCAGGGCTCTGGCCACCTGCTCGTGAAGTGCCTGCGCGCAGGCACTCGCCTCGGCGAGACCCTCACGATGCTCGGCTTCCCGCGCTCCCAGAGACCGCCCCTTCTCGGTCAGACGATCCACCAATGCGCTTTCGCTGGGTCCCCGCATGGGGGAATGCTCGCACACTTCGCCCCCCGCTGCTTTCCCGCCGGACACACTCGGCGGTCGGAATCGATGGGGGACTCTGGTGTCAGAGCGCCTCGTCCACGGCAAACAGTGGCGCCCCAGCCAATTCCGCCAGCAGAATGTCGCGCGTTCCCTCGAACAAGTGAGCGACCTCGTAGGAAATGGGCCGCCCCTCGGGTGAGGGGACGCGCATGGGATCCATGTAGCGTCCATGATGGGTCATCCGGAAATCCACGTGCGGCCCTGTCGACAAGCCAGTTGATCCCACGTACCCGATGACCTGCTTCTGGTCCACGCGATCCCCCACCTTCTGTCCCTTGGCGAAGCGCGAGAGGTGTGCGTAGTAGGACACGTACCCACCGGGGTGACGGACCTTGACGAGGTTCCCGAATCCGCCCGCCCAGGCGCGGTAGATAACCGTACCGTCGCCCACCGCCCAAACCGGGCTGTTGGCCGGTGCCGCGTAGTCGATCCCATAGTGGGGCCGCGTAATCTTCAAAATGGGGTGCAGGCGGGCTGAGGTGTAACGCGAACTGATCCGCCCGTACCGCAGGGGGGCGAGCAGAAAGCTTCGCTCCACCGATGTGCCGTCGGGTCGGAAGTAGCCACCTCGGCCGGGCTCCTCTTCGAAATAGATGGCCGTGTAGTCACCCACCTGACCGACGAAGCGCGCCGCCAGGATCTTGCCTGGGCGAATGAAAGTTTCCGATCGGTCCGAATCCACCCGGTAGATCCGCTCATAGAGAATTTTGAACTCATCGCCCGTGTGGATCGAGCGCGAGAAGTCGACGTCCCAGGCAAAAATATCGGCGAAATCTGTGGCGAGCTGAGGCGAGGCACCGAGGTCCCGAACCGATTCGAACAGACTGCGGGACACCACACCGCTCAGGCGAGAGACGCGCGACACCAACTCAGCCTCCTCCCGCTCGGCCCGATAACCATCGGGGCCTCCCACCACCCGAAAGCCTTCGGTCTCGGATGTGAGATAGCGGAAGCCCACCAATGACCCGGTCTCGTCGAGGGTCACTTCATACCGGTGCCCCGGTTGGGCGCGACGGAAATCGAAATGGCCTGACATCGCCGCTGTGATCTGGTGGATCGTTGCGCGGTCGACCCCCTGACTCTTGAGTGCCCTGGCCAGGGTTTGTCCACGTTTCAACTTCCCGGCGATGACACGCAGGGGGGACGGCGAAGCAACCGACGTGCCCGCGTCCGAGGAGATGGAGCCTCCAGTTGCCTTCGGCTCGAGCACGGGAGAGACGGGCAGCAGCTCGGCCGGTTGCGCCAGGGAAACTGCTCGGATGGAGAGCAGCACCACCCCGGACAGCACAGCAACCCCCATGGCCCCACGAAGCTTGCGCAAAACGTTGCCAACGCGAACTGCCCGCTGTTGCATGGAAGACTCCTACGGCGGCCCCTGACCGTCTGTTGGCGAATGGGCATTTGGGGGGGAGCGGAATAGGTAGCCTGCACCGTGGAGGCGCGCACTCTCTCGGAACCCCGACACCCTTGGAGCCTGCAGATTTTCCCAGGTCCGGGTGGTTTTCACATCGACGCCGCCGGGTTCTCCCCTTGGGGTGATGCCTCAGGCGCTGCGATGCAGGACCTGCATCCAATCACCGAAGCCGTGACGCCGCCAGAATGCTTGGCCCTCGGAATTTCGGGCGGACACTCGGACCTCGATCCGCGAGATGCCGCGTGCCTCCACCCACCCACGGGCCGCCGCGAGCAGAGTGCTGCCCAGACCCGCTCGGCGTCGATCCGATCGAACCACGAGGTCCGTCACTTCGGCTCGCTCGACTTCCAGATGAATCGGCGGCGCCCGATCGATTCGAACCATGCACAGCCCCGCCAGACCCCCCGAGTTGGGGAATTCTTTCGACGCGGCCTCATCCCAGACGAAGCACGCCGCGTCCCGATCTCCCAGTTGAGCGGACAACAGGGCACGCACCTCGTGCTCGGCACCCGGGCGAAGCGCGAAGCTGGGATCAAGGGGTTCGTGGTGATGGGCCAGCAGCATCCACAACGCGGTGAGTTGCTCGAGGTCACCGGGCCCAGCCGCGCGAACCCCCCCTGGAACGGCAGGGCTGTGGGAACTCCCGGTGGGCTTGGAACTCACGGGGCCTCGGGAGATTCGCCAGGAATCGGGATGCCGGCCTCGCGCTGCAAGTCGCGCTGGGTCTTCTTGCTCGACAGCGCCTGGAGGGGCCCGGCGCGCATCATCCGAAAGGTTCCGCGGCGTGTGCCGTCGCGCACGAAACTGCCCCGCAGGCGATTGCCACTGGGCATCACCTCGGTGGTCGTATAGCGGGTGACCCCCTCGAGAGAGTCCGAACGTCCCGACCCCATGATGTCTCGGCGTGTAAAGGTCGGCTCCGAGGGCAGGTTGTCGATGCTCCAATGTTCCGTATAGCTCACGACACTTGCCGAACTCGGGCGCGCCCGGTGGCGGGTCGCCCAGCCTTTGGAATCGGATCCGCGCAGGGTCTTGGTCTTCGACCCGCGGTCGTTGACCTGCAATCCATCTCGGATGTCTGCTCGCTGCGATTCGTTGGGCTCCCAGAAATGCAGAACACGGGCATACTGCCCGGTCCCCCGCCGCTCAAAACGGCCCTCCTCGTCATCGAATACGACGATGGGGTACTCACGCCATTTGAGCCGGCTACCCGAACGTTCGAGCACCCAGATCTTGTCCTCCCAGCGTTCCTGTTCCGGGTTGGGACTGTTGTCGTCGAGGTAGTGGACAATCACGTACCACGTGCCCTCGATGTCGACCTGACCTTCCGCGGCGGCGGACCGCGAAAGTCCCCAAGTCACGGCGAGAACCGACCCTGCAGCCAGCAGGGTGGCGAAGCCCCGCCGCATCAGATCTTCCTCGAGATTTCCGGGAAGCTCCTCCAAACCGGCACGCCGCAGAAATGTGTACCTTCGGTACAGCGCGGCTTGACGAGACCTGTCCTGACGAAGCAGGGCGGACCGACATGATCCATCAACTCGGGGTGGACGGCACTGACCTGCTCGATCTCTTCCATGGACGCCTGCCAGATTTCCGTCTGGGCGTTCAGGCAGGTCCGCATCGTCCACTTGTGCAGCAGATCCAGCAGACTGCCGGATTCCTCGAAGCGAATCGCCAGGGCGTTGGGCAGCACGTAGACGGCGAGTTCCGGTTCCACACCCAGGTCCAGCAACCGCTTGCGTGCATCCCAGGCCTCCTCGACCTCCGCCTGAAACAACGCGTGGCAAACGGGATCATTCCGAATCAGTTCGGGTTCCAGGACGTCGGGATAGTCGGGCACGGTGCGAGACAACAGGGGTCTCGACCCCGGCACCATCCGGTGCCTCTGGTCCTGGGAATCCGCGGTGTGGGAGAGTTTCTTGCGGAAGGTGTAGTGGGCGTGGGCCAACGTGCGCATGAGGGGCGCGTGGGTGGCAACGTTCAGTTTCTCCAGGCGGTAGGGGTTGTGGGCCGGATCGAGTACCAGGGCGATGGCTTCGTCATCGTCGAGGTTCGAACGGCCGAGCACATTGCGCACGGCGCTTGCCAGCACCGACGGTGCGTTGGCGCCGTAATCGACCAGGCGAGAGACCCTCCCATCGAGAGACTTGTCGAAGTTTTCGATGGCGACCGGATCACCGATTCCGGGCGGTGCGAGCCATGACTCCACGACCTCTTCGCTACCGAGAGGCTCGTCGCCAATCCGCCGAAAGAAGTCCGGGTCGATGGCCTCCACACATGCGACCATTCGTCCCACGACATCCACGGCTTCCTGAGGAACATCGCCCACACGAGCCATGCGCCACAGACGGTGAAGGACGAGTCCCGAGACTGTGTAGACCATCGCGGTATGGCAGGCGATGGGGATGACGTAGCGCGCGGTCTCGATGGCTTTCTTTTCGGCCTCGCGTGCCACGTTCTTCCCAAAGGCCTTGTTGCTCCGGTCCTTCAGGCGCCACAGGTCCGAGAGGATCGACTCCGTGATCGGCTTGAGCCGATCCGTCAGTTGTGCGTAGATCCGCCAGCTTCGCTCCACCGATTGCTCGTAGAGACGTCGAGCCTCTCCCTCCAGGGAGGGGGGAACATGGGCCGCAACTTCGTTCAAGCGCACGTAACGCTGACTCTGCTGCTCGGTGTTGTAGAACGGAGAGGCGTGCAAAAAAGACCAGACGAACTGACGGGAGATCCCCGACAACGCGAACTCGAAGGTGGCGTGCTGGTAGACGGTGTGGTGACCGCCATCAAATGTCAGCGGCCCGATGCTGGCGCGCTGGCGTTCTGTAATCTCATCGGGAGCCACGACGCGGGGGGAGTAACAGGTGCGGGCAGCCGAGATTGCACCGTCATAGGCGCGGTCGGGACCATTACGCAACTCGACCTTCGGACCGGCGTCGATCACCGTCACTGCTGCCCCCATTCCCAGCTCACGCAACCAGTCAACCCACCCCACTCTTCGCCAGCTGGCGCGTCGAGGGGGGCTTTGCGCCGCGCGGTAGGCATCCCTGGCCTCGCCCGCAACGAACTCCCCCCGGAACATACCCGGTTTCCTACAATGGTTCCTCGGCAGGCCGTTGCCAGGGCAGCGGCGCCAACTGAGTAATCGAGTTGACGGGAGCGCCACGGACACCGCGTTCCCGGGATGCAGAAGCTGATATGTCCGTGTTGTGGATCATCCACCGAGACCCGAGCCTTCGGGCCGCCCTCGCACGACTGGCCCGAGCCAGCGAGGACACCATTCTCGGCAGCCCCTTGGACCCGATCTTCGATGCCGCCCCGCCAGGCGACGTCGTGCTGCTGGGTCTGGCCGAACTCGAAGGGTCCTTCGAGCCGGAACTCGAATTCGTCCACCGCGCTCGCCAGCGCCTGAAAGGAGCCCGCTGGGTCCTGCTCCCCGAAGCGGCGGATGCCGCCCGGGCTCAAACCCTGTTCGACACCCTCGACGCAGAAATCCTGATCCATCCCGTGGATTCCCCCTGGCTTCAAGCGAGCGTGAAATCGGCGCTGGAGCCACGGAAGCCCCCCCTCGCAAGTCTTTCCCAGCGGGTCATGCGCGACCGACTCCGGGAACGCTTCGGACGCTGGTTCCAGGGCCGAGAAACGCCGGAATTATTGCGGGCCCTCGACCCGCGGCTCGGCGACATCCCCGTCTGCGTTCAGGGCGAACCCGGAACCGGCCGGGGCCTGTGGGTCCGCTACCTCCATGACCAGCTGGCCAATGCCCGGGGGCCACTCGTCCGGATGGTCTGCCGAAGCGACTCCACACCGGACTCGCTTCTCGCCTCCCTGGGGGCAGGCCCGCACCCTGCGCAGGACACCCCCACCTGCTGGCTCGACGAGGTTCAGGCTCTGCCCCGGGAACTCCAGGACGAGGTGCTGAGTTGGATCGAGCTGGGACTCCCCACGGGTACCCACGCGGGCCGCCCGTTGCGTTGGGCCGCAACCACCCGGGAAACCACAGACTCCGACGGCAGCCTGGAGCCCGCCCTGCGCCTGGCTCTGGGGGGGCAATGGATTCGGCTCGCGCCCTTGCGCGACGACCGTGAGTCGATTCTGCCCTTTGCACAGCGGACCGCACAGCACTGGTGCGAGGCCCGGCAACTGCCGAGCCCAGAGTTCAGCTCCGACGCCTGCGCGGCCCTGGAAAATCATGCCTGGCCCGGCAACCACCGACAGCTCGAGGCCGTGGTCACACACTCCCTGGTGGCTCGTTCCGGCGGCCTCCTGGCCGATGGTCTTCTGACGGCAGCGGACCTGCGCCTGAACGGCGAGCCCTTCGTCCCGACCCGCGGGCCGAGGAGGGCCGAGGCAGTGCCCATCGTGGGCGAATCGGTGGTGCCCCTACCCCGCGAAGGCGAGGGCGTGATCGACCTGGCCGCGCTCATCGAAGATGGCGCCGCCGAGCCCCTGGAGCCGGCGGCCAACGCCCCCCCCGAGCCACTGCCCCTGGGGGCACTCGCCGACGCCCTGGCTCACGAGATCCGCAACCCCCTTTCCTCGATCCGCACCTTCACTCAGCTCCTCCCTCAGCGTTTCGAAGACGCGGATTTCCGCGCCCGGTTCGAAGACCTCGTGGGTCGCGATGTCGACCGGATTCTGGATGTCGTCGAGCGCATCGACCGCCTCGCACGCTGGGAGTTGGATGGCCGCACCCCGGTCGACGCGGCGACGTTGGTGGGTCGAATCGTCGAGGAACGCCGGGAGGAGACCCAACGACGTCGGCTCGAGTGGCTCCTGGAGATCGATGGCGACCACCCCCTTGCCCTCGGGAACGAGCCGCCCCTGCGCTTCGCACTCGAGTGCCTGATCGACGAGGGCATGGGCCTGGTTCCCGACGGCAGTCGCCTGTTCCTGGCCTCCCACTATCACCCGACGGGTCTGTCCGGCGGTCCCTCCCTCCGGATCCTCATGCGATGCGGTGACGAAGGGCCCACACCCGTGGCTACGGCCAATCACTCCTTGTCCCTGGCGCTCGCCCAGTGGGTGGTGAGGGCGGGTGGAGGTGCATTCACTCTCGACGCCGCGAGCCAGACGGGAATCTTGATGGTCGTGGATCTGCCCGCCCCCTGACCGGTGACCGACCCAAAGGGGTCTTCGCTACGCTTGACCCCGATGGCGCGGGTGTTGGTGGTGGATGATGAGCTCGGTGTGCGGGAATCACTGCGCATGCTTCTCGAAGGCGACCACGAGGTCACCGCGGTCGAGAGCGTCGACCGTGCCCTGCACGAGATTGAAACCCAACGGCCCGATCTCATCCTGCTCGACCTGGTGATGCCTGAGCGCGACGGCTTCGCTCTGCTCGAGGACCTCAGGGAACGCGAGCAGCCGCCGCCGGTCATGGTCGTCAGTGCGACTCGAAGCGTGAGAGCCGCGGTTCGCGCCATGCAGGCGGGTGCTGCCGACTACCTGATGAAGCCCTTCGACACCGATGAGCTTCGGATCAAGCTCGAGCGCTTGATCGAACGCGAAAACCTCGAGCGGGAGGTTCTGGCCCTTCGCGAGCAGGTCGCTCAACGCGAAGAGACCGCCTCGCTCAATGGTCTGATGGGCCACAGCCAGCTCATGCGAAACGTCTTCCGGACCATCCGCAGAGTGGCGGACACGGATGCCACCGTCATGGTCTGTGGCGAGAGCGGGACCGGCAAGGAACTGGTGGCACGGGCCCTCCACGCCCGCAGCGCCCGCAGGGACGGCCCGTTGGTCACCATCAACTGCGCGGCCATCCCCCACGAATTGATCGAGCGCGAGCTGTTTGGCCACGAGCGCGGTGCCTTCACCGGTGCCGTCGAGCGACTGGCGGGGCGTTTCGAGGTGGCCTCGGGTGGCACTTTGTTCCTGGATGAGATCGCCGAGATTCCACTCTCCGCCCAGGCGAAATTGCTGCGCGCCCTTCAGGAGCGTCAGATCGAACGCCTCGGGGGCAGCGAATCCCTGACCATCGACGTGCGAGTGATTGCAGCCACCAACCGCGACCTCGAGCGCGAGGTTTCCGAAGGGCGCTTCCGAGACGATCTCTACTACCGCCTGGATGTCATCCGTATCGACGTGCCGCCACTGCGGGACCGGGTCGAGGACATCCGCCCCCTGGCACTACAGCTGTTCGAATCCAGCCGATCCAGACTCGGACGCGGCCCAGCGGGGCTGTCGAAGGCTGCCCTTCGTATCCTGGAGCGCTACCCGTGGCCTGGAAACGTCCGAGAGTTGGTCAACGTCATCGAGCACTGTGTGACGCTGGCCGAGGGCGAACAGGTCGAGACCCACGACCTCCCGCCGCGAATTCTGGCCGAGAGCCAGGTGCTGGCCCTTCGAAACGACCTTCGAGCGGGTCGCACGGACTTCGACTCCGCCCTGGCGACCTTCGAGCGCCAACTCCTACTGGACGCTCTGGAGCACAGCGCGTGGAACCAGACCCGCGCCGCCCGGCGGCTCGGTGTCACCCGACGTGCCCTCAAGCTCAAGATGGACCGTCTGGGACTGGCGAAACCCGGCCTGGCGGCCCTCTAGGGGGGATCCCCCCCGGCCATGGTTCGGGCCCCGGCGTTCGCATCGGAACGGTTGCAAAACCCGTTGAAGAAGCAGGCCCTTAGCAGCTTCTCGGTCAACTGGGTGTACGTACGCGTACGCCTGGCCGCGAATGGAGCCTCCCCAGAGAGCGCCGGCTGAACGAATTTGTGAAGCTTTCACAGTGCTTTAGCGGATTTTTCGCGTACTCGTGAAAACCGGCACGGCACTTGCTCTACAGGACCCCAAACGCATGGGAGAACCGAGCACCGTGACCGACCGACTGCGACCGCAAACCTCCATCCTGATCGTCGACGACGAGGCGGGGCCGCGCGAGAGCCTCCGAATGATTTTGGGGGATGCCCACCACATCCACCTGGCCGCCAATGGCGCCGCCGCCCTGGACATCCTCGAGCGCGAGACCATCGACTTGGTGACCCTGGACCTCGACATGCCTGGAATGCGGGGCGAGGAGTTGATGGCGGTCCTTCACCGTGAATTCCCTCACGTCGAGGTCATCGTGATCACGGGCCGGGCCACCCTCCAGAGCGCCAAGAACGGGGTGAGGATGGGCATCTCGGACTATTTAGAGAAGCCCTTCGATGTCGAGCGCGTACTGTCCTCGGTCGAGGGAGCGCTGGCCCGCGGGACCAGCCGTGCACGATTGGTGGATCTGCTGTCGGACCTGGGCGAGGTCTCCGAGGTGGGCCGGGACGCCCAGTACATCCTTGAGGACGTGGTGCAGCGGCGCCTGCACGACCAACGGAGACGGCGTGAGGACGCGGACCCTTCCCTGCTCGTGGGCGGGCAGACACAGCCCAGTGTTCCGAATCTCCTCGAAGTCATCGCCGAATCAGTGGAAACCAAGAATGATTTCATGAGCGGGCACGCTCGGCGGGTCGCCTTCTACGGCAGCCTGATCGCCCAACGGCTCGAAGCCAGCGAAGAGGAGGTCGAACGAGTCCACGCAGCGGGCTTCCTGCACGACATTGGCAAGGTGGGGCTGCCCCGGGAGTTGCTGCTGCAGCGCGGACCACTCGACGACGCGCAACGCATCACCATGCAGCGCCACCCGGCCATCGGCGCCAAACTCGTGGAACCCTTTCGCCTGCCCGAGCCAATCGTGCGGGCGATCCTCCACCACCACGAGTGGTGGGATGGCCGCGGATATCCAGTGGGCCTGGCCGGATCCGAGATCCCGCGCAGTGCCCGGATCGTCGCCATCGCCGACGCCTACGACGCCATGACTTCCGACCGGCCCTATCGCAATGCCATGACACCCAGCGCGGCCAGCGCCGAATTGGCGCGCGGTGCCGGCAGCCAGTTCGATCCCGAATTGGTCGAGACCTTCCTCGGGGTCATCGCTACGGGCGTGTGCGACATCGACCCGTTCCTGCTCAACAACGTCGTCAGTGACGCGGTTCAGTGGGCGGACGGCTATCGGTCCACGGCTCTCCAGGCCTCTTAGGGCCCGGCGTGCGTGTTTTGGGGGGTGCCTGCGGGGGCGCGGTTGGCTGAGCCGCCCCCCGCGGGCAAAACCCGCCCCGACGACAGGAGTAGGGAACCTCGGAGGGCGTGGATAGCGGGGCGATATTCCGTGCCGTAGAGTCGGAGGGTCATGTTCGGCATCGGAATGATGGAACTCGTGGTGATCTTCGCGATCGCGCTCCTCGTGCTCGGTCCCAAGCGTCTGCCCGCATTGGCTCGTTCCCTGGGCCGCACATTGGCCGAATTCCGCCGCGCCTCGACCGACCTGCGCCAGGAATTCATGGATGTCGAAGAATCGGTGAAGATCATGCCCGACGACCCCCGTTCCAGCAGTTCCTCGGACCCGATGACCCAGGACCGGGAGGGGGAGGACCCCAAGCCCGATGCCAGTCCCACCGCCCCGAGTGAGCCGGCAACTGCGGGGCAGGACGTGGGAGGTGCCGACGACGAGACCCCACCTGCGGAGCGCTCGACGAGCGGTGGGTCCCGTGGATGACACACGGCTCCCCCTCCAGGAGCACCTCGCAGAGCTGCGCGTCCGCCTGTTTCGGGTCCTGATCGCCTGTCTGCTGGGCGCCGCGGCAACCTGGAGCTTTCGCGAGGAGATCTTCGGCCTGCTCCTCCAGCCTGCGATCTCGGTGCTCGGCAACGAAGGTCGGCCCCTCCAGGCCATCGCTCCCACCGAAATCTTCTTCACCTATCTCAAGTGCTCAGTGCTCGCGGGCTTCGTGCTCGCCCTGCCCGTGGTGTTCTGGCAGATCTGGGCTTTCGTCGCGCCTGGCCTCTACCCCAACGAAAAGAGTGCCATCCTGCCCTTCGTCATCACCTCGACCTTGCTGTTCGGGGCAGGCGCCTTCTTCGGCTACAAGATGGTGTTCCCGCTGATGTTCGAGTTCTTCTCGAGCTTCGACAGTGAGTTCGTGCAGTCGGCCTGGACCATGCGCGAGGTCTTTGCCATGACAACTCGACTCTTCCTCGCCTTCGGGGTGGCCTTCGAGCTGCCGGTTGCCGTGTTCTTCCTGTCGATGGTGGGAATCGTCGACGCCCCGACTCTGCTGCGCGGAACCCCCTACGCAATTCTGATGATGTTCCTGATCGCCGCGGTGCTGACCCCTCCGGACTGGGTGAGTCAGATCTTCCTGGCGCTGCCCATGGTGGTCCTCTACCTGGTCGGAGTGGGGGTGGCCTTCATCTTCGGTGGGAAACGCGACGCGGCGTGAGCCCGGGATCCGACCCACCCCCCCACTCGAAGCACGGACCCGAAGCCAAGTGAAGTTGGCAGCTTCAGGGCCGAAGGCTCAGGGGCACGGCGTCGTAGCCGTGAATTCCAGCCAGTCGGCAGCGCTCGACGCCCGACTCCAGCACGTAAGACGGACCCGCTTCGAGCAGCGCCTCGAGCATCAATCGGCTCTCGAGACGAGCCACGTGGAGCCCCAGGCACAGGTGGGTTCCACCCCCGAAAGCGAGTTGACGCGGGGGACGGCGGGTAACGTCGAAGCACTCGGGATCATCGAATTCTCGCTCGTCACGGTTTGCGGAGGCGTAGAGGAGCAACACGCCCTGGCCTTCGCGCATCTCGACACCATGGAGAATCCGAGGGCGGGCGACGGTGCGGCCCAGCATGTGGGTGGGCGCGTCGTAGCGCAGGGCCTCCTCCACGGCGGGGGCCAGCAGCGCAGGGTCTGCGACGACACGCGCCCTTTGCTCCGGAAATTCGTGAAGCCAGAAGACCAGACTCCCGAAGTGCTTGGGAACCGTCTCCACACCCCCCACCCACAGGCCCATCAGATTGGTCGCGACCGCCAGGTCATCGAGGGGGCCATCGGGGGTCTCCGCGTCGATCAATACCTGGACGAGGTCCTCCTGGGGACCGGGCTCGCGCCGGCGACGCGCCGACAGTTCCACGAAATAACCCACCAGGTCTCCGGCAGCGGCATCGCGAAAGGCGATGGACTCCTCATCGTCGGGAGGCCGGTGGTGGAAGTAGGGTTGGAAGCGGTGAACACACTGGGTCAGAGGGTCGGCGTCTTCCTCGGGCACCCCCAGGATCGCAGCGGTCACCCGCGCACCCACCCGACTTGCCACGTCCTGCACGGCGTCGAACGTTCCCCGTTTCACCAGAGGCTCCATCACGGTGGAAACGATCTGGCGCAAGCGCGGCTCGAGGGCGGCCACCCGGGAGGGCCTGAACCAGGGGCTCAAGACCCGCCGATACGCGGTGTGACGCGGTGGATCCATGCTCATGAACAAGGTGGTGTCCGCCGCCAGGGAGCGGGTCGCGAGATTTCCCACCGCACTTCCACGCTCGATGGTGAAGTCGTCGTTGTCCATGGAGATCGCCATCACATCTTCGAACCGCGAGACCGCCCAGCAATCGAATTCCTCGATGTGGTAGACGGGGTGCTCGTCACGCAGCCACCGGTAGGTGGGGAACGGGTCGTCCAGCATCGATTCCCAGAACGGGTTGTAGGCCTTTGATTGGCTCGAACTCACCATGGCGTATCCCTCCGCGGATTGGGCGCCACCCGAAGTGACGATCAGAGATTCCCCAGTACTTCGCCAATGGCAGCCGATGCCCGCGGTGCGTCGACCTGCATGGCCACTCGCAGAGTCGCACCCGTTGCCTGGTCGGCGGGAGCTTCCAGAGTCCGGAACACGCCGGCCTCGAGGGTCGGGACGATGCGAAGCGATTCGAAGGTCAGCACCGACTCGTCCAACAGGGAAAAGACCGTCAGCGGGTCGTGCAAGAAAGCCTTGTTGTCGTCGTCCACGCGGCCCCCCATGGCGGTGAAGATCTGGCGCTGCACCGGACTCCACAGATCCACCTGGTGGGCCAGGGTGCGCGCGAGTTCGCCCCCTCCCCGCATGCGCTCGAGCGACGCCCCGGTCAACCAGGTCTGTAGGGTCACATCGGCGGTCACCAGGGTGGTGGAAAAGCCAGCACCCAGTACAGCAACACTGGCCTCGGGATCGATGCAGAGGTTGTAGTCGATCCCGAAGGGTGCCACGAAATCGCCGATGAGCGCTTCGCGAATGTGCCCCCCCATGACCGTGATCCCGGCCACACGCCGGGGCAGTTCCGGATCGAGCGCCAGGGCACGGGCAAGGTTGGTCAGGGGACCGACGAGCACGATCTCGAGGCCCGCGATCTCCCTGGCGGCGCGGACAATCCGTTCAGGTGCAGGCTCGCTGACCACCGGAGCTCCGGGGCCATCCAGCAAACAGTCCTTTTCGTGGCCGAAGGCATTGAAGCCATGGCGGCGAAGAATCGGCGCCGCTTCTCCAGCGGCCACCTCGACATCCCGGCGACCCGCCATCCCCAGCAGCCCCGAGGCGATCCGGGCCGCCAGAGCGGGGTCACTCGCGACAGTGGTGACCCCCACCAGGTCGATGCGGTCGCGTGCCGCCAGAATCAGCCCCAGCGCCAAGGCATCGTCGACATCACTACCGATGTCGGTATCGAACAGGACGGGTCTGGGCACCATGCGTGGGCGGTTCAGTCTCCGTGGGTGTGCGGCGGTGCCACGGGGAAGCGCCGCTATCCCTGTTCGAGCGCCCCGGTCATCTGCTCCAGGTGCTTTCCATAGGAGCGCAGATCGACCTTGCTCCGAGCCACTCCGCTCTCCATGGCGGCCTGGGCCACGGCAGAGGACACATAGACGAGGACCCGGGGATCAAAGGGCTTGGGGATGATGTAGTTCGGTCCGAAGTCGAAGACCTCCTCGGGGTAGGCATCGCGCACGATCTCGGGGATGGCCTCGCCCCGACGCGCGAGCTCTGCCAGAGCATGAGCAGCAGCGATCTTCATGGGCATGTTGATGACACTGGCCTGCACGTCCAGGGCACCGCGGAAGATGAATGGGAACCCCAGGACGTTGTTCACCTGGTTGGGATAGTCGGATCGCCCGGTGGCCATGATCGCATCGGGACGGACCTGCGCGACGGCCTCGGGCCGAATCTCCGGCTCGGGGTTGGCCATGGCGAAGATGATGGGGTTTTCGGCCATGGACTGGACCAGTTCCGGCGTTACGAGCCCTCCTTTGGAGAGCCCGATGAAGACATCGGCCCCCGCCATGGCATCGGCCAGGGTGCGCGCATCGGTCTCGACAGAGAACTCCGCTTTGCGTGGGTTTACGCCTTCACGGCCATCGTAGACGACCCCCTGACTGTCGACCAACAGGATGTTCTCCCGCGACACGCCCATCTCGAGAAACAGGCGCGCGCAGCCAATGGCACCCGCTCCCGCTCCCGAGAAAACGATCTTCATGTCGTCGAGGCGCCGCCGTGTGAGCCAGGCGGCGTTGACCAGTGCGGCTGCGGAGATGATGGCCGTTCCGTGCTGATCATCGTGGAAAACCGGGATGTCCAGCGATTCCATCAGGCGCTCTTCGATTTCAAAGCACTCGGGGGCGCGAATATCCTCGAGGTTGATTCCACCGAAAGTCGGAGCCATCAGCTCCACCGCCCGGATCACCTCTTCCGGGTCCTCGGTGTCCAGCTCGATGTCGAACACGTCGACATCGGCAAAGCGTTTGAACAGGACCGCCTTGCCTTCCATCACGGGCTTGCCCGCACGGGGACCGATGTTTCCCAGCCCCAAAACAGCAGTGCCATTGGTGACCACCGCCACCAGATTCGCCCGGGCCGTGTAGTCGAATACGCGGGCCGGATCTTTGGCGATTTCCAGACACGGTTCCGCCACACCGGGCGTGTAGGCGAGGGACAGGTCCCTCTGAGTCACGGTGGGCTTGGTCGAGCCGATCTTGATCTTGCCAGGCCGGCCTTCTGAGTGATAGGCAAGCGCCTGCTCCCGAGTGATCACACGTCGTCCTTATCTGCCCCCGGAGAATCGGACTCGGGGCCGGGCAAGAATAACAGATCACAGCGCCGTAAACAGAACAGGATTCCCAATTGGAATCAGAAGCTTACGGGGCAACGGCGTAGCGAAGGCCCATTTTGTAAACCGCCCCATCGGTGGCGGCCAGGTCTGTGGCGGGGCCAGAGGGCCTCAGATCGCGGCGCCCAGCTCCCTGGAGATGGAATCCGCAGCCGCCACGACCGCGGGGGCCACCTCCCGGATCAAGTGATCCTCGCTCAGCCGGAACAAGGGCCCGGCTACCGAGAGCGCAGCCACCACACTGCCCTCGGGGCCAATCACCGGTGCAGCCGCTCCAGAGAGCCCCAGAGCGCTCTCCTCGATTTCCAGCGCAAAGCCCGCGACAGCTACGCCTCGGATGTGCTCGAAGAATTTGTGCGGATCGACGATGGTGGTGGGGGTGTGGGCCGCCAGACCCGCGCCGGCAACCACCGTGCGGTCGAACTCCTCGCGAACGGACTCGCTCGACCCCCCCAGCAGGACCTTTCCCGCAGCCGTGCTGTGAACCGGCAGACGCCGGCCCACCCAGGAACCCGTCGTAATGGCCTGACTCGACGCCATGCCATCGATGCACACGACTTCGAAGTCGCGCATCAACGTCAAGTGCGCCGACTCCCCGGTTTCCACGACCAAATTCTGAAGAATGGGGCGCGCGACCCGGTGCAGGGTGCGACTTCGCGCAAAGGCTCGGCCCAGCTCCAGACTCCGGACCCCGAGTCGATAGCGATCACTGGGGGTGATCTGCTCCACATACCCTGCTTCCTCAAGGGTCGCCAGCAGGCGGAAGACGTTGTTCTTGTGCAAACCCAGCCGATTCGAGAGTTCCGTGACCCCGTAGTCATCGGCCTCCCGAAACGCGTCCAATACGCGCAGTGCGTTGTCGACGGTTTGAATCGCGTATTCCGCCTTGGGTTTCTTGGCCGGCATTGAATTCATTCCCCCAATGAAATCGCAGGATTGGTTTTGTATCCCGTCCGCACACGGGGCGAACCCGGATGCGAAATCGAAATCACGTGCTTTGGACCCCGGGTGCGCTGCAAGTCCTGCTGCATCGCGTCCCTGGGTGCCTCCGCTACAACTTCGAGGTTTTGGGAACGCGACTGATATGACAGTCGGGGCTTTCCTTGTCAAGAAAATGTGCGCTCGGGCGCGGGAAGCCGCTCCGACACACACAATATTGAGTAGACTGCGGGGCTCGGAATGCTGGGAGTTGAATGGTGATTTCGGAAACTGCGGGGTCGTCAGATCGGAGAGAAAAAAAGTTTGCTCCGGGCCGTTGAGAGAAGCCTCTCGGGTGCCTCGTTCCAGGAGGCCAATCGACTATGAATCAGAAGTCTCCGGGCTGGAGTCCGAATGCGCGCGCTGCTCGCCCTCGGCCGCCAGCATCTCGAGAATCAGGATTCCCACACCCACCACGATACAGCTGTCTGCGACGTTGAAATCGGGCCAACTGTAACCACCCCACAGGCGCACGTGGACGAAGTCGATCACCTCGAACAGCTGAACGCGATCGATCAGATTTCCGGTGGCGCCCCCGAGGATCAGACCCAATGCCAGGGCCGCGAGTCGTTCGCCGGGTTCGAGTCGGCGGTAGAAGGACAGGATGATCCCCATGGCAACCAGGGACAGCACCAGAAAGAAGACAATTCGAAAGGTCGGGTGCGTGTCGGCGAACAACCCGAAGGCCGCGCCGGTATTGCGGACATGGGTCAGGTAGAGGAGGCCTTCGATCACCGGAACCCGGTCTGCAAATGACAGGTTCTGGTCGATCAGGTGCTTAGTGTATTGGTCTAGCACCACAGACACCGCAAAAACGCACGATAAAACTTTGAATTTGGGTGTCATTCGCCCAGTCATTGAACCTCTCCGGCTATTGGATTCTAGTCGCTAACGAAGTTCCGATGCACTGAGATGTGCATCGCCCCAGATGACCGGGTCGAGCCGGCGGGCCCGTTCCAGCCACACGGAAGCCTCGGGCTCCCGCCCCTCAGCCCGGAGCAACAGGCCCCGAAGCCCTTCGAGGTGGGCTCGGGAGCGCTCGAGCAACGCGGCGGTCGGGCTCGGCCCCACCCCCTGGGAGTCTGCGTAGATTCGTAGATGGGCCTCCACCAGCAACTGGGCCTGGTCCAGAGGAGCCCGAGCCAGGGTGGCATCCCCCTGGTCCAGGCGGAAACGCGCCAGGGCGAGAAACGCATACGGGTTCTGGGGGTCGACCCTTACCGCTCGCTCGTAGCGACTCAATGCGTGGTCGGGCTGGCCCTGGATGTCGGCGTCCAGGGCTTCACGAAGGATCTGGAGAGACGCACCCCGGCGCGGAGCGTCACTGGGGACCTGCATTACTTCCGAGATCCGGGCCGCTCGGTGAATTTCTGCGGGAGGGCCGGTTCCCGCACAGGCACTGAGCCACATCGCGAGCGATGTGCCGCCTGCTCGAACGAGCGCAGAGCCAGCACTCATCGCTGGCCCCGCAGCCATTCAAAGAAGGTGGGCCGCCGCGCGTCCCCTGCGCCGTCGCCGGCCTCGGCCACGCGCCCGACAGGACAGACCTCGCTGGGCGTGGTGCCGCGCAGGAAGAACTCACTGCGGCGCTCGGGGCATCCCGTAAGAGCCAGCGCGCCTGTTCGGGGCTCGACTTCACGCGTTTCCACCTCGGCGGGTCGTAGAAAACGGCCCGCCACGTGACCACCGCTGTATTCGCGCATGAAGTGACGCCAGATCGGGAGTGCGCCCACGCTGCTGGGAATACCGAGGCTCGCAGGCTCGTCGAAGCCCAGCCAGACCACCGCCACCAGGTCGGGCGTGTATCCCGCAAACCAGAGGTCGTGCTCCTCGTCACTCGTACCGGTCTTGGCCGCGATCGGGCCCTCCAGCCCCCCGCGGCGCACCGCCGCCGCCGTCCCCCTCCTGGCGACCCCTTCGAGCATGGAGGTGACCAGATAGGAGGTGCCGGGGTCGAGGACCCGCTCGAAGTGCAGCGCACGGCGCTGCAGGGTCTCGCCGTTGGGTCCGACGAGGTCCTCGATGCTCTGGATCTCTGGGCGGATGCCCCCACTGGCCAGGGTTGCATAGGCGCGGGCAATCTCGAGGGGGGTGACGTCGGCAGTGCCCAGCGCCAGGCTCGGCACTCTGGGCAGGGGGCTGGTGACCCCGAGACGCACGGCGATCCCGGCCACCTGGTCGATTCCCACCTGGTCGGCGAGGCGTGCCGTGGCCACGTTGTAGGAACGCTCGATGGCCTGTCGAATGGGAACGCGACCGTGGAACTCGAGGTCGTAGTTGTTGGGCTGCCAGAGACCGGCTGGGGTTTCGACCTCGAACGGCGAGTCGTCGAGAAAACTCGCCAGTGTCACGAGGGGCCCCTCGGCCACGGGCTCCAACGCCGCGGCGTAGACAAAGGGCTTGAAGACGCTCCCCGTGGGACGGCGCGCCTGGGTACAGCGATCGAATTGCGATTGCCCGTAGTTCCGCCCCCCCACCAACGCCACCAACTCGCCCGTTTGCGGCCGCAGGACGACGATGCAGCCCTGGAGGGGCGCACCCGCAGCTTTCTTCAGAGCCGGAAAGTCGGCCTCGAGCCGCTCGAGGCCGACTCGAAGCGCCCGTGCTGCCAGGCGCTGGGTTCGGCGGTCGAGGGTCGAGTAGATGCTGAGACCCTCGGTGGTCAGCACTTCGGCGTCGTAGCTCTCCGCCAACTGGCGCCTGAGTAGGTCCAGGAAATACCGCGCGTCGCCCGAGTCGGGAGTCACGGCGGCCAGGGTCAGCGGCTCTCGCAGCGCCTGCTGGAGGTCGGTGTCATCGATCCGCCTCTGCTCCCGCATGAGTTCGAGCACCAGGTCTCGCCGCTTCACGGCGCGGGTGGGATCGCGATAGGGCGAGATACCATTGGGGCTCTGAATGATGGCCGCCAGCAGGGCGGACTCTGCCAGGGTCAGATCGCGGGCGGGCTTGCCGAAATAGAGGCGCGCGGCCTCCCCCATCCCATGAACCGCCGTCGCGCCGCGCTGGCCGAGATAGATCTCGTTCAGATAGGCCTGGAGGATTGCCGCCTTGTCGTAGCGAGCCTCCACCAGCAGGGCCAGGACGGCCTCGTGAAGCTTGCGGCGCAGGGTCTTCTCCGGAGTCAGGAAGAAGTTCTTCACGAATTGCTGCGTCAGGGTGCTACCGCCCTGACGTATCGAACCCGCCCGGAGGTTGGCGATGAAGGCCCCGAGGATGCGGCGCGGATCGATTCCCGCGTGGGACTGGAAGCGCTGGTCCTCGACGGCCAGCACGGCATCGACCAGGTGCAGGGGAAGCTCCTCCACCCGGACCAGGTCACGCTGCTCGCGGGTGCTCCCGTAGTAGGCCCCGATGGGCTCGGGTTCGAGCAGCACCGCACCCAGCTCCCGCCCACTGGGCAGCTCGCGGATGTCCGCCACCCGGGACCCATCGAGCCGCAGCACCACGTCGCGCGCGGGCTCCGGGCGGGAAGAGTGCTCAAAGGCACGAAGGTGGACGCGTACGCGCTGTTTGCCCCACACGTATTGGCCGCTGGGCAGACCCTGAGTCCTCGCTGACTCGCGGTAGCCCAGACGCCTCAGCGCTCCCCGCAGATCCGACAACTCCCAGTCAAGTCCCGGGTAGACGATCATTGGAGCCGCATAGACGCGAGAGGGTACGCCGAAGCGCTTGCCCTCGAAGCGCGATTGCACCAGGCGATCGAGATCGGCCACGGTGTGGGCCGTCCAGACTCCGCCCGCGAAGCCCAGGCCCATCAGAATCAGCGCCAAGCCACGCACAGCGCGCCGCCGCAACCGCTGCCACCGGCTCCGCGGCGCCTTGCGACGCCGATCAGTGCGCCGGGATCGAGGCAATCCTCTCCTCCACTCCCCAACGGCCCGTCCCGGACGCCGATGCCCTTGGGCGCGCCCCGCCCCGACAACGCCCGAATCGAGCCCGCTTCACCCCAACGTCACCCCACAAACCTCAAGATAGCGGGCCATTCCCCCGGGCCCTCTTCTCTTCCCCCTGGGACCCCCCGGCCCCCCCTGATTCCATCGCCTGGCGGATCAGCCCTCAGGAGCCACCTCCCGGGCTTCACCTTCCGCCGCGCGCCTAGCCCTCGGGTCGAATTGCGAGGCGCTTCTCGTAGGCCTCGCGCACGACCCTCGCATCCTCGATGAAGTGCTCGAGTTCTTCGAGCCTCAAGGCCTGGGGGCCGTCACACAGTGCTTCTTCGGGATGGGGATGAAAATCCACCAGTACCGCGTTGGCGCCAGAAATCACCCCCTGGGCCGTGGCATGGAAGATATCCAACAACCCGTCGGGGCTCACCGAGCGGCTCCCCACCGAATGGGACGGGTCGACACAGACCGGCAGGCGAGTCAGGCGCCGGATCACGGAGACATGGCCGAAGTCCACCAGGTTGCGATGCGGATCGCCAAAGTTGGTCTTCATTCCCCGCAGACAGAACACGATGCGCCGATTGCCCCCCGACGCCACGTACTCGCAGGCATTGAGGGACTCGGTGAGGGTGATCCCCATCCCGCGTTTGAACAGCACGGGCAGTTCGTCCTGTTGGCCCACAGCCTTGAGGAGTTCGAAGTTCTGGGCATTGCGGGTGCCGATCTGGACCATCACACCGGTGGCATGGCCACATTCGTGCAGAGCCTGCTGGATCTGATCCAGGTGGGACTCGTGGGTCACCTCCATGGACACGATGCGAATGCCGTGGTGGCCCGCCAACTCGAACACATAGGGTAGACACTCGGCCTCGAGGCCCTGGAAGTCGTAGGGACTCGTGCGGGGCTTATAGGCCCCAGCTCGGGCAGTTTGAATGCCATGGCGGGCCAGGGCGGCGAACATCGTGTCGACGTGTTCGCGCTTGTCCACGGCGCAAAGGCCCGGAAACAGGTGGAAATCGTCCTGGCTGATCTTGATTCCGTTGTATTCGAAGCCCACGGCTGCGAGATCCCCGCCATGACGGCCGATGGAGCGGAACTTCTCGGTAATCCGCACCACCTTCTCGACGCAGGTGAACTCCTCGAACGGGTCCGTGGGAATCGTTCCCGTGGAGCCCAGCAGGTAGAGCTCCGTCAGCACCCGGGTGGCCCCCTGGATCTGGTGGATCTCGGTGCTGACGCCCGGAAAACGCTGGGCCAGCTCGACGACGCGCTGGACTTCGTCCGAATTCGCGTCCGTGTCGGCCTTCATGACGATGATCAACGCGCATCTCCTGGTCGGGCGGTTTCCCCACCGCGCAAGCTACGAACCCACATCTCTCCCGTCAATGGCCCCCGCTCTTCCGCCCTTGCGAAATCCCTTTTTCTTTCCGAGATTTGCGCCGATGCCGAAGACACCTCGGGGAACCACGAGTAGGGCCAAGGACAGCGCCGGCGGGGCAGCCCCGGGAACGCCGTGGGGGGGGCGCTTCCGGGAAGCTGTCGACCCGACCGTGGCGCGCTTTACCGCTTCCATCGACTTCGACCGGGCCCTGGCCCGCTACGACCTGACCCTCTCACGCGCCCATACGGCCATGCTGCATCGAACGGGTTTGATTTCGAGCGAGGACGAGCGGGCTCTGACCGAGGGCCTCGACGCCATTGCGGAAGAGATCGAGGCGGGCGACTTCCCCTTCGACGCTGCGCTGGAGGATATCCACATGAACGTGGAGGCCCGGCTCGGCGAGAAGGTCGGGCGGGTTGCGGGCAAGCTGCACACGGGTCGCTCGCGCAACGATCAGGTGGCCACGGATCTGCTCCTCTACCTCCGGGACGCCTCGACGGCGGCCGAACGCGGCCTCCACGAACTCCGTGGCGTACTGCTGGAGCGAGCCGTGGAGCATCTGGACACCGTGCTGCCGGGCTACACCCACCTCCAGCGCGCCCAACCCGTTCGCCTCGCCCACCACTGGCTGGCCTTCGTGGAAATGTTCGGCCGGGACGCCGAGCGATTCGCCGACCAGCGCACACGCATGCGGAACTCCCCCCTTGGCTCGGGGGCCCTGGCGGGCTCGACCCTGCCCCTGGACCGGGAGGACACCGCGCGGGCTCTGGGTTTCGAAGCCCCCTCAAACAACAGCATGGATGCCGTCGCTTCCCGGGACGCCGCCCTCGAATTCCTCTCTGCTGCCGCCATCGCCATGGTGCACCTCTCTCGCCTGGCCGAGGAGTTGGTGCTCTGGTCCAGTGCCGAGTTCGGTTTCGTGGAGCTGGCGGACGCCTACTCGACGGGTTCCTCGCTGATGCCCCAGAAGAAGAACCCCGATGTGCCCGAATTGGTGCGGGGCAAGAGCGCCCGGGCCATCGGCAACCTGGTCAGCCTGCTGACCCTCGTCAAGGGACTGCCGCTGACCTACAACCGCGACCTGCAAGAGGACAAGGAGCCGGTCTTCGACTCAGCGGCCACTCTACGCGACTCGCTCACCGTCATGGCGGGGGCCCTTGCCACCGTGGAGGTGCGACCGGAGCGCATGCGCGAAGCCGCCAACGACCCCATGCTGCTGGCCACGGATTTCGCCGAAGTACTGGTCGCTCAGGGGGTCCCCTTCCGCGAAGCCCACGAGGCCGTGGGAAAAATGGTGCGACACTGCATCGAGGAAGACCTCGACTTGCGCAGCTTGGAGCGCGCGAAATTGCAGGAGTTCCACAGCGACTTCCCCGACGACGCCTCCCAGTTGGCGAGCCTCGAGCGGGCCCTGGAACAACGCAGCCTGGTGGGCGGCACGGCCCGCGACACCGTGACCCGCGCCCTCGAGCGCGCGCATGAGCACGTGCGCTCCCGCCTGGAGAGCCTCGACGAGGAGAACTCGCGGGCACCGGGCGCCCCTTGAGCCGGGCAACGGTTGCCCCCTGGTTGGCTGGCCTGGCCCTGGCCCTCGCGTTCGCCGGCTGTGGGAAGTACGGTCCACCGGTGCGCAACCGTCCCAGCGAGACCGTGCCCCGGGACGCCCCCGCCAACCCGCCGCCCTCCGAGGAAGAAACGACCGCCCCAACCGGGCCCGGTTCATCATCGAGCGGGCGCTGAACTGCGAACGAAACAGGAACACCCATCCCAATGCGAAATGCCCCCCACGACGAAACCCACGGCTCCCAATCGGCGGGGCGATCCTCATGACGTCTGCCCTCGAGTTCGTCAAGATGCACGGCGCCGGCAACGACTTCGTCGTCCTCGACGGCATCCGGGACACCCTGCCGCCTCTGGAAGATCTCGCGCAGCCGCTTTGTGACCGACACCTGGGCATCGGAGCCGATCAGGTCCTGGTGGTGCGCGAGTCGAGCGCTGCAGATTTTCGAATGGAGATCTTCAACGCCGACGGTTCTCAAGTGGAGATGTGCGCCAACGGCATCCGTGCCTTCTACCTGTATGTGCGTTCGCGCGGGCTGACAGGGGCGGATGAAATCGAAGTGGAAACCCTCTCGGGAATTGTCCGGCCCTGCTGGGTGGGGCCCGGACAGGTGCGTGTCGACATGGGGTTGCCGGTACTGGCGCCGGCCAAGATTCCCACCACCCTGGGCTCCAGCACCGAGGGCCCGGTCCTCGATGCGCGCCTCGAGGTCGAGGGCGAGACGGTCGTGGTCTCCTGCGTGTCCATGGGCAACCCCCACGCCGTGATCACCGTGGACGACCCGGACCGTGCCCCGGTCCATCGTCTGGGCCCCCGGATCGAGGAGCACCCCGCGTTCCCGAACCGGGTCAACGTCGAGTTCGTGACCCCCGTCTCCCGCACACGGATCCGCCAACGCACCTGGGAACGCGGCACCGGAGAGACTCTGGCCTGCGGCAGCGGGGCCTGTGCGGTGGCTGTCACCAGCATGTTGCGGGGGGTCGTGGACCGCCGAGTCTGCGTCGAGCTGCGGGGCGGAGAGCTCGACATCGAATGGGCCCGCGACGACGCCCCGGTTCTGATGACGGGACCCGCTGCGGAAGTGTTCAGCGGGCGCTATCCCCTCGACGGGGTTTCTTGAACGCGAGGCCCTTGCCAGACCCTTCGACCCAGTCACGAATTCGCGTGAGCGAAGCAGAGGTAGACAAAACGGTATGTTCGACGGGGTCCTCACCGCACTGATTACACCGTTTCGCGACGGAGAGGTGGACGAGACTGGCCTGGGCACCCTGGTAGAGCGCCAGCTCTCGGCCGGGGTCGATGGGGTCGTGCCCTGTGGCTCCACCGGTGAATCCGCCACTCTGTCCCACGCCGAGCACCACCGCGTGGTGGAGGTGGTGGTGGAGGCTGCAGCCGGCCGCCTCCAGGTGCTGGCCGGTACAGGTTCCAACAACACCCGCGAGGCCATTGAGCTGACGCGCAGCGCGCAGCAGGTGGGGGCCGACGGCGCGCTGCTGATCTCGCCCTACTACAACAAGCCCACTCAGCAGGGCTTGGTGGAGCATTTCAAAGCCATCGCTGCGGAAACCGACTTCCCGCTGGTGGTCTACAACATTCCCGGTCGCACGGCCTCGAACATCCTGCCCGAGACCCTCGCCCAACTGGCTGAAGTCGAGCAGATCGTGGGCGTCAAGGAAGCCTGCGGCGACATCGTCCAGATCTCCGAGGTTCTCGCGCAGTGCCCGGACGATTTCCGCGTGCTCTCGGGCGACGACGCCCTGACCCTGCCCCTGCTGGCCATCGGCGGCCATGGTGTGATCTCCACCAGCTCAAACGTGGCGCCGGGGGAAATGGTGGAGCTGGTGGCAGCCGCGAGAGGCGGCGACATTGCCCGGGCACGCAGCCTCCACTACCGCCTACTGCCGCTGTTCGATGTGTTGTTCTGCGAGACCAACCCCATTCCCGTCAAGCGCGCCGTGGCCCTGCAGCTGGGGCTCGACGATGCCCTGAGGCTCCCGCTCACGGATCTCTCCGAGCCCCACAGCGAGCGCCTGCAGTTGACCCTCAAGGAGCTTGGACTCCTGTGACCGCGAAGCAACACGTTCTGGTGACAGGCGCCCTGGGCCGCATGGGCGAACGGGTGCGGGCTCTGCTCGACTCGGAGCCGAGCCTGGAGTTGGCCGCGGCCCTCGAGGCCCCGGGCCATCCGAGCATCGGGCAGGAGATCGCGCCGGGCATTCGGCTGGAGGACAATCCAGCGACCGCCCTCGAGGGCTGCGACGTGGCCATCGACTTCAGCGTCCCCGACGCCACCCTGACCAACCTCGACTGGGCGGCGCGCGCGGGTGTCGCCTACGTGACGGGCACCACCGGCCTCGACGAGGCTGGGCGGAACGCCCTCGTAGGCCACGCCGAGCACATCCCGATTCTCCACGCTCCCAATTTCTCGGTGGCCGTCAACGCGTTGATCTGGCTCACCCAGCAGGCCGCCCAAAAGCTCGGCGAGGGCTTCGACGCCGAACTGGTCGAAATGCACCACTCCGCCAAACGCGATGCACCCAGTGGCACGGCGCTGCGGCTGGCCCAGGCCGTTGCCGACGGACGTGGCATCGATCTCGAAGAGAACCTGGTCCTCGAGCGGGCAGGCGACATCGGGGCACGACCCGAGGGAGCCATCGGCGTCCAGAGCCTACGGGCGGGCGATTGCCCGGGAGAACACACCGTGCTGTTCGTGGGTGGAGGCGAGCGCCTGGAACTCACCCACCGGGCCGCCACGCGCGATCACTTCGCACGGGGCGCCGTACGAGCCGCAGCCTGGTTGGTGGGCCGTGAGCCTGGCCTCTATACCATCGAGCAGATGCTGGGCTTCTGAAAGCACCGTTCACCTTGCCAGACTTTCGCCACGCCCCAATGGCTCCAAAAAAAACGGGCGCCGCGTGCCGAAGCCGCGGCGCCCGTCGTGGAACCCCCCACCCGCAAAGCCGGTGGAGCCAGGTCGCTCACCCGCAGGTCGTCTCGACCAACAGGCGCGCCACCACGTAGGGGTCGATGTTGGAGCAGGGTCGTCGATCCTCCAGGTAACCCTTGCCGGCTTCCTTGGTATGGAGCGGAATCCGGATCGAGGCACCGCGGTCCGACACTCCGTACTTGAACTCCTTGTACGAAGCCGTCTCGTGCAGACCCGTCAAGCGGTCTTCGAGGCCCGCGCCGTAGTTGGCGATGTGGAGATCGGCCTTCTTGCCGAGCTTCTCGCAGGCCGCGATGATGACGTCGTAGCCACCATCGGCCCGCATGGCCTGGGTCGAGTAGTTGGTGTGGCAACCCGCGCCGTTCCAGTCACCCTTCATGGGCTTGGGCTCGAGCGAGATCACCACGCCGTGGTTTTCTGCAATGCGGTGAAGCAGATAGCGAGCCACGTGAAGGTGGTCGCCCACCTCGAGCAGGCCCGCAGGGCCAATCTGGAACTCCCACTGACCCGGCATGACCTCGGCGTTGATGCCCGCCAGGGCAAGCCCCGCATGGAGGCACGCATCGATGTGTTCGTCCGCAATGGCGCGCCCGAAGATGCGATCCGCGCCGGCGCCGCAATAGTAGGGACCCTGGGGTCCGGGATAGCCGCCGTCGGGGAAGCCCGCCGGGTGCCCGTCCACGGTCATCATCGTGTATTCCTGCTCGATCCCGAACCACGGGTCCTCGCCGGCAAATTTCGCAGCCGTCTCGGCGGCCGCCGCGCGGTTGTTGGTGTGACTCGGTGTGCCGTCCGCGTTGTAGACCTCGCACAGCACCAGAATGTTGTCACCGCCTCGCAGCGGGTCCGGGCAGGTGAAGACCGGTTTCAACACACAGTCCGAGGAATGACCCTCGGCCTGCTCTGTCGAAGAGCCATCGAAGCCCCAGACCGGAGGCTCGTCGCCCTTCTCCATGATCTTCGTCTTGGAGCGCAAATCGGGGGTGGGCTGAACGCCGTCCAGCCAGATGTATTCCGCCTTGATAGCCATGTTCTTTGTTCCTTCTACGCAAGGCGCCTCAACGGCGCCGATTAACTGCTTCAACCCTGTCGTTTCGCGAAACCCCGTAGTTTCGTGAAACCTTCCACTGCAATGAGATCTGCGGCTCGCCTCGTGGTGTTCGCCACTCTTCGTCAATCCGCGGTGTGGGAACCGCGGACCTCCGGAGAGAATGAGTCAGAGGGCTTCCGAGCCCCGCTCGCCGGTTCGGATACGGATCGCCTCCTCGATGGGCAGGATGAAAATCTTGCCATCGCCGATGCGGCCGGTGTTGGCCGCGGACACGATTGCCTCCACACACCGGTCGAGTGTGTCTTCCGCCACTGCGACTTCGATCTTGATCTTAGGCAGGAAGTCGACCACGTATTCAGCACCTCGGTAGAGTTCGGTATGGCCCTTTTGGCGACCGAACCCTTTGACCTCGGTCACCGTCATTCCCTGGATGCCGATTTCGTGCAGGGCTTCTTTCACTTCGTCAAGCTTGAAGGGCTTGATGATGGCTTCGACCTTACGCATGGCGTGCTTCCTCCCCTGCCCGAGTCCGGCAATGGACCCGGTGGGCAGTGCGGTTGATTACTCTGATTCGCCGCCCGGCCTCTCTGGTCATTCGGCACCCCCGGGGGCACCTCACGGGCGAATCGCCAAGGGCGGCAATCTACCAACCACGGCCCCCGTTGGGGAACATTTTCTTGCGCATTGCGCCCCCCAATGAGCCCGTGGAACCGCGATTTTCATGGAGTGAAGAGCAAAGAACGTGCCGAGCCCGGCTCCGCCGCTCGGCGGGCGAGAGGGCCGGATGGCTCCGAGTCTGCTGCACCCTGCTCAGCCCGGGGGCAGGACCTGCCCAGGAGTTGGGCGCCTTGGGGCAGAGCCTCGGTCGGGAACGAGCGCGGGCCGCCCGGGGGCTGCTGCAACAAGGGCGCGGTGTTTTCCCACCGCGCCCTTGCATGAAAACCCGACCGCCCGGATTGGACGTCTGGGGTCAAGCCTGATGAAACCCTGTGACGACCTAGAAGGCGTAGACGAGTTGCCCCAGCCCCACGAGCTGTGAGCCCTCGTTGATGGAGCCATCGCCATCGGTGAAGCAGTTGTCGTTGGACGGGGCGTCGTTGGAACATTTGTCCCAACGCAACTCCACGCGGGCCGTCAGATGATCGGTCAGCGCATGATCCACCGTCCAGGTGAGCGCGTAGTTGGTGGTATCCGAAGTCGTGGCCCCCACGGTGCTCATCGCCTCGGTCATCAGCACCTCGAAACGAATGGCCACGCCGGTCGTGTCGTTCACTGCCAGACGGCTCGCCAACGCCAGGCCCTTGGTGGTGGCCTCGGCGCCCGCGGCGGTTTCCCGCTTCAGGTAGTCGAAGTTCACCCAGGCTCCCAGATCATCGGACGGGTTCCAGGTGGCCACCACGTCGACCAGGTGGCTCGTGTCGTCCCCGCAGGTGCCACCCACGATGACGGTGGCTCCCGTGCCCCCATTGTTGCAGTCCGTGGCGTACATGTACGCNGCGTTCAAGCCCAGCGTGCCTCCCTCCCAACCCAACGCGAAGATGCCGTTCTTGGCGTTGTTGTTGTCGAGGTTGCCCGTCGAGCCGACGTTCACCGAGTAGCTGCTGGCCACCGAGGCCGACCAGCTGAGGCTCTCGCCCAGGCCTCCGCTGAGCATCAGACCATTGTGGCTCACGGGTTGGATGCCCCAGACCAGGCCGCGGGTGATGTTGTAGTTCTGGCCGACGTAGATCACCTCGGCGCCGATTACCGTGTTCCAGCGGCCGCCCTTGACCTCGATCCCTCCGGCGAAGGGCGCCAGGTAGGACGCATAGGCCTGGATGATGGCGGGCGTATCACTGCCGCCGGTCGGGTCCGCGGTCATGCCGTAGATCATGTCCACCCCGAAGCCACCACGGCTATCCGGCGTGGCCGCATTCGCCATGGAGAAGTGGAGTTGGTCGACCTGGAAGTTGCTGCTGAGAGGATGGAACGGCATCGCTCCAATGGTGCCGGTGTTGCGGCCCGGAGCCCCGTAGGGGCCCGGCGGAACATTCTGCTGCGGATTGCGAAAATTGATGTTGTAGCTGGCGGCCGCCACGCCTCCGAACTCGGTGTCGTCCAGGAACGACGACAGGGCCGAGAGCCCCGAGCGTTCCTCGTCGAGTCCGCTGCGCTCGATCACCCGCTGGTTGTCTTGAACGTTCCCCTGGGCCACCGTCAACTCATCCTGGGCGGCCTGAAGGTGGTCCTCGAGCTGACCCATCCGAGCCTGCATTTCGCGCAGCTGCTCTTGGACGGCGTCATTGGCCGCCGCCAGCTGCGGGCCGATCACGACGGCAGCCGCCATGGCGACGAGGCTCTTCCAGTTTTGCTTCGGACTTTGCGTCCGGCGTTGCTCGCAACTGCTTCGCACGATCATCCCCCCGAGATCATGGATCGCCCTACGGAAATCCGCCGAGCGGGCGCGGTGCTGTCACACACCGCGCCCGCTCTTTTGGATCCGGTTCGCCCAGCACAAGGCTCGGCGAATCTCTCAGCTTTTAGAACGAGTAGACCAACTGCGCGACTCCAACGACCTGCGAGTCTTCCTGGTTAGCAACGGCACTACCGTTCTGGAACAGCAAGGCATCGTCGCCGCCCATGTCCCAACGGATTTCAGCACGCGCCGTCAGGTTGTCGGTCAGTGCATGATCCACCGTACCCGTCACCGTGTACGCGGTCGTCTCGGTCCCAGCTAGGTCCGTCGAGAGGTACTCGAAGCGAGCCGCGATGCCCGTCGTGTCGGAGATCGCCAGGCGACTTGCCGCCGCCAAGGCCTTGGTCGAGATCTCTCCAGCACCCGGCTGGTCCGTCTTCACATAATCGAAGTTCACGTAGACGCCCAGGTTGTCCGACGGGTTCCACGAGGCAATGACGTCCACCAGGTGCGAGGAGTCATCCACGTTGGTCGG
>JAKVBI010000030.1 GCA_022447545.1 Myxococcota bacterium
TGTGACGAAAAACATCCATGCCATCGCCGTGGTAACCAACGATAGCCAGCACTGGAACTCCGGTTAGCATTGCAAATGCCGTGTAGATACGAGGGGTCGAAAGGGGTCTTTGACCAACAAGCAACATGATCCACGCGGCAATGATCAACAGGAGTCCGGCTGCATAGACATGTGCATTGTTGAACGCGTAGGGGAAGAGGTTTTCTGTGCGGAACCCCTTGGCGACATAACGCCTCTTTTTTTCGTTACTTGGCCAGTCGGTGGCGTTGAAGATCTCATGGCGTTCATCCCAGATCGACTGGAGCACATAACCGGGGTGCGTGACCAAAAATTGCATGTACGCGATGCGTCCGTCATTGATTGCCCAATCGCGAAAATCCGCCAGATCCGGATCGGACATGAGAACATTTGCCATGCCACGTTTCGCCAAAAGGCTGTCGTTGACTGGCATTCCGATTTCCACGAAATACTCAACGGCGGTTTCGTCGGCTAAAAGCCTCGATCCCATGGTGTTGAGGAAGGGGCCGTACCAACGCTTTTCAGCAAACGCCGTGATGCGCTTGGAAACGTCGGGGTGTCGCGCGTTGTTTGCGCTGAACGACGCAAAGGCTGAAAAACCAACAAGAAAGACGAGGCTCAGAGCGAATTGATGCCATGAGATTCGTCGGAATCCCCACGCCACGGCAAGAGGGGCGGAAAAGGAGAGAATGTAAAATGCGTTGAGATCGCGAAGAGTTGATGAAATGCCCAGCAGGATGAGTAGTGATGCCAGGCGTATTGATCCACCTCGATCGGCGAGATCCAAGGTTACTGCTATCACGATGGGGATCAACGAAAGGCTGGTTGATTCCGGAAGCAACACATAGTTCCAGCGTGAAACTTGTGGTGATAGCGCAATCATCAGAACAGCTGCAGCGCTGAAAAATCCGACGATACGATTCGACGACTTCTCGTAAAGCACGACGGAAAGCAAGCCCCAACCGACCATGTGGAGAACGATCTGGGCCGCGACGATCGAGCGCGGATCACTGCCGAACAAGTCGTAGAAGAGCAGCATGCCAGCGGGTCGCATGGTGAGCCAGAACCGCGTGTCGAAAACGCTCAGCGCTCTGGCGAGGCCCTGGTATTCCCAAGTGTCATAGTAACTGCGGGGTTCGGCATTGACTCCTTGCCAGATGATTTCTGCAACGAATAGGGTGAGAAGTGAAAACAGCGGTGTGCGCGGCCCGAGTCGATCACTCGTGCTGCTAAAAACAATGCGTACGGAGTTCCAAATCACGCGAGTCTCAGTTCGCCACTGGGGAAGATGGTAAGCTCATCACTGCGTAGCATGGGCTCGCTCCACCTGAAGGAGTCGCACGGGTCCGATCAGACCTGCTGCCATCGGTTCGCGGCCCTCAGCCAGGTGGGCGAGCGCTGACTCCCCCTCACGAGCCCGGCCGATCAACCCATTCAGGGTCGGCGGTGTGACCTCGATTTTGAGCCGGTTGCGACCTTGGCGGATTGCGTTCGTAACGTCGACGCGATGGGGTTTGAACAGGAGAGTCTCGCTCGGACCTTCGTTGACGATGACCTCTGCAGTCGAATGCACGACTCCGAGGTCGAGAAGATAGCGGGAATCGCTTCGTTTCAGGTCCAGCTGAATTTCGGCAGTGTAGACGCCTGTTTCGGAAGCGAAGCGAAGCCCGTCGCGCGATTTCCAGTCGGAGAGTCGAAAGTTTTTCAATGGGAGAGCGGGCTTCCCGTTTTTCATCAGAGAAAAATCGAATGTTTCGATTTCGAGGATGAGTTCGGGATCATGGCCTCGGGCCGCGTCTGGAATAAAGTCAACGTGGTTTGTGGATAAGGTTGCATTCAAATGGCTGGGGTCGAGGGCGCAGTGGAGCAAAGTGGACTCGGAAGTTTCGAGGCTGCGGTGAACGAACGACTGGGAAGTGACCCGAGCCCGAGAAATACTGCCGTCGACGGGATTGAGCCAATGACAGTCCGTGGCCAGTCGGGCGGGAATCTGCAATTGGGATGTGACAACTGCTGCACCGATGTTGTGGAGAAAAACGATTGAATCGCCGTTGTCGAGTTTTACCGCAGTGTGTTTCAGTGTGGGATAGGGTTCCGAGAAGCGAATTCCATCCGTCTGCTTGGCCACCAGCGATACGATCTCGTCCAGCGACTCCGTCGGCGCATTGGCTGAAGCTCTGACAATAGCAGCCATGGCTGCTTCGACTTTTCGGTCGCCGACACCATAGTCACGCATTCCGGGCTGTCGGTCGGGGGGTGAGCCGTGGAGAATCACGGAACCATTCGCGTCCGCTATCTCTTGGAGTCTTGTCGCCGTTTCGGCCTGTATCCATTCAGCAGCTGCAACGATGACCGCGGTGTACCGGCGGCCCCGAACGTCAATCTCGCCGTTCGCTACGCGCGCCGTCTGGAGGGATTCGTCGTTTGCAAAGGCCCATCGCAGCCCGCGGCTCTCGAGCGCTTCTGTCAGTTTCATGACCGTGGCACGCCAGTGCCGTTGCTCCGGAGTCGATTGCTTCTTGGGGGCGCTGTCGGATTTGTCGGGCGAGGTACGTTGAGGCGATAATGCGCGAGTTCCAAGGTAGGGGTAATAGATCAACACGTTGGTATCGGGTCGGCCCAACTGCATCGCGTATTGGATGCGCGCCACGTATGCATTGATGAGGTGCTGATATTTCCAGAAATGATCTGATTCCGCGATAAGGGTCGAAAACGATCCGCGAGGTACCAGTGGCGTCGACCAGGGGTTCCATGGCGATACGTCGCCGGTTCGCACCGTGTACCGATAGGGTGATCCGTGGTAGACGATTTGATTGATGCCGGCGCTGAAAAGGCCGTCTAGTTCCTGCTTGATTCGAGGCGGTGTGATCGCGTAATCACTGCGTGCGAATCCGAGCGCTTCTGCGGAAACGACATCCGCGCCGTGGAGTTCAGCTCCCGATGTGACCAGTTTCACGAATAGCCGGTGGCCACCCGCGTAGAGTTGTTCGGCTTCGGGAATCGATACTGCACCTGCTGCGCGGATCACATCGAGGATGAGGCCATATGGCTGGGCTCGATAGGCCAACCCACGTGCGCTGGCCCAGGTTTGGGTGCGCTCTAGAAACCTTTCGATGAAAAGATCCGAGAGGGTGAGGTCGTAGTCGTACATTACGCGCTGGTTGATTTCGCCCATCGAAAACCGGCGGTGGGCGGCTGGTGTTTGCCGATATCCGTTGTTGTATCCCTCGCGCAATACAGTCGGTAAATAGGGTGTGACGTCATAACCCCGGCGCTCTCGAAATTCGGAGATCAGACCTTCGGCGTAGTGGCGGCTCACGGCGAGTTCGAAGCTGTCGTTGAATACGCCGTGAAGCGATCGTCCGAAGAATTTCGGCAGGCCAGTTCGAGGACCGAACAAATAATCAAGATGGGCTGTGACATCATCAACTGAAAAATGGTCGACGATGAATGCCGGTTGATCCCCGGCGTGAAGGAGCACCTGTCGCTCGCTTGGTTTCGAGCCGACAGCAATGATCTCCCAGGGGCCGGGAGAGGGTTCCAATTCTACTCGAGTTGAGCCTTCGGAAACGGTCACCGATTGGGCGCTCGCCGGGTCGAGCCAGACGCGGCGCCGTGTTCCCCGCCCAGATTCTCGAACGATGGGTGCTATGACGAGAGCAATGCGCTCACCCGCTACTTCAGGGATGTCGATTGCGCCCAAAGTGTCTCTTCTGAATCGGTTGCTCTGAGCTGTCAACGTAAGAAGGCTGTCATCAGCCTGAACGTTCTTGCTCCCTGTGGGCCAACTCGATCCATTGGTGATGTCGACGGATATGCCGCGAGTCGCTGCGGCATCGAGAGCCACCGCTAGATTCGAATAGTAGTTCGAGGTGTCGACGCTGCGAATTCGCGCGGTTTGTTCAGCGGGCAGGTCGCTGGGAAGGCCGAACATGACCGGTTGAATTTCGACGCCCGCGAATCCCATCTTTGCGAAAAGGGTGATTTCCCGTCGAATCTCTCCAGGTTCGACATCATTTCCTGGCCACCACCAGCGAGTCCAGGGGCCATCACTCGACGATGGATTGGTGAATCGCTCGGCGTCGAAACGATTCGTAGGGCTGACGTCTTCGGTAGCCTCGATGGCCGCTACGGGTGGCGTGGCGGAGGTGAATGCGATCACGAACGTAACAGGAAAGAAGATCGCACAAGTAAGTCTGCGAAAAATCGCGAAGCTCACATTGGATCGCTGGTCGGCTGGATCTCCACGAGACTCAGCCGGAATAGGAAGGAACTTCAATGGGACACCGTAAACGGGCGATCATCCGTCGGCGGGGAAGGGAGCCTGTGGGAGATCGACGGATTCCGGTTTGAGATTCGATACGGGTCACAATCGGTAAACAATAGAACACTCGCCCCCGGGCGTCTCGCGCCCGAGGTTTGCGTCATCGACTGGTGCCCAGGCCGTGCGGGGAGCCTCACCAATCGAGAAGAGCAAGTGCCGTCCCAGTCGAGCGGGGCCGACAATGGGCTTGCCAGTGCCCTGTTTCGGCGAGCCAGAGGACCCGACCCGCTCGTCTCCCCGGGCTTTCACAACCGCTCTTGACGACTCAAAAAGGACATATGAAACTCACGACGGCCCCTCACAGGAAATGGCGGAGGAGATCTCATCGATGCGTATGAAGCAGATGGCTTCGCTTCTTCCTGGAGGATGCGCCCAGGGTCTCCTGCCAGCCGCTTTGGGGCGGCCGTGAATCGGACCCTCCGTGCTGCGTTTGGTCTTGCATTTTTCTCGGTGACACTTTGTGTTGGATGTGGTTTGCCGAGCGCCGAGACCGTACTTCCCCACGATGCGAAGGTTTTCAATCCGGCAGAAGATCTCATCTCTCTCCATTATGATCATGCGCCCGACAAGGACGATGGCCAGAGTGCGGCTGCCGATCGCACGCTATTGCAGGCACAGTTCGGAGCTGATTGGATCCCAGAACACGTAGTGGCCGTTTCCGGCACTTACGGGTGGTTGGGCGGCACCTTCCAAGAGGCTTCTGATGCAGTCATGGATTCTGCTTGGTCGGACGTAGGAGGGTGGCTCAGTGCCAATGACGATTGGCATGGGACCGCTGTTGACGTCGCCGAGCTCTGGAATGCAACGCTGTCGACCGGTGGACACGTCTGGGTGAAGGAAGGCGGGCCTTCGGATTTCACGGCGGAGGTGCTCGAGCAACTCGAAAAACTGGGCGCCAGTGCAGAAACCATCTCGCGAATCCATGTCGTCCAACATGCGACGGGAAACCAGGTGCTGGGTTTTTACTTCCCACTGCGTCGAGTCCAGGCAAGCACCGATTATCGAAGGATTCGGGGGGGGAACATCACGCTTCTGGAATTCGGTGGTGACGACGCCTTTGTCGAGGCCGCACGCTCCCATGCCGTCGTAGGCTCCATCTGGACGGCGGCCTTCGATTACTATGACCCCGAATTCGCAATCGATTTCTCGGACTCGGCTGCCACCTACCATATCCTCGGTCTGGGCCCGCCTTCACTGGAAGACTTCAGAACTCGTTTTTTGAGTGAGTGGGCTGATGGGGATGGCTTCCGCTAGGCGAAGCTTGGCTGGGAGATAAGAACCGAAGGGCAGGGGGCATTCGGCTCCAACTGCTCACCTACTTACTTCCCGACTCGTCTACCCAAGCGTCTAAAATGGCCCTTGGAATACGAAGCCGCCGCGCGCGCTCGAGAGTTCGGGACAGGAGGTCACATGCTCACCGTCTATCACCTCGTCAATTCGCGATCCGATCGGATCGTTTGGCTCGTAGAAGAACTCGGCGTTGACTATGAGCTCATCCACTTCGAACGCGATCCAAAAACTGGACGCGCCCCCGCTGCGCTCCAGAAGTTGCATCCCTTTGCCCGCTCCCCCCTCGTACGTGATGGTGAGTTGCTCCTCGCTGAATCCGGAGCCATCATCGAGACGCTAGCCGCCAAGTACGGGGCTGGAACGATGGCCGTCGACCCCACAGAAGAGGAGTATCCACGCTACCTCCACTGGCTCCACTTTGCGGAAGGCTCTTCAATGTTCCAGCTGGTCCTGGGCATGTTTCTCTCAGGGGAACTCGGTGGCGACGCTCACGCGCTTGCGCCGACGGTTCAGGCCGGGCTGCAGGACCAGTTTCGATACATTGATGGAGAGCTTGCTTCGCGCGAGTATCTCGTCGCCGACCGCTTTACCGCGGCTGACCTCATCATGGCGTTCGGTTTGATCCATGCCCACAACCAAGAACGGATCGGTGATTGTAAGCAAATCGAGGCCTACGTCGCGCGGCTGACTGCAAGGCCTGCTTATCAGCGAGCTGTTCAACGCATGATCAACCCGACCGCGTAGCCCACGATATTTTCGTCCTATGTTGAGGGTGGCTCTTGCCCGCTTCCGTCACAAGGAAACTCGTGGGCGGAACGTCATCGCATCCTGGGCGTACTCGCGGGACAGGAATGCTCACGGTCCCACGGGCTCATCCGATCCACTGTCCGGCATTGACTGGGAGTTCGACGCCGGTGATGTTTCTCCCGCGATCGGAGATGAGGAAGACGCAGGCATCGGCGATGTCCTCGGGTGCGACGTGGCGTCTCAGCGCCGCGGTCTTCGCGGCTCTGGCCTTCAACTCTTTGCCATCGCCGCCGCTGCGGGCGGCCATCTGCTCGAACATGGCATCGAGGGGCGTACCTTCGGTGAATCCCGGCGAGACGACGTTCACCCGCACGCCACTTCCGCCGACCTCGCGGGCCAAGGTCTTCGAAGCGGAGACCATTGCGGCCTTGGTGGAGCTGTATTGCGCCATTTTGGGGAGTAGAGAGGTCGAATTCAGGGTGCCGATGTTGACGATGCCACCGCCTCCAATTTCCGCCATTTGTTGCGCGGCCAAACCGGAAAGGTGAAGAGTGGCCACGAGGTTGAATTCGACGGATTCCCTGTAGGCCTCCCAGTCCATCTCCACCAGAAGAGCACGCGGTCCGTTGTGCGTCGCCACGTTCACCAGTCCATCGAGGCGCCCGAAGTCGGCGACCGTACTCGCGACGAGGGTCTCTCTTTGTGTGGGGTCAGAGAGGTCCGTGACCATCGAAGAGATTCTTCGACCGGTCGCCTCCGCGACCTCGTCCCGAAGCGCGCGCAGTGGGGCTTCTCGACGCGCTGCCACCACGACATCGGCGCCGTCCCTCGCGAGTGCCAACGCCGTGGAGCGTCCGATGCCGGGCCCCGCGCCGGCGACGATGGCCACTTTGCCCTCCAGGTTTCTGCTCATCTCGTCTCCATCGTGCCCGGCGCTGCACGCCGGATCCATCCCCGGCGATTTCTACCGGAAGTTGCAGCTTTCTACCAGTGACCCCATCGATCTGAGAGAGGTGCGCACCGAAGAGTCCTGGACCGGCGGGCTGGAGGTTTCCAGATAGGCCTCTGTACTCGAACTCCACTCGGTCAATGTGTAGTCCTCCTTTCGCCCCGGGATCGCGGGACAAACCGTACGGTTGTGCAATCGACGTGCGGGTCGGGCTTTTTTTTTGGCATGCGGTACCGGTGGGCTCGGGGCCTGCCAGGACCTTGATCCCGAATTCGCCACTGGGTTCGAGTTCCGGCAATGTGAAGCCCACGGTCTCTCGTGCCAACGCCTGGGAAAGAGTTCGTCAGTGCCTCGTTTCCTGCCCGCGGTCACCGTCTGTGAATTCAGGGGCCTGTTGGGCTAGTTCTGTTCGCCCCCGAGCACTCCGCCCAGTACGGGATTGGAGGCGTTGTCGATTCCCTCGTTGCGCTGCCGTGCAGCCAGCCGCCAAGGGTCACCTTCCGGCGGCAGAACCCAAAAACGGTTCTCGCGGACGGCCGCGAGGGTGCGCTCGGCCAGTAGGATTGGATCCACACCGGACGAGCCGATGTCGCTCGTGACCGCCTCCACCATCTTCGTCTCCTCGGGAAGGTCCTCTTCCGCGTCGCGCTTGAGATGCGGGGGGCGATTCCGCTCCGCCTTGAAGATGCGGGTGTTGACGAGCTCCGGGCAGAGTACGGATGCACCGATGGGACAGTTCGGTACTGCCCCAAGCTCATGGTAGAGACTCTCGGATAGCGCGACGACAGCGTGCTTGCTCATGAAGTAGGCTGCCGTCGATGGTCCGGTCGTGAGCCCGGCCATTGACGCCGTGTTGACCACGTGGGCCGGCTCGTTCTGGTCGAGCAGGATCGGAACGAATGTGCGTATACCGTGGATCACTCCCCATACATTGACGTTCAAGATCCACTCGTAATCGTTGAGTGAGGTTCCCCAGGTCGTCCCCCCACAGAAGACACCTGCGTTGTTGCAGACCACGTGGATACCGCCGAAGGCAGAGCGGACCTTCTCGGCCAGCGTGGCAACGGAATCGGCTTGGGATACGTCACAGACAGTGGCTGCAACCTCGATCCCGTGCTTCGCGACTTCTCGCCGTGCCTCTTCGAGCGCTTCGGGCTCGACGTCGGCCATGGCGACTCTCATGCCCGCCTTGCCGAAGGTTCGCGCCATCGCGCGACCGATACCACTCGCTGCGCCCGTGATAACTGCAACTTTTCCCTCGACCTGGTCCATCTCGCGACTCCTCACGCTCCGTGCTCCGGGTCCAAGCCTTGTACCTGGGTTCCGCAGCCCGTCGAATGTCGCGCAGGCTATCGCATCGAAAAGCCTGTTGGGAAGTGGAGGTGTGCCGTGTGTGATTCCCGCCTAGGATGACCCGCCGGGACTTGAATAGGTGGGTGCCTGTTGGAGACGAGGACACTGCGGGACCCGTTACTCTGAGGGCCACTCGTTCCAGGCCCCGAGCCCTTCCAGCGCAAGCCCGTAGGAAAGATTCTGCTGGAATACCTGCTTGAGGATCTGCGTCATTGCCAGTCGGGTGTAGCGCAGTGTGATCGCAGGTCGCTGGGCCAGGTCGCGAGCGATGTCCCACGCGCGGTCGAGTAGCTCCTTCGGAGGCAGAACTTCGGCCACCAGGCCAAGCCGCTCGGCCTCATGCGCATCGAACTTCTTGCCGGTCAATAGAAAGTGGCGACCGCGGTTCATGCCGAGCAGGAGAGGCCACAAAAGGTGGACTCCATCTCCGGGGACCGTGCCGTAGCGGAAGTGAGGAGCGTCTTTGAAGGTCGCCGTCTCGCTTGCCAGGACAATGTCGCACAACAGCGCCAGCTCCGCGTGTACGGTGGCTGGGCCGTTGACCGCCGCGACCATTGGAACCTCGATCTCCAACAGGTTCATCAGGAGCCTCCGACCGTGAGCGTAGATCTCGCGCCAGAGCTCGGGGGTCATTTCGCGAACCCAGCTGCGGTCGAGCCGGGCGATGAACTCATCCCCTGTTCCGGTGAGAATGACGATGCGGTTGTCGGGGTCGGCTCCGATATCGGCGAAACAGTGCCCCAACTCGGTGTGGGGCCCACTCCCCCAGAGCAGCGAGCCGCCTTCGCTGTGGAGGGCGAGCTCAAGGATGCCGTCCTCTCGCCGCATACGAACGTGGGGATAGGCTTGGGAATATTCATCGAAGTGGCGCATGTCCTCAGCGTAACAGGTCGCTCGACCGCGTGGCTTGCGGCCCACGAAGGATGCACGCTACGTCCCAGCTTTCCGTTTGGGGCAACTGCTGACCCGGGGTACCGAAAGCAGGCGAGGGATGGCCAACAAGAGTGGGGTAAGCACCCTACCTCGCGGTCCGGCGGCCACACGAGGTCGCCACGAGAGGGAAACGGGTTCATCGACTTCCTCATCGACGACTTGGCGGCGCCCTCGCTTATTCGGGAAAGTTCCAGGCTCTTCTGCAGTTCGACGTCGCTCCTCGCAGTATTCGAATGCGGGGCTCCGAGAGGCGAACCTTTCGCTGCGTTTCTTTCCTCTCCTCCTCGGGCCTCGCGCTTCAGCTGGGAGATTTAGGGCGGCAGATCGCATAAAGCTCCTGGTCTGCTGTAGTCTTGATCGGTCCATGGACAGGAGGATCCCATGAGCCGCACCCTCAGCGACCAGATACTCGAGACCCTCAAAGCCGTCGGGGTTCGTCGCATCTACGGCATTCCGGGAGACACCATCGATACTCTGATGGAGAGTCTACGCAAGGAGCCCGAGGTCGAATTCGTCGTTTGTCGTCACGAAGAGAATGCGGCCTTCATGGCGTCGGGTGAGAGTCGGGTCACGGGTGGGCTCGGCGTCGCCGTCGCATGTCAGGGGCCGGGTGCCAATAACCTGGTCAATGGGCTGGCGGATGCCGCGAGCGATCGGATCCCCGTCCTCGCGATCACGGGCCAGGTGGACAGTGATCGCATCGGATCGGGAATGCCGCAGGAGTCGAGTCAGCTCAAGCTCTTCGACGACATTGCTCTCTTTAATGCTGAAGCGCGAACCCCCCACAACTGCATCGAGATGCTGCACATTGCCATCAACACGGCGCTCACTGAGCGAGGTCTCGTCCATATCTCGATTCCGTCAGACGTGATGCTCGAGTCGGAGGTGTCCTACCCCCTGCCCAGGCCAGTTTCGGATCACGATGCCAGCGTCGTCCCCAGAGCGTCCGCGCTCGATGAAGCCGCGAGCGCCATCGCCGCGGCCCAACGTCCGGCCATTCTCTACGGTGCGGGTGCCGCGTCGGCTGCCTCCGACGTCATCGCCCTCTCTGAGAAGTTGCAGGCCCCCTTGCTGCATACCACACGCTCCAAGGACATCATCGACAATCACCATCCGAATGTGCTCGGCGGCATTGGCATCATGGGCAACCATCCGGCCAACCATGCGATGCACGAGGCCGATCTCCTGATCATTGTGGGCTGTAATTTTGCCTGGCAGCAGTTCTATCCCGCAAAGACGCCGATCATCAAGATCGACAACAATCCGCAGCATCTCGCCACCCACATCCACGTCACGCATCCGATCCTCGGGTCCGCGACTCCTTCGGTCAAAGGCCTTCTCGCAAGAACGGAGGTCCGGGCGGATGCGAAGTTTCTCAACAAAAGCCGCAAGCCACTTGTGAAACTCATCGACGACTACACCTTCAAAGCTCGTGAGACAAAGCCCGGCCAGCCGGTCCATCCGGCTGCGGTCATGGCGGCAATCGCTGATCGCATGGACGAGGACGCCATCATCTGCGGCGACTCGGGCTCTACGACGATCTGGTGGAACAACGTGGTTCGCATGAAGCCGCCACAACGGTTCATCTGGAGCGCGAATCTCGCGACACTCGGTGGGGGTATGCCGCAAGCGATCGGCGCTTCTTTTGCCGCTCCTGACCGACAGGTGATCATGGTCGGCGGAGACGGTGGTTTTCAGATGTCGATTCAGGACATTGTGACGGCTGCGATGTATCAGCGGCCCATCAAATGCTTCATTCTCAATAACGGAACCTACCGGTTCATCGAGTTCGAAGAGGCCAGTCACGACGGAAATCCCGCGTCGGGTACACGATTCCTCAACCCGGATTACGCGGCCTTGGCGGAGGCCTGCCATTGCAAAGGTATTTCCGTGGGCGAATATGCGGAACTCATGCCGGCGGTTCAGGAGGCTCTGGCCCACGACGGCCCCGTCATCGTCGACTGCCGCGTGGAGGCGGAGGCTCTGATGATTCCCCCTGCCGTGACGGCTCGTATGGCCGCCAACTATATGAAGAGCGAAATCAAAAGTTGGTTTGCCCCACCGACGGACGAGATCAAACGTCTCGCGGCACAGGCCGAAGCGGAGGTAGCCCATCGTTGAGATGGGGCTCTGAGTACGCGGTCCCGAGGTGGGGGCCGGTTCACTCTCCGGTGCGGTTGCGGGGACGGAAGCGGATCAGGGTGAAGTCATCCGTCACGTCGTCGAAGAAGGCTTCCACCGGGATGTCTGGGCGGATCTCTTCGTCCGGAACTCCAACCAGGTTGCTGTACAGGAGTGGTCCCTCTTCCAACTCGACGAGCACGACGTTGTAGGGCATCTCGTCCGCGTAGCCTGGGACGTAGGGCTGGCACATGATCGTATAGCCCCAGACAGTGCCCCGACCGCTGGCCTCGATCCACTCGCGGTCGAAGGAGAGGCACTTCTGGCAGGAGGAATAGGGGGGAAACCAGATGTGGCCGCAGTCGCGACAACGCGGAAGTATGAAACGGTGCTCGCGCGCGGCTTCCCAGAACGGGCGATCCTCGTGGGTCAACTCGGGCAGGGGTTTGACGTAGGTCACGGTATCTCCTTAGTCCACGTAAAGGAGTGATGCGCTCGGAAGCGCGGACAGGCCCCAATACAGTATGCGCTGGCAGTCCGGGATCTGGCGTGGGCCCGCCTGGCCTCGAAGTTGACGCACGGATTCCGCGTGCTGGTTCCAACCTTGCAAATAGGCTTCGCTCAACATGCCCCCGCTCGTGTTGATGGGGAGTTCCCCGCCAAGTTCGATGCGGCCGTCCTGAATCCACTCGAGCCCCTGGCCCTTGGGTGCGAAGCCGAACCCCTCCAGTCCCCAGAGCACGGATACGCTGAAGTTGTCGTAGACCTGCACCGAGTCGATGTCGTCGGTCCCGACGCCGAGAGGATCCATCAGGTCTCGCTTCATGGATGCGCAGGCGTCGGCCCAGAAATCGAGGTCCACGTACCATTCGCGAAAATTCGCACGTCCGGCGGTGCCTCCAATCATCACGGGCTTCTGCTTGAGGTCGCGGGCGCGCTCGGCGCTGGTGACCACGTAGGCGACCGCCCCATCGTTTACGAGGCAGTAGTCGAAGAGTCGCAGCGGCTGTGCGATGTAGCGGGCGGCCAGATAGTCTTCGATCGTCATCGAATTCTGCATGATGGCGACCGGGTTGAGCTGCGCGTGCTTGCGAAAGGCGACGGGGATGGCGCCGAGCTGTTCCTCGGTGCCACCATACAAATGTTGGTAGCGGGTAAAGGCCAGGGAGTATTGCGCTCCGGGTGAGGCCATCCCATAAACGCTGTCGTAGAGGAGCCCTGTGCCCATCCACCCGCCCCCCATGCCAAACTTGACCTGGTTCGAACGGAAGCACAACGAGTTGAAGAGCACCACGTAATTGGCGAGGCCGTTTTCCACCGCCTGGGCGGCGTGCATCAATGCCATGGGGCACATGCGCCCCGCCGAGGGGTAGTCGACGCAAAAACGGACATCCGTCAAACCGGCGCGGTAGGCGAGAGGTTCATAGTGGACCGTTCCGCCCGTGATGAGCCCGTCGACTTGCTCTTTCTTCAAGCCGGCATCGTCGAGGGCGTCCCGAATCGCGTGGGTGGCAAGATCCTCGCGTGTTCGCTCCGGATCTGTTCCGTAGAGCGCTTTGAAATCACTGGTTGCAATCCCGACGATTGCAGTCCGACCCGAAAATTCAGCCTTGCTCATTCGATCGAGACCTCTGCTCCTTCCTGACGACGGCGCTTCGCAAAACTCCGAGTTGCCCTTGTGGAGCGGGCTCAGATCTTCACGCGAGACCGGTTCGCCATCGTCGCCAAGGGTTGGCCATCCTTTGGCAGGGCCCTCACCGAACCCGGCAATTTTGGCTGTCTTTTGGGCCACGAGCAAGTGCGCATTCGAACTGGGAGCGGATGGCGGTCCTCAGGCGGGGCTGCTTTCGATTGTCAGCCATCTCCCCCTCCGATCGTTCATTTCATTGAACGATCCAATCGGGTCAATTCGAAGGTTCCTTCCCAGGATATGCACCCGGCCTGTTGGCTCACTGGCCACTCCGAGGTCAGCCCTCCGTAGTCAATGGGTTCGGGCCGGCCTTGGAGATTTCCATTCGCCTTCGGCGGGCGATCACACAGACCGACAACAGGCCCAATCCGGTCAAACAGAATGTGGAGGGTTCAGGAACCAGGTATAGGACCCGGAGTGAGGTCAATTGCTCATTATCCATATTGGCGCCACCATGATTGGTCACCGCTCCCGCTGCAGTCCATGAAAGGCCATCCAAAATTCCAGCGCCATTTGGGATTGCGCCTCCAATTGCGTGTCCGCCGACCGTCGTGAACTCCGCACCCAGACGATCTTTGTTCGAATCGGTGATGCTCATCGTTCTGGCAGAAAAATCAAATTGATGGACGCCGACCACATGGTAATTGGACCACCACTCCATATCGAAGGGGCGGAAGGGCGTGACTGCTTCGAGACGAGCGAACGCACCAACGACATCCAAGGTCGGGACTGTCATCGGAATCGTTGCCCAATCGGCGGCGTTGCCCAAATAAAAATCCATGACTCTCAAGTTGGCGGCATCGGGTACTGCAAACCAGGGCGCATTCACCCATGACCCATCTCCAATCCATGCCGGACCCGCTGTGACTGTATTCGCAACCCCACAGTAAGCGGCCTCGAAGGATTCGGCTCCCAAGCTCGTATTTGTGAATCCATTCAAGGTGATCCCAGCGTTCTTGTCAGCAATCGACATGGAAACATTAGCCGCCGAAGTGGCGTAACAAATTCCATTGAAATTCTCAGTCCACACGCCCCCAGCTTCCTCTTGATGCTGAAAGTGCCTGTATGGATTGGCGATCGAGAAGATGGGCGCCCCCTTAGCACCTCCAGCTGCGAGCAGCAGAGTGATGAAGAGAAGGGCTAAGGTGCTCCTCCGGACCGCGAGCGGGTCTGAAGATGAGTTGAGTGCCCGATTGGGTCGAGCCATCGGGTATTCGATGGGTGTCCAGGAGGTGTTGATTGGTTTTTGGATTCGATGGTCATGTTTGCTGAGTGCCATCATGTCGGGTCCCCACGATTTTTGTGGTCCTCGGTAATCCCCTATCTGAGGCAGCCTTTCTGTCTGCGTCGATCAACGTAATGCAGCGGTGTTTAGGTCCTTGTGAATCACTTCAGAGCATCTGCGAACTCATCTCGCTACACGAAAACCCTCGAATTCGTTTGAGAATTTCCGTGGCTCTTCAGTCAGACGGTTTTGGATTGAGCGATCCACCCGAGATATGTCCGGGCCCGCACCACTCCCGTCCTGCCGTGAGGCAGGCCCGGGCGTCCGGCTGCAATGTCCGATCTGGTTCGGGGCCTTGGGGACTCGGCTACGGCTCGATGAGCAGGGGGTGTCGAGCTGGGACCATTGACAGCCCCGCGCTCTGGAGCGCCATTGGCTCGGATTTTGTCAGGCGGTTGGGTCCGGTCTAGCCGAAGCGTGCTTCCAGTGCCGGGCGAACTTTCGTTCCGAGAAGCTCCAGGCAACGCATGACAGATTCATGTGGAAGCTTTCCGAATTGGACATAACACATCATCTGATCGACACCTGCTTCGGCGAAGCGGACGAGTTTCTCGATACAGCGCTCCGGTTCCCCGACGATGATCATGTCTGCCTGATCGAACTCCTCCACGGGTCGTGCCATCATGGGGAAGGCTTCCTCGATAGAGACGGACTCCCCCGGTGCGAAGGCGGGGTACTCCCAATCCATGATGAATTCGGCCAGGTTCCGATACCACCAGGAGACAGCATCCCAGATCCCGTTCGCCTCGGCCTGCTGCATGCTCTCGGCACAGTGCACCAGTGTGTAGCCAGCAACCTTGTTCGTGGAGACGCCGGTGATGGGCTGGGGGTTGGCAGCGGCATTTCGGTACTCCTGGATCTGAGCCGCCGTGCGTTCGATGGGCTGGAGTGGTGAGAACGAGACCATCCCGAGGCCGCTACGCCCGGCGATCTCTGCGGACTCAGGGCTGTTACACGCCATCCAAGCAGGCGGATGCGGGTCCTGGAAGGGTTTCGGGGTCACCATGCGCCTCGGGAAGTCGAGGTACTCGCTGTGCTCCTCGTAGAAGTCGGCTCCCCACATACCCACGACGGTCTTCGCCGCCGCGATCATCTTTTCCTTGCTCTTTTCCTTGTCGACCCCAAAGGCGTCTTGCTCCATGGGCGTGGAGCGGCCCATTCCCCATTCCACCCGCCCGCGGGAGAGCACGTCGACGGTTGCTACCTTCTCTGCGACCCGAACAGGATGAATGAACTCGTGGGGCAGGAGTGTGACGCCAAATCCCAGGCGGATGTTTTCGGTGACTTGGCTGAGGGCGCCGAGGACGGCTTCCGAGGAAGGGCAGTGGGACCGATTCTCTCGGAAGTGATGCTCCACGAACCAGACCGCGTTGAAGCCAAGTTTGTCCGCTGCCTTCACCTGCTCGATCGTATCCGCGTATGCCTTCTGCTCAGCCTCGCGCTGTGCGTAGGGGTGTGGTTTGTCGGGCCAGGGGTACGGAACGTCGATTTCGTAGAGCAGGTCGAGCTTCATGAGGTTCTCCCGTTGGGCGTTGTTGGACCCATGGCTGAATTGTTTTCAGTATAGGGATGTCGGCAGGTTCAGTGGGATCCGACATGCGCTTTCCCAGCCGGGGAAATGCGGTGAGCGAGGTGGACATCCGAAGCGAGGAATCCGTTGGCAAGTACCCCTCCAGTCGCGATGAACGTGGAGCCTCTCAGTCGTTCTGTTCGTCCCTGTTGGGAAACGCTCAGACCTTTGGCACTGCGCCCTCAACCGCTGTCCCTTTGAAAAAATCGGGGTTCGTTGCCTGAAGCAATGCCGCCGCATTGTCGCAGGTAAAGGCGCGGAAGTCCCTTTCGTTGAGATGGCCGTCCTCGACGAGTTCCCACGCTTCGGGTAGAACCCCGCGAAAGTCGGGTACGTCCCAGTGTCCGATATCGCTTGCGAAAATGGCATTCATTCGCGCCCCTTGCGGGATCTTCTCGCGGTCGAATGCGATCGCGTTCATTGGGTCATCCGCCTCGCAGCCAAAGAAAAACTGATCCTCGAAGACGTCACGGATCTCTCCGGCATTGGCCACCCCCGACTCGGCGAACTCGTCAAGAGCAGTCCGGTCTTCCTCGGGGTCGCTGAGCATGAGGAGTGCTTCGTCGAGCCGGTCGAATCGGTCGACGAATGACCTGGGTGCGTGCTCCTTCACGAGTGACTCCAACAGCGACCGGTCGAGTTGCTTCGGGTCGTAGTGAGTCACCGCGCCGGCTCCGCGCTTCTCGTAGTGACCGAGAATGTCCGAGTAGAGGTTTGCGGCCCACGCGACGCCGCCTTCAAGGAAGCCAAAGCGTAGTTCCGGGAAGCGCCGGGCGACCCCGCCGAGAAAGATCGAGCGGCAAGCGGCCTCGCCGGCCCATGCGAAGTTTCCGATGTGGTTGTACACGTAGCTCGTCCGCGACACACGCGAGCCCACCCCCTGACCGCTGGCGTGGAAGGTCGGGGAGACGCCGAGATCCAGGCAGTGTTGCCAAACAGGGTCGTAGTCGTAGTCGCTGTCGTGCGCGAGGGTGTCCATCCACTTTGCCCCCCGAACTCCTTCGGCGCCGGGGACGGGCCGTGGGACCACGCCCGAGAGCATCACCGCTTTCAGCCCGAGCTCACCCACGGCGTGGTCGAGTTCCGCAATGGCCTCGTCGGGGGTGAACATGGGGATGGCCGCGACGGGCGCGAGCCGGTCGCTGTATTCGGCATAAGCCTCCGCGTAGTAGCGGTTGTAGGCTCGTGCGATGGCACACCGCAGCTCGGTGTCGTCCATGGCAGTGACTGTGAGGCCATAGGTGGGGTAGAGAAGGGCGAAGTCGAGACCCAATTCGTCGAGTCTCTTGTGCATGAGCCCCGGCAGCATCGCCGTCGCACGGTCGAGCGTGTTGCGGGTCGGTATGCCCCACCACGCGAAGCGAGTCATGCCGAGCTCCCGGCGTTTGTCCAGAGGGACCTGCCGCGCGAGTCGACCGCCGGTCGACAGTGTGTCGAATCGCTGGGCGACCTCCTCTCCCGCGATCTCGACGACGAAGTCGCGCACGAGAGGCTGGTACTCGAGTAGGTGGCCGTCTCCGTCGATGACGGGGTGGTCGAGCCGATTCTTGATCTCGGCGACCTTGTCACTGCGGACATAGTTCACGTTCGATGCTCCTATTGGGCGAAACTATTTGTAAAAGGAGAGAAAACGCCATTCTAACCGGTTGCGTATGTCCGCATCGGCAAAAGAGAGCAAGCAACTGAGATTGAAGGACCAGGCCCCGAACTGCTGGACGTCTTTACGTGACCCGCTGGGGATGAAGATCCAGTGTGTTCTTGCCTTTTGCGTGGTTTGAGCAGTGGTCTACTCTCGTTTCGGTCTTGGGACGCAATTTCCGACCGGCCCAAAGAACTGGAGGGCGCCATTCTTTTCAGTTTTCGTACCGGTGAAGATGGTTTTGCCACCGACGAACGTTACGATCAAGGTGGGTGACGTGGAAATCGATTCGAAGCTTTCGTCGGCTCCGTGGATCACGGGGGAATGGTCTTTTGGAAGATTTCGATGGCCCGTGAAGCGAGAACAGGATTTTGTCTCGATGAATCCGAGAAGACATCATTTGTGGACGAGTCGCTTGCGGAAATCGCCAGTAAAATAAGGAGAGAAAATTGCAGTACGAAGTCGTGATCGATGGAGCCCCGTTTACGGAGGGTCCCGTGTGGGTGGGTGACGACATCCTGGTGATCACCCATTTGCTGCCAGGCTGTTTGCGGCGAATCGACGTCGCGAAGGGCTCGTCGGAGACTTTTGCACATGTGCCCGGCGGCGCGAATGCAGCTCAGCCCGCTAGCGATGGTGGTTTCGTGGTCGCGCAGAACAGCGGTATCGACTTCGCGTCGATCGCCGAGCCCTTGGGAATTGACCCTGTAATGGTTCCGGAAGTGGTGAGAGGGACGCCGGGGCTTCAGCGCGTCGACGCAGAGGGTTTCGTCACGTACCTCGCAGACGAAGGTTTTAATGCCCCCAACGATCTCATTGTCGATTCAGATGGCTCGATTATCTTCACAGACCCGCCGCTGATCGGGCACCGTTTACCGAGCGCGAGTGATCCGAAGATTGGCCGACTTTGGCGGTATCACAGCGAACGGGGCCTCTCGCTTGTCGCAGACGGATTTGCGTTCGACAACGGAGTTGCACTTTCGCCCGAGGGGCGGATTTTGATCGTCGAGTCGAGCGGTTTGATGTGGATTGAGCCCGACGGCGGCAAGGAGTGGCTCTGCGAGAAGACACCGGGAGGAGGGGGCGACGGGTTCTGCTTCGACACCGCCGGTCGGATCTATGTCGCTCAACCCGGGTCGCAGACCATCAGTGTCCTTGATCCGGATGGAAGCCAGGTTGACTGCTTCGATACCGGCGGGGGAATCGTCACCAATGTTTGTTTCGGTGGGGACGACTCGCGCACCCTCTTCACGACGGAGCTCGCACCCGGTCGAGTTCTCGCATTTGAGGGCCTGCCGGACCCAGGTTTGCCCATTCATCGCTGGCCGGTACCGGAGTAAACGTCAGTGCGGCGAGGATACCACCCGGATGATCGTGGACAGATGCCGTAACTGTGTGGCGAGGAATACCCACAGAGACCGGTGGCGCCGTGCAGTAGAGACGGGGCGGGGGTTGAATCCGTCCGGGGCCGCGTGAGGGCGAAAGGCTGTGCCCGTGCGCAAATTGACTCGCCTGTGCATCTTTCCAGCGATGCTCATAGCGGCCGTCGGTGTGACTGCGGCAGCGATGGAGATGGGTATATCACCCGCCGGTGCGGTGTTTGGGATCTACCTGGTAATGATGCCCATGGTGGCATTCCTCGAGCGCCAGTTGCCGTACCGACGAGAGTGGAACCAGGGCCACGATGATCGCCTTACCGATGCCCTCTACCTGCCCACCACGTGGGGGCTTGGTGCGTTGTTGTCGCCGGCATTTGCTGCGGTGGCGGTGGGGATCGAGGGCGTGCTGTCCCGGAACGTGGGGGCTGTGTCTTGGCCGGAGCACTGGCCGCTGGTTTTTCAGGTGGTGCTTGCCTGTGCCGTTGCGGAATTCTTTGATTACTGGGCCCATCGGGCCATGCATCAGGTGCCATGGCTTTGGCGCTTTCACAGTATCCACCACAGTGCCCATCGGGTCTATTGGCTCAACGCCACACGTTCTCACCCCGGGGAGTTACTGGTGCGAGGTTTGCTGGGCGGGGTCCCGTTGGCCGCTCTGGGTGTGAGCGAGGTGGTTTTTGCCTACACGATGGTGCTCGGGCGGGTGGCCGGGCTTTTTCAGCACGCAAACATCGACTTCCGGCTTGGGATCTTTGGCTGGATCTTCAGCATCGGCAACCTTCACCGCTGGCATCATTCGCGAATTCGCACGGAAGCGGACAAGAACTACGGCAACAGCTTTATCGTCTGGGATGCCGTGTTTGGCACGCGTTTCTTACCGCCGGACCGCGAACCACCTGCCGAGGTGGGAATTGACGGTCTCGAAGAATTTCCCACCCGCTATGCTGCACAGGTGCTCGCTCCGTTTCGCTACCGAGAGTTTGAAGCCCAGAGCCGAAGATCTACGGATCTGTAATCTGCTGGCGATCTACTGTTCGGCAGCCGCCGTCACGGATTAGAATGAGACGCGCAAGGTACAGGCGCCGCTCCACCACGCGGAGAGCTGAGGTTGGACGGGCCAGCCGAGTGTTTCGGGAAAGGATGGCATTGACCCATGGGCCAGATCCGTAGACTCATGCATTTTGGAATCTCGGTTTCTGATTTGAGGCGTTCCGTGCGCTTCTACCGAGATGCATTGGGCTTCACTCCGGTTTCGAAGTTGCGGGTGGAAGGGTTTCCGACGACGATCATGTTCGAGGTCGAAGAGATGGAGCTCGAGTGTGTGTTCCTCGAACGCGATGGTTTCCGCATCGAGTTGATGAGCTTCCCGAAGCCGGGATCGGTGGGCGACGGGGAAGTGACACCCTGGCGGCAGCGTGGGCTTGCGCACTTTGCTTGCTCGGTCGAAGACCTGGAGGCCACGCGTAAGGCGATCGTCGAGTATGGTGGCACGATCCTCGAGCACACCTATGTCGAAAACGACGACCCGCAATTCGAGTCGAAGGTGCTATGTGCGGCATGTCCGGACGGTGTGCGAATCGAATTGGTCGAGTCGCGCCTACTCGATCCCGCCGATCCGCTAGGCGAGCCGGTGGAGTTGGGCGAGTTTTAGCTGCGTGTCGCTGGCATGACACCAAGAGCGGTGGAACGCAATCGTCTCGTTGATGGCTGTGGTTCCGGGTCGTTGCTCGGGGAACTCGGGCTTTTGCAGCGGAAATCCGGCTCTTTTCTCCGAGTCTTGGCTACAAAGGAAGCGATGGCGCCCATCGACGCAAAGAAAAAGCGGATTGGCTGCCGCGGTATGCTTCGAAGTGCAGCCGCGATGGCATTCGTACTGATCGGGTGCGGCGCGCCTCCTCCGGCGAACCTCCTCATCCTGGTTTCCGATACCTTTCGAGCCGATGCGGTCCACTGCGGGCCGGGGAGACCGCAAACTCCCAACCTCTGCCGGCTCGCGAATGAAGGCATAGAGTTCGAGAACGCCTACGCGAACGCCCCCTGGACACTTCCCTCCGCTGTGACGCTCTTCACTGGACGCTACGCCAGCGTTTTTGAACGCGACGCGATGAAAAACCGCTCCTTTTACTACGTGCCGCGAGGTGAGCGCCTGCTTTCCACCCTTCTCGCTGATGCGGGTTACACCGCTGCTCACTTCATAGAGAACGGGGTAGCGCTGCGCCCCAAGGCTCTCGATCGGTATTTTAGCGAGCAAGGCAGGGCGCTTCGGCGTCCCGCCACGGCGCAGGAGAAGGCCGATGTCGAGGCATTCCTTGGTCACGAGGACATAGACGTTGATCTGCTTCCGCTCTTGCGGCTTCTTCTCAATTCCCCGAAAGGTCCTTTCTTCACCGTGCAGTGGTTCTTCGACCCGCATTTGCCCTACGACCCTCCCGCGGAGATTCTCGACGAACTCGCGGCGCGCGAACTCGAACTTCCGCGCGAGGTCGGCTGGTACACTCTGCTCAATACGACGAAGCGCGGTCCGAACGCACTTTATGATTTCAAGGCGCAACTTCGCACCATGTCGCAGGCCGAGCTTGACTTCGTCGAGGAGCTATACCGCTTGGACGCGGTTTCGGTGGACGATCGCGTGGGGCTCGTGCTCGATGCCCTCGATCGAAGCGATCGCAGAAGTGACACGATCGTTGTGTTTACTTCGGACCACGGTGAGGGGTTTGGCGAGCATCTCAAATGGATGCATTCTGGGGACCGGCTCTACGAGGAATTTATTCGTATTCCCCTGATTCTCTCCGGGCCGGGCATTCCGCGCGGCGAGCGAGTCGAATCCCCGGTGTCCCACGTCGATCTCGTACCGACACTGTGTCAACTGCTCTCGCTGCAGTGCCCCCAGGATCTGCCAGGTCGGAGCCTCGTTGAGATGTTTGGCACTGCGAGCATCGCACCTGGACCGGAACGCGATCGTTTTGTGGTGAGTCGAAACCACCGTGTGCTGATTCGCAACGGTCATAAGCTGATCGTGCGCCCTCACGGGGTCGAACTTTTCGACCTCCGCAGCGATCCCGCTGAGCGTCGAAATCTTGCCGCTGAGCGTCCGGAAGTTGTTTTCGAGCTTCAAGCGGCCATCGATTCCTTGGACGCCGCGGACGACGCGCGGCGGGACCGCGTCCGAGCGCTACTCGAAGACGATGTGAGCCTTGAGTCCGTGAGGAAGGAAACTCTCGAGGAGTTGAGGGCGATCGGTTACGTGGAATAGGGTAGCTACGACGAGGGCCGGCTAAGGCGCTTTTTCATCGGTGGGGTCCGTGGCTTGTCATGGCACTGGGACTCCGTTTCGCCGTCAGCGTATAGCTCAGGGGAAGTTGGGCTTCTTGCCCGGCGTAGATATCGAATTCTTCGGAGCTGATGTTTTCAGGCGATTCGGCAAAGTGGACGAGTTCCAGTTCATGCTCGAGGCAGGCCGTGAGCAGGTCACCGAGCGTATGGACGAACCAGTAGTGGGTTTCCCCTTGTCCGGCAGTTTGGCTGTCATAGACGATGACATCCTCCTCGACGAAGGGATCGGGTTTGAAGTAGCTGTAGGCGAGGGCGAAGGGATCGGTGGCTCTGGTCTCCAGCATGTTGGTGATCGGGTGTTGCTCGTGAATGAATAGATGCCCGCCGGGACGTATCAACCGAGTCAAGACGTCGAAGAAACCCAAGAGATCAGGCATCCAGCCAAACACGCCGATCGTGATGACGACGAGATCGAAGGCCTGATCGAATTCGTGAGAAATCTCGTAGGCATTGGTTTTTACGAATTCGCAGCTGAGTTCGCCCGCCGTTGCCAACTCCCTGGCCTGTGCAATGAACCCAGGTGCCTGGTCGAATCCTACGCAGCGGCCCGCCCCGAGGTTCTTGATCGAGAGCAACTCGCGTCCATTGTTGCAGCATACCTGGGCTACATCTTTTTGCTCGACACCGATGGCGAGAAGGCGCTCTACCTCGACCTGCTTGAGGCAGGAGTACCCCGGTTGGCTAAACCCATCGAGCAGTTCCCGAAAACGTTCGCGCGAGCGGTGCACCGGGGCCGACTGGTCCCAGGCGCGCCGGTTGGCTTCGGTGTAGTGGTGAAGTTCGTTCTTCTTCAGTCCCATGTCCGATGACCGTTCGTTTCCCATTCAGCGCCACTTCGTCTGGAAAGGCCGGGCCCGCACGCCGGCGAACGCACTAGGTTTCGGTTCGCTCACCCTATCTCCGTACCGTCCCGGGTGAATATGGATCGCCTGTTCACTGCGCATCAAAAAATATCTCGACGATCGGGCTACCGACCACGAGATCTTCGACATTCTCGACCTGCTCTTGGTACCACTGCATTTGCGGGAGGCCCATCAAGCGACGGCGATCGTCGACGTCGGTAATTTCCACGGCGCGGGCAGGTAAATCGGCTTCGCAGGATTCTTTCAGGCAGAAGGTGAAATTGGGGTTGGCCCTCAAATTTGCCAGCCAGCCTCGGTTGCTCCAGGGGGTCCCATCGTCGCGTTCACCCCGAGGTTTTCCGCAAATGATGATTCGGCCAGCCACGTTGTGGAACCAAATTTCGATTCTTCTGGCTTGACCTGTTTTTCGGCCCAGCGTGATGATGTCGATGAGTCGATCGTTTTTCAGCGCGGATTCGACCGTTTCATGGGTGGGCATAGTGTAGGTAGATCCTCAGCTGCATACCGGTGACATGGGGACAGTAGCAAGTGGCAATTTGATTCCGCTTGACAGCGCTGAGTTTCATTCTGTCTAGGGAGGCTCGTGGGTTCGTCACACCGGTGTGAGATGGGATTGAGCATCGACTGGTAGTCGAACCTCGGACAATGGAACACGTGGGACCGGGGTTTGAATAAACAAGATTCAGAATCTGCTTGACGAGGCCTTGGAGTTGAGAGCCATTGAGGATCTGTAGGATGTCAGTGGCTCATTCGAGGGGTTGGAGTGGTTTCGAAAAACCGTCAGCGAAGAGGGGCGCTCAGATCCTTGATCGGGGGTGCGAACTCAGTGAGTTTGATCCCACGGACCGCATCCTTGTATTCGTCGATGGTGGGGGTGCGACCCAGGATCGATGAGAGTACGACGACCGGGGTCGATGCGAGCAGGGACTCTCCCTTTTTTTCTGCGGAGTCGGCAACTACGCGCCCCTGGAAGAGACGGGTTGAAGTGGCCATGACGGTGTCTCCCTTCTCCGCCTTTTCCTGGTTGCCCATGCAAAGGTTGCACCCCGGACGTTCGAGGTAGAGCTGGTTGGCGTACTGGGTTCGGGCTGTGTTCTTCGGAGCTGAGTCGTCGAAGACGAAGCCGGCGAATTCCTCCAGTACATCCCAGTCGCCCTCGGTCTTGAGTTCGTCGACGATATTGTAGGTCGGAGGAGCGACCACGAGGGGCGCCTTGAACTCGATTTTTCCGTGTTGTTCTTTGAGGTTTTTGAGCATGTGAGACAGGATCTTCATGTCGCCCTTGTGCACCATGCACGAGCCAACGAAGCCGAGGTCGACTGGCTTTTCTCCCTTGTAATAGGTGAGGTCGCGAATCGTGTCGTGGGTGTAACGCTTGGAGACATCCTCGTTGTATACGTCGGGGTCAGCGATCATGGGTTCGTCGATCTTGTCGAGGTCCACGGTGAACTCCGCGAAGTATCTGGCGCTATCGTCGGGAGCGAGAGCAGGTTTTTCGCCCACGCGAATCTCCGCGATGCGTTTGTCGGCGTGCTCGATGAGGCCCCGTAGGACGTTTTTCTCGTTGTCCATTCCCTTGTCGATCATGATCCTGATTCGGTTCTTGGCGATTTCGAGAGATTTGATCAGGGTTTTGTCCTCGGAGATGCAGATGGAAGCCTTGGCCTTCATCTCGGCCGTCCAGTCCGTGAAGGTGAAGGCTTGATCCGCTTCGAGAGTGCCGATGTGGACCTCGATCACGCGCCCCTGGAACACGTTGTCACCACCGAACTGTTCGAGCATCTGCTGCTGTGTCGCGTGAACCACATCGCGAAAATCCATGTGGTCCGCCATCTGGCCGTTGAAGGTGACCTTCACCGACTCAGGGATAGGCATGGAGGCCTCGCCTGTGGCGAGTGCGAGTGCCACCGTGCCAGAGTCGGCGCCAAAGGCAACACCTTTGGACATCCGGGTATGGGAATCTCCACCGATGATGATGGCCCAATCGTCGACAGTGATGTCGTTGAGCACCTTGTGGATGACATCGGTCATCGGGTGGTATGAACCGTTGGGGTCGCGTGCGGTGATGAGGCCAAAATCGTTCATGAATTGCATCAACTTGGGGATGTTGGCCTGGGCCTTCTTGTCCCACACCGACGCAGTGTGGCAGCCGGATTGGTAGGCACCATCGACGATGGGCGAGATGACTGTCGCTGCCATCATTTCCAGTTCCTGGGAGGTCATCAAGCCGGTGGTGTCCTGGGAGCCGACGATGTTGACCTCGACGCGGACATCGGAGCCGGCGTGAAGAACCTTACCGGGTGTGGTGCCCACAGCATTTTGGTTGAAAATCTTTTCAACTGCCGTGAGGCCTTGGCCCTCGTGGGAGATCTCCTTGGAAGGGGCATAGACTTCCGGCGCGTCAATCCCGAGGGTCTTGGCTGCGAAGGTTTGGAGCTTCTTTCCGAAGACCACAGCGTATGAGCCTCCTGCCTTCATGAACTCCACTTTCTGGGGAGTAAAGGCATCGGAAATATCGATCAGTTCTTTTCCGTCCTTGTAGAGTTTCTTGTCTTTGGTGTTGATGGTGAGAAGGGTGCCGGTATCGACTGAATAGGTCTGCTCGAGGACGGGGTCGCCGTTGTCGTCGCGAATGAGGTTTCCATCGCCGTCCTGCTTCTTTACCCAGTTCTCGAGATCGAGACCGATCCCACCGGTCACGCTGACGGTCGTCAGGAAGATGGGCGAGATGCCGTTGGTTCCTGCAACGACCGGAGCGATGTTGATGAAAGGGACGTACTTACTGGCCTGTTCGCCAATCCAGAGCGCGACGTTGTTTACGCCAGACATACGGGAGGACCCAACCCCCATGGTGCCCTTTTCGGCGACGAGCATCACGCGCCTGTCAGGGTGCTGCTCCTTCAAGGCAACCAGTTCTTTTTGAGCCTTTTCGCTGATGAGACATTTTCCATGGAGCTCGCGGTCGGAGCGGGAATGGGCCTCGCTTCCAGGGGAGAGAAGGTCGGTGGAGATGTCACCGATGCCGGCCACATAGGTGACGAGTTCGATGGTCTCGGGAATATCCGGCAGCTTCGTAAAGAACTCGGCCCTGGCGTAGCTCTCGATGATGCCTTTGGCGATGGTGTTACCTGAATGATGGGCCTGCTGGAGACGCTGGGTATCTGCGTCGTAGAGGAAAACCTGGGTCTTCAGAATCTCGGCGGCCGATTCGGCAATTCTCTCATCGTCACCGAAAACGAGATCGAGGAGAACCTGGATGGACGGGCCACCCTTCATGTGGGAGAGCTGCTCGAAAGCAGAAGACTCGTCGATCTCCTCGACCTGCGCTTCGCCGAGGATGATCTCCTTGAGGAAGGCAGCCTTGACGCTTGCGGCACTCGTGGTGCCGGGAAGCGTGTTGTAAACAAAGAAGTTCAGCGCGTCCTCGCGATAGGGGCTCTCGGGGTCTTTGATCAACGCGATCATTTCGTGGACCAGTTCGGCGGTGTCGATCGGCTTGGGGTGGAGCTCCTCTTTTTTCCGGTCTTCAATTTCTTCGAGGTAGCTCTCGTAAAGGCTCATGGTGATCTCATTTCTATGGCGGGATTTTCGGGAAGGCATGGTTCCAGCAATCCCGTGGCTCGTCATGGCGAGGGGAAGAGTTCGGTTGGGTGGCGTTCACCCGTCGTAAAGGCGCCCTCAGCTTCGAAGGTTCGGTGTTCCGAGCGGCAACCCACTCGAAACACGGGGAGCGCCAAAATGGCTCTCGTCAGAAGGATGTAGCCCAGAATTATTCATTCGAAAAATTGTTTATTTGTATGTGAATAATCAGTAAATTGGATGGGTTATGGATTTTACTCATCTTCGATCGCTGCTCGCCGTGTCCGAGCGTGGTGCCATCGGGGGTGCTGCGGAGCGTCTGGGGATCTCTCAGCCGGCACTGACGCGCCGCATTCGCCTTCTCGAGGAGGAGTTCGGTGCGGACTTGGTGGAACGTAGCGGTCGCGGCATTGCATTGACCGAAACGGGGCGTCTCGTGGTCGGCGAGGGGCGAGTGCTCGTTGAACGCTACGACCGATTGAAGGAGGAGGTGCAGCGGCGGGTTCGCCTCGAAGCGGGCGTGGTGCGAGTGGGTGGGGGAGCGACGGCCGTGAGTTATGTGCTGCCGAAGGCGATCGGGGATTTTCATCGAACATTCCCCGATGTCCGTTTTGACGTGAGAGAGGCAGGGTCTCGGGATGTCGAGGAGGCGGTCCGTCAGGAGTCCCTGGAGTTGGGGCTGGTCACCCTCCCGACGGCCTCGAAGGATCCCGCGGATTTGACAGTGAGCCCCCTGTTTACCGACCAGATCGTTCTCGTCGCAGGTAAGAGGCATCCCCTTGCCAATGAAAAGAGGGTTGTAGCCAGCGAGTTACAGGGGCTGAGCCTCGTCGGCTTCGAAGCGGGCACGGCGATTCGCGAGTTGATCGACACCGCTTTACGGGCGGCTGGTGTCACCGTGGAAGTGGTCATGGAACTGCGGAGCATCGCAGCCATTCTGAAAATGGTGGAATCGACGAGCAGTCTTGCCTTCGTTTCGGAGCTTGGAGCACCGAAGGGCCGAACGATTGAGGTGGGGGACCTCAAGGTGGAGCGCCAGCTCGCACTGATCTCGAAAAAAGGCAGGCCGTTGAGCCCAGCTGCCGCGGCTTTCGCTGAGGCCATCATCGCCCAGAATTGAGCTTCGCATCAGGAGCTGGCGCTGTGTTCGGAGATGGGGATATCCAAAGGACTTTTGCGGTACCGTGGGTGAGCGGATGCCATTGATCGAGGGCGAGCATGGGCTCCGATGGGGCGTGTTGGTCGCCGGCGGCATGCTGAACAGGCTTCGTCGCTATGAATACTACGGAAGCTTCGCCAGGTCGAAGCGAATTCAGGGGATCTCATATGGGAGACGAGACTGGAAAACGATTGATTCGCGGTGGCACGATTGTGGACGGCACCGGGGCGGCTTCCTTTGTATCGGATCTCCGTATTCGCGAAGGCGTCATCGTGGAGATCGCGCCCTCTATCCAGCCGGAACCTGGTGAACACGTCTTCGACGCGACGGGATGTCATGTCGCACCTGGCTTTATCGAGAGCCACACCCATTATGACGGCGCTATGTGGTGGCAGTCCGACCTCGATCCGTTGCCCGGTTATGGTGTGACGTCCATGGTGATGGGAAACTGTGGGTTCGGGCTTGCACCACTCTCGGATGATCCCGCGATCCGATCGGAAGTGATCCAGATCTTCAGCTTTTTCGAGGATTTTCCCGCCGCTCCGTTCCACGAGCACGTTCCCTGGGACTGGTCGAGTTGGTCCGAGTACAAGCGTTCGATGGTCGAGCGGGTCCGCGTGCCAATCCACTATGCGACCTTTGTGAGTCACATCACCTTACGGCTCGCAGCGATGGGCCTGGAGGCATGGGAGCGAGCAGCGACTCCGGAAGAGGTCACTGCGATGAAAGAGTTACTCGAAGATGCGCTCAGTTCGGGTGCGCTTGGGCTCGCTTCGAATCTGTTTGACCACGATGGAGACGATCGTCCAATTCCGACCATGCACGCAAAGGATGAAGAGTTTCGGGCGCTCTTCGAGGTCGTGGCGCGCTTCCCCGGTGCGAGCTTTCAGGTGCCAGTCGACAACATCATGCGCATGACGGCAGCGCAGAGCGTCGAGAGGATCGCAAGACTTACGGACGGACTCGAGCTGCGTGTTCAGTGGGCAGGTTTGCCAAACGAGATGTGGCAAAAACAGTTCGGCGTCCAGGCACCGATGGTCGAGTTGCACGAGCGCTTCGCTGCGGAAGGCCGGGACTTCTGGACGGCGTATATGCATGCGCCGATCACGACATCGATCAGCCTGGAGCACTCGCTGCTCTTTACGCAGTCGGGCGATTTCGTCTGGCACGAGGTGATCGTTGCCGAATCCGAAGCAGAGAAGCGTGCACTTCTTGAAGATACCGAGTGGCGAGCGCGGGCGCGGAAGTCCTGGGACGAGGACTGCAACGAGACGGCTCCCTTTCGGAATCCTGAGCCGCTCATCCTGGAGCTTTCAGACAACGGCGTCGGTCCAGTGAATACGACGCTTGGCGAGTACGCCGCAGAGCGCGGTCTGCACTGCTCAGATGCGCTTGCAGAGTGGATGCTCGCCAACGGGCTCGGGTCGACGGTGCGGCTGCCCGACTGGGAGAAGGACGTCGAGATGACCCTCCGACTCCTCCGTGATCCGTATAGCGTGGGCAATCTCAACGACTCCGGGGCGCATGGTCAGATGTTCTGCGGCGCTGGGGATAACGTACTGCTACTCACGAAGTGGGTAAGAGACGAAGGATTGCTATCGGTTGAAGAGGCCGTACACGTGCTCACCGGAAAACTGGCGCGGCATTTCGGTTTTCTCGACCGCGGTGAACTTGCCGTCGGAAAGCGGGCCGATGTGGTGGTGTTTGATCTAGAAGAGATGGAGCATCGACCGAAGCGAAAGGTGTTTGACCTGCCAGACGGGAATGGCGGGCATTCATGGCGCTATTCGCGCGACCCAGCTCCGGTGCGCCTCACTCTGGTGGACGGGATTGCCACCTTCGAAGAGGGTAGGCCGACGGAGGCCCGGCCCGGGACGATGCTCGAGCCGAGTGCGTAACTGAGACGCTCGGCATTGGGTCTCGGCGAGCTCTTGGGGAGATCCGTAGGTCCGCTTTCACCGGCTACTTTCCACGGTCCTCGAAGGGCGGGTGGATTTGCATCTCATCGGTCTCCCAATAGGTGCGAAGCGACTCGACTTGGCCGCTGTCATCCACCCGGTAGACGAACACACCGTAGAGCTTGGTCACCATGCCGTTGGGAAACTGGATCATCAGCGTGCCCACGTTGGCACACTCGTTGCCGCAGGCAATGGAATTCTGAATCTGGAACATGGGCCGGACGGTGGCGATGTGGTTGTCCCAGAACGTCTCGATGGCAGCCCTGCCGTGATGCCCCTGGCCCTCGGGGTCGATGACGGACTTTCCGATTGGGTCCTCTATGAACCCGTCGTCGGCGAAGTTGTCAACCCACGCTTGCTTGTCGCCGCGTGCGACGGCGTCCATTGATACCCATGCCGCACGTCGGGCGGGGTGTTTTGAATCGGCGCTCGGAAGTTCGGGCATTGGGCGGTCCTCGTCGAATCGGGAAGGAAGGTGGATGAAAAGAGCAAAGCGATTTCTTGGCGGTCCGTGGGGGATTGAAGGTCATGCAGGCCGACCATTGGGTGTGAATTGGGGCGAGAAGGGGAGTCAAGGTTCCCCCCCTGGGTGGGTGCCATTGGTATCTGTGTATCCCAGCGCTTCAAGTTGGTCGACGACGGCTGGATCGAGAAGGATCTTCGTTGGGTCGCTCGACCGTGGAACCTGTATCGTGTCTTCGAGTGCCTTCTTCAAGGTCGATGCAATTTCATCGAATTTCGCGGAAGAGTCAGGCAGCGCGAGCAGGTTGTGAGTCTCGTCTGTATCGGATTGAACCTCGAACATTCCGTAGGGGTCGCCTGAACCGTTCATCTCCCGCTTCTTGCTGGGATCATAAATTAGCTTGAAGCGGCTGTTTCTAATACTTCTGCTCCTGTTCGTATTTCCACCTAGGCCTTCTGAAACGATGAAACGGGAAGATCGTCCGGGGGCCGGGAGAAAGCTGACTCCCGATTGGTTTTCAGGGCATTCGGCCCCGAGATAGACACACAGGGTTGGCATGATGTCGATCAGTTCTACGGGGCAAGAAATTGGATTGGTGGCTGACGTTCCTGGGAGTTTTGCGACGAGTGGAACGCTGATTTCGTCGTCGAATAGTCCTTTTCCATGGCCTGCCCATCCTCTCTCGTAGAGAGCTTCGCCGTGATCGGAGGTTACGATGATCGCGGTGTTCGAATATGCCGAGCGCTTGATCAGTCCGCTGAGGAAACCAGACAGCACCGCGTCGAAATTCTCGATCCCTCGTCGATAGGCCAATTTGAGCAATGGGATGCTCCCTTTCAGACCTGCGTCTCGAAATGTCCGGCCGTCTGTCGTGCGCAATGAATTTTCGATGACGGACATTTTCAACGAGCGTTTCAGAGAAGTTCGATCTTCGTGGTTCGAATTTCTCAGGCGAGGTACTTCGGAAGGATCGATCCCACCGTACGGTGAATGGCTTTCCATCAAGTGCAAGTAAAGGAAGAAGGGTCCATCGGCGGTTCGCGAATCGAGCCACTCGAGCGCTCGGTCTGCAAGCGTGCCACCGGGCGCTTGGTGTCCGGTCAGGGAATCATCGTATTTTTCGAATCCCTGGCCAAAACCGAGTGCTCTTCCCACCCACGGGTTTCCCACGAAACCAGCGGTCGAATAGCCGGCCGAAAGCAGTGTTTCGGCGAGTGTTGAGAAGCGGTCGTCGAGGATCTCGGTTTCGTGCCGATTGAGGAAGCCTTCCTTGGGGATCTTCTGGAAAGTGAGCAGGCCATGTTGATTGGGTCGAAGCCCGGTAACTAGGCTCGCCATGGACGGTTTGGTCCAGTTCGCATTGGCGTATGCGTTTGTGAACAAGAGGTTGTCTTCAGCAAGCTGGTCCAGGGCGGGTGTCGCCGAGCTTCCGCCATATACGCCAGGAGCGTCTCGACGCATTGTGTCGTTGACAACCAGCACGACGTTGCGGCGAATCTTGGCTCCGTCCCATTCGACCTGGTTGCAGGGAGGCTCCGGCAGAATCAGTGGTTCAGACGAAGTGCATGCGATCGTGAAGACTGCAATGAAAGTGAGTGCGAGCCGAGCCATTTTTATTTATGGATTGGCCGGTGCACTCAACGAACGGGTGGTGGACGCCGTCATGAGGGGCAATGATACAGGTCCGGGTATTGCTGCGCTCGAATCCGAGTATCGGTCCGTAGTTTGTCCACTCCGCTTGAAAGCGTTCCGGCGACTTTCGTCCCACATCCAAGACCTCGAGAAGATGCAAACGCTGGTCAAGGGCTATGGGTTTTCATGAACAGCCTCAAGTTGGTGCCCATCGGTCTAAAAACTGACGGATGCGCTCGAAATAGGGGCGGCCACCTACCTGGGTTGTATCGTTGTGCCCGGCCCCGGCGATCTTCTCGAAAGCTTTGGGTTCGCGCGCTGCATGAAACAGTTTTTTCCCCAATCGGTACGGGACGATTTGATCGCGGTCTCCGTGGAAGACAAGCAATGGCGTTCGGATCTGGGAGATTTTACGAATCGAATCGAAGCGACCGCCAACCAGGGGCGTAGTGAATGGCAATATCGACGTGGCCATTTCCGCTGCAGAAGTGAAGGTGCTCTCCAGGATGAGCCCGGCGAGTTCGCGGCCATGCGCGAGATCGACGGCTACGGCACCGCCCAGGGAACGTCCAAATACGAAGATTCGTTTGGGTACGAAACCGCGCTCGTTGGTCAGGTGCGCGAGCCCTGCCTGCGCGTCTAGGTAGACACCCGCTTCGCTCGGGGTGCCTTCACTGAGTCCGTAGCCACGGTAGTCGAGGAGCAGCACGTTGGTTTTCAGGGCCACGAGTTCTGACGCGTTGGGGAGACGGTGGGAGGCGTTACCCGCGTTGCCGTGCAAGAACAACAGAGCCCGTGTCGAACCCTGGGAAGATAGCCAGAATCCGTGGATCCGTACGCCATCTTCGGCCTGCAGGAAGACGTTTTCGCCCTGCAGACCACCCTGCTCCGGAAGAAAATGGGTGCCTGGGGTGGGGTGAAAGATCAAGTGGTCGATGAGCCTGTTCCACGTGAGGCTCCCCCCTAGAACAATTGCCCCAAGCAGGAAAAGGGGCGGCACTACCTTCATGACGCAAGGGTAACGGTCTCGGGGCATGGCGCCCGAAACGGGCTTGCGCCGTCTTTGGGGATGCGGAGACGGCGCATTGGAAGAGCGGACTTTCGCCGAAATCAACCCGAATCGAATTAGCCGGGGTCGATTGTGTAAGGCCGGCGCCTATTGGATCCGCTTCAGGTAGCCACCGGGGTTGTTGGTCAACCGGAATCGCTCTCTTGAGGAGTCGATTACGAAATCATCATTCTCGGCTAGAAAAGCGTCGATTCCCTCGGATCCGGATTTTGAAGCCTTGAGTGGACGGACAATTCCAGTGTCCTGAACGATGATGTAGCTCCCGACGGGAACGATCTTCGAATACAGATCGAGCTCGGCCTTTACGTGCTCCGGTGTGTGAAGAGAGTCGAGGATCACCAGGACGCGTTTGTCGCGCGTTCGATTGACGATCTTCTGGAAGATCGCTGGGTCCGTCGAGCTGCCGCGGAAGAACTTGACTCGCCGCTTCCAGAGTGGTCGGTGCGACGCCTCCCGCTGGCGATTCTCGATATCGACGGTGAAGACGCGCGCATCGGGGTTGATCGATTGTAGGATCGTCGCCCATAGGAGTGCACTGCCGCCGAAATGCGTTCCTGTCTCTACGATGACATCGGGTTGGACCTCGTAGATCACTTCTTGTGTGATCCAAACGTCGAGTGGATTCTGCAACGTCTCGATTCCCATGAATCGGTTCGCGCGGAAATAGTTGCTCGAACTGAACCAGCGAATCGCAAAGTAGTAGGCGAGTTCTTCGTCGCTGAGCTCACTCACCGGAAGCTTGGCGATGGCCATTTTCTCGTCGTAGAAACGCGGGGCGCTCGGTTCGGCCCGCGTGGGGGGCGCCGTGCTGGCGACAATCATGAGTGCGACAAGGCAGGAGACGACGCGATGGACGGCGAGGTCTCGATGGTGGGTGGGGGTGCTGTCTCTCAATTCTCGATTTCCCTCTCTCGATGTTCCGGTCTATCGTAGCCCTCCGAAGCCATCTGTGAGGCCCCGTCGTGGGGGGCGGACGGCAGGGCACTGGGAAGCGGGGTTGGAACGGCAGTTGCGGCCCGGTGGGGTGGGATTCGAGCCAGGCGCACGGTCCGCAATCGCCTTGCGGCTGACGTTAGCTCCGATGCCCGCATTGGAGTTTCGGGCCCTCCGGCCGAGGTTCGCTTTGAAGCGTGCCCGAGTTCTCTGATGACTGTTATGTTGGAATCCTTTGCATCGAGAGGGCGTAGACATGACAGAGGGAGAAGCGGGCATGGCACAAGCCGTGGAACCGCGGCGCGCAGCGTCTGTGGAGCGCTGGCAGGGAGAGAGCGATGTCCTGGTCGTGGGGTTTGGCTCGGCGGGGGTTTGCGCTGCCAGCCAGGCGGCCAGGGATGGGGCCGAGGTGCTCGCCTTCGAGCGTGCCTGGCAGGGTGGAGGTACTTCGGCGGAATCCACCGGGCAGATCTACATGGGTGGCGGCACGCCTTTGCAAAGGGCCTGCGGGTTCGAGGACGACCCTGACGAAATGGCCAAATATCTGGAGGCCTCCTGCGGCCCTGGAGCTGATGTGGCGAAGATTCGTCTCTTCAGCGAACGCAGCGTCGAGCACTTCCACTGGATCACGGATCAGGGGATCCGCTTCGACGAAGACGTGGTGGACTATCAGGTGAGTACCATGCCCGCACCGGGTAAGGCGTTGAGCTGGACCGGGAGTGAGCGTGCCTATCCATTTTGCGAAATTGCCCGGCCTGCACCGCGGGGGCATAACGTGAACGTGGACGGCACGCCCAGTGGGGAGTTGTTGATGCGAACGCTGATCGCGGGCGCCCAGCGCGCCGGGGTTCGTGTTCAGCCGCAGTCCGACGTTCGGCGCCTGATCGTGGAAAATGATGGTCACGTGGTGGGGGTGGAGGCGCGCATCGATGGGGATTTGTGCTGTTTTCGGGCCCACAGCGCCGTCGTGCTCGCCACAGGGGGATTCGTGAGCAATGAAGAAATGCTGCAGCGCCACGCTCCCGAATTGTTGCGCTGTGGTCGACCCATCGCGGCGGAAACGAGCGATGACGGGCTGGGCATTCAGATGGGAATGGCGGCAGGAGGCGAAACCATTCGCATGGGGTCAGCGTGCATCGTGTTGGGTTTCGCATACGGGAACCGCAAGAACATTCGCGGAATTCTCGTCAACGGGAGAGGCCAGCGATACGTGAACGAGGATGTCTACCAGAGCCTGCATGGCGAGATTGCGCTGCTACGCCAGGACGGGGACGTCTACCTGATCGTGGACGACACGATCTATGAGCCCAACCCCGAGGATCCGGAACTTGGAGGGACCACGTATCCTCTATTGGCGGTTGCGGAAACCGTGGAAGAGTTGGAACAGGAACTCGGTATGCCGGACCGGAGCCTCACGCATACCGTGAACGTCTACAATGAGAACGCGAGGCGTGGAGAAGACCCGTTCTTCCACAAGGAATCCTGTTGGTTGCAGGCGCTGGATACGCCCCCCTTTGCGGCCATCGATCTGCGAGTGGGAAAGGGTCCGTATTCGGTCTTCACCCTGGGTGGGCTACGTACCGATTCCTCCCAACAGGTTCAGACCTCTAGTGGTGCGCCGGTGCCAGGCCTGTTCGCGGCTGGCCGCACTGCTTCGGGGATTCCTGCCCAGGGATACAACAGTGGCCTTTCCCTCGCAGATTGTACGTTCAGTGGCCGAGTCGCTGGAGCCGCGGCAGCTGCACTGCGCCCCTGAAATGAGCGATGGGTGTGTCGGGATTCGGAGATCCCGTTGTTCATCCGAGCGCTCATCCACGGTATCCGAGTCGGGTGAGATCCCAAGGTTCTTGCCGGATGTGATGTTCGACGTAAACAAATGCCCTGTCTCGCGTTGACCGCGCTCCTGCTGGTGTGTGTTCCGGACCCACCTCCCGGCGTAGTGCTCATCACGCTCGACACCACTCGCGTCGATCTCCTCTTGATCGATGGATATGAGCGCGCCACCTCACCCTGTCTCACGGAACTGGCTGCGGAGTCCGTGCGCGACTCGAGGGCCTGGTCGGTTTCGCCCTGGATCCTGCCTGCCCACGCGTCGCTGTTCACAGGGCTTGTCCCCGCATTTCAGGGAGCACACTCCGAACTCGGTGCGCCGACAACTCTTGCGGACGCCATAGACGGTCCCTTGGCGCCTATATCGAGCGTTGGAAAGCTCCCAGATGCGTCGGGGTCGATTTGCGAGAATCCAAAGGTTCCGTTCTTAACCAACTACCGCCGTTGACGGTGGAGTTGCCTGTCCATGGCGGCCGCCATGGCGGCCGGATCGAGATCGGCTGGTACGAAGTTGGCGATGGCTCTGGCCGTCTCCATCGGATTGGCCACCACTTTGGGGTAATGAACGAAGAGCGTGTCCACGTCAGGTCGTTGGGCCAGGATGTCACGTGAATTCACGAGTTGGCGGTGGAAGGCTGCACGTAAACTCGCGTTCTCGTTCTGAGTCTGAGCGGGGTCGCGGCCCAGCCGCGCGAGCATCACCGTCTGAGAGGCGAGAACCTCTTCGAGATCACGTTGGGTGAAGACCACCCGATACAATCGGCCCCGCTGAACGGGCAGGTAGGGCAGCATCGGGGCGATGATCTTGACGGCGCGGCCTGATCCGTCCGCGAGGAAACTGGCGTCGTCGCGCAACGCCTTGGTGGCCTCGAGTTCGAGATAACCTCTCGGGTTGTCTTCGTCAGGTTTCCGCACGTCGTCCGAGAGGATCGGCATTCCGCCCGCGGCTAGCATCTGCATCAACAGCGAGGTTCCCGAGCGGGGTAATCCAGCCACCACCGTCACTACATTCGCTCGCCAGTTACCAGGTCGATCGAGTACCGACTGCGAGAGATGCGGTGCAATTCGGCCCGAATTCTCGAGATTCTCGCTTTCACCCACGAGCTTGGAACTCCGCTCGGAATCGTGCCACTCGAAGGAGGTAAGCAAACCCACTTTCGCGGGTATAAACGCGGTTGGATGGGCCTGATTGTTCTCGGTGTGCATGGTGTGGGCGATCGGACTCGAGGGCCGAGAGGTTCGGGGAGTCGTACTTTGGCGGACGGAAACAATACATTTCAGTGCGGGGCGCCTATTCTTTTTCCGCTGAATCAGCAATGGGGTCGAGTCGTAGGAACCTTTGCGGGGCAAAGCCGACCATGATCTTGAAGCCGGTTCCATTGCCGATATCACGCGAGACGCGGGCGTGTTCTTCCTCACCGATCGCTATGGCAAGGTAGTCGGCGGTGGCTCCGTCCATGGTCACGCGTACCTGCGGGTTTTCGAGGGCCGCGTTGTACCAAGCGCGAGGCCAGTGGTTGGCGGAAGCGTAGAGGTGTCCGCCGCTGAAGTCCCTCCCAAGGACGCGGTTCGAAGCAACGCCATTCGAATCCGTGGTCGTGATGACGATGTTGTCTCCGAACTCGGGCTGCACCAGCGCGAGCATCGACTCGAGGACAACGACTAGAGCCACGTAGCTGAGAAACGCGATTCCCACGATCTTCATTTCGGTCCTTCTTCTCTATTTATAGACCGAGAAGACGGGATGCCCGGGTCCGATGCTGCGTAGGACCTGTCAGGTGGGCTCGGTTGCGCGGCTTTCTCGACCCGGGTCTCGCCGTTGGGAAATCGCGTAGCGATCTCTCGCTGCGTTGCCCTTCCCAGATTCTGGTGCGCCTCATCTCACGCGCGGGGCCATCAATTCGGCTACCTGGACCGCGTTCAACGCGGCACCCTTGAGCAGTTGGTCGCCGCTGACGAAGAGCTCCACTGCGTTTGGGGTCGACTGGTCGTGCCGGATGCGTCCGACCCGGACGTTGTCCTCGCCCGTGCACTCTCGTGGCATCGGGAAGTGGTTGCTGTCGCGATCGTCGCAGAGTTCCACACCGTCGAACTCGGCAAGAGCATCGCGTACCGAGGTAAGCTCGACCGGGCGATCGAACTGAACGTTCACGCTTTCGCAATGAGCTCGGAGGACAGGCACTCGAACGCAGGTGGCGCTGATTTTGAGGTCCGGTCGGCCCAAAATTTTCTGGGTCTCGGTCATCAGCTTGTTCTCTTCGCCGTTGTAACCGTTTTCCTCGACCTCAGAGTTGTGTGAGAAGAGGTTGAAGGCGATGGGCCATTGGAATGCCTCGGGTGCGGGCTCCTCGTTCGCAAGATATCCGCGCGTTTGCTCCAGAAGCTCCTCCATCGCCAATGCCCCCGCACCACTGGTGGATTGATAGGTCGAGACGATTACTCGCTCGATGCGTCCCAGGGAGCTGAGCGGCGCCAGGGCCATGCACAGGATGATCGCGGCACAGTTGGGGTTTGCGATGAGTCTTTGATCTTCGCGAATGTTCGCCCCGTTGATTTCCGGGACGACGAGCGGGATTTCCGGGTCCATGCGAAACGCGCTGGAATTGTCCACCACGATGGCACCGGAGCGCAGGGCGGAGGGAGTAAACTCGCGACTGCGGGTCGCACCTGCGCTGAAAAGCGCCAGGTCGACGCCCTCGAACGCGTTTTCCTCCAGCGCCTGAACGGTCACCGGTTCGCCGCGGAAGGAGAGCGTCTTGCCCGCCGAGCGGGGAGAGGCCAGGGGGAGCAAGCGCCCCACCGGGAAGTTTCGCTGCTCCAGCACCGCCAGGATTTCGGTGCCCACCGCACCGGTGGCCCCCACGATCGCCAGGTTCAAAAGAGACATGTGTTTGGCTCCAATCTCCGCCCCGAGGCGGGAGTCGATTTCCTGTGTTTCAGCGACCCCTTGGGCTCGCGTTGCCGTGGGCCGAAACTGGATTTTTCCTGCGGTCTTGGTGGTTGGTTACGCATTGTTCGTATTGGCCTGCTGGGGAAAAGAAAACGCCCTCCCGGCGGTCGGAAGGGCGTTTGGTGAATCCGTTGCGGCCCTTCCGGCTAGGTCGTCTCCGTCGTTGTGCGAGTGATGGTGGCGTAGGTGTGTCCCGGGGTCTTTGGCGTCAACGATGCGCCGAGTCGCGGTTGGGAGAAATGGATCTCGAAAAGCTTCATTTCGGCAAAATTTGAGGGGTGCACGTTCGTTTGTCAAGTACTTGCCATGGACGGTTCTGGCGGCCAGTGGTGGCCGACGCGAATCCGAAGTCTGGCCGGAAGCCCAGTGCAAGTCCCAAGTCATGCTTCTCTAGTCGGGCCTTGTCTGAGGTGTCTCGGGGCTCCCGGTCAGGTTTTTTCACAGGCTTTGATTCCGTCGCCCTCCCCGGTCAGTCGGGGAAAAGGCGCGCCCTGCCACGTTCGGAAACTTGGAAGGTGGGGTCTGGATCCTGGCCGCTCTTGCACGCGACCTGTTCCTCCGAGGGGTCCTTTGGTCGAAACCGGCGCGGCCCCAATTCGACGCGTGCGAACGCTGCACCCGGCGTCGAACTCGATGTGCGTTGGCCGGATACGGGTAGTCCATCCATCCAGTACCGTTGGGTCTGGAGGGTTCTTGTGCCTGGGGCCGGCGGCAGGAAGAAACAAATTCTGCCCACGCTGAAGCCTCCGCCGACAATGACTACGTGACCCTCCGTTACCCCAATTGACCCAACGAAGAACGGCTTCCAGAAAATTTACGAACGACCTCGTGACGCTGAACGTCTGTCTGTTGAACGACACCGATTCCGAATCAGGCGTGACGGTGCCGATGGAACTCGACGACTTCGGAATGAAGGAAAATTTGCTTTCCGCCTGCAGTGCGTTACGGCTTCTGATTCTCGGCACACCTTCCTACTTAACGTATGGAACGTGCCGTGGAGACAGGCCGCCGCTCAGCTGGTCGAGCGGAGGGAGTCTCGACAGAAACCCAGTGCAAAGTCGTCTGGGAGGAAGGTGTAAAGTTCTGCGAAGTGGTTCGACTCTCGAATCACTGGCTCTCAACCCCGGAAATCATTCTGAAGGGGCCAGAGTCTCTTTTTCGGGACCCGTGGTAACCCGGCATTGACTCGTGCCCGCACGGACATTTGGTTTAGAATGCTGGCTTGAAAATTCTTCCGGTGATTACCTGACCCATAGGAGAAGATCGATGTCCAAATTTCAACTGATCTCATCGGACTCCCACGTCACGATTCCTGACGAAGCATGGCAGGAGTATCTCGACCCCGAGTTTCGCGACCGCGCTCCCCAGATCGAGCGGACCGATGAAGGCGATTTTCGCGTCTTCGAGGGGCGGAAAACGCCGATCCTGACCCTCAATAACCTCGCTGGGAAGAAACCTGAGGATTTTTCGTTGAACGTGCGCAAGCTCGAGGACCAAAGGTCCGGCGCCTGGGATCCAGCCGAACGTATCCGGGACATGGATGCCGATGGCATCGATGCCGAAGTTCTTTATGTCGGTGGCCCCCTCATGACGGCGGATACCGAGCTCCGCCTCAATAGCGTGCGCGGTTACAACCGTTGGCTTTCGGACTACAGTGCCCACGCTCCCAAACGTTTGCTCGGCATGGCAGCCATTCCCATCGACACACCCGAGCGCGCAGTCGAGGAGCTCCATTTCGCAGCTGCGCAACCGGGGCTTGCGGGCGGCTACATCCCGCTCTTTCCGCCCGAGGGTGACTATGGCGACGAGAAGTGGAACCCCATGTGGGAGGCCTTTCTCGATACGGGCCTTCCCATCGGCCTACACGTGGGTGGCCGCCGCCCAGGTACACCCGTGGCAAACCTCTACGAAAGCGCGCCGCGCTTCATGACTGGGCTGGTCATGAGCAAGTTGACCATGGCCGAGTCGGTGTCTGAGTTGATCCATGGTCTTGTCATGCAGCGCTACCCGGGCCTCAAGTTCATCGCGGTCGAAGGCCAGATTGGATGGATCTCATTCTTCCAATACTATTCAGACCATATCTGGGAAAAGCACCGCTTCTGGACGAAGAGCGCGTTGAAGGAGCCGCCGAGCCACTATTTCCGTCGCCAGGTGTTTGCGACCTTTATGGAAGATCCGGTTGGCTTGCGTGAACGGGAGCACATCGGGGTCGACAACATCATGTGGGCGAGCGACTACCCGCACTCTGAGACGACCTGGCCCAACTCGAAGACACTGACCGAGGAGTGGTTCGAATCGTATTCCAAAGAGGACAAGGACAAGATCCTCTGGAGGAACTGTGCGGAACTCTTTGGGCTCCTATGATGGGTACTTCAGTCCTACCATTCGGCAGCTTGACTTCATGACGCACGAAGTCTTGAAACGGGATCGGACCGGAGTGCATCGCCAGACCAGCAGCATGTTCCCCTAGGCGGCCAGCGAGGCGGATCGAGTGAATCGCGCCTAGGTCGAAGCGCAGTAGGGCCTTTGGCGGGGGCCTTGGCTGCGCCGATCAGTGCAGGTGGGTCTGTAGTGCTGCCAGTACCACTTCGGGACTCGAGCGGCGCTGATAGTTTTCCGACACATCCATCCACAAGACCTTGCCGTTGGCGTCCACGAGTAGCGAAGTGGGTACGGGTAACGCTTCGATCTCATCTCTGGGATCGCCCGAGTGGGCGCCCTGGTTTCTCAGTCCGAAGGCATCGGTAACCGCAAGTGTGCGGTCCGAGAGCATGATCGCCTGAAGCCCATGGGCTCGCCGGCCCAAGAGAATCTCTTCCGGGTGATCCGTACTGACCGTCAGAACCTGGACGCCACGCTCGTCGAACTCGGACCTGAGTTCTTCCCATCGCCGTAACTCGGCGACGCAGTAGGGTCACCAGTGGGCGCGGAAGAACTTGATGAGGACCGGGCTTCCGCGTAGCTGTGCGGAGTCGAATACCTCGCCACGGTCGTTCTGTGCGCTGAAGTTCGGGATCGTCTCGCCCACCTGGATGGCACCCGGTGGCAGGATCTGTTCGCTGATACTCACAGTGAAGGGAAGAAACAGACCGATGACGAGGGCCGGAAGGGCGGCGATGCGTCCGGGCCAACTCGGTTTTTTGACGAACGCTGCAATGGCGAATGCGACGGCGCTCAGCCAGACCCCGATGAACAACGTGCGATTCTCCGGGAGGGCTACCTTTTCGGCCTGGTTGAACCAGACCATGGTGCAGCCAATCGCCAGGAGAAGCCCGAGTAGGGCGAGTTGGTTTCCCGTGTTCTTCAAGGCGTTCATTGTGGGCCTCCGGGCTGGGCCTTTCCCGGTCGCTGTGGACCGGTTGAGAGTTGAGCTCTCAAGAGAATGAGGGTAGTGCGCTGGTACCCGAAAACAAGACGTCTCTGCCATCCATCCCGGGCCATCATGCGCCTCCCGCCTGTCCTGCGGCACGAAGTGCATCGACGGTGCTTCCCAGAGTCAGGAGCTCGGGCAGAAGTTGGGGCGGTTGGGTGGGATCGGCGGGGTAGACGAGATACATCGGCACGCCGGCACGACCCCATTGGGCAAGCGCCTGGGTGATGGCGTCGTCGCGCTGGGTCCAGTCGGCCTTGAACGTTGCGAACTGCCAGCGTGTGAGTTCGTCGAGGATCGTTTCGTCGGAAAGCACCACGGTCTCGTTGACCTTGCACGTGATGCACCAGTCGGCTGTGAAGTCGACGAAGACGGGTCGTCCCGCGGCCCGTTCGCGATCGATCGCCGAAGGGTCGAAGGTGAGCCAGTCGATTCCGTCGGGGGAGGGCTCTGAGACCAGCGAAGAGTCACGCGGGGCGGGGAGGCGGGGCAGGGCGGTGAGTGACGCCACTGCGAAGGCCACGATGACCACTCCCATTGCACGCGCCAATCCCGAACGCCCGGATCCCTGGAGGATTCCGTAGATCCAGAGGAGGAGAGCAATGCCCACGAGATGAGCGAGCAGGAGTGTTTGGGCGTCCACACCGAGGGCGCGTCCCGCCACCCAGACCAGCCAGACCACTGTGCCGAGCAGGAAGAATCCCAGTACCTGGCGAACACGAAGCATCCACGCGCCTGGGCGCGGTATGAGGCGTGCCCAGGCGGGGACGAGTGTCACCAACACGTAGGGGGCCGCGAGCCCAATGCCGATGGCAGTGAACACGGCGAAGATCACGGGTCCCGAATTCGCGAATGCGAAGCCAACCGCTGTGCCAATAAAGGGTGCCGTGCACGGTGTTGCGAGTGCGACGGCGAGGCTGCCTTCGAAGAAACTGCGTGCGGGTGGGGCGGGGCCGGGATTCTGCGGAAGGCCGGGGCCGGAAGGCTGCACCAGGATCTCGAAGGCGCCGAAGAGATTCATGGCAAAGATCACGAGGACCGTGGAGATCGCCGCGAGAAACGTGGGGTCCTGGAGTTGGAAGCCCCAACCGACTGCGGTGCCGGCCGCGCGGAGCGTGACCACGACCGTGGCAAGAGCTGTCATCGACACCAGCACACCCGCCAGGTAGGCAAGGCTGTGTTGCCGGACATGACGCCGATCTGCCCGGGCCAGGTCGGCAATTCCAAAGACTTTGATGGCGAGTACCGGGAGCACACACGGCATCAGGTTGAGGATCACACCGCCGATCAGCCCCAGTAAGAGGGCCCAGGCGAGAGAAGGCGAGGCAAAGCCTATGGGCGATGCGGCGTCGATCCTACTTCGAAGCGACGCAGGTTCGGAGGGCAGGGCGACGACCACTTCGAAAGCTCCCGGATCGGCGCTCTTCGCAACGCTGATGGGGACGTCTACAGCCAGGTGGGTCTTGCCACGGGACCCGGACACCGGGACGACACCACGCAGGCGTTGCTGGTCGAGGCGCGGTACTTCTTCGTAGGCGTGAGCTCCCAGCGCGAGGGAGAAACCGCGTGCGCTCTCCGTGGTTGTTTTCGGTGGGTGGGAGAGGCCAAGCGCCGAGAATCCCAGGTCGGATTTGACCCGCGGGAAGAAGGCCCCAGGAGCATCGCTGGCGTCGAGGGTCCAGGGACGGCAATCGGCGTCGGAACCAGGCTCGGAATCGAGACACGACAGCACTTCGAGCACGAGTGCGAAATCGTCTCCAGGGCCTGCTTCAGCTTGCGAGGCGCGTGCTTTGATGCGGATCCCCAGGGACTCGGGCGATTTCGGCAGGCGCGATTCGGCTCGCTCGAAGCGTTTGCGGACCTCGGGTGCTGGGGGTGTGGTCGAGAGACCGACGGGCACTTCCTTTACGAGTTGGATGCGCCCGGGAACGCATTCGACCTTGCAGGCGACGAAACCCGTATCGACTTCGAGGCGCCATGTGTCCCCGGTACGTCGAGAGACCACGGCGTCACTCGCGAGCAGGACGTCGTCTTCGTAGCCAAAGGTCGTCAGCAGGCCATCTGACTCGCGGAAGACCCTAGGTGCCGGCCATTGGACCGTTCCGATTTCCGCCTCGGGTGCGTGCCACGCGAGTTCAGGAGGGCGGCCAGCATCGCCAGGGTTGCGCCAATAGAGGTGCCAGCCGGGGTCGAGGCTGAAGTGCACGCCGATCCGTACGCGGCCACCCGGTGCCACAGAGGTCGCATCCACCAGAAGTTCAGCGGCGACAATGTCGTCGCCTGAGCCTACAGGGACCACTCCGCGAGGGCTGGGGGCAATGGCCAGCGCGCTCGCAGAAAGCCAGGGCAAAACAGCGATTCCACCCATCGCCAACTGGACCAGACGACGGCACCAACTGGGAATCGTTCCCTTCCACGAGAGGGCAGGCAGCCGGGAATCTACATTTCCCATATGTTGTGGACCTCTCGTGGCGTCGTGCTCGGTGCAGGCAGTTGGCCGGCTCCTGCCGGAATGTTACCGAATGAGAGTTCTACTCTCAAACCAGATTAGAAGGCGCTGGTTTCAAGCACGAGCGATTTCGAGAGGTCCAAAGCGACAGAATGACCGTTTGACATGCGATGTGGACGGAGGACGCCCAGCGGCGGCTGATCCGGGCTCTGGACGCGCACACCAAATCGATCTTCGCCTAGGCCGGGTGCCCGGTGGCTAGGGGAAGAGAACCTCGCAACCCGTGCCCGCGAGGATTCCGTCGACGGCGGTGCGGTCGCGCAACGAAAGTTTTGCGTATTCGCCGCGAAGCCAGGCCAGACACTTTTTCTGATAGGGGAATGGGCGTTGCCAGTAACGGGTGCCGTCGAGCTGAAACTCCATCTCCTCGGACCCGCTCTCGAGCGCAGCGCTGTTCGCGACCATGAACGGCGCGTAGGTGTGGCCGATTTCCTGGAACAGGGCACGGAGGGTGTGGGCGATCGCATCGCGCGGGAGCCAACTGTCGTCGGTGATTTCCAGACCCGAGAGGTCGTCCATCACGTCGACCCACGCAAGCACGCGCGGAGCCTCGGCTCGCGCGAGCGCCATGGAGTTGGGTTCGACCTGGACGAGCTGGGTCAGCTGGCCGTGGAGGCCGAAGTCGCTGGTGGAGGGGCGGCTTCCGAACGTGAAGGGGTACGTGATGAAGTGATCGCGAAGGATGCGGATCAGACGCTGAAAACTGGCCTCGATGAGCGGACCGGTCACCTCGAGGGAGCCGGCCACCACGCCACTCAGTCGATCGATCTGGCGTTGAGCGAAGGTTTCGCGGAATTGTTTGACCCTCTCGTCGCTGATCGTCAGATTCCAGAGCGGTAATTGCTTCGACGCGTTTTCGACGCCTTCCTCGGGGCCCCAGCGATAGTGGAACATCATTTTCGTGACCCATTCATCCGCATAGTCCTCGACCAGGGAATCGAGGAACCCGATCACAGGGTCGGCGGGGAGGATTGACCGGCCGTCGTAGAGTCTCTCGAGTTCGCGAAGCTGAAACGTGGAGTCGCTGGTCGCGCGGTAGTCGTCCTCGCCCTCGGGGAGGTAGACGCAGGGCAGTAGGGGCAGAGGCGGCTTCGGCAGGCCCGGTGGAACGGCACCCGGGTTCCCGTTTTGGATGAAGCGATAGGGGATTCGGCGGAAGATCGCGATCGCCCGCATCTTACGGGTGTAGGGTGAGCCGATCGCTCCAGAGATCAGAATCGGTCGTGACATCGGGCCCTCTTCGGGGTTTTGGGGCCGTGCTGACTTCAGCAGCTCGCGAGCAAGCGGTCGGGGCCACGAAGGCTGGTCCCGACGATTCGAATGGACTCGGTGTCGAGCAGCTTCAGGTTTGGAAGTCGCTCCAGGATCACATCCAGGGCCACCGACAACTCCCGTCGCGCTAGATGTGCTCCCAAGCAAAAGTGTGTCCCCACGCCGAATGCGAGAGCACGGCGCGGACGACGTCCAGGGTCGAAGACATCGGGGTCGGAGAAGACCTCCGGGTCGCGATTGGCTGCTGCGATGTTCAGGAGAACCCATTGATTGCGAGAAATATGTACGCCTGCCACTTCGCAATCGCGAACCGCGATACGCGGCATCATCGCGACGGGAGATTCCCAACGCAGAGCCTCTTCGATTGCCCAGGGTCGCTCGGCAGAGTCGTCGCGAACGCGTTCGAGTGCCGTGGGGTGAGAGAGCAGGGCATACATCAAGCTTCCCAGGGCGAGGTAGGTGGTGTCTGCACCCGCAGGAAAGAGGTTTCGAATCACACCCAGGATCGCCTCGTCATCCAAGGGCACATCGTCGATCTCCGCGGTGGCCAGCAGGGAGATGAAATCATCGCGGGGTTCCCGTCGGCGTTCCTCTACGATCTCCGTCAGGTAACGGGTAAAATCCTGTGCGTCAGCGAGGGCTTTCTCGGGGTCACTCCGAAAGCTCACCAAGGCAATGGCCCAGCGCTGGAAGTCACCGTCCTTAGCGGGTGGCACACCCAGCAAACGCGCGATCACCTCGAAGGGCAGTCGCTTGCTGATGTCGGCAACCAGGTCCCCGCCGCCTCGAGCCAGGAAGGCATCGACCAGGCGTTCGGTGACAGGTTCCAGGATCGGCTCCACGTAGGTGGGAACTTCTCGCGCGCGGAAAGCGGGTTGGACCAATGCTCGTCGTGCGGCATGGACTTCTGGGGAAAGAGTCTGGAGCGCCTCGCCCTGGACCGGCTGGGTGTGAATCGCGTAGGCGGCTCGTGCGGGAAAATTCAATTCGTCTTGTAGGCCGTGTCTCACCTCTTCGTGGCGGGTCAGCAGCCAACGCAGATCATTTCCCTCCCGAACCCGAACGGCCGGTCCCATGCGACGGATCTGCGCCATCAGTTCGTGGTAGTTATCGAGCTTCGGATCCGCGAAGTCGACACTCAGGTATTCGGGCATGCCATCTCCACAGGTTCGCCCGTACGCGTTTGTTGGTGAGGCTTTTTTACCCGAAGCTTTCCCAACGACAGATTCTCTACGCCACTTTGCCCGAGGATTGGTGAGCCGTCAAAGCCCCCGAACGATCTGTCTGCGAGTGGGCTCTCGAATCAGCTAGGGCTGGCAGGGGGAGGCTCGACGGGGAGGGTTGCTTCGGTTTGGGTCGGACGGTTAATCCAAAGATCCGATAGCCACGCGACTCCTGCAGCGAAGACGACAGCGGTAAGTGCGATCCCGCGCAGGTAATACCGGTTCCAGTCGAGGGAAAGCATCACGCCAGAGATGAGCCACATCAACACCCAGCTGACCAGGACGAAGTAACGAGTCAGAGGATTTGCCCGGTGGGTCTGTTTTGGGATGGGGCCGGTGATCAATCGAGCTGTTCCAAAGGCAAATAGACCGGGCCCGAAGCCGATCCCAGAGAAAGCTTGCGAGGCCGCCGCCACCAAGGAGAGACCTGCCGTTGTGATCGCACGCTTTCTTGACAAAGTCTCTGAAAGTCGGCGTCGGGAGGAGATCCAGAGGGCGCCTGCACCTGCCGCGATCAGCACCGCAATTTGGACCGGGCCGAATGCAGCGGGCAGGTTCAAGTCCGGGAGGATGACCGTGTGTTCGAGCACGAGGCTGAGTCCATGGGGCGGAGAGCTCACGACACCGCCAGCAAAATTAGGCTGCGCGGAAAGTCCGGCGTAGAGCTGCGACCAGTTTTTCACGACTTGAACGGAACGCGTAATGGGCGCTGGGTAGAGGTATGGATTGACGGCAATGAAGACCGCGCAGGGAATGAGCCCAGCGATGAACCCGCGTAGAAGCCGTCGCATTGCAGAGCCAGGAACAGCCATGGCGAACAGGACCATGGAGAATACGAGGGGAGCTGCGCTGAACTTCACTGCAGTGGCGAGGCCCGCCAGTACGACTGCGCTGGCGAATGCGAGTGGATCGCGTCGGCTGAGATAGTGGTTGAACGCCACCATCGAGGTCATCATCACGCAGAGCTGCGGAATGTCGGTATAGACGCGGATCGCGTGGTACTGAAAGTTGGAGGAGGCGAACAACAAGATCGGCGCCGCCAGGGAGCTCCACCTGGCACCTGTGACCTGGAGAGTGCACAGGTAGACCATTGCCAAGGTGATCGCCGCGTAGGCGACGATCCCCGACTTCACTGGGCGGGTGACCCAGGCGGGGGGAACGTTGCCCCGTCGACGATTCTCGGGGATCGCGAGGTTGAAATCCCAGCGGTAGAGCGAAGCCTCACGTCGAGCCTCGGCGTTCATGAAGAGGCCGATCATGAACTTTCCCACGGGCGGATTCATGTTTCCGAAGGATCCGAGGCGCATACCACGGTCCATGGCCTCCCAGTCGGAAGGGTCGAGTCCCGAAGAGAGCACTTCGATGATGTCAGCGCTGGCTCTCAGCCAGTTGACTTCGTCACCCACCGGGAAGGGAGCCGAGCGGGTCTCCCATACCAGACCCATCCAGAGTACGAAGATCAGAACTCCGGCAACTGGGAGGTGGGCGTATCGGCGCAGTTGGGCCAGTAGAACCTCTCTCGAGAGTCGCGTTGAGTCTCGATGTTCAGATCCTAGCGGGGGCCGAAGGCGAGAGCGAACCCCCGGTTCCCCGGGATCTCCACGGAAACTTCAGTGTGGGTCCTGGACCTGTGGAGAAGCGATGCCGGCGGCTCGATTCGGCATTGGCGGAAACCCGAGATCGTCTAGCGACTAGAATGGACGGAGGGGATTTCGTTCCACAATCGGAGGCGGCCATGGGGACCTTTGACTTCTGGCAGCGCTGGCTCGTCGTCGTTTGCATCGTCTTCAGTGGAATTGGGCTCCTCGTGGCGACGCTGAACGCTCTTCCGGTTTTTGGCCCATGGAACGACGGATTCGACACGGTTTTCGCGGAGAGCGAACGACTCGGCGCCGAGGCGCAAGCGGTGAAATCGTTTCTCCTTGGTCCCCTGGGTGGGACGATCCTTGGGTTCTTCGTGCTCAGTGGTTTTGTTGCGGCTGGGCCCTTCAAGCGACGCGAGCCCTGGGCGTGGTGGGCACTCGCGACGAGCTTGGTCTCGTGGTTCGTTCTCGATTCGGCGGTCTCGATTGCTCATGGTGCCTGGTTCAATGTGGTTTTGATCAATTGCGTGACGCTGCTCGCTGAGGGACTCCCACTGCTGATGACCTATCGAGCGTTTTTGAATCGCGGGGCGGTACTCTCCCCGTAGTCTCGAGGCTCAACGAGGCAGCCGGAGTCCTCGAAGTCTCCCGAGTGGTGTTCGAGTTCGAGTCCTCGCCGGGGCTGAGGGGGTTGCGAGGGGGGGAGCTGGAGAAACTTGGCCAAGCTTGAACTCCGAAGAGCGGCTTCGACAAACGGCGATCAGCACCAGTGCGAGACATGCTCAGGTCAATGAACCGGTGGAGCGGTCTCTTCGGTGGTGGGAGATCGAAACTCGAGCTTGACGCCTGGTGGTGGGGCAGGGTCGTCCACCGTGAAGAGCAATTCGTTGGGAGTCCGGAGCACGAGCCGGATGTCGCTGCGGCCGCCGTGTTCTGCCAGCATCTCCCAAGCAGAGACCCCGGGACCGCGTCGGACAAGGATGTGGGCGACGCCCGTCTCGCGTCGGAGAGTGGCGAGGGCGTTCGGGGCGGGGAGCCGGGTCGTGAGTTCCATGCGCTCGGGAAAGCCGTCGGGCCAAAAACTGCTGTAGCCGTTCAGGAGGGGGCGCCAGTGGGAGATCGAGCGCACCATGGCTCGGGACTGGAGGAGAGCGGAACGGCCGTGGTGATGCCTCGGGTCGATGGGTAACTCGAGCAGCGGCGCCGTGGATCGGCGGAGCGCCTCCGTCAACTCCGGGGGGTCCGCCGTCCGTTCCATGACGGGATAGGTACTCGGCGGCGCGGCGGAACTTCCGAGGCTCCACGCGGGCCCGCCCCGGAGGTACTCGGAGTACATCGAGCCGGCGACCAGCGCGGCCAGTACGAGTGGAGCCACCGAGCGGAGGCTGCGGGGGAGGGTGGAGGAGCGGATCCGCTGCTCGCACTGGGAAAAGGCCGCTGCCGCAAGGACGGAAAGGCCAAGCAGGGTCGCGACGCCGAGCCGCTGTGGAGCGCGCAGCACCTCGTAGGCCTGTGCGACCAGGTCGTGGGGGAGGGGAAGACGGGTCTCGCCCCAGAAGACCGGGGGCTCCAGCGAGAGGACGACGCCAGCGCAGGCCCAGAACGCACCATGTCTCCAGGCTGAGGTATCCCGCGTCTCCGTGCGCCGAGTCCTGACAGCGAGGATCCCCGCTCCGAGTCCGACGAGGACGAGCGTCGCAGCCGGCACCGCGGTGGGTGCCCGCGGAGCGAGGAATGCGCCGGGTAAGCGTGTCAGATCCTCTCGGTTCCAGACCGTCTGATTGGGGAGCGATGGGTTTTCGGTCTGCACCCGGGCATAGCCCGCGTAGACAGGGGCGAGGCAGAGCACGGCGAAGCCGATGGTGGTGAGTAGCAGCAGGCCGTTCCGGCGGGTCGAGGGGCACAGCAGGCGCCAAAGGCCGAGAAGGCTGAGTGGAAGAATCAGTGCACTCGCCAGATACACGGGATCGATGAGGCACTGGAGAACGAGGAGGGGCAGGAGTAGGAGCAGCATGGGGCGTCCGCGCATGGCGGGCCGCGAGGTGAGGAACATGACGAGGGGGAAGGGAAAGAGGAGCGCCCAGTAGGGCACCATTGGGATCCAGTGCCAGAGTGTCCAGCGGGTGGTGAGGAGAGTCCATGCGGCTAGGAAGCCGCCCAGGAAGGACCCGGTCCAGCGCGCGGCTACCAGGTGGAGGACCCACGCCGTCAGTGTGAGGCCACCGAGAAAGACCGCGTTCATCGCCAATACCGGATTGCCGCTTGCGAGGAACACGGGTCCGAAAAACGGGAGCGCTCCAAACGCGGTGGGGCCGTAGAAGAGGGCGCTCTCGGCGGGGTGGTAGATGTTGGCGTCAGGAAGGCGCGCGGGGTCGGTCGTAAGGGCGTGAGTCTCCCAGGCCAATGCCCACAAGGCGTGCCCGCCGTCGGACTGGGCCGCTAGCTTGGTGTTGGGGACGAGAGTGCCTGGCCGAGATGCCAGGGGCCAGGTGAGCCATACGAGAACGATGGCGTAAAGGAGAAGCAGGACGGTGGCGCGTGCGTAGTTCACGTTCATGAGAGGAATGGGCTGGAGGTTTCCTTCCCCCCGTTCCCTCGACTCGAAAATCCGCAGGTTGGACGGAAGTGTGGTCTCTTCCCGTCGAGTCTCGAAGTTCGCTTTGCGGTGCTCTGTGGCCGGGGGCCTTCCCTCGGGCGTGACGTCACCGGATTCAATGGCGATACCGAATGCAAGTCACTCGAGTCAACGAGGCCGAGTCGAGAAGTTTGAATCTGAGGGTACACCGAGGTTGCGGAGTCTGCGGAGAGCATCCCGAAACCACAGTCTAAACCCCTGAGTTCGTGGGCGTCAGGGGGGAACGCCGATTTCGAAGTCAAACGTGAGCGCTGGCCTCGGAGCGATCGGGTTGGGTTCGAATGCCCTTTCTGCCGTCGAGCCACTGGTCGAAGCGAATGAGTAACGGCGGCAGGAAGAGCAGATCGAGGAGTAGCGCGACCACGATGATCGGCGTCAGAAGTTTTGCGACGTTCTGGAAGTAGAAGGTGTTCGAGAAGATCAGGACGAACGTACCCAGTGCGAGCGAGAGGGTGGTGATTGTGATCGCGGGGCCCGCCTTGTTGATCGAGTACAGGGCTGCGGCGGCGGGTGGGTCGCCGGTGCGGCGCGCAGCGATGTACTTGCTCAGAATGTGAACCGAGTCGTCGACGACGAGGCCGATGCTGATCGAGAAGAGCATCAGGATGTAGGGGCTCAATTCGCCGACCAGCAATCCCCAGATACCGAACACGATGGTGACCGGAAACAAATTGGGCATGATGCTGATCAGTCCGTATCGCAGGCTCTTGAGGCCGACGAGTAGCGTCACCGTGATCAGGGCAAAGCTGAGCGTGAAACCCTTCATGAGTTCGCTCGAGATCGACTGGTTCATACGCGCGAAGACGATGCTGTTGTCGCCGTGTTTTATCTGGTAGGTCGGGTTCAGGTTCGCGCCGATCCACCCCTGAATGGTGTCGTTGAATTCGAGCAACTCTCGGTTGGTAAGATCCGAGGTGCCTACGACGAGGCGAATCGCCGAGTAGTCGGAGTCGAAGATCGGTTCGAGTTGCGGTTCGATCTCCTGGATGAGTTGGTAGCTCACCAGGTGGTCGATGATCTGCAACTTGTCGTCGGGAAGCTTGTCGTAGGCCTCGTCGCCATCGTGTTCTGCTTTGTTCAGGCTTTTTAATAGATCGGTGTAGCTGGTGACGAAGCTCGTCTGGGGTTGTCGCTCCAACCAATTCGAGAAGTCTTCGACCTCGTTTAGGAAATCTGGCTCCGTAATGCCGTAGTACTCTTCGCTGTCGATGCTGTACGCGAGGCTCTGGTCGTTTCCGACTTTTTCGGAGAGGGCGTCGATCACCGTATGAAAGTCGGAATCCTCATCGACGAAGCTGTAGGGGCTGAAATCCAACTGGTTGAGCGGTAGAAACGCCAAGGTGGTGACGATCAACGCTCCACAAGTCCAGAAAAGGGGCGTGCCGTGTCTTGATACCAGTCGGCCGACCTCCGCAATTGGCCCGCGCACGCCCAGTGGCTGGGGAATCGATCCGCTGGGCGCAAGGAGTGTCAGGGCGGGGAGTAGGGCGAGTGTGACTACGTATGCCCAGCAGACTCCAATCGCCACGACATTGCCAAAGCCATAGATCGCAGGGGACGAGCAGTAGTTCAAACTGAGAAATCCGATCGCCGTCGTAACGGTGGCCAGACTCACGGGTTGAAGGTTCACGGCCATGCTCTCGCGCATCGCTTCTTCTCTGCCGAGTGAACGGTGCCGTCCCTGCAAGTAGATGGAAACGATATGGATCCCATCTGCCATCGCGATCGTATAGACGACGAGGGGTCCCATGGTCGAGATCTGGTTGAGTTCGATCCCCGCCCAGCCGATGCTGCCGAGCGTCAGTCCGATCGTTACCGCGGCGAGGCTAAGCAGGCAGAGAGATAGGAACAGGGATTTTAGACAGAACCACAGGAGTAGTGTGGAGAGCCCGATCACCAGGGGAAAAACGAAGCGTGTGTCCTGAGCCTGCGCGTTGTGCCCTTCAAGCTCGAAAAGTGCAGAGCCGATGGTGAAGATCCCGGCGTCGGGATAGCTCAGGCGAAGGGAATCTCTAAGTTCGACAACCGATCTCGCAATGTCCAGTCGAGAGGCCCTGTCCTTCTGGTTGCCCGCGTACTTGATGACTGCCAGGGCCATGTCACCAGTGGGCGAGAGGGTGGTCTTTGTGAGAAGTTCGTCGGCGAGCGCGTGTTCTCGAACAGCGTCGGCATCTTCTTGTGTGAGAGACGAGACGACTGGAACTAGATAGTCCCGGTCGAAGCGGTCCGCATCGATGCGGTTCAGTCTCGAATTGAGGAGTGAGCCGACAGAAATCGCGGATTCGACCTCATCGTAACGCTCCGTGAGTTCCTCCATTGCGCGTAGAGTGCCGAGATCAAAGACGTTCCCACTCTTTGGGAGGAACGCAAACAAGAATGAACTGCTGCGCGGGAAGTCCTTGCGAACTTCTTCGACGTCCATCCTGGCTGAGTCGTTCTCTGCGAACAGGGCTCGGTCGCTGGTGTCGGTGGTGACGTGCTGGATACCCGAAGCAACGGTCGCTGTGATGAGCAGCATCAGTAGGCAGATCGGTTTACGTCGGCCGACGAGGTGATTGATTAGAAACTGCATACGGCCTCGCGGCGTAGTCGAACGGGTGGGAAGGCGCTGTGGGCGTTGGCTGGGGGAAATACCCGGCTCTTGGTTTGGAGTCGGTATGGTAACCTCTCGTGGTTCGCAAGCATTCGCGAATAGGTCGCCAGAGGACTCCCATGAATTGGTCGAGACTCGTCCTGATTTGCGCCATCGCTACTTGTTTATGCCTAGCGACATCTGCCGAACAGCGGAACCGGGTTGGGGATTTCGCCTTGCTTGATCAGCACGGGAAGTTCCACCAACTCAGTTGGTACGGCGATCAGAAGGCGGTGGTGATCTTCGTGCAGGGGAATGGATGCCCGATCGTGCGCAATGGCGTGCACGCCCTGAAGGCGCTTCGCGACGAGTACGAGAGCCGCGGTGTCGTGTTCTTCATGCTGAATCCCCAGATTCAGGATGATCGTGAAAGCGTCTTGGAGGAGGCCGAGGCGTTCGGGTACGACTTCCCGGTCCTAATGGACGACGCCCAGCTCGTTGCCGAGTCGCTGGGTGTGGATCGCACTGCCGAGGTTTTTGTCATCGAGCCGAAGAAGGGAACGGTTTTGTACCGGGGACCGATCGATGACCGGTTGCACTACGAATCACAAAAGCCGACTACCAAGCATCACTACTTGCGGGATGCCCTCGAAGCCGCTCTCGCCGGAGAACCGATCCCCGCCGATGTCCCTGCGTCGCCCGGTTGCATCATTCACTTCCCCAGCCAAAAGCAGCACCGACAGAACCCGCTTTCGTATTCGAAAGACATCGCGCCGATCCTTCAGAACAATTGCGTCAAATGCCACCACGACGGAGGGATCGCGCCGTGGTCGATGTCGAGCCATGAGATGGTTCGTGGCTGGTCTTTGATGATGAGAGAGGTTCTCATGACCCGTCGCATGCCGCCGGGTCAGATCGACCCGTATGTGGGCAAGGCGATTCGAGAGGTCAATGGGCTCTCGGTCGAAGAGAAGCAGAAGCTCGTCCACTGGATCAACGCGGGGGCTCAGCGAACGGAGGGGGAGGGCGATCCACTCGCGGAACTCACTTTCGACGATCCGAGGTACAGCCTGGGTGAACCCGACATGGTGTTCAGCGTTCCGGCGCAGTCGATCCCCGCGACGGGTGTCATCGACTACCGCTATGTGCCGGTCGAACTCGATCTTGAAGAAGATATCTGGGTTCAGGCCGTCGAGTTCGTGCCGGGTGATCGGCAGGTGCTTCACCATGTAATCGCCTATCTCTCGAGCCCCGCGGATAAGACCGTTCGGGGCCGAGCCGATGGTTCTGCTAATGCGTCGAGTGTTGGCGGGTTCGCCCCGGGGCGGCAACCGGACTTCTTTCGCGATAACAGTGGGCGGCTGATCAAGAAGGGTTCGAACCTCTTGTTGCAGATGCACTACACGACGACGGGACGAGAGACGGTGGATGCAACCGAAGTTGGGCTCTATCTGCACGACCAGCCACCGGCCTACATCATGTCCGGTGGAGTGGCTGGCCAGCGCCGCTTCCTGGTGCCGCCGCACGCCAAAGAGCACGAACTCGAAGGCGAGCAGTTGATCGAACGGGACGCCTATCTCTATAGCATGACGCCGCACATGCACTATCGCGGTAAATACATGAGCTACACGGCCGTGTATCCCGATGGTCGGGAGGAGGTCCTGCTGTCGGTTCCGAAGTACGAGTTCAACTGGCAGTTCAGCTATGAACTCGAGGAGCCGTTGTTTCTGCCCGCCGGTAGTAAGATTGTTGCAAAGGGCGCGATGGACAATTCCGAGCGCAATCGGTTCAATCCTGACCCCAGCAAACCCGTGCACTTCGGTCTGCAGACGAAACACGAGATGTTCTTCGGTTTTACGACGCTCCGATACGTCGGAGATACCCCGGAGAGTTTGACTGCCGGCGAATCCGTGACCGAGGATCTCGCGGCCGACTTCTAGCCGAAGTATGCGTTGCGTTGAGAGCGCTTACTTGAAGGCGAAGACTGGTTCGTCAGAGGCCGAGCGTATGCCACGGTCCAAATGGACCGCGGCATTTATTCGGAAAAGTCGAGTGTACGGTTCTCGTGCTCTGTCGAGAATCGAAGCATTCGATCGTGTCTGTTGTGCGGTGTTTGATCGACATCGGGTTCGTTGGAGCGTTCTTTCGTTCCTATTGGCGTTGTTCCTCAGTCTTCCGCCAAACTGGTACCCCGCCGAGCAAGTCATCTCAGATGAGACGAACGTTTTGGACGGCTCGTTCGAGCTGGCGCTCCCCGCTCGAATGCTCGATGGAGAGTTTTCGTCGAGAGATTTCGTCTACAGCTATGGGCCCGCCTATCAACTGCTTCATGGAGTTCCCGGTTTGTTCGGGGTCAGAGACTCGGCGGAGCTATGGCGCTGGAAGGGTTTCTTTTCCACGGTTTTACTCGTGGTCCTGCTTTGGCTGGTCGTGGCTGGAACACATCCCCCGAGCTTCTGGCGCAGTTGGATCGTGTTGATTTGGTGTGCTCTGTTCGACCTGTCATTCAAGCCATGGGGCCTAATTCTCTCGATGGCGCTCCTGGGTCAGATGGTCGGCCGCCACGCTTCTGGGCAA
>JAKVBI010000031.1 GCA_022447545.1 Myxococcota bacterium
TACACGGCGGATAGCTGGGACCAATAGACCTTCTTGGGGTGATATTTCACCAGATAACGGAGAAGTGGAAGCATGTCGGCGTACATCTGCTTCTGGAAGTACAAATTGAGGAGCAGACGCATCCACGCCTCTTTTGGGCGTTCGGACATGTCGACGGCAATCTTGGCCTGGCCGAGTGCTTCGTCAATGCGGTCCTGCTGGGTGAGTGCGACTGCGAGGTAATAGTGGGCACGGGCTTCGGGAAATTCTGAAGTCGCGATCCAACTCTGGAGCGTGTCGGACGCTTTTTCGAATTGTTCGGTTGCCATGTAGAGCTGAGCGAGGTTGAACTGGAGATCCAGAGAGACCTTCGGAGAGAGAACGTTCAGCGCCAGTGCCTCTTCGAAGTAGGGAATGCCTTCGAGGTACTGCTCGTTTCCGGTGTAGGTGAATCCGTAGAAGCGCTTGAGGGATGCCGTGTCGATGGGGCGGAGGTTTTTGGCGCGGAGGGCCTGGTCAAGAATCGTCCGGGCATCCGCGTAGCGCTCTTCGTTGATTAGCTCCAGGGCTTCCTGGAGCTTCTTTCCCGTCTTCTTGCTGGGCGACTTGCTCATACGCCCGGTGGGGCGTGCCTTCTTCTTGTCGCGCGAACTGCGGGTGGACCTCTCGTCGGCTGCAAGAACATCCGACACCGGTATGGAAACGCCGACCGTGAGGAAGATCAGGCTGGTGAGGATTGCAGTGATTCGCATCCGTGCGGTTCCGGGGGGGGGCTCGGGGCTTCGGGGTGCCGCAGGTTCTTTTTTTGCCCCCACCATTTCAGCGCCTCCGAACTTGCTTTCTCTCCTCATGAAACCATCACCCATCTTCGAGCACGAAATCCAGGGTTACCTGCTCGCCCGGCTGTTCGACTGCCTTTCCGTCGACCATCTTCGGGTTGTATTTCCACTTGCGTATGGCACTCAAGGCCGCGCGGTGGAAGATGCTGCTGGTCGAGTCCACGACTCGCGCGTCTTTGACCGACCCGGTCACTGAGATTGTGAATTCCACCTGTACCCAGCCTTCCAGTCCTCGCTGCGCTGCGCGCATGGGGTATTCGGGGGGTACGCGAACCATCGGGACAGCGTCGCCATCGCTGATGGCCAGGCCCCCTCCGCCAACGCCGTCCACCGATACATCGCTCGAAAAGCCGAATCCCATTCCATCCATGTCGGCGTTGGGTTTGGCGGAGGAGGTGGTCAGATCCGGTGGCGGCGGCGGCTCCGGGGGAGGCTTTTTCTCGGGCTTCTTGCGCTTCTTCTCTTGGATCTCAGATTCCTTCTTCAAGCGCACGAAGTCGATGATGCGCCCCTTGGCACCCTCATCTAAGGCAGACCCGGTCATCGCGATCAGCAGGTGCATGATGTAGAACAGGCCGAACGTGACGAAGATCGCAAGAACGAACGAAGAGAAAACGCGCATGGGTGGCTCGCTACGGAGCGATCTCCGCGGCGATGGAGACGTTGTAGACGCCGGCCTCGCGCGCGGCGTCCATCACGTCTACCAGTAGGCCGTTCTTGGAGGATTTGTCCGCCTGGATCACCACAGCCCCCTGGGGGTTCTCGGCGTGGAGTCGTTCGATGTTCGGTCGCAATGCCCGAACATCGACCTGGCGCTTGTCGATCCAGATCTGGCCGGTCTCGCTGATCGCAACCAGGATGTTGCCGCGCTGCTTTCGCTCGGCCGTTGAGGCATCCGGACGGTTGATGTCGATACCGGATTCCTTGACGAACGAGGCTGTGACGATGAAGAAGATGAGCATGATGAACACGACGTCCAACATGGGCGTCATGTTGACCTCACTCTCCTCCACCTCGCGATTTCGATGTTTTCGTGCCATATGGTTTGCCTCAGGCGTGGGTCAGGTGGTCGGCGACGCGAGCTGCCTCGTCACGCGCAAATCGTTCCATCTGGACGCTGATGACCAGTCCGGAAAGTGCGGCCACCATGCCCGACATGGTGGGAATCGTGGCTTTGGAGACCCCGGATGCCATGGCGCGGGCGTTGCCACTGCCAGAGATTGCCATCACGTCGAATACCTCGATCATCCCCGTCACCGTGCCGAGCAGCCCCAGCAACGGGCATAGGGCAACGAGCGTCTTCACGATGAGGAGGCCTCGAGAAAGTTTGGTCTCAATGTCGGAGATCAGCATGGTCCGGATCTGCTGAGCGTACCACGATGTCTGGTCGGCCCTCGCGTTCCATATCTCCAGAATTTCTTCGATGTCCCGCTTCCGCTCCCAGCGGAAGTACCAGAATCTCTCGATGATCAGCAGCCACATCAAGAACGTGACCCCGAGGATCAGGTAGAGAACATCGCCGCCGCGCTCGATGAAGTCGCGGACCTCGAAGACCGGTTCAAGCACCGCCCTGCTCCGCCCGGGTGGCGACGAGCCCAGCGCTCTGCTCTTCAAGCACGTCGACGACGCCTTTGCTGAAGTTGGCAACGCCTGCGTGGATCAAGGTCAGCGGGATCGCCGCACAGAGTCCGAGCATGGTCGTGACGAGGGCTTCGGAAATACCGCCGGCCATCAACTTGGGGTCACCGGTACCGAACAGGGTGATTGCCTGGAAAGTCGCAATCATACCGGTCACCGTTCCGAGCAGGCCCATCAGGGGGGCCACCACGGACACGACCTTGATCGCCCAGAGGTAACGGTCCAGGTTTGCTGATTCTCGGAGAATCGCCTCGTCCAGCTTGAGTTCAAGTGTCTCGGTGTCGACGTCTTTGTTGGACTCGTAGATCGAGAGGACGCGTCCCAGAGGATTGCCCTCGTCCGCCTGTTCCGTCTTCTGCTGCGAAACCACTTTGCGGTTTACGGACCAGACGTAGACGAACCGCACGATACCGAGCGCGCCGGCAAGGCTTCCCAGGATGATGATTCCATACCCGATGTAGCCGCCCATCTGAATCCGTTCGGACAGGCTGGGCGTTTGGACCAGAAGGGAGAGGATTGCACCCCGAGAGGGGTCGACGGCGAGGGGTTCCGCGCCATCGGTTGCGGCTTCGAATCCGGAAACCGTTCCGAGGTAGCGAGCCTCGGGCTGCCTCCCGAGTTCCTTGAGCTTTCGAACCTCGGGATCCCAGTAGAGGTACTTCCCATTGGCGATCGCATTGAAGGCCCCGACTCGAACGACATCCGAGGTCGTTTCGGCGCCATCCGTCGTTACGACCGTCGCCGGGAAGCGAACGATGCGCCCCTGCTCGGTCATTTCTCTCTGGAGTTCGAACCAGAGTCTTTCGAGGGAATCGATAGAGGGCAGGGCCTTGCTCTTGCCGAGTTCCATGAGGAAGTCGCCACGCCCGGGCAGTTGGGAACTGACGATCGATCCGTCGACGTTGCCCCGTGTATCGCCGGCCACCTGGCGCACGACGCCGAAGAGTTCGCCCAGGTTGCCCATCCGCTCCTTGAGGGTCTCTTCCAGTTGCGCGATGCGGATTTCGTTCTGCTCGAATTGCTTTTCGAGAGCGACACTGCGGTCTTCTTCGCGCTTCAGATCGTCCTTCGCCTGAGCGAGGAGGCGCTCCTGGTCGGCTTTTTTCTGGCGGAATTCGCTCTCGCGATCTTTGTTGGTCTTGTCTTCTTCCTGCCACCCCTGCTTGACCTGATCGAGCAGTTTCTGGAGCGACTCGGAAGCTTTGACTTCTTCGATGGAGGCAGCCGCCGAGGCCAAAGCGGGATCCTGTTGGGCCTCTTCGACGGTTTTCTTTTGTTCGTCCGTCATTTCGACGGCGTTGGTCTGCTCCTCTTCCTGCGAAAGAGCAGGCCAGGCCACGAGGAGGGCCAATACGAAAGTCATCCAGGTGAAGCGCTTCATTTAGAGGGCCTCCGGCGCCGCGACCGGCAGCTGAATGAGCGCCGGCGGCTTCTGCTTGCGTGCGATCCGGATTCCTTCCCGCACGGGACTTCGGTACTCGCTTCCGAGGGGCTGCCATTTTCGCTGCTTCTGGTCCCAGAACCCCGCTTCGCTTCCGTCCAGCGTCTGATAGACGAGAACGATACGCCCGAAGCGCAGGAAGTCGACCGTCGTCTCTTCACCATTGAGGTCAATGGTGCCCTGGTAGGCCTCGATGGTCCGACCGAACTCGTTCTCGATCTGGTACGCCTCCATGATGATCCGGTACTTCTCTGCTTCGGAGACGTCGGCGCGCTCCATCAGTTCCTTCAGGTTCTTGATGCGGTTCGTGCGTTCTTCGAGATTGAAAGGCACATCGAGTTCGACGAACCGGTCGATGGATTCAATCATCTTCAGCATGAGAGGGGTGACCTGCCGTCCGACCAGAGAGGCCCGGTCGATCTGTTCGCGGAGCGACGCCATCTCCTCGTCCTGAGAGCGAATCAGCTCGACCATCTTGCCGTTGTAGATCCTGAGTTCGTCGGTCTGCCGCAAGATCTGCTTGTAGTCGCTGAACAACTCGTCAGTCTTGTCGCTCAATACATCGACTCGACCCTGCGAGGCGGCTGATGCTTCGTTGCCATTCACTCGGAGGTCGAGGGATTCGTCGAGATCGGCTGCGTTTGCGAGACTGGCGCTGATTAGCCCCGTCACGCAGATCGAAATGCCAATTCTGCGCCAAACCCTCTCGAGCCTGAACAGTCTCATGGTCGTGTTCTCCCTCTGCCTCTGTTTCCGCCGGTTGGCTCGGTCTTCCTCGTCGCTTCTTCCGGGAAGTCGAGCAGTCCAGCACGGCGTGGATTCATCACGCCTGGTCTGATCCATTTTTCCGATCGGGCTCCGCCGCTGGCATGCCGCCGCATTTGCGGGGCTTCATCCCTCGGCTGTTCTCGGTGATCTTCGATGGGCCTCGGCTCGTCCCCTTGCGTCCGTCGCGCGGTGTTGGGCTCCACGAGAGGCCCTGCGTTTCCGGTTGAGACATGCCGTGTCTTCAGCCCCAGCGTCCGATCACCGGTCAATTCTCAGGTCGTCTTCGGTTCTCCAGCTGTTGGCCGCGCTCCCAGCGGTCCGGGAAAGCGCAATTCCCGCAGGGGACGAGGTGCGCGCGCATAGTCTCATCAGGTGCACCTACAGTCAACACTCATGCGAGCAGAGAACTGCCCCGCTGTGCCCCGTCGTTTTCGGGACTGAGCCCCTCAAATGGGTGGAGGTCTGGTCCGGGTGGTACACGGACCGTTAGACTCCTTCATCCCGCCCCGTGGAGACTCGGTTTGTCGACGGAACTGTATTCCGGCCACTTTCTCGGGCTCGAACCCGAATTTCACGATTACGCCAGAGCGCGTGTCGTCGTTCTTCCGCTGCCCTACGAGGGGACCGTGTCTTATGGGACGGGTACGTCCCGTGGGCCCGCCGCGATCATCGCAGCGTCTCAGCAAGTCGAGGGCTGGGATGAGGAGCTCGATCGTGAAACCTGGCGCGTCGGGATCGCCACCGCGGAGCCCGTTCCGCCCCATCGCGGTTCGTCGCTCGAGGAAATCGAGCGCATCGCCGAGAGGGCACGGGAAATCGTCGCAGATGACAAGTTCGTGGTCGGTTTGGGCGGTGAACACACAGTGTCTTTGGGATTGATTCGAGCACTCAAAGAACGTCATCCCGGGCTCTCAGTGCTCCAAATCGACGCCCATCTGGACCTTCGAGACGAGTACGACGGGACTGCTCACAGCCACGCCACCGTCATGCGGCGGGTAAGAGAGTTGGGTTGCAAAATCGTGTGTTGCGGTGCTCGCGCCTTCGACCGTGAGGAGTGGGAATACGCGCGCGCACAGGACATCCGTGTGTTTCGGGCGAGAGAACTCGGGCAAAGCACCGCATTCGTGGAGGATGCCGTTGCCGCCCTGGAGGACCCGGTGTTCGTGACCGTAGACCTCGACGGTTTTGATCCCAGCGTCGCGCCCTCTACGGGGACGCCGGAGCCCGGGGGCCTCGGCTATGCCCAGGTGCTGGAGCTCCTGCGAGTGGTGGGAGAGCGGAAGAGGGTCGTCGGTTGTGACGTCGTGGAACTTGCCCCCGATGGCGTGAACCACCACAGTGATCTGCTGGCTGCGCGGGTTGCGTATAAGATGATGGGTTATTTCGTAGACCCCCGGTGACGCGTCCCGTCTGACAGTGGGTGGTTTCGCGATGCACGAGCGGGCGATGAGTCCTGTGCGAGGATCGAGGGTGAGAACGAAAAAAGGGCGAGGAGGAGCGGAGGCCATGAAATATCTACACACGATGGTTCGAGTGACGGACCTCGATGCGTCGCTCGGTTTCTATTGCAATGCGCTCGGATTGGTGGAGCTGCGCAGACACGAGGTCGAGGCGGGCCGGTTCACTCTGGTGTTTCTGGCAGCACCCGGCGATGAAGAGGCGCAGGTGGAACTCACGTATAACTGGGATCCGGAAACCCTCGGAAGTGCCCGGAATTTCGGGCACATCGCATACGCGGTGGACGATATTTACGCCAGTTGTCAGAGGCTCATGGATGCCGGAGTCGTCATCAATCGCCCGCCGCGTGATGGCCACATGGCTTTTGTTCGCTCTCCTGACCTGGCTTCTGTGGAGTTGATCCAGAGGGGAGAGGCCCTGGCGCCCTCAGAACCCTGGAAATCCATGCCCAATATCGGGGAGTGGTGACGGACTCAAAAGGGAGGGCCCGGCCCCACCAGTCTCTGCCCTGCTTCTTTTCTCGATTGATTATGCTGTTCGGAATTGCAGTGGGAGGTGTCCATGGCCATCTATGAGCCCATCGAGGGAAGTGGCCCCAGGAGGAGGCTCGCACTTCGCAGCCCGGTGACCCTGGAGCGGATCGGTGAGATCGAATGCGCCAATCGCCAGGACGTGGATCGCGCGGTGGAGCGGGCCCGCAAGGCGCAGTCGGATTGGGAGGCGCATTCCTTCGACGAGCGAGCACGCTTCATGGAGAAGGTCACACGCGGCATCCTCGATCGATCCGAGGACATCGTGGAGACCGTCATTCGGGAAACTGGAAAAGCCAGGGCGGAAGCCGTTTCCATGGAGGTCTTCAGCTCGCTCGATTCGCTCTGCTACTACGCGAAGAATGCCAAGAAGTTCCTCAGACCCCGCAAGAAACGTATCCACGGCGTCTTGGGCCTGGGCAAGAAACTTCATCTCCTCTACAAGCCCCTCGGTGTCGTGGGCATCATCACGCCGTGGAATGGCCCGTTCATCCTGGCCATGAACCAGACCGTGCAGGCGCTGATGGCGGGGAACGCCGTGGTGCTCAAGGGGTCCGAGGTGACGCCATATTCGACAGCTCTGGTGCAGGAGTTCTTCGACGAGGCAGGGCTTCCCGATGGTGTTCTGCAGACTCTGATGGGAGACGGCGAGACGGGTGCGGCATTGGTGGATGCCGACGTGGACAAGGTCTCGTTCACCGGAAGTGTGGCCACAGGGCGCAAGGTCGCAGAGGCCTGTGCGCGTCGCTTGATCCCCTGCACTTTGGAACTCGGTGGAAAGGACGCGATGATCGTTTGTGCCGACGCCGATCTCGACCGCGCGGCGGCGGGTGCTCTGATCGGTTCTTGCATGAACACGGGCCAATACTGCTGCGGGACCGAGCGGATCTACGTAGTAGAGGCTGTCTACGACGAATTCGTGGAAAAGGTGGTCGCGGGTGCGGGAGCCCTTCGCCAGGGTGACAGCGGCGAATTCGACGTGGGGGCAATGTTCTGGGATCGGCAACTCGAAATCGTCGAAAGGCACGTCGAGGACGCCGTGGAAAAGGGAGCCACGGTCCGAGTGGGTGGCCGGCGCAATCCCGACCTCAAGGGTCTTTTCTTCGAACCCACGGTTCTGACCGAGGTGAATCACGACATGGACGTGATGGTCCACGAGACCTTTGGCCCGGTCATCTCGATCATGAAAGTCCCGGATGAAGAAGAAGCGCTTCGCCTGGCGAACCAATCGGATTACGGACTGAACGGGAATGTTTGGACCCGCGACAAGGAATTGGCGCTGCGCCTCGCCTCGCGGATGCATACCGGGGGGGTCTGCGTGAATGATATGGCGTTGACCTACGGGGTACCCGAGGCGCCTTTTGGCGGTCGCAAGGACAGTGGTCTGGGGCAGGTCAACGGCGAAGTTGGAATTCGAGGTTACTGCCACGCGTTGCCGGTGATCATCGACCGCTTCGGTGGGAAGGAACTCGCCAGCGGGTACCCGTATTCCCACAAGAAAGTGGCGGGAACCGAGAAGTTCATGAGATTCCTCTGGGGATCCCCCCTGGGTCGGTGGCTCTCCTAGGTTCTTGTCTGCGGAATTGGGGACCTGCCCGGTTCGTGAGGCGCGCTTAGCGGGGTAGGGCGAAGTCGATGGCGGCGTCTCGAACGGCCTGTTCGATCACGTTCCGGTGCTCCTGGAAGAGTTCGACGCGGCGGAGTTGGGCGCGGCATCGCTCCATGTTCTGACCTTCATGGGCCACGGGGAAATACGTGTCGCCATTGAGGTGGTCGGTGAGAAATCGCACGGCATTCATCAGCGTCATCAGGGGCCCGGCGATCGGGAGGGCACGAATTTCCTGGGCGCTCAAGAAATCGGCTCCGCCGGACAAGTAGCCGGCAGCCAGGGCCCGGAACAGCGTGGGGTCGAAGTGCAGGAGTGATAAGTCGGAAACCGCTTCGGGCTGCGGACAGCAGACGGTTCGCGCCAATTCGCCGAAGTCCGACAGAACCGTGCCCTCCATGACCGTGTCCAGATCGATGACGCAAAGTGCTTCGCGCTCCTCCGCGTCGAAGAGAAGATTGTTGATCTTTCCATCGTGATGGACGTTGCGCCGAGGGATTTCGCGCGTCCCGATCGAGTTCAGATCGGATTGCACGACTTGGCACCAGTGATTGCAGGCTTCGATTTCTCGGGTTGCTGCCTCCGCGCGCTCCATCGCGTTTGCTCGAACACTGTCCCGGAGGTCCGCTTGTCGGCTGTCGAGATCGTGAAAGTCGGGAATGGTGATGTGGAGCGGCGAGCCGGGCAGGTCGAGGAGGTCCCGCACGAAGTGCGCGAAGGCTCGAGCGGCCTCGAATGCCTGAGCGGGGGAGACCGGGCCCTCGAGTGTTCGGGATTCCTCGATGAAAGGGAGGAGTCGCCAGTATGCGCCGGTTTCATCGCGATGGTAGGGCCTGCCGTCGTGAGCGGGAATCGGGGACGCGTGGCGGCGCTGTAGGTCGGGTTCGTTTCGGGCGGCGAGTTTGGCGCGGAGGTGGTCGCAGACCCGGATCCAGTTCTCCATGACCTGGTGAGGATTGGGGAAAACGTCGTGGTTCACGCGTTGGAGAACGAAACCGCTTCGCGGTTCGCGGCCTGCAACCTGAACGTGAAACGTGGTGTTGATGTGGCCACGGCCCAGGGGTTCGAGAGTCGACAGTTCACCACCCAGGGGAAATTGGACGGCAACACTGCTGGGTTGGGAGGTCACGCTCCTCCTCGTCGCGCCCGGGCGCGAAGATCAGCCGAGATGTTTCTGCAGGCCTTCGATCATGCCCTGGTAGGCGCCTTCCATCCCGGCCGCCATGCCAGCAACCTGTTCGTCTGACATGCCCGGTGCATCGAAATCGCAGATCCAGGTGAGCCGGGCCCCACCGTCGGCTCCCTCGAAGATGCTGATCGTGGCGAGGTAGTTCTCGACGGGCATGGGCCCCTCCACGATCGAGTAGCTCAGCTGTCGATTGGCGTCGTCCAGGTTTTCCATTCTCTCCGCGATCTCCATGCCGCCCATGGAGATTCGCCGCACGGCACCTACTCCTTTCCCTTCGAGTTCGCACTTTTCGATACCGGGCGCCCAGACATCGAGGCCTCCGAATTCGGATATTTTTGCCCAGACGTCGGCAGCGCTGGCGGTGAAATCGGCTTCGACATTGACCTTCGACATGTTCGTCCTCTTGTTTGCTTGAACCCCAGGAAGGGGAGGGTGATCGTATCAGAAAGGCGCGATTCGAATCGGTCGCCTCGGCCTGCTACTTCGGAGTTCGGAGGTCTCGCGGTAGGCCGAGTGCGCGTTCCCCGATGATGTTTCGCTGTATGTTGGAGGCTCCGCCCGCGATGGAAATCGCGATGGCGGACATGTAATCGGCGGTCCAGGTCCCGGGTCGGCCTTCCGGGGCGCCGTGGCTGCCCTCCTCCTCGGTCGGTGCGATCAGGCTGCGGTTCTCGAGCAGGTCGAGGGCGAGGCGCGTGATTCTCTGGCGCAGGTCCGTGCCGTAGAGCTTCATGGTCATCATGGGGAGGATCACCTTGGCCTCCTCGTTTCGCGCCGTCGCGGTGAGTAGGCGCGCTCCGGTGTACTCGAGGCTCATGAAGAAGCCCTCGATTTGGGCCAATTCCTGGCGAATCGAGGGGTCTTCGATAGCGGGTCTGCCGTTGCGTGTAGTGTCTCGGGCGAGTTGCAGGAGGCTGAGGTAGGCCCGTCGCATGAAGTTGGGATCGCCGATCAGGTTGCGCTCGTGCTTCAGGGTGGCTCTTGATACCTGCCAGCCTTCTCCGCGCTTTCCGACGATGTTCTCTGCCGGGGTTCTCACGTTGTCGAAGAAGACTTCGTTGAACATGGAGGCGCCCGTCATTTCCCTGAGTGGACGGATTTCGATGCCGGGTGCTTTCATGTCGACGAGGAGGTACGAGATCCCCGCGTGCTTTGGGGCTTGGGGTTCAGTCCGGAACAGACCGAACATGAAATCGGCTTCGTGTGCCGTGGTGGTCCAGATCTTGTGACCGTTGATCACCCACTCGTCGCCCTGCAGCTCGGCTCGGGTCTGGAGCGAGGCGAGGTCACTTCCGGCCCCTGGTTCGCTGTAGCCCTGGCACCAGCTGATCTCACCGGCCAGGGTGGGAGCGATGAATCGCTCGCGCTGGGCCTCGGTGCCCAGTTCCAGGAGTGTGGGTGCGAGCATGGACGGGCCCTGGCCTGCGGAATCCCCGGGTGCGCTGGCTTCGGCGTACTCCTCCCGGATGATTCTTTCGCGCAGGACGTCCGGTGTCTGCTCCGAACCCCCGTAGGCCCTGGGGAAGTTTCGATACACGTAGCCGCGTTCGATTCCACGCCTTCGGAATCGGATCTCCTGTTCGTGCACTGGAAGTTGGGCCTCGTCGCCGGTGAGGGGCCAGCCCTGGAGGAACTCTCGGACTTCCGCGCGGAAAGCCACGTACTCTTCGCTGTATTCGAGATTCATGACATCACCATCCGGCCAGCGCTGCGCTGCGCTCGCGTTGAATTTCGGGCGTCCCGAGGACGGTCCGGTTGAACATGCAGCGCTTGAACCACATCTGCACGTCGCACTCCCAGGTGAATCCGATTCCGCCGTGGAGTTCGAAGGCATCCCGTGCTGCTTCCATGGCCCGGTCGGTGATGTGGGCCTTGGCCACGGCTGCCGCGTGGGGGGCATCATCGGGCAACTGATCCTGGGCGTAGGCCGCATACCAGCACAGGGCTCGCGTTTGTTCGATATCGGCCGCCATGTTGGCGATCTGGTGCTTGACGGCCTGGAACTGGGTCAGATTTGTGCCGAACTGTTGGCGGGTTCCCGTGTAATCGATGGTCATTTGGATGAGGTTCCAGGCGGCTCCTAGAGAGTCCGCGGCCAGCAAGATCAGGGCCGCATCCCGGACGCGATTGGCGACGCGGTTACCACCGGGAAGGATCTCGCAGGAGGCTGAGTCGAAGTTCACCTCAGCGACGCGTCGTGTTCGGTCGAGCCCTTCGACGGGGGTGACGTCGACCCCATCTGCACTTCGCTCGACCAGTGCCAGATCTCCCCCCGAGATCCCCACGACCAGGAGATCTGCGAGGTCGGCGGAGGTGACGAATTGTTTCGAGCCGGTCAGGGTCCCCTTGTCAGTCTCGAGGGACCACTGTTCCGGTTGCCAGCGGTTTTCCGCCTCGGCGAGCGCTGCGGTCGCGACCACATCACCACTGGCTAGACGCGGTAGCCACGATGCCTTTTGCTCATCGCTGCCACCCCAGGCCAGCGCGAGGCCCGCGACGGTGTGGCCAAAAAAGGGACTGGGCACCGCGCCTTCTCCCAACACCTCGGACACGAGGGCGAGGTCCAGGATGTCGAGTCCCGCACCCCCGAAGTCTTCGGAGAGTGTGAGCCCACCGAGGCCCATTTCGAGCATGCCCGCCCAGAGTTCCGGGTCGTGTCCCGATTCCCCGTCGAAGACCTCTCTGAGGTGAGTGGCAGGGCATTCGTTGGTGACGAAGCCGCGAACGGTTTCCTGGAGCAGTTCCTGCTCCTCCGAGATTCCGAAATCCATGTTGCTCCGAACTGTGAGTTTCTGCTCGGGAAAGTCGTTCCGAGCGAGGGGCGATCAGCGACCGCGAAAATCGGGGGGTCGCTTTTCCCGAAAGGCGTTGATGGCCTCGATGTAGTCCTCTGTGGCGGCGCCGTCCACCATGCGGTCTGCTTCGATGTCCAGGATCGATTGCAGGTCGTGGACGAGGGCTCGGTTGAGGTTGTCCTTCATCCAGCGAAGAGCGATGGGGGGGCCTGCTGCGATCCTCGCGGCCAATTCGAATGCCTCGCTCGCGAGCTCCGCGTCGGGCACGGCGCGGTTAACGAGGCCAAGGCGCTCGGCTTCGGCCGCTTCGATTCGGTCGGCTGTGAACATCAGTTCCCGCGCTTTGGCTGTTCCCACCAATTGAGTGAGGAAATAGCTCGATCCGTAGTCGCCCGACAACCCGAGGCGAGCGTAGGCCGTGGTGAAGAAGGCGCTATGGGCCGCCAGACGGATGTCGCACGCCAGGGCGAGGGCGAATCCCGCTCCTGCGGCGGGCCCAGGGAGCGCGGCTACGGTTGGTTTGCCGAGCTGGTTCAAGCGGGCGGAGATGCTGTGTTCCCAGCGCAGCTGGCGTTTGCGCGCTTCCGGCGAGGGTGGGGCTCCCTCTTTTTGCATGTTCTTGGTGTCGCCTCCTGCGCAGAAGGCTCCCCCGGCGCCTGTGAGGAGCACGCATCCCACCGCGTCCTCCTCGTTCAGCAGGGGCAGGGTGTCGGCGAGCGCACGCTTCATTTCCATGGTCAGAGCATTGCGGGCTTCGGGCCGGTTGAGAGTCACGGTGGCCACCCGCTGCTCGATCTCACAGGTGATCTGGGGGGTTCCGGTGTCGATTCGGTGCTGACTCACGATTCCTCCACGGCGGTGACCGTATCACGTTCCGTGGGGGCTCGGACCGGCTCTAGCGAGTCGAAGAGGGGGCTGGTTCCCCGCAGGTGCGTACGCGGGGGGCTCTGGGGGTTCAGCTGGAGGGGGTGGGTTGGCGTTCTGGCCGCGGGTTCCGGTGTCCCGCTCTTGCCAGCAACCACAGACCGCCGGTGAGCAGGAGCATCGTGTTCGGCTCCGGGACGAGGGCGAAACGCGCTCGTGCGATTCCCCCGGTTTCCGCGAAGGCGAACTTGAAAATGGCCAGGTCGGCATCGTCGACCGACCCATTGCCGTCGTAGTCCGCAACCGAGCATTTCGATGAGCCGCTACCGAGCAGGCAACCGCGTAGGATCGCGAAATCGTGAAGACCCACGCTGCCGTTGCCGTCGAGGTCGGCATAGACAGGGTTGGCCTTCAGGGCGGTGAGGCGAGAGATCGGTTCCATGGCTGCGAGGCTCAGCACGAGGGGAGTCGCGCCGCTGGTGGAGACCGATGTGTCATCGGTGTAGGAAGTTGCCGCCGCGCTGCCGGCCAGCGAAAGGACGAACACGAGGGCCAGCCATCGCATGGATATGTGAGTGCCGCTCGACACGCTCTCTCCCGTTCAGGGGCGTTCTCTGAAGGTGAGTGGTCGCGAATGCTCGTTTGTGTGAAATAAATCGGAACGGCGTCATGGTTTTTATCCGTCGTGAAACTCGAGTGCTCTGCGTAACCAACGCGCAAACACACTCACCCAATCATAGAAATGGGTGAGACGAAATCGGCCCCAGGCCACGGTGCCCCGGGCTCAAGTGAGGGCACCCCCGTCCACCCGAATTTCCTCTCCGTTCAGATGGGTGCCGTCCTCCGAGGCGATCATGGCGATAACCCCGGCTACGACCTCGGGTCCGCGAGGGCCATCCATGGCGGCCTGCCGGGTGAGTAGACGGTTCTTCGCGCCATCAGGGATGAGGGTGCTTTCGGTCATGGCGGTGACGATGGATGCGGGGCAGACGGCATTCACGCGAATGCCATGGGGTGAGAGTTCGACGGCGAGGCTCCGGGTGAAGGCCGAGATCGCCCCTTTGGTCGAGGAGTAACCGACCCCATAGGGGAGTCCTCCGAGGGCCGAGGACGATGAGGCGTTGACGATGTTGCCCTGCGTTTCGATGAGGTGGGGAAGCGCGGCCTGAGTTACGTGGAATACGCCAGTGACGTTGACGCTGAACAACTTCTCCCAAGAGGCCAGTTCCATTTCGGAGAAGTGGTGGAAACTGAGGATTCCGGCGATGTTGCCGAGAACGTCGAGCTGGCCGAATTGGTCGATGGAGGTCGCGACTGCAGCATTGACCGAGTTCCTGTCGGAAACGTCACACGTCACGGCTAAAGCCTCGCCTCCGTTCTGTGCCACCAATTCGGCAGTTTCGACTACGGCCTCGGGTTTCAGGTCGATGCAGGCCACCCGTGCCCCCTCTTCAGCCAGACGCAGGGCCGTGGCTCGGCCGATGCCTGCACCGGCTCCTGTGATCAGGGCAACCTTGTTCTCGAAGCGTGCCAGTTTCATCGGCATGAAGTCCCTCCTCGGGGATTGAGGTGTCGAAGTCCAGGCGTCGGTCGGTACTGGATGTCAGGGGATCGAGCCGTCGGCCTTTCGGGCAGCGATTTCGTCCCAGGACAGACCCATGTCTAGGAGGACCTCTTCGGTGTTTTGTCCATGCTCGGGTGCGAGGGAAAGCTCGTAGGGTTTCTCGTCGTACTGAATGGGGTTCGCGACAAGCTTGAAGGGGGTGTCGTCCGCGGTTCGTAGTTCGCTCAGGTAACCATTCTCGATCACCTGGGGGTCCTCGTGAACTTCGAGCGGGGTCTGTAAAGGAGTCCATGCGCCGCGCATGGTCGCCAGTCGTTCTCGCCACTCCGCGAGATTCTTTGATGCGAAGACCTCGTCGAGGATGGCCATGCATTCGGTGCCGTTTTCTCGTCTCTTGGCCATGTTCGAGAATCGTTCGTCTTCGATCAGGTCCGGACGCCCGATGTGTTCACAAAAATCCGGCCAGTCCCGGTCGGCCTGGAGGAGAACGAGCTGGATCCAACGATCGTCCGAGGTGCGAAAGACGTTGACCAGGGGATTTGCGGGCCGTGTCCGGTCCATTGGGGGCATCTGGGGAATGGCGGGGCTCATGTCGATATCAGGCGCGAGTTGCCACATCGCCGTGGCCAACAGGGATACGTCCACCACAGTGGCTTCGCCGGTGCGTTCACGGTGGAAGAGAGCTCCTGCGATTCCACCTGCCAGGGTGAGGCCGCCCACGCCATCGCCGAACGCCGGTCGGGGCGAGGTGGGGAGTTCTGCGTCCTGGCGGGTCAAAGCCGTGGCCATGCCACTTCGGCACCAGTAGGAGGTGCCGTCGTAACCCGCCTTGTCAATTTCCGGTCCGCGGGCTCCCTGGCCAGTGCCGCGGACGTAGATGATGTTGGGATTGATGTTGCGGATATGCTCGATGTCAATGCCCAGGCGCTGTCGGAGCGAGGGCAGGAAACTCGTCAGAAATACGTCGCTGCGCTCTGCCAGTTTGTAGAGGATTTCCAAGCCTCCCTCGGTCTTGAGGTCGAGCGCGACGCTCTTCTTGCCTCGATTGGGTTGCTCCATCATGTAATTCACCGGTAGGCCACCGGCGACCATTCCCGAAGACACCAAGCCCCGCTGCGGGTCTCCCACCCGAGGGTCTTCTATCTTGATGACTTCAGCGCCCCAATCGCTCAGAGCGGCTCCCGCCGAAGGGACGAACCACCATTGAGCGACTTCCAGGATCCGGATTCCCTCGAGAATTTGTGTCACGGACAACTCCTTTGTATCTCTGCGTTGGCGAGCCGTGCGACCGTCGAAGATCCAGGTCCTAGTCGGTTCGCACGGGTCCGGATTGTAGACGGATCCACACCTTCCATGGCGACGGAATGGCCCGAGCGTCGAATCGGGGACTGGGCCCCTGAATGAAGGGCTGTCAGCGCTCTTTCAGGACCGGTAGTACCTCGTCGGCGAATAGGCGAAGGCTTTCGTAGCCCTCGCGCCTGGGATCGATTCCAGAGGCGGGCCCGAACACTACGAGATCCGTTAGTCCCAATCGGTCCACCAGGGGGAGGACGGTTTCAAGCACGGTTTGGGGATCGCCAATCAATTCGTTCTCCCGATATGCATCGGTACGGGGGGCAAGCTCGTAATCGAGGTCGGGATCGCCGATCTCCTGCCGGATCTTGCGATAGAAGTCCCATCGGTAGTGGTAGTGGTCCGAGTTTCGCGCCCAGACCGCTTCGGGGTTCTCGTGAGTGGTGGTGATGGAGAGAGGGTTCGAGACCCGGAAGCGGCTCGGGTCGTGACCCGCGTCGGTGAGGGACTGCCGGTAGGTGTCGTAAACGCTGGGGTCGACACTGGCTCCGTGGAGGTGCAGACCGTGTCGCCCCGCCCGCGCGGCTGCCGCGGAACTCGTGGCCCCGACCCAGAGCGGCGGGTGCGGTGTTTGAAGCGGGGGGGGTTGGATTTCGACGGCGGGTGCATCTCCTTGACCAATTTCGAAATGTTTTCCCAGGAATCGGAAGGGTTTGCCGGACCAGGCCAGTCGCAGGATCTCGAGAGCTTCTTCCATGCGTGAGGGGCGGTGGCGAGGGTCGAGCCCGAAAGCGCGGTACTCGGCGACCCGGTGCCCGATTCCGACCGTCACATCCAGTCGGCCCCCGGAAAGGTGGTCCAGAACCGCGGTTTCCTGGGCGATTTGCATTGGGTTGTGGAGGGGCAGGATATAGAGGTAGGCGCCGATGCGGATTTTTTGGGTCCGTTCGGCCAGGAGTGCGAGGAAAATTGGCATGGACGGTGCGTAGCCGTCTTCCGTGAAGAAGTGCTCCTGAACGAGGACTGAATCGAAGCCCATGGCCTCGGCCTCACACAGTAGCCAGAGGTTGTCTTCCCAAAATTCGCGCCAGGGACGCCGTCGCTCCGGTGCATTCCGAAAGTCGAGGGTCAGTGCGACCTGCATCGATTCTCCTGTGGTGGTCTCGATTCCATTGTGTCGGGGCTGGTGAATGTCTGTAAAGTGGGCCTCGATCGAGGCGGGGGCAAACGGAAAGGGCAAGGCATGGGAATTCTCGACGGCAGGGCAATCGTAGTGACAGGTGCGGGGCGAGGGATCGGGCGCGGTCATTGTCTCGTACTTGCTTCAGAGGGTGCCTCCGTGGTGGTCAACGACGTGGATATCGCTGAGGCTCAGAAGGTCGTCGATGAAATCGAAGAGGCGGGTGGGTCCGCACGGGCGAGTGGTCACGATATCGGTACGCGAGTGGGTTGTGAAGAACTCATCGAGGGCTGTGCAGTGGAGTTCGGCCGAGTCGACGGTGTGGTGAACAACGCGGGGATCGTTCGGGACCGGACCTTCTTGAAGATGAGTGACGAGGAGTTTGACGACGTCTACCGCATTCACGTCAAGGGTACGTTCTGGTGTTCCCAGGAGGCGGCGCGGCGTATGGTGGAGCAGGGAACTGGTGGCTCCATCGTGAATACGACATCGGGCGCGCACATGGGGAATTTTGGCCAGACCAACTATGCCGGTGCCAAGGGAGCCATCGCGTCCATGACGTATACCTGGGCGATGGAGTTGGCGCGTTACGGGATTCGCGTGAACTCCATTGCGCCTCAGGCCACGACTCGAATGACGGGCGCGATTCGTGACAAGGAGGGGAAGACCGTCGAGGTTCCCTTCATCGATCCGAATTTGAATGCGCCGGTGGTGGCGTATCTGATGAGCGATGAAGGTAACTATGTGACCGGGCAAATCATCGGGACCGGTGGCGATCGTCTCGTCATCATGGATCAGCCGGCGTATGGGGCGACAGCGCTGCGTGAAGGGGGATGGTCGGTCGACTCGGTTCGCAAGTATTTCAAGCAGTCGCTGGGCAACAGACTCGAGTCCTTTGGCTTGCGGAAGGCTCCGTACCCCCACTACGACGGAGTCGGAGTGCCGAACCGTTGAGCTATCGACGTGGGTGGATCTCATGATCTCTGATTCCGATCAGGCCGATGTGGGTGTGTATCGGGAAAACGGAGTGCTGCGGTTGCGCCTCCAGTGCCCCCAGAGGCGCAACTCGCTCAGCCACGAGATGATGGCGACTTTGATCGGCGCCATCGAAAATGCTCCCGACGACGAATCCATTCGAGTCATCCTGATTGAGGGGGAAGGGGATCATTTTTGCGGTGGCGCGGACTGGGTTGCCATCAATGCGACGGATAAGCGGCCCCGAACCGGTGCCATGACCCGCCGACTTCCGCGTCAAGCTCATCGGTTGATTCCAGCTCTCTTGCGGGTCCAGTTGCCTATCGTGTGCTCGATTCGAGGGTGGGCGGCGGGAATTGGATGCCATTTGGCGTTGGCTTCCGATTTCGCAATTGCCGGCGAAAGTGCTCGCTTCTGGGAACCCTTTGCGAAGCGGGGGTTCACTCCCGATAGCGGCGGAACCTGGTTGCTCCCGCGGTTGATCGGTCTGGCACGAGCCAAGGAGATGCTGCTGCTCGGCCGTGAAGTCGGGGCTCGTCAAGCCGAAGAATGGGGGTTGATTCATCGGTGTGTGCCCGACGCCGACCTAGAAACGTCCACCCGAGAACTCGTCGAAGAGCTCGCCACGGCGGCCACCACCGCGGTGGGTCTCACGAAATGGGCAGTTCAGAGTTCGCTGCAGCTGGATCTCGAGCATGCTCTGGCCAACGAGGGATTCACCATGGAGTTGTCGTCACGAAGTCTCGACTTCAAAGAGGGGCTGGCGGCCTTTCGTGACAAACGCGCCCCGAGGTTCGAAGGCCGGTAACTGGTTGTCTCGAAAGGGCGCAGGGGTCAATTCGCTGGCGTTCCGCAGATAGGGGAGGGAGAGATGAGGTTTTCGGGTCGGCGCGTGATGGTGACAGGGGCTGGTTCTGGGATGGGGGAGGCCACCGCGAAGCGCTTCGCCGAAGAGGGGGCGAGTGTGAGCCTGGTCGATGTCGACAAGGCGGGACTCGAGCGTGTGACGGCGGAGATCAGTGAGGGTGGCGGGGTAGCTGCTTCGATCCATGCGGACATTGCCAGCACTGATGGGGCGGAAGGTGCGATCCGCGCGAGCGTGGACCGATTCGGTGGGTTGGATGTGCTGGTCAACAACGCCGGGGTGTCGACGATGGCCGATCCCAGTTGGAAAGCCTCTGAAGAAGAGTGGGATCGCGTTCTCTCTGTGAATTTGAAGGGCGTTTTTCTCTGCTCCAAGTACGCGATTCCCGAGATCAAGAAGGCCGGCGGGGGTGCGATCGTCAATACGGCATCGATTGCGGCTGAGGTGTCTTGTGCCGGAGCAGCGTACACAGCTTCAAAGGGTGGTGTCGCGATGTTGACGCGGACTCTGGCGGTGGAGCTCGCTCAGGAGGGTGTGCGGGTGAACGCGGTCGGGCCGGGCTTCATGATCACGCCGATGTCGACCGGAGAGCGTCAAGGCGCCAATGAGGAACAAATTCAGGCCCGATTGGATGGTTTTGCTTCCAGGGTTCCTATGGGCCGATGTGGTCTGGCGGTGGAGGTTGCCAACGCGATTTTGTTTCTGGCGTCTGACGAGGCTTCCTACATCACCGGGCAGCACCTTTGCGTCGATGGGGGTTTTACGGCGGTTTGAAGCCCGCCGATTGCCTTCGGAAGGGATTCGGGGCTTCTCATTACAGGAGAACTGACATGCAGAGAAAGACGGCCGTAGTCGGGGTCGGAGAGTCCGAATACTTCAATCGCGGTGGGGCGACAGTCTCGGAGTTCGAACTCGCATGCACGGCCATTCGGAACGCGGTGGAGGATGCGGGCTTGCCGTTGTCGGACGTGGACGGTTTCGTGTCGTATCTCGATGCGCGAAACGATCCCGTCCGGCTCTCGGCCGCCTTGGGCCTTCCGGTTCTCAACTTCTCTTCTCAGACCTGGGGGGGTGGGGGGAACGGAGTGGCGTCGAGTTTGATGATCGCCGATGCCGCAGTCAGTGCGGGCTACGCGGAGGTGGTCGTCGCGTTTCGTGCCCTGGCACAGGGGCAATTCGGCCGCTTTGGTCAGGCTCGCGCAGGAGGAGGCCCGGCAAGCTACACCGCCCACTACGGTGTGATGACAGCGGCCCAGATCTGCGCGATTCAGACCCAGCGATTCATGTACGAAAACGACGTTCCTCAGGATGCTCTGGCGGAAATTTCGTTGGCGTCCTTTGCTCACGCCCAGCGAAATCCGCGGGCCGTTCGTTACGGGCGCCCACTCACGCGCGAGGAGTATCACGAGTCGCGCTGGATCGCAGAGCCTCTTCATCTCTTCGACTGTTGTCCTGAAAATGACGGTGCGGCTGCAGTTGTGATCACCTCCATGGAGCGCGCGCGCGACCTGAGAAAGCCACCGGTTCCGATTCTCGCGGCCGCCCAGGGAATCGAACACGGCGGCGGGATTCCGGCCTTCAACGAATCGAACTTCCCCACCGCCCATCATCGCCACGCTGGTGAGATGCTCTGGCAGCGGGCGGGTGTGGGGCCGGGCGACGTCCAGGTGGCGCAGTTCTATGAAAATTTCACTGGCCCCGTGCTGATGGCGATGGCCGAGATGGGATTCTGTGCCCCTGAGGAAATCGCCTCATTCGTCTCCAACGGGAATATTCAATGGCCCGATGGGAACCTTCCCATCAATACCAGTGGTGGAAATCTCGGGGAAGCCTACATCCACGGATTCGAAAACATCAACGAAGCAGTTCGCCAAGTGCGGGGTGAGTCGACATGCCAGGTCGAAGGGGTGGAACTCAGCCTTTCTGTTTCCGGGCCTGGTTTCGCGCCCGGCAGCACGATTTTGTTCTGCCGGGACTAAGGAGGGAAGTCATGGGAAGGATTCCGCCGGAAGACTGGGCGTTGCCCATGATCGATGCGCTGAACGAGGATTTCTTCACCGCGGGTCGCCTGCTTCTACAGGCTTGCCGAGCGTGCAGCGCTGTCCAGCACCCGCCCGAGCACGTGTGTCGGAGTTGTCAGGGGGCAGATTTCGAGTCTCGGGAGAGCGTCGGGACCGGAACGGTTTACAGTTTCACGGTTGCCCACTATCCCGCTCATCCATCGCTCTCGGACAGTGTTCCCTACGCGGCGGTGTTGGTCGAGTTGGATGACTATAAGCATGTACGATTGACGGGGAATGTGCTCGATGTGGAGCCCTCGGAGGTCGCCATCGGGATGCGAGTGCGCGTTGTCTGGCAGGAGGTGCAAGATGCCTCAGGGCAGATGTTGAAAATTCCGCAATGGCAGCGCGCCGAAGCGTGAAAAACGGTTCTTTCGCGTAGAGCAGGGAGTCGCTCGAGCGTTTGCTTGCGAAATCCTGCCGTGAGGTAGGAGACTGGTGACAAGGTATCCAGAGCGTCATCGGGGGGGCTTGATTGGAGTCCAGTCGCCCCGAGTCGTGATGAGAAAAATGGGAGAACGTCATGGCGTGGGATTTTGAAACCGAGCCCGAGTTTCAGGAAAAACTGGACTGGATGGATGGATTCGTTCGTGACGAGGTCGAGCCCATGGACCTCGTTTGGAACGACAGCGATGATGCCTTCGACACGAAGAATGAACAGACGCGCCGGGCGATCGCACCGCTGCAGGAGGAAGTTCAGAAGCGTGGTCTCTGGGCTTGCCACATGGGTCCTCATCTCGGTGGCAAGGGCTACGGGCAGCTGAAGTTGGCGCTCATGAACGAGATTCTGGGACGCTCGAGTTGGGCGCCAAGAGTGTTCGGCTGTCAGGCGCCGGATTCTGGCAATGCGGAGATCCTCGCCCACTACGGGACCGAGGAGCAGAAGGAGAAGTATCTGGAGCCCCTGTTGAAGGGTGAGATCATGTCCTGTTATTCGATGACGGAGCCCCAGGCCGGGTCGGACCCTCGCGAATTCAAATGTGCGGCCTTCAAGAGTGGTGACGAGTGGGTAATCCAGGGAGAAAAGTGGTTCTCGTCCAATGCGAAGCTCGCCGAGTTCCTGATTGTGATGGCTGTGACCGACTTCGACGTGCCGATTCACCAGGGTGCATCGATGTTTCTCGTTCCCAGGGACACGCCGGGGGTGAAATTCATCCGAAATGTGGGTCTTGCCGGCGAGAAATCCGGCGAGGGAACTCACGGATACATCCACTATGACAATGTTCGCCTTCCCGAAGAGAACCTTCTGGGCGGCCCGGGTCAAGCCTTCACGATCGCTCAAACGAGACTCGGCGGCGGGCGAGTCCACCACGCTATGCGAACCGTGGGGCAGGTCCGAAAAGCCTTCGACATGATGTGCGAGCGAGCTCTTTCTCGTCGTACCCAGGGGACGGTTCTTGCGCAAAAGCAGAGCATTCAGAACGACATCGCACACTCCTTTATCGAGATCGAGCAGTTCCGCCTCCTGGTGTTGAAGACTGCCTGGGTCATTGATCGAGGGGACAAACAGGAGGCGCGGAAGTACATCGCTGCGGTGAAGGTACAAACGCCAAAGATCCTGCAGGACGTAGTCGGTCGAGCCCTGCACATCCATGGCTCGCTCGGGGCATCGAACGAGATGCCTTTGGCTCGCATGTGGATGCTTGCGCCTGTCATGGGCATCGTCGATGGGCCGACCGAGGTCCACCGAGTGACCGTGGCCAAGCAGGTGCTCAAGGACTACCAGCCGCACGAGGGCTTGTTTCCGAGCATGCACCTGCCTCCGAGAATCGAGGCCGCACGAGAGAAGTTTGCGGACATATTGGAACTGGAAGTGGGAAACCTTTGAAAATCCAACGAGAGAGGATGAGGGCGAAATGAGTGATGAGGAGCGAGTCGAGGGGCTGGTTGATGTCCCCAAGCTGGAAGTGTGGATGGACGAGCGGGGCCTCCCGGGTTCCGGCGAGCCGCTGACCACCAAGTTCATCAGCGGGGGGGCTTCGAATGAGATCTTCGAGCTACGCCGCGGTGATCATCGAATGGCGTTACGGCGCCCGCCTCGCAAGGTTCCCAAGGGGCGAAATGAGACAATGCTGCGCGAGTATCGCGTTCTTCATGCATTGAACGACAGCGATGTTCCTCATCCGCGAGCTCTAGCGGTTTGTGAGGATACCGAGCTGCTGGGTGCGTGTTTCTACATCATGGATCACGTGGATGGCTGGTCTCCGATGAGTATGGGGGACACCTGGCCCGAGCCCTTCGAATCGGATCTCGAGGCGCGCAAAGGTCTCGCCTATGAGCTCGTCGATGCCATTGCGAAGCTCGGTCAGGTGGATTGGAAGGCGGCTGGGCTCGACGGGTTTGGGAAACCGGATGGTTTTCTGGATCGACAGGTCGACCGCTGGCTCCACCATCTCTCTACGTTCAAGTTCCGTGAGATTCCCGGCCTCGATGAGGCGGCGGCGTGGCTTCGGAGTCATACCCCGAAGTCGTTTTCTCCAGGGATCATTCACGGCGATTATCAGTTCGCCAATGTCATGTTCCACCATGGAGCACCGGCAAGGATGGCTGCCGTCGTGGACTGGGAGATGTCAACGGTGGGGGACCCTCTTCTCGATCTGGCCTGGGTGATCATGGGATGGCCCGACCCGGGCGAGGGAGAGCGTCGCGGCTATGTGGATTACGAGGGCATGCCGTCCAGCGACGAATTGCTGAACTTCTATTCGACCCAGAGCGGGCTTTCAGTCGATCTCATCGATTATTACGTCGTGCTGGCCCGCTTTAAGATGGCTTGCGTCCTCGAAGGTGGGTATGCGCGCTTCGTAAAGGGTGGCGCGGATAATCCCAAGATGGAGGCATTCGGCGATGTTGTGCTCAATATGGCAGAGAATGCCGCTGAATTGAGCCGGACCACCAAACTGTGACTCTCTGAAATCAACTCTCCTTTTTTTGTGCTGCGGCTGCGGCGGCCATGGCTTTCAGTCGAGCGAGGATCGGCATGGGTTCCTGACCAATCCCAGCATCGATGTGGTCGGCGATTTCGTCGGCATCCCAACGCCCGTCCTTCCACATGGAGCGAAGCTCGGCCGGCTGATTGTAGATGCCGATCTTGCCCGCATTAATGGAGTAGACCTGTCCGGTGATGTGGCGCGCCCGGTCGCCGGCGAGGTAGGTGACAAGGGGGGCGACGTCCTCGGGTTCGCCCATCTCGAAACCGCCGGGGACTGCGCCGGACATTCGACTCTTGGCGGCAGGCGCAACGCAATTGGCGGTGACCCCGTATTTGTAGAGACCGGCCGCGGTGCTGCGCACCAGTGAAACGATGCCGCCCTTGGCGGAACTGTAGTTGGCCTGGGCCACACTGGCCGCGAAGGCTCCCGACGTGAAACCGATCAGGGTTCCGGATTTTTGTTTTCGCATGACGATGGAGGCGGCCCGGAACACCGTGAAGGTTCCCTTGAGGTGGGTCTCGATCACCGGATCCCAATCGTCTTCGGTCATGTTGAAGATCATCCGTTCTCTCAGAATTCCAGCGACGCAGACCACGGCATCGATTCTCCCAAAGGAGTCGATGGCTGACTGGACGATAGACGCGCCCCCTTCCATTTCAGTCACGCTGTTGGCGTTGGCGACGGCTTCTCCGCCCGCACTGCGAATCTCTTCCACCACGGAGTCGGCGACTTCGCTGGTGGGTTCGCTGCCGTCCACGGCGACGCCGTAATCGTTGACCACGACCTTTGCGCCATTGGCGGCGACGTCGAGTGCCACGGCTCTGCCGATGCCGCGCCCGGCGCCTGTGATTGCCACGACTTTTCCTTCCAGATGTGCCACGTCTTCCTCCTGTCGATTGGGGGTCGGAAGCTAGCGCACGTGGGCTCGCTCGCCTGGGGTAGAATCGCGCAGACCGCCGCCATCGGTCGTCCGATGGCGTTTCGAACCAGCAGAGAGGTTTTCCATGGCCAGGATTCCCGAGGGTTGCAAACTCGTTCTCGACCCCCAGGCGGATTACAACCACGTTCCCGACGACGCGTCGAACTACAACGAGAGCATGTACTTCAGCATCTTCGATGCCGATCGTGGGTTGGGAGGATGGTTCCGGATCGGCAACCGGGTCAACGAGGGTTACGCGGAGATGACCAACTGTCTATATCTGCCCGATGGCCGGGTGGGGTTCATGGCTCGGCGTCCCAAGATCAGCAGTAACGAACAGATGGATGCCGGAGGCATGCGGTTCGAGGTGGTCGAGCCCTTTCGCGAATTGCGTGTCGAATACGAGGGGAAGGTTTGCCTGCTCGAAGATCCATCACAGATGGCCGAGCCTTCCCACGCCTTTCGTAACAACCCTCATGCCCCTTGCCGAGTGAGCCTGAGCTTTACCTCTGATTCCGGTGTGCTTGGAGGGCAGGTGGTGCGCGATGACGGCAGCGAGTTGCCCCTGGATCCGGAAAAGGGATTCGCCAAGGCTCACTACGAGCAATTCATGGCGGGCGTGGGCGAAATCGAGGTGGATGGAGAGCGCTTCGAAGTCGCTGGTCATGGGTTGCGGGACAAATCCTGGGGGCCGCGTTATTGGCAATCCATCGATTGGTATCGCTGGATCCACGCCCGATTTAGTGAGGATCTCGCGATCGGCGCCACGGTCATGTCCGACGGAGTGAATCAGCGAGGGGGTGGGGCCGTGTACCGGGGAGACGAGGTTATGGACATCGTCGATGCATCGGTGGCCACGGAATGGGATGAAGACAACTATCAGAAGAGTCTGGTTCTCGAGGTCACGACCGAAGCCGGCGACGAGTGGGTGCTCCGCGGACAGATTGCATCACTCATTCCACTGAGGAATCGCCGCGCACTCGACGATGGGCGCCTTTTAATGACCCGGATCACTGAGGGAATGACAGAATTCGAGTGCGACGGGAAGCGCACCCTCGGTATGTCCGAATATCTCGACCAGATCGTGGATGGGAGGCCGCTCGGACGCGATTCCTAGCGGGGGAGTGTCTCGGATTCGGATTCAGCCCTCGGGTGGGGCCCAGCGGGGCGGACGACGCTCGACGAATGCCCGGGGTCCTTCGCTCGTGTCTGGATGACCGGAGTGCTCGCGAATCAACGCCCAGGCGTTCTTCAGCGCATCGTCGAGGCCCAGGTCCAAGCCCTCCCAGATCGCTCGTTTCGTGCGCGCGAGCGCAGCGGGCGAGTGCTGTTTGATCATCTCCGCGATCTCGCGAGCGCGAGGCATCAGATCGGCCTGCGAGGTGATTTCGCTCACGAGGCCCAGTTGGTGGGCTCGTTTGGCGTCCATACGTTCGAGCCCGCCGGTCAGGGCCATGCGGAGTACCGCTTCGATGGGCATACGCCGTGCGAGTCCCACGGGTTCGAGTCCGGCTACGAGTCCGACCTTGACATGGGTATCGAAGAAAGTCGCTGAATCGGAGCAGATCACGACATCGCTATCCGCCACGAAGTGGAGTCCACCCCCAACCGCCATCCCATTGACAGCTGTGATCACGGGCTTCCAGCATCGGTTTTGGAGAGCCGTGAAGCGGATCTGCTCGAGGCCGCGCCCCTCTCCTACGGGCGAGCCCTTCTGGTCGACCCCCTGCACGTCGATTCCGGTACAGAAGGCCCGCTCTCCCGCTCCGGTGAGAACCACCACGCGGACATCGGAGTCGCCCTTTATGTCTTCCCAAGCTCGGGGGAGTTCGTCCCACATCGTGTAGTCGATGGCGTTGTGGCGGTCGGGACGGTCGAGCGTCAGGGTGGCGACACCGTCTTCCTTGGTCAGTTGGATCGTTTCGTAGGTTTCCTTGGACATTCGAGTCTCCAGTGGGATGAACTGGCTCAGTCCGATGCATGGATCTGGTTCAGAACCGCCGCCAGTGCTTCGGGTTGACTGATCATGGCCATGTGGCCGGCCTGGAGCTCGATGGCATCGGCATGTCCGAGGTTCCGGATCATCTGCTCCTGCATCTCCGGTGTCACGATGGTGTCCTCCGCGAGCTTGATGTAGGTGCGGGGCACGTCTTCGATGCCCTCGGTAGAGATTACCGCGGTGATGGGTTCCATGGCCTCGGGGATCATCTGGGCGAGGGTTTCTCGTGCCAGTGCCTCGTTCATGTCGTTGCAAAAACTCGCGCGTGCCAGTGCGTCGTCCATCAGGCCACTGGTCTGTTGGTGAATGCCGCGGTCGGCCACTGCCCGTACCTCGGGTTCGAGGGTGTCGAGCACGCATCCCCCATTGGGAGGGATGGTGCACGAGACGAAGACCAGTCGTCGGATTCGCTCCGGAATGGCGGCTGCGACAGCAGGCAGGGTGATGCCGGCAAGGGAATGGCCGACCAGTAGTACCGGGTCCTCGCCGGCGTGTTGGACCTCTTCGATGGTTGCAAGAATCCAGTCTGCGGCCTGCACCTGGTTGAGGTCAGCAGGCCGTTTGCCCCGACCAGGGAGGTCGATGGCGACAGCCGGGGCTTCCAGGTGTGGGAGGGTGCGGTCCCAACAGGAACCCGAAAAGCCACCTCCGTGGACGAGTACGAAAGTCACCGCCGGACTTTAGCGATTCGCGGGTCGGAACTTCACCAGCGTGAACTCGTCGTCCAGTTCTGTGAGGGTGGCTTCGACGGGTAGGTCGGCCCGTACTTCTTCCGGGGTGCAATCGAGCAGTTCGGCCTGGAAGTGGACCCCTTCGTCGAGGAGGACATCCGCCACTACCAGGGGAACGCGTTCCTGGAACACGGGGAGCGTCGGCCCGCGCACCACGGTCCATGTGTAGATGCGCCCTCGGCCCGAGACCTCGTCCCATGAGTATTCTCTGGAGTAGCAATCGGGACAGGCGGGTCTGGGGTAGTGGCGCCAGCGCGAGCAGTCGGAGCACCGTTGCAGGCGGAATTCGCCACGGCGTGTGGCCTCCCAGAATTCGACGTCGTCATGGGTCGGAAGCGGTCTCGGTACGGAAGGGCTCACGATGCTCTCTCCAGAATGAAGGCGCCTGTGGGGTCGGTGTTGGCTCCCGCCACCAGCGCGAAACGACAGTCCTCGACCTGCGAAGTCGAGGTTCCTCGAATCTGACGCACGGCTTCGAGGTTGTTGTTGAAGCCATGGATGAAGGCTTCGGAAAGTTGGCCGCCATTGGTGTTGCAGGGCAGTCGGCCACGATCCCAGGAGATCCCGCCATCGGCTACGAAGGGGCCACCCTCTCCACGAGGACAGAATCCATAGTCCTCGAGGGCAATGATGACGAGTGACGTAAAGAAGTCGTAGAAATACGCGCAGTCGATGTCATCGGGAGATAGGTCTGCCTGAGCGAATAGACGCTTTCCCGTGCGGGCGGCCGAGTCCTCTTCCCGGCTGCGATCGAAGAGCGTCGAGAGGCGGCGGTGGTGCGATCCCGCTCCGAGGGAACCTGCTCGGATGATCGCCGGGGGTTGGCGAAGGTCGCGCGCCCGTTCAGCAGTCGTGACGATCATCGCGCAGGCACCGTCGGTTTCGATGTTGCAATCGAAGAGGCGGAGAGGGTCCGAGATCATGCGCGATTGGTGGTGGTCTTCGAGGGTCATTTCCATGCGCATGACCGCGTTGGGGTTTCGGATGGCATGCTCGCGAAAAGTGACGGCCACCTCCCCGAAGTGATCCTCGGTGGTTCCGTACTCGATCTGGTGTCGACGGGTGATCATCGCCATTTCCTGAAACGCTGTGACGAGCCCCTGAGGTACGTGCCACATGCCACTGACGTCCGGGAGGTCCGCCGCCAATCGCTCCCAGTAGCGCCCGCCCTGGTTCTGGGCCTTGCCGAAACTCGAGTTTTTGCCGCGGGCGCGGGATCGATAGCAGACGATCGTCTCGGCCATTCCCGACGCGATTCCCAGGGCGGCGTGAACCAGTACAGATGCCGATCCGCCTCCACCCATGGGGGTCCCGATGAAGTAGCTGAGGTCGGGGTTTCCCAGGGCGGAGAGAAGCATCTCTTCGTCGAGGCTCTCCATGTCGAAGCGAACCAGGCCGTCGATCTCGGACGGAGAAATTCCCGCATCCTCGCAGGCGGCTAGAATGGCTTCGAGACCCATGTCGTACTCGGTTCGGCCGAGGCCTTTTCCGAACGGGGTCTGGCCGATGCCTACGACGGCGGCTTTGCCGGGAATGATGCTCACCGGTACCTCCTGTAACTGGGGATCTGAAGTTTTGGGGGCGGCAGAGCCGGCATTCTCTCACATGCGGATGGGGTTGGGGGAGTTCAGACCTTCGGCGTGCCTCAGTGGTAGTCTGGTGAACCGGGGGATGCGTGAAGCATTTCGAAAAACACGAATCGGGATCCTATCGGTTGCCGTCCGAGGACCGAATGGTGGCCATGGAACAGCGCCGGCTCGAGGCTCTGGCGCGATTGCGTGACCCACGCTCCATGTCAGTCATCGATGGCGTGGGGATTGCCAGGGGCTGGCGTTGTCTCGAGGTGGGTGCGGGGGCGGGGACCCTGAGCCGCTGGCTGGCGTCCCGGGTGGGTGCGACAGGGGAAGTCCTTTCCACAGACATTGATCTCCGCTTCCACCTGCCGGCCGAAGGGGCGATGGAGGTACGGAAGCACGACCTCATGAACGATCCACTGTCCGAGGGCCACTACGATCTCGTCCACGCGCGGGCCGTGCTCCAGCACATTCCCGATCGTGAAGAGGCGCTGGATCGCTTGCGAGCTGCGGCGCGTCCCGGGGGCTGGGTGGTGGTCGAAGACAGCGACTGGTCACCGGTGGAGCACAGTGAGCTTCCGGAACCGATGGGAACCGTGACGCGTCTGATGACGCTGGGCACAGCGACCCAACGTCAATGGGATCCCTATTTCGGGCGACGCTTGCTGAGGGAATTCGAGACGCGGGGATTCGTTGAGATGGGTCTGGACGGTCGTGTCTGGGCCATGTCCGGTGGAAGGGACAATTGCGAATGGTGGGTGTTGGCCGTGGAGCACAGTGGCCCACGGTTCGTGGAGGCTGGACTGCTCACCCCGGAGCAGTTGGAGGGGGCCATTGCCCAGGCAAGGGAGCCGGGGTTTCGGATGATCTCGCCCTTGTCGGTCGCTGTTTGGGGACGCGTGCCCACCGAGTGACGTTCCAGGGCTGGAGAAGACATGCCGCGCGTTCCCGGAAGGGCGGGGGCGGGTGTATGCTGCAATCGGCATGACACCTGAGCAAGCGAGCCGCATCCAAGCCTACGAGGACAGGCTCGCAAGGGACCTGTTGGCGGCGACTCAGCTGTCCCTGTGGGAGATGCTCAGGCGAACGGCAAAGCGCTTTCCCCAGAACGCTGCGATCCAAAGCGAGGATTCGAGTGTCTCCTACCTGGAGCTCGTGGAGCGTGCCCTTCGCTGTGCGTCACGCCTGAAAGGGATGGGGATCGGCAGGGGCTCGCGAGTCTCGTTGCTCTTTCATAATTGCGAAGAGTGGGCGGTCGTTCATTACGGATTGATGCGTTTGGGGGCCATAGTCGTACCCATCAATACCGCCTATGAGGCCGATGAAGTTCGCTGGGTGCTCGAGCGCGGCGAATCGGAACTCATCATCGCGCCTGAGCGAGCGGTGGGCATCGATTTTGCCAAGAAACTCGAGCGAGTTGACTCGCGACTGGTTCATGGGGCGGTGGATGTAGCGCGGCTCCCGGCTCTCCAGCGGATTCACCTGCTGCCGACCCGGGGTGTTGGGCTGGATTCCGAAAGTGACGCTTATCGGGAGCTCTTTGGCGATCCGGGTGAGAAAGGGCTCGATCCTCGGAGTCCGGTGACGGGATCCGACCCGGCCTATGTACTGTTCACATCGGGTTCGACCTCGCGCCCGAAACCCGCACTTTGTCGTGGGGGCGCCTATGTGGCCAATGCCGTGGCCTTATCGCGTTCCCTCGACTTTGGTCCCGGGGATGTCTACCCGGCCTACAACCCGACGTTTCACAGCAGTGGGCTGATTTGGAGCTTGACGCTTCCACACGCGGTCGGTGGAGCGGGATATTTGATCCCAAAGTTCGATGGGGCTGCGGTGCTCGATGTGGTCACTTCGGGTCGAATCACCCACGCGGGTGCCTTCGATACGATGTTCACGATGATGATGGCAGCACCCGGGGGTGCCGAAGCGGATGTCTCACACATCCGCGCTTGGAGTGTCGGTTGTACGCCGAGTTTCCTGCGTCGGGTCCTGGAGAGCTGGGATCTGCGGGGAGTGGGTTCGATCTACGGCAGTACCGAATCGAGTGGTCTATGTGCCCTGGTGCCCTGGGATGTGGAGGATTCCGAGGTCCGGATTGGTTCCAATGGGCGGCCATTGCCCGGCGTGGAGCTGCGTATCGTCGACCCCGAGAGCGGGAAGCAGTGCGATCCGGGTGAACCGGGTGAGATCTGTTTTCGGGGGTGGTGTCTGTTCATCGAGTACCTCGGCATGCCGGAAGAGATGGAAGCGGCCTTCGATGATGAGGGTTTCTTTCACAGCGGAGACTACGGGTGGTTGGACGACGACGGTTACCTGTATTTCCGGGGCCGCTACAAGATGATGATCAAAACCGGTGGGGAGAACGTGGCCCAGAGGGAGGTGGAGATCTTCCTCGAAGAGACCCTGCCTTTCGTCAATCATGCCGAGGTCGTGGGAGTTCCCGACGACGTCTGGGGCGAGGCGGTGGTGGCGTTCGTCGAATACGTCGATGGTCGATCACGCACTGTGGAGGAGTTGCGGGACCTGTGCAGGGGCAAGATCGCGAATTTCAAGATCCCCAAACACTTCATCGAGGTCGAAGCGGGATGTTGGCCCGTTCTCGGAAGTGGTCGTGTCGACAAGCCCAAGCTTCAGCGCCGGGCAAACGAGACCTGGGGCGAACTGAGATGACGCTGATAGAATCCTGCGGTTCGAGAGAGGCAGTATGAGTCGCTTGCGTTTTGGTTTTTTTACAGCTCCGTTTCACCCGGTTCCCCAGAATCCAACTCTCGCGCTGGAAGGCGATCTGGAACTGGTCCAGTGGCTCGACCATCTGGGCTTCGACGAGGCATGGATCGGCGAACACCATTCGGGTGGCTACGAATGTATCGCGAGTCCAGAGCTGTTCATCGCCGCCGCATCCAAGGTGACCCGGAACATTCGTCTGGGCACTGGGGTGACCTCGGTTCCCTACCACCACCCACTCCATGTGGCGGATCGGTGGGTGCAACTCGACCACATGACCCGTGGGCGATGTATGTTTGGTGTCGGGCCGGGGGCTCTTGCTTCCGATGCCTACATGTTGGGCATCGAGGTTGCGAAGACTCGCGGGATGATGGAAGAAGGCCTCGCGGCCATCATGCACCTGCTCTACGACGACGAGCCTTTAACGCTCAAGACAGACTGGTTCACGCTGCGCGAGGCCAGGCTCAACTTTCGACCCTACAGCGAGGAGATCGATCTTGCCCTGGCTTCGATCTCGTCTCCCGCTGGCCCTCGTCTGGCAGGTCGATTCGGCGGTGGGTTGCTCTCCCTTTCGGCCACCTCGTCGGCGGGCTTCGAGGTGCTGGGTAGCCACTGGGATGTTTGGAATGAACAGGCTGGGGACCATGGCCGTGTCGCGGACCGACGGAAATGGCGTGTGGTAGCACCCGTGCACATTGCCGAAACTCGCGAGAAGGCCTTCGAGAACATCCGCTACGGAATCGAAAACTGGGTGGATTACTTCACGAGTGTGGTGGCCCTCCAGTTCACGCCTGAAACCAACGATCCGGATGCCTTCGCAAGAGAACTCGTGGAGTCTGGTTTTGCCTGCATCGGTACGCCTGACGACTGCTGCGAATTGATTCATCGACTTCAGGAGCAGACCGGAGGGTTCGGGGCTTTTCTGGTGATGGCCAACGACTGGGCGGATCGCGAGGCCACTCGTAAGTCGTACGAGTTGATGGCACGCCACGTTTTTCCCGAATTCCAGGGCTCGGCGACCCGCGCCGTGAACTCGCATCGCTGGTGTCAGGACAACTACCCCGAATTCATTTCGGCAGCTGGGGATGCGGTGCTTTCCGCCATCGAAGACCACGACAAAGAGCAAGGGTCCAAGGGGCGTTACACCAAGCAGGATGCGGCTGCTGAAGCCGTCCGATGGTCGAGCCGGTCCGACAAGTGGAAGGAATGAGTGTGAGCGGCGGGGTAGGGAAGCCGGGGTCTGGTGTCGGGTAGTCGAGCGGACATTGCGGCATTGACGGACTTTTCGAAGAATCGTCCACGCTGGGTCCGCACCGTCAATGCGTTGGGACGGCCGGCGCGGCAGCTCATCTCCCTTGATGAGGCGGGGCTGCTTGAGGCTGCGCGTCGCCGCACGGGCCTGTCGGACTTTGGTGGGGACGACTTTCGTGAGCCCCTTCAGGTTCTCCTTCGTTCCCTGGAAGAGGAGGCGCGCCTGACTTTCATGGGGCGCCTTCTGGCGCGACGTGATGTGTTCGTGCTGTTGTGCAATCGGCTGAAGATCGTCGAGGCTTTTCGCAAGCATCCCGAGATTGCCGACGTGCAGATTCGCGAGCCACTCTTCATCGTCGGCCTCTCGCGTTCTGGGACTTCGATTCTCCACGAATTGCTGACCCAGGACCCGCGCCATCGGGTGCTGGAGAGTTGGGAGGCTCGCTTCCCCTGTCCACCTCCGGAAGAGGAAACTTACGAGACGGATCGACGCATTCGTCTCGCGCATTTCGAGCAGACGCTATGGCCCCGGTTGGTCCCCGCCTATCAGGCTATGCACGAGATGGGTGGACGCATGCCTACCGAATGCGGCGACATCACCTGTAATGCATTTTTAGGGGACCGCATACCGGCTCTCCATCAGGTTCCGAGCTACGCGGCCTTTGCGGCGGCCCAGGACATTCGACCCGCCTACGAAATTCACAAGAAGATTCTCCAGATTCTACAGTGGAAGACTCGGGGTGAACGCTGGGTCCTCAAGGCGCCGGCGCACATGAATTGGCTGGACACTCTGCTCGACGTCTATCCCGACGCTCGGGTCGTGCAGACCCACCGTGATCCCCTTCAGATCATGGGATCGACCGTCAGCCTGATCTCAGCGATTTTGTGGATGCGCGCAGAGTCCATCGATCCGGAACAAGTGAAGCTGGCCTTCGGACCTGCCTACTACGAGCCTCAGCTCTATCACGTCATGCGGTTGCGGGATGAGGGCTTGTTCGCCGAGGGGCAGGTTTTCGACGTGCGGTTTCAGGATCTGATGGAGGATCCCTTTGGGACTCTGGCCGGTGTGTATGGATATTTTGGCTGGTCGTATCCCGAGGACGTCGAGGCGCGTATGCGCCGCTATCTCGAGGGTAAGCCGCGAGGAAAGTTCGGGAAGCATTTCTACTCATTCCACGATCTCGGGCTCGACCTGGCGACGGAGCGCGCTCGTTACGCCCGCTATCAGGAGCGCTACGGCGTCGAATCCGAGGTCACCTGATTCGGGCGTGCGAGGGTTGTGATCAGCGGCGTTTGGGGGGCACTGAACCCGAAGGCAGTGAACCATCGACGTCGGTGAACCCGTAATCCTGTGCAAGTTCCAGTGATGTGAAGGGTTTGCCCGTCCGCTGGTGTACGTCGGGGTCCATGGCCAGTGCGACCACGCTTCGACCGACGAACCGCTGGCTCTCGGCACCATCGAGGGGAAGGTCCACGCCCTTGGAGACGAGGTCGAGTACGCCTTCCGTTCGGACCATGTAGGGCCAGATCGAGATCAGCGTGACACCACGATCGCGCAATTCGCGCCCCGCGTCTCGGGTGAGCTTGTCGAGGGCGGCCTTGCCCATTCCGTAGGCGACGTTTTCGAAGTAGTGGGCTGCACCGAGTGAGCTGATGTTGACGATGAGGCCACTGCCCTGGTCCACCATTCGTGCTGCCGCGAAATGCGTCGCCACGTAGGCTCCCCGGGTTCCCGCTCCGAGCAGGTCATCGTACCAGGAGAGTGGAGTCTCCCAGAAGGGTCGGCTGTGTGCGATTCCCGGATCGTGAAAGGCGCTGTTGACGAGAATGTCCAGCCGGGTTTGTTCTCGGCCAACCCGCTCGAAGAGTTCACCGACTTGAGAGTCGTCGGTGTGGTCACAGGCAACGGCCATTCCGCATCCGCCAGCGTCCGTGATTTCTCGGGCCGTCCGGTCCACCGTACCCTCGGAAGAGTCACTCCCCTGGCTCGTGCTGCGCCCTGTGACGTAGACCGTGGCGCCCGCCTGGCCGAGTTCCAGGGCGCAGCCCTTGCCGATTCCCCGGCTCGCCCCTGTCACGATGGCCACTTTGTCTCGAAGTGATTGCATGGGTCCGATTCTACCCGGTCGGCTCGCCGCAGATGAGTGCACGGACACGTCGCGCGAGGGCGCCTGACGCCGTGAGCCCGGGGGATTCTATACCCACGAGGTGCACGATGCCGGGAGCGCCCAAGTGGCTACTCTCCTCGACTACGAAGTCGCGAAAGTCCTCCCCCGGTCCCTGGAGCTTGGGGCGCAGTCCCGCCATCTCTGGTTGCAGGTCGTGTGGCTCGATTTCAGGGAGGTAGCGAGCCACGGCGCGCGCGAACGCGTGCGCTTTGGCCGGATCGATCCGGTAGTGCATTTCTTCCACGTACTCGGCATCGGGTCCGAAGCGGGTTCTGCCGGCCAGGTCGAGAGTGACATGAATTCCGAGTCCCGCAGCGACTGGGACGGGGTAGACGAGGTGTCGGGTGAGGGCGCCCAGGGATGGCGCCGCCGAAAAATAGTCTCCCTTGCAGGGCCGAATGCGCCAACCGACTGCATCGACGTCGATTCCGGCGGCTTCCGCCACCCGGTCCGCATGCAGTCCCGCGGCGTTGACGACCTGACCGACTTCGAGGGAGTAGGTGCTGCCGACTCCGTCCTGGGTGAGCAGTCGCCAGCCGTCTTGGATTCGCTCCAACGCCGTGACCGCGGTGGCGAGGGCCACCACACCTCCGGCGTCTTCGAGCTCGGCTTGATAGCTCGCTACGAGCGCGTGGCTGTCGACGATGCCGGTTTCCGGAGACCAAAGAGCTGCGGTCGCCCGTACGCGCGGTTCGAGTTCACCGACTCGGTTGCTGTCGAGCCACTCGATGGCGCCTGCGCCGTTGCTCAGGGCGCGTTCTCGGATGCCAAGGAGCTGCTCGGCTTCGGAATCGTTGGTGGCCACGATCAGCTTTCCAATGCGACGGTGGGGGATACGACGCTCTTGACAGCGCGCATACAGCAGATCTCGTCCCTCCACGCAGGTGAGGGCCTTCAGCGATCCCACCGGATAGTAGATGCCGGCGTGGATGACTTCGCTGTTGTGGGAGGTCGTTTCCTGGCCGATCCGAGAGTGTTTTTCGAGTACGACCACGTCGAGCCCCGACTGGGCGATTTCGGCCGCGCAGGCCAGGCCCACGACCCCGGCACCAATCACGGCCACGTCGGGGTGGCCGGAGCGGCGAGGAGTCCGTGAGGCTGAAAGGGGGGTAGTTGTCATGGGTCGTCTCGATCGTTCCGAACCTTAGCGCCCACAGAAAAGCCTGGAGGATCCACGGAAATCGGGTTGGACTCGTTCCCGGGCGCTGGGCGTTCTAGGATGCGGGTGTCGGAGGGAGATGAAATGTCGGTTGCATACTCGAATCAGGATGGCCACGCGGAAATCGCCATCGACGATGGGCGTCTCAACGTGATGGACGTGCCGTTCTTCGAGGCACTGGTTGAGTCGGTCGAACGGGCGGAATCCGAGAAAGTGACGTCGCTGCTGATCACTGGGCGCCCGGGTGTTCTCTCGGCAGGGCTGAATCTGAACATCGTCCGGGCGCTCACCCGTGAGGAGTTTCCTGCATTCGGGTCTGCATTTGGACGGGCCATGCTCAAGGTCTGGACCTGCAAGGCCCCGACTCTTGCGGTTTGCCCAGGGCATGCGATCGCGGGCGGAGCGATTCTGGCGTTCGCGTGTGACCGGCGGATTGCCCTAGACGGTGATTTTCGGATTCAGATGAACGAGAGCAGGAATCGTATGTCTTTGCCCAGTTGGGCACTGGAGATCTGTCAATCCGCGCTTCCGCCGGAACAGTGGACTCGCGCTCTTCTTCACGCTCAGTCCTATTCGCCTCGCGAAGCCTACGAGGCGGGGATCTTTGAGGAGTTGGTGGACCCGGGGTCGGACCCTCTGGCGCGTGGGCGAGAAATTGCGCGGGCCTTCGAGGGGATTCATTTGCGAAGCTACGGGATCAGCAAGCAGCGAATGCGGGCCGACGCCGCGGAACGGGCCATGGGGTTGTTCGACCGGGAGCATTGAGCCCCTTCGCGCTCCACGGTTTCCAGCGCCGGGACCCGGAGCAGGGTAGACTGGAGTAGCGCCCATGAGCACACCGCAATCTGGCGTCGATTTGGAAGACTACGCGGATTACTGGGAGCAGCTGAACGCCAGCCATTCCCATCATCCGGGCAACCGGTATCGCTACTGGTTGGTCGCTCATCGCTTGTCCAAGGTGGCTGCGCGCTTCGACTCAGTGCTGGATTGCGGTTGTGGCGATGGCTCGTTGCTCGCAGTGATCCGGGAAAAATTTCAGCCCGTGCGTTGCTATGGGTTCGACGTGAACTCGACCAACGTCGATATGTTGCGTTCGAGAGTTCCGGACGGGGAGTTTCACTGTGTCGACCTCGGAGATCCAGCGGCGCGGCTCCCCATTCCGCCTGTGGATCTGGCCCTTTGCAGTGAGGTGATCGAGCACGTTCCCAACGATGATGTGGCTCTCGAGAACCTGGCGCGGTTCGTGGCGCCCGGGGGCTTGTTGGTGCTGACCACCCAGGCTGGGCCGATTCGGCGCACCGAACAATTTCTGGGGCACTTGCGCCACTACGATCTCGAGGATCTTCGCGCGCGCATTCAGTCGGTCGGGTTCGAAATTGTCGAGAGTTCCCGGAGCGGTTGGCCTCTGCTGGACGCTCAGAAGAGGGTCGCCGCTCGTTTCTTTCAACAGGTTCAGGACCATGTCATCAAACCCCAGAGGCCGTCTTTTTGGGTGCGCTCGGTCTTTGCGGCTCTGTTTCACGCTTACAAACTGTGCGCCTTCGGGCGGGGGCCTCAGTTGTTTGTCCTGGCCAGACGCTTGCCAACCAGGGTTTCGGCTTCGAAAGGTCGGGGAATGGAACGGGAACCGTGAGCCTCTGGCGCGAGGTGGTTTCCAACAAGGTTCAGCACCTCGAAGAAGGAGGGGCGGACAAGCGCATGGGTCTGGCCGAGGCGGTTCGTCGCTTCGTGCGGCCAGGAATGAAGATCAACCCCGTGAGCCTCCAGTCACGGCCTGTGGCCGCCCTGGCGGAACTGATACGTCAATTTTCCGATCGCGAGGCGGGCTTCGAATTCATCTCGTCTTCCCTGTCGGGCAATTATCTGCAGTTGGTGGGCGCCGGCTTGTTGCGGAGAGCAATCGTCTCGTTCGCCGGAGAGGGGTATCCCACTCCGGGCCCCAGTCCTGTGGTCGCTCGCGCTCTGGAGCGCGGCGACTTCGAACTCGAGAACTGGACCATGCTGACCATCTCTCAGAGGCTTCTCGCCGGTGCCATGGGGGTGCCCTTCCTGACCACACGTTCGATTCAGGGCAGCGACATGGCCGAGGAACTCGAACGGGCAGGGGCCTATGCGGAGGTGGAGGATCCCTTTGAGCCCGGACGTCAGCAGGGGGTGGTTCGGGCCTACCGGCCGGATTTGAGCTTCGTTCACGCCTGGGCTGCCGACGCATCGGGGAACGCCATCTGTTTTCCCCCATATCAGGAGAACGTCTACGGTGCGTTGGCGGCGAGCGAGGGGGTGATTCTGACGGTTCATCGCGTCGTGTCTCGAAGCTTCGTGCGTCGCCACTCTCAACTGGTGCGAATTCCCGCAGAGCGAGTCGTGGCTGTCTGTGAAGTCCCCTATGGCTCCCATCCGTATGGCAACTATGCGACGGGGGTTCCGGAATTCATCCCCTACGCGAACGACTACCCGTTCATGCGAGAACACCGGGCTGCTCAAGATCGCCCCGAAGACTACGAGGCCTGGTTGTCCAAGTGGATCCTGGAACTGCCGGATCACGACGCCTACCTGGCGAATCTAGGATCCGAGCGAATGGAGGCCCTCGAACACCTGGCCGGCCCCGAGACCTGGCGGGACGAGTTGGAGTATCACGCGGAATCTCTCGATGCCCTGGGCGAGGCCAATGCGACCGAGGAGATGATCGTGCAGGCCGCCCGGGTGGTGGGGGAGCGGGTGCGCGAGGCTGGGCATACGACGGTGCTTTCTGGGGTGGGGCAGGCAGCTCTGACGGCCTGGTTGGCGTCTCATCGGTTGCGCGAGGAGGGGGTCGAGTTCACCAACCTGGCTGAAACAGGCATGGTGGGCCACGACCCGCGCCCCGCGGATCCATTTCTGGTCAACTATCGAAATCTTCCGACCACGACACTCTTGACCGACGTGATGGAGGCGCTGGGCCTTTACGCTTGTGGGGGTGCGAACCGATGCCTGGCCACCCTCGGAGCGGGCCAGATCGATCGGTGTGGCAACGTCAATTCTTCGTGGAACGCCGACGGCAGTTTCATCGTGGGTTCGGGCGGGGCTAACGATCTCGCCAACGCGGCGCGTGAGACGGTGATCGTGGCACGCCAGCGCGCCCAGACCTTCGTGGAAAAGGTGGACTTTGTGACCAGTCACGGCGAGCGGGTGAGTCGGGTCATTTCCCACATGGGGATCTACGAACGGCAGGACGGGGAATTGGTTCTGACAGCCGTCTTCGAAGGGGTCGCCGAAGACCTCGAGTCCGCCGTGGATCTGATTCGCGCGCATTGCGGCTGGGCTCTCCGGGTGTCCCCAGCGGTCGAGATCCGACCGTCGGCCAGTGCCGAGGAATTGGCGTTGCTTCGGGTCTTCGCCCCCGAGCGATCCTTTCTCGGACGAGCTCGTTGATGAGGAAGGCGAGGGGTCGTCCCTCGGTGCGAAATGGGAGGTCTTCTTCGTGGCAGTGATCGAGTACGAAAAACGGGGGCACGTGAGTTTGGTGACTCTCAATCGCCCAGCGGCTCGCAATGCCATCGATCCGGAGTGCATTGTGCGCTTGATGCAGGTCTGGCGCGAGGTGTCGGAGGATGATGGGGTGCGCTGTGTGGTGATCACCGGGCAGGGTGACCGGGCTTTTTGTGCAGGTGCGGATCTGGCTCGTCTGATCCCGTTGCTGAGCGGGGTGCGTGAAGCCGAAAACGAATGGGATCGGCAGGTGCTGGCCGATGAGGGTCTGAGCAGTCAGGCGATGCTGCGGGATTTTGATCCGGGGAAACCAATTCTCGCCGCCATCAATGGCTTCGCGGTGGCCGGTGGGATGGAGCTGGTCCAGGCCACGGATCTCCGCGTTGCCGTTTCCGGGGCGCGCTTCGGGCTGCAGGAGGTTCAACGGGCCCTCTTTCCGTCGGGGGGGTCCACGGTGAGGCTGCCTCGTCAGATCCCCTATGTTCGCGCGATGGAGTTGTTGCTGACCGGCGATCTGATCGATGCTGGGGAAGCTCTGGAACTGGGGTTCATCAACCGCGTGGTGGAGCCTGATCGTCTGATGGAGACGACTTTCGAACTCGCTGAACGCATCGCGCGCAATGGTCCACTGGCGGTTCGTGCCATTCGGGCCGCGGTGCGAGCTGGGCTGGGCGTTCCGGACGGCGAGGCGATGCGTAGGGAGCTCGACTACAGCCGTCCCGTCATGCAGAGTCAAGACGCTCGCGAGGGTTCACTGGCGTTCCTGGAGAAGAGAGAACCCGTGTTTCGAGGGGGTTGAGGATGGGTAGGAGAAGAGGATGAGTGAGTTTGAGGCGATCCGCAGACTCTTGGCGGAGTACTGCCAACTGTGCGATGACGGTCAGTTCGACAAATGGGCTGGGTTGTTCACGTCCGACGGGAGCTTCACGGCGTTCGGGCGCACTCACACCGGTCGGCCAGCTCTAGCTGAGTTCATCGCGTCGGCTCCGTTGGGGAAACACCTCTGCTTCAATGCGGTCATCGATCTCGACGGAAACAAGGCCCGCTGCGTGTCGGACTTCATGTTCTACAAACGAAACCGGGAACTCGGGTCGGTTGGTCGTTATGTCGACGAACTGGTGTGCGAGGAGGAGGCCTGGCGTTTCGTGTCGCGCAGTGTCGAGATGATGCCGCGAGAGTGAGGGCCCGGGTTTACACGATCTTGGAGTCTCGATCTCCCCAGTATCTGTCGCGAATCAGACGTTTGTAGAGCTTTCCGGTGTCCTGGCGGGGTAGGGCATCGTCGAAATCCACGGTCTTCGGGCATTTGTAGTGGGATAGATTTTCGCGACAAAAGGCGATGAGTTCCTCTTCGACCTCGGAACCCGCCTGGGAGGGGTCGATCAACTGGACGACGGCTTTGACCTGTTCTCCCATCTCGTCGTCTGGAACACCGATGACGGCGGCATCGAGCACCTTGTCGTGCTCGAGGAGCAGGTTCTCGACTTCCTGGGGATAGATGTTCACGCCACCCGAGATGATCATGTAGGTCTTCCGGTCCGTGAGGTACAGGTAGTTGTCTTCGTCCACGTAGCCCATGTCGTTGAGGGTCCAGAACCCGCTCTCGTTGCGGGCCTCTTCGGTCCTTGTCTCGTCTTTGTGGTAGACGAACCCTGGACCTCCGGCCTCGAACCAGATTTGACCTGTCTGGCCCGGCGGGCACTTGCGACCCTGTTCGTCGAGAATGTGCAGGGTTCCCATGAGGGAGCGCCCCACCGAGCCGGGGTGTTCGAGCCATTCCTCGGGGCCGATGGCCGTAGACCCGATGTTTTCGGATCCGGAGTAGTACTCGTGGATGATGGGTCCCCACCACTCGATCATCTTGCGCTTGGTTTCCACGGGGCAGGGGGCTGCAGCGTGCGCGGCGCGGACGAGGGTCGAGACGTCGTAGCGTTTCCGGGTCGCCTCGGGAAGTTTCAACATGCGTACGAACATGGTCGGTACGAGCTGAATGTGGCTGACCCGGTGAGTCTGAATCGCCTGCAGTAATCCTTCAGCATCGAAGCGCTCCATCTGGACGACGGTGGCGCCGAAGCGCTGGACGGTGGTGCAGGTCACGATGGGTGCCGCGTGGTAGAGGGGCGCCGGCGAGAGGTAGGTGCTGTCTCCGTTGAAGTGCCAGATGCCGCTCCGTGAGCCTCGGACCATGGGGTGATCCTTCCCGGGGGGGAAGGTCGGGAGCGGAGGGAGGATGCCTTTCGGGCGTCCGGTCGTGCCCGAGGAGTAGAGCATCGGGCTCCCCTCCTGCTCGTGTTCCAGAGGTTCCGGGGGGAACGAGTCGATGGCCGCGGTGTACGACTCGTAGCCTGAGGGTATGGGGTCCCCAGGCGTTGACTCCAGCGCCAGGCGTCGTTCGATCTTCGGGAGTTCCAGTTCCTCGGCGACGTCACTCAGGGCCGTGGAGGTGACGAATACCCGCGCATCGCAATCCTGTGCGATGTATTCGACCTCGGACGCCGTAAGGTGGCTGTTGATGGGAGTGTAGTAGAGCCCCGAACGAAGAGCGGCCCAGACGACTTCGAAGAAGCGGGGATGGTTCTCGAGGAAGAGGGCAATGTGATCGCCCGGTCGAAGTCCAGTGTCGTAGAGAAGTTGGGCCAGCCGGCAGGACCGATCTTCCAGTTGTCTGTAGGTCACGATCTCGCCGCTTCCGGACATGATAACAGCGGGATGATCGGGTCCGTTGACAGCGTCGATTCCGGCGTACATGGGGACTCCCAGTTTGGGGCTGATGAATGGGCCCAGAGTGCACCCGTTGAGGGTCCCACGTAAAGGCTCATGTGCGGCTTGACCGGCTGAACCGGGAGCGTTCTACTGGGGCAATGGATGAACAGGATCGAACTTTCGAATCGCACTTGGCTGTGGCACGGCGGCTGACAGAGTGTCTGATGGCGGGCGATGTGGCGGGTGTCGAGGCTCTTTACCACGAGGACGTCGTGACCTGGCGAAATCTGGACGGTCGCGAACTCGTGAAGAGGCAGATGCTGAAGATCGTGTCTTTCCTGGCCGATGCGGTAGCCGATCTGAAGTACTCGGAGCTTCGGGTGCAGCCCACGCCGACCGGCTATGTGCAGCAACACGTGCTGCACGGAGTTGCCCGGAGCGGAGAAACAGTTGCTGCAGCTACCTGTATGGTGGTCGAGGTGCGCGAAGGCCGGATCGTCCGCGTGGACGAGTACATGGATTCGGCTGCCATGGCCCCGTTGATGGGCTGAGTTCGAGCGTTGATGAGGGCCGGGTTCCTGGTTCGATCCGGCGAGCCGTTGGGCTCGGTCCAGTCCGGAGGTAGATGGGATGTCCGACGTACGGTTCGCTGTGTTCCTTCCTCAGATTCGCATGTCATTTAGCGAGATCGAGGAGAAAGTTCTGGCCGCCGAAGAGTTCGGCTACGAGGGCGTCTGGTTCATGGATCATCTGTGGGCGCCGGGGATGCCGCAGGCAGAAAATCTCGAAGCCATGACACTGGCAGCTGCCATCGCTGCTCGAACCGAACGGATTCGCCTGGGGCATCTGGTGCTATGCAATGAATTCCGCCACCCAGCCGTGCTCGCGAAGATGGCGGCGACTCTGGATCACATCAGTGGTGGGCGTTTCGATCTGGGCATGGGATGGGGTTCGGTCGAAGCCGAGATGGAGACTTTTGGCATCGGTCTCCGTCCTCCGGCGGAGCGGGCTGACCGGTTGCGTGAAAGCCTCGAAATCCTGGATCTTCTCTTTGCCGGAGAACCCGTCGACTACGAGGGTTCCCACTATCAGTTACGGGGAGCGTTGGCACGTCCCAAGCCTGTGCAGGAACGCATTCCTCTTCATTTGGGGGGTGCCGGGCCACGATTGACGCTTCCGCTCGTGGCTCGCCACGCCGACTGGTGGAACTGCCCGTCCTATGGAATCGAGCGGCTCGCCGAGTTGCGGCCGCAAGTTGGGGATGTACGGGTGTCGGCTCAGCACCCGATCGGGTGGGTGGATTCCGAAGAACGGCGGGACGAAGTGAGCGCGGCGACCCACCGGCGTTTCGATAGTTGGGGCGGTGTGATGGTCGGTAACGCCGATGAATTGGCCGAATCGATGCTGCGGGAAGTTGAGGTCGGCGTCGAAATGTTCGTATTGCAGTTTCACGATTTTGGCGAAATTCGAAGTCTGGAAACGTTTGCTCGCGAAGTGATTCCGCGGGTTCGTGGTGGGGTGCGCTGACCGGGCCCCGGCGGGAATTCGGGCTACCCTTCGGGCAAGGTGATGGGTTGCTTTGGGAAAGAGGTGCGGCTCCGCATTTCCAGGTTGATCTGCCTGCTCGCGGTGGGGTGGGTCGCGCTGTTGAGCGATGTGTCTGTGTCGGTGGCGGCAGAGATCGAAGGGGTCGAATTTGCCCAATCGGCCCCGGATGGCGATGGGGAGCTGCGGCTTCGTGGGGTCGCGCTGCTGCGCTACCGGATTGTCTTCAAGGCCTATGTGGCTGCGCTGTATCTACCGCCGAGGGTTCCGAGTGATGCCGTTTTGTCCGATGTCCCCAAGCGTCTCGAGATCGAGTACTTCTGGTCCCTGGACGCCGCCGACATTGCACGGGCGGGTCGAGAGATTTTGCAGCGCAATGTGACTTCTGACGAGTTCGTTCGGCTGGAGCGAGATCTGTCGCAAATCGACGCCGCCTATCGCGACGTCAAGCCGGGCGATCGCTACGCGTTGACCTATCTGCCTGGCTTAGGGACTCGTTTGTCGCTCAACGGAGAATCCCTTGTTCTGGTGCCGGGTCCGGATTTTGCGAGAGCGTATTTTTCGATCTGGTTGGGCACGGATCCACTCGATCAGGGCCTGAAGCGGGCCCTACTCGGGGATACGTGATGGATCGTGCTCAACCCGAGCCTTGTCCATGAGCGAAAGTCCCAGTGTGTCCGAGGGATGGGGCGAGCGTTGGCGAAGGCGAGCCGTGACCATCCCTGGATATTTTCTGGGCACGGTATTGCTCGTGAGCGCATTGCCGCTGCTTCTGATGTTGACCTTGGTTGCCGACGGGTTGGGGCGCAGATCCTGGGCGTGGTCGCGGGCGGTGCTGGTTGCAACCCACTACCTGGTATGCGAATGCCTGGGGTTGTGGGTGGCCTTTGTGCTCTGGCTTGCATCACCGTTGGTGGCTCGAGAGCGCTATCTGGCCTGGAATTTCGCGCTCCAGAACCGCTGGGCATGCGCGCTCTTCGCCGGGGTTCAGCTTCTCTACGGTCTGCAGGTGGAGAAAAGGGATCGGCAACTACTCGAGGGAGCGGGCCCGGTCCTCGTTTTCATCCGTCATTCGAGCCTCGCCGACACGCTTCTTCCAGCCGTCTTCCTCTCCTCCGAGTTGGGGTGGCGCTTGCGTTACCTCCTCAAGCGCGAACTGCTATGGGATCCTTGTCTCGACGTGGTGGGGCAGCGTTTGCCCAATGTATTCGTACGGCGGGGTTCGGGCGAGATCGAGCGCGAAATGCTTGCGGTGAGCGCACTGGCCCGTGGTCTCGAGAGTGATGAGGGGGTTTTGATCTATCCCGAAGGTACCCGCTTCAGTCCAGCGAAGCGTGAGCGCGCCATCGCATCTCTCCAGCGAGCCGGTCATGAGGACCTGGTGAGGCGAGCGAGTTCCATGGAGCACCTTCTGCCGCCCAAGCTTTCCGGGGCACTCGCACTGTTCGACGCGATGCCCGAGGCCGATGTGGTGGTGGTTGGGCACGTGGGATTCGAGGGAATCGCAAGTGCTGGCGATGTGGCTGGCGGGGCTCTCATCGGTCGTCGCCTGCGACTCCGATTCTGGCGGTCGATGGTGCCCGAGGATCCACGCGTCCGTCCCGACTGGCTATACGATCGCTGGGCAGAAATCGACGCGTGGATCGAAGAGACTGCAATCGGTGGGGGGTCGTCGTCGTGAAGGAATATTTGATCGAAAGAGAGCAGTGGATTGACCGGCCCCTTGAAAGCTTGTTCCCGTTCTTTTCAGAGGCCCGCAACCTCGAAGAGTTGACGCCCCAATGGCTCGGCTTCTCTCTGGTCCCACCGTTACCCGATGGAGTGGACCGTGATACCCGGATCTACTACCGGCTCACTTTGGCGGGAATTCCCATTCGATGGCGAACGCGGATTTCGCAGTGGGATCCGCCGCGGGGGTTCGTCGACGTGCAGGAGAGGGGGCCATTCGCTCTTTGGGAACACACTCATCGGTTCGAAGAGTTGGGGCGGGGCGTCCTCATGATCGACCGTGTCCGGTATCGGTTGCCTCTCGGCCCGCTGGGTCGGCTCGCGCACTTCTTGGTGGTGCGGAGTGCTCTGACTGCGATCTTCGACTACCGATTCGTTCGTATTAGAGATCGGTTTTCGCATCCCTCAGTTTGATCGGTCCGTTTCCTTGGGGCAGGAGGCGGGCTGGACTTGGAGCGGTGGCTCGGGAATTTTCAGTCTGTGATGGTTAGATGGGGCACCCTGCCGCCTCGCAGCTTGGTACCATGGTGCGCATGAGCGAACTCAGCCTGGACACCATCGATATCCATACCAAGGAACTGTACGTGAGTCGCGGCTATCCGTGGCAAGAGTGGGATTTGTTGAGAAGTGAGGCGCCGGTTTTCTGGTATGAACGCGAGGGGATCGAGCCGTTTTGGGCGATTACGCGCCACGAAGACATGCTGACCATATCCAAGCGGTCGGAGGTCTTCGTGAACAGCGGCCGCTTGCGCCTTGCATCCATCGAAGATGATCAGCGGCAATTTGGCTCGCAGAAGAGGAGAGCTGCTGAAAGGGATTGGGATCCCGAGGAACCCCCGGACTTCATTTTTATGGACGATCCACGGCACAGGGACTTTCGACTGCTCGTGGCCAAGCGGTTCACTCCGGCAGCGCTCCGAGACCTCGAGGTCCATTTCGAAGAACTTTCCAATCGGTTTGCTTCCGAGTTCTCGGCGGAGTTGTCTGAGTCCGCGGCCACCGGGGAGGCTTGCGATTTTGTCCGGGGATTTGCACAGAAGCTCCCGTTGTCGGCAATCGGTGAAATGATGGGATTGCGGCCTGACGACTGGATGCGGCTGAAGCAGTTGACGAACGTGATGATCGGCGCACCGGAGCCCGATTTCTTTCTGGAGGGAGAGAGTCGGAACGAGGGCGTGCAGCGCGCCGTGGAAGAGATGACCGAATACATGATTCGCGTGATCCACGACCACAAGAAGCGAGGTGACGACGCTACAGATCTGTCGAATTTGATCGTGCACTCCGAGATCAAGGGGAAGCCCCTCACCGAACAACAACTCCAGGGTTTCCTGTTCGTGATTTTGGCCGCTGGCAACGAAACCACGCAGAATGCGATCACGGGAGGGGTTCACGCGCTACTCGAGCATCCTGAACAGAGAGATCTTCTTTGCTCGAACCCGGATCTCGTCGTATCGGCAGCCGAGGAGATCCTGCGCTGGACCTCGCCGGTGCTCCAGTTCGCGCGAACTGCGGTGGAGGATTTTGAGCTCTCGGGCGTGACCATCAAGGCCGGAGAGTCGGTGGGTATGTGGTACCCCGCTGCCAACCGAGATCCCGAGATGTTCGAAGATCCCTACCGCTTCGATATCACACGCAAGCCGAACTACCACCTCGCCTTCGGTGGGTTCGGAGCTCATTTTTGTCTGGGGGCGAACCTGGCACGCTGGGAACTCCGTGCGGCGTTGCGCGCATTGATTCCCGTCCTTCAGAAGTTCGAGAGTGCGGGGCCTCCCGAACGGGTTCCCAACCTGCACGTGGCGGCGATTCATCGCCTTCCGGTGCGAGCGGCATAAAAACAGGTGGGGTGGGCGCAGGGCTCAGGGCGATGAGCTCTCGATCAGGTGCCGTGCCTCAACCCCGAATTGTTCCGCTGCATTGCCTCCAAGCATTCGAGTCTGGCTGTTGGCATCGACTCCAGCCAAGTCGAGCTGTTTGATTGCATCCCATGCGCTCGTGGTGTCGTGGTGGGGATAGCGCGATCCCCACGTGACCTTTTGGGAGAACACCTCTGGCAATTGCTGTACGAGGCGCTCCTCAGCATCGAAGCCCAACAGGATGTGCCCCTCGTCCCACATCACCTCGGGGTCGGTTCGAATCGGGTAGTGGTAACTCAAGGGAAGGGTTCGAGTCGATGCTTCCATCTTTTCGAGAACTTCCTCCATCCATGACGCCTTGCCGTGGGGCATGACCACCTTGAGGTTTGGGTAGCGCTGCATGGCCCCAAAGCCGATCAGAGCCGCGGCGACGAAGAGGTGGTTGTCGAGCCATGGGGACAGGATCGGTGAGATTGGGTGGCCGAGCTTGTTACCGCTCTTGAAGCCCATTTCTGGGCCTGAGGTTCCTCCGGCTGCAGGGCCGCCGGAAAACCCGAAGCCTTCCTCGAGTCGATCCTTCACTTTCTCGAAGAATGGACCGTGGGACGTCCATTCGGGGTTCCAGAGACCCGCGGATGGGTGTACGGCTGCAACGAGGCCGCGCTCTTCGATCGTGCCGAACAGGGGTTCGAAGTAGGGATGGGTGAAGTAGCGCCCTTCCAGGAACATGGGGCGGATGAAGACACCCCGAAAGCAGGGTTCGCTGCTGATTCGGTCGAGTTCGGCGATGGTGAAATCGATGCTCTGTAAGGGGATCATGGCGGCTGCGAACAAGCGGTCTGGATTTACGGCGCAGAAATCCCGAACCCAGTCGTTGTAGGCACGCGCCAGCGCCCAGGCGACATCGGGATCTTCGATCAGGTGAAAGCCCTCGGCGAACCAGGTTGGATACAGGAAGGACTGGTCGATGCCCATGTTGTCCATGTCACGGAGGCGCGCCTTGGCGTCCGAAGCGCCGGCGACGGCAGCGTGGCGTGTGTCGGGATCGAGACGGCCGACATCGTCCCAGGTCATTCCCGGTTCGTAGATCGCGTGGCGCGGGATGTTTGGGTTCGTGGTGTCGCGGAACACAGTGCCATTGATCTTGAGATATGCGTCGTGCCGACCCTGTTCCCGCCACAGGGCATGCCGGCCCAGGGTTCGGTACTCCGGGTCCAGGTAATGCTCCCAGACCTCGACAGGTTCAACGACGTGAGAATCCGCATCGAAGACTGCGAAATCCTTGGTCTGGGTCATCTCCGTTTCTCCGGTCGTAGGCCGGCTTCGGCAGCCATGGAGCTTTTGATTTCGCTCTCCGTCGGCCACCAGTCGGGGCGCTCAATCTCGGTGACTCGTTCGGTGATGAAGGATTTAGGGGGATCGATGCCGTAGAGTTTTCGCGCATTGCCGCCCATGAAGCGCTCCTGGTATGCGTAGGGGAGGTCGCACTCTTTCATGGTTTCGAGCGCCCGCCACGCATCGTCACCATCATGGTGGTACACGTCCGACGACCAGGCGAGGATGTTTTTGTAGAACTCCGGCAATTTTGAAGGGGGGGCTTCGTCGCCCTCGAACCCGGTGACGCAGTGCTCTTGGAATGTCTCGCTCGGGAGACGGGACAGAGGTGGGAGTTTTCGGTCGTTGCGATGGAGTTTGTAGTGTTTGTCGCACTCGTCCAAAAGGAAGGAAAGCCAGGTCGACGAGGCTTCGAATACACCGGCTCTCAGCCGAGGAAAGCGCTCGAAGAACCCAGACATGAGCACCATCACCACCCAAAGGGCGGCTTCGCATTGGAAATTTTGGACGTTGGTGAGGAAAAAGTGTTGGAGTCCGGAGCTCGAGCAGGTCTTGTGGATCAATTCCGCAGGTGAGTGTTGCTCGGTGTAGCCGGGTGGCTTGAGTGCGCCCATGGCCGGAAACGGGTGCATGCCGTACACGATTCCGAGATCCTGCATGGCAGCCCAGAGGGGGTCGAACTTGGGCTGGGTGGGGTAGTGGCCCCAGGCGTCGATGGGGCGGACGAGGGCTACGCGGCAGCCCATTTCGGCCACACGGTGAAGTTCTTGAATGGCGTAGGTCGTGTCCTGCAGGGGAAGCAGTGCGGCGAAGAAAATGCGCTCGGGGTCCTCCTGGCAGTAGTCGTGCGCCCACGCGTTGTAGGCCTTGCACATGGCTTTCGCTCCTGGAGCGCTCTGGATCCAGGGATAGGTGTCGATGTCACTGGGGATGATCATGACCTGGTCGATTCCCTGGACGTCCATGTCCCGCAGACGTGCCTTGGGGTCATAGGCTCCCTGGTGATCGAGATAGGCGGCTTGTTCCGCATCGAGTGCGGTCGAGCGCGATAGGTTTCGAACGTTGATTGCGCGTTGGATGTCGTGCTTGAGACCGGGGCCGGCCAGGGACAGGACATTGACGAGGCCCGGTGTACCGCCGATTCGCTGGGCGCCGATTCCCGAGTTTCCGCGGCCATTGACCACCAGCGAGCGGGCGTCGGCGTCATACCAGATGGAAGTCTTCAGGGCATCGAACTCGTCGGGTGTGAGCCATTCTTTGGCACGCTCCCAGATCCAAGGCGGTTCGGCGACGTGGGCATCGCAGTCGAACGTCGGGAAGGACTTGGTCATCGGCTCGAAGCGTTGGATGGGCATACCAGGCTCCTTGTCGTCGGGAGGGGCTGCCGGGCCCCTTCGGGTTCCTTGTAACTATACCGGCAACCCTGGAAATTCAGGCGTCGAGGCCGGGGCTTCGCGGAGGGGATCCTCTAGAGGCCGGTCGGTTTCGTTCCGATGACGCCGTCAGTTTCGAGTTGCTCGATCTCGGCGTTGCTCAGGCCGAGTTCTCCCAGGACCTCGTGGTTGTGCTGACCCATGGTTGGCGTGGGCGAGCGCTGCCAGTGCTTCACGGTCGCGTAGCGGAAAGGGGGGCCGCAGATCGGGTGGGTTCCCACGACGGGGTGATCCACGTCTTCAAAAAAGCCTCGCGCACTGAATTGCGGATGGGTGTTTCCGCGCTTGGCGTCGGCGACGGTAGCGGCAGGGATTCCTCGAGCCAGTAGGCGCTCCACGACTTCCTCGAGTTCCTGCTCTGCCGCCCATGCGGAGAGTTGGTCGTCGATGAGGTCATGAGCCTCTCGTCTTCCATCGGCGGTCGTGAGTTTCGGACTTTGCATCCAATCGGGGTTGCCCAATTCAGCGCATAGGGAGGCCCACTCTTCATCACACGTGATGGCGAGAGCGAGCCATTTTTCGTCGCCCCGACC
>JAKVBI010000032.1 GCA_022447545.1 Myxococcota bacterium
CTGGCCCGAGGGACCCGCTGGAGCCCCCCAAACCACCACCGCACCCTTTGACAACACCGGCATCATGGGAGAGAACGACAGCATGTTCCACCGGGGTGATCCCGTGGGTGACGATCGTCTTGCCTCACCGGCGGACCTCTCGGTGGAGTCCACCCTGGCTCCAGCGTCCGGGGATCCCCAGAGCTGGCAGGTGCGAAATGGCGACGAGGTGATTGCCGAGTACCCGCGTGACCGGGTTCGCTTCGCACTGTCCTGGAGTGCTCAGGTTTTTGCCGATGAAGCCGCCGCGCGTTGTGCCGACGAGCACCTCGACGACCTCGACGTGGACTCGGTCCTGGCGATCTTCGAGGCCGACCTGGCGCGCCGTGGCCTGTGTGCTGCGCTCCCCGAGGCTCCTTTGACCGATCCCGGGTGGATCGCCCAGGTGGGTCGGGCCTACCGCATCGTGCCGAGTCACGACCCTCTGTCGGTCTGACGTCACCACTCGAGGATGGTGCGCCCAACGGTCTCCCGAGCCTCCATGCGCTCGAGTTCGACCGGTAGGTCCGAACTCGATGCCACGCGTCCCACCACTGGGCGGATGAGGCCGGCATCGAGCCACTCGAGCAGATGCCGTTGTACGGCATCGCCCGTGCTGCGGGGCCACACGTTGACGCCATGACCCACGGGCAGGGGTTTGTCGGCGTAGGCCATCAGGACACCACCTACACTGAAGTTGCCGAAGATGATGGGCCGGGGCAGCAGGCCGCCCTCGTCTTCGGCCTCGATCCCGCCCGAGAAGCCCGTCATCATCAGCCGTCCACCGGGCGCCAGGCAGCGGAAGCTCTGTTGAGTCACGGTTCCGCCCACGAGGTCGCACACCACGTCGACTCCGCGCCCCTGGGTCTCGTCGACCACGCGCTGGGCGAAGTCTTCGGTCCGGTAATCGATGGCGATGTCGGCGCCGAACTCGCGGCAGGCGTCGAGTTTGTGTGGGCTGCCGGCGGTGGCGATCACCCGCGCCCCGCAGGCCGCTCCCAGTTGGATCGCCGCGGAGCCCACCCCTCCGGCGCCTGCGTGCACCAGCAGTGTCTCCCCCGCCTGCAGGTGTCCGCGCTCAAAGAGGGAAACGTGGGCGACGTGGAACGGAAAGAAGAAGGCGGCAGCCTGTGGGTCGCTCAGCCCTTCGGGCGACTCGAACGCCATGGCGGCGTCGCCCACCACGAGTTCGGCATGGGCGCCGAAGGCTCCGCTGGCAGTGGCTGCGACCCGGCGACCCTGCCAGGTCTCACAGCCGGGGCCGGTGGCTTCTACGTGCCCCAGCACCTCCATGCCCAGCGTGTAGGGCAGGGGGGGGTCGACGGTTCGGTAGCGCCCGTAGCAACCGTCCACCTCGTTGTAGTTGAGTGCCGTAGCCACTGTGCGTACGCGGATCTGTCCCGGGCCCGGCTCGGGGGGCTCCACGTCGAGCCACTCGAGAGCGGTGGAGGGGTTTCCGTGTCGAACCACGCGCCAGGCCTTCATGGGATTCCTTCGTTTCAGAGGGCTCGGTAGATGGGTTGCTGCTCGCGTCCCACGGTTTGGGGGAAATCGCGGGCGATCTCCTCGAGCGTCCAGCCCTCGCGCCGCTCGATGTTCACTTCGTGGGGGTGGGTCCACAGCGCCATCTTGCGCCCATCGAAGGTCACGATCTGACCGTTGAGCGCATTGGCGCCATCGCTCACCAGGTAGACGACGAGTTCGGCGATCTGTTCGGGTTGTCCGTAGCCGAGGTCTGCGGCGCTGGGGGCCGGGCGGCCCTCCTGCTCGGCCCGGGCACGGCCGCGCTCGAGGACGACCTGGGTCATGTCCGTCACCGCCACGGGCCAGAGCGCATTGGCGCGCACGCCATAACGCTCCAGTTCCCGGGACCAGACCCGGGTCATGGAGGCCGCCCCGGCCTTGCTGGCCGCGTAGTTGGTCTGGCCGATGGCACCGGTGAAGGCGCTGGCCGAGATGACGTTGAGCAGTTGCCCTCCGCCCGCTTCTTTCATGGCCCGACCTGCTGCGCGCGCGCAGGCCCAGGTTCCGCGCAGGTTCACGGCGATGACTTCGTCGAACTCTTCGGGGCTCATCTTGAGCAGGGTGCGGTCGCGTGTGATCCCGGCGTTGTTGATCAGGCAGTCGATGCCCCCGAGTTCGTCGACGCAGCGTGCCACCAGTTCATCGCAGAACTCCACATCCGTAACGGAACCGGCCACCACCAGTGGGTCCCCGCCCACTGCCCGCACGGCGGCTTCTGCTTCGGCCAGTGCGCCGGGCTGAGTTCCGTTGAGCACGACTTGCGCGCCTTCGCGTGCCAGAGCCACTGCAAAGGCCCGTCCCAGGCCCCGCGAGGACCCCGTCACGACCACTCGCTTGTCCTGGGCAAAGCCCGTCCCCGGTTTTGTCATGGGTTCCTCCACTGCTTCGTTCTTCAGTTTACGCGAGCGCGTGCGGCTCGTGGTCGATCCGACGCGTGAGGCTCTTGCCGTCTATCATGGGGTGGCATGTTTCAGATTCTGGAGATCCCATGACCGGCCCGTCCCGCTATCCCTTTACCTCGACTCCCGACGGCTGGTACCACGTGGCTGCCTCCGGCGAGATCGAGCCGGGTCAGGTGCTGAGTTTGCATTTCTTCGGACGGGACCTGGTCGCCTACCGGACCGAGGCGGGTGAAGCGGTGGTTCTCGACGCCCATTGCCCGCATCTCGGGGCGCATCTCGGCCACGGCGGACAGGTGGTGGGGGAGTCGATCCGCTGTCCATTTCACGCCTGGCGTTTTGGAGCCGATGGCCGTTGTGTCGAGGTTCCGTATCAGCAGCGCGGTCGGCTGCCCGAGGTCGGGCTCAAGTGTTGGCCTGTGCACGAGTGCGCCGGCCTGGTGTTGGTGTGGCATAGCGACGACGGCCACGCGCCGGATTGGCGCATGCCGGAGATTCCCGAGTACACGGCCGATGACTGGCAGGGGTACCTCACCCACAGTTGGACGGTTCGCATGCACGTCCAGGAATTGTGCGAGAACGTCCCGGACACCGCTCACTTTGAGGTGATCCACGGCCTACCCGAGCCGCCGGGAGCCGACGCGGAGGTGGAGGGTCCGTTGTATCGCCAGTTCACCACCTTGCCCAATCCCGACGGTTCGCGTTGGGTGGTGGCGCGTCAGGAGTGCTGGGGACTCGGACTCGTCTGGCTGAGAACGGATGTGGAGCCGCTCACGACGTTCCTGACGGCGACGACACCCATCGACGACGAGACCTGTCTTCTCAAGCAGTTCGTTCTGATTCGAGACCCGGAGCCCGGCGCCAACGGAGAGTTGGGTGCGGCTGCCAGGGCCGGGGTCGAGATGGTCTTTGCCCAAACCGAATTCGACGTTCCGATCTGGGAGAACAAGATCTATCGCCAGAAGCCTCCGCTGGTGGAGGATGACGGACCCCTCCCCATCCTGAGACGTTGGGCCCAGCAGTTTTATCCCGAGCACCGCTGACCCATGGGGTTCTCGATCCCTGCGTCGCGGCGGGGGGAGGGTCAGCGCAACTCGTAGACCATGGGGTAGGTCATCACCATGGCGTCGCCATCGAAGTGGCCGCGGGCCACGCATAGGATGCTGTTGAGCCAGGTGTAACGTGGATCTCCGGTTTCGAAGGTCGGCGCTGAGTAGGCGAACCCCGTCTCGAGGTTCGAGCGGCCCGTGTACTGCACGAAGATCAGCGCTTCATCATCGGTCTCGAGGGTCAGGCGGACGTCGACGTAGGCCACCCCGGCGGGCGTCACCGTCAGCCAGTCCGCTGCCGCACGGCCGCGTTGGGAGGCCTGCAAACGTTCGCCCTCCCAGCGTGAGCTTGCGATTTCACCCACCATCTTGGTGCCCGTCGGGGTGTTCTCGAGCACGATGGCCTCGCTGATGTCGATCACCGCGCTGCACAGGGGCACGAGTTTGAGCGGTTCTGACATGCGGCTCTCCTCACAGGTTGCGATCGGTCCGGAACCATCATGGACGTCGCCTCCATCCGTGTCCACGGCGCGCGGTGCTACGCTGCGCCTTGCGGAGGATCCCGTGGAATTATCTGGTTTTCAGAGGCGCTACCTGCGTCAGCGTGCCCACCCCCTGCGTCCCGTAGTGCATGTGGGGGGGGCGGGGGTGAGCCGTGAAGTGGTCAATGCCGTTGATCGGGCTCTGCTCGATCACGAGTTGGTGAAGGTGCGATTGCACGAACCCCAGGACAAGCGGGCCATGGCCCGCGAGCTGGCTGAATCGGCCAGTGCGCAACTGGCCGGCCTGGTGGGTCATACCGTGATCCTCTATCGCGCGCATCCCGAAGAGCCCAGGATCGAGCTGCCGACGCGTCCGGGTGCCTGACCGCCGGCGAGTTTGACGGCCGGCGCCGTTGCGGCGCATCCTGCGACTGCGCCCAGTTCAACCACGGCGCGGGGAGGGCGGTATGCGTGAACTCGGCTTTGGAGATCTGGTGTTGTGTGCGGGAACGGTTGCGGCTTCGGGGCTCGTGGAGCGCGCCGCTGCTGCGGCAGACGCGGGTTTCGACGGGTTGTCGCTGTTCTTGGATGACTACGAGCGGGCGCGGGCCAGCGGTTTGTCTGATGCCGACATTCGCCAGTTGTTCGACGATCACGGGCTGGGAGTGGCTGAGCTCGACCCCCTGCTCAACTGGATGCCTGAGGCGGGCGTGGGACAGGATGTCGACGGGCAGGGCGAGGGCTTCATGCGCTATCGCGAGGCCGACTTCTACCGTGTCGCCGAGGCGGTGGGCGCACGGTCCATCAACGCTCCCCTGGTAACCGGGAAGACCTTCGAGCTCGACGCCATCGCCGAGGCTTTTGCCGGGCTGTGTGACCGCGCGCGCGAACATGGCCTGTCGGTGATGCTCGAGTTTCTGCCCTGGACACAGATTGCTGATGTTCGTGTGGCCGTGGATGTTCTGGATCGGGCTGGGCGAGACAACGGTGGGCTGATGTTCGATACCTGGCACCACTACCGGGGCAGTGCCTCCATCGAGGACGTACCTGGCTCCCGGGTGTTCGGCATCCAGGTCAACGATGCTCCAGCGCACTCTTCTCGATCGCTGGTGGAGGAGACCACCAGCCACCGACTGATTCCAGGCGAGGGCGACATCGATCTGGTCGGAAACCTGGCCCACCTCCAGGCCACGGGCTGTCGGGCACCGGTGGGAGTCGAGATCTTCTCGAGTGCCTTGGGCGAGTTGCCGCTGGGAGAGGTCGTGGCTGCCATCGAGCCGGCGTCCCGAGCCGTGCTGCCCTGAGGTGCGGATGGGTGGGAGCATGCTGAACGGGGGCTCTCAGGCCGGTTCGAGTCTCGGTCCCTCGGGTCGGACGCGCCCGATCCAGACACCGGCGATGAGATAGAAGCTGAGGAAGAGGATGAGGGCTCCCGCATAACTTCCCGTAGTGTCGAAGATGTAGCCTGCAGTGGGGGCTCCGAGAAACTGAAAGGGGATCATCAGCAGCCCACAGGCTCCCATGGCCCGGCCAAACTTGTCAGGGCCGAAGACCGCCGCAATCAGGATGCTCCACAGGGGCAACATGCCGCCGAAGCCCACCCCGAACAGGACGGCACCCACCCAGAGCCAGGGGAGTCCGTCGGCGAGTGCCAGGGTGCTCAGTCCCAGGATCTCGGCTGCCGTCAGCAGGCGAAAGGTCACTTGTCCCCCCACCGCATCCGAAACGAGACCTGCCAGCAACTTCCCCAGTACGGCGGCCGACGTCAAGACCGATAGCACGGAGACGGCTTGGACCGAGGAGTGGCCATGGTCCGTGAGGTAGACATGGAGTTGCTGGAGGACGGCTCCGCTGGCGGCGAAATTGGAGCCCACCGCGAATGCGATGATCCAGATGGAGTGTGTGCGCAGCAGCGATAGGCTCGTGACTGAAGACGACGTCGGGTCCGTGGCCGGCGGATTCGAAGGCGTTTTTTCCGGATCCGAGGTGCGCCCGTCGATTTGCAGACCGCGGTCCGCCGGCTTCTCCACGATCACGCCCAGAACCAAAGGCACGATCACCACCAGTGGAACCCATGTGAAGGTCTGGGCCAAGCCGCGCCAACCGATTTCGGCCACCAACCAACTCGCCACCCAGACCATGACGACGCCAGACATCGAGACTCCGACCTGGGAGATCCCGATGGCCGTCCCTCGTCGACGCTCGAACCAGTGGGTCACCAACGCATTCGTGGGAATGCCGCCGCACAGGGCTTGGCCGATGGCGATGGGTCCCCCGAAGACGAGCAGTAACTGCCATAGTTCGGTCACCACCGACAAGCAGTAGAAGCCAACTGTCACGAAAACCGCTCCCAGCAACATGATCCCTCGCAGGGAACGGCGATCGGCCTCGCGTCCCACCAGCGGCCCCAGAGCCGAGGAGACGATGGTGGTCAACGGAAGGGCGAGGCTCACGCCGGCTCGACTGCTGCCGAGGTCCTCGACCAAATCTTTGAAAATGATGCTGTACGAATAGTAGGCCGTTCCCGCCATCACGAAGTTGATGGTGAAAATCGCAGCGACGACGACCCAGCCATAGAACATGGCACGATTGTACGGCTTGGGAAGCCGCGCGATACCATGGAACGACAATCTGCGAGGAGCCCCATTGGAAATGGATGCGGAGGAGCGAAAGAGGCTGACCCGGGAATTCTTCGATCTGGTGGCGACACGGGACGTCGACGCCATTTTGGCGCGCATGACTCCGGAGCCGGCCTGGGCATTCTTCGCCCAGCGCCGCGAGGGAGTCGAAGGCGTTCGGAGCATCCTGCGGGCTGCGAGCGAACTCTATCAGCCAGGCAGCATGGAACGGGATTGGACCGGGATGTACGTCGATGGGGACGTCGTGATCGCCCAGACGACCATGCGGGCTCAGACCTTCAAGGGCGAGGACTACGAGAACCACTACGTGCTGTTCGTGCATTTCGAGGGTGAGCGCGTGGCCCTGGTCGAGGAGTACATGGACACCGCCTACGGGAATGAGAAGTTCTCGGGATGGCAGGAGTCGTGAGGGCGGGGCACCACCGGTGACCGGATGGGACCTGGGATCGGAGGTCCTGCTGGCGGTCTTCGCCATACACACGCCCTTTTTCGCCTGGCGTTGGTGGCGAACTCGGGAGATCCGCTACGCGGCTACGACCCTGACGTTCTCGCTGCTCGTCATCGCCTACGCGACGCGGGTTTTCGCGCCGCAACTCCGCCTCGGGGATCAGCCGCTTCATCACAGCCTGCGCGTGGTGGCCCTGAGCGCAGCCGTTGTGAGCGTCGCGCTTCTCTTGCGCCGCATTGCCAGCCGCCTGCTCGGACGCTGAGACTCTTGAGTCTCGCCTCGGACCCGGGCAGAGGAGCGCCTATGTCCCGTGATACGATCGCGTTCTGACGAGCGAGTGTCGGGGAAGGAGCGCGACAGACATGCCTGAAGGCAGAGGTTTTGAAGGTCGGGTGGTTCTGGTGACCGGGGCGGCTCGGGGCATCGGTCGTGAGGTCGCCCGCCACTTTGCCGCAGAGGGGGCCCATCTGGCACTGGGGGATCTCGACTCGGAAGGTCTCGAAGAGGTCTGCGGGGAACTCGAGGCCCAGGGGGTGCGCGCCCTGGGAGTGGCGGGTGATGTTGGTGTCGAGGCCGAAGCTCATCGTCTGGTAGACGAAACACTGGCGACCTACGGGGGGCTCGATGTGTTGGTCAACAACGCGGGGGTCTGGGTCCTCAAGCCCCTCGAACAAACGAGCCCCGAAGAATGGGATCGCCAGCTGAACACCAACCTGCGCTCCCTGTACCTGATCTGCCGGCGTGCCATTCCCGCGCTGCGCACCTCTACTGCAGCTTGCATCGTGAATGTGGCTTCCATGGCTGCCAGCCGTTTCACGGTGCCCCACGTGGCTTATGCGTCTTCCAAGGCAGGTGTCGTTGCGCTCACGCGTGATCTTGCCGTGGAGCTGGCACCCGATCGGGTTCGCGTCAATGCGGTGGCGCCGGGTCCCATTGATACCCAGGGCATTGCGGAATCCATGGACGAGTCCCAACGCCAGGCCTTTCTGGATCGATATCTGCTGGGGCGCATGGGTCGACCGGAGGACATCGCCGAGGCGGTGGCGTTCCTCGCCTCCGAGAAAGCTTCCTACATCACCGGCGCGACGCTTCCCGTCACGGGGGGTGCGGAATTGTCGATCCGTCCGGTGATGTAAGTCGTGCGGAACCAGGGGGCCTGCGGGGAGCGTGATACTCTCAACGTTCGCTTTCGGCTACGGAGGCTCCTGCCATGACGGACAACATCGAGATCGTCCACCGTTCCTGTGCCATCTGTGAGGCCAGCTGTGGTTTGCGTGTGCACGTCAATCGCGCCGAGCAGCGGGTCGAGCGAATCGATGGCGACGATGACGACCCCCGCAGCCGCGGTTACCTCTGCCCCAAGGCCTATGCGATGAAGGAGATCTACGAGGATCCCGATCGTCTGCGCCGACCTCTTCGCAAGCGGGCAGATGGCAGCTGGGAGGAACTCGACTGGGAGCAGGCCCTCGACTACGCGGCCGAGCGGTTGCAGGCGGTCCGCGATGCCCACGGTGCCCAGGCGCTGGGTTACTACATCGGCAACCCCACGGGTCACAACGCCGGTGGCCAGCTCTACGTCCAGCCCCTCATCATGAGTCTCGGGACGCCGCGTTCATTCTCGGCAGCCACCATGGACCAGTTCCCCCAGAACGTGGCATTGCGCGAGATGGTGGGGGATGGCTGGATGATGCCGGTTCCAGACCTCGACCACTGCGATTATTTCCTGTGTCTGGGCGGCAATCCCCTGGCGTCCCAGGGCAGCCTCATGTCCGCACCCAACATCGGCAAGCGGCTGAGGGCGCTTCGCGAAGCCGGCGGACGGGTGGTGGTGCTCGATCCACGCCGCACCGAGACCGCCGAAGTGGCCAGTCAGCACGTCTTCATTCGTCCTGGCACAGACGCCTGGTTCCTCCTGGCGTTCGTCAACGTCTTGTTTGCCGAGGATCGGGTACGTCCGGGTCGGCTGGCGGAGTTCACCGACGGCATCGATGAAATGCGCGCTTTGTCGGAGGAATTCACACCCGAAGCTGTGGCGCCCATCACGGGCATCGACGCTGACCTCACACGGCGAATCGTGCGGGAATTCTGTGACGCCAAGCGGCCGGTCTGTTACGGGCGGATCGGTCTCTGTACCCAGGAGTTCGGCACGCTGGCCAGCTGGCTCGTGTACGCCATTGATGCGCTCACAGGTCGTCTGGACGCGGTAGGGGGCATGATGTTTACGCGCCCTGCCACGGGCAATGCGGAGCCCGGCCCGGAGGCTGAGCCCATGAGTGTAGGCGCCTATCGCACCGTGCTGCGCGGTCTTCCCGAAGTGGATGGACAGCTGCCCTGTGGGGCCATGGCCGAGGAGATCGAAGAGGCGAGTGCCGGGGACGCCCGAATGCGCGCGCTCATTACGGTCTGTGGGAACCCCGTGCTGTCCGCCCCCAACGGGCCGCGCCTGGCGAGTGCACTCGAAGAGCTCGACTTCATGGTGGCCGTGGATATCTACTTGAACGAGACCACGCGCCACGCCGACCTGATCCTGCCGTCGACGGTTCAGCTCGAGCACGAGAACTACGACTTTCTCTTTCAGACGACCTCCATTCGGAACATGGCGCGCTGGTCGCCGGCGGTGTTCGAGCCCGAGCCTGACACCATGGATCATTGGCGGATTCTGCTGGAACTCGGCGCCCGCTACGTGGGGACCACGGCCGAGGATCTCGATGCCGCCATGGTCCGAACCATGGCCGGAGGTCTTGTCGGACCGGGGACGCGTTGTCCGGAGGTGACTCCCGAGCAGGCTTTGGAGGCTATCGGAGAGACCATGGGGCCCATGCGTCTGCTCGACCTGATGATTCGCAGCGGTCCCTATGGTGACGGCTTCGACGATACGTCGTCAGGGCTCCGGATGGAGACACTTCGCAATCTGCCTCACGCCCTCGATCTCGGTGCCCTCGAGCCGCGGCTGCCCGGCGTGCTCAAGACACCGGGGCGGCGGTTGCGTTTGGCACCCGAGTATCTGACCGCCGACTTGAGCCGCTTGCGGGCGTCTTCGGATCGGCGTCTGGACGACGGCCGGATGTTGATGATCGGACGCCGTCAGATGCGGAATATGAACTCCTGGCTCCACAACCTGCCGCACCTGGCGCGTGGACGGAATCGGTGCACACTGCTCATGAGTGTCAAAGATGCCGACCGGCTGGGGGTGCGCGATCGGGAAAGCGTGCGCGTGCGCTCGCGCAGTGGACATCTCGATGTCGAGTGCGAGGTGACCGACGCCATGATGCCGGGGGTGGTGAGCCTGCCCCATGGCTTCGGGCACGGGCGCGAGGGAACGCGGTTGGGAGTGGCCAACCAGGTGCAGCCTGGCGTGTGCTCCAATGACCTGACTGACGAACTGCCTCTGGACGTTCCGTCGGGAACCCATATCGCCAACGGGATTCCCGTGGAGGTGGAGCGCCTGGTTTGAGGTGTCCCGGCTGTCCGGCGCGGCTCAGTCCTCGTCGGGTTTTTCGGGATCCGTGAGGAGCTGGGGGCGGCCCAATAGATCGCCCAGGTGGTCGGCGGGGACCGGCGGGCTGTAGAGGTAGCCCTGAACCTGGTCGCATCCACCCACTCGGAGCAGGTCGAGCTGTTCTGGGGTCTCGACGCCTTCGGCGACGGAGATGAGCTGGAGCTTGTCGGCGATGCTGAGAATGGCGTCCACGATCACGCGATCATCGCTGTCCACGGTGATGTCTTCGATGAAGGAACGGTCGATCTTGACGGTGTCGACGGGAAAGCGTTTGAGGTAGCTGAGCGAGGAGAACCCAGTGCCGAAGTCGTCGAGAGACACTCGGATCCCGATGGTTTTGAGTTCGCCGAGCACTTCGACGGCGACGTTCTCGTTGCGCATCAGTGCGCTCTCGGTGATTTCGAGTTCGAGGCTGCCGGGTGCCAGGCTCGAATTCCAGAGCGCCTTTACGACGGTGTCGCGTAGGCTCCGGTCACACACCTGATAGGGGGAGAGGTTCACGGCCACACGCAGAGAGGGAAATCCCGCCTCCTGCCACTTTTTGGTCTGGGCACAGGCCGTTTCAAGTGCCCAGGCTCCGATGGGAACGATCAACCCCGTCTCTTCTGCGATGGGGATGAAGTCCGCAGGGGGGACGATGCCCCGCTCCGGGTCGCGCCAGCGTATGAGGGCCTCGGTGCCCACGATTCGACCGCTCAGAATCTCCACCTTGGGCTGGTAGTAGAGTCGAAACTCTTCGTTTTCGAGCGCAGTGCGGATCCGGTTTTCGATGCTCAGACGCTGGCGGGCCTGGGCATTCATCGCAGGCCGATAGAACTGGACGTTGTTTCGACCCTCGCGCTTGGCCTGGTACAGCGCCATGTCGGCCGAACGCAGCAGTGTCTCGGCATCCTCGCCGTCACGTGGGAACATGGCGATTCCGATGCTCGTGGTCAGCCAGTAATCCTGGCCGGCCAGTTGGTAGGCGCGCGCGAGAGCATCGAGGACGGTCTCCGCTGCCCGTTCTGCAGCTCGGTCGTCCGTCACGTCCTGGATCATGACGACGAATTCGTCACCGCCCAGACGTGCCACCATGTCGCTGCGTCGCACCACCCGTGCCAGACGCGCCGCCACCTCGGCCAGCAGTGCATCTCCGTTGGCATGGCCCAGCGTGTCGTTGATGGTCTTGAATCCATCGAGGTCGAGGAAGAGCACGGCCAATTGCCGATCGTGTCGGTTCGCGTAGGCGATGGATCTCGTGAGCTGGTTTTGGAAGTGAAATCGGTTGGGAAGGTTGGTGAGTGCATCGTGGGTAGCGAGGTAGTGTTCGCGGACTCGCGAGTCGCGCAACTGGGAGATCAGTTGGTGGCGCTCCACGGCGTGGCGCAGATTGCGGGCCAGCGAGCGGGCATCGAGTTGGCTCTTGAGGAGATGCTCTTGGGCACCCAGTCGCAGGACATCCACGGCCTGCTCTTCGTTTTCGTCATTGGTCAGAGCGACGACGGGCACACTGGCCGTCGCGCCCTTGGCTCGGGACAGGGTGTCGAGGCCCTCGCTGTCAGGCAGTGAGAGGTCGAGGAGCAGGACGTCGAACTTCTGTTCCAGGAGCAGTGTGAGGGCCGGTTCGACGCCCGTGGTTTCGTAGACCTCACATTGCCCAGACGACCCCTCTTCGATCAGGCTCCGCAGTTCACGGCTGTAGACCGGGTCGGCTTCCACCAACAGGACGCGGATCGATTCACTCTCCTTGGACCCACTGGGCAAAACTGAATCTCCACGTTTGGAAAAGTGCACGGGGGCATCTCCTCTATCGGGCGATCCGGGCTCTCGTGTGAGCGCCTCGTGGGCAGCAATGCGGCAGATCGGGGAAAGAGAGGGGCGCGATTCCAGGCAGGCCGGACGGTTCCGACCTGGCTAGACTCCTGGCATGGCTATGAGGGAGCGCATCGAAGAACGCCTGCGCGAGGTACTGTCCGCCGAGCGCATGTTGGTGGTGAACGAGAGCGACCAGCACAACGTCCCGGCTGGCTCTGAGACCCATTGGAACGTGATCGTGGTGGCGGATGCTTTTTCGGACCAGAATACCTTGGCCCGCCACCGGGCCGTCTATGCCGCCCTGGCCGCCGAACTCGACGATGGGATCCACGCCCTGACCATGAAAGCCCTCACTCCCGAGGAGTGGGAGGCGGCCGGCGGGGAGGTCGCGAATCCGGCTCCTCTGTGTCGGGGGGGCAGCGGCCGCTGACCTTTTGCCGCCTCAGGGCTTCGCGTCCCAGTTCGCGAGGCAAAGAATCGTCAGAAGCGGATCGGCATGCTCTGGAAGCCACGGATGAACTCGGTCCGGTCGTGGACGATGCGGCTCTCGTCTACTTCGTAGTGGGGCATGCGCGAGAGCATCTCTTCCAGCAGCACCTTGCCCTCCATTTCCGCGAAGTTCGCGCCCAGGCAGCGGTGGACTCCCTGTCCGAAGGACAGGATGCGAGGCGAAACGCGGTGGATGTCGAAGCGGTCGGGCTGGTCGAACTCTCGCTCGTCCCGGTTGGCCGAGGGGTAGAGGAACATCACGGACTGGCCCTCGCGCAAGGTCTGGCCGCCAATCTCACACTGCTTCTTCACACTGCGCATGAGGAACTGGGTGGGCATGTCGTAGCGCAGGCACTCGCGTAGAGCTGCGGGGATCAGGCTCGGGTCGCGGATCAGCTCTTCGCGCTGGTCCGGGTATTGGGCGAGGCGCAGCACGGATGTGGAGAAGACTTTGGGGAAGGTCTCGGTTCCTCCCACGAGCATCAGGATCAGGTGTTGACCGATCAATGCGTCGCTGAGGCGCTCGCCATCGACCTCGGCTTGCAACAGAATGTCGATCGGATGCTCGGGTTCGCCGTCGAAGCTGCGGCGATCCGCGGCGAGTCCCTCGAGGTAGGCGATCATCTCGGCGAAGGCGTTCACACCGCTCTCGGTCATGTCTTCGACCCCGTCCTCGCGGGCGAGGAATCGCTTGACCAGATCGATGATGTATCCGGCGTCGGATTCAGGGAAGCCCACCGCCATGCAGGCCACGCGCACGGCCACGATCTGGCCGAGTTGGGTGACCACATCGGCCTCACCTTCGTCGATGAACTCGTCGATGCAGTCGGTTACGAAGCCGCGGATGCGACTCTCCAGGCCGCGAACCCGGCGCGGCATGAAGTAGTGCATCATTGCCGAGCGCAGTTGGGTCTGGGCCGGTGGGTCCATGTGGTTGAGGTTGGGCAGAGCGGGAATCGCTTTTGTCACGAGATAAGGCCACGACGTGCCGCGCTCGGCGGTCAGGTGCACATTGTCCTGGGAGGCGTTCCAGACGTCGTCGAAGCGGGCCAGCGCCCAGGCGTTGTGGGCCTCCAGGTAATGCACGGGGGACTCGTCGCGCAGGCGGCGGTAGATGGGGTAGGGGTCGTCCAGAACCTCGGGGGAGAAAGGGTCGTAATCCACCATATGGCTGGGCCTTTCATTCACGGGGTTGGCGCCGATGCGGGCGGGCGCCGGCTTCGAGTAGATGTTGCAGGGTACGGTGGAAGTGCCCGACCGCCAACTCGTTTTGGCCCACCACCAATTCGTCGCTGGCCCCGCTGGACAGTGCCTGTTGGACACGCTCCTGGCTCGGGAAGTCCTCACTTCCCGCCACCCGCAGGTGGAGCTCCAGAGTTCGTTCGAAGTGTTCGCGCTTCGTTTCTTCCGTGACGTTCTCCGAGGTGTACAGCGTCACCTCGGTCACGCAGGAGTTGGCGGCGGTGGGCTCGACTCGCCACAGCATCCAGTGGTCCCAGGTGAAGGCGAGCAGGCTGGCGGGAGCGAACCAGTATTGAATCGTGGCATGAGCCAACAGATCCCAGGTGCTTTCGGGGGTATCGAGGAGACCTTCGATGGAACGGCGGACCACAGGGAAGCGCAGCCCGTGGTCGGCTTCATCGAAAACCATGGGGTGCGAGAGGTACCACTCGTTGACCGAGTCCCGGTGTAGGGAGAACACATGGTAGGACTCGAGGAAGGTTTCGAGCACGAGCTTCCAGTTGCAGCGCCAGGTCTGGCGCCGGCTCGCGAAGGCGTGAAGCCCCGGCAGATCGAAGCTCTGGAAGTCGTCGGCGAACTCTTCGAGTAGATGTTCTGGAGCGATCCGTCCATCGGCCTGGGGGTGGACGGCGACCAAACCATTGCGCTCGGTGCAGGGGAGTTCGCGCAACCCGAGCGTACCGGGGTCGATTTTTTCAAAGCCACCGCGAGCGTTGGGCTGGTGGGTCAAGCATCCCTCGAGGTCGTAGGTCCACGCGTGGACCGGGCAGCGAATGGCACTGCCTTCGAAGCACCCGCGGCCCTGGGCGAGTCGCCCCCCCCGGTGTCGGCAAGCGTTTGCGAAGGCCCGTAGGCGACCCTCGGTGCCGCGCACCACCAGCAGGGGGAAGCCTGCAACCTCGGCGCTGAAGTAGTCACCCGGAGCGCGAGCATCTGCGGTGAGGCCCACCACGCTGGGTCCCTCCCGGAACACCGTCGAGAGTTCTCGCTCGAGATGATTGTCACTCGCGTAATGGGACGCTGGAACGCGTAGGGGAGCCTCGGATAACTGAGTGGTCTCTGCCCGCAGATGATCGAGCAGCCGGTGGATCAGAGTTGTCTGATCGGAAGCGCGCACGGTTTCCTTTTCTTGGCAGGATTCCATCGCCCGCGCGAATGCTATCGCACGCTGCAGCGCGTTCCCCGGAAGAGTGGATCTCGCTCGAGCCGCATGGATCCTGGGTGCCCTGGCGTCCGTCCCTCCTGTTCAGGGTCGCCCCGCTCCGGGTACCTCTACGCGAGTCGTTGCAATGGCGCCGTCACGCACCTGTGCGGCCTTGGAGAATTGGGTGGTCTTGCAGGTGATTGCGAACAAGGTGCGTCGGTCGTCACCGCCCAGCATGCAGGCAATGGCGGTTCGTTCGCCGCTGGAGATTCGCTGGGCAATCTCGCCGCCCTCGCGTACACGAAGAAACTCCTGGGTGGTCGGACTCGCCACCCAGACGCAATTCTCCGCATCCAGACAGATTCCGTCGGGAGTCGCCTTCTTGGGCAGGGCAGCGAATACCCGGTGCTCGCCAAGCGATCCATCCGAATGGATCTCGAAGGCGGCCAGGCGCGCTCCCGCACTCTCGGCAGCGATCAGAGTTCGGCCGTCCGGTGTGATCACCATGCCATTGGGGCACAGCACTTCGCTGGCCACCGCGCGTGCAGAGCCGTCCGGGTCCACGCGTACGATGTGCGTGGGCGCGATCTCCATCTTCTGGGCCTCCAGGTCGAATCCCAGGTTTCCGACGTAGGCGCGGCCCTGGGCATCGACCACCATGTCGTTGGCCAGTCCTCCGCACCATTTCGAGAGGTCCACCCACGGCTCCAGTCGGTCGCCGTCCTGCCGCATCAGGGTGTGGTCCTCCATGGACACCACCAGCATCCGACCATCGGGGAGCCACCCGAGCCCCGACGGCCGGCGCTCACCGAGGTCGAACAGAGTGTCGAGGTTGCCGGACGAATCGACGCGCTTCACGCGGTGGTCCGCGATGTCCGAAAAGATCAGGGTCCCATCGTGCCAGCGCGGGCCCTCGCCGAAGGCGATTCCCTCCACCAGGGTCTCGAGTTGCGTGTCCGTGGATTCCGCCATGTCGATTCCTCCGCGGGTTTTTCGTTTCGCTCTCCGTTCACCCTATCACGCGTCTCACACGAAGTGCCTTCGTTGAGCGGCGGGATGTGCTAGCCCTTGGCGCCCGAGGTCACTCCATGAATCCCGATACGAGTTTGTTCAGCCGGCTGGGTGTGAGCGCGCGGCGGCGCCCCGAGGGCCCCGTGTTTTTGGATCCTTTCCCGTCGATCTGTTCCAACGGTGCCGTGCGTGCGAGCGTACTGGTGCTGATGGTCGACATGATGGCTGGTTTCATTGCTGAAGCGCGCTCCGAGGGCGACTGGGTCTTCACCACGGATCTCTCGCTCCGATCTCCCACCCAGCGAATTCCCGAACGGCTCGAATGTGAGGGCGAGCTTTTGAGGGCGGGCCGCGGATCGGTGATCTGTGGGGTGCGGATCCTCGAGAATGGACGTGATTTTGCCTACGGCGAGGCTGGATTCGTGCGGCTCGCCCGGCGGCACGGGGATCCCGCGAAACCTCACCTGCACGATGATTCAGGCCTGGCTCCCGTGGAGAACATCGAACGCCCTCTGATGGAGGAGGTCGGGATCGAAGTGGTTTCGGCTGCCGCGGGGAAAGTGCAGGTGGCGCTCGGCGATCGCCTTCGAAACCCCGCCGGCGCCATGCAGGGAGCCATCGTATCGCTGGTTGCCGAACGCGCCGCGGAATGCCTCGCCGAGCACGATCGCGGCGGGCCTCAACGCGTTCGAGATGTCGACATCCGCTACCTCGCCATGGGGCGCGTCGGTCCCATCCACTCCATTACCCACTGGATCGGCGGGCCGAGTACCGGTTCGCTGCGCGTTGAACTTCGCGACGCAGGTAACGATGACCGCCCCATTGCTGCAGTGCTCGCCAGTGTCGAGTCCGTCCGGGACTGACCGGAGCAACGTCGCACCGTGGCCGGTTCGTGTGTCCGTCTGGGAAATCGACGGGATGGTAGGATGCGGACCGCGAAGGGGGAGCCATGGAACTGCGAGATCGGACGGCGCTGGTAACGGGTGGCGCGAGTGGCATCGGAGCCGCTGTGGTGGAGGCGCTGCAATCCGAAGGGGCGCGAGTGGCGGTTCTCGACGCCGTCATCGATTCCGCCCGTGGGGAGGTGAACCTCCGCTGCGACGTGACCTCGGAAGAGCAGGTGGGGCAGAGCGTCGCCAGCGCCCGGGAGTCTCTGGGCGGGCTCGAACTTGCCTTTATCAATGCCGGGACGGCGGGGGTGGGCAGTGTGCTCGAGATTTCCATGGAAGAATGGGATCGCGTCTCCAACGTCAACCTGCGCGGCGCCTTCATGACCCTGCAGCACTGCGCGCGTGCCATGGTCGAGGGGGGGCGAGGGGGGGCCATCGTCACGACGGCGTCGAGCGCTGCACTGTTGGCCGATCGGGGCTTTCCCCACTACAGCACCTCGAAGATTGCGCTCACTCACCTCACCCGTGTGGCGGCTCGTGAACTGGGCCCCCATGGGATCCGCGTCAACTGCGTGGCGCCCGGACCCACGCGCACACCCATGACGAAGCCCACTGAGGACATTCCCGGCTTTCAAGATCGCATGCTGGCAGCCACGCCGTTGGGACGTGTGGGTGAGGCTGGTGACATTGCCCAGGCGGTGCTGGCGCTGTTTCGCTTGGATTGGGTGACGGGTCAGGTTCTCGCCTGTGATGGCGGGATCTCCCTGCACTCGCCCACCGATGTGATGGACGCTGATTCCTGAAGGGCAGATGGGCGTGGCCGGGGCGGGGCCCGCCATGGCTCAGGGCTGCTCTTCGGGTCGTGCTTCTTGGCAGAAGTCGCGTTCTCGGGTCAGACAGAGCACCTGGTCGTGGCTCGCGCGTAGACGCGCCAGGTCGAGTTCCGGTTCGTCCCGTCGTAGGAAGGGGCGGATCAGCGTGAACTCGACCTCGGGGTGGCGCAGGAGGAAGAAGTACGGCCATGCGTCCCCACGCGTGACCAGGGCGACGCGGGATCCTGGGGCGAGAGGTGTCGCCAGGGTGGTTGGGGCCGAGGCCCCGAGGTAGCGGTGAGCGCCCATCAGGCGGTCTCGTCCGTAGTCGCTGGCCCGCCACTCGGCGAAGGGGTGGGCGCTGGTGCAGACCCAGAGCAGGATCGCCAGGCACAGTCCCCGCAAGAGGGTCCAGCCCAGCGGGGCGGGATGCCAGCGCTCGAGTAGCGCGGCCAGGCACAAACTTGCTCCCGCGAACACGGGTGAGAGCATCCGGGCGTTCCAGGGGAACCAGGCCACCGCCCAGGCGAACAGGATCCAGGCGCTGAGGAGGGTCGTTGAGGCGGCGATCCGGCTGTCCCGGCGCGGGCCTTTCAGCCATGGGGCGATCAGCACCGAGGGCAGGAGCAGGGCGAAACCCAGAGGGCCGAACCACGAGGTTTCGGGCCCGGGTTTCCAGGTGATGTCGAATTGCCAGTTGGCGTTGGTGCCAGCGCCGGCGAAGAACTCGGCGCAGCACTGGGCGTAGAGAGCATCCAGTGTTTCTGGAATAGAGATCCCGGTCAGCGCACGGATGCCCGAGTCGATGGGTTGTAACAGGTGCGGGGCCTGCAGGGCGTAGCGCACGAGGTTGGCCGCGGTGCCGAGCACCCCGTCACCGTTGCGGTGGAAGGCTACGAAGTTCGAGGGGCCCATGGGGTCGCCGTACTCGGCCTGGTTGTGGCCGAATAGCCAGGCCTGTCCCACGATTCCGAGTGGCAGTGCCAGCGCAAGGCCCGGCCGGGCGCACTGGCGGGCCAGTTGGCCGAACGCGGCCACGCCGTGGCGGCGGACCAACGAAATGCCGAAACAGATCGCAAAGGGCACGCCGAAGGCCACGAAACTCGTCTTGGCCGACACTCCGAAAGCCAGTGCGAAGATCAGCAGCAGGGCGTCCCGTCGTTCGAGTTGGTCGCGCAGTCGCTCGGCCAACAGCAGCGCCGCCAACGCAGCCAACGCTGCGAAGACATTGTTCTTGGCGACCGTGGATTGGGCGACGAGTTGGGGGAGCGACGCCACTACGAAACTGGTGGCGAGCGCCGCTTCGCGACGAGCGTGGCGTCGCGCCAGCGCGTAGGCGCCGGTGACGATGGCCACGTAGGCGAGCCACTGCAGGCTGGCGTTGGCGTAGTCCGAGTGCCAGCGCAGAAAGAGATGGCTCAGGATGTCGCCGCCCGTGGGAAAGGCCACCAGGTGGTACTTGCTGAAGTGCTCGGGCAGGAGGGTTGCGTCCTGCTGGAAGAGGAGAACGCGTGGAAGGTGATAGGTGAGGGCGTCCGAAGTGTGGGGCGGGAGCAGAAACGTCTGGGCGAACAGGTAGCCCCAGGCCAGGGCGAGCAGGCTCAAACTCACCGGGGCCTGGCGCCAAAGGTCGAGGGCAGCGTCGCGGGCTTGCTTCCACTGCGTGTGTTCGCGCACCAGCACGGCGAGGGCAGCTGCCAGTAATAAACCCTCCACGACCAGGGACAGGGTCGGCGCGGACAGCAGGAATGCGGCCTGAAAACTGGTCGACAGTGCAATCAGTGCACTCAGAACCCCGAGGCACAGGGAATCTGACAGTCGCCGGCTCGGCGCGTGAAACCAGAGGGTGGCTCCGGCACAGAGGACGGCCACTTCGACCAAAGAGAGCGCGGACGCGAACATGCCACCGCTAGGCTAGTGCTTCGCCGAGCTCAGCGGGAATCCGGATTCGGGGCACTTCGATCCGCACCTTCGGGGCCGGCCGCTGGCAGCAGGGTGCGCACCGCATCGGCCGCCAGCTGCGCGAACCCGGTGGGGCCGAGCCGCTCGACGCGTGAGGCGTCGAAAACTTCCAAGGTCAGGGGGCTGAGGCTGCCCAGATCGTCCAGACGGTGCAGCAGGTGGCTGTAGTCGATGACGCCCTCGCCTGGAACGAGCCTCGCGTGGCGGGAGGCGTGTGCGAGATCGGCGGGCGGCTGGGCCGGGGCATCGCTCAATTGGATGCTGCCGATCCGGTCGGCAGCCAGGGGTTCGAGGTCCGCAAACGAGCCGGGTCCGTGTTGAACGTGCCAGGTGTCGACGGTGAGTCGAGCTCGCTCGTGGCCGCTGGCCGCTACGACCCGAGCCGCACTGGGGAGGTCGGGTGTGGGACGGCTGCGGCTGAATTCGAGATAGGTGAGCAGGCCAACACAAGCGGCCCGCTCGCACACGTTTGCCAGCGCGTCTGCACAGGCCTGTTCCGAGACCCCCGGCGTTCCCAGCTGGAGGAGGTTCACTCCGCGGGCTCCCATGCCCTCGGCGAATTCGAAGATCTCGGCTTCGGTCGCCTCCTCGTGGTAGGGACCTCCCGGGTCGTTGGGCCCCACCCAGGACACCAGGGCGTCGAGGTCCTGGAGCACGAGACCACTGTCGTCGAGCATGCGGCGCATCTCCGGGATCGAGGGGCCCCGACTCCGGGAGGGGTGGTAGTGGCCCGGCCACAAGGTGATGCCCGCGTAGTCGCCCCGTTGGGCGGCTTCCAGCAGGATCTCCAGTGGCGGGTTCTCGAGCATGCCCGAGCTGAGGACCAAGTCACGGGGGCCGAGATCGAAGGGGGGCATGGCGGGACTCCAGTTCCAGCCTACCACGCGCACCCCGCTTACTCCGCGGCGAGGGAACCGCCGGGGCCCGGGGTATGGGTCGGTCGGGGGCGCTCCGTCAATGGTTAGAATGGCCTCGTACCCATCTGATGGAGGACGAGATGACGGATCGGCCCACACGTTCGACCCGAATTCGTGAACAGCTGGACCACCCGGTCGTGGACGGCGACGGGCACCTCACCGAGTTCTACCCGGGCTTTCTCGAATACGTCGAGAAGGTGGGGGGCGGAGATTTTGCGCGGCGCTATGTCGGGGGCTTCGGAGCCAGCCCCACGGGAGGAGGACATCGGGGCGGCGACTTTGCGGGCTGGGCGGACCAGAGCTGGGAGGAGCGACGTCACCACCGGACCCGGCGTGCAGCCTGGTGGGGTTCTCCAACTCGCAACCTGATGGACGCGGCCACGACGGCATTGCCGGGCCTGCTCTACGAGCGCATGGAAGAACTCGGCATGGACTACTCGATCGTCTACGGAGGCCTGGGCCTCTATCTGCCCATCGAGCCCGAAGAGGAGACGCGGCGAATCACCGTTCGAGCCCTCAACACTCTTCAGGCGGACATGTATCGCGAGTACGCGGACCGACTTACTCCAGTGGCGTGCATTCCCATGCACACGCCCGAAGAAGCCATCGAAGAACTCGAACATTCGGTCGTTCGGCTCGGCCATAAGGTGATCATGATCCCATCGGGTGTCCTGCGGCCGATCCCGGCGATCCACGAGACGGCTCCCGAGGCATTTCCGGACGCCCATTGGGTCGACCATTACACCCTGGATTCCGATCACGACTACGATCCGTTCTGGGCGAAATGTGTGGAGCTGAAGGTCGCAGTGACCGCACACTCGGGGACCCTCCCCATGATTCCCTGGGCGGGACGTTCGATCTCGAACTTCTGCTTCAACCACATCGGCAACCACGCGCTCCACCAGGCCGCCCTGTGCAAAGCCTTGGTGATGGGGGGGGTGACTCATCGATTCCCGACCCTTCATTTCGCTCTGCTCGAGGGCGGTGCCGCGTGGGCCTGCAAGCAGTTCGCCGATCTGGTCGGGATGTGGGAGAAGCGCAGTGTGACGGGACTCGAGGCCACCAATCCAGCCAACCTCGACGTGCCGCGCTATATCGAGTTGATCGGCCGCTACGGGGGCCGCTTTGCCGAGGACAAGCTCGAACAGGTGGAGGCCTCTCTGGGCAGTTTTTTTCAGTCCGATGTTGCTGCCGAGGACCTGGACGAGTGGGCCGCCATGGCGCTGGGTCAGGCCGAAGATTTTGTCGATCGTTTTGCGTCGAGACTGTTCTTCGGCTGCGAGGCCGACGACGCCAGCGTGGCCTGGGCCTTCGATACGCGCGTCAATCCTTTCGGGGCCCGCCTGAAGGCCGTGCTCGGTAGTGACATCGGCCACTTTGATGTGCCCGACATGGCGGCGGTGATCGAAGAGGCCTACGAGTTGCGGGAGCGGGAGCTTCTCGATGCCGACGAATTTCGGGATTTCGCTTTCGCGAATGCCGTGCGGCTTCACGGGGGGATGAACCCGGATTTCTTCGTGGGTACGGCCGTCGAGGAGCAGGCCGCCAAGCTACTGGCCGCCGAAGCATCGGGCCGGAAAGCTTGATTCCAGCCTCGCTGGGCGATGGTCTCCTCAGACGCCGGACGTGAAGCAGAAGCGCACGGGCAACTCCTTGATGCCGCCCACCAGGTTCGAGCGCAGGCGGCGCGGCTCGCTGACGAGTTCCACTGCTTCGATCCGCGGAATCAGGTACTTGAAGGCCATCTCCATCTCTAGGCGGGCCACGTGGGCACCGGCGCAAAAATGTTCACCGATCCCGAACGCGAGATGGCGGTTGGGCGTGCGGTCGATGACGAAGTCGTCGGGCCGGTCGAAGACTTCTTCGTCCCGGTTGGCCGAGGGGTAGAAGAGGGCCAGATGTTCGCCTTTACGGATCTTCTGGCCCCGGATCTCCGTGTCCTGAGTGGCGGTGCGGCCGAAGTGAATGATGGGGCTGTTGAAGCGCAGGATCTCCTCGATGGCGGGTTGGAGGAGTGCCGGGTCGGCCTGGATGCGACGCAGGGCATCGGGGTGCTGGATCAGGTTCAGCATGCCCCCGCTGGTGGCGTTGCGCGTGGTTTCGTTGCCCGCGACCAGGATGACCTGGCAGTAGGAGAGGACCTCCATGGGGGCGAGCCTTCGGCCGTTGACCTCCGCCTGGTTGAAGAGCGAGATCAGGTCGTCGGAGGGGTTCTTTTGCTTGGCCTCGGCCAGCTCACCGAAGTACTGGTAGATCTCACGGAGCGCATTTTCGGCGCTCTGGCTGGAACTCGTGCCGGGATCCCGATAGTCCGGGTCGTTGGCTCCAATGATCCGGTTGGTCCAGTCGAATAGCAGCTTCCAGTCGGACTCGGGGACGCCCAGCAGCCAGGCGATGACGGCGATGGGAAGCGGTGCCGAGATTCGCGCCACGAAGTCGACCTCGGGGGTCGGATCGTTCAGGAGGTCCTCGACGATGCGCCGAGCGATGCGGTCGATGTCGCCGTGGATGCGTCGCAGGGCGCGGGGGGTGAAGCGGCGGCTCACGATCTGTCGGAAGGGGCCGTGGTCCGGTGGGTCCATTTCGATGAGCGTGGGCGGCGGGTCGAATTTCCGAGTGCGGGTCCTGGCCATGACGAGTTGGGGAGCGCTCAGAAACAGATCCGGTCGCTTCCCAATGGCCGTGATATCGGCGTGCTTGGTGATGGCCCAGAAGGGCAGGTCGAAGCGGTCCCAACGCGCGACGGGGGCCTCTGCACGCAGCCGACGCCAGGTGTCGTGGGGGTAGCCGTGTTCCTGGAAATAGGAGGGCTGGATGATCTCGAGGTCATCGAAGGATGCGTCCAAGGTGGCTGTGTTCGGCATCGGTCCCGCCCGCCCCGCCAGATCCAGGTTCAGCCCTTCCAGAGCGGTCCGTCGATTTCGAAATCGAGCCCCTGGCCCCAACGGTCCTTGAAGGTGACTTCGTGAGCGGGGGTACGCGGTGCCACCCCCCAACGGCCGGTGGGGTATCCCAAACTTACACAGCAGGCAAAGATCCAGCCCTCGTCCTGGGGAACTTCGAGGACTTCGAGGGTTTCGTCGGCAGCCAGCATGAAGGCACTGGTGAGTGAAGTGCCGACGCCTTCGCCGCGGGCCGCCAGCATGGCGCTCCAGACCGCCGGAAAAATGGATCCCCCGGTGGGGTCGCCCAGGCAGAAGCCCATCAGATAGAGGGGAACCGATTCGAAGTTCTCGGCGAGCCAATCTGCCGAGCGCTTCACTCGCAGCCACTGGGCGTGGTCCGCGTCCGCGGGGTTTGCTTCCGCGGCGTCGGTTTTGTCCTTGTAGATGTTGTCCCAGACCATTCCCAGGCAGCGCCGGTAGAGTGGCCCCAGACGGTCCTTGACCTCTTGCGACTCCACCAGCAGGAATCGCCAGTTCTGGGCATTTCCGCCGCTGGGCGCGCGGATCGCTGCGTCGAGGATTCGCTGCTGCACTTCGACGGGGATTGGGTCGGGTTTGACTCGGCGCATGGCGCGCGTGGTGTAGAGAGCTTCATGAAGGTCCATGCCGCCGAGAGTCGCACCGGCCAGGGTCGTCCGTCAACGTGCTTGGACGGGGAGGAGTAGATTCATGGGACGCTCCTGCTTCGTGGGACGAGCAGGCGCCCCCCCAGGGTATGATCGGTTTCCCCATCGGGCTCTGAGAGCCAGCACCACGCGACAGGAGAGATCCCCATGTCCAAGTACGCACCGTCTACCCTCGATTCCGAAACCGCCCGAGAGCGACTGATGGATGGCCGGGCATGGGAGGACTTCTGTGACCGGATGAAGGGGCTGGGTGCCGAGATGTTGCGCGAAGACGTGCCTGACAACGAACTCGATCGGGCCGAGGGGTTTCGCCATCTGACGCGGATGATGTCCTATGCGCTCGATCTGACGGTCGAACACTCGGACGTGGATCGCCCGATCTTCCACGCGCACCCGCGTCTGTCATGGAAGTGGGGCGGCGAAAACCCGGACAATCTCTATCAACACGCCGCCATTGATGGATCGGCCACCTACCGCATCCACGGGCAACGTGGAACGGCCCACGAGTTCAGTCTCAGTGCTTCGGCCTGTGGGCCGATGGAGTCCCCGGGTACGGGTTCCCGGCGTGGCCGTGATTCTCTGGTTTTTGCCGAACTCTCGTCACGCGAACTCGAGATCGAGGCGGATGGCAGTTTTGAAATCACGGTGAGCCCCGAGCGACACGAAGGCAATTGGTTGCCCAGCCATCCGGAGGTGGGCTTCATCAATATTCGTCAGTACTTCTACGACTGGGACCATGACCGCCAGGCGGAGTTCTGGATTGAGCGCGTGGGCTTCGAGGGCACGTCACCACCGCCGTTGGATGCCGCCAGCCTGGGCCAGCGCCTGGACGACGCGGCGGCCTGGGTCGAACATGGCATGCCCTACTGGACGCAGTGGGTGCAGGACGAGCACCTGGTCTTCCCCCCCAACGTCTCCCGCAATAAAGGGCAGGTGGCCGAGGGCGTCCAAGCCATCTCCTACGGCTTTGGTCGGTTCGATCTCGAGCCGGGCCAGGTGATGATCTTCGAAAGTGAGGCGCCCGTCGCCCGCTACTGGCACGTGGCGTTGCTGAACTTCTGGTTTGAGACCCTCGACCACGTCCATCACCAGTCCTGCCTCAACGGGCACCAGATGCACGTGGATGCCGACGGCCGTTTCCGCGCGGTGGTCAGTGTGACCGATCCGGGGGTTCCCAACTGGCTGGACACAGACGGTCATCTCCACGGGCTGATCCAATACCGGGCGGCCTGGTGGGAGACGGCGCCTGAGCCTGAATGCCGTCTCGTTTCCCTGGAGGACCTGAGGGCCGAGCTTCCGGCGGAGACTCCGGTCGTGACGCCGGAGCAGCGGCGCGCCGATCTCCTACGCCGCCGCCGTCACGTGCTGCGCCGTTACCACCTCTACTGAGCTTTCAGGGGGTGGCTGATTTGAGCCCTGTCGGAGTAGGTCGTGGGGTACCCTCCCGCAAAGGCAGGAGGTGGGCGAGATGAACGCAGCGGATCTGGTCGAGATCGAGGCCATCAAACAACTCAAGGCGCGTTATTTCCGTTGCATGGACGAGAAGCGCTGGGACGATTGGGGTCAGGTCTTCACCGAGGATGCCACCCTGGACACGCGTGAGGACGCCAAGGATGGGTTCCACGAGGGGAGGAATCGCATTCAGGCCTTCGTGAGTGCTGCGGTGGCTGAAATGATTACGGTTCATCACGGGCATATGCCCGAGATCGAAATGACCGGCGAACGCACTGCTCGAGGCGTCTGGGCCATGGAGGACTACCTCGAACTCAAGTCCGATGCCTCGTACACGATCCACGGGCGCGGCCACTACCACGAGGAGTACGAAAAGGGGGACGACGGAGCCTGGCGCATCAAGTCCCTCAAGCTCACCCGGCTTTGGGTGCGTCACCAGGGGGCCCCACCTCAGGGAATCGTGGATTCGGGGGGGCACGGTGGCTGAGGCCCCGGTCTTCCCCGGTGGCTGGTGATGGTTCCACGGCGAGCGGAGGAATCCATATGTCCGATCATCCCACGCGCGACGACATCAACCTGTTGGACCGCCATTTTTATCTCGACCCTCACGAGCGCTTCCGCTGGCTTCGCGATGAGGCGCCGGTGTATTGGGACGCCAATGCGGACGGGGGTCTGTGGGGCGTCAGTCGCTACCAGGACATCATGTTTTGCTCGAAGCATCCCGAGCTCTTTTGTTCGGGGAAGAGTTCGAGGCCCGAGCGGGATTCCTGGATTCCTTCCATGATCAATCTCGATGATCCTCTTCACAAACGCCGCCGGAATCTGGTCAACCGGGGATTCACGCCTCGGCGTGTGGAAGATCACGAGCCCATGCTGCACGCCTTGTGCGATCAATTGATCGACGACGTGATCGAGCGGGGAGAGTGCGATTTCGTTGCGGACATTGCGCGTTGGGTGCCCATGGTCGTGATCGGCGACATGTTGGGTGTGGAGCCAGAGGATCGCGGGATGTTGCTGCGCTGGTCCGACGAAATGCTGGGCGGCGGGGAGGTTGCCGAGATCGAAGACGACGTCGCGCGGCGCGAGCGCACCCGCGAAGTCGTCACCGAGTACATGGCCTATACGAGTGCCGTGATCTCGAACCGCCGGGCGTCACCCAGGGACGATCTGATGAGCATTCTGGTGGAATCGGTTATCGACGGTGAGAGCCTCGAGGACGAGGAGATTTTGCAGGAGAGTCTGCTGATCCTGATCGGCGGGGACGAGACCACCCGTCACGTCATGACCGGTGGACTGAAGGCGCTACTCGACCACCCGGATCAGATGCGGTTGCTCCGGGAAGACCCGTCCAAGATTCCCGTGGCAGTCGAGGAGATGCTGCGCTGGGTGTCACCCATCCAGAACATGAATCGTACCCTCACCCGGGACTACGAGTTCAATGGGCAGAAGTTGCGCGAGGGCGATCGTGTGCTCCTCCTCTATCCGTCGGGGAATCGGGACGAACGAGTCTTTCCCGACCCCGACGCTTTCGACGTGGAGCGGACCCCCAACGATCATGTGGCCTTCGGCGGCTTCGGGGCGCATTTCTGCCTCGGGGCGAGCCTGGCGCGGCTCGAGCTGCGTGTTCTCTTCGAGCACGTTCTCAGGCGTCTACCGAACCTCGAGTTCGCCAACGCGGAGTCGCTTCCGCTGCGTCCCAGCAACTTCATCGTGGGCATCGAGAAGATGCCCGTGCGCTTTACGCCGGGCGGTTGATTCCACCCGTGCAGGGCTCGCTCCAGCTTCCGTCCCGGTGGCCGATGTGCAGAGGGGCGGCGTGTGGAAAATGCGAGGGAGGCGCCGGGTGAGGGTTCAACGAGGTTGCGGGTGACACCATGGCCGAACGACTGACTGTCATCATGCCCGTCTACAACGAGCGGCACCTCGTCGCCGAGGCCATCCGGCGTGTCTTGGCAGTCCGGAGCCCCCACATCGAGGAGTTGATGCTGGTGGTCGTGGACGATGGCTCCACCGACGGCACCCGGGAGATTCTGCGCAAGCTCGCCGCCGCCGATCCCGCACCTTTCGTGCTGATCGAGCACGAGATCAACCAGGGCAAAGGGGCCGCCATTCGCACGGGGATCGCTGAAGCGCGTGGCACAGTGACCGTGATTCAGGACGCAGACCTCGAATACAACCCTCAGGACCTCGGGAAGATCATGGTGCCCTTTGTGGCCCACGAGGCTGATGCCGTGTTCGGGTCTCGCTTCCTGGCCTCGGACTATCGGCGCGTTCTCTACATGCGTCACTCGCTGGGCAACAAGCTTCTGACCTTTCTTGCCAGCGTGATCACCGACCTCAACCTGTCCGACATGGAGACCTGTTACAAGGCCGTTCGGACCGAGTTGCTGCGATCTATCCCCATCCGCAGTCATGACTTCCGTTTGGAACCCGAACTCACCATCAAGTTGGCGAAACGCGGAGCCCGAGTGTTCGAGGTGCCGATCTCCTACGCGGGTCGAACCTACCAGGAGGGCAAGAAGATTGGGGCTCGAGATGGTTTTCTCGCCATCTTCGCCATGCTCCACTGGTGGCTCGTGGACGACATCTACCAGAAGGACGAGTACGGTTCGAACATCCTGGTGGATCTGTCGGGCGTTCCCCGTTTCAACCGATGGATGGCTCAGGTGCTCCACCCCAGCCTGGGGTCTCGAGTGCTGGAGGTGGGGGCGGGGATCGGTAATCTCAGCCGTCAGTTCATTCCTCGCGAGCGTTACACGGTCTCGGACGTAAACCCCCACTATCTGAGCTACCTCCGGAATTTCGCTGAGAACAAGCCGTACATGGAGGTGCGTCGGGTTGATTTGGCCAGCGACGAGGATTTTGTGGAGCTGGCAGGTGGCTACGACACCGCACTGTGCGTCAACGTGCTCGAGCATCTGGAGGACGAGGCGGCAGGGCTGCGGAACCTCGCCGGCGTCCTGGACGCCGGAGGGAAGCTGGTTCTGCTGGTGCCCCAGGGGCCGGGCTTATACGGAACCCTGGACGAGGCCCTGGGTCATCAGCAGCGTTATACGCGCGAGAGTCTGCGCTCCAGCCTCGAGATGGCTGGATTCGACGAGATCGAGATCCAGGATTTCAATCGCTGCACGGTGCCGGCTTGGTGGATCAACGGCAAGGTGTTGCGCCGGAGGCACTTCAGCCGTGTCCAGCTCAAGTTCGTCAATCACATGACCTGGTTGTTTCGCCTGCTCGAGCCTCTGCTGCCCTGGCGGGGGGCATCGCTCGTCGCCGTGGCGATCAAACGCCCGAGTTAGCGCTCGCCTCGTTCCCGGTCTGACGGGGCCAGTCGACGTAGATCGGAGAACTCCAGGCGCGGGGCTCCGAATCGCTCAGGCAATCGTCCGTCGCGTCATCAGTGCCACAGAGCGTAATGCGAGTGCAGTTGCCGTCGGTGTCGTTCTCGCAGCGGAAACCGCCGCCATTGATGGTGGGGCGAGCCTCTTCGATGACGCGTGCGTAGTAGACGGTGTCACGTTCCAGCACGGCGTACTCGGGATCCGTGAAGGTGGCAGCACAGCCGGCGGGGTCGGGGTCGCAAGCGAAGCTACGCCAAGGGTCTTCGATGAGCGGCGCGATGGGCTCGCCGGCTTGGGCCTGTGGGCGGATGCGAATGACTTCGATGCGCGTGATTTTTCGCCGTTCGTCGGAGGGGTTGTAGCACTCTCCCTTGCACAGGCGGGTGACCTCCTCCGGGCTGAGTGCGCCGGTCGCGTAGTCGGGGCAACCCGGTTTCTGGGCGAAGGACCCGGCGGCGCGCACCTGAAAGATTGGAGCGGTTCCCATCTCGACCTCGGCGCCCATGGGAACAGAGCGTCCACGCGAGCCCGGGGGGTTGAGGAGGTCGAACCAGAGCAGGATGCGCGGGCCACTGGTTCCATAGGTCTCTCGCCGTTGCAGGGCCTCCCAGATGGATTCGCGGTCGCGCCCGTTCGCATGGGTGGCGACGAGCCCGCCCGTCAGGAAAAAGGAAGCCTGACGTTCCATCTCGAAGAGTTGGAAGGCCTGGAGCCCGCTGGATTCGCGGTCGAAGGCCACGGCTTTGCTCGCTCGCTCGGTCTTGGGCGGAGTCATGACGGCACTCAAGGTGCTTTTCGGCGGGCGGTTGGTGGATTCCGTGAAACCCCGGCGGGAGACCTCCTTGTAGCCAGTGCCGGGGCGGGCGAAGTGGTTGTCACTGGAGGCTAGAAACCCGAAGCGGAAGCGGCGGGGGGCGGAAGTGTCGGCCGGGTCGTCGAAGTTCGTCAAGGCCGCGATGTATTGGGCGGAGCCGCCGGGTCGGAAGTTGAAGGCTGGCTGCGCGCAATCGCGGCATTGGCCTGCATCGAGCCACTCGGAGGGCTCGTAGCCGGGAATCGTGAGGTGGGCCTGAAGGCCGGCTTGAGCGGCCAGGTCGCGGGCATCGGCGGCACGGGTTTCGCACTCAGCGGGATCGGTTCCATCTTCCAGACAGCGTTGCTCGATGATCTCTCCCGCTCGCCAACAACGCGGCAGATAGTTGGCGCGTGGTGCAGGGCAGGTGACATGGCCATCGGGGTCTTCCTCGATGCCGCGCCAGTCTCGATATTCCTCGGAATTTCCGTGACCCGAGTAGATTTCGAGCAGGGTCTGGCGGTCGGGGTCGTGCATGCGCGTGGCCAGCTGCTTGGCCCAGTCCGTGCCGGTTGGGCCGTACATCCCCCAACTCGTGCCATGGGGGATCACGATGGAGTCGTGTCCCCATTCGTCGAGTTTGCGGAAAAGATCGGCGGGCGTTTCCGCCAACTCGCGGCAATCCGGTAGCAGGTCGGGCGATGGAACTCCGTCGGGGCAGGTTGGAACGGCCGCGCGCTCCTGGAAGAAACGGGCCATGTCATGGGTGCGTCCCCCTTCGCTCAGGGCCAGCGCGCCCAAGGCGAGGGTAGGGGGCACGGAATTGCTGGTTGCACTGGCGGTAGATCCGGCGCCGATGGGGCGAGTCGGGATACGCGCATCATCGGTGTGGGCCAGGACGACGTTCTTGTGGCCGAAATGGTCCTCGGGGGTCGTGCCGACCTGCGTCCACTCCCAGCCGAGGAAAGCCACGGTGTCCGGGTTGGTCGGGTCTCCTGCGATTTCGTTGCACTGGCGGATCGAATCGATGGTCTCCTCCCAGACTCGAGGCGTCAGGCCCGAAGCGTGATCATTGATGGACCAGAAGTCGAGTGCCGAGCAGAAGCGTGCGTAGTCGCAGGCATCCGATTGGGGATGCGACCCCTCGCCGTCGAGTGCCGGCATGCTGATGGCGAAAGCATCAAAAGACACGGTGGTGTGTACGTGGAGATCGCCGAACAGGATCTGCTTGTCGCTATGGGCCCCGATGTCTTCGGCACTGGCGCGTGTTTGAGACTCGACGGCAGTGACCACCTCGCCGGGACGGCGCTCGGGGTGGGGGGTGCCAGGTCCCTCGTGGAGACCGAACCAGCCCTTGCCTGCCGCCCAGAGCAGCGCGACCCCCAATGCGATGGCGACTCCCAACCCTGCAATGATCTTTTGTCTCAAGCCCGATCCTCCCTTCGCTTTGCTTCGAATCCCGGCCCGGGCTCCAGAACTTCGAGGTCAGTGCCGCGCATTCTACCGCGCGGCCGCGGTAGACTCGCCGTCGTCACCCTTCCTGGCTTCGGGCCTGGCCTGGATGGCGCTTGGAGACCGATGCTCGTTCACGTCCGTTTGTTCGCGAATCTACGGGATCGGTTTCCCCGCCAGGACCGGGGTCGGGGCGACCTGGAGCTCCCCCACGGGTCCAGCTTGCAGGACGTGATCGATGCCCTCGAGATTCCCGACCGGTACGCACAAATGGTGTTGGTCGATGGTCAGCAATCGCCGCGGCCCGTGGAGGCGCGTCGTGCCGTGGTGCTTGCTGAGGGTCAGGTGGTGAGCATCTTCCCGCCGCTGGCTGGGGGCTAGGGGAAGAGCCAGGGCGTGTCGGTGGTCAGTCCAGGAATTCTCGCAGCACGGTCAGCAGCCATAGCCGTGAGAAATGCAGGTGGCCCGCGCGGAATCCATTCCGGACCGCTCGCAGGGAGTCGCCTCGCAGCCAGGGGTGCTCGGGGAGCTCGTCGGGCAGCCCGCCGTTACGGAACCAGGCGTCGAAGGGCAGGGTGAAACCCTGCTTTTGGCGATTCCACAGCGTCTCGGGCACGGGTGGCGACGGGGCCTCGCGAAGCCGGCGCTTGGCCGGTCCCGCCAGGCGGTGGTGGGCTGGCACTCGGGCCACGGCCAGCAGCAGGTCGCGGTCTACCAGTGGGGTTCGGACCTCCAGCGAATGACGCATGCTGACGGCATCGGTATCGCGCAGCAGTTGCGTTTGAAGGTACTGGCGGAACTCGAGGGCCGAGACGCGTTCGGGTTCGGGGACCGCATTGGCAGCCAGTCTCGCCGTCAACTCGCGAGCCGGGTCGGCCGCCTCGACGGCATCGGCGAGTTGGGGGGACAGGAGTGTGCGGACTTCCGATGGAGTCTGGATGGCGCGTGCAGCCGTGTACGCTCCGGTGGGGCTGCCCCCATAACGCAGCATTAGGGACAGGCGTGAGGCCCTGGACGAGCGGGGCAGGGTGTCGATCAGTGCCGAAGCGCCGTCTAGCAGCGGTTGGAAGGGGGGCACCGGGCACAGCCAGCGGTGGATGCGGTTGATTCTCGGGATGCTCGAGAAGGTTCCGTAACCGCCGAACAGTTCATCCCCGCCCACGCCGGAGACCGCGACCTTCAGGCCTGCTCGTACCGCGGCTTCGGAAACGAAGTAGGTGTTCACACCGTCGACGGAAGGCTGGTCGAGGGCTCGGACGGCTTGTGGCATGCGTTCTCGGATCTCGTCGATGCGGATCGGGATCTCTCGGTGATCCGTTCCGTATTGCTGGGCGGCCTGTCGGGCAAGAGCGCTCTCGTCGAGGCTCGCATCGTCGAGGGCGAGGGTCACGGTGCGCACGGATGCCGTTCCGCCCGCCGTCATCAGGCCTACCAGGGCCGATGAGTCGACTCCGCCCGACAGGAACGCGCCCACCGGGACGTCTGACACGAGGTGGTGGCGTGTCGAGTCGATCAGGGCGTTACGAAGAGCTTCCGCCGACTCTTCTTCGTCCATGTCCTCGCTACGGCCGAAGCAGTCCTCCAGGGCAAAGTAGGCGGTGGGGCCCTCCACCCGGTCGTCACTCACGCGCAACCAGCTGCCTGCAGGTAGGGCGCGGATGCGCGTATAGAGGGTGCGGGGGGGTGCGATGGAGCCCCATAGCAGGTAGCTGGCCAGAGCTTCGGGGTCGAGGTCGCCGGCATCGCATACTGACCGGAGGGCCTGGACCTCCGAGGCGAAGAGCAGGCGTTTTCCGTCGTCAAGCACATACAGGGGTTTGATGCCGAGAGGATCTCTCGCCAGCAGCGTCTCGCGTTTTTCGGAATCGTGGAGAGCGAAGGCAAACATCCCTCGCAGCCGGTCGAGCACGCCGACTCCCCAGGCGCGAAAGCCGTGGAGGACCACCTCGGTGTCGCTGGTCGAATGGAACTCGTAGCCGGCTTCCTCGAGTTCACGGCGCAGATCGTGAAAGTTGTAGATCTCGCCGTTGAAGACCAGGCGCCAGCGACCACTGGCGTCGGTCATGGGCTGTTGGCCTGACTCGGAGAGATCGATGATGGAAAGCCGTCGGTGTCCGAGTCCGGTGCGGGAATCGTCGGAGATCCAGAGCCCCGCATCATCAGGGCCGCGGTGCTCCATGGCATCGCGCAACCCCAGGATCTCACGATCCTCGGTTCGCCCTGCTTCTCGGTAGCCCAAGACCCCTGCAATTCCACACATTGGATAGGTCGATCGGTCCAGTGGCCGATGCATCTCCCGGGGGGTTGGGCGGGTGCACTGGAATCGAATCAAATGGCGAGCGTTCAGGCAAGCGCCGTCGGGCAAATTGCGATTTCGGCCCCTTGGGTGGTTTTTGCCAGCGGGTGGAAAATCCAGGAGTCCATTCACTCGGTCCAGCGGGCTCGGAACCGGCAAAGTAAGCGTCAGAAACGCAGCAGCCAGCCCAGTTTGGCCAGGGGCTCGGTTCGAACCAGGCGAATGTCGCCCAGACTCGTGTCGAGGTACTGGTTGAAGACGATGAAGACCTCGCGCCCCTCCACGGGCACCCAGAACAGGCGGCTGTTGATGGACAGTTCGTCGCTCACATTGTCCCACTGGATAAAATTGGCCCAGGCCAGATTGGGGCTGAAGTTGACGTCCACGCGCAGCCGAGCGACCCGCGTGACGAAGTCGCCTTCGGGCAGGTTTACATCGTTCTGGTCGTAGACCAATTCGACAAACAGATGGGGGGAAGGGCGCCACGCGAGGCGCGGGTTGATGCGTAGGCGGCGGCCTGAAAAGAAGGTGCCGTAGGAGATTTCGACGCCGGCCTGCAGCGCTCGAGTCGGTGCCGATTGGAGGAGGAGCATGCCCAGGTCAAAGGGGTACGAGCCGGGCGGGATAATGACACCGGGTTGGATTTCGAACGGCGCGATCAGGCGTTCGAAGCGGTGTTCGTAGATGATTTCGGCCCGGTCGTTGATGGAACTCGTGAACTCCAGCGGATTGACTGCGATGCGCGCGCTCTCAATGTCGTTGGAAAGTCCTGTGATCAGCAGCCCCTCCACCGAACTGTCCAGGGTGCGGAGAAAACCATTCTGACGAATTCGGTGGCGGAAGATGCCATCGTATTGACGGATGCCCACACGGTTGACGAAGCCCAGCGCTGGCAGGAAGTTCGACTGAAGTTCCTGCGCGCCGACCTTCCAGAAAATGCGATCGTTCGGGTATTCGATGTCGCCTCCAAACGCCCACTGGTCGTCCGGTGCACCCTCGTTGATGCTTCGCTGAACCCATAATTTGCCCTTGAGGGTGCGGTTCTCGATGAAGTTCCGATTGCGGTAGATGGCGTCGAATCCCACCAGTCCGTCGGTCGGTGCCCCGTCCTGATTTCCAAGGGTTGCAATCATCCCGACCGTGGATTCCGTGAGCACATTCGCGGCCACCCGCACGACGCTGAGGTTTCGATAGCCGATGTCGGCGTGGGGCTCGGTCTCTACGTTGAGGACTCCGAGCTTGAAGCGACCGATGCGGCCGGTCACCTTCGCTCCCGCCAGGATGTCCACCGGATTGCCCGCGGGGTCGAGTCCGATGCGGCGCGAGAAGAACGGGATGCCGTTCTGTCCCTTGAGTTCGGCGAATTCGAAGATGCCCGAGTCCTGGAGGAAGAAGTCCCGCTTCTCGGGATAAAAGAGGGCGAAGCGGGTCAGATTGACGCGCTGGTCATCGACCTCGGTTTCGCCGAAGTCCGTGTTGATCGTCAGGGATGCGGTGAGGGAAGGAGTGAGCTTGTAGAAGGCGTCAACACTGGGTTTGAACTTGAATTCATGTTCGCCAGTGTCGTTGTCGTCGATCCGTCGGACAGTTCCCGATGGCACGATGTCCAAGCCCCATCCCTGTTCGGCGGTGGCCATGCCTTCGAGGATGCCCGCCTTGGACATGGTGCTGACGAATTCGTCGGGGCGTGGGTTGTTCCAGCGGATCCACTCGTTGCTACGTCCGACGATTCGGGAGACGTTCATCCCCCAGGCGTCCAGGGATGGATCGAAGGAGATGGACTGGAAGGGAATGGCCATTTCCACCGTGTATCCCGCGTCGTCGATGTTGGCCTTGGCGTACCAGACCCCGTTCCAATCCTTTTCGAACAGGTGGCCTTCGAAGCTGACTTCCCGGCGACCCCCGTTGGGGTTGACCTGGAAGAAGTAGCCGTTGAGGCCGTCCCGGAAGGGGTCGATGCTCACGCCGACGTTGTCGTCGAAGAAGAAGAAGTCGTCCCGCTTCATGCGGCGTGCCACCAGAGATTCCGGGTCCCGGTCGTAGGCCCGAATTCCGATGTAGAGGAACTCGCCGTCGGTCAGGAAGCGCGCCACGGTGCGCTCGCTGGGTTCGCCTCCCGAGATCGGGATCACCTGGATCATCTCGTCGATGGAGTTGGCGCGGGTCCAGACGGGATCGTCGAGCAGGCCGTCGATGACCGGGCCCTCTTCGACATGGACGGCTCGTACGCGAGGGACGTCTTTCGCGTAGGCATGCGACCCAAGCACGAGGCTCGTGGCGCACAGGATCCCAAGGGCTGTCCGGACCGGAGCCTGCATGGATGCTCGCTCGGGCTGGGGTGGGTTGTCCGGGCTCGGGTGGCGTCAGACGGCCCGAGCATAGTCGAAGCCGGCAGGCGATTCTTCGGCCTCCACGGGATGCAAAGGCAGCCGATCGAGGGCGCGGGTGGGGTGTATGCTGCGCGGAGGAGGATTTCGAATATGTCCGCTCTGGAAGGCCTTCGTGTCCTGGATCTCACGCAATACGAGGCGGGGACGTCCTGTACACAATGGCTTGGCTGGTATGGGGCCGACGTGGTGAAGGTCGAGCGGCCGGGGATCGGTGAGCCGGGGCGCGCACTGAGCACCGGACCCGGTGACTCGGGTTACTTCGTCTACTGGAACAGCAACAAGCGCAGTGTCGCCATCGACCTCACAGAGCCAGACGGTCGTGACCTGCTACTTCGGATGGCTTCCCACTTCGACGTCTTCGTGGAGAACTACGGCCCCGGCGTCGTGGAACGCCTGGGACTCGACGAGGCCCGCCTTCGCGAGCGCAACCCGGAGATCATCTACGCCCGGGTCAAGGGGTTTGGGGGCTACGGGCCCTATTCGCAGTACAAGTGTTACGACATGGTCGCTCAGGCGGCTGGGGGAGCCTTTTCGGTGACCGGGGAGCCCGACGGTCCACCCATGCGGCCGGGCCCCACACTGGCGGACTCGGGGAGTGGCCTGCAGCTGGCGTTCGGCATCCTGGCCGCCTACGTGCAGCGCCTGCGCGAGGGCAAGGGGCAGCGGGTGGAGGTCTCCATGCAGGAGGCCGCCACGTATTTTCTGCGCACCACCGTCGGCAGTATGAGCGATTACGGCCGCGAGGTCGCACCTCGCACGGGGAACGGTGTGGGGCCGTTCTCGAACCTCTATCCCTGCTCTCCCGGGGGCGCCAACGATTACGTGTTTCTGCTCGCTGCCACGCCGCGTCACGTGGAGGCGCTTTGTCGCGTCATTGGAAGGCCGGACCTGGCCGAGGAGACCGCTTCGATGCCCCAGTTCGGGGGGGGCGTGGGCGGGGAATTCTATGAAGTGATCAAGGCCTGGACGAGCCAGCGGAGCAAGACCGAGGCCATGCGACTGCTGGCCGAGGCCGGGGTGCCCTGTAGCGCGGTGCTCGACACCCTGGATCTGTTCGAGGATCCCCACCTGCGAGAGCGGGGCTTCGTCGAAACCCTCGAGCACGCCGAACTGGGGCCCCTGCGCGTGCTGGGAGCTCCCGTTCGGCTCTCAGAGAGCCAGGTGGAGACGCGTGCTGCGCCGCTTTTGGGGGCTCACACGGCCCAGGTATTGTCGGAAGAGTTGGGAATCGGGGGCGATGAGCTGACCCAATGGGCCCAACGGGGGGTGATCGGCCTGGGGTGAGGCGTTTCTGGTCTTGCCCCCGGGGCTACCTTCGGCCACGATCGGCCTCATGCTGGATCGAATCATACGCGGCGGGACGGTGATCGACGGAACCGGGGGCCCAGGCCACACGGCAGACGTCGGGATTCTGGATGGACGCATTGCAGCGGTGGGCCGGTTGGACGAGACGGCGGCCGAGGTGCTCGACGCCGACGGCTGTTGCGTGGCGCCCGGTTTCGTAGACCCCCACACCCACTACGATGCACAGCTGTTCTGGGACCCTACGGCCAGTCCCTCGAATTTGCATGGCGTCACCACCGTGATTGGGGGCAACTGCGGCTTCACACTGGCCCCGCTGGGGGATCAGGATGCCGACTACATCCGGCGCATGATGGCGCGGGTGGAGGGTATGCCCCTCTCGGCTCTGGAAGCGGGCTTGCCCTGGGATTGGCGCGGCTTCGGCGAATACCTCGACCGCTTGGAAGGTGCGATCGGAGTCAACGCCGGATTCTTGGTCGGGCACTGTGCCGTCCGGCGCAGTGTCATGGGAGAGGCCGCGGTGGGAGGACAACCAACTCCGGAGCAGCTTTCCGAGATGGCGCGGCTACTCGGCGATTCTCTCAGGGGTGGAGGGCTCGGCTTTTCGACCTCTCTGGCCTTTACCCACAGCGATGGAGATGGGGAGCCTGTGCCTTCGCGTTGGGCCACTCACGACGAGGTACTCGCTCTGTGTCGGGTGGTTCGAGACTACGAGGGGACTTCTCTCGAGTTCATCATCGACGGTTGCCTCGGTCGTTTCAGCGACGAAGAGGTGGAGTTGATGACGCGGATGTCACTGGAGTCTCAGCGCACCCTGAACTGGAACGTGCTTGGCATCGATGGCAAGCGCCCCGATCACTACGCCCATCAACTCGGCGCGTCCAAGCGGGCGGCTGAGAAGGGGGGACGGGTAGTCGCTCTGACGATGCCCGTGGTGGTGGAGATGAATCTCTCATTCCTCACGCATTGTGCGCTCCACATGCTGCCGGACTGGGACCAGATCATGAAACTCTCGCCCTCGGAGCGGATCGAAAAGCTCCGAGACCCCGAGTGTCGCCGTTTCCTGGACGAGCGCGCTCATGCACCGGAAGCTGGTGTGTTGGCCCGTCTGGCCAACTGGGGGAATCTCGTCATCGGCGATGTGTTCTCCTCGGGCAACGAGTTCGCGCGCGGGCGCAGCGTCGGCGACATCGCCGAGGAGACGGGCCAGACGACTTTCGACGCTCTATGTGACATCGTCATCCGTGACGAACTACGCACGGTCCTCTGGCCAGGAAGCCCCGACGACAGCGAGGAGAGTTGGGCGCTGCGTGCCGAGGCGTGGGAGGACGATCACATTCTGATCGGCGGTTCCGATGCTGGCGCTCACCTCGATCGCATGTGCGGCTCGAGCTATCCAACGGGTCTGCTGGCTGATTGTTTGCGCGGTCGGCGGCTTGTCTCTGTCGAACGGGCCGTGCAGTTGATGACCCAGAAACCCGCAGAAATGTTCGGCCTGCGAGATCGGGGGGTGCTCCGAGAGGGTGCCCACGCTGATGTCGTGATCTTTGACCCGGAGACTGTGGACCGCTGTCCAGTGCGCACAGCCGCGGATCTGCCCGGAGGGAATTCACGTCTGGTGGCCGACGCCTTGGGGGTTCAACGGGTGCTTGTCAACGGACAGGTGGTGGTCGCTGAGGGCGAATCGACGGGAGCGTTGGCGGGAAGGTTGTTGCGCTCTGGGCGGGACACGAAGACCGCGTCTCTCTAGCCCCGAGCGTCGGCGGCCTCGCGAAGGGGGGGGGCGCTGAGCGTCCTGGATCTGGTGATCATTGGTCTCTACCTGGGCGGCGCGTTCGTCTGGGGAGCGTGGCATGCTCGGAGAGCATCGAGTAGCCGTGCGGCCTTCTTTGTGGCCGGTCGCAGCTTGCCCTGGTGGTTGGCGGGTACCTCCATCGTGGCCACGACCTTTGCGGCGGATACGCCCCTGGCGGTTGCGGGGCTCGTGGCCAGTGAGGGCATCGCGGGCAACTGGTTCTGGTGGGCCGACGTTCTGCCGGCGGTGATCGGTGCCCTGATCGTCGGCCAACTCTGGCGCCGCAGTGGTGTCTTGACCGACAACGAGATCACGGAAATCCGCTACGGGGGTCGGACAGCAGCGGGGTTGCGTTTGTTTCGCGCGGCCTACTTCGGCGTCCTGCGCAATGCCATCGTGATGGGTTGGGTCAACCTCGCCATGCTGAAGGTGCTCTCGCTTGCTCTCGGAGTGGACGAGAGTGAGAGCGGGTGGATTCTTGCCGGGTTGTTCGTCTTGACCGTCGGCTACACGTTGTTGGCGGGCCTGGTGGGTGTGGTCTTCACGGACTTTCTTCAGTTCGGGTTGGCCCTGGTGGGTTCCGTCGCCCTGGCGGTACTGGCGGTGAAGGAGGTTGGCGGCATGTCGGCTCTCCTGACCGAGTTGGGGGACCGGGCCGAGTTGCTGGCATTGCTGCCTTCGGCGCATGACAGCGAGGCTGTGTGGGCCTTCGCGATCTACGTCGGCCTCAAGAGTTGGTCGAGCGGCAACACCGAGGGGCACGGCTACACGGCCCAACGCATTCTGGCCACACGAGACGAGCGTCACGCGCGGCTCGCGGGGTTGTGGTACGCGATTGCCCACTTCGCTTTGCGGCCCTGGCCCTGGGTGATCGTGGGATTGGTGGCAGTCATTCAGTATCCCGGGCTTGAAGATCCCGAGGCCGGCTACGTGCGGGTGATGCTCGAAACCCTGCCCGACGGTCTGAGAGGGTTGATGCTTGCGGCCATGCTGGCCGCCTTTATGTCCACCATCGACACCCAGTTGAATTGGGGGGCCTCCTACCTGACCCACGACGTCTACGCGCGCTTCGTGAAACCCGATGCCAGCGAGCGTTCTCTCGTGAGGGTGGCTCGGGTTTGCATCGTGGGGCTGGCAGCGTTTGGAGTGGCGGCCACCTTCGCCATGGATTCGGTTTCCGGGGCCTGGAAACTGTTGGCCACCATCAGCGCGGGTAGCGGGCTGATTCTGCTGTTGCGCTGGCTGTGGTGGAGGATCAATGCCTGGAGCGAGATCTCCGTCATGCTGGCCTCGCTGTTGGGGACTCATTGGTTCGAGGGGGTGATGGGCATTCCCTTTCCGCTTTCCTTCGTCTGGGTGGTTGCGTTTGCGATCAGCGTGTCCCTGTTGGTGACCTGGCTGACCCCCCCCGAGGATCCCGCGACACTGCGGCATTTCTTCGAGCGTGTGCGGCCTCTCGGGGCGTGGGGCCCTGTTGCCCGGGCAGCCGGACTGCCCCTGCGCCCTCTTGGATGGCGCCCGTGGTTGGAGGTGGCCATGGCCACCCTTGGAATCTACGGCGTGTTGCTCGGAACGGGATGGTGGCTCTTGGGCAAGCCCCTCCAGGGCACCCTGGTGATGGGGGTCGCAGCATGGGTCCTGGTCGTCGTTGCGCGTGGCGTGTCTCGGGCACCCGCTGTTCCCCAGGCCTCGCCAGACGGATAACCGGTATGATGTATGAGAAATCAACGTGAGGAGCCTTCTGTGCCCACCGACCTGATTACTCTCGAATACGACGGACCCATCGCCACCATCACCAACAACCGGCCCGACAAACACAACGCGGCCAACGATGAGATGGATGATGGCCTGTGGGAGATCCTGCGAGAACTGGAGGAGCGGAAGGACGTGCGTGCGATCATTTGGCGCGCAAACGGAAAATCCTGGTCCTCTGGTCGCGACGTTGGTCAGATCGGTGTCCGAACCGAAGACATCGATAACCTCTCCTTCATCGAGCGAGGCCAGGGCAACTTCAAGCGCATCTTTCGTACCCAGGCCCCGATCTTGTGCGCCCTCAAGGGCTGGGTGATCGGGGGCTCCTTCGAGCGTGCCCTGTGTTGTGACCTCCGCGTCGCCGCCGAGGGCACACGCTTCATGCTTCCCGAGGTTGCTCACGGTGTGCTGACGGACTCAGGTGGCATGGCCCGCCTGTTCCAGATGTGCGGCCACGGTGTGACCATGGACATGATTCTCACCGGACGGGTGATGGCCGCCGACGAAGCGCTTCGTCACGGGGTGATTTCGCGCCTGGTCTCTGAGGAGGAGTTGGAGTCCACGGTCCGCGAGATGGCCGAGAAGATCGCTGCATCGCCTTCCTTCACGGTCAAGATGTCGCGTCGCAACATGGGCCTGTTGGCCGACGATCAGGTGATTCGATCGATCGACGAGGAGGCGACCACTCAGACCCTGACCTTCGCCTCCGACGACTACGCGGAGATGAAAGCGGCTCGGGCCGAGGATCGGAAACCGTCGTACCGGGGCCGATGAGGAGCTGCCGCGTTGGCTTCAGCGCGTGATGGGCGGAGCGTAGACGCCGGCCAGCTGGCCTCCATCGACTGAGAAATCCCCTCCCGTGCAGTAGGAGCTGGCATCAGAGGCGAGAAAGGCGGCCAATTCCGCGCACTCGCGGGGGGCGCCGATGCGACCCATGGGGTTTCCCTGGGCCATGTCCGGCCGCAGGTCGACCCCCTCCCACCACCCGCCCGGCTGATTCATGAAGGTGTCCATGGGGCCCGGCAGGATGGTGTTGACCCGAATGCCCTCACGCGCGCATTCGAGGGCGGCCACATGGGCGAGACCGCGCACCGCGTGTTTGCTCGAAACGTAGGGGGCCATCCCGCCTACTCCCTCGACGGCGGCTGTCGAACCGATCAGAACGATGGAGCCTCCTCCGGCTCGTTGCATGGCTGGGATGGTGGCTCGTAGAGCGAGGAAGCTTCCGATCTGATTGACGCGGATCACACGCTCGTAGTCCTCGGCAGGGGTCTCGATGATGGGGCCCGGGGCGGGAGAGATTCCCGCGTTGTTGATCAGCACGTCGAGCTTCCCGAATTCACTTTCTCCGGTACGAATGGCGCTGTTCCAATGCTCTTCGTGGGTGACGTCGAGGAGAACGGAACGCGCGTTCTCTCCCAGCTCCGAAGCCAGCTCGGAAGCGAGGTCCTCGAGGACGTCCCCGATCAAAACCCGGGCGCCGCGCTCGACGAACAGCCGCGCCTGGGCGCCGCCGAGCCCACGCGCACCTCCCGTGATGAGCGCCACTTTGCCCGACAGTTGCGTCTTCGTTGCATGTTCGTCCGCCATGGGGGTCCTCCCTGCGTACCGGATCGGCTCGCAGCGGGCCTCACGTTACGCGCGCGGGCCCACCCGGGCAATGGATCGTTGCGGGGGGGGGCGATGTCCCTCGGGTTCTGGAGGTCGCGAGGGCCTTCATGCTATGACTTCCCGTGCAGGGCCGATGGACAGGGCCGAGCGGAAACGATGGGAGCAGACAGTAGGAACATGACCGATCTTGGATATCAGGCGTTTGACGCCGACAACCACTATTACGAAGCTGAAGACGCCTTCACTCGTCACATCGATCCGCGCATGAGCCGACGTGCCATGCAGTGGGCCGAGATTGGTGGCCGGAAGTCGCTGATGGTGGGGGGCAAGGTGAATCACTTCATCCCCAACCCGACCTTCGACCCCGTTGCTCGACCGGGTTGCCTCGACGAGTACTTCCGCGGACGCAATCCCGACGGCAAGAGCATTCGTGACATCTTTGGGGATCTCGAGCCCATCAACCCGGCCTATCGCCAGCGCGATGCGCGGCTTGCGGTAATGGATACTCAGCGGTTGGAAGCTGCCTTCTTCTTTCCCACGCTGGGAGTGGGGATGGAGGCAGCTCTGAATCAGGATCCCGATGCGATGCTGGCGGCGTTCCGTGCCTTCAATCGATGGCTCGAAGAGGATTGGGGGTTCGCGTATCGCGACCGAATCTTTGCCGCGCCCTATCTGACCCTGGTGGATACCGAATGGGCGGTGGAGGAACTCGAGTGGGCGCTCGAGCGCGATGTGCGCGTGATCGTGATGCGGCCAGCGCCCGTGGAGTCACCCACGGATTCTTTCTCGCCGTCGGACCCCCGGTTCGATCCTTTCTGGGCACGTGTCAATGAGGCGGGGGTCACCGTCGCCTATCACTCGGGAGACGCCGGGTATCTCAGGTTTCAAGAGGCCTGGGGGCTGGGGGGAACCTTCAAGGCTTTTGATTTCCACCCCATGCGGTTGTGCATGTCGGCAAGTCCCATCAGTGACACCATGGCATCCCTGCTCTGCGGTGGCTTGTTCGACCGGTTTCCAAACCTTCGGCTTGCCACCATCGAGTCGGGTTGCTCCTGGGTCACAGGTCTCTTGCAGAGCTTGAAGAAGGTCTATGGGCAGATGCCATTTGCCTTCAAGTCAGACCCTGTCGAGGCATTCCGCCGTCACGTCTACGTGGCTCCCTACTATGAGGACGACATCGCACTGCTGCGTGAACAGGTGGGTGTCGATCACATTCTATTCGGATCGGACTTCCCGCACGGCGAAGGTCTTGCTGAGCCTGTGAGCTTCATCGATGACCTGCCGGACTTTTCGCCTGAGGAGGCTCGACGGGTCATGCGTGAAAATGGGCTCGGGCTGATCCAGAGGCGGCCTGCTTGATTGGCCTCCCGACCGGTCGAGGAGCTGCAGTCGGAGGCCGTGCATGCATGATCTGGTGATTCGCGGTGGAACTGTGGCCGATGGAACGGGGGAGGCCCTGTGTGAGGCCGACGTGGCTGTGGATGGGGGCGTCATCTCGGCCGTCGGGCCCAACGCCGGCCGCGGAGCCGAGGAGATCGACGCTCGCCACAAGCTCGTGACCCCCGGTTGGGTGGACGTCCATACCCACTACGACGGTCAAGCCAGCTGGGACCCCCTGTTCAGTCCCAGCTGTTGGCACGGCGTGACGACCTGCGTGATGGGCAACTGCGGGGTGGGCTTTGCTCCCGTTCGGCCGGGGCAGGAGGAGTATCTGATCGGCTTGATGGAGGGGGTCGAGGACATCCCGGGCACGGCCCTGGCGGCAGGGATCGAGTGGGGTTGGGAGAGCTTCCCCGAATTTCTGGATGCCCTTGCCACCCGATCCCACGCAATCGACTTCGGCACTCAGGTGCCCCACGGTGCGGTGCGCGCCTACGTGATGGGCGAGCGAGGAGCGAAGAACGAGCCCGCGACTGGGGAAGACATCGAAGCGATGGCCGCGCTGGTGGAGGAGGGAATCCGAGCGGGCGCTCTGGGGGTCTCGACCTCCCGAACTCTGGTCCACCGCGCCGTGGATGGGGAGCCCGTGCCCGGGACCTACGCGGCTGAAGACGAATTGTTCGGCATCGGTGGCGTGCTCGGAAAGTTGGGTCGAGGACTGTTCGAGTTGGCCCCGGCGGGGGTGCAGGGAGAGGATCTGTCCGCGCCCGCCAAGGAGGTGGCGTGGATGCGCAAACTCTCCGCTGCTGTGGGACGCCCGGTGACCTTCGCGTTGGTGCAATACGACCAGGACAAGGAGCAATGGCGCGAGGTCCTCGATGCCTGCGCCCAGGCAAACGCCGAAGGGGCAAGTCTGCGACCCCAGGTGGCGTCGCGCCCGAACACGCTGTTGATCGGCCACTCCACCTTCCATCCGTTTTCATTCAAACCCACCTACTTGAAGTTGTCGGCGCTCGAGTTGCCCGAGCGGGTGGCGAGGCTTCGCGAGCCTGAGATCCGGCGTCAGATTCTCCAGGAGGAATCCCACACGGATCCATCGCTGGAGGTGGTGTTCTCTTTGTTTTTAGACGGCCTTCACAAGATCTTTCGTCTCGGGGATCCACCGGATTACGAACCGCCGCCCGAAGCGAGTTGCCTGGCTGTGGCCAAGCGTGAGGGGCGAGATCCCTTCGATCTGCTCTACGACTGGATGCTCGAACTCGAAGGACGCCAGTTGTTGATGCTGACTCTCCTCAACTACAGCGATGGCAATCTCGAACCCGTACGTGAGATGCTCGAGAGCCCCCACAGCGCCTTCGGTCTCGGGGACGGCGGCGCCCATTGTGGGGCGATCTGTGATGCCAGCATGTCGACCTCGCTGCTTTCGCACTGGGCCCGGGATCGCACTCGGGGGCCGCGCCTTTCCATCGAGCAGGTGGTGAGGAAGATGACCCTGGATGGCGCCTCGCTATATGGACTGGACGATCGCGGGGTGCTGTCCGTGGGTAAGAAGGCGGACCTGAACGTGATCGATTTCGACCGCTTGCAGTTGAGCCTGCCGGAACTCGTAAGCGACCTTCCAGCGGGTGCACGGCGGCTCGTGCAGCGCGCGCGCGGCTACGAGTCCACTGTGGTGAGCGGACAGGTCACCTTCCGGGAGGGGGAGCACACCGGGGCGCTGCCGGGGCGACTGGTGAGGGGCGGGAGTTGACCGAACAGCGCAAACAACGGGAAGGATCCACCAGGTGAAGCTCGGAATACAGATTCGCTGGGATGGTGCGAAGTTGGAGGTGCCCCTGGACACCATCCGGCTCGTCGAGAAACTCGGCTACGACTCAATCTGGTCCGCCGAGGCCTACGGCTCGGATGCACTGACGCCGTTGGCCTATGTGGCCGCGTTCACGTCGGAGATCCGTCTCGGGACTTCGATCATGCAATTGGCGGCACGCACGCCCGCCTCGGCGGCCATGCAATTGGCCACTCTGGAGATGCTGGCGGGGGAGGGACGGGTCATTGGTGGCCTCGGTCTCTCGGGGCCCCAGATCGTCGAGGGCTGGTACGGTCAGCCCTGGGGGCGTCCCTACTACCGAATGCGCGACTACGTACAGATCATGCGCAAAGTGCTGGAGCGTCAGGGACCCGTGAGCCACGAGGGGCGTGAGATTTCGCTGCCCTTCGAGGGGGAGGGGTCGGCAGGCATGGGTAAGCCTCTCAAGTTGATTCTTCATCCCAACCCCAAGCTGCCGATTTGGCTTGGGACGGGCTCCGAGTCCATGGTCAAGTTGACTGCAGAGCTGGCGGACGGCTGGCTCCCTTTCGGCTTCAACCCCGGCATGTTCGAGACCTACAAGCCCTGGCTCGAGGAGGGCTTTCGCAGGGCAGGCAATGGCAAGAGCTTCGACGACTTCGAGATTCAGGCCGGTTGTACGGTGCACATCACCGATGATCTGAAGGCCGCTCTCGATGCGCAGAAGGCCTTCACGGCTCTTTACGTGGGCGGCATGGGCCACCCGGAGCTGAACTTCCACAAACAGCGAATGATCCGTTGCGGCTATGCGGAAGCGGCCGAGCGCATTCAGGAATTGTTCTTGGCGGGCCATCGCGACGAGGCCACGGCAGCCGTTCCCGATGAATTTCTGGACGAGGGCTCCCTGATCGGTCCCGTGACCCGGATTCGAGAACGTTGGCCGAGCTTCCGCGACTGTGGCGCCACCGGTCTCAACATCCACTACCACTCCCACGCCGAGCTCGAGTTGATGGCCGAGCTGGCCGAGTGTCGGCCTCGGGAGTAGGCGCAGGAGCTGAGCCTGGGGTGGGGGACGGGTCAGTGCGGGCGGGCCGGCATGCGGATCAGCGCGAGTAGGATCGGGGCCACCAGGTACACCACCAGAAAAGCCTGGAAGGCCGCCGCGTAATCTCCCGTCTGGTCGTAGAGCGTGCCAGCCATTGGCGGAGCGAGCAGGCTGGGGAGCAGCTGCATGGTCGCGAGGATTCCCGTGACGCTGGAAAAGCCCGCTCGCCCGAATAGCTGACCCACCAGGGCGCCGCGCAGCGGGTACAGGGCGCCGCCCGCGAAGCCCAGGCCGAGCCCTGCGCCGATCAGCATGGGGACGCTCGGCCATTGGAGTAGGACGATCCAGATCACCAGCTGAAGGCCACTGGCTGTAACGACCACTTTGCGTGCGCCCACACGGTCCGCCAGGGAACCCAGCACGACCTTTCCCACGACGCCGGCCAAGGAGCGTAGGGACA
>JAKVBI010000033.1 GCA_022447545.1 Myxococcota bacterium
CTCGGATCCGACCTTCGTGGAGAACGGTTCAGCAGTTTCGGTCTACGAGGATGTCACGAGCATCGATCTGACCGAGGCGGCCGACCGTGTCGAGTCCATGACTCTGACGGTCTCGGGCCTGGTGAATGGCGTGGATGAGTTGCTTTCGGTGGACGGCACGATTGTTCCGCTCACCGATGGTTCGAGTGCGACCACCGCGGCCAACGGTTTCAATGTCTCCGTGAGCGTATCGGGTGGCATGGCCACCGTGAGTCTGAGCCAGGCGGGCGGCAGCTCGGTGGCCGATGCCGAGGCGGTGATCAACGGGCTCGAGTACGAGAACACCAGCGAGGATGTACTCGGAGCGACTCGAGTCGTGACCCTCACCTCCATTGTGGACGATGGTGGGGTCGCAGATGGCGGCGTGGACACCACGGCGCTCTCCATCGCTTCGACGATCGCCATGACTCCGGTCAATGACGCGCCAAAGCTGACGGCGACGGGCTCGGATCCGACCTTCGTGGAGAACGGTTCAGCAGTTTCGGTCTACGAGGATGTCACGAGCATCGATCTGACCGAGGTGGCCGACCGTGTCGAGTCCATGACTCTGACGGTCTCGGGTCTGGAGAATGGGACCGACGAGCGCCTGTGGGTGGATGGCACATCGGTGAATCTCGCCAATGGCACCAACCTCACGACCACAGCCAATAGCTTTAACGTGTTCGTGAGCGTGGTCGGTGGCACGGCGACGGTCAACATGAGTCAGGCCGGCGGCAGTTCCGTGGCCCACGCACAGGCGGTGATCGACGGACTGGAATACGAGAATCTCAGTGAGGACGTGCTCGGGGCGACCCGGGTGGTGACGTTGACGTCCATCGTGGACGACGGTGGAACGGCTGACGGCGGTGTGGACACCACGGCCCTGGCCATCGTTTCGACGGTCTCCATGACTCCGGTCAATGACGCGCCACAGCTTACGGCGACAGCGGAGAATCCGAACTACGTCGAGAACGCGCCGGCGGTCCTGCTCTATAGCGGTACAGGCATCGACCTGACAGAGGCAGCAGACGACGTGATGTCGCTGACCCTGACTGTGGCCGGTCTGGAGAATGGATCCAACGAAGTTCTGACCGTCGATGGCGACGAAATCTCTCTGGTGGATGGGACGATGGTGACCACCACCGCCAATGCCTTCGACGTGTCTGTCAGTGTCTCGGGCAGCACGGCGACGGTGACGCTGGACCAATCGGGTGGCACCTCGGTGGCCAGCGCCCAGGCACTCGTCGACGGTTTGGCATACCACGTTGCCGGAGATGACCCGCTGGGGGCGAATCGTCTGGTCACGCTTTCCTCCGTTTCCGACACGGGTGGTACGGCCGACGGTGGATCGGATACCACGGCGCTGTCCATTGTCTCTGACGTGACTGTGACGGCAGTGAATGACCCGCCGACGATCGGTCTGCTCAGCAAGAGTTCGAGCACGGCCTTTGTGGAAGGTGGGAGTGCGGTGGAGTTGTTCGGCTCCGTCGAAGTCGATCTCATCGAAGCCGCGGACGACTTGAAGTCGCTGACTCTGACAGTCTCGGGTTTGCAGAATGGTGCCGACGAGCAGCTCACGGTAGATGGAGAGTCTGTCTCCTTGGTGGACGGAACGGCGATGACCACGGCGGTCCGCGGCCTGGAGGTCTCCGTCAGTGTGGTCGGTGGCACGGCGACGGTTGCGCTTTCCAGCGACAGTGGTCTGGAGCCCCTGGACACCCAGGCTCTCATTGAGGATCTCGCCTACCAGAATCTCAGCGAAGATCCGCTTGGATTCAACCGAGTCGTGACCTTGACCTCGGCTGAGGATACCGGGGGAACGGCAGCGGGTGGGGTCGATACCACAGTTCTTTCGATCGACTCCAACGTGTCGATCACGCCGGTCAATGATGCTCCGCAGTTGGTTGCTACGGCCTCGGATCCCACGTTCGTGGAGAATGGTCCGTCGGTGCTTCTCTACGGAGGAACGAGTATCGATTTGACCGAGGCGGCTGACGACGTGAAGGCGATGACGCTGATCGTTGCTGGCCTCGAGAACGGACCGGATGAGCAACTCATCGTGGATGGCACCAGTGTCGCGTTGACTGACGGCAATGCCGTCTCGACCGCCTCCAAGAATGCCTTCGACGTATCGGTGGTCGTGTCGGGTGGTACCGCGACGGTGACGATCTCGCAGGCTTCGGGGACATCGGTAGGGGATGCTCAGGCCCTGGTCGACGGCCTGGCCTATGAGAACACCAGCGAGGATGTCCTGGGCAACTCTCGAATCGTGACGCTCACGTCCATCATGGATACCGGCGGAACGTCCGACGGGGGTGTTGACACCACAGGGTTGTCCATCGACTCGATGATTTCGATGGTTCCCGTCAATGACGCCCCGCAGCTGGTAACCAGCGCTACGGATCCGACGTTCACGGAGAACGACCCTGCGGTCTTGGTTTACGGCGGAACGAGCATCGAACTGACCGAGGCAGCGGATCGGGTCAAGTCCATGACCGTGACGATCGCCGGCCTGATGAATGGCTCTGACGAGCTGCTTCTGGTGGATGGAACGGATGTCGTCCTCAACGACGGTACGGGCCTCACGACGGGGATTAACGCATTCGATGTGTCCGTGAGCGTGGCTGGCGGTACGGCGACCGTGACACTCTCTCAGACGGGTGGCAGTTCGGTGGCCGATGCCCAGGCCGTGATCGATGGCCTCCAGTACCAGAACATCAGCGACGATGTCCTCGGTGCGAGTCGCGTTCTGACGGTGGCCTCCATCGAGGACACCGGTGGGACAGCAAACGGAGGCTCCGATACGAGTGCGCCGGCCATCGTCTCGACAGTTTCGATGGTTCCGGTCAATGATGCTCCGCAGCTGGCGACGACGGCCTTGGACCCGACCTTCACGGAGAACACTCCGGCGGTTGGGGTCTACAGCGGAACCAGCATTGGTCTGACCGAGGCGGCGGATCGGGTTCAGTCCATGGTCTTGACGATTTCGGGCCTGATGAATGGGGACGACGAACGATTCTTCGTAGATGGCACCGAGGTGTCACTCACTGAGGGCACCCTTGTTGCGACGGCGGCCAACGGCATCGATGTGTCGGTGAGTGTGGCGGGCGGTACGGCCACGGTCACCCTGAGCCAGGTCGGGGGCACTTCGGTTGCAGACGCTCAGGCACTGATCGACGGCCTCCAGTACCAGAACACCAGTGAGGATGTGTTGGGAGCGACCCGCGTCGTCACCCTGGAGTCCATTGTCGATACCGGCGGCACAGCCAATGGTGGGACGGACACCACGGGGCTCGGGATCTCCTCGACGGTGTCCCTGGTGGCGGTCAACGACGCCCCGCAGTTGGTGGCCACGGCCTCGAACCCGATCTTTGTGGAGAATGCGGCGCCGGTCGGTGTCTACAGCGACGCATCGATCGACTTGACCGAAGCGGCGGACAAGGTCCAGTCCCTGACCTTCACGGTTTCAGGTCTGCAGAACGGTTCCGACGAACTCGTCGTCGTGGATGGCACGAATGTGACACTTAGCCATGGCAACAATGTGGCGACAGCTGGCGAGTCTTTCGGTGTGGCTGTTGAGGTGGCGGGCGGAACTGCGACGGTCACAGTCTCCCAGAAGGGCGGTTCTTCTGGAGTGGACGTGCAGAATCTCATCGATGGTCTCGAGTACCAGAATATCAGTGAGGATCCGCTGGGCGCATCCCGCATCGTGACCTTGTCTTCCATTACGGATACCGGCGGAACCGCCGATGGCGGCGCAGATACGACGGCGCTGTCGATTTCCTCGACGGTGAGCCTGATCGCCGTCAATGATGCCCCGGTCATGGTGCAGACCACCAAGAGTTCTACGGTGGATTACGTCGAGGGTGATGCTGCGGTCACTGGTCTCTATCCGGGGATTACGATCAATCTGGAAGAGGCGGCCGACAAGGTGGCGTCTCTGACACTCACTGTTGAGGGTCTGGAAAACGGTACCGACGAAATTCTGGTGGTAGACGGAGAGAGCGTCGTTCTGACGGATGGAACGGTGTTGACGACGGCCTCTCATGGGGTCGAAGTCTCGGTCAGCGTGAGTGGGTCGACCGCTGATGTCACTCTCTCGAGTGCAGCAGGTCTGTCTACCGGCGAGACTGAGGAGTTGATTGAAGGTCTCGCGTACCAGAACACCAGTGATGATCCACAGGGTGCGTCCCGTGTCGTGACGCTGACTTCCATCCAGGACGACGGAGGTACAGCTGACGGTGGCGAGGACACCACTCTGACTTCGATCGAGGCGACGGTTGGCGTGATTCCGGTCAACGACGCGCCAGAGATGGTCGCGACCGGCTCGAATCCGAACTTCGTGGAGAACGGCGCGGCGGTGTCCGTGTACGAAGAGGTCACCAGTATCGATCTGACGGAGGCAGCCGACCGAGTCGAGACCATGACTTTGACGGTCGCAGGCCTGCAGAACGGGATCGATGAACTTCTCTCGGTGGATGGTACATCGGTGACGCTCGCCGACGGCTTCAACGCCACGACGGTGGCCAACGGCTTTGATGTCTCTGTGAGCGTATCGGGGGGTACGGCCACCGTGACCTTGAGCCAGGCGGGTGGTAGTTCGGTGACCGACGCTCAGGCGGTGATCAATGGCCTCGAGTACCAGAACACGAGCGAAGACCCTCTGGGTGCGACGCGCGTGGTGACCCTGACATCCATCGTGGACGATGGAGGCACGGCCGATGGTGGAGTGGATAGCGCGCCATTGGCGATCGCCTCGACAGTCACGATGACTTCAGTCAATGACGCCCCGCAGCTCACGACGACGGCCTCGAACCCAACCTTCGTGGAGAATGGCGCGGCGGTGTCCGTGTACGAAGAGATCACCAGTATCGACCTGACCGAGGCGGCTGACCGAGTCGAGACGATGACACTGACGGTTGCAGGCCTGCAGAACGGGGCCGACGAACTTCTCTGGGTGGATGGCACATCGGTGACGCTCACCGACGGCGTCAACGCCACGACGGCAGCCAACGGTTTTGATGTCTCTGTGAGCCTATCGGAGGGTACAGCCACCGTGACCTTGAGTCAGGCGGGTGGTAGTTCGGTGACCGACGCTCAGACGTTGATCGATGGTCTCGAGTTCCAGAATACGAGCGATGATCTGCTAGGTGCGACGCGGGTCGTGACCCTGACCTCCATCGTGGACGATGGGGGTACCTCCGACGGTGGCGTGGATACCACGGCATTGGCAATTGCTTCTACGGTCACGATGACTGCAGTCAACGATGCCCCGCAGCTCACAGCGACAGCCTCAGACCCGATCTTCGTGGAGAACGGGGCGGTGGTGTCGCTATACGAAGAGGTCACGAGCATCGAATTGACCGAGGCTGCGGACCGGGTTGAAACGGTGGTGATGACGGTTTCGGGCCTGGTGAATGGATCCGACGAGTTGCTCTTCGTGGACGGCACGGAGGTCGAACTCACCGACGGTACGAGTCTCACCACCGACGGGGCAGAGTTCGACGTGTCGGTGAGCGTATCGGGTGGCACGGCAACGGTGACGCTATCCCAGGCGGGGGGCAGTTCCGTGGCCGATGCTCAGTCGCTCATCGACGGACTCGGGTACCGGAACGCCAGTCAAGACCCGCTTGGAGCGAATCGCGTAGTGTCCCTCGCCTCCATCGTGGACACGGGCGGCACCGATGAGGGTGGGTCGGACACGACTGCGCTTGCGATCGATTCAACGGTTTCGATCGTGCCCGTCAACGATGCCCCGCAGTTGGCTGCCAACGGCATGAATCCGACCTTTGTTGAGAATTTTTTGCCCGTGAGCTTGTACGAAGGGGCTGCCATTGATTTGACCGAGGCAGCCGACGATGTGCAGTCGCTGACGCTGACTGTTGCGGGCTTGGAGAATGGCGCCGACGAGTGGGTGATCGTGGATGGAACGAGTGTGGCGCTCACGGATGAGAATGTGGTCTCGACAGCAGCCAACGCCTTCGATGTCTCCGTGAGCGTGTCCGGAGGCACGGCAACCGTGACCGTCTCCCAGGTGGGGGGTAGTGCGGTGGCTGATGTCCAGGCGTTGGTCAACGAGTTCCAGTACGAGAACACCAGTGAGGATGTTCTGGGAGCGACCCGAGTCGTTACCCTGATTTCCATCGTGGACACCGGTGGTGTCGCGGATGGTGGGGTCGATACCACGGCGGTTTCCATTAGCTCCGTGGTCTCGATGACGCCGGTCAACGATGCTCCAGAGTTGCTGGCGAAGGGGACCGATCCGACCTTTACGGAAAACGACCCGGCAGTCTTGCTCTACAGTGGAACGGATATCGACCTCACCGAGGGGGCGGATCGTGTCCAAGCCATGACCTTGACGGTGTCGGGCCTCATGAACGGGGCCAACGAACGGCTGGTCGTGGACGGCACGGACGTCGAGTTGAGTGATGGCGTGAGTTTGACGACGGGGGCCAACGCCTTTGGCGTATCCGTGAGTGTTTCGAGTGGCACGGCCACCGTGACCTTCAGCCAGGCGGGTGGGAGCTCGGTGGCCGATGCTCAGGCGGTGGTCGATGGGCTCCAGTATCAGAACACGAGCGAGGATGTCCTGGGCGCGAGCCGCACGGTGACACTCGCCTCCATCGTGGACACAGGTGGCACGGCGGACGGAGGCGTCGATACGTCCCCGCTCGCGATTACTTCTGAGGTCTCGATGGTAGCGGTCAATGATGCGCCGCAGCTGTCGGCAACGGGGAGTGATCCGACCTTCGTGGAGAACGGTTCCCCAGTCACGCTTTACAGCGGTGCAAGCATTGATCTCACAGAGGCGGCTGACAGGGTCGAGTCTCTGACTCTGACCGTCTCGGGACTCGTGAATGGCAGCGATGAGCGGCTCTTCGTCGACGCTACGGAGGTTGTGCTCACCGAGGGTACGAGCGCCACGACTGCAGCCAACGGATTTAGCGTGGAGGTGAGCGTATCGAGCGGCATTGCCACCGTGACTTTGTCTCAAGCAGCTGGTAGCTCGGTGGCTGGCGCTCAGGCGGTCATCGATGGGCTCCAGTACCAGAACGTCAGCGAGGACGTGCTGGGTTCGAGTCGAGGAGTGGCACTCGTTTCCATCGTGGACACGGGTGGGACGGCCGACGGCGGTTCCGATACCACGGCGGTGGCCATTGCCTCGAGTGTTTCCATGGTTCCGGTCAATGATGCTCCGCAGCTGGACGCAACGGCTTCTAACTCGGTTTTCGTCGAGAACATGGATCCCGTAGGGGTCTACGCTGGGGCGACCATCGATCTCACCGAAGCGGCGGACCGGGTCCAGTCGATGACGCTGACGGTCGCGGGGCTACAGAACGGTTCGGACGAGTTGCTGTGGGTCGATGGGACGGGCGTGGTTCTCAGCGACGGGAACACTGTCAGCACTGAGGCCAACGGCTTCGATGTGTCTGTGAGCGTGTCGGGTGCTCTGGCAACCGTGACCCTTTCTCAGAGTGGTGCCACTTCGGTGGCTGACGCAGAGGCGTTGGTCGATGGGCTCCAGTACCAGAACGTCAGCGAAGATGTTCTCGGCGCGAGTCGCATCGTGACCTTGACGTCCGTTGAGGACACTGGGGGCACCTCGGATGGTGGCGTGGATCGCACGGCACTGGCCATCGCCTCGGAGATTTCGATGGTGGCGGTCAATGACGCTCCACAGTTGACGGCCAGCGCATCGGATCCGACCTACACCGAGGACACCTCGGCCGTGACGCTGTTCTCCGCATCGTCCATCGATCTCACCGAGGCGGTGGATCGAGTCGCCGGGCTTACGGTGACGGTGTCGGGTCTTCAAAACGGAACCGGCGAAGTGCTGACGGTGGACGGTTCCGACATTTCCTTGACCGACGGGGCAACACTCACGACTCCGGCCAATGGATTCGAAGTGAGCGTGACCGTCACGGCGGGCACTGCCACGGTGGTCATTGCGGAAAGTGGTGGCAGCTCGGTGGCAGAGGCCGAAGCATTGATCGATGGCCTGGCCTACCGGGTGGATGGCGACAACATGCATGGCGCCAACCGGGTGGTCACCCTGGCCCAGATTCAGGACACCGGAGGCACCGCGAATGGCGGCAGCGATGTCACCGCTTTGGCGATTTCATCGGTCGTGACTCTGGAGCCCGTCAATGATCCTCCGTCGCTCACGGCTCCGGATTCGCAAATCTGCTCTTCGAGTGGAGAGTTGGTGTTCTCCAGCGAGAACGGGAATGCGATTACTGTCGCGGATCCGGATGGCTCGGATGCCTTGATTGAGATCACGCTGAAGACCGAACGTGGAACCCTTACGCTGGCGTCGACCACGGGCCTGACCTTCGTCGAGGGCACAGGATCTGGGGATGGCGCCATGACGATCCGAGGGAGCGTGAGCGATGTGAACGCAGCACTCGACGGAATGGTCTTCACTCCGAGCTATGACTTCACGCAACCGGATGGGATTCAGATCCAGGTCGACGACCTTTCGAATGGCGGACTCGGAGGGAACGTGACCGTCACAGGTGGGATCGATATCGAGCTGGAAACCAGCATTGTTACCGTTCAGGACTTCACCCGGAAGGGACTCCAGGACCCTGTGGATCTGGGCCCCGTTCGCACGGCGCTACTCGATGCCAGCGACCGTGGGGTGGGGCCGGCCGGGAGAACCGAAGGGGGGCCGAATCTCGACCTCACGCGCACGTCGTGGGTCTCCCTTGGAGATCGGGAACCGGCCCAGGGAGAGGACAATCTGGCCGGAAACGAGATCACCTTCGAGTTCATCGACGACGGATCGGATTCGAGTGGTTCCGAGGGGGATGAGGTTGTCGTGGTCGAGACCCCAGAGGACCTGCCGCCCGTCGCGGCTGCCTCGGAGAGCGGACCGAGCGGAGAATCCGGCGACGGCAGTGGCGATACGGCCAAGAGCGTCGGACTTGCAGCGGCGGCTGTAGTGGGCGCGGCAGCACTCGTCGGACGTTCCTGGATCGGGAACAAGCTCAGAGCCCTGGGCCTGTTGGGAGGCCTCGCAGCTGCGGGTAGTGGCGACGAGGAGACCGACGGAGAGTCCGGGGACGAGCCGAAAGCCTAGCGGATACCCTGAACCGCTTGGCTCTGGCGATGTGCGGGCCATGAGTTCCAGACCGGGCTCATGGCCCGAGCCCGGGTTGATGCCTGCTTCTATCTCGCGGGTGACTTCTCACGGGGCCTGGTTGTGGGCCCCCGATCGCCGGCCGGATCCTTTGGCAGCCTGGTCGCGCGATGAGAATCTCCAATCGCACGCCTTCCGTTCTTGTTCCTCTTTCTGGGAGGAAGTCTCCTCTCGGGGCGAGTTCGTGGTAGAAGAGGCCCACGAATCTCTTTGCCCAGAGGAGGCAGGAATGTCGGTTTATTTCATTGCGCAGGTCCGAGTCGATGATGCCGAGGGGTACGCTCGTTATGCAGCTCGAGCCGGCTCCGGCCTGGTTGCCGCTGGGGGGAAGGTCCTGACCGCAGACGATTCCCCCGTTCCCGTGGAAGGGGAGTGGTTCGGTCCACGGACTGTCGTGATCGAGTTCGAGTCTGAGGAGGCCTTCCGAGGCTGGTACGATTCGCCCGACTATCAGGAGGCCGTGAAGCTTCGCTTCGAGTCGACTGAATCCCGGGCCGTGCTGGTTCACGGGCTCGGTTGACGGGAAACGGATTCGCATGGTCGCTGTGGATCTACGTACCACCATGCGAAACCCCAGCAGCGGGTCAATCTTCGAATCAATGATCGGGAGGAATTGGAGATGAAGAATCGAGATCTGTTCTCCATCGAGGGCAAGACGGCACTCGTCACCGGGGGAGGTGCCGGAATCGGGTACATGATCGCCAGGGGCTACGTCGAGGCCGGCGCCCGGGTGTACATCGCGTCTCGCAAGGCTGAGGTTCTGGAGGAGGCGGCTCGGGAGTTGAATGAAATCGGTGATTGCACAGCGATTCCAGCCGACTTGTCCCAGGAGGAGGGATGCCAGCAACTCGCCCAGGAGATCACCGAACGGGAATCCACCCTCGATATTCTGGTCAACAACGCTGGAGCGACCTGGGGCGCTCCTCTCGAGGAATTTCCGGACTCCGGCTGGGACCGGGTCCTCAATCTCAATGTGAAGGGTGTATTCCACTTGACACGCGCGCTGATTCCGGCACTGGAGGCTGCGGGGAACGCCGAAGATCCATCGCGGGTGATCAATGTGGGTTCCGTGGAGGGGATTCAGGTTCCGCTGGCCGAGGCCTACTCCTATGCAGCCAGCAAGGCAGGGGTTCACCATCTGACACGCGTTCTGGCCCACCGCCTGGCCAAGCGTCACATTAGCGTCAACGCACTGGTTCCGGGTCCATTTCGCAGTCGGATGATGGCATCGACCCTCGATGAACTGGAAGACGTGATTGCAGAGAACACGCCCCTGGGAAGGATCGGTCGGCCTGATGACATTGCGGCTGCGGCGATTTATTTGGCCTCACCCGGTGCGGCATGGCTCACCGCCGTGTTGCTTCCGGTAGACGGAGGGATTTCGGGCACCCACTGAGGAGTGGCATCCCGTTTGGCCTCCAGTCGATTCTCCGGAGTCCGGTCTGTGGGGAGTGGAATGGGATCCGTGACTCGATGGATTCGCGTAGGATGGGGACATGGCCTGCGGGTCGGCGGGAGAAATGAGAGGGGCGTGGCAGAGGGTTCACGGCTTCGCAGGCCTTGCGCTAACACCGATTCGGCCGGGTGAAATCATCCAAGGTGCTACGGACCGGGATATGAATTCAGCGCGCAGAGCTCCTCAGAGGGCCTGGCTGTGGGCCCGCGCCAGAGTCGATCGCGGGGCCAGGTGCCTAGCAACGGGAGACGAGCATGTCCCAGGAGCCCTCGGTTCGCTTTGATCTTGCGGGGACGATGACGAACTCCTGGGACGAGGTCCTGGTTGCTGCTCGCTGCGTCGAGCGGGTGGGGTTCCACGGATTTCATGCATCCGATCACTTGCTGCCCGTGGCTGGGGCCGATCCCGGTGCCGATTTTCTGGAGGCCTGGAGTTGTGTCTCGGCGCTCGCGGCTTGTACCGAGCGGATTCGCCTTGGTGTCATGGTCAGCGGAAACACCTATCGCCACCCGGTCATGTTGGCGAAGATCGTCACGACCATCGATCACATCAGCCGCGGCAGAGTGGAACTCGGTATTGGAACCAGTTGGTCCGAGGCCGACCATGTCGCTTACGGGATTCCGTTTCCCCGCTTCCCTCAACGAGTGGAGGCGCTCGGAGAGGCGCTCGAAGTGATCCGAGCACTCTGGACCTCGCCGCGGAGCGACTATCGAGGGGATTACTACCAACTGGTCGACGCTCCGTTTTCGCCTGCACCCGTGCAGGTGCCGCACCCCCCGGTGATGGTGGCGGGTTCCAGTGACCGCGTACTGGCCCTGACGGCCCGGTATGCAGACGCCTGGAACGCAGTGGGAACACCCGCTTATCTCATGGAGCGAGGGGATGCGCTGGACAGAGCCTGCCATGAGGCAGGCCGAGATCCGCAGCAGGTTCGGCGTTCGGTGTGGCTGCAATTCCGGCCCACTCGAAGCGCAGAGGAGGCCGAGGGGGCGATCTCAGAAAGGGCTCGGTATTTGGCCTCGGCCCCGCGTGCCAGTGACCCGAGTCTCCGTTGTGCAGTTCCCGGTGAGACGCCGGAACAGATTGCCCGAGGCGGGGTACTGGCAGGCACTCCCGAAGACATCGCTTCGCAGGTTCGTGGATGGGTCGATGCCGGTGTGCGCCATCTCGTCATGAGCACGCCACGGCCCTTCGATACGGAGCTCTTCGAGTCCGTGGCCGAGCGTCTGCTCGCGGAGTTCGGTTGAGGGATGACCCAGGTGAACGAACTCCAAGCAATCCGAGGAGTGCCATGTCGGTTTCGGTCCTGAACGTTGCCCACTGTAACGTGAACTGTCGCAGTATCGAACGGTCTCTCGCCTTCTATCGAGACGTGTTCGGTCTGGTGGTCGGTGCTCACACGGCACCGGCGGATCCGCAGGACTGCTCTGCTTTCGGGATGTCGGGGATGGGTCAGTGGGATGCCTACATGATGATGGACCCAGCTCGGCCCGGCGGTACGGTGTTGGATCTGCTCGAGTGGCGGACACCGCTGCCTGTCGGGGCGCCCTATGCGGTGCAAAACCATCTGGGGTTCGCGCGTCTGGCCCTTGGCGTCCCGGACGTTCAGGTCATGGTGGGCGAGGTCGAGGCGGCGGGTGGGAGCGTCTTGACCCCTCCGGTTGCCCTGGAGGTCGCGGAGGGGGAGGGCGAATCGGTTCGGTTCGCCCTGGTGGTTGATCCCGATGGGACGGTCTTCGAACTCGTAGAGCGTCCAGCTTCGACGCCACGCTTGATGCACGTCAACATCAATTGCCGCGATGCCTCTCGCTCGATCGAATGGTATCAGCGCGTTCTGGGGTTCGAGGTGGCTCGCGAGTGGCCCTCCCGACCATGGGCAGGAGAACTCTTCGGCCTCTCGGGAGGTGTCGAGATCGGTGGTGCATTGCTGCAATTGCCCGGTTCCGATGACGGCTTCGGGATCGACCTGCTCGAGTGGAAGCAGCCGCCTCCCACCGGGGTTCCGTACCTGGAGCCGAATCATCTGGGAATCTTCCGGATGGCTCTGCTGGTCGAAGATGCCCAGGGCGCCTACGAGATTCTGCGCGAGGAGGGTGTCGAGTGTCCTCCTCCCGTGTGGCTCGACATGGGCTCTGAGATCCCTGTCGACGGACTCTGGGCCGTATTCTTTCCCGATCCCGACGGCACCTGCCTCGAATTCATTCAAGTCCCGGAGGGGATCGGTTCCGAGTGATCGTGCGCTGGCACGGGCTGGGCCCGTCAAGGGTCGCGAGAAACTCGCGCCAGGGCGTAGATCGTGGAGCCCGGAAGCCGACTCGGGAGTAACTTCTCCTCCAGGTAGAAGAGATAGCCGAGCCAGTCGTGCGCCCAGTGCAGGGTCACGGGCTTTACGCCGACCCCTCGCTCCCTTCCGAACCATTTCGAAAGCGCCACTGCACCGTAGAGTCCGTGGAACCAGTACCCGAGGTCGAGTATTTCGAGTCCACTCTCTCCACACAGAGTTCGAGTGCTCTGCTCGTCATAGCGGAGTTGGTGGTCGTAGTAGTCGTCGAAATGGCTCCAGAGTTCCTGACGTGCTGGCATCGTGACCAAGACGTATTCGAGCGCCGGGAATTCAAGCACGCATCGTTGGATGAAGGGCGCCGGAGCCTCCATGTGTTCGAGCACGTCGAGGAGTAGGACGGTGTGGATGTTGCGTTTCAGGTCGGCGGGAAGCTCAAAGGCATCCGTCTCGTAGTGGAGGTGGGGGAGGGCGGCTTCGGCGGCGTACTCGTAGCGGGCGAGGTCGCAACCGACGCAGTCGATACCGTCTGCTCGTAGATGTTCCACCATTCCACCGGGACCACAGCCGAGATCGAGGACGACCTGACCGCTCGCCAACGCCGGAAGCTTGTCACGGACGATCCGGCAGCGTCCCCGGCTCCAGAAGTGGCGCTCGGCGCCCATGGGGTAGGCGCGGTTTCTCTGGGCTGCATCCAGAATCGACGGGTGTTCCCGTTTGGTGGCTGCGTCCACGCCAGAGCCCTGAGAATCCGTCGTCATGGTGTCTAAGAAGGATACCCCGTCGGCGGGAATCGTCGCAGCCTCGGTGCCGGGCGTACGCCGATGGAGGCCGGTTTCATCGATCGGTGGTTGGCTCGGACACCCCCCCGCGCCACCAGTCGAGGATCAGGCGCGCTGCAACCCGATATCCTCGTGGCCGGAAGTGATCGTCGTAGTCCCAGTAGAGCGGTGGGCCGGCGGCATCGATCTCCCGCAATTGAGCGCTGAGGTCCAAGTAGGGGATGGCGAGTTCGGCCGCGTTTTCGCCTAGTTCTCGTCCGTGTCGCTGATATTCGGGACCGGTGAACGTAGACTCCGGATCGATGGCTGAAAAACGAGCGATGAAAGGGCGATAGCGATCGCTGATCTGGGTCTTGAGCGGAATGTAGACAAGATAGAGATCTGCTCCGTACTCTCGCACGCTGACATCGAGGAGTTCGAGGTAGTCGGTCAGGTCGACCTCGCGATTCAGGGACTCGTTTTCAAATTTGTTCCAGAGCGCGAATGCAGGGTTGAAACGCCCGGTCCGCATGGCTTCCGCGATGTCCGGAGCGACGACCTGTTCGAGTTTTTCTACCTGTTCCGGATGGGACCAGGCATTTCGTGGGTCCGGTACGGCCCCGAGGTACCGAAAGGGCGGGCTGGTCCATCGACGGGGAACGCGCTGGCCCGTGCTCCACTCGCCCAATACGTGGAGAATTCGGGGCTCCAGAAGGTTCGCATGCTCGACCTCGAGGCGTTTCCCCTTCCAATCTCCAAAGAACTCCACCTTCATGTTCAAGGGGACCACGTCGTTCTCATACAACACCACGAAGACGGCGTTGGGCTGGAACGCTGCAACGGCATCGCGGGCCAGGGGCGCGTAGCTGAAGGGCCCAGCTCCTCCGATCCCCAGATTCAGGACTTCGACGTCAAGTCCCTCTTCCGCAGCAAAGCGCTCGAACCAGGCCGGTAGAGTATTTTCGCCATCGGTCCCGAAGCCTTCGATGAAGGAGTCGCCAATGAAGAGGACACGCGTGATGTCGGACTCTGCGACCTGGTTCCATTGTGAATCGCGAAATCCGTAGAGGTTGAGTTCGTGCACGAACTCGTAGTCGTCGGGTGCTGACGACCAGGTGAACGAGGCGTGTCCCAGGGTCGTGGGCAGGTCTGAACCCGCTCGAAACAGCTTGGGGGAGTAGTCGATTCGATGGAAGTTGGAGACTTCCGCTACCGGAAATGCCCATCTCAGCGTGATTTCCTGAAGAATCAGAAAAAGGCTCAGCGCCAGGATCACGCGCAACGCGGAAGATCGCATTCCAACTCCGTACTCGAAGCCGGAGGATAGCTTGTATCAGGGGCGGGCGATGCAGGGGTGAGCCGAGTGCTCCCTGATCTCACAGATGCTGCCGCCGTGTGGCTATCGGACGTGCCCGAAGGCTGTCATGATGCTGTCGAAGCGTTCTCCAACGGTCTCAGAGAAGTCGTGGGTGAAGATGTAGGGAGCATTGTTGCGGATCCCTTCTAGGACCACGGGCCCGATCTCCAGGGGGTCCCAGCCTTCGCTGATCATGTCCCAGAGGACCTTCGAGCTTCCCCCTGCGTGTTGGTCCTCACTTCGCAGTTTCTCGGAATCCGAAAGGTTCGTCCGGATGGGTCCGGGGCAGAGTGTTGACACGCCGATTCCTTCGGGGGCGAGATCGATGCGAAGGGACTCACTGTAGGCCAGAGCGCCGTACTTGCTGGCTGCGTACGCCAGGCCTGTTGGAGCGGGAAGGAAAGCGCCCACCGAGGCGGTGTTGACGATGTGTCCACCTCGCGCCTGTTTTCGGAGCAGTGCGGCGAATGCCTGGCCAACGAGGAACAATCCATCGAGGTTCACGGAGAGCACGAAACGCCAGTCGTCCAGCGTGACGTCGCGCATCGGACCGCCCAGGTAGACGCCCGCGTTATTGCAAACGATGTCGACATTGTCGAACTCTGCACAGGCCGCCGCGACCAGGTTCGCCACAGATTCGGGCGAAGTAACATCGGTCCTCACCGCAAGTGCGCGCGCGCCCTTACTCCGGAGTTCGTCGCAGGCTTTTTCGGCACCGTCGGCATCGACATCGGCAACGACGACATGAGCTCCGGCTTCTGCCAATGCGTGGGAGATGCCTCTTCCGATTCCGCTGGCACCGCCGGTGACCACGGCAGTTTTTGCCTTGAATTCGTCCATGGGGTTCCTCTTTTCTTCCGGCGAATTCTTTCGCCGGTTCAGGGTGTACTTAGTTCTCGTCCGTTCTCGAACAGAATGCGGTTTTGATCCTCGGAGGAGAAGCTCGAAAGTCTCCGGGCGTAATGGGCAGGTTCCTCCATGCCTTCGGGATGAGGGAAGTCTGAGCCAAACGTCACGCGGTTCACCCCGATGGCTGACACAAGCATCTCAGGGTCGTCGTAGGGGAACGGAGAGACCCACACGTGTTTGGCAAAGATCTCACTGGGGCGCTCGCTGAGGCGGCCGCCGGGCCAGGGCCCGTTGTGCGCCATCCCCACCATGCGATCGAGGGTTGCCATGAGATAGGGGACCCAAAGGGAACCATTCTCCACACTCAGAATCCGGAGCCCAGGAAATCGCCCAAAGAGATTCTGAAGCACCAACGCAGACAGGGTGTCCATGATCGGACGGTCTGCGAAACAGGTGATCCACTGGAGAGCAGACATCCGATGAGCTGCGGGGTTCGGGTCATCGCCCCAGTGGGCACTGAGCATCCCCGTATAACCCGCATTTCCGCTGTGAATGGCCACCACGGCCCGAGCCTCTTCCAGTCGCGCCCAGAGAGCATCGAAGTGGGGGTCAGCTGGCGACCGACCATTGGCCGGCCCGGCTTTGAGGCAGACCACGCGCGCGCCGCGCTGGAGTAGATCTTCCACCTGTGTGGTCGCACGCTTCTCGTCGAGAAGGGAAATCATGGGTGCCGAGAAAAGACGATCTCGGTAGGCGAACCCCCAGTCTTCTTCGAGCCATCGGTTGAAGGCATGGAGGTTCGCGTAGGTCTGTTCCACATTGGCCGCCATGTAGGGCTCGACGCATACACCGAGGGAGGGGAAGAGAAAGGTGCCGTGGATGCCCTGTTGGTCGAGGAGTGCCAGCCGTGCGTCGCGATCGCGATACTCGGGTTGCATGTCTTCTTCGTAGTCACGCGGACCCACGCTGAATTCCTCTCGAAGTTGCCGCGCGAGAGAGCCCGGTCGGGCATTTCGGTCGAACCCGAAAAGTTCGTCGATCCATCGGCAGGGTTCGTCTCCCACCCAGATGCGCTCGTTATCTCCCTCCCGCCGTACCTGGATCGAATTGGCACGATGGCGCGGATCGAGGTGCCGCGTGAAACAATCGCGAGGTTCGTAGTAGTGGTTGTCGACGTCGAAGAGATGGGGAGTGGACGCGCTCAACCGGACTCTCCGCTGCGAGGGGGCTCGTGGAGCGCACGCAGTTGTTCGAGCCCGTCGTCGAGTTGGGTCTCTAGAAACCCGCGAGCTTCGTCCTCGGTGGCTCCTTGGGGCTCAAATTGGCTCGACCACGTTATGCGGCTTCGCTCGTTCCCGAGGGCTTCCACACGCATGGTGGATGAGTAATTGGTGAGTGGTAGGGCGGTTTCCAGGATCTGGTAGCTCATGCTCGAGGTGGCTTCATCCAGGGCCGTCATGCGAGAGACGGTCTCGCTTCCGTCGGTGAGGGTCAGGCGTCGAATCTGGCCGACTCCATCCTCCCCCTCGAGTCTGCAGTGCTCCACGATGGGCGAGTAACGTTCCACGGACGCAAAGTCCGCAATCGTCGCCCACAGGTCTCTGGCGGGGGCTTGGATTTCCATGGAACGCGTGACGGTGGGCATGGCTATTCCTTGATGGAGAGCGGTTGGAGGGCGCGGGGCTTGGGAGGGCTACGACGCAATCGGTGTGCCCACGGCTGCCCTGGGGTTCCCAGGCGCTTCGATCAGTTCGATTCGCGCGCCATTGGGGTCGAGGATGTAGATCACACGGGATTGAAAAGCGGGGTTTGCGATTTCGGTTTGGCGCAAGATCGTCGCGCCTCCCGACTCGAGGGCCGAGACCGTTGCGTCGAAGTCGTCGACCCGTAGAGCGATGTGGGTGAACCCGTTGCGATTCATCGGAATCGGTTCCGACTGGGGGTGACTCCCGGGAGATTTCATGTGCATCAATTCGATGCGCAGGCCGTCTCGCTCAACGAAAATGCAGTGCATGTCGAGGTTCTCGAGTTCGAGGAGATCCTGGGTGGGGCTGCCCCGGGTTTCGAGTTCCGAGACTTCTCGGAACCCGAGTAGATCGCGGTAGAAGGTTCGCGAAGCCTCGAGATCGGAGACACAGATGGCGAGATGGCTGACGGCTAGGATGCTCAACTCGAATTCTCCTGGATGGAGTGATGGGCGATTCAGAGATGAATTTGCAGTCTACACTCTTCGACCCAGCGCGAGCGTTGCGACTCCTGGGTTCCCCGATGGGTGTATCAACCGATGCCGACGGTGCCGCGATCGCCGTTCAAGGTCACGTGGTTCCCCTGTGGGATCCGCTGTGTTGCGCCTTCCACACCTACCACCGCTGGAATGCCGCACTCTCTCGCCAGGATGGCTCCGTGGGAGAGAAGGCCTCCGCGTTCGGTGATCAGACCCGCGGCTCGCCGAAAGTGCCGGGTCCAGCGAGGGTCGGTGAAGGAGGCGACGAGTACGTCGCCATCGATGAGTTCCGCTACGTCGGGGTCGAGGAGCACCCGAGCTGGCCCTGTCACAGTGCCTGGAGACGCTGCTGTGCCCGTCAGATCTTCATGCTGGGTCTCGTGAGAAGGGAGGGGTGGTGTCACCCGTGTGGTGATGGGCCTCGCCTGGAGTAGGAACAATTCTTCGCCCTGCCAGGCCCACTCGAGATCCACCGCGCAGCCAAATTGCTGCTCAATTTCGAGGAAAATGTCGCGCATGGTCCGCAACTGGCGGGAGTCGAGGTTGGTTTGGCCCGCGTCGGCGACACGGGTCCATGTCCCGGTGGACCGGTCGATTTCGAAGCGGTCCGGGTTCACTCGTCCGGAAACGAGGTCATCGCCCAGGCCGCGACAGGCTTCGATGAGGATCTCGGAACGGTCTTCGACAGGGTGTCGTGTGAAGGCAACTCCAGCGACATCGGCGGGAACCAGTCGTTGCACGATCACCGCCATGGCGACGGAAGGTTCGTTGTGGCCCATTCGCGTTCGGTAGGCGATCGCATGGTCGCTCCAAAGCGAGGACCAGCAACGCCGAATGGCCTCGAGGGTGGCTTCCAGTCCCTGGACACCGAGGAAGGTGTCGTATTGGCCCGCAGAAGAAGCATCGTCCCGATCCTCGGAGGTGGCAGAAGAGCGAACTGCGAGGGGCCCGAACTCTGTGAATCGCTCGCACTCGTTTCGCAGAAGGGATGCCAGATCCGTTGGCATCTGTGTTTCGTCTTCGATTCGCACTCGTAGGGAGGCGGACTTCTCGGCACGCCCGTCTTCATCCAGGGCCCGGAGTTGTGCAGTTGCTTCTTCCAGGCCGGCGTGGGCGGCGAATTGCCGATAGGCGTCGGCTGTGACGCATAGAGATTCCGGGACGCGAGCCCCCATGGCTCGAAGGCGTGCGAGGCCTCGCCATTTGCCACCGCATAGTTGTTCAGGTGCTTCGAGACCCGAGGCGTCATCGAGGTGCAGGATCATTCCGAACTCTCAGCCCCATCGTCATCCAGTTCATGGGCTCGATTGGAGGTTGGTGTCGACCGTCACCGGATCACCAACCCCAAAAATGCCCACGATAGGTTTCGTCGCGTTCAGCCATGGCCTGCTTGAATCCGACCGCGGCGATGCGCTTGCGAAAGTCGAACTCATCGTCGCGCCGTTCCATCATCACTGTCAGTGGATGGACCCCGTAGTGGGGGGTGAACATCGACGGATAGCCCAGCATGTCGTAGCTCATGTGAGCCACCACTCGGCTCGACGCGATTCCTTCGCGCGGAAGGCTACAAATGGCTCGCGCCAATTCGTCGACTTCCTGGTCGAGTTGGTCGGCACCGACCACCCGATTGATGAGGTTCAGTCGTTGGGCTTCCTGCGCGTCGAACTTTCGGCCCGTCATCAGCAACTCGTTGGCGAGTTTCAGGCCGCATTGGGCTGCGACGAAGGGGTAGATCCATGAGGTTCCCCCCGAGCCGAAGCGCTCCTCGGGAAGACCGAAGACCGTGTCGTCGCTGGCAATCGCAAAATTACACACCAGAACCAGGTACAGGCCTGCTCCGATGCAGTTGCGCTGGACTCGGGCAATGGTTGGCTTTCCGGAGTAGAGGATTTCTCGCATGACGTCGGCGCGGTGCTTGAGGGTCTTGATTGCGTACCGCGCGCCCATTTTTTCGGCACCCCCATAGAATTCGTCGGGGTTCGTCATGTCGAAACCCGAACTGAACGACGGGCCGTTTCCGCACAGGATGACAACCTTGACGTCGTCGTCCTGGGCGGCTTCGCGGAGTCCGTCCACCACGAGATCGAACATGCTGTCGGTCAGGGCGTTGTGGCGATCGGGTCGGTCCAAGGCGATGGTGGCCACATTGCCGGTGACCGAATAGGTAACAGTTCGTTCCTGCTGTTCACTCAATGGGAATCCTCCAAAGCGGGGAGGGCGCAGTATGCCATGCTCGGAGGCCGCTCTCTCGGGAATCGGTGGCGATTGTGAACGTCCGGAGAACGAGCGGCGCTGCCCTCGTCAGTCTGGCGGGAATCGTCTCCACGTCGGGGCCAAAGGTGCGTCGATCTGGAAGAGATCGCCGCCCTCGTTTCCGAAAACGAGTGTTTTCCCCACCCAGGCAATGCTTTCGACCTGGCCCGTCTGTCGCCATTGGAGAGAAATGCGGGCCACTGGACCCGCGGGTAGGGGCGTGGTTCCTTGGGGCGAGAAGAGGTAGATGCCCGAGTAAGTGAGCAGAGCTACGACTCGGCCGTCGGGAGTCACGTCTGCCGCCGTCGTGTTGCCCGTGAGAGGGTTCACGCTTCCACCCAGGTCGATCTCTCCCAATGGGTCCAAAACCTGTATGGATTCGTCGTCTGAGTTTCGCACCCGGTAGATTTTCGTACGGGTGTCGCTCCGATGCTTGGTGAAGACATAGAGGTCACCCTGGCTCCAGATCAGTGACTCTGCATCGAAGGTGGACTGCTCGACTGGGGGATAGGTGTCCTGATCCGCGTATCGGAAGCGAAGGATGCGCTCCACATGCACGGAGCCCGACCCGCCTCTCGGGTCAGGCTCCCGAATGCGATAGATCGTGAGTTCGCGGCGATCGTTGCGGTTGTTTCCGATGTCTCCAATGTAGAGGTGCCCCGAATTGTCCACGGCGATGTCCTCCCAGTCGACGTGGTTCGCACCCTCGACGTCGAAGGTCGCCAGGGTCTCGCCTTGGAGTGTGATGGCGAATATGCGGGCTTTGTCCCCCGAGTCGTTGTGTGTCCACAGGACGTTTGATTGGGTGCGACTCGCCACCAGCCCCGACGACTCCCTCAGGTCGGGTGTGGAGATGGTGCGCTGTGACCAGGAGCGTGCCTCGGTTTTTCCCGTGGGCGGGCCGGGACTCGTACAGGAAATACTGATGAGTAGAAGTGGCAGCCACCAGGGAGAACGAGGGCGCCGAGAGCGAATTCGGTAGCATCGAGGCTCTACCGGAAGACATGGCAAGGTCGAAGGAGGGGGATTCATGACCACCGCAGTCGCATGTGTCGCACTACTCGGACTACTCGTGATCGGGCTTGGTTTCAATGTCTCGATCGCACGTGGCAAAGCCCAGAACACGGGAGGGCAGCCAAACCGCCCAGATGATCCGCTCTTCAAGGCGGTTCGAGCCCATGGCAATGCTGTCGAATATGCGCCCATGCTGGCGATCCTCATGTTCGTTCTGGGGAGTCAGGGGCCAGCAGGTTGGCTGCTCTGGGTGATGGTAGCTGCCACCTTGTCTCGCTACCTGCACGCAGTCGGAATGCTCATGAGCGGTACGCTCGAAAAGCCCCAGCCACTTCGTGTCATCGGAGCGATGGGCACCTATTTGACAGGTGTTGTGCTCAGTGTCGCTCTGCTGATCTGAGGCCTTCGGGATCCAGATCGGGAGCGTCCCGGCGTTCGGATGAACACCGGGCGCTCCCTCGAAAGCTCAGCTCTCGGGAGACGCTTGATGATAGTCGGGTACCGTGTACCCGGCCTTTTTCAGGGCGTCGATGATGTCGCTTACCTTGACTCGTTCGTCGTCGAAGCTTGCAGTGAGCGTGTGAGCGTTCATGTCCGTAGATACGGTGTCGACGTTCGGGAGCCCCTTGACGGCCTCACGGGCACGTCTTGCGGTTCCGCCTCAGACGACCCCGGGCGTGTCGAAGACGTAGGTCGCCGGCTCGGCAACGGCGCCGAGAGCGAAGGTCATTGCGATCGCAAATCCCAGAATGATGCGCTGCATGTTCAGTCCTCCTCTTGTCCTTCAGGATAGCCCCGTCTGGTTCGTGAGTCTCACGATACCGGTGGCATGCCGGTCAGATTGCATTCGGACAAAAGCCCTCCGTCGATCACAATGGCTTGCCCTGTAATCGCCGAGGATTCATCACTGGCGAGAAAGAGGGCGAGGTTTGCGACCTCCTCGGGCTGTATTACCCGGCCGATGGCATGCATTTCTGCGATGTCCTCGCGGCTCTTGAGTCCTATGGCCAACACGTTCTCGAACATCGGGGTGTCGACCACCCCTGGGCAGATGGCATTGACTCGGATGTTTCGGCGTCCGTACTCGACGGCTGCTGTGCGCGTCAGATTGATCAGACCCGCCTTGGCGGTGCAGTAGGGCGCGACGGCCGGGCTGGCCGCCAACCCGTAGATGGAAGAAGTGCTGATGATGGACCCGCCACCCTGTCGGAGCATGTGGGGGATTGCGGCCTTCATGCCGTACATCGCGGCCGTGAGCATCACGCGAAGGCTGTGGTCCCAGGCTTCAGGGTCGAGGTCGGCTACGTAGCCGCCTGAGCTGGTCGCCGCGTTGTTGAACAGGATGTCGATTCTGCCGAACTGTTCGACCGCTTCTTCCACAGCAGCGGTGACGCGTTCCAGCGATGTGACATCGCAGTGGATGAAGCGAGCGGGATCGCCCAGAGAGGACACGACTTCGCGTCCCCGGTCCTCATCGATGTCGGCGCAGACCACTGACGCGCCTTCTTCTACGAACCTTTTGAGGGTGGCAGAGCCAATTCCGCCCCCGCCGCCCGTCACCAGGGCCACTTTTCCGTTCAAACTGCTCATGGATTCCTCCCTGCCCGTGCTTGGGAGCCGGGGTGGGGACGGTCCCCACTCCGGCTCCGACGGGCGTACGAAAGGGCAGGCTATGCAATCTCTCGGTCCCCCGCAGTGAGTCGAGCGGCGGAAACGCTGGAAATCGAGAGCACTCTTTCCGCGTGGCCGACCAGGCTCTATGGTGATGGTTCGGATGTGGAGGACCCATGACGACTGGAACCACTTCGGCGGAAGCTCCCGGGTACCGCCTCTTCGATGCCGACGGCCACTACTACGAGCCGAGCAATTGCTTCGTCGACTACGTCGATCCGTCCTATCGGAGCCGTGCCCTGCGCCTCGAATCCATGCCTGATGGAGGTGAGCAACTCTTCTACGGCGACGCGCCGCTGATCAATGATGGAACGAATTTCGTGAGTGACACATGTGTTCGGCCCGGAGCGCTGCGAGAGATGTTACGCAGCCAGCAGGGGGGGCTTCCCGGAGATGCAGCGCGGGAAGCAACGCGTCCGGAGTACATCGAGCGCGACGCCCGCCTGGCGGTTATGAACGAGCAGGGCATCGAATCGACGCTGATGTTTCCGTCCTTCGGGGTGATGGTGGAGTATTGGATGCGCCATGATGTCGAGCTGCTCTACGCATGTTTCGATGGTTTTAATCGCTGGCTCGACGAGACCTGGGGGTTCAACTACGAGGGGCGGATCTTTGCAGCGCCCGTCGTGTCCATGCGTGATCCAGAACGGGCGACGCGTCAGATCCACGGCGTTCTGGAAAGAGGTGCGCGGGTCATCGCCATGCTCCCGGGCCCCGCATATGGCCGCTCCCCGGCGGATCCATGCTTCGACCGATTCTGGGAATTGGCCAATGAGGCGCGGCTGACGGTCGCCTACCACATTGGGGATTCCGGGTACATGGACCGCTATTCCGGGGATTGGGGCGAAGAGGCCAACCCCCGCACCTACCACCGATCGGCACTGCAATGGTCGCATTTCTTTGGGGACCGGCCGGTGATGGAAACCCTGTCGGCGTTGATTCTCGGAAATCTTTTTGGTCGGTTCCCGGATGTGCGCGTGGCCAGCATCGAAAATGGTTCGATCTGGGTCGACTATCTCCTCAAGGTGCTCGACAAGATGAAGGGGATGGGCCGCAGTGGCCCTTGGCCCGGGGGCTACGTCAAGGGGCGCCCCAGTGATGTCTTCAAACAGCACATCTGGGTGGCGCCCTATCACGAAGAAGACATCAGTGGACTGATGGACCGGATTGGAGTCGAACAGGTTCTGTTCGGCTCTGATTTTCCTCATGCCGAGGGGTTGGCCCGCCCGCTGGACTTTCTGGAATCGATCCGGGACCGCACGGAGCCCGAAATTCGGCAAGTGATGCGAGATAACGCACGCTCGCTTCTCTCGCTTGCTTGAGTTGGGCTGCGTGGGCGACTTTTGTGGGTCGCGTTCAGCCTTCTCCGCGGTCTAGGGGCAGTATCCACACATTGCGAAAGAAGACCGGGTGCCAGTGGTCTTGGAGGTAGAGGGGGCCTGGAGCAGGCCCTTCGGGTTCACCTCGACCTGTGGGGCCATCCAGTTCTACCCCCTGGTGGATCACCACGCCGTTGTGACGCACTGAGACCTGCGCCGGACGGGTGCGCTTTCCCGAGGCGTCGAAACGCGCGGCTCGGAATTCGATGTCGTAGGTCTGCCAGGACAGGGGAGGAAAACTCATGGGGACGTCGGGGGGACGAACACCGTAGAGCGAGCCAGCCCCCTTGATCGCGGGTTCCTGCCCGAAGGAGTCGAGGATCTGCACCTCGTAGCGCCTTTGTAGGTAGATGCCGCTGTTGCCCCGGAATTGCTCCTCTCCATTGGGCTCGAAGGGGGTTCTGTACTCCACATGGATGTGTGCGTCCTGGAATTCCAACGAACTGGTCGCGCCAGCGGAAAGCAGCCCGCGTTCATCTACCTTCCCATCGACGCCGCTGCTGCCGGGGCCATCGAACACGATGACGGCCCCTGGCGGAGGTTTCGCGCCGAGGGTCGGGCTTGTCCGCTCGACTTTCGGGAGTGTGAAGTTTTCTCCGTCAGGCAGATCGACTCGCAGCGTCCCGTTGCTCCACAGCGCACTGCCGCTGCCCTGGAAGGCGACGTCATTGTTGCGCCACGCTCCGAGGAGCTCCATGAGGGGCCTCGAATCCGGATCTGCGCCGGGCAGCCCCCCTGAGAGAATCTTCGCCCGAAAGCGCCCCTTCCCCAGAGCCACCACCTGGGCGGAAACCGGGGCGCCGATTGTTGCGTACTCGCCTTGGACGGAAAAATCCGCTCCGGCTTGGTCTGGCTCGAGGGTCGAATCGGGAATGGGAAGGACGAGCTGAGTGCATGCCGTGAACGCCAACACCACTCCCGCCACGATCGCGGCGGCGATGGGTCGACTGGGCGTCCGGGGGGTGTGGTTCATCCGAGTTGGGTTTCCATCCTGGTGGTTTCTGTCGGGTTGGGTCTGCGAGTCGGCGCGAAGAGGTTGCGGATGTCTTCCACGATCAACGTCATGGCGGGGATCAGTAGCAGGGTGAAGAACGTAGCCACGAGTACGCCAAAGGCCAAAGAAACGGCCATGGGGATCACGAACTGAGCCTGGACGCTCTGCTCCAGCATGATGGGTGTCAGTCCGGCGAACGTGGTGAGGGAGGTGAGCATGATGGCGCGGAAGCGCGCGATGCCCGCCTGGGTTGCAGCTTCGGCTGTGGCGATTCCGCGTTCGCGCAGGCGATTGAAGAAGGTCACGAGCACCAGGCTGTCGTTGACCACCACGCCCGCACAGGCAAGCACGCCGGTCATGGACAGAAGGCTGAGTTCTCGGTCCATCAAGAGGTGTCCGATCACGGCACCCACGTAACCAAAGGGAATCGCGGCCATGATGATCAGGGGTTGAGTGTAGGACCTCAGTGGAATGGCCAGAAGAGTGAAGATCATGAACATGGCAGCAGCGGATCCAATCTTCAGACCGTTCAGAGCTTTGCGTTGTTCCCGTTGCTCTCCCTCCAGCGATATGCTGATGCCGGGGTGCGCGGCGAGGATGCCCGGCAGAGCGTTGGTCTGGAGGTCTGCGAGCACTTCGTTGGCGTTGGCACGCTCACTGTCAATGTCCGCGGTCACGGACACGGAGCGCTTGCGCTGACGGCGTGCAATCGAAGAATAGCCGCGTCCCATTTCGGCCGCGGCTACGCTGGTGAAGGGAACGGCGGTCCCGTCGGGAAGCCGGATTCGCATGTTTTCGATGTCCGACAGGGACCTGCGATCCGATTCGGGAAGTCGAACCATGACCTTGACTTCGTCGCGGCCGCGTTGGATCCGTTGGACCTCAGCACCATAAAAGGCTTGTCGGACCTGGCGGCCGAGATCCTGGAGCGAGAGTCCTGCGGATTCGGCGAGGGGCAGAATGCGGAGCTTGAGTTCCTTCTTGCCCTCTTGGAAGGAGTCTCGAACGTCCTTGACTCCAGGGTAGGCGGCCAGCGCCGTCTTTAGTGCTTCCGCGGCACTCACGGTCTCGGCAATGTCAGCGCCCCGAAGTTCGATGTCGATGGGGTCTCCGAATTGACGGAAGCTCGCCAGAAAGGTCAGTTCTTCCGCACCCGGGATCGGACCGGTGATTTCTCTCCAGCGCTGCTTGATCCATTCCGTATCGATTCCGCGTGCTTCGGCGGGCATGAGTTCGAGGTTGATCTGGCCAAAATGGGACTCGCCGCTCCCTCCTGGGCGACGGAAGGGGCTCGACGTTCCGTGGTGACTGCCGAGTGTGACGAAGACATGACGCACGATGTGCTCGCCCCGAGGGTCGGTGCCCAATTCACTTGCCAGTGTTTGTGCACTGGTTTCGAGTTGTTGGAGGGCCCTCCAGGTGGTGGAGGCAGGTGTGCCGTAGGGCATGGTCAGTCGGGCCCAGACGTTGTCGGATTGCATGCTGGGCATCAGGCTGAAGCGCAGATGCCCTGAGAGTCCGATGCCCATGCAAATGGTGAAGATGGATACCGCCACCGCGAGTGTCAGGTAGCGCCACTCGATGCAGCGCTCGACGGCTGGGCGGTAGCGGTTCTGGAGGAAGTCCGCGAGTTGTCGTGCGACGCCCCGCTGGAAGGTTGCCCAAGTCACAGAGATTCGACCCTTCGGGATCGCCCCCACGCCCGAGGCGTGAGCCAGGTGCGCCGGGAGTACGAGTTTCGACTCGACCAGGGAAAAGACGAGCGCCGCCATCATCACACCACTGATCGAGGTGGAGAAGACTTTGGCGTGGCCTCCGATGAACGAAAAAGGTGCGAAAGCTGCAATGGTGGTGAGGACACCGAAGACCACTGGCGTGGCGACTTCCTGGGTTCCAAGGATCGAGGCGCGCAGTGGGTGTTCGGGGTCGCGCTCGAGGTGGGTGTAAATGTTTTCGCCCGTCACGATGGCATCGTCCACCAGGATGCCCAGCGCCATGATGAAGGCAAACACCGTGAGGATGTTGATGTCGAGGCCGATCTGCGGCATCAGCGCCAAGCCGCCCGCGATGGAAACCGGGACTCCCACTGCCACCCAGAACGCCACGCGGAGTTTGAGGAAGACCGCCAGGAGCATGAGCACGAGTACGAAACCGCCAGCCGCGTTTCGCAGCATCATGTTGATGCGGTCACTGAGGTAACGCGAGTCGTCGTCCCAGACTGTCATCTGAACACCAGCGGGGAGGCGTGTTCGTGCGGTTTCCAAATAGCGGTGGACCTCGCGGGAGACGTCCAGAGCGTTTTGGTTGCCCACCCGGTGTACCTGAACGAAGACTGCGGGTTGCCCGTCGAAGCGCGAGACGTTGTCACTCTCGTGGAATCCGTCCACCACCCCCGCGACCTGGCCTACCGTGACACGAGATCCATCGCGTCGTGTCAGGATGGGCAGGCTCTCGAATTCGCTGCCATGGTAGGCCTGCCCCTCGGTGCGCAGCAGAATCTCTCCGCCGTCCGTCTTGATGGAGCCACCGGGTACATCGATCGAGGAGCGTCGCACGGCATTGACGACATCGTCGAATCGCAGGTCGTGGCGGCGCAGGGAATTCTCCGAGACCTCGATCGAGATTTCGTAGGGGCGCGTGGAGCTTAAATCCACCTGGGAGATGCCGGGTAAATCTGCAATCTCGTCGCGGACTTTCTGGCCGATCTCCTTCAGGGTGCGTTCGTCGGCATCGCCGAAGATCGCCAGGTCGAGCACGGTGCTGCGAAACAGAATCTCCTGAATGATCGGTTTCTCGGCCTCTTCGGGGAAGGTGACGATGCTGTCGACTCGTGATTTGATCTCGTCCAGGGTCCGGCCCATGTCCCGGTTTTCGTCGATCTCCAAGATGACGCTGGCGGCACCTTCGTTTGAGGAGGAGCGAATTTCTTCGATGCCTTCGACATCCTGGATTTTCTCTTCGATCCGGACCGTGACCGAGCGCTCTACTTCAGTGGGTGAGGCGCCGGGATAGACCACGGTGACGGAGGCGTAGTTGATCTTGACGTCCGGGAAGATCGTTTGGCGGATGGTGGGGACGCTCAACAGCCCAGCCAAAAGAATCCCCAGCATCAGGAGATTGGCGGCAACGTGGTTTCGGGCGAACCAGTCGATGGCGCCATTCACGGTGTTTCGAACTCCAGGACGCGAACCTGCATCCCATCGGTGACGATCTTGAGCGGCGAGACGACTACTCTCTCGCCCGGTTGGAGTCCCGCTCCCACCAGCACTTGGTGACGGTTGCGTCGGATGACCCCGACATCTCGGTAGCGCAGTCGATCTTCCGCGTCAGCGACGACCACGCGTGATTCATCGCGTAGGGCAGCGCGGGGTAGGGCGTAGACGCCGGGCAGATTTCGCCCCTGGATTTCGGCGTGAACGAACATGCCCGGTGCCAACGGCGGCCGTCCGGTCGGCCCATCGGTTGCGTAGGGATTGGCCACTTCAGCGACCACGTTCAACATCCTCGTGCGTTCCTCGATCTCCCCTTCACTGCGTACCAGGACGGCCGGCCACTGGTACTCCTGTCCTGCGTAGCGCGCGGACAGCCGGACGGGGTGCTCGCGAAAAAGAGATGCATCTCCTTCCGAGAGGCCGAAGGGCAGGTCGAGGTGTGCGAGTTCCTGGGTGGGAATCGGCAGGCGCACCTCGACCCGGTCGGTGGCGTGGATTCTGGCCAGGGGCGTCCCCGGGCTCACGAACTGGCCGAGGTCGACCAGGCGATCCCGTACCCGTCCGTCGTAGGGGGCGGAAACCAGGGTGCGTTCGAGATCCAGCTTTGCCTGATCGCGGCTGGCACGCGCCTCGTCGAGGGCCGCGCGAGCCACCCGGGCGCGGTTCTCGAACTGGTCGAGGTCGGCGTCGCTCGCTGCACCGCTGAGTGCCAGGGCTCTCCGCCGCTCGGCTTCAGACGTGGCTAGCTGTGCCTCGCTGGCGCGCAATTCCAGGTTCGCCCACGCGCGCTCCAGGGCGATGGTGTAATCGCGCCCGTCCAAGCGCAGGAGTTCCTGGCCCTGACGAAAGAATCCCCCCGCCACGAGTGCTTCGGAGACCCACGTGACCCGGCCTTTGACCTCCGCCACCAGGTCGCTCTCGGTCGTTGGCACCACCGTGCCCTGGCTCTCGACCGTGAGGGCCAGCGTCTGTGGCATTGCCGGGAAGACTTCGACGAGCGGCAGCGGGGCGATGAACGTCTTCTTCTCAGCCACCGGGCGGGTGGCGTAAAGTCCGGCCGTTGCGACAGCACCCAACCCGAGAACCGCGAGAGGAAGAAGCCAGCGGGCTGCCCTCCTGCCCGTTTCAGCACTGTTGGCATTGCGGGCGTCCGGCTTCAACGCAGTGGGACCGGCGGGCCCGGTCTGGGCGACGCGGGGCGCTTGGCGGCGGGGCGGTAGCGGCTGACTTGTCATCGGGCGGCTCCATTGTCATTCGGCCGAAGATTCTCCATTCGGATCCTCGAAGGCTGCTGGAGGCCCACCTCCATGAAGTTGATCATGCGCTGGAAGCGGTCCTGGAGTTCGACGTACTCGGGTGGCTTCTCGGAGGCGTGTGCCAGGTGTGTGAGAATCCATGCGACGGCGGCGTGGACGTACTCGAACCTCTCGCTCGCTTCTTCCTGGGTCAGGCCCTCGACGCTTTGTGCAGCCGCGCGGGAAAAACGCCCGTGGACTTCGCGCATGTGGGCCTGGGCCAAGGCAATGAGACTGTCGGGTTCCTCGCTTCGGAGCCTTCCCAACAGGCGCACCACGACGGGTCCCCGGTCCCCCAGTTCTTGGCCGAGTTTTAGGAGCGGGTGGATGAAGGCCTCCAGCAGTTCGACCATGGCCACCCCGGAGTCTCCGGCTGAGGCTTCGAGGTGCTGCAGACGAGCGAGGCGCTCGCGATTGACGGGTTCGATCCGCCGTTCGAAGACCGCCTCGACCAGCGCCTCCTTGGAGCCGAAGTGATAGTGGATGGCCGCTGAATTGACGTCTGCGGCGGCGATGACGGCCCGCAGCGAGGTCGCAGCCAAGCCCTGCTGGGCGAAGAGCGACTCCGCGCTGTCGAGAATGCGTTGTTTGGTATTGGAGCGGGGGAGGCTCATGGATCACCGATTCAAGCAACCGCTTGAATCATACGCTTGTTCGACCTCGTGGGCAAGTCGGCGCCTCCTCGCTGCTGAACACGGGGAAGGGGCTCACGGGATCTCCGATGGGACATCGAAGCGCTCCTGATAGGCGGTGAAGCGTGCGCGCTCGGTTGCCAGGTCGAGTCCGAGGTCGCTGAAGGAATAGGTGTGCGCGCCGTGGCGGGCCTGGGGCTTGGCGGCCAGATATTCGCGCATTCGAGTCTCGGTTTCGGACGTGAAGTCCAGTTCGAAATGCGAGTAGAGCCTGCCAATGACTTCGAAGGGGTCCGACAACAGGTCGACGTAGCGGACGTCGAAGAACTGTCGGCCGTCGATTCCATCGGCATCCTGAACCCGCATGGCTTGTTCGAGACGGTTGGCCATTCCCTCCCCCCCGAAGCCGGCCTGAATCACCGCGGGGTCGATTTCGTCTGAGCGCATGGAATGCAATGCGGCTAGGACACTGGCCGTGGATCCCATGCTCTTGAGTGGGTCGCGATGGGTCTGGATGATCCTTGCGTCGGGGTAGTGCTCGAGCAGAACCGCGAGGCCGGCCATGTGGGACGGGGCCTTCAACATCCATCGCTCGCGCGAATTCTTCCACTGCAGCAACTTCAACATCTTGTGGTGGTACGCGTAGGCGGGTCGCAGGTCGGCCTGGGCATACCAGGCGCCGAAGCTCGGGATCTTCTGGCGTCCGAGGAATTCTTCGCTCACGAAACTTGGTGCGGTGAGCCAGACGCATTCGCAGGGAATACGCGCGCCCATCTCGTGCATGGTGCGGTACTCGGGGACCAGTTCATTCCAGAACGTGAAGACCTCCTCGGCCATGGCGATACGCGGATCCGTCTCGTAGCTGGCGGCTTCGGGGGGAGGGCAGGGGAAGCGCGCCTCCCAGGACAGCGGTACGCGGTGGGCAGGGTCGCAGGCCAGGAGTTCGTGGAGAATGGACGTCCCCGAGCGCGGCAGGCCGATGATGAACATGGGGCCGACGACGCGCTCGTCCCCGATCTCCGGGTGCAACCGATAGGTTTCGGTCACCTGGAGCCGGTTCTCCAGGAGATTCACCACATCCGAGCGGGCCAGCAGACGTCCCATCAGGTTCAGTTGGGCTTCCTGTTCGAGGGAGCCGCATAGGACAGAGAGAGGCTCGAGGAAGGCGTCACCGCCAAAATCCGTCAGCCCCGTGTTGCGGGTGGCCTCGGCGAGCATGGAGTCGGCATCGAGAGGAATGCCCATGGCGCCACTGGCGAGCAGTGAGCGGCCCAGTTGATTGAATCGCTGCAGCCAGGCCGGGTGGGAGTCCGAGAAGTCGAAGTGGCGGGACTCGGTCATGTGGGGCGAACCTCCTGGGGCACCGGAGATGGACGCTCGGATGAGAGGCACCGGATGCCGGAACGGCTTATATCCGGGCTCTCTGTGCGAGGTCAAGGCGAGCCCGGATGTCGAGGATCGACTAGCTTTGCGGGGCCGCGTCCGCGGCAATGGATCTCTTCCAGGAGAAGTCATGTCCCAGCGCAATTCCGCCCCCTTTGGGGCCATCTCGGCCGATGACCACCTGCAGGAGCCCGTCACTCTTTGGCAGGAACGCTTGCCCGCGAAACTCGTCGATCTGGGGCCCAAACTCGTCGAATTGCCCGGTGGGGATCACGCCTTCCAGATCGGAGACGAGCCCCCCAAGCCCCTGGATGGCCTCGTCATGGCCGGCGGGGCCATCGATGGCAAGGGCGATCGGCTGAAGGTGCGCTGGGAGAACGTGCGTCCCGGTTTCTGGAAGCCGGCGGATCGACTGGCGGACATGGAACTCGATGGAGTCTGGGCGACGGTCCTCTACCCCAACATGATTCTGGACATCACGATGAATCAGGTGGACGTCGCCGAAGAAGCGCTTCTGCCCATCCTTCAGGTCTACAACGACCACATGAGCGAGTTCTGCTCCCACGATCCGAGCCGGTTGGTGGGCTACGGGATTCTTCCCACCCAGAGCCCGGAACAGGCCGTGGCGGAGATGAAGCGGGTTCGCGAGCTCGACCATATCCAGGGCATGCTGCTGCCCGTCGAGCCGGTGCTGTCGGACTGGATCGATCCTTGCTGGGACTCGGTCTGGGCGACGGCTTCGGAGTTGGGTCTGAAACTCTCGGTTCACGGTGGGAAACCGCGCTGGCTGGCGCGGCGATCGGAACTCGATGGCAAGGGCGAAATGATGGTCTACATGCACCTGGGGTACTCGAGTGTGGTCGAATCCCTCGGCCAGATTCTCTGGTCCGGCGCCTTCGATCGATACCCGGACCTGGTGGTGGTGAGCGTCGAGGCGGATCTGGGATGGGTTCCCCACTTCAAGCGTCGTGCCCAAAAGATGTTCGACCGTCACGGAGAGTGGGCGGGGGCGCGCTGTGACCCCTCGGAGACCTTCGGGCGCAACCTGTTGTTCACCTTCGAGTCCGACCCCATTGGGCTGCGGTTGCGCGATGAGATCGGGGTCGATTCCATCATGTGGGCGGCTGATTACCCCCACTCGGCCTCGTCGTTTCCCGGGTCGATGCAGCAGATCTCCGATGACCTCGCTGGGTTGAGTGAGAGCGAGCGGGAACAGATCACCTGGAGAAACGTCCAGAACCTCTACGGGATCCCGGATCCTCCGAGCGATGGACCGGACCGAACCTCCGCCTGACGGGTCAGTTTCGGCCCCCGAATCCCGGCAGTCCTGTGCGATTTCGGCGTAGACTCATCCGGCCGGTGCTTTCTCGCACGGCTCGCACGTAAGGCTGAAACGAAGCCTACGAGGAGACACATGTTCGACTACGACCGTTACAAGAAGGACCTGCTCGTGGAGGTCGAGGATGGGATTCTGACTCTCACGCTCGACAACCCCGAGAAGATGAACGCAAACACCGAGGACATGCACTGGGCGCTTTCGCGGATCTGGGATGACATCGATGCCGACGAGGATGTTCGAGTGGTGGTGTTTACCGGAGCGGGGGATCGGGCCTTCAGTGCGGGTGGTGATCCGGCCCACATGCAGGCCATGATCGACGATCCGAAATTGTGGCGGGTGACCGTGCGCGAAGCGAAACGACTGATCTTCAACATGCTCGAGTGCGATACGCCCATCATTGCCCGAGTGAACGGTCACGCTGTGGGGTTCGGCGCGACCATCGCCCTGGCGTCGGACATCATCATCGCCGTGGAGGGCGCTAGATTCGGCGATCCCCACATCAACACGGGGCTCGTTTGTGGGGACGGAGGCGCACTGCTCTGGCCTCAGAACATTGGTTTCGCGAGGGCCAAGGAATTTCTTCTGACCGGAGAGTTGATGACGACCCAGGAGGCGGCGGCCATGGGGCTGATCAACCATGCGGTGCCGCGCGAAGAACTCGATACCAAGGTCGATGAGTTGGCCCGGAAAATTGCTCACGGTGCCACCCGTTCGATCCGGCTGACCAAGAATGTGTTGAACCTTCCCCTGCGGCAGTTGGCACACAGTCTGATGGATCTGGGCATGGCGAATGAGACCCTTTCTTCCGAGAGCGCAGATCATCAGGAGGCAGTCACTGCTTTTCTGGAGAAGCGCGACGCCCAATTCACTGGCAACTGAGCCAGCGCCCCGGCGGGGTTGGCCTCGGCTACTCTCGGCAACTGGCAGGGGAGCGCATGAGCGACGCAGAGCAGATCGACACGGGCTCGGAGAAGCTACTGCTGAGTCTGGACGACGGGGTCGGGGTACTGACCTTCAACGACCCGGGAAACCGCAACCCCATCGGTTACGACCTGCGACCGGTGGTACGCGAGACCGTCGGTCGTGTGGCCCGCGACGACCGGATTCGCTGTCTGCTGCTCACCGGGGCCGGGCAGGCCTTCAGTGCAGGGGGCAATGCCAAGGCCATGGCGAGTCAGGAACAGCCTCCCCTGGAGGAGCGCATTCGGGGAATTCAGTGGGAGAGCGAGGCCTCGGCGCTGTTGCACGAGATGCCCAAGCCCACCGTGGCGGCCCTGCCTGGACCTGCGGCAGGAGCGGGCTTCTCCCTGGCGCTGGCCTGTGATCTGCGAATTGCCGGGGAGAGCGCGTTTCTGCTGCCGGCCTTCAAGCGCCTGGGGCTGCCCGGCGACTTTGGTGGCTCCTGGCTGTTGACGCAGTTGGTGGGTCCCGCCAAAGCGCGCGAGTTGTACTTCTTCTCGCCGCGAATCAGCGCAGTCGAGTGTCTGGAACTCGGCTTGGTCAACCGGGTGGTGCCCGATGAGGCTCTGGCCGAGGAGGCCATGGCCTGGGCGCGGGAGTTGGCGCAGGGACCTCCGGTGGCGTATCGGTGGATGAAGGAGAACCTCAACCGTGCACTGCACGCGGACCTTCGAACGTGCATTGCCGAAGAGGCCCAGCGTCAGTGCTGGGCGGCTGAGACCGAGGATTTTAGCGAGGCCACCCGCGCATTCGTCGAGAAGCGTGCGCCTCGCTTCCAGGGAAGGTGACTGATGTCTTGGGACGATGAGATCGATGCGATTGCTCGGCGCCGGGAGTTGGCGAAACTGCACGGCGGCGACGAGGCGGTGGCCAAGCAGCACCAGCGCGGTCGGGGCGTGGTGCGCGACCGCATTTCCGGTCTCGTGGATGCCGAGAGCTTTCACGAGCAGGGCAGTGTGGCGGGTGTGGGCGAAGTCGATGATGCCGGCAACCTGAAGAGCTTCGGGCCCGCCAATGTGGTGGTGGGTTCGGCGAAAATCGAGGGTCGACCGGTGGTCGTGTGTGGAGACGACTTTACTGTGGGAGGTGCCGCCTATTCGGCGGTGGGAATCCGCAAGGGCATCTATGGCGATCAACTGGCCGCACGCTGGAGGCTACCCATGGTGCGGTTGCTCGAAGGGGGCGGGGCCAAGATTTCCGGGGCCCTGGGAGCGAAGAACCGCTCGGGCTATGACCTGACCCAGGCTTCTCCCAGCAACATGGTGATGGCTCAGATTCTGGACACTGCGCCGGTGGTGTGCGCCGCTCTGGGTCCCGTGGCGGGCTTCCCTGCTGCGAGGCTCGTCGCTTCGCATCTCTCGATCATGACGCGCAATACCGCTCACGTGATGATCGGCGGCCCGGCTTTGGTGGAGCGTGCGACGGGAGAAAGCCTCGACAAGGAGCAGCTGGGTGGGGCCGACGTCCATCTGCGCAGTGGGGTGGTGGATAACGTGGCTGAGGACGAAGAGGATTGCTGGCGTCAGATTCGGGCCTTCCTCGGGTATCTGCCCACGAACGTGGGGGAGCGGCCCCCAGTGCGGGACACCGGTGACACGCGCGACCGCCGCGAAGAGTTGCTGGGGTCCATCGTGCCGCGCTCGCGTCGCCGGGCCTACAAGATGCGTCGCATCATCGAGGCCGTGGTGGATCGCGACTCGTTCTTCGAGATGTCACCTCTGTACGGGCGCACCACGGTGACCGGTCTGGCCCGCATCGACGGGCGCAGCGTCGGAGTCTTCGCCAACGATCCGCACCATCTGGGCGGTTCCATGTCGGCGGATTCTGCACGCAAGGTGCGTCGCCTGGTCGAGATGTGTGACCTGTTTCATCTCCCCATCGTCACCTTCGTCGATCAGCCGGGCTTTCTGATCGGCTCCGAGGGAGAACGCACCGGGACCATTCGTTTTGGTGTAGAAGCGTTGTTTGCCGCCATGCAATCGCGCGTTCCCTGGGCATCGGTGATCGTTCGGAAATCCTTTGGGGTCGCGGCCGGCGTTCATCTCGGACCGGGGAGTACGACGTTCGCCTGGCCGTCTGCGGAATTCGGCGCCATGCCCATCGAGGGAGGTGTGGCACTCGCCTACCGGCGCGAGATTGCCGAAGCGCCGGACCCTGAGGCGCGGAGGCGTGAACTCGAGGACGAGGTTGCCCAGGCGCAGTCCGTCTTTCCGCGTGCCGAAGAGTTCGGGGTGCATGAGCTGATTGATCCCCGAGACACGCGTCGGCACCTCTGTGATTGGCTGGACACTGTCGATCACGTTTTGCGCGCCAATGTTCTGGCGGGGCCGCCTCGCTACACGCTGCGCCCGTAGTCGCGTTCACTCGAGTTGCGGGATGACTTCTTCGGCGAAGCGTCGCATCTGGTCGATGAAGGCGTCGCACGTCATTGCTTCCGAATCGGTGAAGAAGCGCAGGGTGAAGTGCTCCACGCCGGCTTCGACGAAGGCTTCGAGGTCTTCGACCAACTGGTCGGGTGTGCCGATGAACCGGGGCCTGGCCTGTTCCGTTCGGGGCATGGGCGGGGCGTAGTGATATTCGTCGGGGAGATCCGGAATGGACTCATAGCCGCCGATTTCCGGTAGGGGTTCGCCTGGAGCGAGAACCCGGGTTCCAGGGCAGCTGTAGGAAAATGTGAACCCATCGGTTCCCCGTTCGCGAAGGGAGACGATGTGGTCCCGACCCTCCTGGTAGGCTTCGGGGGTCGGGAAGAGAGGATGCCAGCCATCGCCGAGGGCGGCAGCTCGCCGCTGGGCGGGGTTCCGGTTGCCACCGACCCACAGGGGCAGCGGTTCCTGGAGCGGGGTGGGGTCGAAGTGGATGTCGTCGAACTGTACGAACTCGCCCGCAAACGAACAGGCACCGCTCGACTCGAACAGACAGCGCAGGACCTGGATGTACTCGTCGGTGACCTGGCCACGCCGTGCGTAGTCGGGTGCGCCCAGGGCCTCGAACTCGCCGTGGATGTAGCCGGTGCCGAGCCCCAGCGTCAGTCGCCCACCCGATAGACGGTCGGCACTGGCGGCCATCTTCGCCACCAGGACCGGGTTTCGATAGGGGGCGACGAGCACGTCGGTGCCGAAGCGAAGTGTACGGGTAGCGCCCAGGCCCACCAGGCAGCACGCCAGCGGCTCGAGCCAACTCGTGCCGGAAATCTCGGCCGCATAGCCAGGGATCACCACGTGGTCGGCAAACCAGGCGTCCGCATAGCCCAGGTCCTCGGCGGCCTGGGCGATGGGAGTGAGGGTGCTTCCGTCGGAAAAGGGGCCGTAGGAAGGAATGGCCACGCCAAACGCAGGAGGCGGCATCTCGCGATTCTACACGACCCATTGAGCGGGCCCCGGAGGTTGTGGCCGAGATGTTCTACTCTCGGTCCCCGACGTCGGGAATGAAGATCGCGTGCGCTCCCGCCGCGCAAGTTCTGCGTCGGCAGGGGGGATAGAGTCCCATGGGTTCCGGTGCAGGAGTCGGCTCCGAGCGTGCTTTGCCGCCGCGCCGTACACCCCTCGAGCCGCTGCGGTACCCGGAGTTCACCGTGTCCTGGGTGGCGGGGACATTTGCCCATTCTGCCAACTGGATGCAGAGCATCGCGGTCCCCTATCTCGTCTACGAGATGACCGGTTCGGCCACCTGGCTGGGTCTCGCGGCGGTGGCGGGCCAGGCGCCTGCGCTGTTGGGGTCGCCGCTGGGCGGGGTCTGGGCCGATCGCTACTCGAGACGCTTGCTGCTGTTGTGGACCCTGCTGTTCAAGTCCGCCGTGGCTTTCGGGTTCTACGCCATGTGGGAGGGGGGCCTGCTGACGCCTGAGAGCGCGGTGGTGTTGCTCCTCATCAGCGGCTTTGCGGCCTCGGTGCATATCTCCACCTGGCAGCCCTTCGTAGCCCAACTCGTGCCCGACCACGCGCTAGCCCCCGCCTATCGACTCAACGCCATTCAGTTCAATTTTTCGCGCGCTGCAGGTCCGGCGCTTGCCGGCTGGGTGTTGGCCCAATTCGGCCCCGGCTGGGCATTTCTGATCAATGGCTTCGCGTATGTACCCTTCCTGATCACGCTGCTCATCGTTCGTCCTCGTCCCACGGAACCTTCGCCACGCAACAACCCCGTTCAGGAGTTTCGCGACGGGGTGCGGGTGGCATTTCGCTATCGCGGTCTCGTGATCCCGATCCTCACCGGTGCCGTGTTGTCCCTGTTCGGCCAGAGCTTGCACCCGCTGATGGCGGGTCTGGCCACCGACGTCTTCGGTGTGGGGGCCCAGGGGTTTGGCTTGATGATGTCGAGCGTCGGTATGGCTTCGGTGGTCACGGCGCTGGCCATCGTGTTCGTGGGCGAGCGGATCCCGCGCTCGCGCCAGGCGCAGTTCGGACTCTGGTGCTACGCGCTGGGAATCCTGGTGGTGGCCGCTACGGATATCTACGCTGTGGGGCTGTTGGGTTTCGCCATCACTGGGGTGGCCCACGTTCTGGTTCACATCCACACCACCACGGCTCTGCAGGTCCATTTGACCGATTCCTGGCGGGGGCGCGTGACCTCTCTCTATCTGATGGGCATCATCGCCTCGATCCCCGTGGGCGCTCAGGTCGGGGGGTTGATCGGCGATCTGGTCGGGCTGCGTTGGGTGGTGGCTGGCTTCGGACTCTGCGTGACCGGCTATGCGCTCTACGCACGCCTGTACCTGGGCTCCATGGAAGACCTCGATGGCAACGACCCCATCGCGATCGAAGATCCAGGCGGGAACAACGCGGCTTCGAAGGAAGCCGAAGGGCCGCGCTAGGCGGGCACCGTCCCCTGGGCGATTGCGGTCCGCTCGTGTGGGCCGCGCCCGTCGGGGAACCGGGCGCAGGTTGCGGGGGGTGACTCACGCTTCACGGTCCCCGGCTGGTGGCGTTTGGGCGGAGAGCCTCAGGGGTTCTCATGGAGTCCCTGCCGTTGGCGCGCCCTCGATCGCCCGGAGTGGCATGGGTCCTAGAAGAATCCGATGGTTGGAGGAGTCCGGACCCGTGGGTTTCGACTCCAAAAAAAACGCGGGCCACGTCCCGAGGACGTAGCCCGCGTTGGGTGGTTGTCGAAGGCTTCGAGCCTACCGGGAGGCCCCGGGGTCGATCACCTGCTGGTTGGAAACCACTTCCTCGTTGGCGCTTGCCAGACCGGGGAAACTCGTGGCTGCCAGCGTCCCGTCACCAGACGAGTCGAGATCGAATTCCCAGACGAGCCCTGACGATGCGTTGACGGCTCCCATGTCTGAGGGGCCCGAGCCCGTGTAGTTGCCCGTATTTGCGTAGCCGACATCCGCCGGCATGATGATCGGGAAGGCGTTGCTCTCGATGGACTCGCCACCGGAGGCAACGAAGGCCACGCGAATCAGGCCAGGGTTCGCCCCGTCCCCATCAACGACGATGAAGTCACTCCGTGCGTCATCGTTCACGTATCCAAGGCCCCGGATCGTATAACCCGTCGGCACGATGAACGGAAAGACTTCTCCGCTCTTCGAGGTGCCGGCTGCGTCCATCAGGATGCCGCGGACGACGCCCGTGGTCGCGTTCTGGACGAGGATCTCTCCGCCACCGTTTTCGTCGAGGTTGCCAATTCCGACGGCGATTTCGCCCGATCCCAAACTATCGGGGAAGGCGTTGGCGGTCGACGCAAAAGTGGGTTTGCCCTCGGTACCGTCGCCCATGATGATGACCCGGATGAGGCCCGTGTTCTCTCCGGAGGTCTTGTAGAACGCAAAGTCGTCCACATCGTCGTCGTTGATCTGACCGATTCCGATGAGGCTCCATCTCGGCTCGACAAGAAGATAGTGGCTGACGTTCGGAGCTCCGGCCTCGACGATGCGTACGAGCCCCGTGGAGGTGTCGCGGGCGACGAAAGAACTCTCAGCGCTGGATCCGAATTTTCCAGCACCGAGGGGTTCCTCGTTGGCTCCCAGCAACGCGATCCAGCTATTGGTGCCATCTTCTGTTGCCCGGACCCGAATGGCACCGTTGCTTGCGTCCGCAAAGGCCAAGTCACTCTTGCCTGCGTCCCCAAAGTCATAGGTGACGGATGTCGAGTCAAAGGGAGGGCCATCCGAGCCCGCCCAGGCCATGGCCGGTACGATGATCAGTGCACTCAGACAGATCGCCAGGAAAAGATTGCGTCGCAACTCGAAGTTCCTCCTACCGTTTTGCGTGTCATCGCCAACGGCGGTCGCGCGGATCGGTTCAATAGAAGGGTTCGAGGCTCATCCCCCATAACCCTCTCGGCGAGTATACGGAAGTCCGGATGCGCAACCAATCGACATCCCCAATCGATGGAGTTGGTTTCGGCGGGGCGTGAGTCGGGCCTGAGAGCGGAGGGACTGGATTCGCGGGAGTTCGCTTCAGGGTGGTCAGCCTTCGCCCGAATAGGGGGCGCCGGCAGCATCCGGTTGTCTTGAGGAGGGGTGTTATAGCCCCAATTCGTTCATGACCTCGAGATTCCGATACAGCTGTTCGAGGGTTTCCGGTGACGGGTAGGCTTCTGCGGCCTGCTGGTTGAGAAACTCCATGACCTCCGGTGGAGGCCCCTGGTCCGCCGCGCGTCTCATGGCGTCGACCTCTGCCTGAGAGGGGAGTTCGAGGTTCTGTTCGGTGCCTGCGAAGGACGCCCAGTCTTCGGGGTCCGGAAGGTCCCTCTGGAGGTTCTCCTGGAGGACGACGAGTCGGTCCGGGGGGATCTCCGGCGGGGGAAGAATGGGCCCGCGGGGTAGGAGCAGCAGGGGGCCACCGGGTACCTGCACCGGGTCGACGCCCAGATCAACCACTTCCGCGGGTTCGTCGCCCGGTGGCTCGGTAGTGTCCGCCCGTCCAGCTTCCAGGGCCCGGCGCAGTCGAGATCCCCGGCGCCGAGGCGGGAATTCCTCTTCATCTTGGGCGAAGCCCACTTCGCCGTCGAGCGTCGCCTGGCTCGAAGCGGCATTCGGGGCGTCCTCGAGTTCACGCCCCAGGCTCACCGTCGAACCGGCGGAGGTGGCCGCGCCCGTCGCCGTCGGAACCGGCGGAGAGTTCGAAGCCACGGGCCCGGGGGGCGCTACGGTGTCCGTGGCGGGCGGGGAAGGAGAACCGGGCTCGCGCCACTTGGGCGAAGGCGCCTCGGGAAGCAGGGACGCAACGACCATCACGACCCCGGCCGCGAAGGCGAGACCTCCCAGAATTCCGAGCAGTTGCGTCCTGTTGGAAGACAAGGCGACTCCTCAGACGGAGGCTACCGGGGACGCTAGGAGGGGACAATCCAAAAATGGGGGTCGGCGGGCCTTCCCCGTTGACTGCTGCCACGCTCCGCCTGCCGGCTATTTTGAGGAGGGTTCCGGCGGGGTGGGAGGCCGGGCCGAGAGGAGATTTTGCGCGTCGCGATTCTCAGCATTCTGTGCGCCGTCGCCTATCGGGGGCTGCTGAAGTTCGACCCCTACGCGGGGGTGCGGGGGCGACCCGAAATCGCCGACGACCTGTTCTTCCTTCCGGGCGTGAGTCACCCCGGGTTGGTGGTCGGTCTCGCGGCATGCCTGCTCTGGGTGCGTGTTCGAAACGTCGATGAAGCCCATGCCGGTCGAATGGGAAGCGCACTTGCTGTCTTCGCTCTTGCGCTCGCAGGTGGGTTGTCGGTTTGGGGGCATTTGGCATCGAGCGGCTATTCGCAGATTCTTTCGCTGTGCCTGTTGATCCCCGGCCTGGCTCTGTGGCTCGCGGGACCTGTGGCGGCGCGGGCCGTGGCTTTGCCCGCGGCCATGCTCTTGCTGGCGGCGCCGCCGCCTGCGGTGGTGGTCAATGCGATCGTCTTTCCGCTTCAGTTGGCCACGACACGGTTCGCTGCGTGGATCCTGGCGGCACTCGGTCGGACCCCTTTCGTGCAGGGCGACACCCTTCGAGACGGCGGCAACCTCTTTCAGGTGATCGAGACCTGCAGTGGTTACCGAAGCATTGAGACGATGATCCTCGCCACGCTGTTGTACGTCGGGCTCACGCGTCGCAACGCTTGGGTCACGACGATTCTGCTGCTGGCTGCCCCTGTGATCGGTTTCGTCGCCAATGGTATCCGCGTGGTTTCTCTCGTGTGGTTCCCGTCGTCTCCCTTACAGGACGTTCACACCCTGCAGGGCCTGTTGATGTTCAGCGGTGGACTCGCCCTTCTGTTGGGTCTCGATCGACTCCTGGTGGGCTTTTGGAAATCGCGTCGGGTTCCGAGCCCGGCCCCGGTCTCGCCCCGGTCTGAACCGAAACGGGCCCTGCGATGGGGGGCTGCGACGGCTCTCGTGGGTATTTTGGCTGGGCTGTCTTTGCTGCCGCTATCGACCGTTTGGCCCGCCGAACCCACTCCGGCAAGGATTCCGCTGCGATTCTTTCCCGTGAGCCTCGGAGGCTGGGAGGGGAGGGGGCTCGGTGTCGACCGTGACTTTTTGGGGAACACCCGGTTTTCGGAATGGATCCACCGCCGCTACCAGCGCGGTGACGAGCCTGTCATTGATGTGTTTCTCGTGGCTGACGAACGCCGCTTCCTTCACACCAATGTGTTGTCCCCCAAGATCGTCGTGCCGGGTCGGGGCTTCGATCTGATGGCTCTGGGACGCGAGCCCGTCGAGTCCCTCGGAGGCTCCGTCGATCTTTACCGGGCGAGCCGGGGCAATGAGGAGGCCCTGGTCTTCTATGGGTCCCAGAATCTGGGGTCCTTGTTGAACGAGGCCGTCGACGCGTTGTTCACGGCCGGGCTGGGTCCCGGGGAGGAACGGTCCAGAAGCGTCGCGTTTCGCCTGATGACGCCCCTGGAGAAGGGGCCCGCCGGTCGTGTCGAGGCCGTCGGGCGCGTTCGGGACTTCGTTCCGTATCTGAGTTCAGCCCTGAGAGCCCTGGATCAACCCGTCCCCCTCTGGGAACCATGACCTGGCGAAACGCACGCGGCGATCCAGCGCGTCGCGGCGGACGCGAGTTTGCACGCAGGGGCTCTACTATCCGGCAGGGGGTCGGCGGGCCGAGAGGGGCATGGAACGCTTCTCATTCCAGTGGATGCCGTAGCGATGGACGGGTTCGTCGCGGATGCGGATGTCGGCGAAGCCTGC
>JAKVBI010000034.1 GCA_022447545.1 Myxococcota bacterium
CAACAAAGCCGCTGTCACGAGCGCCAAAACCACGTTCAAACCGCGCAGGACCCGCAGCATGGGGACCGCACCCGTCCAGTACCGCTGCCCCCCCTGGACCCTCAGCACTTCCGGCAGTTCCCAGAGCGAACGGACTGATTGATCCACCAGCCATGCGGTGCGCGGATAGAGAGCCCCCCCTTTATTGAAGGTCAATCCCGTAGGCCCTCGGTAGAGCATGGCCGCCCCGGCGACGGCCTCGTGCTCGTCTGGGTGCATGGGGGGCTCGAACGGCGAGATGTGCGCAGGGAGCCCCCACGCCGAACCCATCACGCGCAATCCGACGCCGACGGCGACGAGCGCGAGAAGCACCACGCCCCAGAGCCCGCGCCCCCGCCTTCCGCCCACACTCAACCGATGAAGACCGCGCCGTTCGGAGAGAGCCACTGGCCCGTGACGAAAGAACTGCCTTCGCTGGCCTCTCTCATGCGCCGAAGCGGTGTCGATGCGAGCATTGCCGACAGAGCCCCCTCGGGTGCCGCGCGGGTCATGGACGTATCAGTCATTCCGGGGCAGATCGCGTTGACCTGCCCCCCCCTGAGCTCCGAGATCGCAGGCCTGTACCCGTGCAAAAACCGATATCCCGCCCTCGGCCGCGGCGCAGTGAAAGGTACCTGGGGCAGCCGTAGTGGAACGCTTGATGCCAAAACCGCTGTAAGCGGGCAACATGATTCGCGCTGCCTCCCGGGTACAAAAACTCGCCCCGTGGAGATGAATCTCGAGCATGCGCTACCCCCCCCGATCTTCCATACCCCGAAGCAGAGAACCCGTCTTCATCAACTTCTCGAATCTCTCTCCCGGCGTGCGGTCGACTCCGGCACGGTTGACCAGCGCATCGAGTCGACCGCAGTTCTCGGCAATCGCAGCGAAGGCTTCGACGGCGGCCCGCCCGATGCCAGATCCACCTCCGGCCACACAGGTCACGCGCTCCCGCAATCTCACGATGGCCCTTCCTGGCTTCTCTCATCCAGAAATGGATTTCCGTCGAGCCATTGGTGCATTCGCGGACGAACGTGGGGTCGTTTCAGGGGTTGCGCAAGTCGAATCATTTCGATTCCGCGGGCCGGAATACGACCAGGGTCACCTCCTCGTCGACCTTCTCGAAATCCGCAACCAGGGGCATGTCGAACTCATAGTCCTCGACCTCCAGACCCACGAGTTGGGACACCATCCGAACCCCTTCCTCGAGTTCCACGGCCACCACCGGCCAAGGGGCCCTCGCCGCGAAGTAGGGCAGGAGAGGCGGGTGGGCGATCGTCCACGAATAGAGGCGCGCGCGTCCCGATGCGCGTTGCCAGTTCAACGACGCCGACCCGCAGTGTGTACAGGAAACCTCGGGTGGAAACTGCGGATTCTCGCAATCCACACAATGCTGCAGCATCAACTCGCCCCTGCGCGTGCCGGACCAGTAGGGCTCGGAAAGTTCGGTCACGGCCGGCATCGGCCTCACGTCGATCATCGCCGACTGACCCATCGCATCTCTCCTCTCGAAGCAGTACCCCGGACGCAGGCCCGCCTAACGCGTCAACAGAAAGCTCGAAGTCGGAACTACGGGCGCCGCCCCCACCAGAGCCACGTCCACGTTCGCCACCTGACCCGTCGAGGATCCGCGAATCTGCCGAACCCCTTCGAGCACATGGTTGAACCCGTGAAGGAACCCCTCGGACATGTTTCCACCGTGGGTGTTGACGGGCAGCTTGGCATCGACGCCATCGATACCTCCCTCGGCCACGAAATGACCCGCCTCGCCCCGCCCACAGAAACCGTAGGACTCCAGGTTGTAGAGAGTGACCGGAGTGAACATGTCGTACAGAAGCGCGACATCGACATCTCCTGGCGTGAGCCCGGCCATGGCATAGAGATCCTGAGCGGCCGATGCCCCTGGCCAGACGAGAGGGTCCGGGGCTTGGAGATTCGTCATCAAGGTGTGGCGATGTCCCGTGCCCTGGGCAACTCCAGCGATCACAGCCGGCGCTTGAGCCAGATCACGAGCTCGCTCCACACTCGTCACCACTACCGCGCACGCCCCATCCGTTTCTGGACAGCACTCGAGGAGGTGAAGAGGATCCGAGATCATGCGCGACTCGAGTACGTCCTCCACGGTGATAGGGTCGCGGAACACAGCCCGGGGATTGCGAGTGGCGTGATCCCGTTGGGCAACGGCGACCCGCGCGAAGCAGTCTTCAGGTGCGCCGCTCTCGTAGAGATATCGCCGAGCCGTCAAGGCGATCTGTTGGGCCGGCGCCACAAGCCCATAGGGCAGATCGAAAGCTCTCCGGTCCGTAGGACGCGCGGGCGACTGTGCCCATGGGCGCTGCATGCTACCTCGATTGCGCGCCCGATAAGCGACGGCAACCTCGCACAAGCCACCGGCCACCGCAGTCGCCGCCCAAACCACCGGGCCTGCAGCAGCACCGCCCCCACCACCGGTGGTCGAAAATGCGCGAAGGTTTTCGACGCCCAACCGATGGGCCACATCCCAAGGCTCCCCGGTCTGACCCTCCACCTGAAAGACTCCATCCACATCCTTGGGATTCAGACCGGCGTCTTCCAGTGCCGAACGAATGGCTTCCAGGGCAGTCACTTCCTCGGGCCGCCCTATCTGCCGTGCGAATTCGGTCGTCCCGATTCCGACGATGGCCGACTTGCCGCCTACAGTACTCCGGCCTGACATATCCAATCCCCGTGAGATTCAGCGCTCGTCCGCCAAAAGCATCCTGCACCGTCCCAAGTGACTTGCCAACGAAAAACGCTCCCTCAATCCCGACGCCCCAGGGCGGCCAGATTCTCGTCTGTGCCCGACCGAGCCAACATGCCCTCATGCTCACGCTTCAGCGCGGCCCGTAGCCCCACACTCCGCTGGTCGAGAAGGATGCGTTTACTGGCCCGCAAAGCCCCCACGGGTCGAGCCGCAATTTCGGCCGCTCGGGCCAGGCTGACCTCGCGGAGTTCTGCATCGGGAACCACTCGGCGTACGAGACCAATTTCGAGTGCTTCGCCTGCAGACAACCAGTCCGAAGACAAAAACAGTTCCGAAGCGCGCTGGGTTCCTACGATGAGAGGCAGCAGGTAGCTACTTCCCGCCTCGGGCACGAGGCCCAGGGCAGTGAACGGGAAGCGTAATCGCGCACTCTGAGCGGCATACACCATGTCGAAGTGCAGCAGAATCGTGGCTCCGAAACCAACCGCCAACCCATTGACTGCCGCCAGCAGGGGTTTCTCGAAGCTGGCCAGGGCATCGAGCAATCGGTCGAAGGTCTCGCCGGCACGCCCAATCGCCTGGGCCCCGGCGCGCCCACCCAGCAGACTCACGTCGGCGCCCGCCGAAAAGGCTCGCCCAGTGCCGGTGAGGAGCACAGCACCCACTTCGTCGTCCTCGAGAGCGCGTTCCATCAGGTCGCAGAGTTGCTCGTACTCCTGAGCTCGAAACGCGTTCAATTTTTCGGGCCGGCCCAGGGTTGCCACCACCACGCGCCCCACCCGCTCCTCACTCACCGTCTGGTCTTCGCTGATCATCTGCGAGTCACTCCCTGTAGAGAATTCCAACTCATCGAGTCATCCAACCGCGAACGATGAGCGCCCATCCGCGGGTTCATTGCGGCAGATACCCCTGGCTCTGCATCCGTTCGAGCAGTTCGAGCAAAGCGTCTTCACTGTCCATGCAGTCGTGAAACCCCGAGCGGCGGATCTTGATCGAACTCAATAGCCCAGGCCTCGCGGGGGCCGATGAATTGGCCCAAATGAGGTCTGCATACTGCCACGACAAGCCGATCAAGCCGTCGAGTGAATCCACCCGCAAGCCCTCTCTCCTCGCGATTTCCCGCCACAACGGCGCTAGATGCGGCATTTCCTCCGCGAGATCGCGAGGCGCAGGAGCCCCCACTTCCATCCCAAAGTGCTCGGCAATGCGTGACCACGCGTCTCGCCAACTCAACAAGTCTCCGTTGGTCACGTTATAGGTCTCGCCATGACACCCGGGAGTCGTCGCTACCCACTCCACCGCCGAGGCCAAAAGGCGTGCATCGGTGCACTCGGTCAGAGTATGCGGATGGCCGGGATGGACCAGGGGGAGTCCCCGCTCACGAGACAGCACCGCGTAGGCCCCGATTCCCGCCACGACATTCATCGCACTTCCCACCGCGACGCCGCACACCACCTGCGGGCGCAGAACACTCCATTCAAAACCCTCGCGTTTCGCCCTCTCGACCAGTTCGTCCTCCTGGGCGAAGTAGAAATTGTTGTGGTCGACACGCCGCGCTCGCTCTCGCGAAGGCAGCGGGACGGGGCGACCGAGGTGTCCGCCATAGGCCTTGGCCCCCTGCATCAGCGTCACGTGTTCCAGAGATCCATGCGAAACGCCATCGAGCAGATGGCGCAGCATCGCTCGATTCACCTCCACGTGGTCCGGCTCGAGCCACCCCCGGGCGAGCTGCGGTTTCTCGTAGAGTGCCGCGTAGACGATATGGCTGGCATCCGCATGGGGAGACAGGGCCTCTCGACAGCCCCTGGCATCGCGCAGATCCATGGAGACGAACTCTGCGCGGGTCTCGAAATCCGGCGCACGGCGCGAGACTCCGACGACCTCCCAAGTATCGGGACGAGCAGCCAGATGCTCGACGATGGCCCGGCCAATCACCCCCAGGGCTCCGACCACCAGCACCTTGCGTCGGCCCACCGCCTTCTCGCCTCCCCTGCTTCGGCATGAGGATCTCGGGTCAGCGAGACAAATCCGCACACCCTTCACGCCGAGCGGAAGTGGAGATTGCCCGCGAACACAGCTCGCAGTCAAGCAGCGGGAAGCGGCGCGACCTGTGGGATCAGAAGCGACGAACCCTGTCGCCGGTCCCGAGAGCACCCCGCTTCGACGGTGGAGGTTGAGCAACCTCGAGGGCGCGGGTCCATACACTCCGAAGCGCGCTACAGAATTGGTGCTTCAGCATGCCGCGCTGAGCATGGGGGAGCGGAAGATCGTCCTCGAGGTGCAGATCCGCGAGGATGGCCTCGAAGATCTCGCCCCACTCGCGTATCGACGCATCCGCCTGGGCGTCGAGCTGAGGGATCAGCTCGGACCAACGGGGTTCGGGACTCTGTGAAGCAACCTCGTCCAACGACGAGCCACCGCGAATGCGCAGATCTTTGAGGATCTTCATCGCCGTGCGTATCGGGTGGGGAGGATCGGACTTGAGCTTCCACCCGCCACTCGGACTGGCAAGTCCTGCGCAACTCCACCCCGCATGACCGCCCAGGATCAGGAAGAGCGCCTCCCGAATTTCAATCGAAGCCGGAATCGTCTCAGGCCACTCGGTGCCAGGCGACCCCTTCGTCATCGACCTCTTCCACCAAGAGCCCCTCACTCAACGCGTAGTGAACGTGAGCGATGCTCTCCCCGGTCGCTGCAAAGAACATGTAGTCGTTGATCTCGCTCTTGAACAGCGCCGGGAAGACATCGATCATTCGCCGGGGAGCCGTACGACAAAGGCCGCAGAGTTTCTCGATACCGCTCTCGTGAAATTCGATCAGGGCGTTCATGCGTTCATGCAACCCGTGAAAGGGATCCTGATGCGCAGGAAGGACCAACAGATCCCCGGGAAGCGCATCGCGCAGACTGGCGCACGACGCCAGCCACTCGGCCAGAGGATTCGCATGTGGCTCCGAGGGATTGACACTGACATTGGGAGTGATCCGCGGAAGCACCTGGTCGCCTGAGATCAACACACCGAGTTCGGGACAATGCAGACAGAGGTGTTCTGGAGAATGGCCGGTGCCAACCAGCACACACCATTCACGACCTCCAATTTGAAGGCTCTCGCCATCGACGACACGGCGATAACCAGCGGGGAGTTGGGAAATCCGAGCCCCGAAACTCCCGAAGCGACTCCGGTAGATCTCCAACCACTTCTTGTCGAAGCCAGCTCTGCGGTAGAACCGGATGGCATCCTCCGGGACATCAGCGGGTCCATCCGCGGCCATCACACGGCACATGTAGAAATCCGCCCGGCTCATCCACAACTCACAGTCCCAGCGCCGCGCCAACCAACCCGCCAGACCCGTGTGGTCATTGTGGAGGTGTGTGCAGATCACCCGGTGGACTGGCTTTCCCTCCAGATGATCGCGAAAGATGGCCTCCCACCATTCTCGGATCTCTTCGGTGTTGATTCCGGTGTCGACGATCGTCCAACCGTCCCCGTCGCGAAGCAACCAGACGTTGATGTGATTGAGACGCCCAGGCATGGGCATCCGGATCCAGCGCACACCGTCTGCCACTTCACAGAACTCTCCCGGGCGGGGAATCGAATCGAGCAGCGGGTAATCGAGGGGGTCGGAACGTTTCGCAGCAGGGTTCGTCATGGCCCCACGATACCTCCGTCCTGTGATTCTTCACCGCCCGAGGAATCGGGTCGTGCCCTTTTTCAGGGAGGCACCCCGGGAATGACCGGGAGTCACCCGAATCCCTCCCCAGAATCGCCCGGCCCGCGGACAGAGGGCATTTTTCAACGTAAAATGGCTCAGTTACACCGATGCGTCTGGATTGACAGGCTTCCCACTCGCGGGACACCCTTCGAGCCACGCCGTTCACACTCCCGAGGAGCAGCAAGACCCCCATGCCCGACAACGGATCCACGCCGAGCGCCGCAGCCACGCGCAAGCTTCTGTCCAGTCGCCCCCTCGAACGCATCGTCGTACTCGGCGCGAACGGCACCATGGGATACGGAAGCGCGGCGCTGTTCACCCAGGCCGTCCCCCATGTCACCTTTCTGGCCCGTACACGCGCCAAGGCTGAAGAGGGGTTAGCTTCGGCGATCGCCCAGGTGCGTTCTCCCACCGTCGCGAGTCGAGCCGAATGCGGAGACTACAACGAAGACCTGGAAAGTGCTGTCGCCCAGGCAGATCTGATATTCGAGGCCCTGACTGAAGATCTCGACATCAAACGCGAGATGTTCGATCGGGTCGAATCCGCTCGACGCGACGATGCCATCGTGGCCACGGTGACATCAGGCCTTTCGATCAATGCCCTCTGTCAAGGCCGCTCGGAATCCTTTCGGCGTCACTTCCTCGGACTCCATTTCTTCAATCCACCCAATGTCATTACTGGAACCGAATTGATTGCCGGCAACGACACCGATGCGGACGTCCTCGACTTCATCGAGGCCTTCTCTCGGCTACGGCTCGGGCGGGAAATGGTGAGGACCGCCGACACGCCAGCCTTCGCGGGAAACCGCGTGGGATTCAAAGTACTCAACGAAGCAGCGCAGCTCGCCGAAACCCTCGGCCCGGCGCTGGTTGATCGCATCGTCGGGCCCTACACGGGCCGAGCCCTGACCCCTCTCGCCACGGTCGACCTCGTGGGCTGGGACATTCACCGGGCCATCGTCGACAACGTCCACGCCAACACCAAAGACGAAGCCCACTCCACCTTGGAACTTCCGGCCTACATGGCATCCTTGATGGAGCGCGGTGTTCTCGGCGACAAAACCGGAGGCGGTTTCTTCAAGCGCGACGGCAAGACACGCCTGGCCCTCGACGTGGCAAGCGGCAACTACATCCCCATCTCGGAGGTTGCACTGCCGGACATGGGCTACGTGAATGACATCGCCAACCTCTATGCTCAGGGACGTTACGAGGACGGCATGGCGATCTTCTTGAAAGCCAAGGGAGACGAGGCTTCCCTGGCCAGAAAGGTGATCGCCGGATACATCAGCTATGCGTTCCATCGAGTGGGAGAAGTCGCCGAGAGCATCAACGAAATCGACCGGATCCTCGGAATGGGTTTCAACTGGGCTCCTCCCAGCGTACTCGTGGATACCATGGGGTCGCGGGCGGCCGTGGACATGATCGGCGAGGCCGGCCTACCGATCCCGGAACTCCTGAGCGACGCCGCAAACTCCAGCAAGCAAGAGCGTTTCTTCCACCATCCCAACATCAACGTCGGGCGTTTCTTCGTGGCCAGCTGAGGCTTCGCCACGTATCCAAGAAAGGATCGAAATCATGGCACAGGGATCTGAGGTCTACATCCTTGGTGGGTTCCAAACAGACTTTGGGCGCAACTGGACCAAAGAGAACAAACACTTCTCCGCACTCATGCGTGAAAGCGTGCTGGGCGCCCTCGAGCGCTGCGAGATCGCTCCTGAAGAGATCGAAAGCGCCCACGTGGGTAATTTCGCTGCCGAACTCTACTGCATGCAGGGTCACCTCGGCGCGTTCTTCACCGAGGTCGACCCTGCTTTCAGCGGGCTCCCCACCAGCCGACACGAAGCAGCGTGCGCCTCGGGCAGCATCGCCCTACTCGCCGCGTCCGCGGAAATCGAGGCAGGCCGCTACGACCTCCAAGCGGTTGTGGGCATCGAGCAGATGAAAACCGTCTCCGCGGGTGAAGGCGGCGCTTTCCTCGGCACCGCCGCGTGGTACGACGAAGAGGCGAAGGACATCGACTTCCCCTTCCCCAAACTTTTCGGAAAACTCGGCGACGAGTACGACAAACGCTATGGGCTTCGCGACGAGCACCTTGCCGAGATCAGCAAGATCAACTACGCGAACGCCAAACTCAACCCCAACGCTCAAACACGCACGTGGTACATGAACAAAGAGCACGCCCTGTGTCGGACTGACGACAACCCGGCGGTGGGGGGCCGCATCCGCATCGCCGATTGTTCCCAGGTAACGGACGGCTCCGTGTGCGTCTTTCTGGCTTCCCGCGACTACGCGGAGCGCTACGCGCGTGGCATGGGGAAGAAACTGGAGGACATCCCCCGCATCAAAGGCTGGGGGCACAACACTGCCAGACTCCGTTTCGCCGACAAGGTGGCCGAGAGCGAGGGGGCCGAATACGTACTCCCCCACGTGCGCAGCACCATCGCCTCGGCCATGCAGCGTGCAGGAATCGCCGATGTGAATGGAATTGACGGCATCGAAACCCATGACTGCTTCACCACCTCGGAGTACATGGCCGTGGACCACTTCGGGATCACCGCTCCTGGAGAAAGCTGGAAGGCCGTCGAAGAGGGCTGGCTCGAGATCGATGGCAAGCACCCCATCAACCCGAGCGGTGGACTGATCGGCGCAGGTCATCCCGTTGGAGCCACCGGCGTGCGCCAACTCTTGGACGCCTACCTGCAGGTAGCTGGGGAAGCCGGCGACTATCAGGTCGAGGAAGCGAAGAACTTCCAGACCCTGAATATCGGCGGAAGCGGCACTACGAGCGTCAGCTTCGTCGTCGGCACCTGATCCACGCGGCGCCAGCCCGACTCCTGCTTCCTAATCGCTGGACTCCCAACCCAAACCAAAGGGATCGTCATCGGGAGGCGATGGGTGCGTGTCGCGGAAAGGAACCGCGCGGTGCGTGTCCAGTTGAGAGAGGACCTCGCCGTAGGTGAATCCCCGCTGCGAGACGCTCCCGAAGAAGTAGTGAGGCCAGCCGACACTCGTACGGCTCGTGCGTTCGAGTTCTTCGAACACGGAGTCGGGCAGTACAATCTCTGACGCCGCGAGGTTGTCTTCGAGTTGTTCCGGCGTCCGGGCACCCACAACGGGCACCGCTCTCGATGAGCGCTGCAACAGCCAGGCAAGTGCCACCTGAGCTGAGCTGTGCCCACACGCATCGGCAGCAGCATCTACCGCCGTTGCAACTGCCAGTTGATGATCGTTGAAACGCCGACCGTGCATCTGCTCGCGCAGCCCAGAGGCCTCTCCTTCACGTGTGTATTTTCCACTGAGCACACCTTGATCCAGGGGGGACCAACAGCACACCGCCAGGTCGAGTTCATCGGACAGCGGCAGATACTCCCGTTCAACATCACGTTGAGTCAGGCTGTACAGAACCTGAACACCCACGAAGGGCGACCAACCCCGAAGCTCTGCCAGCATCTGACATCGCGACACCACCCAGGCGGGCGCGTTGGAGATTCCCACGTAGAGCACCTTGCCCGACGCCACCAGATCATCGAGGGATCGCATGACCTCTTCGACCGGTGTCAAGAAATCCCAGACGTGCAACCAAAGCAGGTCGATGTAATCCGTACCCAGACGATTCAAACTGGCATCCACCGAGTCGCGCAGGTTCTTGCGGGAGTTCCCCGCAGCATTGGGATTACTTGGATCGGTGCTCGCCGAATATTTGGTGGCCACCACGAACCGGTCTCGCTGACCGCGCACGAACTCTCCCAGATACAGCTCGCTTGTACCGTTGGTATAGCTTCCTGCCGTGTCGATGAAATTTCCACCGGCATCCGCAAAACCGTCGAATACGCGCCGACTCTCCGCTTTGGAAGACCCCCAACCCCACTCCTCTCCGAACGTCATGGCGCCGAGGCACAGGTTGGAGACCTTGAGACCCGACGGGCCGAGCAGGCGATAACGCATCCAACTTCCCCTTCTCTGGTAATAGGCCGGCCTTGGATTATACGCGCCGGCAGCCCGGCTGATCCCCAGGGATACGAGCCAGAAGCCAGGGAGCCAGACCCTCCAAACGTGTCCCAACACCATCCCATTCGCTCAAACCGCATCCGGGTTACGTTTTTTTTCGCTCAGGATGCACAGGGGTCCATAATTCCTTTTGTCGTGCCCGATCCCCAAACCACGCTCAACGCCATTCACGAACTCCGTATCGACCCCCTCGACACCAACTTCGCCCGCAATCCCTATCCAGTCTTCCGCGCCCTCCGCGAGCGCGACCCGGTCCATTGGTGGGAGGACGGGCCCGGCTGGGTGCTCACGCGGTTTACGGATGTGGTGGAAGGTTTCAAGCACCCGGACCTTTCGGGCAACATTCGGCACTGGGAACTCTTCCGGGAGCCCACCCACCCCGACCTCAAACGCCTTCGCCCCTACGACGATGCGCTGCTCACCGCCCTCGAAGACGATCACCACAACCGCGTACGGCGACTGGTCGCCAAGGCATTCACTCCGCGATCCGTCGCACGCCTCGAGCCCGTGATGAAGGAGATCCTCGACGATTGCCTCGCCCCACATCGGAAGCGTGGAAACCTCGAGCTGATGCAGGACGTCGCACGCTCCTACCCCACCCGCGTCATCAGCCGTATGCTCGGCATTCCGAGCGACACCCAACGCGAACAGCGATTCAAGGAACTCTCTGACATCCTGATCTCCTTGACGAGCCCGCTGGTCAGCGAAGAAGAACGCATCGCGGGCGCAGCGGCACGCGAGGAAATGCTGGCACTGGTGGAAGAGGTGCTGGACGAGCGCCGCCACCAACCCCAGGACGATATTCTATCTGCGCTCCTGGCCGCTGAGGACGACGGTCAGACCCTGTCCACGACGGAATTACTTTCCCTGGTCCCTCTGATCATCCTCGCCGGCTCGGAAACCACCGCCAACTCACTGGGCATCGGATTACTCGATCTACTGCGCCACCCAGATCAGTTCGCTCTATTCCGCGACGAACCCGCCCTGCGCCCGCGGGCCATCGAAGAATTGCTGCGCTTCCAACAACCCGGCTACTTCCTCGCCCGCTATGCGCTGAGAGACCTCGAGTTCGGAGGACGCAAGATCCGCAAGGGCCAACTCGTGCTGTTGTCGTCGCCTGCTGCCCACCGCGACCCCGAGGCCTTCCCGGACCCGGACCACCTCGATCTCCGGCGCATGCCGGACCAAACTGCAGTCTTCGGCCACGGGGTGCACTTCTGTCTAGGGGCCCAACTCGCTCGCCTCGAATTGTCGACGGCTCTCACCAAGTTGGTGGACGAGTTCCCGGGCCTACGCCTCTCGGTACCGGCCGAGGAAGTAGAATTCGAGCCCAACATTCAGATTCGCACTCTGGGCGCACTGCCTCTGGCCTTCGACGCCGCCTGAATGCCCTCCGCACTCTAGGAGGCACGGTCCTGAGAGAAGGCCTCCAGCAGTACTGGATCGATGTATTCGTCGATCCGGGTCACCCGACCGTCGCTGCATTCGACGATCAGACAGTTGCTGGCTTCGAAGCGCCTGCCCGTTTCCCGGACCCGCCCAGCCATGACGAACGTCTGCACATAGCCGCTGACCGTGGGAATCAAGCGCTCGATTCGAATCTCGAACTCCTCGATCGCATGCGGGAGTTCTGCGGACTGGCGAAAGCTCAACGCCGCGTCCATCAATTGATGATCGGTGTTGTGCCAGACCAGGGCTCCGGGTGAGAGCAGCGCCTCGAAGCGCTCGCAGTCGAAGCTCACGATGCAGGCGTTGAGTTCCTCGGCGATACGCTGCGCCTCTGCACCGTCCATCGGGACCATGGGGGACACCTCCGGGGCATGACTCGCCCTCACAATCCTCCGGAAACCTTCAAATCGGTCCCGGTCACGAACGAAGACGCATCGCTAGCCAGATACACCACAGATCCGATGACCTCGTCACAATCCGCCACGCGCTTCATCAAGGTGGCAGCTGCCGAGCCCCTCGAGAAATTGGGGTTCACCCGATCCGCGCCCTTCATCATCTCGGACATGAAAGGACCGGGCGCCAACGCATTGACCCGGACCCCCAGCGAAACCCACTCGGCGGCCATCACGCGGGTCAAATTATTTAGAGCGGCCTTGCAGGAGGTATAGACCCCTACGGAAGGACCACCCATATAGGCGCCGAGGGTGGTGACATTGATGATGCTCCCGCCGCCCATCTCGCCCATCCGTGGAGCAACCAGGGCAGCCAAACGCATGGGCCCCTTGAGGTTCACGTCGTAGACCTTGTCCCAGTATTCCTGAGTGCAATCGGCCAGCATGACAGGCGCGGGGTTGATGCCCGCATTGTTGACCAAAACATCGACCCGTCCACACTCGCCATAGGCCCGCTCCACCAACGATTCGATCTGGGACCAGTCCCCCATGTGACAGGCCATGCCCGTGAACTCGCCTCCCGTTTCATCGGCGAGTTTCCGGGCCGCGGCATCACAATCCTCCTGCCGGCGACCGTTCACGATGACCTGCGCACCCGCCTGGGCGAGGCCCTTCGCCATGGAGTGCCCCAGGCCCTTGGTGGAGCCCGTGACCAGCGCCACTTTTCCCGTGAGGTCGAAGATCTCTATTGTCGTCATCTTTTCCGATGGGTTCTCCGTGGGTTGTGTGTCCCCTGGTGATCTTCCCTACGCGAACACGTGAAACGATTCCCCCGGTCCGCCGTCGAGCGCCCGGGCACGCCCTAGAGTTCTCCGTCTCGCATCAACTCCACAGGGTCACGCATGCCGAGCATTCCGAGGTAACCGCCAGCATCCTCGATCGCATCGTGGACCGCATAGCCAATCAGCTCCTGGGAGGCGCGTGGGAGTGTCCGTGCCACTCCGGGGGGCGTGGCGAGATAATTATTCTCCTCGGTCCGCAACCAACCCACCACGTAGCTTAGATGCAAGCCCCGCCTCCAGACGTCTGGTGTCTCATTCGCGCCACCCGCGTGAAGGGTCGATCCGAGGTAGATCACCGACGAGCCCGCAGCCATCTCAGCGTCCACGATCTCCGAGTCCTCGGGCGTTCGATCGTATTCCCAGCGATGGCTGCCGGGAACCAGACGCGTAGCTCCGTTTTGCGACGTGAAATCCACCAATGCGGTCATGGACGCCACTTGGAGTTCCGGGTGGGGCCTGGGGACATGGACCCAGACCAATTCGTCGCGATGGATCAGTTGCTGTTCGGAGCCCGGGCCGCGGTCGATGATGTGCCCGAGGTTCATCTGATATCGAGCGCAGGCTGGCAACAACACCCGGTCACAGACCCCGGTCAGGACGGGGTGACATAGCAGGTCCGTGGCGAACGTCCGCGATTTCGATGCAAGGCCGGCCACGTGACGAGTCCGCTTGCCAAAGAAGAACCCGACGGCGGGGTTGAGGTGACTCATTCCGGGGTCCGCGTCCGCCAGGGGTGCCTCGACCTCTTCATTCAGTCGCCTCAGGCTTTCCTCAGAGAGCAATCCCTCGACGATCACCCCTCCGTGTTCGAGCAGAGCCTGGGCAACCTGATCGGGCGCGGCGTCTGCGTTGAACGTTTCGAGGCCGGCGGCCATGATGTCCCCTCCTCCGAGCACCCTACCACCCCCCGAGCGGCCAGGGCCACAGTCGGCACCTCTGCGAACCAAGGCCGTGCTAGCATCGCACCGGCCATGGCCGTCCCGCGCTCCGCGCAATCTCTCCGAACCGAAAGCCGCGTCCCGGACCTGTTGGCATGGGCGCTGCTGGTGATCGTACTGGCCACTGGAGCCCTTCTAGCCGTTGCAGCCCTGGCCCCCATCCATCCCGAGGCCACCGGTTCCACCCACCCAACGTATGAAACCATGCTGCGAGGCGGACCGGGGGCCGAGCGATTCGAAGGCGTAGCCGCCGTGGGTTGGGCGTACGGAGGCCTGACTCTGCTCTTCTTCACCGTATGTTTCGGCCTCGGTCTGCGCCGCCCCGAAGGGCTGGGCCCGCTGCGAACCCCCTTGATCGTGGGCGCCCTGCTCCACCAACTCGCCTGGGCGCTGCTCGTGTGGGTCTACCTCGGCTACGCAGACGATCCAACCCCCCGTGCGACATTCCTCGGCTTTCCCCACCCGACGGCAGTCATGCTCTACGTGATGTGGCCCTTCCCCGCCTACTTCATCGCGCTCTACATCCTGTACTTCGACCGCTTCATCTTCACCGAAAGCGACCGACGACATTTCGACGAACTCGTCGCACAGTACCGCGCACCTGAGCCCCCCCCGTCCTGATGGAAGAGCACCGATCACTGATCACTCTCTCCTGCGTCGTGGGCTATCTCGCCGTCTGTATCGGAGTGGGCCTGTGGGCCATGCGGCGCACGCAATCGAGCCGAGACTTCTTCGTGGCGGGCCGCAGCCTCGGAGTCTGGGTGACGTCCATCGCAATCTTCTCGAGCACCCTCTCGGGCTTCGCCTTCGTGGGCGGCCCCGGCCTCACCTACCGACAGGGCATGACGTCGGTGTGGATGATCCTGACCGCTGCCTGCGGCTACGCGGCCGCATTTGCTCTGCTCGCCAAGCCCCTGCGACTGATCGCCGAACTACGCGATACCCTCTCTCTGCCCGATGCCGTAGGAGCGCGCTATCGCAGCCCGAGCGCACAGCTCCTGATGGGCCTGGCCATCCTTCTCGGAGTCATGGGCTACCTCGGCACCCAGATCCTTGCCATGGCCACGGTCATGCAAGGAATCCTCGGAGATGTCGCCTGGATCGGAGAACTCGACCTCGTGACGTGTGTCGTAATCTCCTGCGCGATCCTGATCTTCTACTGCGTGACAGGCGGGATCATCGCCTCCGTCTACACCGACGTCCTACAGGGGGCCATGATGGTGGGGGCGGCTTTCCTCATCGTACTGGCTGCACGCAGCGCCGTGGATGGCGGCTTCACCGGGATGTCCCTCACCCTCATGCAGGACGACCCCGAGGTGATCGGCCCCTGGGGAAGCCTCGGCATCCTCGCCAGCTTGTCGTTCTTCTTCATCTTCGCCGTGGGCACGGCCGGGCAACCCCAGGTGATCACCAAGCTCATGATGTTTCGCCGGGTCTCCGACGCCAAGCTGATCCTGCCCATCACCACGCTGGGTTATACCGCTGCAGCCCTGCTGTGGCTGGTAGTCGGCCTGGCCATGCGAGCGCTGGTGCTCCAGGGCACCCACCCGGAGTTGCCCTCGGCTGATGCGGCCTCCCCCCTGTTCCTACAGACCTTCGCACACCCCCTCCTGGCCGGTGTTGTCTTCGCCGGGCTGCTGGCCGCCATCATGTCCACTGCCGACGCCTTCCTGAACATCGGCGCGGCCGTCGTCGTGCGCGACGTACCCCGTGCGCTATTCGGTAGAGCCCTTCGCAACGAACTCAGTGCCGCTCGCTGGGCCACCGTCGGAGTCGGCCTCCTGGCGGCAGGCTTCGCCCTCTACTCCCACTACTACAATGCGCGACTGATCGCTCTATTGGGAGTCTTCGGAGCCGCCACCTTCGCCGCGGCGATCATTCCGCCGGTACTGATCGGTTTCAATTGGAAACGCGCCACGGCCCTGGCCGCCAATGTCGCCATGGCGACCAGCATTGGCATCAATCTGGCCGTCGAAATCTTCGACCTGCGTCTCCCCTACGCAATCCACGGGGGAGTTCCGGCCATGCTGGTCTCCACGGCACTGTTCCTGGCCATCTCGCTGGCCTCGAAACCACCCACCATCGACCCCGACATTGAAGCAGCCATGGATCTTTAGCGGTCGAGATACCCTAGGCGTCCGCCTCAGGACAGCAGACCGTTCCCGGACAAGGCACCATCAATTCCTCACGCCACTCGGTGCAGAACTCCCGAGCCCGAGCCCTCCATTGGAGCACCCGATCATCGGCGTCCACCTCGGCATCCAGACCTCGACAGGCGTCGTAGACACGACCCAGCTTCACGATGGCATCGATATCACCCGCCCAGACCGTGACCACCTCGGTATCGCTCATGAGCACCTCATACAAGCCCACGGGTTCGAGACCATACTCGCGCGCCACCGGGAGCCACTCCTCCTGCATGGCCTGTAGGTAATCCAGGGCCGAACCCGGGCGAACCTGCGAGAGTTCGTGCACGAACATCGTCCCCCTGACACCATCGCGGCCCAGGCTCTCCATGGTGGGGCAGCCAGGGATCCCTGCGAGTTGCCGATCAAAGCCCCCGGTTCTGTACTTGTGGGCCTCGTTCCACCAACCCGTCAGTTCCTTATTTGCCTGTCGTTTGAGCCCGAGTCGATCAATGGTGTCTCGCCAACCCACCCAGCCTCCGGGAAGCTCCCAGATATTGACCACCTGCGACCAGCGCCCTGTGCAACCAACGGTGTACCAGGTGCCGAGCAATTCGAGGCCGTTGGCTTCTTCACCCTGACAAGCCACGGTGTGCTCCATGTAAGGCCAGGCACCAAGGCCCACGATGTCGATGAATTCGTGCAGAAACAAGGCGCGTGACATTCGATCTCCGTGTTGAAAGTGGATTTGACTTGCGGCTTCAGCGAGCCTGAAACTCGATGGGAAGACGCGTGAAGCCCTGAACGAACTCGGTGCGCTCGCGCTCGATCGCGCCCTCATCCACCGTATAGTCGGCCAGAGCCTGCAAAATCTCTTCCAGCAGGATCCGCCCTTCGAGCTTCGCGAAATGCACCCCCATACACCGGTGGACCCCCTGGCCGAAGGTCACAATCCGTGACGGACAACGGTGAATGTCGAATTCGTCAGGCCGTTCGAACTCGCGATCGTCGCGGTTGCCCGATGGGTAGAGGAGGAGCACGGGGCGCCCTGCAGGGATCGTCACTCCGTGGAGAGAGACATCACACAAGGTCGTGCGCCCCAAAAACTGGGTGGGCATGTCATAGCGGAGCACCTCGTCGAAGGCGCCTGGGAGCAGCCCCGGATCGGCTCGCACCTCGGCCAACTGGTCCGGGTGTTGCCAAAGGCGGAAGAGGGCGCTTGCAAAGGTTTTGGGGAAGGTCTCTGTAGAGCCCAGCAACAAGAGCATCAGATGCGAGGCTCGGATGTCTTCCGGCGGCTCGCTGCCCGCAATCTCATTCACGCCGATCAGCGTGTCCACCGGGTTATCGGCCTCTACTCCCCGAGCGCGGCGCTCGCGTGTGAGATCCTGGACGTAGGTCTGCATGGCCTCGTAGGCTTCGATGCCATCGGACGTCATTCCCACGACTCCGGGCTCACGCCGGAAGAAGCGACGCACCAGATCAATCAGGTCGGGAATGTCGGGCAGCGGAAACCCCATGGCGATGCAGGCCACACGAGCCGAGACCGGGAAGGCAAGATCCCCCACCACGTCGCACCTCCCCTCTGCCAGCACCTCCTCGAGTCGTTCGCGAAAGAAGCTGCGGATGGGCTGCTCGAAAGCCTCCACCGCTCGTGGCGTGAAGAAGTGGGCAATTCGTTTGCGCAGATCCGTGTGATGGGGCGGGTCCATGTGATTCAGATTCGGAAAAACAGGCAACACCTTGGAGAGCAGCTGCGGGGCCGAGGTCCCCTGTTCGACGGTGAATCGCTCAGAATCGTTGGACGTATCCCAAATGTCCTCAAAACGTGAAAGTGCGTAGCTGTCGTAGGCCTCGATGTGATAGACCGGGGCCTCTTCCCGCAAACGCCGGTAGATGGGGTACGGATCGTTCAGGACCTCGGGAGAAAAGGGGTCATATTCGAGCATCCACCCTTCTCCTCTCGACTCGCCGCCGGGCCTGGTCCACACGGACTCGCATCGCGCTCAAGTTACCACGACCGGAGTTCAACCGCGGAAGCGATCGACCGGCATACCGGCCACTCCCGGACGGCAACGAAAGAGCCCGCCCGCACCCACAGCATCCACGGGTGCGCGGGTCCACGGATCCGTCGCCAGCGAGGTGACGTACAAATCGCCCAGATCGTCACCTCCAAAAGTCGGGCAGGTCACCGTGGGCACGGAAAACTCGATCACCGCGTCGAGTCGGGCGTCGGGACCGTAGCGCTCCACACGGCCAGCCCCATAAAGGGCCACCCAGACGCCGCCCTCTGCGTCCATCGTCAGTCCGTCGGGGAGTCCAACTCTTGGATCATCGCTGGGCAACTCGACCCAACTGCGTCGGTCGGACAAGTCCCCGGTGGCAACATCGAAGTCGAAGACGTCGATTCGGAAAGTCGCACTGTCCACGTAGTAGAGACGATCCCCACTGGGACTCCACCCCAACCCATTGGAGGCCTGAATCCCCGTCACCAACCGATGAACGCTGCCATCGAGATCGAGCCGATGCAATGCACCCAAAGCGCCGGTCTCACGCGTTGCCAGCGTCCCAGCGAACATTCGCCCTGCCGGATCGCACTTGCCATCGTTCATCCGAGACGTGGGGCCTGGAAGCTCGACCTCCGCAAGAACTACGAATTCTCCGGTATCGGGATCGAAGCTTGCGAAGCCGTTCTGAATGGCCATCAGGAGCCCCCCGGCTTCGCGAGGCGCCACTGCGCCCACCAGAGCCGGCAGTTCCCACCTCTCGTTGGCACCTGTGCCCGGATCGTGCCGGTGCAGCTCGCGGCGTTCGATGTCGATCCACCAGAGCCGACGCGTTTTGTCGCACCAAACCGGGCACTCTCCCAGGTCGGCTCGAGCGTCCACGACCAGCTCTGGCTTGATTTCGCTCGTCATGAAACAGACAATAGCCGCCGCACTCCCGCTACTGGAAGCACTACCGTTGAAATTTGCTTTGTTCTACGAGATTCCCGTCCCCCGCCCGTGGGACCCCGACAGCGAGTCGCGCGCGTACCACAACGTGATCGAGCAAGCGGTCTTCGGCGAAAAAATGGGGTTCCACGCCTTTTGGACCGTGGAGCACCATTTTCTCGAGGAGTTCTCCCACTCCTCAAACCCCGAAGTCCTCTATGGCGCCATCGCTGCACTCACCACCAAGATGCGGATCGGCTATGGGGTTCGGCTCATGCCCAAGCCCTACAACCACCCCGTTCGTACCGCGGAATCCGTGGCCACCCTGGACATCATCAGCCGCGGCCGTGTGGACTTCGGGACCGGCCGATCCACCAGTCGCCCCGAACTCGAGGGGTTTGGCATCGACCCTCGCGAAACGCGAGCCATGTGGGAAGAAGGGCTGGCCCACACCGTGGGATGCTGGACCCACGAAGAATACGAGTTCGAGGGCAAGTACTGGTCCATGCCACGGCGGCGAGTGATCCCCAAGCCCGTCCAAGCTCCTCATCCACCCCTGTGGGCTGCCACCGGTAGCCGGGAGACCCATGAGCTCGTGGGCCGCATGGGACTCGGACTGTGCTCCTTCAGCGCTGGCGTGAGCCTCGAGGAGTTGGCGAAGCGAATCCAGAGCTACCGCAAGGCCATTGAGGGATGCACCGAGCCCGTCGGAAGCGCAATCAACAACCAGGTCGCCACCTTCTCCATGCTGCATTGCGCAGCCACCAGCGAACAGGCCTATGAGCAGGCACGTGAGTCCTTCGAGTGGTACCCGACCACCGGCTTCCGAATCGTGGGAAGTGTGGCTGAACTGCTTCAGGACGAGGGGGTGGAACTCGGAGACTTCAACTACCTGCGCTACCTGCCGGGAGCCACGGCTTCCGACGACTGGGAGGACCAGCACAAGCTCGAGGACATGCTGGATCAACGCGTCTGTGTGGCTGGCGACCCCGATGAGGTCATCGATCGTTGCCGCACCTATGAGGAACTCGGCGTGGACCTGCTTCTCTGCATGGTCAACCCCTACAAGATCCCCCACGAGCAGGTGCTCGAGAGTATTCGCCTGATGGGAGAGCACGTGATCCCCGCTTTCGAGGATGGGTGACCCTCAGGACCGCTGGGAGTCGACCCGGATCACTGGACGGCGCGTGGTGACACTGGCCCCGCCATCACACATCAGGGTCTGGCCCGTCACATAGGAAGCCAAGTCGGACGCCAGCAGCACCACCGCACCCCCGAGTTCTTCCACCTCACACAGACGGCCAAGCGGATTGGCCTGCTCGCGAGCGACGATCTCGTCGGGGTCGAGAGTTTCACGCAAGCTCGGAGACTCCAGTGCGGTTGGAGCCACGCAGTTGACCCGAATGCCGTGCGGGGCAAATTCCAGCGCGAGGGTCTGGGTCAGGTGCATGACCCCCGCCTTCACAGCTCCATAAGGTGCCAGATGAACCGATGCACGCAGGCCACTCAGCGACGAAATATTGACGATGACCCCACCCTCACCGCCCTCGGCCATGGCCCGCCCGTAGGCCTTCGCGCACAGGAAGGTGCTCAAAAGGTTCTGGCTGACACAGGCGTCCCAGAAATCGGCGCTCTGCTCCATGACAGGAACCGGCCGGTGGGCACCGAAGTTTCCAACGTTGTTCACGCCCACGTCCAGGCGACCAAAGTGGGCCAGGGTTCGTTCCAGCATCTCATCCACAGCCTCGGCATCAGTCACATCCGCCACCAGAGGCAGCGTTTCGGCCCCGAGCGATGCCAGATCACCCGCGACCCGACCCACGGAATCCGTGTCGACATCAACCAACGCCAAACATGCCCCGGCCCGGGCAAATTGGCGCGCGATCCCTTCGCCCCCTCCCCTGCCGGCACCCGTCACGAGCACGACGCGGCCCGCCAACCCCAACAAATCACTCGACATCGCGATCCCCATCTCCGTTTTCGCCTCGCACACGGTCCATGGGCGAGAAATCAGAGCCTGCGAGATACTCGTCGAGGACCCGGTTCCAGTTCAGGATGCGGCACTCCTGGCGGTTCAGCAGCAGGTCCTGGCGACCCGACGTTCGAAGCCCTCGTTGCACTTCGGGAATCCGCTCGAAATCCTGATCGAGGGCCAGGGCGTAGGTCTCGAGCAGTTCTTCACCGAAGCTCAGGGCGCTTTCAGGAAGCCCCTGCTGTCGCAGACTGGTCCCGTAACTTTCGACCTGCAGGTCCACATCTCGCGGAGTGGCCTCGGGAGGACGGTCTTCGCCTCGTGCGGGTTGCTCGAAGAGCCACACATCCAAGAGGCACGTATCGGGGTCGTCCCCGTTGGGACGAAAGCGAAACGCCTGGCAACCTGTGGCGTGGGTATTGAACGAGACGTTGGGAAAGATGTGGTACTGATAGCTGTCCACGAGACGCGACTCGATCATCTCCGTCAGGTCGTGTCCTCCCCTCGAAGCGCGTTCTCGAGCAGCCGCCGCGTACAAACTGCGCTCCTCTGAGCCCCAGTCATCGACCGAAGCGGCAGACGGGTCAAGCTCTCCGTTGGGGTTGACCATCATACTGTGAGGACCCAGGAAGTCGAAGCGCGAAGCGCGCGTCTTGAGCCCTGGCAACAGTTGTGGATGAATCGCGGCCACGTGGTAGACCTCCTGAAAGGCATCGAGGCAAGTCTTCCAGTTGCTGGGAACCACCAGCCTCCGGCTGGAAAAACACACCCACTCGTCAAACCGGTAAGCACCCAACTCGGCGGACAGGGGCGCTACGAACTCACTGAGTGCCACAGCGTCGGGGCTGAAATTGATAAAAACGAACCCCGCCGCACAGCCCACCGCCACATCACTCAGTGCCAGGCTGGAATCGTCGAGCGCCGGGAGGTCCGAGCGGTTGGGAACACTCGACGGGCTCCCGTCGAGTTTCCACGACCAGCCGTGAAAGGCACAACGCAGGCCCGCCGCCGCCCGCCCGCTCCCACAAGCAATGCGGTTTCCGCGGTGCGGACAGCTATTGCGAAAGGCCCTAAGGCTGCCGTCCGACTGACGGACGACCAGCGCCGAGAGGTCCGCGACTTCATACTCGAGCCAGTCGCCCGCTTGTGGAAGATCTGCCTCTCGGCAGACCACCTGCCAGACCCGCGGCCAAAGGCGCTCGTTCTCGAGCGCCAGGAAGTCACGCGACACAAAACGAGATCGCGGCAAAAACCCCGCCTCGAATTCATCCGCCACCCTCACTGCGGGGATCGCCTGGTTCATGGACCCTTCCTCCAGAGCTTCAGCATAGACGGACCCCACAGCACCTGGGAAGTCCGCCCCACGAGGGTCTCCAGGGTCTAGAATGTGCGCCCCACCCGGAGGACTCCAAGGCCATGCAGATCGGCGCCATTTTTCCCACCACCGAGATCGGAAACGACCCCATTGTGATCCGCGACTGGGCCCAAGCCGCCGAGCAATTGGGGTACCGCCACGTGATCACCTACGACCACGTGCTGGGAGCCGTCCATGCCGATCGTGAGCCGCGCCTGGAGGGCCCGTACACCGAGGACAATCCCTTCCACGAGCCCTTCGTCCTGTTCGGTTACCTGGCAGGCCTGACGAGCACCCTCGAGTTCGCCACCGGCGTGCTCATCCTCCCCCAGCGCCAGACCGTATTGGTCGCCAAGCAGGCTGCGGAAGTCGACCTGCTGAGCGGGGGACGGATGCGACTCGGCGTGGGCACGGGCTGGAACTGGGTCGAATACGATTCCCTGGGCGTCCCCTACGCCGGACGCGGGGCCCGCATGGACGAGCAGGTGGAACTCATGCGCGCGCTCTGGCGGGACCCCACCCTGGACTTCGAGGGCGACTACCACCGAGTCGACCGCGCGGGCCTGCTGCCCCGTCCCGCACGTTCGATTCCCATCTGGTTCGGGGGCTTCAACGAGCTGGCCTTCCGGCGCGCTGCGCGTACCGGCGATGGTTTCCAGTTCGGGGGTGCAGGAAAGCCCTTTCTCCGCCAGTGGACCCGCCTGAAGGAATTGATCGAGGCCGAGGGGCGGGATCTCGAGGGGTTCGGCGCCGAGGCCTCAGTAGACTTCAGCGCGGGCCCCGACGCCTGGCGCTCCGAGTTCGAGGCCTGGAAGGACGCTGGAGGTACTCACCTCTCTTTACGAGCCATGGACACGGCAGCCGAACTCGTAGGGGCCAAGCACGTGGGATATTCGGGCCCTCAAGCGTACCTCGACGCCCTCGAGCAGTTTGCGAAGGTCGTGCTCTGACAACTGCACCGCACGGGCGAAACCCGTCGGCCCCTAACGACGCTTGAAATTGGGTTCGCGCTTCTCGGCGAATGCCAGAGGCCCCTCCTTGGCGTCCTCGCTGGCAAAAACCGCCTGGCCATACTCCCACTCGTAGCGCAGGGCTTCATCCAGGGTCATGCCGTCTGTCTCGTGGAGGGTGCGAGTGATGGCCTCCACCGAAAGCGGACCATTTCGGCAGATCACGGCTGCGATCTCACGAGCCTTTTCAAGGGCCTGTCCATCCGGAACCACATGCCCGATCAGACCGATCTCGAGAGCCTCGGCCGCGGTGATGTGCTTGGCGGTCAAAAGGATCTCCGCGGCCTGGGTATAGGGGATCTGTCGCGGCAGGCGCACAGCCGAACCGCCCATGGGATAGAGAGACCAGCGCGCCTCAGAGACGCCGAACCGGGCACTTTCTCCCGCCACGCGAATCTCCATGGCTTGGAGCAACTCCGTGCCCCCAGCGATGGCCACCCCCTCCACCGCAGCAATGATCGGCTTGGTGGGACGATAGTGGCGAAAGAGGGCCTTGTAGACGATGTCCGGATCCTCGGCCATGCGTGCCTGAACGTCGATCTCGGGATCGCGATCGCCCGCGTCTCCGCTCATTCCCTTGAGGTCCGCACCCGAGCAGAAATTCCCGCCCGCTCCAGTGACCAGAATGCAACGGATCTCGTCGTCCGAGGAAGCCTCCTCATAGGCATCGTACATCCGGATCAGCATCTCGCCCGACAGCGCGTTGTAGCGCTCCGGGCGGTTCATGGTGATGGTCATCAAATGACCGTCACGTTCGACCAGCGCGTCAGACACGGGGTTCCTCCTCGGTGAGCCACTTGGGATCCTGGAGCGGCCATCTTAGCCAAGGCCCGGCCCAACGCGCTGGATCCCGAGCCCGATCCCATGCCAAGATCACCCTCCGAAACCCAAGGAGACCGTCATGAGTGATCGAAGCAAAGAACTCGAACGAGCCCTCGAAGCCTACGAGCAGGTCACCACGCTGCCTGCCAGCCACGGCATCGACGCCTTCCAGGACACCACCATCGAAGCGGTTTTCGGACGAGTCTGGACCCGCTCCGGCCTGACCCGCAAAGAGCGACGCTGGATCACCCTCAGCGTCGCAGCCATGACGGGCTCTCCCGTAGCAGTAGAGTCCCACCTGCGAGCAGCCCTGGCCAGCGGGGACATCAGCGACGAAGAGCTCCTCGAGTGGACGATCCACTTCGCCCACTATGCAGGCTGGCCCCTGGCCGCCAACAGCTACATGGTGCTGCGACGTGTGCAGGCCGAAATCGCGGCCAGCCAGGCCGACACGGACTGAGGGTCGATGGCCCTCAGATCGGATTGATGTCGAGCACCGAGCGGGCCACTTTGCCCGACCGCATCAGATCGAAGGCATCGTTGACCTTCTCCAGGGGCATGCGCTCGCTCACCAGGCCCGAGAGATTGAGACGCCCCTGCAGGAACATGTCCACGAGTTTGGGCATGTGTTCGCGGAAGCGAGTGCTCCCGTACATCGAGCCGATCAGCTTCTTCTCCTGAAGGAAGGCGGGACCCGGCACCGAGATCTCCGAGTTCATGGGCATCATGCCCACGATCACAGCCGTGCCCCCCGCCCGAACCATGTCGAAGACCTGCCGAGCAGCGTCCGTGTTGCCGATGGCCTCGAACGCGTACTCGACCCCCGCACCGCCTGTGAGTTCCTGGACCGCCGCCACCGGGTCTGTTTCGGCTGCGTTTACGGTATGAGTGGCCCCGAACCGTGTCGCCATATCGAGTTTCCCTGGAACCACGTCGACGGCGATGATCTGGCTGGCGCCCGCGATTTCACAACCCTGGATCACGTTGAGACCGATCCCGCCACAGCCCACCACGGCCGTCACGGCTCCACCGGGCACCTGGGCGGTGTACAGCGCCGCCCCCACGCCCGTCATCACCCCACAACCGATGAGAGCGGCCTCGGCCATGGGCATCTCGTCGGGAATCTTCACGACGCCCGATTCCGTAGTCACCATGGACTCGGCAAAGGAGCCGACGTTGGCGAACTGGAGAACCGGCCCCCCGTTCCACGAGAGGCGAGACGCCGCGCGGGCATCGAGGTTCGGATCGTTGCACAGATGGGGCTCGCCACGTAGGCAGTAGTAACACCGGCCGCAGAAGGGCCGGAAGGACATGATGACGTGGTCACCGGGTTTCACGTAGCTGACGTCCGCCCCGACACTTTCCACCACCCCGGCGGCCTCGTGACCCAGCACGGTGGGCAGAGGCATCTCCCAGGCGCCATCGACGAAGTGCATGTCCGAGTGACAGACCCCACTGCAGACCGTGCGCACGAGAACCTCGTCAGCGGCCGGGGCCTGCTGTTGCACGTCCTCGAGGGTCAGGGGCTGATGGGCCTGTTGGAAGATGGCAGCTTTCACGGGGAGACTCCTCTCGATTAAGCAAAAGGGTTCCAGAACCCTGCAGGACTCAAAGTGCGACGCGAGCCGAACCTAGCCAGCCGCAGCCTGAGCCGCTTCGAAGTCCTTCTTGTACTCCACCTTGCTGCGCGTGCGGATGTCCACATCCGTCGCAGTAGCCATGAGGGCCCCCACCGTCGCCTGCTCCCTGGGAACGTGGACGAAAGGATCGAAGTTCAGCCACTCCAATGCGTTTCCGTGGGTGATCTTGTGGATCTCCTCATCGCTGCACTTCGCCAACTCCAGATGCTCCCACAATTCCTCAGCGGACCCAGGCCAGGTGCAGTCCGAGTGGGGATAGTCAACCTCGTAGGCGATGTTGTCGATGCCGATCCGATCACGCAGCAGCAAGCCCGAGGGGTCGCAGATGAAGCAGGCCAGAAAGTGCTCGCGGAACACCTCGGTCGGCGTCTTGCCCCCGAGGTCGGCCCCCGTCCACTTCTGGTTGTCGTAATGACGCTCCATCCGGTCCAAGAAGCCCGGGATCCAGGAGGTTCCACCCTCCGACAAAGCGATCTTGAGATCGGGAAACTTCTGGAAACAGCCACTCCATAGAAAATTCGTAGCCGTGGGCAGCGCGTACCAACAGGGCAACGTGACCATCACATCCATGGGGGTATCGGGCCCTCCCTGCAACCCTCCTGCACCTGAAGCGATATGGATGGCGACCACGACGCCCTCGTCACAGCAGGCCGCGAAGAAGGGATCCCAGGCGCCGCTGTGAAAACTGGGAAATCCCCCGGCTGTAGGATCTTCCGAGAAGGTGATGGCCGTACAACCCTTGCGAGCCACCCGGCGAACCTCATCGGCAGCCAACTCAGGATCCCAGAGCGGAGAGACGGGCAGCGGAATGAACCGCCCCGGGTGGCTCGCCGCCCAGGTATCGATATGCCAGTCGTTGTAGGCCCGGAGGCAGGCCGCAGCCAACTGCTTGTCCTCGGCCCCGGCAAAGAACGCGCCGGCCATTCCTGCGAAAGAAGGAAAACACATGGAGGCCAGGACCCCATTACCGTCCATGTCTCGCACCCGTTCGTCGACGTCGTAGCAACCGGGACGGATCTCGGCGAGGGTGCTCGGGTCGAACCCCCACTCCTCTTTGGGGAGCGTGACCACGGCATTGATGAAGGTCGAGGTCGAGACCCCCCCCTCCCAGGTCCAGGACTGGGTTCCAGCTTCTGGATCAGCGACCAGCCGAGGCGCTCGGTCGGCCCATTTGGCGGGAATGTGGCCGTCGAACAGATCCGGAGGTTCGATGATGTGATCGTCCACACTCACGAGGATCATGTCTTCGAGTTTCATCGGGAATTCCTCTCTTCTCAGTGCCGCGACTCAAACCGCAGGTCGCGGGTCATTGAAGGGTAATGGGGAGTTTCGCATATCCACGCACGGTACTCGTATGAACCCGCTCGGTATCATGCCATTGCACGTCCCACTCCGGAAAACGGCGGAGAGTCTCCTCCAGAGCCACGCGACCCTCCATTCGAGCCAGGGAAGCCCCCAGACAAAAGTGAACGCCGAATCCCAGCGACAGGTGCCGATCCACGCTGCGGGTGACGTCGAAGCGATCTGGGTCTACGTACTCGCGCTCGTCTCGACCCGCTGAACCGGTCAGCAACAACAAGCGTGCGCCCTTGGGAAGGGTGGTGCCGTGGAGATCGATGTCACGGGTCACCTTACGGGCTTGCACTGGGGAAGGTGCCTCGTAGCGCAGCAACTCTTCGACGGCACCTGGAATCAGTGACGGGTCTTCAACGAGTTTGCGCCTCTCGCCCGGGTTCCGCGCCAGCACCGCGCCCGTCCAACCGAGCAACCTCGCCACAGTTTCGTTCCCTGCGCCGGACAGCAAGCCAATGAAGGCCAACAGTTCCTCATCAGTCAGGCGGCGCTTGTTACCCCCTTCGAGCTCGATCTCGGCCTCGATCAGGTCCGTCATCATGTCGTCACGCGGCTCTTTGCGACGCGCTGCCACATATCGAGCGAAGTAGCCCCAAAGAGCGGCCTGGACCTCGTCGAGCCGCTTACGGGCGTCGATCTCACCCTCTTCACGGTGCAACTGGGCATCGGTCCACTCCCGAACCTGGTCCTGGTCCTCTTCGGGCACACCCAACATCGACCCGATCACCATCACGGGCAGTCGGGCTCCAAAATCCGCCACATAGTCGAAGCCTGCACTGCCCACCTGGGCGTCGAGATACCGGCACGCGATGGCGCGGATCCGAGGTTCCAGTTCCGAAATCCGCCGGGGAGAAAACGCTCGACTCACGAGTTTCCGAAGTGCCGTGTGCTCGGGTGGATCTTTGAAGATCATCATCGGAGACTCGTTGTGGGTCTCGGTCATCATCTCGAGCACCGTGCCAAACCCCGACGCGAAGGTCTCCTCATCGGTTGACGCATGGAGCACGTCCTGGAACCGGGAGAGGGCGTAGAAGTCAAACTTCTCATTGTGGTAGAGCGGTGCCTCATCGCGCATGCGCCGCCACACCGGATGGGGGTCGGCGTCGATCTCGTAATCGTAGGGGTCGTAGTAGAGGTCGCTCATGCCGCGGTCTCCGGCACCGGTCCACCGATGGGAACCTCGGGCTGGACCTCGATGGTGTCAACCAGCACACCGCGCGGCTGCTCGACCGCCTGCATGACGGCCTGGGCGATCTTTTCGGCCGGCAACATCACGCCTCCGGTTCGCGCGTCTCGCAGGGCCACACGCTTCCAGTCCGCTTGGGCCGCGCCAATCACCTCTGGGGGTACGTCGGCCCAATTGAGACCAAACTCACTCACCGACGGCCCGATTCGGATCTTGGTACAGCGAATCCCCGTGCCCTCCAGTTCGAGACCCAGCCCATCCGAGAGATTCTCGAGAGCGGCCTTGGTGGAACCGTAGGTGACCTGGTAGGGCCGCGGATTGCGAACCGCGTCGGAACTCATGAATACGATATCGCCGGGGAGGGCCTGCTCGCGCATGGGAATGAGCGCGCGACGCGTCACCAGAAGTGGCCCCAACAAGTTGGTCTCCACCTCGGCGCGCAACCAACCCGGGTCCTGGGTCGAAAGCAACCCCGGCCGGGAACAACCGGCATTGTTGACCACGATGTCGGCGGTCCCGAGGGCCTGCTCGCTGGCAGCAAAGAACCGATCGATGGAATCCGAGTCGGTGACGTCCAGCGCGTGGGCGAAGGGTTCCCCTCCCAGGGCGGCGACTTCCCGAGCCACGTCCTCCAAGCGCTCCACCCTGCGTGCGCCCAGGGCTATCCGCCAGCCCCGCCGCGCCATCTCCAGAGCCACCGCGACCCCCAAACCGGCCGAACTCCCTGTGATGACGGCAGTGCGAAGATCCGATGCCATGTTGCTCCTCGTCACGAGTCGTTGGTCTTACCCATCCAAGTCAGCCCCCAGCATAAGAGATCGAGGCGAGGTGCGGTGCAAAACCCGGCGTGGCCGACCCCCTCGACAGTCGATTACCCTGCCATGGCCGTGACCCGTCTCCCCGGCACCGGAGCCCCCATGATCCCATCGAATCCTGCCAACCGTCTCGGGGCCAGCGAACCGACCCTGCGGTCTTCGACTTGACGGGGCGCAGCGGTCCGTGGAGGTTTCCGACGGCCACCCTGCTGATGGGCTTTGCCTTGTCCTGCAGCGGTCCCGGATCCGGGGCTGACGACGACTTCGACCTACAGGGGCACCGGGGTGCCCGCGGTCTACGCCCAGAGAACACCCTACCCGCCTTCGCCGAAGCCCTGTGCGTCGGCGTTACCACCCTGGAACTCGACCTCGCGATCACCCGCGATGGGGTCGTCGTCGTCAATCACGGACGCCGCCTCCGGGCGGAACTGACCCGGGCCGGCAACGGAGGCTGGCTCCCCTACCGGGGCCCCCTGGTGAAACGAATCGATTTCACGGCACTGCGCCGTTACGACGTCGGGCGGCCCAGACCGGGCTCACCCTACACAACCCACTACCCCGAGATCGTAGCCGTAGATGGCACCCAAGTGCCGCGCCTCGAGGAGGTGATCCAACTCGTCCGCGAAAGCGGTGGTGACGTCCGTCTGAACGTCGAGGTGAAGGTCAGCCCCGAGCACCCACGCGAATCTCTCCCCCCCGATCTCTTCACAGACAAGGTCATCGACGTCTTGCGCAGCGGCGGTGTACTGGATCGAACCAGCCTCCAGTCCTTCGACTGGCGAGCCCTCGAACGAGCCCGCGAAACGACACCCGAATTGACACGGGTACACCTCACCGAACAAACCGATCGCGACACCGTCCAGGTCGGCCAACCGGGCGCATCGCCCTGGTTGGCAGGACTCGACGTAGATGCCTATGGAGGGTCCGTACCCGCCCTCGTGGATGCCGCTGGAGGACACGTCTGGTCTCCCCACTTCTTGGACCTGGACGCCGCGCAACTCGAACGAGCCCACACCCTGGGCTTGAAGGTGGTGGTCTGGACCGTAAACGAACCCGGGGACATCGAGCGAATGCTCGCGCTCGGAGTGGACGGCATCATCAGCGACTACCCCGACCGGGTGCGCGATGCCCTGCGTGCCGCCGGCCGACCCCTTCCCCCCGTGGCCCTCCGGCGCCCGGGGTCCGCCGCGGGAACTCCCAGCCATTGCGATGCAGTCTCAGCACCCGGCGGGCAGCTTGACCGCAACGGGCCCAAACGATCAGACTGAGACCACCCAACTCGCGCAACGAGCTGCGCGTCCGGAGGAGATTCCCATGCAACGTGAAGAAGCCATCGAGCGAATCATGGACGGCCGCGCCTGGCACGCCTTCTGCGACAGCCTCAAAGAGGCGGGGGACATCGTCTTCCGCAACTCAGCACCCGCTACACCCTTCGATCGAGCCGAGGGATACCGCTACCTCACGCGCCTTTTACGAGCGGGGCTGGACAACATCGTCGAATTCGGAGACCCGCGTTTCCCGGGCTTCTTCCAACTCTCCAATGAAACGATCAAGATTGGCAACGACAACCCGGACAACCACTACCTGAACAGCAACATCAGTGGCCATTACGAGTATCGAATCACGGGCAACCGTGGAACCGTCCACTACCTGAGCATCGGCACCAAGGCTGGCGGCTACGAGAGCGACGGCGTGATGCTACCCACGGGCCAGATTGACGCGACCGACATGGAGATCGCCGACGACGGAACCTTCGAGATCATTGTCAGCTGCGAGGAGAAGCCCGGAAACTGGCTCCCCATGACGCCTGAAACGACGAACCTGATCGTGCGAGAGACCTTTCACGACCGAAACGCGGAGACACCCGCGACGCTGCAGATCGAACGAATCAACTCCGACGGCACCAACCAACTCGACCCCGCGGCCCTCGAAGACCAACTGCTCCGCGCGGTGAATTTTGCAAAACAGACCTCCAACATCTTTGCCGATTGGATGGACCTGTACTCGAAACACATCAACGAACTCCCATCCGACGACCAGATTCGCTGCCAAAAAGCCGGCGGCGACGCCAAGATCCACTATCTGCAGAGCTACTGGAAGCTCGACGAAGACGAGGCCCTGGTAGTCCGGCCGGAACGAATTCCCGAATGCTCATCCTGGAACCTGCAAATCAGCAATTACTGGATGGAGTCCCTCGACTACCGATTTCACAAGATCTCGATCAACAAGCACACCGCCGTGGTCGCAGACGATGGCTCTGTGACCATCGTGGTGGCCCACACCAACCCGGGTCCCGCGTACCCAAACTGGCTCGAAACCACGGGACACGATCTGGGCGGCATGCTGTTTCGTTGGATCGATGCCGAGGAACATCCCCCGGTACACACCGAGGTGGTCAAGCTCGCCGATCTGTGAATCATCACGTCATCATGAAGCCGTGCAAACGACAAGGCGCGTTCAGCCACTGCGCAACAACGGCCCGACACTGATGGGCTTGGCATGAAGCTCGGCCTCCGTCGTCTGACGTTGCTGGCGTGCTTGTTCGGCGTGTTGTCTGGCATCAACTTCGCCCGAAACCCGTCGCTGTTCCTGGAGCCCGCTCTCGCCGTCGACGACGCCAGGCATTTTCGAGATCACTACAACAAACGCGATTCCGTGGTCTCGTTGACCCATGTGAGCCTGGGTTACCTGATTGTCGTTCCCCAGCTGGTGGCCCACACCCTGGTGCGCCAGCTGGACGTTCGCTGGGTGCCCCGCGCTTTCAGCGTTTCGAGTCTTGCGCTCTTGACCCTGGCCTTCATGCTCTTCGCGCTACCGGGCTTCGAAAGTCTGTTCCCCCGCCCAGAAATCCGTTTCGGGGTCCCGGTTCTGCTGGCCCTACTCCCTGCCGGCGCCTTTGCGTTGATCAGCACCGTAGGCTTCCAGAACTGGACCTGCCTCTTGATAGCCGTGACGCTCACCCTGCTACCACGGCCCCACTCGATCTGGGGAGCTGCCCTCGTATTCACCGGCATGGCACTGTTCGCGTGGTCCAACCCGGCCAGTCTGAGCCTCGGCCCCCCACTCCTCTGGATGGCCTGGCGCGCCCGTAGCCGGGACAAGCCCAGTGACGCCCGCTACTACGCCACCCTGGGCGTCATCGTGATCGCCTACCTTCCCCTCGGCATCGCGCCCGACGCCTGGTCGAACCTCACCCACGCCAGCGGTGCCGAAACCACGGGCGCCATCGCCTGGCGCACAGGGGCGGGATTCCTGGAAGCCATCGCCTACAGCCTCGACCGCGTCGTGGTCGAGAGCCTGATCGGCTATCCGGCGCGAGTCGCGCTCGCGCAGGTACCCGGGGCGACAATTGCCCTCGGCCTTCTCTGCGTCACGATCGTGGCGCGCGAGGGATGGCGTGGCCACGCCGACCGACCCGCCCGCAGTCGCGCCCTGGCCCTACTCGCCTATGCAATCGTCGCCATCAGCTTCGCCAATTTGATGGCTCGACCCGAGTGGCCCGAGCTTTTGCGCTCGGAGCGAGCCTTCCGCTATTGCACGGTGCAGAAGCTCTTGTGGCTGGTCCTGGTCGTTTGCGCCTTCGAGCCGCGCCTCACACGCCTACTCACTTCTGGCCAGCACCGAAGATTCCGCGTCATCGCCTCGGGTGTCGTCATCTACCTCCTCTGGCTCGGACACCAGAACGCCCAGCTCTACCGCACGGAACTCGTTTCCCCAAACCTCGAAGCCCAGATCGGACGCTCCTCCGAGGATCTCCACGTCGAAGCCCAACGCCTGGGTGCGTTCCTCGAGCAAGTTAGAAATACCGAAAAAACCCTGCGACCCGGTGAGGAACGGGTGATGACACTCCCCCGCCAGCGCTACCCCATCGCGATCGTGGTACGTCCGCGCTGAAGGCGAGCGGAGCGCGTTCAATCCGCCAAGAATTGACGAGCAGGCCCCCGCAGAGCGATCCAACTCACCATCGATACCGCGACCACCGCCAGCCCGATACACAGAGAGGTCCATACCCCCGTCAGCCCCCAGCCTTGAGAGAGGGCGAGCCACCCGCCTAGAGGGAGAGCGAACACCCAGTAACCGAGAAAATTAAAAACCGCAGCCGGGCGTGTCTTCCCCATCCCACGCAGCACGCCACTCGCCACGGCCTGGGTGCCATCAAAGACCTGAAAAGCTGCTGCAAAGGGCAGTACTCCCGCCGCCGCCGCGATCACCGCCAGGTCACTGGTAAAGATGAGCGGGAGCTGAAAGCGAAGAGTCAACATGACCACCCCACAGAGCCCCATGACGCTGGCTCCCAGCCCGATGGCGATCCAGGCAGTTCGCTGAGCGTCTTGCGGGCGCCCTGCCCCCAGCAGATTGCCTACCCGAGTCACCGTCGCCTGAGAGATGCCCAGCGGAATCATGAAGGTGAAGGCGGCCATCTGCATGGCCACGGTGTGAGCCGCCAGAGCCAGAGGAGAGATTCGCCCGGAGATTAGGCTCGCGGCTCCAAAGGCCCAGATCTCGAGCCCGATATAAACGGCGATAGGCGTGCCCACCGACAGGATGCGACGCAGCCCCCGCCACTCCAAGACTTCCCGACTCCACGGAACCCAGGCTCCAGCGTGAAGCCGAAAGGCCAGAATCCATCCGATCAGAACCAGCAACATCGTCACGCGGACGATGGAGGTCGCGATTCCCGCTCCCGTCAGGCCCAGTGCGGGAAAGCCCGCGTTTCCGAAGATCAGGCACCAGTTGAGCAACGCATTGACGACATTGGCGATCAGCACGACCCACATGGCGGGTCGCATGAACTCCCTCCCTTGAAGGTACTGACGCAGAGCCGCAAAAAGCATGAAGCAGGGAATACTGGGGATCTGCACCGCTACGTAATCAGCCGCATCGCCGATCAGAGCCGGCGTCTGTCCCACCGCGTGAAGAAATTCGGCGACAAAAATCCACAGCACTGCGAGTGGCAGACTGACCCCCAACCCCACCACGACCCCTCGCTGTAGAGCAATCGCCGCAGCTCGGCCGTCGCCCCGCCCATGGGCCTGCGTGACGAATGGATCGATCCCAAGCACGAAACCCGACGCCGCGATCAGCGTCCCGAACACACACAGATTGCCCAGCGCCGCTGATGCCAGCGCCTCTAGACCAAAATGTCCCAGCATGGCGGTGTCCACGAAGCCCATGGTCATGGTGCCCAACTGGGCGGCCACCGCAGGAGCGGCCAGACGAACCAGGACTCCCACCTCGCTGGCACGGGCAGCCCCCGAGTTCCCGCCGCCCACCCTCAGCCCAGCCAGTCAGCCGTGGTGCGAAAACTGCTGGCAAACACCGCGTCGGTCCCCACGTCCACCCCTGCGAAGACGTCCAGAGGATCTCCCGAAGAGAAATACAACTCGGCACTCCCCGCCCGGCTCGGACCGTACTCGGGTCCATTCGAGTTCGCGAAACGCAGCCCCCCGTTCACGCCGGGGCGCGCCACCACACTGGCGAAGCGTGCATCGTCGTCCGGAGCCGGAACGGACGAACGCCCCAAGCGCAGAAAGACCCCACGGTGCCGTCGGTGCGGCAGTGCCGCCGTGGAGTGAACTGCGTCCGAGGCAACCTCGCCCCCCGAACACTCGAAGACACTTCCCAGATGCAGCACACGCTCCTGAAACATCCGGCCCTGGGGCGCCAACTCTCGGGCCAGCCCATTCCAAGTGGCCAAAGATTCAGCGATGGGTTCACTGAAGAAATAGGTAATCAGGAACTGCGCCTGAGCCAATCGCTCGTCGGCCGAAAATCGAACCGCACAGTGATCTGCTTGTGCGATCCAGCGATTGGCATAGACGACCCCAGGCAGCGCCCAGTTCTCGGGCTGGTGATCGTCAGCGTGCCAGTCCTGATAGGCCTGGGTGCGCTCGGCATCGGGTGTCTCGATCAGGCCGAAGAATGCCGCTCGCGCCGGACCCGCCACCGCCTACTCGAGCCCGTAGAGGTTCAGCACGTTATCTCGGATCATTTTACGTTTTTCGTCGGCGGGCACGTCCCCGAAATGCTTCTCGATGTACTCGCGAGAAGACGGCCACGAACTGTTCACGTGCGGGTAATCGCTCGACCAGAGGATGTTCTCGACCCCAATGATGTCGCGGTTCCGCACGCCCACCACATCGTCAATGAAGGTTCCGAATACCTGGCGGTGAAAATAGAAGCTGGGCGGCTCGCGCAACTCGGATTTCGTGTGGTAGCGGTGGCGCTCGAAGACGTGATCCATCCACGGCACCAGAAAGGCCATCCATCCGATCCCACTCTCCACGGAGACGATCTTGAGGTTGGGGTGGCGCTCGAGCACTCCCGAGAAGATCAGGGTCGCGATCGGCTCGCACATCACGGTCTTGTTTACAGAGATCTGGACCATCAGGTTCTGGCCAATATCCCGGCTCACAGGACGCGCGCCCAGATGAAAATGAATGGGCAGGCCCAAGTCGGCGAGTGCGGCCCACAGCGGCTCGTAGTGGGGGTCGAGGAAGGATTTATCCTCGGGCGGCGAGTCGTCGTAGGCGGGAACGGCCGGCAGCACCACACCGCGCAAGCCCATCCGTGCACAACGCTCGGCTTCGGCTACCGCGAAATCCAGATCCCACAAAGGAAGCTCCGCGATCCCCAGCAATCGCTCGGGCGCAACGTTGCAGAAATCGGCGATCCAGTCGTTGTAGGCGCGCATCATCACCTGCTGCATGGGCCGGTCGAGGGTGCGAATGGCCACTCCACCGCCGGCGCCACTCCCAAAGAGGACCTGGGCCTCGACTCCGTCGAAGTCCATGTCCTCCAGGCGAGCGGTGGGCTCCCAGCCCCCCCGCCGCCCTGCTTCCTTGGTCTTGGCGAGAAGTTGGACATCCGCAGACGCAACACCTGCAGAGCCTTCGAGCGCAGTGAACGGCCGCTCATTGCCCTCGAAGACCAACACCTCGCGATCGCCACGCACCTCGACACGGGGCATCCGGTCACGCCATTCAGAGGGAACGCGCTCAGCGTAAAGGGTCGGAGGGGGGTTGACGTGATCATCGGCTGAAATGATTCCGTAGTCGTCGGACATGGATGGATCTCCTATGAGTGCGCGCCAAGTCGCAAGATCGAGCGAGGACGGCAGTTGCAGGGGCGGAGCCGTGCAGGCGGCCCAGACTAGACGATATTGCGCTCGCGCCCCTCCCAATAGGGGTCGCGAAGCTTCCGTTTATACAGCTTCCCATTTGGATCGCGGGGCATCTCGGTCGTGAAGTCGATGCTTCTTGGCCACTTCTGCTTGGCCATCCGGTCACGGCAGAAAGACATGATATCGGCCAGGGTCTCTTCATTTTCGGGAATCCCAGGCACGAGTTCCACCACTGCCTTGATCTCCTCACCCGTGTCCTCGTTGGGGACCCCGAAGACAGCCACGTCGCCGATCTTTTCGTGTTGATGAAGCGCACCTTCGATCTCCGCGGGATAGATGTTCACTCCCCCCACGATGATCATGTCGTTGGCGCGATCATTGAGGAACAGAAATCCCTCTTCGTTGAAATAGCCGATGTCCCCGACGGTGAAGAAATCCTCTCGGCGAGCCTTGTCGGTCTTGGCCTCATCCTTGTAATACTTGAATTCGTTGCCCTCCATCCGCATGTAGATAGTGCCGCTGGCCCCGGTGGGTACTTCGTTACCGTCGTCGTCGAAGATCTTGACCTCAGAGATGGGCCAGGGCTGACCCACGGTTCCCGGGAACCTGCGCCACTGCTCGGGGTTCACGATGGTGCCACCCCCCTCAGTGGCCGCGTAGTACTCCCAGATCACATCACCCCACCAGTCGAGCATCTTCTGCTTCGTCTCCACGGGACACGGGGCAGCGGCATGAATCATGCACCGAAGCGACGAGACGTCGTACTTCGCACGCTCGGACTCGGGCAGAGCGAGCATCCGGTGAAACATGGTGGGCACCATATGGCTGTGGGTCACCCGATACTTCTGAATTCGCTCCAGGGCACCCTCGGCTGTAAAGCGGTCCATCAGCACCACGGGATGGCCCCAATGCAACGACATGTGAGCCCAATTACTGACGGCCGTGTGGTAGAGGGGCGCCATGGTGATGTGCACGTGCCCATCGTGGGGCTTCTTCCCGAACAGCATCATCAGCCCACCGCTGCGGGCACCCGTCTCGTCCGGGTGGACGTCGGGAAGATCGCGCCGCACACCCTTGGGACGTCCGGTAGTGCCCGACGTGTAGAACATGAAAGAACCTGTTGAAAGATTCTCAGGCCGGTTCGCGGGCTGCCCATCGATCATTTCGGAGAAGGGCCGAAACCCTTCGACCTCTCCGATGGAGAAACGCGCCTCGGCAGGTAGACCCGCCTCATCGGCGGCCCGTGTGGCCTCGTCTCCGAATCGCTCATGAGTCACGAAGACCTTGGACTCGGCATCCCCCAGGATGTAGGCAATCTCGGGGCCTACCAGATGCCAGTTGACCGTGGTGATGTAAAGCCCCTGCTGAAAAGCGGCCAGGCACAAGGCCACCTGCTCGATTCCGTTGGGCAGCGTGGTGGCGACGTGGTCCCCCTCCTCGAGACCCAGCGCCGTCAAGCCATGGGAGATCTGGTTGACCAGCGTATAGAGATCGCCATAGCTGATCTCGTTGTGGTCCGGGTCTGCAATTGCCAGCCGGTCCGGCTCCTCCTCGGCAATCTTCCAGAAACCCAGCGTCGGCATTTCATCGGACATTCTGTTCTCCTTGGTGGCCCTCGGTGCTCCGCCGCGTCACACGCTCCCCGCCTCGGCTCGCGCACTGACGGACCCCCAGTGCGGCCCCGGATTGTACGGACCTCATCACGATGGCGCGCCCCCCAACACCTTGCGCGAATCCGTCAGGAGATGCTCGAGCGTCTCGGGGTACATGTCGCGCTTGAGGGTGCTCATGATCGGGTCTGCCTTGCCGGCCAGGGGCGCTGCCAGGGCCACGGCACGCGAGACCACCTCCTCTTCCGGAGCCACCTCGTCCACAATACAGCGCGAGAGCGCATGCTCGGCGGTGTAGCGCGTACCGGTCACGATCACCTCGTGGGCAGACTGCCGCGGGAGCCGAGCTTGAATGATGGCCGTCATCCCTGGATGCAGAGGGGAACGCATGTCGATTTCTGGCATGCAGAAATACCCCCGCCCACTGCGCATCACGCGGTAGTCATGAGCCAACGCCCACTGAGCCCCAGCCCCAAAGGCATGACCGTTCATGGCCGCCACAGTGATGGCGGGAAAGGTCAGAGTACGGGCAAACAGGGCGAGAACACCCTGCATGTATTCTGCCGCTGCATCACGTCCCTGGGCCTGCATCCAGTCCAAATCCAGGCCATTGGAATAGAACTTCCCGGCGCCGGTCGTGACCAGGGCGGCCGGAGTCCCAGCCGCCTCGACCTCGTCCAACGCGCGAGAGATCTCATCCAGGAAATCCGGGCGAAAACGATTCTCGTCCCGCTCGAGCCGCAACACAAACACATCGCCATCACGTTGGAGATCGATCATGGGTTCCTCTGTTCAGGGCCGGGGTAGCGGAGATCAGCCCTCGAGCGTCTCGACAGCCACACCGAGATCTCCCTCCCCCTCCGGAGTCTGAATGCCACGTGCCAGGAAGTCTCGCATACGTGGGTGCGCGTGGGGACCGCTCATCAGGCGGTTGAAGGCATTCTGCTCGAGGACCAGATCGGCTTGCAGGCCCGACTCCATCTCGCGCAGCACACTCTTGGTCTCGGCGATGGCGTTGGCCGGAAATCGCGCGACTCTCCGCGCCAATTCCTGGACGAAGGAGCCGATCTCGTCAGGCTCCAGGGCGCGGTTGATCCAGCCATACCGTTCCGCCTCATCAGCGGTGAAATCTTTCCCGCCGAGAATGACCTCCGTCGCCCGAGCGCGCCCCAGCAGGCGCATCAGCCGCACGGTCCCACCGGCCCCCGGCAAGATGCCAAGAGGAACCTCGGGCTGGCCGAGTACCGCCCGTCCACGACTTGCAAAGCGCAGATCACAGGCCAGGGCCACCTCACTCCCTCCTCCGCGTGCCATGCCCTCGATCTGGGCGATGGTCAACTTGGGCATGACGCGCAGGCGATCGAGGGTGTCGTGAACAAAGCCGGGCTGATCCACGACTTCTGGGACGCCCCCTTCGGGCGCGGACACGATGCTCTCGACATCGCCGTGGGCGATGAAAAAGTGGGGGTTTGCGCTCCGCAGCACCAGCACGCGCACCCCATCATCCTCGGTGACTTGACGGGTCAACACATCCAGACCCATCAGCAAGGCCCCTCCCAGGAGATTCATGGGCGGCGCATCGATGTCGACGCTCGCGACCCCATCGCGAACCTCGACCCGCATTCCATCGATCTCGTAGCCCATTTCCGATCGGAACCTCCCGGATTGCCAATCTGCCCACGCCGTTCCGTGGTCCGGCGAACCGGGCCATTCTGAACGACAGGGAACGCGCGGACAACTCACCTCGACCGGCAGTCCATGGAAAATCGCGCGTATCATGCGCGCGTGGCCTCCCGACCCCCCGCATCCGACTCGGACCCGTCAAAACGCCCCAACCACCGGCAGCGAATCCTCACGATGGGCTTTCTGGGCCACTTCTTCGCCGTGGGTTGCACGTTGTCGGTCTATGGCATTTTCATCGAGCCCGTGGCCCACAGCTTCGGGGCCCCCATGGCGCTGGCGAGCCTGGGGATCACCGGGTGGCAGATCACCAACGGTGTGGCCTCACCGTTTCTGGGCCGCGCTCTGCAACGGCTGTCGATCCGGCGAATCATGGCCGCGGGAGCGGTTCTTCTGGGAACTGGACTCGCCGCCGCGTCCCGAGCTCCGGACATCCTCACCGTCGGCCTGATCTTCAGCCTGTGGGCCGCCCCCGGGGCGATTCTCGTGGGCGCGCTTCCCTCGAGCACTCTCGTATCGAACTGGTTCGTGGCGACACGTGGCCGGGCCCTGGGCATCGCAGCAGCGGGCACCACGGGGGCCTCCATGTTCTTCCCGCCACTGGCGGCTGCTCTCATCGATTCCGTCGGCTGGAGAGACGCACTCTTGTGTCTTTCGATCGGCGCTACCGCGGTTGCACTGCCCGCCGTGTGGTGGCTGGTGGTCGATCGCCCGGAAGATGTGGGGGAGCATCCCGATGGCAACCCGGCGCCCGCAGAGAACGCTTCCGAGGAAACCCAAACCGCTCCCCCCATCGGGTCCCTGTTGCGCGACCGCAACCTCTGGCTCGTGGGTGGGGCCTTCGGACTGTTGTTCGTGCCCGGAGTCGTGTCGATGCTCTTCATGGTGCCCTTCGCCAGACAGCTCGGCCTTAGCCTCCAGACCGCGGCCCTGGTCATGTCCCTACGCGCCGTGGCCGGCGTCGTGGGA
>JAKVBI010000035.1 GCA_022447545.1 Myxococcota bacterium
AATTTGATCAGCAATGGGGCTCTGCAACTCGACCGCCACCCCGATGAGCATCGTCGTCTGGTCGCAGACCCGGGGTTGGTACCCACCGCAGTGGAGGAGTTTCTGCGTTTCGACCCCCCGGTTCAGGGCTTCGAACGATTCATGAGTGAAGATGTCGAACTCGGTGGGCAGATGATCCGAGAGGGGGACACGGTCTTTCTGCTACTCGCGTCCGCTAATCGAGACGAGCAGCACATCCACGATCCTGATCGTTTCGACGTGGGGCGAACTCCCAACCGTCATCTTTCGTTCGGATGGGGAACTCACTTCTGTCTCGGCGCGAGTCTTGCTCGGCTCGAGGCAAAAGTGGCGTGGGAGGAGATCCTTCGTCGTCTGCCCCAATTTCAAATCACTGGCCCCGTGGAGCGCCTTCACTCGGACATCATTCGCGGTCTTCTCGCTGTTCCTCTCGAGTTCGAGGCCATCGCCTGAGGTGAACTGGTCTTCTCTGCGGGTGCGGATTCGTTCAGCCGGCTATGGGCCGAGGTCCCGCTTTCAATCGTCTGGTTTCCAGGCCTCGGCGAACCAGCTGTGACCTTGGATCGAGTACTCGTCGAAATCGAAGTACATTCTTTCGCGTCGCGGCTTCTTCCTTTGCTCGAAGATCCCGATGTGTCGGTAATGAGAGCGGGTTCGTGATTCCCCCTCTTCGATGGAAAAGATCGATTGGCATTCGAACTTTTTTTTCAGGTTCAGGGTGTCCGCAATCGAACTCGGGATGTCGCACAATGAGACGGGGAGGTCGGAAACTCGCAAAGGATGTCTTTCGTCGAGGCCTTTGGCCAGAAACAGCGGAACCCCGACGTTGAAATTCGGAGTGATTGATTCACCTGCGGATTTTGAAGATTTCGTCGGGGGAGGCCAGGATGATGCCGAATCGGGTGCGACCGGGACCAGGGAACTTCCGTGGTCTCCGACCACAAAAATCAGGCTCCGGTCGTAGATTCCCAATTCGTCGAGGCGAGTGAGGAATTCAAACAGCCGTGACAGAACGCAACGAGAGGTCGCGATGTAGCCCTCCCGATCGAATCGGAGATCGAAGGAGCAACTTTCGTCGACCATGGGCGGCGCATGAGCGGCGAAGAGGTGAAGCATTCGGAAACGAGGAGCTACGTCGGCAACCGAGGCGAGTCGTGTGAGTGTGTCGAAGATGGAAAGGTCCAATCGCATCTTGATATCGATTCTGGGGTCGTCATCGATTTCTGTCTGCACGGGGTAGAGGGGTGGAACACGCCAATCCCCCCCGTCATAGATTCCGAATTTCAAGAAGTGGGGGGCGAGGCGGAACAAGCCGGCGTTGAACATTTTTGTTGTGTCGAGACGCACGTTTGCGTCTGGATTTGGCGCGGCCAGAGGGCTGCTTCCGAAGCAGCGATATCGATGTCCGCTGGTCGCACATGCGAGTAGCCAGGGTGTAAAGCTGGTCAGTGTGACGTCGAAGCCTTCATTGGCCAAGACCGATGGCAGCGACTCCTTCATGGCCAGGCGTCTCCAGTTCACCGAGTTTTCGCCACTGGGCACCGCCTGAGAAGTCAGGATTGATTGCAGGCTGAATTGTGTCGTTGGGTACAGGGACGTGGCATTTCGGTAGAAGGTGAATCCTGGGGGCATGGCTGCCGTCAGTGATTCGTCAATCATGGCCTCGGAGAAGAAGTCCGACTGAAATGAATCGAGAATGATCACGAGAATGTTCGAGTCATTCGAATACAGGCTGAAGGATGCGGCACGTCCAGGGGTCGCTTCCACGTGATCTGGTTTTTTCGACAGAGGCCAATTGTCGAGCATGTGGCCTGTCAGGGACGCAAGCTGCAGCGCAGTGGTCAAGGCGGCGATTCGCAGGGCATGACTCGCGACGACACGTGATCTCAGGAGTGCGAGAGTGAAGACGAGTAGCCAGGCGGCCGCCTCGAGGACTCCCTTCGACTGGTGCTCGGCCCAGTCGATTGCTGTTCCATCGAAACTTCCGTAGTTCCATAGGAAGAGATTTCCCTGGGCCCAGAGTCCGACTTGAAGTGCAACGAGGATCGCCAACCAGCGATCGGGCGCGAGGCGGGCCATGGGAAGGCTGAGTAGCGCGAGTGTGCCAAAGATCACTGAGAAGGGTGTGATCAGGTAGCGCAGGAGCGGTCCGAACCCATGGGTGAGCTCTTCCCAGTTCTGGACGGTGCTCTTGATCGGTTCGAAGATCGCGATGGTCCACGCGATCAGCGCGCTGAGGACCAGGGCCGAGAGAAGTCGCCTCGAAAAGATGCGTGTCGTCATCGCGTTCTTGGGATCGTTCCCAATGACCATGGCATGGGCGTCCCTATGACCGGTATCCTATGTCAGTTGATACGGGCCGCCTAGTCCACGTCATCGATCAACGCCGTGTTTTGGGTTGGAATTCGGATGAGACGTTGCATCGCACTGGAAGCGACCTGAATGAAAGGTGGCATTCAGTCCAGGGTCGAGTCCATCGGTCCGATGGAGGACTCGCCGCATGTGGGAAGCGCTTTGAAAAGGCGCGATTTCCTTCAGTGGTTGGTTTGGGGATGGTTTGGGGTCGTGCTCCCGCTGGCCGGCATGGGGGGGTGCGATCACTCGGGCGTCGACTGCAGCGACGACGAAATGATGACCACCCCGCAACGAGCGCTGCGGGCCTCAAGCGGGTACACGGAAAACTCCCCGCATGGCGATGAGCGAAACTGCGCGGCATGCCAGTTCTTCGAATTGGGAGCGGCGCAGATTTGCGGGAGTTGTCAGATTCTGGGTGGACCGGTCAATCCGGCCGGGCATTGCAATTCCTGGGCGGCCAGGACGTAACACGTCGATGGATCGGGGTGGGGGGCCTGATTTGTCGAAGATGTCGACCGAGATGGCACCCGCGAGGAATCGCTCGATCGGGTAGTATGGGAACCCGTCATGAGGGTGCGCTTTGCCACGCTTGCGGGGCTCGCGGGACTGCTGGTGGGTTGTGGCCCCGAGGGGGCTGGCTTCGCATCTCCCGAGTCTTCTGGAATTCCCCAGGTTCGGGGGTTCGTCGTTACGGACTTCACCTTCGACCAGCCCAAGGTTGACGAGAGTGTCGCCTGTCCAGAAGGCTTCAACCAGAACGAGCGGGAGTTCTACCTCGATGGCCTCGCCTCTGATGAACGGACCCGTGTCGCCGCGGACCTGCCCGAGGGATTCGACTACCTGAGGATGGTGAACGAGCGCGGGGGTCCCGATCCGTGTGGTGATCCTTCGGCCTTCGATGATCCCGATCATCGCCTGGTGGAGGGGGCGGCGGTGGCGGTCGGCTTTGATCTAGATGGTGTGGTTTCGACGGGCGAACGCCCCGAACCGATGGCATGCCCGCACCAGGATCTTTCCGGCGAGAATGGGGCACCGGGGATCGACAACGCACTTTGGCGTGTGCTCGGCTGCATCGAGGGTTACCAGCGCGGCAGCACCATTGATGAGTACGCGATCGAGAACATCAAGAGTGGTGGGCGGACCATCTTGATCGAGCTCACTGATCTCGATGACCCGCGCAACGATGGTGACATCGGACTGGGGATCTACTCGAGTGAGGATGCGATACCCGCTTCGGCCGACGGTCGGTTGTTGGCCGGAGGTAGTCTGGGGGTAGAAAAGGACTCGATCTATCGCACACGGGTGCGGGGTAGCTTGAAGGATGGTGTCCTTACCGCGGGTCCGATGGATCTTCTGCTGGATTTTGATGGCCAGTTCCTCGACTCGGAGCTTCGCTTGCGCGAGGCTCAGATTCACTTGGAACTCATGCCCGATGGCGGATTGCGCGGATTGCTCGGTGGCTACTGGGACATCGAGGAGTTTTACGATGTCTACGCTCGCCAGGCCACGCGCTCTGGCGCGTATACGGTCGGATTCCGTTGCCCAGCCATGCGTCAGGCCCTCGCGCACACGGCGGACCGTTACCCGAATTCGGACACGGGCACCTGCACCGCGATCTCAACAGCTTTCCGGATTCAAGCAATCCCCGCGTTCGTGGTCGAGCCGCCTTCGCCTTCGACCACGCACGCGAGCGTTGGTGCGCGCTCGGCGTACTGACGCGTAGTAGGAACAATTCGGGGCAGGCTTGCGGGCCGCCTCGAATCGGAAATTCAAATGCTCGAGCTCCTCGAAGATCCTGCCTATCGCCACGTACTGTTCAACCACCTGCCAGTCACTGGCCTCGCAGTTGCGTGGGTCGTGCTGCTGGGTGCGGTCGCACTACGCCATCGTCCCACGCTTTTTGCGTCCCTCGCGCTCGTCGCGGTGATGTCGGCGTCGGCTTATCCCGTCGCGACTGCCGGCGAGGACGCCTATCCGTTCGTGTTTGATACGTTGGACGGGTACGGAAGAGACTGGCTCGATCATCACACTCATGTGGCTGACAGCCTGCTGCCGGTTCTCTACGTCAATGCGGGCCTTGCGCTATTGGCCATCGGCGTCGGAGCCTGGCGGAGGGATCTCTTGCAGCCCACGGCTCTCATCATCGTCCTGGCGACCTTTGGAAGCCTCGGTGCAGCCATGGTGATCGCCGAGGCGGGTGGCAAGATCATGCACCCCGACTTTCGTCTGAGCGATCCGCCCATTCACGAGGACCGAAAGCGGGTGGGCAGCCGATGATTCCGCGAACCCTGGCCGTCTTTGCTGTCTGCTTCGTGCTCTGGGCCTGCAGACCCACAGAGGAGCCTCCTTCCGTTGGCGGTCCCACGGCCATGCGTCGACTTACAGGGGATCAATACAAACAGGCTGTGTCCGACGTCTTTGGCGACGACATCGTGGTGGCCGGCCGTTTCGCGCCGGACGCCCGCAGAAAGGGTCTGGTTGCCGTTGGAAGCACCTGGGGGACGATGACTCCCGCGAGCTTCGAGCAATTCGAGTCCATGGCGCTTTCCATCGCAGCGCAGGTGGTGGGTGAAACGCACCGCTCCAGGTTGGTGGAATGCCAGCCTGCTTCGAGCACTCAACCCGATGACGAATGTGCCGGGCGGTTCTTGCGCAGAGTTGGGCGGCAGTTGTTCCGGAGACCTCTGACCGATGAAGAGGTTCAGGCGAGAGTGGAGATCGCAGCAAATTCGACCCGGTCTGCGGGCGATTTTCACGCCGGGCTCGAGTTTGCGCTGGCGAGCTTGTTGATGTCTCCAGATTTTCTGTTTCGAATCGAGCGGAGCGAGGCCGACCCCTTGGAAACTGGCCGCATGCGTCTTACATCGGAAACCGTGGCCTCGCGACTCAGTTATTTCCTGTGGAATGCCTCCCCGGATGAACAATTGATGGCTGCTGCTGAGAACGGGAGGCTTCTGAGTGTCGAAGGCCTTGGCGAGCAGGTCGATCGAATGCTCGAGTCGCCACGGGTAGCTGAGGGCATGCGTGCGTTCTTTGCGGACGTATTCTCTTTCGATGAGTTCGAGGATGTCAGCAAGGACACCATTCTGTACCCCGCGTTCAGCCGTAAGTTGGTGGAGGATTCCCAGGAGCAGACCCTTCGGGTCATCATTGATCACCTGATCGATCAGCGTGGAGATTACCGGGATCTTTTCACAACACGGAAATCATTCATGACTCGAACGCTGGGGCTTGTTTACGGTGTTCCGGTGGCGACCCGCGAGGGTTGGGAACCGTTTGAATTTTCCGAAGGATCCCAGCGCTCGGGCCTCCACACGCACGTCAGCTTCATGACTCTGCATTCACACCCGGGGCGAAGCTCTCCGACTTTGAGGGGGGTCTTCCTGCGTGAAGCCATCTTGTGTCAGGAGGTCCCCGCGGCACCGGCTGACGTCAATTTCACCATTGTGCAGGACACCGATAACCCCGAATTTAAGACTGCTCGCGCCCGGCTCGACGCTCACAGCACCGACCCCACTTGTGCCAACTGTCATCGGATCATGGATCCCATCGGTTTGGGGCTCGATACTTTCGACGCTATTGGCAGGTACCGAAAACTGGAGAATGGTGTGCCCATCGACACCAGCGGGGATGTCAGCGGTGAGGCATTTTCCGACACACGGGATCTTGGGCAGGTGCTGCATGATCATCCTGCGGTGTCGGCCTGCCTTGTGGAGAAACTCTACCGCTACGGGGTGGGACGCGATACGGTGATGAGTGAACGGCACCTTCTGCGTTATCTGGAGGACCGCTTCGAGGATTCGGGCTATCGACTCCACGCTTTACTTCGGCTCATCACTTTGAGCGAAGCCTTTCGCACGACATCCGGGGCACGATCCGTGGAGAAGGATCTGGGGCAGGAAACATGAGGGGTTTCGATCGCCGGTCTTTTCTGCGGGGGGCCCTGAGCGGTGCAGCCGTCACGTTGGGTTTGCCACTCTTGGATGGTTTTCTGAACGTCAATGGGACGGCCCTCGCGTCCGGTGCGCCACTTCCTCTTCGGTTTGGTACCTGGTTCTGGGGCTGTGGGATGAACCCCGGACGCTGGAACCCGAAACAGACGGGAACCGGATACGACTTGGGGCCGGAGCTCCAACCCATAGCCGATGTCCAACAGCACGTGTCGGTATTGAGTGGTTTCAACGTGAACCTCGATGGGAGGCCCAATCATCCTCACCGCACGGGCGTGACCGGGACACTCAGTGGGTCGGCGCCTCCGAAACCTCATGACGTCCCAGCGCCCAGTCTCGATATTCTGATTTCCGACGAATTGGGTGCCGCGACTCGCTTTCGCTCTCTCGAACTGACCTGCACTGGGAGCGCCAAGCACAGCTACAGCCGGCGTGCACAGAATGTGATCAACGCCAGTGAAGCGTCCCCTCTGGCTCTCTATACCCGGATCTTCGGTCCCGGTTTCCAGGACCCCAATGCCGCTGATTTCGTACCCGATCCGAGGGTGATGCTGCGTCAAAGCGTAATCTCGGCCGTCAAGGATGATCGCACGCGGCTGGAACGGGAGCTCGGGGCCCATGATCGCCAGCGTTTGGACGATTACTTGACGTCTCTGCGGCAGCTTGAGCGCCAACTCGAACTCCAGCTCTCGGCGCCCCCTCCTCTCGAGGCCTGTCTGCCCCCGGACGCGCCGGCCGAAGGCAAGGGGGACTCGGAGGTCGGTCACGCGCAGGAAACCCACGACTTGATGGCCAAGCTGCTGGTGATGGCCCTTGCGTGCGATCAGACCCGCGTGTTCAACATGTTGTTCTCCTACGGTGCATCGGATCTACACCTTCCTGGCAGCCAGACGGGGCACCATCAGCTGACACACGAAGAACAGGTGGACGCAGAGCTTGGCTATCAGCCCCGGGCGAGCTACTTCATCGATCGCAGTATGGAGGCCTGGGCCTCTTTCGTGGATGCGATGGCGTCCTTTCCCGAGGGTGATGGAACGCTGCTGGATCACAGTCTGGTGATGGCGCACTCCGAGACCTCCTTTGCCAAAATCCATGATGTGTTGGGCCTGCCTATCATGTTTGCCGGCCGGGCCGGGGGGCGCATGGTTTCTGGCACGCATGTGGCCGGCGGTGGAGATCCCGTGACCCGCGTGGGTCTGACCGTGCAACAAGCGATGGGCCTCTCCGTCGATCGCTGGGGCAGCGGATCCATGCAGACGAACCGCAGCATCAGCGAACTCTTCGCCTGATCAACTGACTGGACTCGGATGCCACGCTTGCCAGGGGAGAGGTGGTTGACTAGGGTCGCCAGTTCTCCGAGTCTTCCGTCGGACGAGAAGTCGGCGGACAGTGAGGCTGCCCATGCCCGATGCTTCGTCGGCGCGCGAGTTGTACGACTCTCTGGAAGCGATTGCCTCAGAACTCGAGGCTCTGTCGCGAGAGGCGGAAATCCAGCGTCGTGCTCCAGACGAGTTGGGCGCCTTGATGAAGAAGGCGCGGCTTCCTATGTCCAAGGTGGTCCGCGATGTCGGCGGGTACGAACTCTCCCCATCGGAGCAGGTCGACTTCTTTGCGCGCATCGCCTACCTGAACCCGACGGCGGGCTGGTTGGCCTTCAATCAGAGTGGGTCCGCTGGGGCAGCTTCTGCCTCCCTTTCGGAGGCAGGCCTCGAACGGATTTTTGGAGAGGGTTGCCCCTTGTTTGCGGCGGTGTCCGCACCCACCGGAAGAAGTGAATCCGTCGATGGTGGCTACCGGGTGTCGGGGCGGTGGGCCTACGCGAGTGGCGTCCACGTGGCCGAGTGGGTGGTGCTGATGACGATTTGCAACGAGCCTGTAGGCCCTCGTTTCGTGATCGTGCCTTCAGAAGCCGTGGAACTTCACGACGATTGGCACGTGGGTGCTCTCCAGGGAACGGGCAGCGTCGATGTCTCGGTCAGCGATCTCTTCGTTCCTACCGAGATGACAGTGGTGCCCTTCTCGCAGCTCAGGGGAGGAGCGCAGTATGGGAAGCTCGGCTATCGGGGTTACGTGGGCGGTGAAAACGTAGGCTTTTCGCTGGGCGTGGCCCAGCGTCTTGTAGACGAGATTACACAGCTCGCTCCTGGGAAGAAACGCATACTCGACCCCCACTCTGTGGGGGACCGGGGTGCCTTTCAGATGGAACTCGGTCGGACCGATGCTGCATTACGTGCTGCTCGCGCCTATGTGATGACTGAACTCGACCGCGCCATGGAGATCGCCGAGAGCAGAGACTCTGTTCTCGATCCCCACGAGACGGCTCGCCTGGGCGCTGCTGTGGGGTGGGCTACGGAATCCATCTGCCAAGCGGCGACGAGACTGTTCCCCTATGCGGGAGCGGGCGCCCTGCATCTGGATCACCCGATTCAACGCAGCTTCCGAGACCTGATCGGGTCGGGTCAGCACATCGTGGTCACCAATGAAACCCTGGATCAATGGGGTCAGGCGCTACTCGCCGCAGTGGGAGATTCGTCATGACCTCCGAGCTCCACGTGCTTCTCCATGTTTCCGGGGCACCCGAGGGCGAAGTCGCTCGGCTGTTTAAGCGTGTGGGAGGTTCCTGACCCATGGATCTCGGTATCCGCGGTAGGAAAGCCATCGTTTGCGCATCGAGCCGTGGTCTGGGACGCGCTTGCGCGATGTCTCTGGCCAGGGAGGGTGTTGCGGTCATCATCAACGGACGAGATAAGGCGGCCCTTCAGAGTACCGCCGAAGAGATTCGGTCCGAGACCGGTGCTCGGGTGACACCGGTAGTGGCGGATCTCGACCACGAGGAAGAGCGCCAGCGTCTGGTGACTGCCTGCCCGGAGGCCGACATCCTGGTGACCAACAACGGCGGCCCCGCTCCTGGGCGTTTCGAAGATTGGGACCACGAGCAGTGGCTGGCCGCCATCGAATCGAATCTACTTGCCCCCGTCATGTTGATTCGCACGCTTCTTCCTGGCATGAAGGCGCGGAACTTTGGGCGTATCGTCAATATCACGTCGGCTATGGTGAAGACTCCCGTAGCTCCCATGGCGCTCTCCACCACCGCACGCAGCGGGTTGACCGCTTTGTGCAAGGCAATCTCGAAACCCGCCGCGGCCTTCAATGTGACCATCAACAATCTGCTTCCCGAGCGTTTCGACACCGATCGCCAGTTGCAGATGGCAAAGGCCGCTTCCGAACTCTTTGGTCTGACCTACGAGGAGGCACGCGCTCAGCAGGTAGCGTCCATCGCCGCCGGACGCCTCGGTCTGCCTGGTGAATTCGGTGATGCATGCGCGTTTCTGTGTAGTTCCCAAGCGGGGTATATCTCGGGCCAGAATCTGCAGCTTGACGGCGGTTCCTATGCGGGATTGGTCTGACTCAAGGCCAGCGTGGCCCAGGGAACAAGGCACGCAGTGAGCCGCTCCACGGCTCTCGTCATCTCGGTGGGCGCCGCGCTGGGAGCCCTGGCCCGTGAAGTGCTGGGAGTGCTGGCGAATGGTGTCAGTGCGCAGGTTATGCCGTGGGGAACTCTCGGAGCGAATCTGGCCGGTGCTTTTCTGTTGGGGCTGATGGCAACCCATTTCGATGCGCGGTTTCGTCATGCTTTGTTTCGCCCATTTTGGGAGATAGGGTTCATACGCAGCTTCACGACCATGTCTACGTTTTCGCTTCAGAGCATTCGAATGCTCGAGATGGGAGCTTGGGAAGTTCTTCTGCCTTATGTGTTGCTCTCTGTTCTCGGTGGGCTGATCGCCGTGTGGTTCGGAGAAGTTCTGGGGAGGGATCTCTCCCGCAGGCGTGGAACCGTCATCGATTCGTCTCGCCGTGACGAGGTGGAGCGCGAACTGTGAATTCCCTGGCGTGGACCTTTTCGATCGTGTTGGGCGCTGCGGGCGGCGCATTGCTCCGCCATGCCTCGTACCTGTGGATCGAAGCGAGAGGGCACGGCTCGTTTCCCCTGCCCACCTTCTTCGTGAACTTGGTGGGTTCTTTTTTGATCGGACTGGTGGTTTCGCTTGGATCGGCCGGCGTTTTGGACCGATTCTGGGTGGAATTGCTGGCCGGAGGTGGTTGCGGTGCCTTTACCACGTTCTCGAGCTTCTCGGCGGATTGGATGCGCCTCAACCGTACGGGGCATTTCGGGCTCGGAGCGGCCTACGTGGCTTTAACTTTAGGGGTGGGCATGGCCCTCGCCGCACTGGGATTGCTCCTGGGGGGTATCCTCAGGTGAGCCAAAAATACCGAAAGGCGGCTGAGGGTTCGGATCGACCGGGTCCGGGAGCCGCCTAAACTCTTGCTCTGAAACCGTCGATGAAACCCATGAGAGTCGGGGGGGCCGCTTGGCGACGACGAGAAATTCCAATGTCTGGTTCTTGACGGGGCTGTTCCTCACGACCCTGACGTCGCTTGCCCTCGAAATCCTCAATACCCGGTTATTGTCCGTGATGACCTGGTATCACCTGTCTTTCTTCGCTGTCTCGACCGCGATGTTTGGCATGGCGGCCGGTGGAGTTCGCGTCTACGTCGGAGGAGATCGTTTTCAGGGCGACGCCGCGAAGCGGGAGTTGGCGCGGAATGGGGCCTACTTCGCTTGTAGTGTTCCGCTGGCGCACCTGGTCACTCTCTGTATTCCGATCCAGGTCCAATACACGGTTACCACTGTCGCGGCTCTCGCACTCTCGACTCTGGTGATGGCGCTGCCGTTTTACTTGTCCGGCATTCTGGTAGCCATTGCCCTGACACGAATTCCCGGGCCGAGTGGGCGGATCTACGCCGTGGACCTGGCCGGTGCTGCACTGGGTTGTCTGCTCGTTGTCCCCACTCTCGAGATCCTGGATCTGTCGTCATCGGCCCTGGCTTGTGGAGCAGTTGCCGCAGTTGCCGCCGCCTGCTTCCACCGCTTTGCGGGGCAGCCTCATGAGAGGCGTTGGTTGGCCGTAGCGGTTGCTCTCGCCATTGCTTCCGGGCTCAACAGCGGGACGCTAATGGGTCTGCAGCCCGTCTACTCCAAGGGAAAGATGCCGCCCAGTCCGCCGGTGGACAGCTTTTGGAGCATCCATGGGCGCGTCACGGTCTGGTACCCATCGACGGGAAAGCCCGCGTACTGGGGGGCAGGGCGGGGTTCCGAAAACTACAGGGTCGTCACTATCCCGACACACATCGATGGAGCGGCTGGGACCCGAATGACTCGTTGGGATGGTGATCCCAGTTCGCTCGAGTGGGTGCAACACGATGTGACCTCGGTTCCGTATCACCTGCGCAAGGGAGGCAATGTTGCGGTGATCGGCGTCGGTGGAGGCCGCGATCTGCTGACTGCGCTCTGGGCGGGAAGCCGCAAGGTTACCGGAGTTGAAATCAACCGGGCCTTTGTCGAAATGCTGAGCGGGCCGTATCGGAGCTTCACGAAAATCGTGGACCGGCCCGAGGTGGAGCTGGTTCACGACGATGGGCGGTCCTACATGACCCGTTCGAAGGACCGTTACGACATCCTGCAGATGTCGCTGGTGGATACTTTCGCTGCTACGGGTGCAGGGGCCTTCACCTTGTCCGAGAACGGCCTGTACACCGTCGACGCTTGGCGGGTCTTTCTTAGCACGCTCGCTCCGGGTGGCATTTTCAGCGTGTCTCGTTGGTATTCACCGGATCGAGCCTCGGAGACCAGCCGCCTCGTCTCGTTGGCCACGGCGGCACTGCTCGACCAGGGCAGTACCGATCCCGCGGCGCAGCTCGTCCTGATGGCACGCTTGAGTACCGCCACACTGCTCGCTTCGAACGAGCCCTTCGGCCCCACGGAACTGGAGACCCTGAGGAGGGTGGCGAAAAGATTCGGCTTTCGGATCCTGATGGCACCCGGTGTCGAGCCCGCGGACCCCTTGCTTGGGTCCATTGCATCGAGTCGCTCCCTGTCTGAACTCGACGCAGCTGTGGCGAATACTTCCTACGACTACACACCCCCCACGGACCAGCGGCCCTACTTCTTCAACATCCTCAAGCCAGGGAGTATCTTCTCAGACGAACTGGTGGCCGCTGGGTATGGGGTTCTCGTGGAAGGCAATCTGATGGCCACGCGTACCCTGGCTCTCCTCTGGGTTCTTTCGCTGGTTCTGGTGGTCGCCATCGTGATCGGGCCACTCCTTCGCCTGGGGCTCCCCCGCATGGAGGCAACCAGTTTCGGCTACGCGGTTTCTTATTTTGCTTTGATTGGTCTCGGCTTCATGTTCGTCCAGATCCCGCTGATTCAGCGCTACTCGGTTTATCTGGGCCATCCGGTTTACGCCGTGGCGGTGATTCTCTTTTCCATGATCCTGGCGACCGGCGCTGGGAGCTTGATTTCGGATCGAATCCCCCTGGAGCGCAGTTTTCGCTGGGCCGCAGGATTTCCTCTCAGCATCGCCCTCCTGTTGGTGCTCAATGTTTCGACTTTGCAGTGGATCATCGACACGACCATCCAATTTGGGCTTTTGGCGCGCTGTGCAATCGTGGTGTTGGTGGTATCCGTTACCGCGCTGCCTCTGGGCTTCTGTTTTCCACTGGGGCTGAGGCTCGTAAGGCGCATTTCCGATGATGCAACACCCTGGATGTGGGGAGTCAACGGTGCGTGTGGCGTGCTGGCGACGGTTTCGGCGGTTGCCATCTCCATGTGGGGTGGGATCGACGTCGCACTGTTGGTGGCGGCTCTTTTCTACGGGGCTCTGACGATTCCATCCGCTGTTCTGTGGAGACGTGGGGCCGGCACCTGAAGAAAATCCCAGGCCGGACCCTCATTCGACTCATTCCTTTTCGAACCGCTGATCCCCTCGGCGCGGGTGTTACCCTGTTCGTATGGTGCGGGCAATGGCCCTGGAAGAAAACCTCGAACGGTTGTCCCAACTCCGAAGTTCCTCCATGGAAGATGGAGAGCGGGAAGAACTGGCCGGCTTCCTGGGCAGCAAGTACTCACACGCCGTTGCCGCTGCGGCGGAGATCGTAGGAGAGCAACAGCTCGATACCTTTCGCCCTCTGTTGGTTCGCGCTTTTCATCGCATGATGGACGAACCTATCAAGAATGATCCGGGTTGCCGGGCCAAGGCTGCCATCGCTCAGGCGCTTCACGAACTCGATGCGGACGAGACGGCCCTCTACCTGGCCGGCGTTCAGCATACGCAGATGGAACCCGTGTGGGGTGGGACGCAGGATACCGCCATGGATCTGCGCACGGCGTGTGGGCGTGGCCTCGTTCGCATGCTCCACCCCGACAGCCTGATTTATTTGGCGGATCTGCTCGCCGACCCGGAACTTCCGGTGCGCATCGGTGCGGCCCAGAGCATCGCCTATCACGGCACAATTCACGGACTTCCGATGCTGCGCCTCAAGGTGCTCTCGGGTGACCCGGAGGTGGAGGTCACCGCCGAGTGCTTGGTTGCGATGATGAAGATTTCGCCCGAAGCCTCTCTGGGTTTCGTAGCGGGTCTTCTGCGGTCAGAGGATCCCGGCATGGCAGAATCTGCTGCCCTCGCTCTGGGGGAGTCGAGAGCCGAAGATGCGTTTGAGATCCTGCGGGATTGGCGCAACGAAGCCGGCAGCCGCGGGATGGACGATGTCGCATTGGTGGCTCTGGCCATGCTTCGCAGCGATAAGGCACTCGAGTACCTGTTGGAACTGGTGGCGATGGAACCGGGCCCCACAGCTCGATCCGTGATACAGGCGTTCTCGGTCCAACGGCACGACCCGAGCGTGCGTGCCCAGGTGGAGGCTGCTGCCCATCGTCAGGACATCGACTTGAAGTCGACGATCGACGAAGTGTTCTACACCTGAGTGGATCTGCGGGTGTTCAATCGGGATCTCGGTGAATCACCGCTGCCTCGATTTCATTGGGCATGATGAGCCAGAGAACTACGTAGATCAGTAGGAACATGCCTCCCGAGAACAGAAAGCCCAGGACGAAGGCCAGGCGCAACAACGTGACCGAGACCTGGAAGTGCAGGGCGAGTCCCGCGCAAACACCTGCCAAGGAGCGACCGATTCGCGGGCGGATCCACTCTTGGCTGAGGCCGCGCAGTCGTTCGATGGGGTCTAGCATGCTTCCGCAATAGCGGCACTTGATGGCCTCGGCCCGGATCGATTCTGCACACCACGGACACGTTTTTGTTTCGCTCGCGGGCAGATCACTCATGGAACCTCCGTCTCAACTCGATTGGCATAAGACACTGCGAAGGGGAGCAGGGCGTAGAGCGCACCGAGGGTCAGGCCCAGCGATGCGATGTAGAAGATCGAGATCCCAGTCAGAATGGGAATGGGTAGCCATGCCTCCAAGACGAGGAAGAGTCCCTGCAGCCAGAGCCACCCCTGAGCCATGGCGATGGGAAGTGCGAAGAGCGCCACGGCCAGTGGGACCCACAACTCCCGCCGGAAAGGGCGCCGGAGTTCAGTCGTGTGGAGAGCCGCGAGAGCGCGATTTTCGACCCGGGCCAAAAGTTCCCGAGATAGTGGTGGTGATTCGGCTGCTTGTGCCTCGGCACGAAGATTCTTCAGCAGCGCTCGGTGAGCGGTGCAATCGGGACAACCGGCGAGATGCTCGAAAACCTCGGGAGAGGGTGATCCGAGGTCGTTTTCGAGTCGACGCTGGAGAATTCGGCAGTTCATCTCGTGTCTCCGTAGTCCTCTCGCAGGAAACGCAGGGCCGAGTGCAATCGGCTTTTCACGGTGCCCTTTGCGATACCCAGTACGGTGGCCATCTCTGACTCGTTCATTCCCTCATAGAATCTCAGGAGCACGACCTCCCGCATTCGATCCGGAAGTTGCCCGACGAGTTCCAGCAGTTCGCTTCGCTCGGCGATAGTCGAGTTGCGCCCTTCCGCCTGTGTCGAAAACGAAGTCCGATCGAGTAATGCGCGCTCTCGCATGCCGCGTTTCCGAAAGAGGTCCCGGGCCAGGTTGGTCGCAATGCCGTAGAGCCAGGAGCGGAAGCGACGCGAGGGATCGAAGCGCCGCGCCGAACGTGCCACGCGAATCCAGCTCTCCTGCAGGAGATCGTCGGCATCCGCTTTCGATTGCGTGTACCGCACGAGATACGCGTGCAGGCGCTGGGAATGCCGATTGATGAGAGTGGTCAGGGCCCGATTGTCCCCCATGGCCACACTTGTCATTAGTTCCTCATCGGAGGGCATCCGACGTCAGTTTCTCCCGTGCCGGACTCTCGAGCAGTTTCACGGCCGTCGGTAGATCTTGCCTTCGAGTTGGCTTTTCCGGTCAGAACCCATATGGCTTCGATGGTTCGATCGAGGCCCGAGCGGCTACCGGCCTGTTTGGGTACGACGTACCACAGGATGCCATAGACGAGGAAGCCCGAGCCGTGGAAGAGCGCTAGCAGAATGAAAGCGACCCGCACCGGTGTGATGGAGAGGCGAAGGTGGTGGGCGATGGAAGCACAGACACCCGCGAGGCGGCTCTCAGGGAAATCCCGGTGCCACTCTCGGGGGTCTCGGAGCCCGCCCGTCACCGTACTCCCGCAGTAGCGGCAGCGGATTGCCTCGCCCGCGATTTCCTCGGCACACCAGGGACAGCGTTTCCCCTCCATTCAAACCTCCTTCTTGCAGGCGCCGTCGGTTCTCGACGGTTTTTTCCTGCCTGAAATGGATACGTGCGAGCCATGGAATCGGTTCATTTTTGGGTAAAAACGATTCTCGTGCGTTTGTGGCCGCGGAGAGGTGCCGAAATTCGCTCATCCTGGCATTCTCGAGTGAGACCAGAGGCGAGGAACGAATGTCGATCGAGTCGAAATCGGATTTTCAGATTGGTTCCACGGTGAGTGGGTGTCTGTTCGAAGTTCTCTCGAACTCCCGGCTGGGATGCGCATGAGCGAACTCTCGCCGCCTGACGCTGCCCCGCTCGCAGGTGTTCGCGTCATCGAGTGCACTTTGCTGGCACCGAGCGGTCTCGGCATGCACTTGGCAGATCTCGGCGCCGAGGTCATCAAGGTGGAAGCGCCAGGACGAGGTGATTACGTGCGAGAGGTCGGTCAGGCGAAGATCGACGGGATCTCGCTGCTGCACTGGCACATGAATCGCGGTAAGCGGAGCCTGGCTTTGGATCTGAGAAAGTCGGAAGGTGTGGAGGTGTTTCGCCAGCTCGTGAGCGGGGCGGACGTAGTGGTGGAGGGCATGCGGCCAGGTGCGCTGGAACGGCGGGGACTCGGCTGGGAACAACTCCAGAAACTGAACCCAGCCCTGGTGTTCTGCAGCTTGTCGGGTTACGGCATGACTGGCCCCTATCGGGACTTGGCGAGCCATGGTGTTGCCTACGATGCCTTCGCGGGAACGGCCCCGCCGGCTATCGACGACGAAGGCTTTACCTACATTCCAGACTCCGCAGGTGTGGGCATGCATGTGGGCGCTCTCTATGGAGCCCTGGGGGTTGTGTCCTGTGTGATCCGAGCGCGGTCCACGGGGCAGGGCTGTGTGCTCGACGTAGCGCAGAACGACGCGGCTGCGGCATTCAGTTGGTCGAGTATCGAAGGCGCCCGAGCGCATCCGGCGAAGGGTGAAGGCGACGGTGGAAGTTCCTCGGATCCCAGTGGAATGTACGCGGCAGTCCGTTATCAGTACTACCAAAGCCTGGATGGGCACGTGCTCTTCATGGCTTCCGAGCGAAAGTTCTGGAAGAACTTCGCGCGTGGTGTCGAGCGCATTGATCTCTACGAGAAGTGGCCCGGCGAGGAAGTTGGGGATCACGCACGAGGAAACCTCGCGCTTCGTCGTGAATTGCGGGAGATCTTCTCGTCACGGAACACTCGGGACTGGATTGCATTTGGTTTGGAGCACGATGTTCCCATTACGCCCGTCCACGACGCCCGTAGCGTGACCGGTGACCCCCAGTTCCAGGACCGGTTTCGGTGGTTCCCTCGTGAGACCCACGGAGCGGACCTCATGTCGACACCCATTCACGTCGTCGGCGAGACCTTGCCCACACCCGTCGGTGCGCCGGTGGAAGTCGGTCGCGACAGTGAGATGATTCTGCGCGATGTCCTGGGTTACGACGACGATCGCATCGAAGCGCTACGCAGCAGCGGAGTCCTGGGAAGCTGAATCCGAGCCGGGACTCTGCGTCAAGGCCAACTCCCTCCGAACTCCCTAGCGTCGACGATGCGTCCCGTCATGCCGCTCCCATTCTGCGCTGCGAGATAAACCACCGATGGGACAACAGACTCAGGTGTTTTCCAGTCGGACCAGTCGTAGTCTTCTCCGAGTTCGTGGACACTGGTTTCGGTCTTGACCGCACCGGGCCTCAGAGCGTTCACAGCGATTCCGGCCTCGGCAACCTCCAGGGCGAGGGCCGTACTGAAGCGTTCCATGGCTGCCTTGGCGACTGAATACGTCAAGTAACCGGGCGGCATGCCTGAGATGGTGTGCCCGGCGGCTCCGGAGGACATGTTGATGATGCTTCCCGCACCCTGTTTCTTCATGAGTGGGATTACATGCTGGCAGGTGGTAAAGAGGCTCCGCACGTTGATGCGCATGGAGAGATCCCACATCTCGTGTGTCGTTTTTTCGAAGAGGCCTCGTGTCGATGCCATGGCGTTGTTCATGAGTACATCGATCCGACCGTAGGTTTCCAACGTGGTTTGGATCAAATTTGAGATGTCAGACTCGTCACCAATATCGCAACGTATGGGTAGTGCGTCTCCTCCTATGGAACGTATCGCCTCGGCGGTCTCATGGATGTTTCCGGGCAGTCCCTCGGGATTGTGGTCGATGGTGCGTGCAGCGCAAACGACGCGCGCACCCGCTGCGGCCAAGCCGATAGCCAAGCCTTTGCCGATGCCCCGGGAGGCTCCCGTGACGATGGCAACTTTTCCATCGAGTCGAATTTTGGGTCCCGAATGGTTCGGCACGTAACCTCCTATACTTTTAAAGCTCTTCGGATTTCCGCGTGGACTTACAGCCTCATCCGACCGGCCTCGTAGTCCTCCATCAAGCGCAGGGTCTGTCTTTCAACCAGGTTCGTTTGAAGAAGTCCGCCGGATCCAACTCGCCCGCTGGCAGCGCCAGCTAGTGAGCTGCGGGTGCTGTTGACCCCCTCGATGAATTGCCAAAGGACCGAGTAGAACTGGAGGACGGGCAGATCAATCGACCGGCTTGTGGCTTCTTCGTATCGCTTGGCGAGGGTGTCGAAGGGAATGGCCTTGGCCATGATCTTCGGATCCTTCCGGCGTGACAGAGGCATGCAGATGAAACCAAGGTCCTGCATGGGCGGCCCAAGGGTGGCTCTTTCCCAGTCGAGGACCGCAGCGATGGTGGTGTCCTGCCAGAGAAAATTTCCAAAGCGGTAGTCGCCGTGGACGATGACCAGACTGTCTTCGGGGTCCTGCGGCGCCTTTTGCTTGAGCCACAGCCCCATGTCTCGCCAGAGGGGAACGCCGATTTCGTTTGCTCGAGCGCTCTCGATCAGTGGATCGAGGTAACGATCGACGAGCGCGGCTACGCGTTCATGGGCTGCGCCCCGCGGCCCCAGAGCCGCCTCCAGGCTCGTACCCTGCCAAGGGGCCCGCTGCAGGGCCGCCAGGGTATCGATGATTTCGAGACCGAGCGCGTCGCGCCTTTCCTGCCAGACCGGCCACCGTTCGACTTTCGTGATGTCGTGGGAGTCGCCTTCAATGAAGGCTGTCACACTGAAAGGTCGCACGAAAACTGCAGGGTCCTCGCTCCACGCGAGAAGTTCGGGAATCGGGACATCGCTATGAGCCAGTGTGGTGAAGATCGCAACGTCTTTGCTCACCAGGTAGGGTGCCAGAGGTCCGGATGCAGGGGCTCGCTTAATGGCGACGCGTTTCTTTTTTCGTTTTCCATTCTCTTGGAACTCGACGCCGACGAGGAAGGTCTCCCATGATGCTCCGCCCGAAGGCCTTTCGGTATCGGTAATTCGAAGCTCGGACGATCCGGGGAAGGCTTGGGTCTGTAGGAATTCTGCGAGGCGGTCCCAGCGCTCACCGGACCGTGCGGATTGCGTGTCATTGCTCATCCGGGCATTGCTTTCGGCCACATTTTGTTGTCATGCCCGAAACCGATGGACTTGGGAACATTTGGATTGAGTGGTCGGGGCAGGCGCGGTAGTGTGGATCGATCATGTATACCACTGTCAGGGACATGCTGGGAAGCGAGTTTCCCATCTTCGCGTTCAGCCACTGTCGGGACGTCGTGGCCGCGGTGTCGAAGGCGGGAGGAGTCGGAGTTCTCGGTGTCGTCGGATACTCGCCCGAGCAACTTCAGGTCGAACTCGACTGGATCGAGCAGGAGATCGGCGATCGCCCCTACGGTGTCGACATCCTCATCCCTGCGAAGTTCGTCGGAAAGGATAAGGGAGGGCTCGACGACGGAAAGCTGAATGAGCTGATTCCCGACGAGCACCGCCGTTTCCTGGAAGGTCTACTGGCAGAGCACGGAATTTCTGCGGCGGCGGAAGAAGTGAAGAGTCGGGGCTCCATGGGTTTCGAGCAGGAGAAACAACGCGAGTTGATCGAAGTCGCGTTCCAACACCGCATCAAACTCGTCGCGAACGCGCTGGGTCCACCCCCTGACTGGATGATCGAGCGAGGACACGAAGAGGGTGTTCTTGTCGCCGCACTGGCGGGCAAGGCCGAACACGCCCGCAATCACGCTGAGGCGGGAGTCGACATCGTCGTGGCTCAGGGTTACGAGGCGGGGGGGCATACCGGTGAGATCGCCACGATGGTTCTCATACCGGAGGTCGTCGATGCCGTTCATCCCGTGCCGGTTCTCGCGGCTGGTGGGATCGGAAATGGCAGGCAGATCGCTGCCGCACTAAGCCTCGGTGCGCAGGGCGTCTGGACGGGTTCCGTTTGGCTCACGACGGAAGAAGCCGAGACGCACCCAGTCGTAAAGGAGAAATTTCTGACAGCGACGTCCAGCGATACCATTCGCTCCCGCTCGCGAACAGGAAAGCCGGCGCGGCAACTCCGGAGCGCCTGGACCGATGCGTGGGAAGACCCGGAAAACCCGTCGCCTCTTCCGATGCCTCTGCAAACGCAGTTGGTCCAGAAGTACTGGCGTCGCATTGAGAACAGCGCTCACAAATCCATCGGGGCCGAGCAACTCATCAATTATTTCGTGGGTCAGGTGGTTGGATCGATGAACGACGTTCGCTCGGTACGCAGCGTCGTAGAAACAATGGTGCAGGAATACATCGATACGATGGAGCGCCTCGACCGCTGGGCTTCCGGCTGAGAAGATCCCACGGGGTGCTCGTCCCCGAGCCCGGCGAAGGAGTGTCGGATGTCCTCGGTCGAGCAGTTCACCTCTGAGTACAGTGCCAAGCTTACGGATTCGGATGATGCGGTTGCGTCACTTCCCGAGGACAGCCTGGTTATCTTTGGCACTGGGCTCTCGGAGCCGCAACGTTTGTTGTGGTCGCTATCGAATCGTTTGCGCGATGGCAACCTGTGTCGATTGCGTATCTTCAGTGGACCGCCGAGTTACCACGCGGCCGACTCGCTCTGTGCACCTGACATCGCAGACAAAGTCGAGAGGGTTTCTCAGTTCGTTGGGCCTGCCGAGCGAAATGACATACGGGCAGGTCTGGTCTCTTATCTCCCTCATCAGTTTCATTCAATTCCCCGACTCATCTCAGAGACCATGGAGGTCACCTTGGCCTTCACCACCGTGTCGCCCATGGACGAATCGGGTCACTTCACACTTGGCACCAACAACGACTTCATTTCCACAGCCCTTCGTTGTGCAAGAGAGGTGATCGTCGAGGTCAACGAGAACATGCCGCGAGTGCATGGCGATGCCCGCCTTCACATCAGCGACGTGGATGCCGTTGTGGAAAATCACATTCCCATGCCGCCTGTGGAGCGCGTGGCTGGAGGCCCCGTGGATGAGAAGATCGCTGGCTGGATTGCTGAACTCGTTCCTGAGGCAGCCACTATCCAGGTGGGGTCTGGGGCGTTGCCGGGAATGGTCTGCGCGGCGCTAGAAGGGCACCGCGACCTTGGTATCCACACCGAGTTGATGGTTCCAGGGCTTCTGGATCTGGTGCGTTCAGGCGCTGCCAATGGTTCCAAGAAGACTGAAAAGCCGGGAAAGCACGTGTTCACTTTGGTGGTTGGAGACGCAGATGATCTCGCATTGATCCACGAAAACCCCGACTTCGAGAGTCACCCTGTCAGTTACACGAACCGGCCTTCCGTGATCGCTAGAAATGATCGCATGATCTCGATCAATTCTGCGCTCGAGGTCGACTTGTTGGGGCAGGTGAATGCGGAGTCTTTGGAAGGATTCCAATTCAGTGGTGCCGGGGGGCAACTCGATTTCGTGCGCGGTGCTTACGATTCGAAAGGTGGGAAGTCTATCCTGGCGTTCCACTCCACCGCGAAACAGGGAACCATTTCGCGCATAGTTCCGATGTTTCGCGAGGGAACTGTCGTGACCACGCCGCGCAGCGATACTCACTATGTAGTGACCGAGTTCGGGGTAGCAAACTTAAAGGGAAAGTCCGTCAAGGAACGGGCGTTGGCGATCATCGAACTCTCCCATCCGGATTTCCGAGAAGAACTGCACCGGGCGAGCCGGGAACTCCATCTCATCTGACGGCTTCGCATTTCGTCTTTGTTACTCGTGTGAACGAAGTGGATAAGAACTGATTGTGATCGGAATAGGCGTCGCGTAAGGTGGATGCCCATGACCGAACAGGAACGGAATGGCGACGAACTTGGATCCGTCATCCAGCGGCGAGACATGTATTTTCATGAGCCGCGCTATCGGGATTACCGGTGGTTCGAGACAAATTGGTTCACATGGACGATTCCTCAGGAAGCCATGCGGGGTCATATGAGGGCCGGGTTTCGTACGAATCTGGGAGTCGTCGAGTCGACTTGTTTTGTTTTCAACAATCCGGATTCGCATGCAGGGCCCCTCGGCGTGCTCTACTCAGACCGCCAAAGTCACGTTCCCATGCCCGTTACCAATTTGGACCACTACGATCTGGTCAGTGGGCTCTCGGTGCGCATGACCCAACCTCTTTCAGAGTGGGAAGTTCGATATGAGGGTGGGCACGATACGAGTTTCGATCTTCACTATCGGTCGATGATGCCTCCGCTGCACATCAGCGAGACTGGGACCGACGAGGTGAAGCACGCCACGATCCACCACGGTCACATCGACCAGATGATGCATGTGACGGGGACGGTGCGGGTCCGGGGAGTCGAATATGAAGTGAATTGGGCTGCACCGCGTGATCACTCGTGGAGTTCGAGGCCCGAGTCCTCGTCTGGTTACGGCTTCCCCATGTCGGGCAACTTCGATTACGGCAGTTTCGGGGAAGGGGGACAAGACTTCACCTTCTTCGTCCAGACTCGGAATGCATGGAAGGACCTTCGGCAGGGCGTCGTTCACAATGGCTATATCATCGACGGTGGCGACCTGCTGCGGATCAAGTCCGGGGAGGGACGCTACACCTACGAGGAGTCTGACTGGGTCATCAAGGCTCTCACCTACGAAATCGAGGATGAGCGAGGGCGCACCCACATTTTCGAGGGGGTGCCCCGAAGTTTCTACGGTTCGGGTGCTGGGACCCTAGCCGCCGTCGAATGGCGGAATCGAGATGGGGAGACCGGCTGGGGTGAATACAATTGGCACGGCGACGTGTACGAACTTCAGCGGATCGGTCGCCCGCCTCAGTGAAGGTTCGTCTGTCACGGTGCGCCTCGGCCAGGTCGGGATTCCGGTCTTCGAGATGGCAATTCAAGTAAGATAAATTCCACGAAGCGGGAATCGCCGATCGTTGGCTTGGCCTGTCGGGAGGCGTACGCGCGGTGGAGGAAGCGACATGGCAGCCGAGAGCTACCGCTTGTTCGACATGGACAATCACTACTACGAGACCGCAGATGCCTACACCCGGCATCTCGAACCCGAGTATCGGGACAAGATCCCTGGTAGAAGCGACTTAGGTTCGGAGAAGCCGCCTGGTCAAGAGAACTGGGTGATGCGCCCGGGTTCGCTCAAGGAGTACCTGCGGAAGATGAAGTCCCAGGACACCGAGGAGCCGTACGTCTTGATGGAACCGATCCCCGCATTTACGGATCGAGATGCGCGCATCGAAATGATGGACGAACAGGGCATCGAGGCCTGCGCGATGTTCTCGACTGCAGTCTCCATGGAACACAAGATCGAAGACCCTCAAACGCTCTACGCTTACTTTCGCGCTCTGAACCGCTGGATCGAGGATGATTGGGGGTTCGCGTACAAGAATCGAATTTTCTGTCCACCCCACCTTTCGCTACGTGACCTCGACATGGCGATCCTCGAACTCGATCGGGTCATTGGCTCGGGGGCTCGAGTGATCAACCTCAGGCCTGGCCACGCCTACGGTCGCTCGCAGGGAGACCCTTATTTCGATCCCTTCTGGGCGCGGGTCAACGAGGCTCACATGTCGGTTCTGTACCACCAGGGTGAGGGAGGTCACAATGCGGCCCTCGCTCCTTTGTGGGGCTATGAGGCCGACCCTGAAGTCTTCGAAATGTCTGCCTGGCAGTGGCTCAACAGCTACGGAGACCTTCCGATCATCGCCGCACTCTCACAGCTCATCTATGACAACGTTTTTGGTCGATTCCCCAACATCAAAGTGGCTAGCGTCGAAAATGGTGCCGGCTGGGTTCCCTACTTCATGAGCCGAATCGACAAGATGAGAGGGATGGGACGAAATGGGCCGTGGATTGGTGGCCCGCTCAAGGAACGGCCTACGGAGATCGCGCGCCGGCACATCGTCGTGACCCCATACCCAGAAGATGATGTGGAGGCCATCGTCGAGACCGTGGGCCATGAGATGATCGCCATGGGCTCGGACTATCCTCACGCCGAGGGGTTGGCAGAGCCTTCTGAGTTCCGGCGCCTCGTCAATGGATTGCGGGAAGATCAGCAACGTTGGATCCTGCGTGAGAACGGTTTCAGCGTGATACAGAACTGAACGGGTGGGACCGCGCGCATGTTCTACGAATCCATCGGAAGTCTTCTGAGTCAGGCGGCGGAGGTTCTGAAGTCGGATGATCCCGACCGTCCCATGGATGAGCGCGGTCTTCGAGAGCGACGTCAGATCACGACTCTGCTGCGTCGTATCGGTGCGATCTGGCCCGAGTTGTTCCAGGCACTGAGTGAAGAATCGGCTGTTTTGGAGGCGGCTTTGAGACGGCTCGGAGAGGTCGCTCGCGAATACCGGTTGGTCCCGGCGAGTGATGATGTGGTCATGACGCCCGTCGACCCCCTCGTGCGTTACCGCCAGCTGCATCAAGCGCTCGATGAGTTGGTGATCCTGTTCCACGAGCACGGAGATGAGGACTGGGCACAGGAGGCTCTCCACGATCTGCGCCGAGGATTGGCGGAGGCCGCGGAGATTCAGGGCCGGCTGGTCGACGGAATGCTGGCTGCGTGAGGGTTCGCTCTGCTTTCGTCATGAGAGTTCTGATGTTTCCGTTCGTGCCCTTTATGTGGTGTTGAGCATCTCTGTGGAGCAAGGGGCGACGGAGAAGAGGAATCAAACGGGTTAGGGCCATGTTCGACTTGATCGTGATCGGCGCCGGGTGGGTGGGACTTTGTTCTGTCATCGAAGCGCGCAAACGAGGGGCGTCTCAAAGGGCATGACTATTCGGAACTCAACCATGAACAGTTCATCGTGCTTGACCATGATCTCTTCTTCCCCAACTTCGTGATTCTCGCCAAGGCCGATGACACTTTCATTATTCGCTCGCGTCGGCATGCCATGGATCCGGATCGATCACTGGTAGATGTGATGCGACTCCAGTCGGTGGGATCCGATGGGCCGCCTCCACGCGCGACCGCTTTCCCACGTGCCCTTCACCGCTAACGACATCCGCATTCGCTGGCTCCACGACGACATGGACGACTATCTGAACGCAGAGGCCTGAAGGGTCATGGGGCGCGAAATGGCCTACGTCGCATCGAGCGATGAAGGGACGCGTGGACTCGACTAAGCTTCGGTCCAGCATGCAGAAACTGAACCCCATGTCTCTTGCTTTCCCGGGGCTATCCCTCACGGCTGTGGTGCTGAGTGGAGCTCTCCTGTTCCTGACTGCCGCTGCGAGTGCGGACGATCGCGAAACGGAATCGCTGCTACTCGCCACCACCACCAGCGTTCGAGACTCCGGACTTCTGGAGGTTCTGTTGCCTCCGTTTTTCGACCGCACGGGGGTCGAGGTCCGGACCGTGGCCGTGGGGACCGGGGCTGCTCTGCGCATGGGTGCCGAAGGCAATGCAGATCTGTTGATCACCCACGCTCCAGACCCCGAGAAACAGCTCTTGGCCTCGGGTGCGATCTCTGAGCGCCGTGAGATCATGGAAAATTTCTTTGTGATCGCAGGGCCGGCAGAAGACCCCGCCGAGATCTCCGAGGCGCTCGACGCCGTCGAGGCTCTGCGTCGCATCCAAAACCGTAAGTCACCGTTCGTGAGTCGGGCCGATGACTCCGGAACGCACAAGAAGGAGGTAGAACTGATGACCCGCGCGGGTCTCGACCCCTCGGTGCGTTGGCCGGGCCTGACTCGAACGGGCTCGGGCATGGGGCAGTCGCTATTGGTGGCGGGCCAGCGGCGTGCCTACATCTTGTCTGATATCGGTACTTTTCTGGCTTTTCGTGGACGGGTGGAATTGAAAGCTCTGACGGGTCCGTCGAAGGATCTGCGCAACGTCTATTCGGTTCTCCTGGTCAGTCCCAAGCGATTTCCCAAGGTGCGTGGACGGGAAGCCCGGCTCTTGGCCGATTATCTTCAGGGTGAGACTGCACGCTCCATCATGGACCGTTTTGGAGTAGAGCGCTTCGGTCGTCCCCTCTTTGTACCGATCGCCGTGTCAGGGGTCGAACCCGAAGCATGATGGAACTCGATGCCCAGACTCTACTCTCCATCAGCTTGCGAACTCTCGAGGTATGCCTGACATCGCTGTGTCTCGCGTTGGCGTTGGGTGTGCCGTTGGGAATCTGGCTCGGGGGTCGGCCTTTTCCCGGGCGCCGTGTGCTGCTCGGATTGGTCAACTCGGGCATGGGCGCTCCACCGGTTGTGGTGGGCCTGCTGGTGGCACAACTCTTCTATCGAAGTGGTCCACTCGGTCACCTCGAATTGTGGTACTCGGTCCAGGCGATGATCGTGGCCCAGGTTCTGATTGCGCTGCCTCTGGTGGTTGCGTTGGTCGTGGCTGCTGTGGCTTCTCTCGACCCCGATTGGCAGCTCCAGGTGCGGACTCTGGGCATCCCACGCATTTGGCGAACCTGGCTGCTTCTACGTGAGATCCGGCTCGGGCTGCTCGCGGCGGTAATCGCCTCTCTGGGCGGCATCCTTTCCGAGGTGGGTGCTGTGATGCAGACGGGAGGGAACCTGGAGGGCGAGACTCGTGTCTTGACCACTTCGATCCTCATGTACACCCAGATGGGGCGCTTCGAGTCCGCCTACGCGCTCGCTGCCGTCCTGCTCGGTTTGATGTTGGTCTTGGCGGGTCTGCTCACCTGGGTCCAGTATGGAGAGCGTCGATGACCGTGGCACTGCGTGCACACGGGCTGGAGCTGCGCAGTTACAGTTCGGACAGCGAATTCGAGTTGCTCGTTCCCGATCTGACAGTTCACCGCGAGGAGGTTCTGGCGATCCTTGGACCCAACGGCGCGGGGAAGAGCACTCTGCTGCGGGCGCTGGCGGGCCTCGAATCCCCCTCGGTGGGACATGTGCAAGGGAAGAGTGACGACCGCATTACCATGGTCTTCCAACGTCCCATCGCTTTCGCAGGGAGTGTGTTGCACAACGTCAGTGTGGCTCTCCGGGCGCAGAAGCTGCCCCGAGCGATTGTGGAAAGGCGCAGTCGCGACGCCCTGGACCACTTTGGGATCGTTGATCTTGCGGCGCGTTCGGCGAACCGGCTATCGGGAGGAGAGTTGCGCCGTTTGGCGCTGGCACGAGCCTTTGCGCTGGAGCCCGCGGTGCTTTTGCTCGACGAGCCTTTCGATGATCTGGATGCGCGCGCCCAGGAGAATCTTTCGCTGGATCTTCGGGAGGCGGTGGCACGTACGGGCACGGCGGTCGCTGTGGTCACCCACGATCTCCAGCGCGCCGCGCTGGTTTCGGATCGCATTGCTGTGCTTCTGGACGGGGCTCTGCGGCAAGTCGGTCCGAAATCTGAAGTCCTCAACCATCCCGTCGACTTTGAAACTGCCCGCCTCGTCGGAATGACGAATCTCATATCTGCGGAACTCGACGCCCAGGGAGCCGCCTGGGTTTTGGGTGAACGGTCGATTCCCACGACCTGCCGAGATGTGCCGGGGCCGGTCTGGGTCGGGTTGCGACCCGAGCACCTGAAACTCGATGTAGGCCGTGGCGAAGGTGAAAGTATTGGTGACGGGCGCGTGACCGCACACTCTTCCGACGGAGTCCTCACGACCCTCAGCCTCGAATGGGCGGGGCAGAAGCTGCGCACGCATCTTGTCTCGGGCCGTGGTGTTGCTCGGGAAGTTTCCGTGGGCAACCGCCTTGCGCTCTCGCTGCGCCCCGAAGACGTGCACGTTCTGCGCCGGGACGTCGACGGGGGACTCTGACGGCGTCTGGTGGCCGCCCGCCATCGGAGCTCGCTCCCGAATTGCAGCCTGGGTCGGCTTGGATTCTAGGGCATGCAGCTCCATCTCCGATTGCGTGTCGTGGGTGGTACTCTGTGGCGCCCGAAAAGGCGACGGTGGAATTTCGATGATCGATTTCGAACTCGGTGACGAACTGGAGCTGGTGCGAGAAACCGCTCGTGATTTCGCCGAGGACCACCTGAGGCCGGCCTTGCGTGACCACGAGGCGGCTCAGTCTGTGGGCGATTCGACTCTCGATGCCTTTCGGAATATCGGTTTCGAGACCCTCGAATGGCCGGAGACGCTTGGGGGCAGCCAGTTGGGGGCGTTGGCGAGATGCGTGGTGTCCGAGGAACTCGCTGCAGGCGATGCCGGTGCAGCGCTGGCCATCGATCCGCTGGGTCCGGCCCTCTATCCCCTGCTTGAATTTGGTGGCATCGAGACGCTGCGCGAGCTCGGCGCCCCTCTGCTCCATGCGCCCGGGAGCCGGGCGTGGCTTGTCTGGAATGGTGAGGGAACTCGGAACCGTATCGAGCGCAGTGCTGCAGGGGTGACGGGCACGATTGCTTGGGTGCCCGCCAGCCGAGTCGATCTGCTGGTCTTTCTGGACGAGGAGGGAGGCTTCGCGGTTTCGGAAGGCATCGAGCACGCCCCCTTGCGCGGTTCGGGCCTGCGAGCGGCAGGTGCTTCGGAGCTCACGCTCGTAAAGGCTCCGGTCCGCGCCGAGTGGAGCGACGCCTCGGGGGCCGCAACCGCGCTGGCCCGCTGTCGGCTGGTCATCGCGGCGTTGCTCGTTGGCGTGATGCGCGAGTCGGCCGAGTATTCTCGTCGCTACGCGCTCGATCGGGTCGCATTCGGAAAACCCATCGCTCATCACCAGGCGTTGTCGTTCTTGATCGCCGACATGGCTTCGTCAGTAGATTGTGCACGTCTACTCGTCTGGGAGGCTGCTTGGCGTCTGGAAGCGGGCGAGGATGCCCACGAGGCTTGTGCCACAGCGTTCGTGGAAGCCGCGGAGCAGGCCATGTTTGTGACGCCTAATGGTGTGCAGATACTGGGTGGCCACGGTTTTATGCAGGACTATCCGGTGGAAAAGTTCATGCGCGAGGCCAGGGCACTTTCATTGATGCTCGGGGGCGTCGATGCAGCTCGGGAGGCGGCTGGCCGCGAACTCGTGTCGACCCTGGGGCGCGTAGCGCTCAATGTCGAGGCGATCGGATGAATCTGTCCATCGATTCGGAGACACAGAAACGCATCGACGGGGTGCGAAAGCTCGGTGAAAGCCAGATCCGGCCCGTTGGCTTGGAGGCCGACCGCCTGGGTCGCCCGACACCCGCGGATCACCCCTTTTTCGATTTACTTCTCGAGATTGGAATGGGGCGTTCACGCTGGGTGGGGGAAGAACCCGCTGAAGACTCGGACACTGCGGGCCCGCGGGTCGGCAACTCGCGCAATATGCTGTGTATCTCCGAGGAGATGTCCTATTGGGACCGTGGGGTGGCCGTATCGTTCCCGGGGCCTGGCCTTGGTGAGCCGCCACTGATCTCCATGGGAACCGCCGATCAGAAGGCGCGTTTTCTCGGCCCCTTTCTAGAGCCGGATCGGCCGAGGTGGGGTTCGTTTGCGATGACCGAGCCTGGTGCGGGTTCGGATGTGGCCGCCATCGCGAGTTCCGCACGCAAGGACGGCGGGGACTGGATCCTGAATGGTGCCAAGTCCTTCGCCGCCAATGCGAGCCGCGCGGATTGGATCGTGGTGTGGGCCACCGTCGATCCGAGTCTCGGACGCGAGGGGCACCGCGCCTTCGTGGTGGAGCGTGGTACCCCCGGACTGGGAGATTTCGTCGTCGAACGTAAGATGGGGCTCAAGGCCTATGAGTCCACCTCTTTCACACTGCGGGACTGTCGAGTTCCCGGCGCCAACCTCATCGGTGGCGAGGAACACTATGCCCGGCGAGCCGGATTCAAGGGCGCCATGCGTTCCTTCAACGCGACCCGCCCACTCGTTGCGATCATGGCCGTCGGAATAGGTCGGGCAGCCCTCGACGAAGCGCTCGCCTTCGCGCGCGAAAACAATCTATTGGGAGATGCGCGTATCCGCGATCGCCTGGAACGAATTCGCCGTCGTCTACGTGTAGCGCGGCTGTTGTGCTGGCGCGCAGCCTGGCTTGCCGACCACGGCCGCCCCAACATCGTCGAGGCCTCCATGTCCAAGGCCGTGGCGCCGAATGTGGCGTTGGAGGCCGCGAGTCTCGGGATGGAGTTGTTGGGTGAGGTGGGTGGGCGTGGCGATCATTTGATTGAGAAGCTCTTCCGGGATGTGAAGGCCATGGACATCGTCGAAGGGACTGGCCAGGTTCAACGCATCGTCATGGCTCGGCACTTGGTTCAGCTTCCCCGTGACTGAAAGGGCTCCTATGTCGGACGACGCCGTCCTCTATGAGGTCGTAGACCACATCGCCACCATCACGCTGAACCGTCCCGAAAATCGGAATAGCATGACGCCAGAGGTGCTGGTGGGCCTAGGCGATGCAGTCGATCGGGTGCGGGCCGACTCCGACATCCGCTGTGTGGTCTTGACGGGGCGAGGCCAGAGCTTCTGCGCCGGCGCAGATTTTAAATCCCGGGAGCCTCTGGGCGATGGGTCGGATGACGTTTACACGGCCCCGAACGAGCGTGCGTACGCGACGTACGCTCACTTCCTGTCCCTACTCGAGATTGAGGTGCCCATCGTGGCTGCCATGCAGGGCCACGCCATTGGCGGCGGCCTGGGCCTGGCTCTGGTCTGCGATCTGCGCGTCGCCAACCGCGAGGCCCGCTTTGGTGCGAACTTCGTTCGGCTTGGGCTGCATCCTGGAATGGCTACCACCTACCTGTTGCCCCGCCTGATGGGAGTTCCCCGGGCGACCGAGCTGCTCTTGACCGGTCGCATTCTCGACGGGGCTGAGGCTGCTGAAATGGGTTTGGTCCACTACGCGGTTGAGGTGGAAAATGTGCTGGCGCGGGCGAACGAACTCGCACGCGAAATTGCCAGTGCGGCCCCCCTGGCCGTGCGCTGGACCAAGCAATCGATCTATCGCGGTTTGAACTGGGATCCCGTGTCCGCGGCTCGGTTTGAAGCTCACGTGCAATCCCGTACGTTCGAGACCGAAGACTCCCGCGAAGGGATTTCCGCGCTACTCGGCCGGCGAGATCCAGACTTTCGAGGCCGTTGAAGCTGCGGTTCGAGGAGTTTGCTTCCAGGGAGAGAATGTCCATGCGACTCCTGATGGCTCCGACACCCAATGGTTGGAAGGTCTCCATCATGATTGAAGAACTCCGAGGCCTCGGTCATCCACTCCCGGATCTCGCCGTGGAGTTCGTGAATATCATGAAGGGTGAGCAGTTCGGGGCCGATTTCATGAAGGTGAGTCCCAATCAGAAAATTCCAGCACTCGAGGACGAGGGTTTCTGCCTGATGGAGAGCTGCGCGATCCTCGAGTACCTCGGGGAGAAGTTTCCGAGCACGCTGCTCCCACTGCAGCGAGAGCCCAAGTTCGAAGTCCTGCAATGGGTGTATTGGCAGGCCGCGAATGTGGGCCCCGTGTTCGGCAACAAACTTAGCTACACGCGCTACATGGATGACGTGGACGCTGCGGCGAAGGCCCATCCCATGGAGCGGTTCGCCAAGGAGGCTCAACGGTTGATGAGCGTCCTGAGCCGCCGCCTGGACGGGAGGGATTTCGTGTGCGGGAATGAGTTCACCATTGCCGACATCGCCCTCTATCCGTGGGTGAGGGGTTGGAAGTGGAGCAAAATTCCCATCGTTGGAATTCCCAACATCGAGGCCTGGGTGGATCGGGTTCGCACGCGACCGGGGGTCGATCGGGGACTGGCTTACGGCATTCCCAGGGAAGAGATCGATCAGTGGAGTGAGGCCCGCAAGAACCGTACGGCGGCCGGGGGGAGTGTGATCGCTGCGAATGCGAACCTCGAACGAGGCTCTACAGATCGGAATTCAGACACCTAGCCCAGCATCGGGCCTTTCGACCCCCGCTCGGAGGTCGGTTCCCACTCCAGCCCAGGCGGCGAACGGCCGATGGAAACCCAGGTTGGGAGTCCGCACTGGCGCGGAAGCCGCAAAGCGGCTACAACCCAGCCCATCGAACTGGGCTCTTCTGTCCGGTCGCGGCGCCAACAGGGCCTTTACTCAGGTCGCGCCGCAAATTTCTTCTTACCCAAAGCTGTTGTGCGGGTTGGACCCAAGTACCCGTGGCGTGCGCGAGTCAGCGCGCGGTGCGGGGGAGATCACGATCTACATGTCAAATACTCAAACTGTCTCGAGTGCCGGATTCGACCGGTTCGGACTTCATCCGGACCTGGTACGAGGCGTGCGCGCCGCTGGATTCGCCGTACCCCGGCCGATTCAGGCCGAGACCATTCCCGAGGCCCTGGAGGGGGCCGATATCCTGGGCCTTGCCCAGACCGGAACCGGGAAGACGGCAGCGTTCGCACTGCCGCTCCTCGATCGATTGCTCGATCAAAACCACCCCGGCCCGCGTGCCCTCGTTCTGGCGCCTACGCGAGAGCTGGCGACTCAGATCGACGCGGAAATTCAACTGCTTGCGAAGTTTACGCGCATGAAGACGGCCCTCGTTTTCGGTGGCGTTTCCACACGTTCACAGATCAACGCCCTGCGTCGCCGTCCCGAGGTGGTGGTGGCATGTCCTGGGCGGCTGTTGGATCTGATGGGACAGGGAGCCCTTCGACTCAGTGCCATCGAGACGCTGGTGCTCGACGAGGCCGATCATATGTTCGACATGGGCTTTCTGCCGGACATTCGTCGCGTCCTTTCGGCGCTCCCGCGGAAGCGCCAGAACCTGCTCTTCTCTGCCACCATGCCAAAGGAGATCCGCCGGCTGGCCGACGACGTGCTGCACCATCCCCACGTGGTCGAGCTCTCGCGCTCGGCTCCCGCGGATACGATCGAACACGCCCTGTATCCGGTAAAAGAGTCTCGAAAACGGGATTTGCTGGAACACATCCTGTCATCGGGTGATTGCGATTCTGCGATTGTCTTCACGCGGACCAAACACCGCGCTCGTCGGTTGGCTGGGCAACTCGTAAAATCGGGACACGAGGCCGTTGGACTACAGGGCAACATGTCCCAGTCACAGCGCGATCGGGCGATGCAGGGTTTTCGAGAGAATCGCTTTCACGTCCTGGTGGCAACGGATATTGCAGCCCGTGGGATCGACGTGAGTGGCGTCTCCCACGTGATCAACTATGACGTGCCGAACACGCCGGACGCCTACACTCATCGCATCGGCCGTACGGGTCGTTCTGAGCGCGATGGTCGAGCCTGCACCTTCGTCACCCATGAGGACTGGGGTTGGGTTCGAGCCACCGAGCGAACGATCGGTCAACCGATTCCTCGCCGCCAGATCGAACAGTTCACCGAGGAGGAAGCTACCCATCGGGGGCGACCCATGGGAGCACGCAACACGCGAGGCAGAGCAGATAAATCCGAGAAACGTCGCCCGCGTCCTTCGCAAGGCCGGCGTCGTCGCTCGAAAAAGGCGACGCGCTCCGCCTGAGGAGTTTCGGTTGACATGCGAGAAGTTTCGGGTCCGGGTCCTCGAGCGGGACCCGGATCTAGGCTTCGGTGGCTCCGCCTGCACCTCGTGGAATGCGGATGTCTTCTACTAGATCCTGCACGTGGGCCGGTGGTGGAGGCGTGAAGCGGGAGATGATCAGCGAGACACTGAAGTTGAGCAGCATTCCCAGAGTGCCGATGCCCTCGGGTGAGATACCGAACCACCAATTCTCCGCGCGATTGGCTCCCGGATTTACGAACTTGAAGTAGATGATGTAGGCGGCGGTGAAGACGATGCCGACCACCATCCCCGAGACGGCGCCTTCGCGGTTCATGCGCTTGTAGAAGATTCCGAGAACGATGGCCGGGAAGAACGAGGCTGCGGCCAAGCCGAACGCGAAGGCGACTACCTGGGCAACGAATCCCGGTGGGTTGATGCCGAAATAACCGGCGATGCAGACGGCCACGCCTGCAGCGATGCGCGCGTAGAGCAATTCCTGCTTTTCGCTGATCTCGGGCATCAGGATGTTCTTAAGCAGATCGTGGGAGATGGACGCGGAGATGACTAGAAGAAGACCAGCCGCTGTCGAGAGAGCCGCCGCAAGCCCACCGGCCGCCACCAGCGCGATGACCCAATTCGGCAGTCTTGCGATTTCGGGGTTCGCCAGCACGATGATGTCACGGTCGACATAGAGTTCGTTGGCGGACTTGGAGGGCCGGTTCTCGAACAAGGGCTGCCCCGAGGCGCCTGCCTGCTCGGTCTTGACCAGTTTCAGGGTCTTGTGTCCCGGAAGTTTCTCGAAGGGTTGGCCTGGCGCGTATTGGACCCGGCCATCGCTGTTCTTATCTACCCACGCCAGCAGGCCTGTGTTCTCCCAGTTTTGGAACCAATCCGGGAGGTCGTCATAAGGGCGGTGCTGAACGGTTTCGATGAGGTTCGTGCGGGCGAAGGCCGCCACGGCTGGAGCGGTGGTGTACAGGAGGGCGATGAACAACAGCGCATAGCCTGCGGAAAGCCGTGCATCTCTCACCCTCGGCACGGTAAAGAAGCGAATGATCACGTGGGGAAGACCGGCTGTTCCCACCATCAGTGCAGCGGTAATGAAGAATACGTCGATGGTTTCCTTGGTTCCGCTCGTGTAGGCCGAAAATCCCAGGTCCTGATTGAGCCCATCCAGTTTGTCGAGAAGATAGATACCCGTTTCGATGCCGGATTCGTTCAACACGGTCGAGCCGAAGCCTACTTGAGGAAAGACATGCCCTGTCATGGCCAGCGAAATGAAGACCGCTGGCACCAGGAAAGCGAAGATCAGAACGCAGTATTGGGCGACCTGCGTGTACGTGATGCCCTTCATGCCCCCCATGACTGCGTAGATGAAGACGATCCCCATCCCAATGACGACACCATTTTCGATTTCCACGTCGAGAAAGCGCGAGAACACCACGCCCACGCCCCGCATTTGTCCCGCCACGTAGGTGAAGGAGACGAAGATGGCGCAGATCACCGCGACCAAGCGGGCTTGTTTCGAGTAGTAACGTTCGCCCACGAAGTCGGGCACCGTGAATTGGCCGAACTTGCGCAGGTAGGGTGCCAGTAGCAGAGCGAGCAGGACGTATCCCCCCGTCCAACCCATGAGATAGTAGGCACCATCGCGTCCGATGAAGGAAATCAATCCTGCCATCGAAATGAAGGAGGCCGCCGACATCCAGTCCGCGGCCGTTGCCATGCCATTGGCCAAAGGGGATACGCCGCCCCCGGCGACGTAGAACCCCCGGGTGGTTTGCACGCGAGACCAGATGGCGATGCCGATGTACAGGCTGAAGGTCAGCCCCACGATCAGATAAGTCCAGGTCTGAAGTTCCATCATGGGGTTGGGGTCCAGCGTGGATGTCGGCAAGGTATTAACGGACGGTCATTCGTCTACGCCGTATTCGCGGTCGATCCGGTTCATCTTCCACACGTAGATGAAGATTAGAACCACGAATACGTAGATGGAGCCCTGCTGGGCGAACCAGAATCCGAGCTTGAAACCTCCGAATCGAAATTGATTCAAGGTGTCCGCGAGGAGAATGCCACAGCCGTAGGACACCGTGAACCAGATGGCCAGCAACCAGGCCATCAGTCGCAAGTTCGCGCGCCAATAGTCATTCCTGGATTTCCCGTCTTCGGGCATCGGTTGCGAAGTTCCGTTTCGCATCGACGTTACGTTACTCCTTCTAGCAGCATTTCCAATGCCTCGAATCACGGCAGTCGAGAAGGAACTAGATCCCCTGGAGATTCAGTTCGTTTCGAAACATGCGTACACAATCTGTGACGAACTCCTCGTCCGTCTTGTTCTCCGCACGTACGAGTTTCAATAGCGCGGCGCCCCGCATCTGTTGAACTACCGTCTCATAAGCTCGTGGAAAGCTTGGCCGTTGGGCGATCGAATTGCCCAGGGCCAGCGCGAAGTTTTCACGCTGCTTGCGAGCGAGCTGGTGCTCGGATTCTCGGAGGGTCGCCTGGAGTTCCGGAACGGTCCTTGCGGCGGTCCAGAGCTCGATGGCTGCCTGGAAGAGAGCGCTGTCGAAACCCTCCTCCCAGAGCAACCAAAGCAGCCAGGTGGTGCGGTCGCCCTCGGAGGGTGCATCGGCAAGCCGCGCGAGAAGCCGGGTCGCTCTCAAGTCGGACAGATACCGTGCAGTAGCGACGATTAAATCGCTCTTGGATGGAAACTGGTGGGTCAGGGCGCCGCGTGAGACGCCTGCGCGTTTCTGAATGACCGAGGTGCTCGTGGCCGCGTAGCCGTGTTCCACCAGGCAGGCGAGAGTGGCTTCGAGGATGGCATTTTGGGTGGAGGTCGAACGCTCTGCCTGGCTACGCCGGGCAGCTCGGGTGGGATGAGTGTCGACCGAGCTCTGGTCCGGGACTTCGGCCACGCTGGACCTCGCCGCCCTCGAGCGACCCCGGGGAGGTCCAGGTGGGCTCGGGGCATGCACGACTTCGCGGGTTCAGGCTACGCGGACACATTACAGACGCTGCGTTCTGTTTGGCAAGACACTGCGCCGGCCATGGCTCAGGGGAGAGCCTCCAACCATTCGCGAAACTCCAAACGCTCTACGGCGGCCGCGCTACGCCCTGTGATCGCTCGGACCGTTGCATCGCGTTCCGTCAGAGAGCCCAGACCCAACGGAACGACTCCCACCATCAAGGTCTGGAAGGAGAACGCGCGGTATTGGTCGAACGCATCCTCGCTGTCGAGTGTCACACCGTGTTTTTCGAGTTCGTTGCAATATCCTCGGATCAGGATCTGTTCGTTTTCCTTCAGAACCTCGCTCTCCAAAGAGTTGATGAGGAAGTATTGAACGTCCCGCATGCCCTTGCTCCAGTGAACCGCCTGGAAATCGATCAGACCCACCCGGAGGCCGTCTTCGGTGGGGTATTCGAAGCAATTCCCGAGGTGACTGTCTCCGTGTACCAGGGTTAGTGGGCCGCGATACCAGGCGTCGAGGAGGCTGTCCCATTTCTCGACGGCGCGCCGAACTGTTGCGCCCACGTGCTCAGACAGCAGATCGGGTGCGGCGCGCAGGGCAGGGCCGATGGCCGAGGCGTTCAGTGCTCGGGTCATTTCCCTCGATCTCGGCGAGAGGAAGGTGTTGAATTTGGCAGGGAGGAGTTCTTCTCGCTGAGGAGCCGACCAGTCCCAGAACGCCGCATGGAGCTGTGCGAAACACCGGAGAACACGCTCGGCGCGTTCCGGGGTCGTTCCAGCTGCCATGTCTCGGTTGATGAAGAGTTTGGCGCCTGGGGTCTCGTGTAGGTTTTCGAGTAGGAGAACGAAGCGTGAGCCGCGCTGCGCTGAGGCGTAGACTCGCGGCACGCGGATCGGGATGTGCTGAGCAATTCTCTCACAGAAGGTGCATTCGAGGGACCAGAAGCCAAGGGTATTGGCAAATGATCGGGTCGTAAGTTCGTCGCAGGGAAGCTTCGCGTAAGCGGTGCGCGGGAGGTTTTCGGCAGTTTCCCCCTCTTCGAACTCCAATTCGATGAGGAAGTTTCTGCAATTGCTGCTCTCGAAGTCCACCCCGGGAAGCCGTGCGGATTTCACGGTTGGTAGTGGAGCTTGGCCGGTGGGTGTGTAATTCCGGACCAGTTCGTTGATCACGTGGGCTTTCCCGATTTGCTCAGCAGTGCGCGGGAGCGAGGTACCGAAGGCTTCGCGTGCAGCATCGATTCCGATTTGGGCGAAGGAGGCGGCAGTTCGGGTGGCGAGTTGGAGACCACCCTTCCACTGGCGTGTGCGTTGTATCAATCGACTCGCTCTCTGGTGGGCTCGTGTGTGGAGATCGCTTGGCTTAGACCCCGCCTGAGGCGGGTGCGGTGCTGGGCTCCACCTTGGGAATGCGGATGAAGGACAGCAGGCCGGCCGCCGCGAGTTGTATCGCACCCATGACCAGGAAGGGCATCATGAAGCTTCCAGTCGCAGATGCCGCGACACCGACGAGCGGTGCTGCCACCAGGAGAAATGGCAGTCCGATGAATGAGTGGAACCCGCTGACGCGGCCGATCACCAGGCGTCCGAAACAGGCACCCTGCAGAATTCCGGGGATGGGCATGAATCCGCCGCCCCCCAGGCCCAGGGGGATGGCAGCGGCGAACATGGTCTCCAGGCTTGAACCCGTAGCCAGGATGCACAGGCCCACGACGTGTGACACGAGAGTTGCCACGGCCAACAAACGACGGTCTGACCGGTCGGCGAGAAACCCCACACAGAGTTTCCCCAACAAGCTGCACACAGCCATTACGGGCAGGATTAGCGCCGCCTGGGTGCGCGGGATGCCGATTTCCTCCAGATGACGAACGATGAACACGCCGCTCGCCACGGGTACGCACAGCGCCAGCGCTATACCGACTCCGATGAGCCAGAAATTGGGTTCTTGCATGAGAGTGCGCAGGGGGGTCGCGCTCGCTAGAGACTCGTTTTCCGAGAGTGCGGTGGAAGATGGGTCGCCGTCGGGATGCTGCCCTACGTCTTCGGGTCGGCGCACAGCGAATGTGGAAATCACGGGTGCCGCGATGACTGCTGCCCCAACTGCCAACCATACGATTGCGTCCCTCCAGCCGGAGGTTTCGATCAGCCAGGCCGTGGTGGGCGGGATCACGAATCCCGCCAGGCTCGTTCCCGCGGCAGCGATGGCCAGGGCCGTTCCGCGTTTTCGAATGAACCAATTGACGATCATCACCTGGGTGGGGAGAAAGCCGTACATCGACATTCCCATGGAGGCGATGACCAGGCAAATTGCGAGCTGCCACAACTCGCTCCCTCTGGACAGGAGAAGCAGGCCGGAGAGCATGAGGGCCACGCCCAGCAGCATCGTGATCCGAAGAAGTCCGCGGTCAAATAGTGGGCCGAGAATCGGACCGAGCACTGCCATGGAGAAGATCACGATCGACATTCCGAGGCCGAGTTGGCCGGGGGTCGCACCAAATTCTTCGATCAGGGGCGATACCATGAAGCTGTAGGCCCCGATCAGTCCGGTTCCGAAAGCGTTGGCGAGAAGGCCGAGGAGAACGACGCGCCAACCGTGAAAGGTCGTGGCCTGCGGGTCATGACCTCGATTGGGGTCTGCTTCGGAGGAGCCTTCGATAAGTTCGGGTATGTCTCGCACCGGGTCGTTCATGAGTCCACCATACACGACCGTTCGTATGGGTGAACGAACCAGATCGCTTCCGACTCCGGCGGTGGGGTAGGATGGCCCATCAATCTTCTAGGGAGACGAATCGATGCTTTTGTTGCGCGAAGAGCATGAGGTGATCGGACTGCGGGAGGATGACTTCGAGGAGGTCGTTCGCGATGAGTGGATGCCAGCTCTCGCCAACTGCGACGACGCTCGGTTTCTATATTATGGGCACCTCGCCCACGGGTCGGGTCTCGCCTATCGGGTGATTACCTACACCCTCTTTCGAGATGGCGCCGCCTGGGGGCACCTGGTCGACCGGGTTCATTTCGGTGATCTCAAGAACCTGGCCGAGAAGCTCGACAGCCTCCGCTACGACGTTCATTCCAAGCAGTTGCTTCCCCTGCCGTGGTCGAAGGTCCAGCAGATTGAGATCGAAGAGGTCCCCACGGAGCCGGCGGAACACGAGCTTTCGGTGTTCATGGAGGACACGATCTGGCCCTTCGATGGGAAGCTCGAGGAATACATTCGGCGCGCTGGGGAGCAATACGCGACCGAGTACAACAAGAACTTCACGGAAACCCCGCAGCTGCTCAATATCGAGGCCTCCTATCGGACTGCCTACGGGAGTCACCAACGCCGGGAGATCGTGCTGTGGCAGAAGGTACTCAGGCCCGAGGGGCTGCTACACCTGATCACGGCGGAGATGCCCAAGGAGTTCAAGCAGCCGGGGCGTTGGATGCTCGACGCGCTCTCGTTGCGCGACCAGTGGCAGAGTCGCCTACTGCGTACGGCAAGCTGGTCTCCGCGATACTGAGGGAGAGCGCCGTTTCCGTCGGGGGACAGATGGGTTTGTCAGGCAGGGCGCTGGAGCAGGGTGGGGCCTACTGGCAGGTGAGAGATTCGACGCAGCCCATCTCCGTGTCGAAGAGTCGGCCTTTGCTGCAGTTACAACCCGGAATGAGTGCTTTGCAGAGAGGTTTCTGACCGCAGAACCAGTGGCCGCAGCTCGTCGGATCCCAGACTCCACCCGTCTTTTCGCAAAGTGCTACGGCCCGGGAGGCGATTACCTCGTAGGGGTTGGATCTCAGCAGGTTGATCGAGCGACAGTTCTGCTCGTCCATCGGCCGGTTTTCCGAGCAGAACAGGCCGAAACGAAAGGCCAGGCGCCAGGTGCCCGTCTCATCAGTGAGAAAGAGCTGCTCGGCCGATTCTCCAGGCTCCACGGGGCGTGCGAATCCCTCCCACGCACAGATGATGTCCGATCCCCGATCGACCCATTTCGTGCCCATGAGCTTCTCCTTGGTGAAGAAGCCGCAACCACCCAGATAGACCGTCGTGCCCGGCAGACGGTTGGAAAAACTTCCCCATGCCTCTTCGCCGACCTCGTAGATGTCCTGGTCGGTGGTCGCCGTGCAGCCCAGGGTCAGAGCCGTCCAGGCCAAGAGCAGTGCCGTTCTCGCGGACCTTG